>CAJIZT010000012.1 GCA_905182015.1 alpha proteobacterium MED-G09 | reverse complement strand
AAGAGGAGTGAACAACACTTAGTGTTCCATCGTCGTTAGCTGTTAGCTCATAGTTTGAAGATGCATCTTTATAAATGGCTGTATCAAGACCTGTTCCACCATCAATTGTATCATTACCAGCACCACCCTCAATGCTATCATCTCCTGCATAGCCATAAGCCGTCTCGTTACCTTCACGAAGAATAATAGTGTCATTACCAGAATATCCATGAACTTTTGTAAAAGCTGCAAACGTTTTTAATTCAGAATCTTTTCCTTCTGCAAGGTAATGAGCAAGGCCGTTATCATAGGCCCCAGCCGTTACCGCTTCTCGAGCAGTAGCATTCTCATTAAGATAATATCTTTCGTTAAAACCAGGAGCACCTTGATCAGCTGTTGTATTTGAAAAATTTGGTCCTGTTCCAATTTTATTATCTATTTCAAAAAGATGAAAACTAATCTTTTGTGATGTAAATGATGCATTTGGCTCTGCAGTAAAAGTTATATATTCTATTTTTTGATCTTGATCAAAATCACCCCAAGCATATGGCTTCCCCTTTGCTGAGGTTGGTGAACCAATTTGACCTATTTCAAATCTCCCGGATCCATCATTAAAGTAAACAACTGGATCAACTGTATAGTTACCATTAACATCGCTCCTCGAGCCCGCTATATCTATATGACCGTCAAAATTTACATCAATCATTTGCCAAGGCTCAACCCATGTGAGTTTTGGCTGATAAGCATCTTGGAAGGCATTTCCAGGGATAAGATTAGTTACATCTGTATAATTTCCTTGTCCGTCATTTAAATTGATTTGAATGTAGTTTCCTGCATAAACTGGATTGGCTGTAGTCCATAAAATAGCTAAATCTATATCGCCATCTTGATCAAAATCTGCCGGCATAGTTTTCATATGCATTTGATTTCCTGCGCCATAATAAGAATCGGGCAATGTTATAATGTTATTTTTACTAAAAGTACCGTTATCGTTGAGAAAGATAGGGGAGGTAACATCTCCATCGTAGCCTCCTATAATATCATCATATCCATCATTATTAACATCTACTAGGGCCACATCTAATAGCATATGGCTATTGTAATTTACTATTTCTGAATAAAAAGAACTCTTATCAACAGCAAAACTTCCATCAGTTTGTTGAATCAGGGCATAGCCTTGTTGGCCTTGATTTGTATCCCAACCATGTCCTACAAAAATATCATCTAAACCATCGCCATTAATGTCTCCAACAGCCATTGCATGAGCATCAACATCATATGGGCTATCATCATTTGCATCTGGAAGAGTTGAAATTATATCTGATTGTTGGATGGACGATCCTTTGGGTAGGATAATTAGTAGTTCTGCTTCAGGCACAATACTATCTGGATTATTTCTATTAGTTTCTAGATCGGTATCGTGTGCTGCTGTAACAATAGCTGTTAAATCTGTGCTTGCTAGTTTAATTTTTTCTGTACGCCTAGCTCCGGTGGTTGTTGGCATAATTAAGTTGATATCATCATCGTAAGAAAGAGTTCCGTTTCCTGAGCTTAAAGCAATGAAAGGTGTTGAAGTATCTGTCCCGCTTCCATATCCTTTGTTCATAGGAATTATTAAATCTTCAATACTATCGTTATTTAAATCTAAAAGAGCAGCAGATTGGGGAAACCAGCTCGCGAACCCTCCACCTTTTGTTTCTCCAGAATAAATATAAGTTGGTACTGTTGTCTCATCATCAAAACTATAAACAGTTTTGATAAATGTAGAGGTTATTGGTTGCTTAAAATAATCAGTATCGATTATTTTATTATCAGCCATGAACTCGACATACCTACCACCAATGATAATATCCTTTGTTGTAGGGCCAGTTACATGGATTTCATCTCCTACTAAAGTAACAGTGTAATCTTTTGAATTGCCGCTTGCATAGGAAACTCTGTCATCTCCTCCGCCCATATTAAGAATATTATCGCCACCATTAGCAAAAAATTTCTCATAATTTTCTGTGCCGTAAAAAGTGTCCCCAAAGCGAGTTCCATGTATTGTTTCAATTCCTGAAACATTATCTCTGGTTCCAAATCCATCTTCAGACCAACCTTCTTTTAAGTTAATTATTACACCTTGATTAGCGTTCCAAAGTGCATAACTTGTTTTTGTTCCAGAAATTGTATCCTCGCCTGGTCCTGTTACAATAGTGTGTTTGCTGGTAGCATTGGTAACAGTATCATTACCTTTTCCGGGATATATATTCCCTATATCAGAATCTAATTCTGATGCATCAATTATATCGTCTTCATCTGTTCCATTATAATCAGCCATAATTAAACCGGTTTACTCCCAACGACTGTCACACGCTCAACTCTTCGAGTTGCAGGCCAATAATCACCGGTGGCATAATGTTGGCATACTCTGTTATCCCAAAAGGCTATAGAATTTTCTTCCCATTTAAAACGACATTGATATTCAGGGATTGTAGATTGATTGTATAAGTAGTTAAGCATCAACCTTGAATCTTCATCGGAGAATCCTTCAATATGGGTTGTAAAGGCTACATTTACATATATAGATTTTTTTCCTGTATCGGGATGGGTTCTAACAACAGGATGCGTTGGCTTTGGAAACTTTTTGTTAAAAGCCTCTATTTCCTCAGGAGTCTTTCCTTGTTTCTCAAGCCTCTTTCGAAAAACTGCAAAGTCATGGACGGCATAAGTACCATCAATTTTTTCTTTAATTGCGTCAGGAAGATTTTCATAGGCTGACTCCATATTTGCAAACAAGGTATCACCTCCAACAGATGGAGTTTCCAACATTCTTAAGATTGATCCAAGGGATGGCTCTAAACGCCAAGTGACATCAGAATGCCAAGCATTTTCTTTTGGCTTATTTTTTTCATTATGGGTAATTCGAAGAACTTCTGGATGGTCATCTCTATTTGTACCAAGAGGCGCAAAAGGATGGATTTCTAATTCTCCAAAATATTGACCAAATCTTAGGTGTTCCTCGGTTGTAATATCTTGATCACGAAAAAAGATCACTTTGTATGTTAGTAGGGCATTATAAATATGATCTCTTTCCTCTTGAGAAAGATCTTTTCTTAAATCAATATCATGTATCTCAGCGCCAATAGTTGTAGAAAGACGTTTAATTGTAAAAGGGTGTTTTTCAGCTTCAAATTCTTCAGGCGAGAAGTGATTTAATTTTTTTAACATATCTGAGCCTTTATTATTGTTATAATTTTACACTAAGGGAAAATTATTTTTTCGTCACCCTCTTTCCATTGCGGGTATTTCATCATGATACTTTTGAAAAGGTCGGATTCAAGGAAATTATTTAACCACATTTTAATGTTCGGCTTGTCCAGCGAATCAAACCATTGCATGTCAGCAGCTCTAAATTGACGAACGAAAGGTAATATAGAAATATCTAAAGAAGAAATATTATTGTCATATAGAAATCTTGAATTGTTTAACTCTTTTTCAATTTCGTTAATAAAAGATAAACACTTCTCTTTATGGTGCTCGGGATCTTCATTTTCATATCTTTTGGAATACTTGTATCTATCAAGGTGATGTTTAAAGTCACCGTCGTTCATCTCTATAAACTCTTTTGATTTTTCTGCATCTGATGATCTTTTCCAATTAAATGGATCGTTTAAACTTAAAGCCCATTTAATTACATCTAAGCTTTCATCAATAACTTGATTGGGCGCCAATTGAAGAACCGGGACAGTTCCCTTCGATGATATATCAATCATAGATTGAGGTTTTTCACGAAGAAGAACTTCCCTTAATTCAACTTCTTGATTACTAATTTTAACGGCCATTCTTGCACGCATGGCGTATGGACATCTTCGAAAAGAGTAGAGAATTGGTTTATTTTTTTTGCTTTCCTCCAAGATGCTTTTTACCCCTTTGCTTTGCTAATTCAATTTGTTTTTGCCGTGATTCAAAACTTTCCTTCTTTTCCTGTGTAGTTTTATCATGGCAATAGACGCAACTAATACCCTCTTTATAATGTGTGTCTTGCATTTCCTCGTCTGTAATTGGCATTCTACACGCAAAACACATTTTATAGGAACCAACTTCAAGATTTTCTGTTAGACACACTCTTTGATCAAATACAAAGCATTCTCCCTCCCAGAGACTTTTAGAATTTTCTACTTCCTCTAAGTACTTTAGAATACCCCCTTGAAGATGAAATACTTCATTAAATCCTTCCTCTTTCATTAAAGAAGATGCTTTTTCGCATCTTATTCCTCCAGTACAAAACATTGCAATTTTTTTATTTTCATTGCCTTCTGTTTCCTTAAATTTTTTTACCCATCCAGGGAACTCTCGAAATGAGCTTGTCATAGGGTCGATTGCATTCTTAAATGAACCAATCTTTGTTTCATATTTATTCCTTGTATCAATCAAGACAATATTAGGGTCAGAAATAATAGCATTCCAATTCTCTGGCTTAACATAAGTGCCAGAAATTTTATTTGGGTTAATCTCAGGTCTGCCTATTGTAACGATTTCTTTTTTTGGCCTAACTTTCATTCTATGAAATGGCTGCTCGTTAGTTGTTGAGTATTTAATTTCAATATTTGAGAATCTCTTATCGCTCCTTAGGGATGATAGGACATTTTCTATCTCCTTTGGTTGAGCTGATATCGTTCCGTTTATTCCTTCGTGAGCAATTAGAATAGTACCCAGAATATTATTCTTATTGCATATTGCATATAGATCATCCTGAAGTGATTCAAGATTATGAATCTCAACAAATTTATATAATGTTGCTACTAAGATTTTATCATTAGTTATCATTTTTAATCTTTTAAAACATTTTTAGAATCTTTTCTTAAAAAAAATTAATTTTTTAATTTATTTATTAGATTCAATTATTTATTTTTTTTATTGCCTTATAACCTAATTTTGGTATATGAAGTATTCTAATGGAGTAAACAATATGCCTACAGGTAAAGTTAAATGGTTTAATGGTCGGAAAGGTTTCGGCTTTATTGAACCGGATGATGGTGAGAATGATGTCTTTGTTCATATTTCTGCTGTTAAGGATTCTGGTTTAGAAATTCTTAATGAAGGAGATAAGATGAGCTTTGACCTCGTTGAAAATAGAGGAAGACTGGGTGCAGAGAAATTATCAAAAGTTGATAATGATCAAGCATCTGAAATATCTGAATAATTTTCTAAATTATAATTTCTTTTTAAGTAAGTCCTAAGTGTATTTAAGAATTGCGAATTTGCATTTCTTTTCGATTGTTAGGTTTAAGTTTAACAAGATAACAATTATGAACTCTCTAGGAATTTTGTTTTTTTAAAAATGGTTAATTATTTAAAAGGAGAATATAATGCCAACAGGAACAGTTAAATGGTTTAATGCTAACAAAGGCTTCGGTTTTATCGAGCCTGATGATGGCCAAAATGATGTGTTCGTTCACGTTACTGCAGTTCAAGAGTCCGGTTTAGGAAATCTTGATGAAGGTGATAGAGTGAGCTTCGAACTCATTGAAAACAGAGGAAAAATGGCAGCTGCTGATCTTAAAGCAGCAGATGCTAAAGAAGAATCTTCTGAATAATTTTATTAATTTAAAATTTTAGATTAAGCCCATGATTTAAAGGTGTGTATTCATTTTTAATTCCTGGGCTTTTTTTTATGTTTTATCTGGCTACAAAAGTTATGATATTGTATTGACGTTTAGAGTTAAAGAATTTTGGTCCCTTAGCTCAGCTGGATAGAGCACTGGTCTTCGAAACCAGGTGTCAGAGGTTCGAATCCTCTAGGGACCGCCAAGAATATTGAGGTTAGGACTATGGATAAGCTACCATTACCGGATATAAACAACTCTCTATTAGAGATGATTGGTAATACACCACTTTTAGAAATAAAGAATATTGATGTTGGTGTATGCAGGTTGTTTGTTAAGATGGAGTCTCAAAATCCAGGGGGTTCTATTAAAGATAGGGTTGCGATTTCAATTATTGAGCAAGCTGAAAAGGATGGAATTTTAAAGCCCGGCGGAACAATTGTTGAGGCAACTGCCGGGAATACAGGAATTGGGCTTGCTTTAGTGGGAATCCTAAAGGGCTATAGAGTTGTTTTAGTTATTCCCGACAAAATGAGCCGTGAAAAAATATTACATTTGAAGGCAATGGGCACTGAAGTAGTCTTTACAAGGTCTGATGTATCCAAGGAAGATCCTGAATATTATCATAATATAGCTGAAAAAATAGTTAAGGAAACCCCCGGAGCATTTTACGCTAATCAGTTCGGTAATCCCGCAAATGCCTTAGCCCATGAAAAAACTACTGGACCTGAAATATGGAAACAAATGGATCACAATATCGATGCATTTGTTGCTGGCGTTGGTTCAGGCGGAACTTTATCGGGAGTTGGAAAATTTCTCAAAAGCGTTTCACCTAAAACACAAATCGTTGCTGCAGATCCTGAAGGTTCTATTATTTTCGATGCAGTTAAAAAGGGTTCGTATTCATACAGTGGAGGTTCATGGCTTGTTGAGGGCATAGGTGAGGATTTTATTCCTGATGTTTTGAATCTATCCTATATAGATGACGCGATAACAATCCCAGATCAAAAAGCTTTTGAAACTTTAGAGATTTTATTAAAAAAGGAAGGCATACTTGCTGGTTCATCGGCGGGAACTTTAGTTGCTGGAGCAATTGAGTGGTGTAGGGCACAAAAGGAACCTAAAAGAGTGGTTTCATTAATTTGTGATACTGGAAATAAATATCTTTCAAAAGCATTTGATGATGCCTGGTTAAGTAATAATGGCTTAAACAATAGAAACTTAAAAAATGACCTAAGCGATCTTATTGTTATGAGGGCTGATCAAAAACAGATTATTAGCGTAAAAGAGGATGACACCGTTTTGATAGCTTACAATAGGATGAGAAATTCAGATGTTTCTCAACTGCCCGTATTAGATAGCGATGAAATAGTAGGAACTATTACTGAGGATGAGATATTAAGGCATTGTACTGAAAATAAAGGTGGATTTTCTAGTCTCGTCAATGTAGCGATGTCTTCTGATCTTCATCAAATAGACTGTAATTCCTCAATAAGTGATCTTTCATCGCTTATTGACAAGAGTAACTTTGCTATAGTTATGGAAAATAATACTTTTATAGGAATTATAACAAAAGTTGATTTATTGGCATATTTAAAAAAGAATATTTAAGGGGTAAGTATGAGTAAAGATAAAAAAGGATTTGATACAAGAGCTATCCACGCAGGACAAAAAAATGATCCTGTAACAGGCGCCGTTATGACACCAATATATGCAACCTCAACATATGCTCAAGAGAGCCCAGGTGTTCATAAAGGGTATGAGTACTCGAGGACATCGAACCCTACTAGAAAGGCCTTAGAGGATTGTATTGCTAGTCTAGAAGGCGGAGATAAAGGCTTTGGATTTGCATCTGGAATGGCTACAACTTCAACCATTCTCGAACTATTAGATTCAGGTGATCATATAATTGCCTCTGATGATCTGTATGGAGGCACTTATAGATTGATGGAAGATGTAAGAAAAAGAACATCAGCCCTAGAATTTAGTTTTGTTGATTTTTCTAAAACCTCTAATATTGTAGATGCGGTTAAGCCTAATACAAAAATGCTTTGGTTAGAAACCCCATCAAACCCTCTTTTAAAAATTACTGATTTAGAAGAGGTATCTTCTGCAATTAATCAAAAAAATATCATTAAGGTTTGTGACAACACTTTTTCATCTCCTCGGATTCAGCAACCTCTTGAGCTAGGGTTTGATATTGTTATGCATTCAGCAACTAAATATATTGGAGGTCACTCTGATGTTGTTGCCGGGTTGGCGGTGACATCGAAGAGTCGATCCGACCTCTCAGAAAGGCTTGCGTATCTTATAAATGCAAGTGGAGGTATGCTAGGACCTTTTGATAGCTTTCTTCTCTTAAGAAGCTTAAAAACTCTATCAATAAGGATGCAAAAACATTCTGAAAACGCACAGCTTGTCGCCGAATTTCTTGAGGATCATGCATTGGTATCTAAGACAATATATCCCGGACTTAAAAGTCATCCAGAACATGATATTGCTAAAAAACAAATGAAATTATTTGGTGGAATGGTTACATTTATTGTTTCTGGCGGACTTCCGCATGCTAAAAAAGTATTGGAAAATTTAGAGGTTTTTACTTTAGCAGAAAGTCTGGGTGGTGCTGAAAGTTTAGCTGAACACCCCGCTATTATGACCCACGCATCTATTCCAAAAGAAACTCGTGAATCCCTAGGGATTGATGACGGACTTATCCGACTTTCTGTTGGCATTGAAACTGCCGAAGATTTAATAAATGATTTAAAGCAAGCTTTGGGGTAAATTTATTTTAATTTTACCTTAAAGGCATTGTACTTATAAACCCATCTAGACTTTATTAAAATAAATGGAATTAGGTGACTTAGAATGTATAGGCCTGAATAGATAATTAATTTTAAAATTGGATTTTGTAAGTGAAATAAACTTGTATTAAATTTTGAAGATTTTTGTAAATTATCAGAGCGTCTCTTTCTATTCCTTTGAAATTTTTCCAAGGCCTGTTGTGTATTGTTTTTAGATTCATCTATTGATCGAAATAAAACGATAGAATCCTCCATGGCTGCGTTAGCGCCTTGACCGTATGATGGTGACATTGGATGGGACGCATCACCAATAATAACGGCACGTTTAGAGATCCATCGAGGAAGAGGGCTTCTTTCAAATAAACCCCATTTATTTGGTTTTTCTATATTACTGATTATTTCTATTACAGTTTTATTCCATCCCTTAAAATCATTCTGTAATTCCTCTTTAGTACCTTCTTGATGCCAGGAGTTATCTTCCCATTTTTCTTTTTTTATCGTTCCTATAAAATTTAAGAATTTATTTTTTTTTATTGGGTAATGAACAAAATGAGAATTCCTTCCCATCCAAACAGTGGTCGACATCTCTCTTGTCGATTTAGAGAGTTTTTGAAGATCCACTAATCCCCTCCACGCAACAATCCCAGAAAATCTTACCTCAGATTCTGGTAGCATTATCTTTCTGACAGATGAATTAATCCCATCACACCCAACTATCATTGAGCCTTCTATAGTTTTTTGGTTATTAAAATATGCTAAAATTGAACTCTCTTTTTCAGAGTAACTTTCAAATGTATGGTCGGTAAAGATTACCCCTGGATTAATTGAAAATATTTCGGCCTTTAGGATATTAATAATATCTTTGCGTTGCATTTGAAGGAATGGATAATTAAAAAACTTCTCGCAGCTTTCATTTAAATTTTGTTTTGCAACTATTATGCCTTTTCGAAATGTCCTTAATTCAATTGAGGTCGGTTTACTGGCAAGGTTAGTGATTTTATCTTTTAGCCCTAAATTATATAATATTGCATTTCCATTGGGGCTAATGTTAATACCAGCACCCCTTTGATCAATTTCACTTTCTTTTTCAAACAAAAGGGTGTTATAGCCATTTTTTAATAAGGTGAGGCATAGTGTTAATCCACTAATACCAGCACCAATTATAATAATTGGTTTGTTTTCCATGTGGCTACCTATTTCTCATCAATATCTTTGAATGTGGATTTTGTCATCATGTGATAGTATTCAAATCCAAATCCAGGAAAATTATTTATTATTTTTCCTTCAGATGTCTTGTACCAACTAGCACAGCCTGCAGCCCAGACAGTTGTAGATAATCTCTTCTGAATATAATCATTGTATTCGGTCATAGATTTTTTCTTAACATCGATATATTTTAGATTCTTTCCTTTTAAGTGCTGGATACACTTAATAATGTATTTTATTTGTGCCTCAATCATAAAGATAATAGAAACATGTCCAGTATTAGTATTAGGTCCGTAACACATAAAAAAATTAGGAAAATCAGGCACCATAACGCCCCGATAAGCCTCTGCACCTTTTTGCCAAACACTTTCCAAGCTTTTATTGTCAAGACCGGTAATTTTTACTGGAGAAATAAATATATTAGCCTCAAACCCTGTTCCATAAATAATTACATCGATATTGTGTTTTTTTCCAGCCTTTGTGAGAATGGAATCACTGGTAAAACTGGAAATCAAATTTGTTTCAAGAAGAACATTCTCTCTTTCAAGCGCCGGATAAAAATCATTTGTTGGTATTACTCGCTTACACCCAACAGGGTAATCTGGTGTTAATTTTTTCTTTAAAGATTCTTCAGAAATTTGTTCGTCAAG
The DNA here is from genome assembly GCA_905182015.1 of alpha proteobacterium MED-G09. Taxonomy (GTDB): domain Bacteria; phylum Pseudomonadota; class Alphaproteobacteria; order MED-G09; family MED-G09; genus MED-G09. The sequence goes on along the minus strand of CAJIZT010000012.1, from coordinate 38,432 downwards.
TAACATTTTTTGACCTAATAGATACATTGACTTCATACTTTTAAGTTTAAATCCTGTTGTCAATCTAGAGACTATACCCTCCCAAATATTGAAGATTTTTTTTTCTTTCATTGAGAAGGCAAAATATAATCTTTCAGCCATTATATATTCATAAAATCTATATAATCTTCCAATAAAAGGTATATTACGGAACATCCATTTTTCGCTGCTACTAAATTTACGGTCAGGTTTAGGTACTATCCAATTGGGTGTTCTTTGAAATATTACTAATTTATCAACCTTATTAGCTATTTTAGGAATGAACCCGATAGCGCTCGGTCCAGTTCCGATAACACCAACTTTTTTTCCCTTAAGATCATAGTTATGGTCCCATTCAGCGCTATGAAAGGAGTGACCTTTAAAATTTTCTGATCCTTCAAATTTCGGATATTTAGGTCTATTTAATTGACCTAATCCACTTACAAGAGTTTTTGCTTTAAATATTCTATTATTGGAGTCGTGAATGAGCCATAAATTTTCTTCAGAATCAAATTCCGCCTTCAGTACCTCAGTGTTGAATTTTATATGTGGTTTTATTTTATATTTATCGGCTACTTTTTCTAAATAATTTAGGATCTCATATTGTTCGGGATATTTTTTAGACCAATCTGAGTTTAGCTCAAACGAGTAAGAATAAAAATGAGATGTTACATCACAACACAGCCCTGGGTATGTATTATCTCGCCAAGTACCGCCAACTGATCCCTTTTTTTCTAAAATTAAGAATGAGGAAATATTTGCTTTTAACAAATTAACGCCCATACCTATTCCTGAAATGCCTGCACCAAGAATAATTGAATCATATATTCGATTGCTATTGTCATTCATATTTGAAAGATTATCTTTAAGAAGTGAATTTGCAAGAAAAATATATTATTGTGACTAAAAATTAAAAAGGATTTTCAATGAAAGCGGTAAATTATTCAGAAGGCATAATAAATATTTTAGATGTCCCCAAACCTTCCGGCGAAGGGGTTTTAGTAAATATTGATTCATGTGGGATTTGCGGCACTGATATGCATATGTTGAATAACAAGGTCCACCTGTCTCACATCGCCGGACACGAAATGTCTGGACGATTATCTGATGGAACTTTGGTAGCGGTGGAGCCTCTAAAGTATTGTGGAAAATGCCTTCAATGTGAATCTGGGAGTTATAATTTATGTGCGGCTGATAAAGCAGAATTACTAGGTTTAACGGCTGATGGTGGTATGGCGGAGCAGATCATAGTTTCAGAACACTGTATTGTTAAGTTAGATCAAAAAATTAACCCAAAAACTGCGTGCCTTGTTGAACCAATTGCTGTGGCTGTTCACGGATATGTTATTACTGGGACTCGTCCTAGGCATAGAGTTGCAGTTGTGGGCGGAGGCTCTATAGGACAATGTGCTGTTTTTGCAGCAAAAGCTATGGGGTGTGAGGTTGATCTGCATGCGCGATATGAGCATCAGATGGAAGCAGCTCAACTTTGCAATGTTAAGGAACCTTCTGGTGTTTATGATAGAGTTGTCGATTGCGTGGGGTCACCTGATGCAATTCAAACTTGTGTTGAGCTATTAAAGCCTCAAGGTAAAATTATCGGCCTTGCGGTAGGTTGGGAGGATATTAAGATTCCGGGTATAGCTGCAGTCAATAAAGAGGCTTCATATTTTACATCACGATGCTATGGCCTTGGTGCTGAAGGAAGAGATATTGATATAGCCGCAAAGATGCTTTTTGACCTTCCTGACTTAGCTTCAAAAATTATTACTCATAGATTTCCTATTGATTCTGCTGTTGAGGCCTTTAATGTTGCCGGTGACAGAAAATCTGGGTCAATAAAGGTTGTTCTAGATATAAATATCTAACTTACAGAATTAAAACGGAAGATAAATTGACCAAATACTATAATATTGATGACTTAAGACTTTTAGCAAAAAAAAGAGTTCCACGAGCAGTATTTGATTATGCTGATGGTGCATCGGAAGATGAAATTACCAAAAATGAAAATAGAAATGCCTATCTTAAGTGGAGGTTAATTCCTGATGTACTTGTTGATGTCTCCGAGGTTGATACAAAAGTGAATATTTTAGGGACAGATATGCCTTATCCGTTTGCTTTAGGGCCAACTGCTATTTCCTACCTTTTTCATCACGCTGGAGAGCCAGCCGTTGCTAGAGCAGCTGCTAAAAGAGGGTTTCCATCAACTCTGTCATCTATAGCCACTACTAATATTGAGGATTATGCCAAGGCTGCTAATGGCCCTGTATGGTTTCAAATGTATATTTGGAAAAATCGTTCAATAAGTTATGACTTTGTTAAGAGGTGTAAAAAAAGTGGTTATAAGGCGATAATGCTAACAGTGGACGCACCTGTCGGAGGTAAGCGCGAAAGAGACCTTAGGACTGGTATGACGGTGCCCCCCAGACTTACACTATCTTCAATAATCGATGCGGCGCTTCACCCATCTTGGTGGTGGAATTTTATTTTTGGTAAAAGAATTAGCTTTGCAAATGTAGAAAACAGCCTTGATGGAAAAAAACAAAAATTAACAAATATAATGACATATATAAACGAACAGTTTGATCCTTCTGTGACTTGGGAGGAAGCTAAAGAAATTGCTTCTTTGTGGAATGGTCCTTTTGCTATTAAAGGCCTGATGACAGCAGACGATGCAGAGAGGGCTATAGAAATTGGAGCCTCTGCAATTGTGATCTCTAATCACGGTGGACGTCAATTAGATGGAGCGCCAGCTCCATTAGATGTGCTTCCGGAAATCTCTAAAAGAGTTAACGGGCGAGTTGAGATACTTATTGACGGCGGCATTAGGAGGGGGTCAGACATAGTGAAGGCAGTCGCTCTTGGAGCGGATGCCTGTTTAATTGGAAGGCCTTGGGTTTATGGCTTGGCAGCTAAAGGAGAAAAAGGCGTTGGAATCGTTGTCGACGTTTTGGCTTCTGAAGTAAAAAGAACCCTTCAATTACTGGGCTGTAAGAGTATCAAGGATGTTAAAAGAAGGCACATACGTTTAAGCAAATCTTTTATAGAGAATATAGAATAAAAATATGTATCAAAAAAAAATACAAGAATATAAGCAAAATAGTAAGAATGAGTTTGATTTAGGCTTTGATAGTGAAAAGCTGGCCCATATACCTCATTATTTTTCTTCTTATTTAGAAAAGGGAAAGCTTCCTAATTTTACCTTGCTAGTGTCGCGGAATAACGAAATTGCTCATTTGTCATCCCAAGGATTTTCTAGTGTTGAGGATAAGACGCCCCTCCAATATAATTCTATTTATAGATTTTTTTCTATGACTAAACCTATAACCTCAGTTGCAATAATGATGTTATATGAAAGAGGTTTATTACGATTAGAGCATGAGGTTTCTAAGTACCTTCCTGAATTCAAGGAGGTTAAGGTTTGGGACGGTGGAACAATTGAGAATTTTAAAGTTCGTTCACCTTCTCAGCCAATTCTGATTAAGGATTTATTAACTCATACAGCTGGATTAACTTATGGCTTTATGACTGGTCACCCTGTTACTGGACTATATGGAACGAGTGGAATTGCATCTGCAAAGAATTCTGAAACTAAAAAAGAAATGAATCTAGATGAATTTTCTAATACTGCTGCTTCCTTACCCCTATTATTTGATCCGGGGTCACAGTGGAATTACTCAATTGCAACTGATATACTCGGAAGGTTGATTGAGGTTGTTTCGGGTGAGAATCTTGATACATTTTTTAATAAAAATATATTTACCCCTCTAGGTATGATCGATACAGACTTTTTTGTTCCAGAAGAAAAGCATGATCGATTTGTTGACTGTTATCAAGAGCTTGTGTCAAATGGAGGAAACCGTCTTAAGCGTTCCTTTAAGGGCGGAGAGGACTCCTACTCAAGACCAAGAAGATTTCTTTCTGGAGGCGGGGGGCTTTGTTCAACATTGGCTGATTATGCAAATTTTTGTCAAATGATATTAAATAATGGTTTTTTCATGGGAAATCAGCTCTTAAGTCCTATGACTATTGAATTTATGCGCAAGAATCACCTTCCTGGAAATCAAACACTCAGTGATATGGGTGATAAAAGTTTTTCTGAGGTCAGATATGATGGAGCTGGTTTTGGGTTAGGGTTTTCACCATTAATTGATCCTGTCAAGGCTTCATCCCCTATGTCCGCTGGGACTATTTCATGGGGTGGCATGGCTAGCACATTTTTTTGGATAGACTCAAAAGAAAATATTTTTTCAATTTTACTTACACAACTTATTCCCTCAGGGAGATATCCAATTAGACCTCAAGCACAAACATTGGTGTATTCGGCGTTGCGCGACCTTAATAAAAATTACTAGACTTTCCTAATTAACAAATGTAAGTTTACCTTACCTTAATTAAAGGGCGTGGTGATTTGAGCCAGTCGGCTTGCGGCCACGTTAAAAAAATAGCTAAAAATGACTGGGAGATACTCGGATAAATCTGGGTTTTTTATCTCTCAGCAAAAAAGGAGATAAAAATGACCACAGAAAGTAAAAATCCAGAAACTATTGCACTTCATGCTGGTTGGAGATCGGATCCAACAACAAATTCAGTAGCAGTGCCAATTCATCAAACAACAAGCTATCAATTTGATTCAACAGAGCATGCATCAAATCTTTTTGCATTATCTGAGCTGGGTAATATTTATTCCAGAATAATGAATCCTACTTGTGATGTTTTAGAGAAAAGAATTGCTGCACTTGAAGGTGGGGCGGCGGCACTTGCTGTGGCGTCAGGACAAACAGCAACAGCTTATGCTTTGCAAAATATTGCTAAGGTAGGTGATAATATTGTTTCATCAACCGACCTTTATGGTGGCACTTATAATCAATTAAACAATGTATTTAAAGATATGGGCATAGAGGTACGTTTCGTAGACCCGAAGGACCCAAATGCTTTTGCTGAAGCTACTGATGATAAAACACGTGCATATTTTGGAGAAACATTACCAAACCCAAAGCTTGAAGTTTTTCCTATCAAGGAAGTCTCTGATATTGGGCGAAAGTTTGGCATCCCTCTAATCGTTGATAATACAGCTGCGCCTATTTTGTGTAAGCCTTTTGAGCACGGGGCAGCAGTTATTGTGTATTCATCAACTAAGTACATTGGAGGTCACGGTACTTCGATTGGTGGTTTAATTGTTGACGGAGGTAATTTTGATTGGGCAGGCGCGGGTGATAGACAGCCTGCACTAAACACGCCTGATCCGTCATATCACGGAGCAATCTTCACTGTTGCTGCGGCACCACTAGGCCCTATTGCTTACATTCTTAAGGCAAGAACGACAATTCTAAGAGATCTTGGCGGGGCAATGAGTCCAATGAATGCTTTCCAATTTATTCAAGGTTTAGAAACATTGCCTTTAAGAATAAGAGAACATTCTAGAAACGCACAAAGTGTTTCAGAATTTTTAGAGAAACATAACAAAGTTAGTAAAGTAATTTATCCTGGCCTTCAGACTGGTGAAGTAAGAAAAAGAGCAGATGACTATCTTAAGGGTGGTTACAGTGGACTGGTTGGCTTTGAGTTATCGGGAGGAGTTGAATCAGGTAAAAAGTTTATTGATTCATTGGAGCTTCTTTATCACGTTGCAAATATTGGGGATGCTAGAAGTTTGGCAATTCATCCTTCAAGTACTACCCACAGCCAGCTATCAGAGGAACAGCAAATAGCGTCAGGTGTTACACCTGGATATGTTCGCCTCTCTATAGGTATTGAGCATATAGATGATATTTTAGCTGATTTGTCACAAGCTCTTGATAAAGCATAACTAAATATTTAATTTTTTAAAGAATCGAGCCACCAAACTTCTGTTTGGTGGCTTTTTATTTTTTATGATAATAAATATTAAAAATCTTATATTTAAAATTACAAATAAAGGAATTTAGTCAAAAAGTACTAGCAACGTGGAATTTTTTTAGTGAACAAAAATATTTCAGTCGATTGTTTCATCGGATAATGTAATAAAGAAAATATGATGAAAGTCAGGGTGGGTATTTGAAAGATCAAAAGCTAAACGATGCTTGGTATTAACTAATGGGTGATAAAATGAAAAGAAGAGTATGGAAGCTTATTGGACGTCCGGAAGGTACAAATTTTGAAAGCGCTTTATCATTAATCGATGAGGATCTTTTAGATCCGGCAGATGGACAAATTCAGATAAAGTTAAAGATTATTTCGATGGACGCCGGTACAAGGATGTGGATGAGTGATCGTCAAGATTCTTATCAACCCCCAATAGAGATTGGAGCATCAATGGTTGGTGTCTGCCTTGCGGAGGTATCTAAGTCTTCTAATCCTAATTTCAAAGAAGGAGATTTAGTTAGGGGTTTTGGTGAATGGGCTGATTATGCAAATGTTGATACAGAATCTTTTCTTGTCTTAGAAGGCGGACTTGATCATGAGGAGGCTTACCTATCCGCTCTGGGACTGAATGGCTGGACTGCTTATGTTGGAGTTATGGAAGTTGGAAAGCCCAAACCAGGTGAAAATTTTCTTGTTTCTGCAGCTGCAGGGGCGACAGGTTCGTTAGCAGGTCAAATAGCAAAGAGAGCTGGCTGTAGAGTTATTGGGCTGGCAGGAAGTCAGAAAAAGTGCGATTGGCTTATTGATGATTTAGGTTTTGATGTTGCTATTAATTATAAAACTGAAAATTTAGATTTAGCGTTAAAAAAATACTGCCCCGAAGGTGTTGATATTTATTTTGACAATGTAGCGGGTGATATTCTTAACACAGTTATGGCAAACCTTGCTTTAAATGCGAGAATTCCATTATGTGGGTTATTGGCTCAATACAATGAAAAGGGTGCGCGTCTTCCTGGACCAAGTAACTTTGATCAACTCTTAATGAAAAGAGCTACAATAACAGGATTTTTCTGCCCAGATTTTCTTAAGGACGGTCCAAGAATTGAATCACTTTTATCCGAATGGTATAAGGATGGGTCTTTAAAATTTAAAGCGGATATAACTGAAGGCTTGGAAAATGTTCTTGTGTCTTACAAAAAGATTTTTACTGGTGAAAACATCGGTAAAACTTTAGTTAAATTATAATAAATTTTTATTAAGGAAATTGAATGAAGCTTTCTGGTAATTTTGATGTAAGCGGTGTAATCGTCAAGGAAGATGAACGGTATCAAGTTATTGATAATAATTCATTGGAGAATTTAGTATTAAGTAGCACAAGTCTTAACCCTGGACATTCAACAAGCGGACACAAACATAGCGGCCAAGAAGAGGTTTATATTTTTGCAAGAGGTTCAGGTGAAATGACATTAGTTTACCCAAATAACGATGAAAAGAATTTTTCTGTAACTAAGGGTGATATTATTCTAGTTGAGGATGATGTGTACCACAAGGTTTCTAATACAAGCGATGATGAATTATATTTCGTTTGTATTTTTGATGGTAAACGGTCTTAGCTAAATAAGGCTATGATCCAAATGCACCTTCAAATGTTTTAGACCAGCTTCCAGTTGTTGCAGCTCTTGAGTATTCAGTAGATCTACCTTCAAAGAAGTTTGTATGTTCAACAGCATTTAACATCTCATCCATCCATGGGAGAGGATTTTTTTCAACATCATAAAGATGGGGAAGACCTAGTTGTGACAGCCTCCTATTAGCTATGTACCTTATATATTGCTTAACCTCAGAAGCTTCCATACCCTTAACTCCGCCTAACTCAAAGGCAAGATCAATAAATGCATCCTCATGTTCTATGACTTTAGAGCAAGCCTCTGTAATTTCCTCTCGGACTTTATCATTCCAGACTTCTGGATTCTCTTCTACAAAGGTTTTAAATAATTTAATAGCTGACTCTGTATGAAGAGTTTCATCCCTAACAGACCATGTTACAATCTGCCCCATTCCCTTCATTCTATTTTGTCGCGGAAAATTCATTAGGACAGCAAATGAAGCAAAAAGCTGTAAGCCTTCTGTAAATGCTCCAAAAACAGCAAGAGTCTTAGCTATGTCTTCTTTTGTATCAACACCCCATAGACGCATATAATCGAACTTATTTTTCATAGCTTCATATTCAAGAAATGCACTATATTCAGTTTCTGCCATTCCAATAGTATCCAGTAAATGGCTATATGCAGCTATATGAATGGTTTCCGTATTCGAGAAGGCGCCAAGCATCATTTGAACTTCAGTTGGCTTAAAAACCCTTGAATAATGCTTCATATAGCAATTGTTAACTTCTACATCTGCTTGAACAAAAAAACGAAATATCTGGGTCAAAAGATTTTTTTCTGGAGGGGTTAAATTCTTTTCCCAATCCTTAACGTCTTCAGCCAAAGGAACTTCCTCTGGTAACCAATGGATTCTTTGCTGTTTTAGCCATGCTTCGTAGGCCCATGGATATTTAAAAGGCTTGTATACTAATCTTTCTTCAAGAAGTGACATAATTATTCCTTATTGGCAGGCTAGACACTCGTCATAATCATTAGGATTAGACTCGGCCGCAACTTCGTTTAATGTTTTAACTTCAATCCGGCTTGGTTGATTTGAAGAATTTTCAGCTCTTTGCAGGGAGAGAGAGCGACAATAATACAGACTCTTCACGCCTTTTTTCCATGCAGAATAATGTACCTCATGTAGATAAGATTTATCACTATCAGCAGGTAGGAATACATTTAAAGACTGAGCCTGATCTATCATTTTAGCCCTATCACCAGCTAAATCAATGAGCCATCTCTGATCAATTTCAAAAGCAGTCTTGTAAACATCTTTTTCAAGATCCGACAAGAAATCAAGGTGCTGGACTGACCCACGATTTGATAAGATCGATAGCCAAACCTCATCATTATCTTGTTTTTTCTCTTTAAGCATAATCTTAAGGTGTCGATTACGAACTGTAAAAGTCCCTGACAATGTCTTATGCGCAAAGACATTTGCTGCAATTGGTTCAATCCCTGGGCTTGATCCGCCGCATATTATTGAGATAGATGCAGTTGGGGCAACGGCTGTTTTATTAGAAAAACGTTCCATGATGCCATACTCTTCAGCATCTGGGCACGGACCCTTTTCTTTTGCTAAATCAAGTGAAGCCTGATCAGCTTGTGATTTTATATGAGAAAACATTTTTTTATTCCAGGATTTAGCGACTGCGCTTTCCCACGGTACATTATTGGCTTGAAAAAATGAATGTAAACCCATAACGCCTAATCCAACGGATCGCTCACGCATTGCTGCGTATGCAGCACTTTTCATTGTATCTGGAGCATTATCAATGAAGTCTTGAAGGACATTATCTAAAAAACGCATAATGTCTGGTATAAAGTCCTTATCATTTTCCCATTCAAAAAACTTTTCTAAGTTAACAGAAGACAGACAACAAACCGCAGTTCTGTTTTCACCGTGATGATCAATTCCTGTCGGAAGAGTGATTTCACTACATAGATTTGAAGTTTTTATTTCTAAACCTGCTAATTTTTGATGTTCCGGCCTTAGATTATTTACAGTATCCTTATAAACAAGATAAGGCTCACCAGTTTCAATTCTAGCTGTTAGCATTCTGATCCAAAGAGAACGTGCTGATACAGTTTTTTGAACTGACTGATCGTGTGGGCTTCTTAGGTCCCAATCAACATTTTCTTCTACAGCTCTCATAAAAGCATCAGTAATCTGTATGCCGTGGTGAAGGTTAAGAGCCTTACGGTTAGGGTCTCCGCCAGTTGGTCTTCTTATTTCTATAAATTCTTCTATTTCGGGATGATCAATAGGTAGATATACAGCTGCCGAACCTCTTCGAAGAGACCCTTGGCTAATGGCAAGAGTTAATGAATCCATCACTCTAATAAAGGGTACAATGCCACTTGTTTTTCCTACACCACCTATTGGTTCTCCAATAGACCTAAGGTTCCCCCAATAAGAACCGATACCCCCGCCCTTAGAAGCTAACCAAACATTTTCAGTCCAAAGATCAACTATTCCTCCCAAACTATCATTTGCCTCATTTAGAAAGCATGAGATAGGAAGGCCTCGACCTGTTCCGCCATTTGAAAGGATTGGTGTGGAGGGCATGAACCATAATTGTGACATATAATCATATAATCTCTGAGAGTGCTCTTCATTGTCTCCATAAAAAGATGCTACTCGAGCAAAAAGATCTTGAAATGACTCGCCCGGAAGTAAGTATCTATCTTCCAACGTTTCCATTCCAAAGTCTGTTAAAAGAGAATCTCTAGAGGGATCAATTTTAACTCTGTTACCTTTATCAGAATGCTGAACTGCTCTGTCTGCTATTCGGAAATCCATTCGCGGCTCATTAGCGAGATCTGAAGACGGCTTTTCACCAATTTTTGATTGCGCAAATGAGTAAATTTCTTCCATTTCTTCGCTAGTATAACCAGAAATAACAGGAGTGGGAGTCTTCTTTTGATTGGAAGTATTTTTTATTTTTTTTTCTGGTTTGCTCATAAGCATTTATATATCCCTTTTTTCTTTCTTACCACCTGATTTAAAGAGAGTCAGGCTCTCTGTACAACTTTATAAGTTGTATTATTGCTTGTAACGGCAATTTAAAATAACGTTCAAAATGAAACATACTTTTAGATCTTAATCTTCTGATTATAGTATTTGCTACTACAACTAGAGTATGAAACATATCCTAACACAAAATATAGTAGCCTGTTCGTTGTAGAGGTCAATATCCAAAAACTAAAAAAAGCATTTTTTTTTCTTTTTTTTGACTTTTAAGTTAAAACACTCAAGAGTCTTCATCTGTTAAGTTAAATTATTTTAAATTGAGGTGCTAGCGTGAATCATTCAAACAGAACATTTAAATCTTGGCGCCTTAAAGAACGGCCATTAGGAGAAATAAAAACAACAGACCTGGAGCTGGTAGATGATGTGATTCCAGAAATTAAAGCTAATGAAGTTTTAGTAAGAACGATTTATTTTTCTCTAGATCCAACGAACAGAATATGGATGTCTGATGTTGATCAGTATATGGAGCCGGTCGAGATAGGTGATATTATGAGGGCGGGCGGATCTTTAGCGGTAGTTGAGGAGTCAAATGTCGAAGGTGTAAATATTGGTGAAGTTGTTCAAGGTGGAATGCATGGTGGTTGGCAAGAGTACTTCACTATTCCTGAATCTGACATAATAAAAATTCCAAAAGATACTGGCCTACCTTTAACCGCCTTTATATCTGTCTTGGGTTTTACAGGTCCAACTGCTTATTTTGGCTTATTAGATATTGGAAAGCCCCAGCCCGGTGAAACGGTTGTGGTGTCTGCTGCAGCTGGAGCCGTTGGATCAATAGTTTGTCAAATTGCTAAAATAAAAGGGTGTAATGTCGTGGCGATAGCTGGATCTGATGAGAAGTGTGATTGGTTAAAGAATGAATTGGGCGCTGATCATGTCATTAACTATAAGAAAGAAAATGCTTTAGAGGCATTAAAAAAAACTTGCACCAATGGAATTGATATTTATTTCGATAATGTTGGCGGCGAGACTCTTGATGCGGCATTAACTCTTATGAATAAATTTGGAAGGATTCCAGTTTGCGGTTTGATTTCTATGTACAACGACTGGTCTTCAGTAGGACCTAAAATGTATAGAAATATATTAATGAAAACCTTAACAGTTAAAGGGTTTCTTGTTTCAGACTATGCAGATCGATTTGGAGAAAGCCTTGAAAATTTAGGGAGCTGGGTTGCTGAAGGAAAAATAAAATTTAAGGTAGATGTTGTTGAGGGCATTGAAAACGCCCCTGAAGCAGTTAATAAATTATTTTCTGGTGAAAATAACGGCAAGCTAGTAATTCAAACCTCAAAAGAGCCTTAGGTTAAAATACCTCAAAAAGTCCAGCAGCTCCCATTCCACCTCCGATACACATAGTCACAACAACATTTTTTGCTTTCCTTCTTTTTCCTTCCAGAAGGATGTGACCTACCAGTCGGGCTCCAGTCATACCAAATGGATGACCTATTGATATTGAACCACCGTTAACATTTAGTTTTTCATTATCTATACCAAGCTTGTCTCGGCAATATAGGGCTTGGCTCGCAAAAGCTTCATTCAGCTCCCATAAATCGATATCATCAACACTTAGGTTATTTCTTTCTAGCAATCGAGGGATTGCATAAACTGGTCCTATGCCCATTTCATCTGGTTCACAGCCAGCGACAGCAAAGCCCCTGAATGCGCCAAGAGGGTCAAGCCCCTTTTGTTCTGCTAGCTTTGAATCCATTACAACAACAGATGCTGCTCCATCGGAGAGTTGAGATGCATTACCTGCCGTAATAAAGTGTTCTTCGCCCCTTATAGGTTTTAATTGTGATAAACCTCCAAGCGTTGTAGAGGGCCTATTACATTCATCTTTATCAACAATATAATCTTCTACACTTTCTTCACCGGACTCTTTGTTTACCACCTTCATTTTAGTTTTCATGGGAACAATTTCATTCTTAAATAAGCCAGCCTCTTGAGCAGCTGCTGTTCTTTGTTGGCTTTGAAGTGAATATTCATCCTGGCTTTCTCGTGATATATTATAACGCTTCGCAACAATATCTGCAGTTTCAATCATCGGCATCCATAGGGCAGGATGAGATTCCATTAGTTTGTCTTCTGTAATATTATTAAAATTAATACCCTGCATTGGAACTAAAGATATCGATTCAACACCCGCACCAACAACTGCTTGCGCCCCTTCGTTTAGAATTCTACCCGCTGCCATTGCTATAGTTTGAAGGCCGGAAGAACAAAACCTATTAACAGTAACGCCCGATGTCGTAACAGGACAGCCAGCCCAAATAGCAGCTAATCTACCAACGTTTTGACCGGTAGCGCCCTCAGGGGTTCCACACCCCATAATAACATCTTCAATTTCGCCGGGCTCTAGTTTGGCCCTTTCAATAGAATGTTTGACCGCGTGACCAGCCATTGCTGCACCGTGAGTTATATTAAATCCACCCCGACCTGATTTAGCTAATCCGGTTCTAGCTGTTGAAACTATTACTGCTTCTTTTATCATCAATATCTCCTATCGAATTAAATTTATAATAACTTTTAAATAATAATTTAAATAAATCACTTTTATTTTTTTAAGAATTAAATTAAGTCATAAGTATAAGGGGTTTCTTTGTCAAATAATCTTAAAAATCATAATTATTATAATAAGATAATTGAGAGTATGCGGGAAATAGCAGAGGAAGAATTTAGAGATTATTCCCAGCCTTTAGCTATTAATATTGATTTAGGTTCTTTATTGGATCATTCAGAGGAATATTTGTTAAATTTTATAACGATTGTTGAAAAAAAAAGTAAGGATACATTATTTTTAAAAACTTCTATTATTTTTGATAATAAAATAATTGCCTGCGCAACAGCTGTTTGGATAAAAGAAAATGACTAACTCTAAACGGAAGTTAAATCTTTCCTTGATATTAATGATATCGCTTTTTCTGAGTGGCTGTGGAGGGGGTGGTAAAAACTCTAATATCTCTAACACACCTCTAGAGGAAAGCAGCAATCCTTCATCCGTTGGTAGTTTTGTGTATACCCCTAAGGAGCAATTTGAGACATTAGAATACCAAACACATTGGGGTCTCAATACAATAAATGCTTCAGGATCTTATGCGCTTGGTGCCTCAGGGAAAAATGTAGTTGTTGGTGTGGTCGATGAGGCCATTGATTGGTCTCATCACGAGTTTCTTGAAAAAGATAAATTTCATCCGGATAGCAAGTTTGTTTACTCTGGAAATAGGGAGCCAACACCGCTACAAAAGTTCCATGGGTCAGCAACTTCTTCAATTATAGCAGCACGTAAAGATAATTCCAATATAAGAGGGAACCTCCATGGCGTTGCCTATGATGCGCAAATATACTTTTTATCTGTTGAGCTAGGATCGCCTCCCGCTGAAGGTGAATACGAACCACTTGCGATAGAAAGTTTTACTTGGGAATATTTTGATAGCTCAGAATCTAAGGCCTATAGATCGTTATCATCAAAGACCTCTGTAATTAATAATAGCTTTGGATTTACAGGACAAATTACTGATCAAAGTAAAGAGGCGCTTGAAAAAAACTTTCCTAAAATGATCAAGGTTTTTTCAGAAGAACAAGAAACTTTATTTGTTTGGGCTGCTGGGAATTATAATGGAATTACTGATACTTCGGGAAAGAAGGTTGAGGCACTTAACCCTGGTTGGTTAGCTGGCCTTGGTTATTATTTTCCTGAGCTAAGAAGTAATAATGTGGCTGTTGTTGCGGTTGATAAAGAAGGTACGATTGCTGATTTTTCTAATAGGTGTGGTGTAGCCCAGGATTTTTGTATTGCAGCTCCAGGTGTTGGTATTCCTGTGGCAATTCCTAATAATATATACGACTCTTTATCAGAGCAGGAAAAAGCGTCGTTTAATCCTAATGTTTTGAGTTATTTAAAGGAAAACCCTAATGATGGCTACCTTTTAGCGAATGGAACCTCTTTTTCCGCACCTTACGTGACAGGTTCGTTAGCTGTTTTAACAGAATTATTTCGCGATAACTTATCGCCGAATCAAATTCTACAAAGACTTTTTAATACTGCAAATAAAAATGGCAAATACTCTGATAAGGAAATATATGGACAAGGCTTATTGGATTTAGGTGCGGCAGCCTCTCCAGTTGGAATATCATCTCTTTATGCAAGAGGAAGCGTCAATGGGGAAGGAATACCTGTTTCTATTTCCAATGTAACATTAGAAAAATCTTTTGGAGACAGTATTGATATTGCCTTAAGAGGTAAACTAATTTCTATGTTCGATGCTTTCGATGCTCCTTTCTTTGTGAGCGCTAATAATTTTTTCAAAAAAGAAATTCCCCGGCTCGGTCTCTCTGAAAGATTATTTCATTTCAATGAAAGAAAGTATAATTATAAAACTACGGATGGCTTAAACTCAAAATCGTCATGGCAAAGGATCTCGGGTTCCGAAGATTTATTCGGTTATAGACTCCATGATGCAGCAATAGATTATTCTCATGGTAAAAAAACGTATTCTCTGTCTTATGGTATTAATCCGTCAAACAATCTTATATCTGAAAAATTCTCTTCATTGGCTCAAAAAGCCTTTAATGATAAAGACGCTTTTTTGATTCCCTGGACAAAAGCTTCATCAGAGGGATTTAATCTAGGATTTTCTCAGAACTTTAAATCTAAATTGTTACAATTTAATATATTCTCTGGATCCTATAGAAATAGTGATTGGTTTTTAAAGCCAATCCATGTGGTGCAGCGCGATGGAAAAAGCGATGGTTTTTTAGTTACCCTTAAAAATCATAGGTCAAAAAAATATCAGATAAGCTACTCTATTGGTCTAATGAATCACGAGAGTGGATTTTCTAATAATAAGTTTAGAGGTGCTTTTGATGGGGTAAAAGATTCGAAGAGTATATATTCTGCATTTAATTTACAGGTAGATTTGAAAAAAAAGTGGAAGTTAATTAGCACCTTGAGTTTAGCTAAGGTAGGCCAAATGGAAGCAGATCAGTTGATTCAAAACATTTCCGAAATATTGGAAAGCAATTTTGATATAGGGATTTTTAAAGAAGGTCTCATTTTCAAAAATGATATTTTAGCATTTAGGATAAAGCAAGAACCAAGAATTGAAGGCGGTAATATAACAATAAATCTTCCAATAGGAAGAACTCCTGATGGAATAGTTAATTTTGATCTAATTGAAATCGCAGCGAACCCATCTGGGAGGGAGGTTTTCTTTGAATCATCATGGTCTTATCAAAAAGACTTTATAAAAACATCAATAGCTCTTTCGATTATTAAAGATAAAGGTCATATCAAAAGTAAAAATATTGATACAAATTTATTCATAGCAACAAAAATATCCTTCTAAACTAAAGTCCAAAATCTTTTTTTAATGGATAAAGGTCTTCAAACTCAGGGTCTTTGTTTTCTGCTTGAGAGCTTAACGCTTCCATCATATCGACTTGCGGATTATACATTCCGCTTTGCCACAAGGCTATTTGATTTAATCCTTCCTCTATTGTTCTTCCTCGCGTGAAATTAATGGCTTCTTTTGAACCCCATATAGCTAGAGGAGATTTTTTAGCAATTTCCTTTGCAATCAACATGACTTCTTTGAGCATTTCTTCAGAGGAGGAGAAAATATTATTGACTAGGCCAATCTCTTTTGCCTCCTTTGAAAACATTCTCCGTCCCGTAAATGCTAATTCTTTTACAATACCGATAGGTATAAGGTGAGGTAATCTTGGGAATGTGCCGACATCTGCTGTCATCCCTATATTAATTTCCTGAATACAGAAAAAGGCATCTTCAGTACAATAACGAATATCACAGGCTGAGGCAAAATCAACTGCACCGCCAATACATCCTCCCTGGATTGCCATTAAGACTGGTATTCTTGAATTATCAATGCAATTAAATGTCTCCTGAAGGCTTAGAAGGTTTTTATAAAAACTTGCCTTTTGCCTTCCTGTTTCAGCCTCTTTTTTTTGAGCAGAATCAGCTTTACCGAATACAGATAAATCCATCCCCGCACTAAAATGTTTTCCTGTAGACGAGATAACAATAACCCTAGCAAGTGCCTCATGATCAATCTCATTAATAATTTTTGGTAGATCTGACCAAAAAGAGGGTGGCATACTGTTCATTTTTTCTGGCCGATTTAGAAGAATGTGAGCAATTTTATCTTTAATGCTTATCTTGAAACATTCAAATTTCTTTTCTGTTAATTTACTATCCATAAATTCATCTCTTTTATTAAGTTTTAAATATTCTACCTTGATACTTACTAATTAGCATGTTTTTCTATATTTTTTTAGGAGAAAATCATGGCAATTGATTATGATAAAATTATGTTGTTAAAAAGTAATGACGTTGAGTACTCTTATACCGATAACGATACAATGCTTTATGCTCTTGGTGTTGGATTTGGAAGAGATCCATTAAATCGAAACGAATTGAACTTTGTTTATGAAAAGAGTTTAAAAACGATGCCTTCAATGGCGACTGTGGTAGCTTGGGGCGCAGGTCATATGCGAGATAGTGGAATAAATTACTTAATGGTTGTTCATGGGGAGCAAAGATTGAAGATTTTTGAACCGCTTCCTGTTGCAGCAGAAATCTTAGTAGATTCAAGGGTAACGCATGTTATTGATAAGGGTGCCGATAAAGGTGCTCTTCTTGTTACCGAAGTAGATATTAAAGAAAAAAAAACTGGCAAACTTTTATGTACACTCGGCGGTACTACTTTCGCTAGAGGCGATGGTGGTTTTGGAGGCCCAAAAAGTGGAGCACCTAAACCTCACCCAATTCCAGACAGAGAGCCAGATATTATTAGTGAGTTAGAGACTAATCCCGATCAGGCCCTTCTTTACAGATTATCTGGTGACAGAAACCCGCTTCATTCAGATCCAGATGTAGCAGAGGCTGCAGGTTTTCCAGCCCCTATCTTACATGGGTTATGTACCTATGGAACAGCATGCCGGTCAATTGTTCAGGAAGTTTGTGAATATGATAGTTCTTTAATCACTCAGTTTGATGTTAGGTTTTCTTCACCTGTATTTCCTGGTGAAAAAATCTCTACTGAAATATGGGTCGACGGGAAAGAAATATCTTTTCGTTCTTGGGTTAAAGAAAGAAATGTGATGGTTATAAATAATGGTAAATGTATTCTGAAGGGCTAACTCTTCTTAAAAAGTCTTGAGATTCCAAAGGCAATCATACATATAAGAATCAGAACAATAAATCCTTGAAGGCCTGAAATATAGTCAACACTATCCGCAGTGGTTTTTTTCTCAAAAACTTCATTCGACCTAGATACTGTCGCAGGAATTTCTTTCCCTTGTTTAACCTTGGGTGGTTCGATTATTTTATTTTCTAAAATTATTTCAGGTAAAGCATTATCTTCTGAAATAAAAGTTTCTAGCAGAACCTCTTCAGTGCTTGTGTTAGTTTCTGGTAGATTTGGTACTATTGGTTTTTCTGTTACCAACTCTTTTACTGCGTTATTTTGTTCAGCCATAATATCCCTCTTGAATTACCATATCTTAAGAAGTGGAAATTAAGAATTTTTTTTTAATTTTATTATTAAGTTAATTGAATTCTTAATTTTATTTTTAATATTTCTTTTTGAACCTCCTCTGGATACTCCATCGGAAGGAAGTGTGAAGAATGTTTTATGGTCTTAAATACTCCATATGGATCTTGCTCTTTTAAAAGCCTTAGCCCGCTTTCTTTGGTAGTGGATCCTATCTCCCCTCTAAGCAAAGTGATTGGGCAGGAAATTTTCTTTATTGAATCGGTTGCATTATGTCTCCAAGAAGAAAAGGTTGCAGCCTCCCAGCTTGGATCGCAAGTTAATTCAATATTACCATTAATTTCTTTTGTTCCGCCGTTAATATAGTCCTTTAAAAAATCATCACTCCAAGTTGAAAAAGCACCTCGACCCGAGTAAGATTTAAAAATCATCTCCTTGCTGGGAAATTTTTTTCTTCTTTTTAATGTACTCTCTGCTCTCGAAGTCATTTCTTTGAAAACAGGAAATGATTTTATAAAAGGAAATGCCTTAACAAGTCTTAGGACGCTAAGATTTAAATTTGATATTAACACTGGCTCAAGAAGAACAATTCCCGATACTAAGTCAGGTCTCTTGGCAGCAACTTGCATAATTGAGGCTCCTCCCATGGAGTGTCCTCCAAGGAGGATTGGGCCTCCTTTATTTTCAGCAAAACTTTCTACGGAACGAATTAAGTCATCACAGTAGATTTTCCAATCAAACATATGATCTGGAATTGCCTTAGTCTCGGTAAAACCATGACCTCTAGCATCTTCTGCTCGTATATGAAAAAATTCTGATAGTGGGTCCAGTAGTTTCCTGTAGGTAAGGGAGTTAAAACCTGTCGCATGACAAAATTGAAATCCAGGCTGCGATTTATCCCTATCCCATTCTATATAAGATACATTTCCTTCGCCCCAGTTGTGGTGTTTTTTCTTTAAAGTCATTAGGATTCTCTAAATTTCTTTATACCAGCTTGATATTATTTTGCCTATCTCATGAGGCGAGTCCTCTTGTATAAAATGAACTCCTCGAACAGTTTTTTCCGTTTGATTTTTCCACTTTCTACAAAATCCTCTTTGTTTTCCAGTCAATATTGAGCCTGGATCTGCATTAATGAAAAGTTTAGGTAGGGTATTTTTAGACATCCACTCTGAATAATCATTAACCAAGGAGCAGATATTTTTTGGCTCTCCATCAATTGGTATTTGTCTTGGCCAATCAAGAGTTGGCTGCCTAGAGTCTTTTTCTATAAATGGTTCGCGATATATATTCATTTCCTCTTCTTCAAGATCTCTTATTATTGCACCAGGAAGAACACCCTCAACAAAGATATTTTTATTTAATATTAAATTTTCTCCAGCATCAGATCTAAAGCCTTGAAAAATTGATTTAGCATTTTTATCCCAATCACTCCAAGATAATTCTTTAACAATGGCCTCCATGTAGGCAATACCTTTAATTTTCTCTGAATTTTCGCTTGCCCATAAGAATCCTAGCGCTGAACCCCAGTCATGTATAACTAAAGTAACATTATTATTAACATTTAATTTCTTTAAGCATTCATCAAAGTATTTTTTATGAGTTTTGAAATCATAAGAATCTTTCTGAGGGCTAGAGAGTTTATCGCTATCGCCCATGCCAATAAGGTCTATAGCAATACACCTTCCTTGTTTAGAGAGATGGGGGATTATATTTCGCCATAAATATGATGATGTAGGATTCCCATGCTGGAAGATGATTGGGTCGCCCTCACCAGCTTCATGGTATGCAATTTTTTTATCAAATACCTTTATAAATTTTTTTGATAGCTTCTCAGATGAAATTTTATTCAATTTATTTTCCTTTGTAGGAAGGCCTTCTTTTTTCTGTAAATGCTTTGATTCCCTCAGGCCCATCTTCACCCTTTAATTGTTCTGAAAAAATTTGAGACTCAAGCTCCATTTGCGTTTCAAGACCGTTTGAAAAGCTCTGCCTTATCATTTCCTTTACACCACCGAAAGCTTTTGTTGGTCCAAGTGCAATTCTTCCTGCCAGCTTATTGGCTTCTTTTATAACATCATCATCATCTACTACTGAATTAATTAAGCCCCAGTCCAGAGCTTCATCAGCAGATAAGACACGGTTTGTTAACATAAGCTCCATTGTTCTTTTTTTACCTATAGATCTTGGTAGGTGAAATGTTGAGCTTCCATCGGGCGTAAGTCCGGCCGCAGTGTATGCTGAGGTGAATTTTACACTCTTTCCAGCTATAACCATATCGCAAGCTGAGACAAGAGATAATCCAGCTCCGGCAGCTGTACCAGTTATTGCCCCTATTAAAGGTGCATCAAGATGGTCGATTTTTGAAAGGGCAACATGAAGAATACCAATCATTTCAGAAATTGATTCCCGCAAGTTATCCTGTTCTGTCATGAACTTTAGATCACCACCCGCACAAAAAATAGAACCTTTGCCCTGAAGTATTAATGCTCGTATAGGTTTTCCAGCCTCACATTTGATGGCTACATCCAATAACTCTTTTACTAAAGGCACGGTGATTGCATTAGCTGCCTCAGGCCTGTTTAAAATTATTCTTCCAATATTACTCTCAACTTCAAATTTCAGGTTTTTATATTCCATTTTTATTTCTCCTTATTTACTTTCAGCTTCGTTGATTAGCGGTAAAATTAATTTAGCGGCATACCAAAAACAAAGTCCTGCAATTGGATATGCTATAATACCAAGAGTTAGCAAGGAATAACGAATACCTTCGTCATAATTAAAAAAATTGTCATTTAAGAAACCTAAGGCAAAAGGTCCCAAGGCAAAACCAACAACATTTGCACTAATATAATAAAAAGAAGCCGTTCTCGCTCTTAAATTTACGGGAGAAGCATTTTGGACTGCTGAGGCATAAAGACCTGGCCCGGCCGACATAAAAAATATCAATCCAATAAGACCAATTTGAGCAAGTGTTGAACTATTTGAGAGTGAAAATAGCAACAAGGACAGCCAGCAGAAAAAAAGAGTTATAGGTGCTATTAGTAAATTTGCATTTTTTATTCCCTTAGACATGTAGGAGCTTGCAAGTATTCCAAAGCCCAAGCTACCTCCGATACCAAAAATTATATTAAAGAGACCAAAGTTTTGGCCGGCGTAGCTTTTAGGAAGATCATGCACTCTTACTAACATTTCAACTCCCCAAGCTAGGACGGAATAACCAATAATTCCTGTCATTGTTACGCCAACAAAGAGTAATGTAAAAAATTTCCAAGCCTTTTTTATGAATGGTAATACAGGAGTATTATCTTTATTTATCTTTATTTCCTCTTTTGGCATAGGGAGGAATCTGATTAATAAGGCAAGCATTAAACTCAATAAGGCAAAAACA
Source organism: alpha proteobacterium MED-G09 (assembly GCA_905182015.1). GTDB lineage: Bacteria > Pseudomonadota > Alphaproteobacteria > MED-G09 > MED-G09 > MED-G09. The sequence goes on along the minus strand of CAJIZT010000012.1, from coordinate 16,985 downwards.
ATAAAGGTTAGGCGCCAATTAGCTAGATGAGATAGGGGTCCAAGAAATGGCTTTGCAATTGATATATTTGTAATAACAGCTGCACCACCCCACGCCGCTAATGCAGACCCTAGAAATGGTCCAGATCCAAAAATACCTAAAGCAATGGGAAGTTTTTCTTTGGTAAAAAATCCTGCAAGGATTGCAAGGGCAATAGGCCCTAGAGCTGCTTCACCAACTCCGACACCAATTCGAAATATTATAAGGTCCCAGAATTGTTGAGCAAATCCACAGAGTCCAGTTAATATACCCCATAGAAGAATTGTCCAAAATAAGATTCTTTTTTTATTCCCTTTATCAGCAAGTATACCAAATACAAGTGATGCCAAGCCAAAGAAGATAGCAAAGACAGTCCCAAAGAGAAAGCCAATCTGGGTGTCGTTTAGCAGAAGATCTGCTTTTAATTCAGGTATCATTATTGATGGCAACTGTCTGTCTGCAAAAGAAAGAGTATTGACTGTAGTTATAAAAAAAACAGCTATCCAAGCCATCTTTGACGAATCTTTTGATTCAGTGCGCATGAGTTTTCTCTAGGATTTTTGGTTTATAAATTTAATGCTTGTAGATAGAGCTCTTGGGTTTACTTAATACTTTATGAACCATTGGTTCAAATTCTTTTAGAGGTATTGATTCATATTCTGGATCAAAAGCGCACTGATCGTACAAGTGACAGAATTGAGCTGTGTATTCGAAATACTCGTGACCCTTATATTTGTCACGCATCTTATTATCCAATCCAAGATGCTCAAAAAAATAGTACCCTTGAAATATTCCATGATTATACAACATCCAATGATTTTTTTCAGACACAAAAGGTTTTAAAATTGCAGCGCCAATTTCAGCGTGATTGTGGGAACCAAGCATATCGCCAACATCATGAAGGAGGGCACACACAATATACTCTTCATCTCTTCCGTCCTTATGAGCTCTAGTAGCTGTTTGTAGGCTATGTTCTAATCTGTCTACAGCAAATCCACCATGATCGTCCTTAAGAAGTTTAAGATGATCTAAAATCCTATACGAAAGATTTTTATTAAAATCCTTGGCGTATCCTGAGATTATTTTCCAATCTTCTTTGGTTGATGCAGCCATGGTTTTATATGTTGCGCGATCTTTATTAATTATTTCTGACATTATTAATCCCCTTGCACAACTATTCTAGTTTAATTTTTTACTAATACAAAATATTTTTCAAATAACTTAAAAAGTTTTGATTATTGTTTTATTGTAGTAAGCATTAGTCAATGAAAAATATAATAAAAATAAGCTGTCTATTTTTTATAATTCTTTTTTTAAATGGATGTGAGTCAATTAGCCTTTTAAAGGTTGATGCTCCAAAAAAATTATTATCAGAGGAAACTCATCTGATAACAGGTAATGGACCAGTTGTTGGTTATATTGATAAACTAGGTATTCATAAATGGTTAGGAATTCCTTACGCAGAACCGCCTACTATTGATTTACGGTGGAAGGCACCAAGAGAAATAAATAGCTGGGAATTCGTAAAAGAGGCTAATTCTTTTTCAGATCCCTGCGTTCAATTCCAATCATCGCTTACGGCAGACGGGCTTGTTAAGGCGGGCGAAATTGTGGGTAGTGAGGACTGTCTATACTTAAACATTTACGCTCCATCACCTAAAAAAGGTGTAAAAAATAATAATAATAATAATAAATTACTCCCTGTGATGGTTTGGATTCATGGGGGAGGAAATACTACTGGCATGCCTTCTGAGTACCACCCAGAGGTATTTGTTCAGTCAGAGGATATTATATTTATTAGTATATCCTATCGATTAGGAATTTTTGGGTGGCTTTCTCATCCATTAATTCGCCAACAAGACGGGTTTGACGCCACCTCTAATTTTGGTCTTTTAGATCAAATAATGGCCCTTAAATGGATAAATAAAAATATTGAATTTTTTGGAGGAAACCCTAATAACGTTACAATATTTGGTGAAAGCGCAGGCGGCCAAAATGTCATAGCTTTATATTCCTCGAGTCTAGCGAAGGGGCTGTTTAATAAAGCTATATCACAATCTGGAGGAACAAGTACAACCAGCATTAAAGATGCTGAAAAAATTAATCGTAGTGATATGAGTCTACAAAATAATTATAAATATAATCACGTAACAACGGAAGAATGGATAGACGTTCTTTATAGAAAGGGTTTAATTAGATCAACGTTTAATGGGGGTACGGTTCTGTCGGAACTTATGTCTTTAAGCCCAGCTCAATTAATGAGCGGGATAGATAAAGGCGAGTTTTGGAGTAAACAAAGAGATTTAGCAAGAATGATAGGTGATGATATTGCGATATCAAAAAAAGGTATTCTGGACAATCTTGCGGATGTAAACAAACATGCTGATGTTCCAATCATTTTTGGTATTAATAAAGATGAAAATAAACTATTCAACTTTTTTAATAAAGAGTATGTGAGTAATTTTTTTAATATTTTTTTTAGAGTAAAGGATGCTTTTTATTATGATATCTTATCTGATTATCAGAGTTTGGCTTGGCGTTCAAATGGCCTCGACACTCCGGCTGATTTAGTTTTGAACAGTGGTCAAGATAATGTTTTTTCTTATAGATTTGATTGGGATGAAGAGCCTAAGGTATTTGGGATGGATTTCTCTCTTCTGCTAGGGGCGGCGCACGCATTCGAAATCCCTTTTATAATGGGGGATTTTAATTTTGGTGATCAAACATCATTTTTGTACGATAAAAAAAGATTAATTGAGAGAGATAAACTGTCATTATCAATGATGAGCTATTGGGCAGAATTTGCAAGATCTGGGCAACCATCAACAATTAACAATACTCACCTGCCCGTTTGGGAGAATTGGAAAATGAAAGGCCAAAATTCTTCTCGCATAATGATTCTGGATACATTATCCTCTGGTGGCCCAAGAATGAGTAATAGTTATGCTCCTATTAAACATCTTGTTGAGATATTTGATAAGGATCCTAGGTCAAAAATGGTTGCCGATAAGTGTAAATTTCTTAATATTGCTTATGCTTGGGTTGACGACTGGAAAGAAAAAACTAATTCATGTTTGGGTGATTAATAAAATGAAAAAATACGATTGTTTATTTATAGGTAATGCAATTGTCGATGTTGTATCAAACGTTTCCTTTGAATTTCTAAAGAAACAAAAAATAGATGTTGGTTCTTGGAGACCTACATCAGTAGATGTAATATCGCAATTACAGAATAATATGGAAAATACTTTAATAGCCTCTGGTGGATCAGCGGCTAACTCAGCTGTTGGATTTTCTCTCCTGGGAGGAAGTTGCAGCTATATAGGTAGAGTTAAGGATGATAAATTTGGTCAGCTCTATATTAAAGATTTAGAGGAGGCTAATGTTGACTTTGTATCATCAGCTGTCCAGTCAGGTGATGAAACCGGTCGGTGTCTAGTTTATGTTACACCTGATGCAGAGCGTTCAATGAGAACTTATCTTGGCGCAGCCTCAAACCTCTCTCCACAGGATATAAATTATAAGGCTATCGGAGATTCAGAGTTCGTTTATGTGGAGGGATATTTATGGGATGAACCGATTGCTAAAGAATCCTGTAAAAAAGCATATGAGGTGTCAAAAGAGGCTGGAACAAAATCTGTACTAAGCTTATCAGATTCTTTTTGTGTTGAAAAATGGCGATCTGAAATAAGAGAGTTAACAAAAATATCTGATATTGTTTTTGGAAATGAAGAAGAGGTTATGTCGCTCTATGAAACAAGTATACTTTCAGATGCTATATCTGCTGCAAATAATGAGATGAATTTGTGTGTTATTACTCGTGGATCACAGGGCTCGATAATAGTTTCCTCTGAAGGGGTTGAAGAAGTTGCAGCCTATCCTTGTGAAAAAGTTCTAGATACTACAGGGGCGGGTGATTTATATGCTGCTGGATTTCTTTATGGGCTTAAGAATAACTTAAGGCTATATGAGTGTGCTCAGCTTGGATCTTTTAGCTCTTCTCAGGTTATTGGACGCTTAGGCCCTAGGCCTTCAGATAATTTGGCATTATTAGCAAAAAACGAAGGTTTCTCTGTTTAATTTTTAGGTACTATTAATTATGGATATACGATCACTTTTAGTTCAACCCGATAGAGCTTTACCTGGAAGAGATGAAGCGATATTTACTAGCCAAAATCACTTTGTTAATAACAATAAGATTATTCCACCATTTTTAGATCACTTGGAGGTAGCTGATTTTGGTTTAGGTTGTTTTTGGGGTGCTGAAAGAATTTTTTGGTCTCTGGGTGGTGTTGATGCAACAGCCGTTGGTTATATGGGTGGATATACACCAAACCCAACTTATGAAGAAGTATGTTCAGGAATGACAGGACATACAGAGGCTGTGCGTATTATTTTTGATTCAAGACAAATATCATATGAAGAGCTACTCAAGGTTTTTTGGGAATCTCATAATCCAACGCAAGGAATGCGTCAAGGTAATGATATGGGATCTCAGTATCGATCTGCTATATATACCCATGATGATATTCAAAATAGCTTAGCTCTCTCTTCAGAGAAAACCTACCAATCAAACCTTAATAAAAAATCTATTGGCTCGATTACTACTGAAATAAATAATGCAGGTGATTTTTATTATGCGGAAGAATACCACCAGCAATATTTGGCTAAGAATCCAAATGGCTATTGTGGAATAGGTGGTATTGGAATTAAGTTTAAATCTTAATTTTTATGATGATGGGACTTTAAGTCTTTTTCAACATCTTCGTGATCCCCAACAACAACATGGTGTTTACTTTTAACAACAACCCTTTCAAGAATTGGAACAAGAAGAAGAGGTAAAAGGCCACCAAGGACTATGCCAAGCGTCGCAGGCCTCATTGTGGAGTCAAGTAAGGCCGCAATTAAGTCAGCCACAACATGGGCAAGCCCTGCTCCGATAATCCCTGCAACATAGCCATTGGATGCTATTTTCAATAATCTATTAATACTAAATCCCGAATAATAACCTAATAGCATAATACTCACGTGAACGAGGCCAAAAATAAATCCTCTTGATAATTGGTTATCTACCCCAAAAATATTTATTATTAAGTCGTCCATTAATCTCTCCCAAGAAATAGATTTAAAATGTTTTATTTAATGAAAAATGAAACTCTCTCTCATGTCCAGCAAAATATCTATAGCTACCAAAAGCAAAATCCGCCCTATTAGCATATCTTTCATTAGTTAAATTGGCAACTTTAAAGGCAATTGTAGTTGTTTCGCCTAAAGATCCTTGGACCCTTAAGTTAAATATATTATGCCCATCATAGAAATGAGAATTTTTCCCATCTAAAGGATATCCACCAACCTTTACCCACTCAGCTTCAACCTTTCCAGCTTTTGAAAATAAATAAGAAAGCCTTGTGTTTGCAAGATTTTTTGGAGCTGAGTCTATGATATTGCCATTTTTTATTCCATTAGGAGTATGGTCAAAATTATATTTATGTTTAGAAAAACTGGCAGAGCCTGAGATTTCAAAATTTCTTCCTAAATCTATAAAGTAACTTAATTCAACACCCTGATGATCTGTTTCACCATTTTCAACATTAAAACCTTGGGAATCCCTAAAGAAATAATTCTCCTTTTCCATTGTATATCCAACTAATTCGTACTCAAGGTTACTAATCGATCCTCGAAGGCCGATTTCAAAACTATCAAGTTTTTCAGAATCTGCACCACCTGGAATTTGATTACTTTGTATTCTATATAAATCAGTGACTTGGGGAGCTCTATTTCCTCTTGAGAAATTTGCAAAAAGGGCATTACTATCATTCAGCATATAAGAAATAGCCGTTTTAATTGAGATATCAGTATAATCATCTGATCGATTGGGAGTAACTTGTATCCTTCCCCTTGTTCCATCTTTAATATTTGTTTTATAATCATATCCAACATTTTCTGCTCGAATACCAGCAGTTATTATAGTCCTTAGATTTATTTGCCATTCAGTATTTAAGTAAACAGACAAGACTCTGCTATCCACAGTATAGTCATAGTGTGAGCCATTAGGATAAGCTAGCCTTGGACCAAATGATACATCGGGACTGTCTTGGTATTCACTTAATTTTCCTTCCGTAAACTCTATGTCACCTCCTAAGTATAAGTTTAAATTATTAATTTCTTTAATGTAGAGCGTTTGCACTCCGATACTTTGATGACTATTTTCTTCTAGAGGTTTTCCAGGAAGAAAATGCATTTTAAAGTTCATATCGTTATAACGTATGAAGGGAGTAATGCTCAAAGTGGCATTTTGAAGATTTTTTATAATCTTTAAAGCCGATCTTATACTGTATGTGTCTCGATATGCTTCTGGATCTGGATTAGTTTCACTAATCTCTTCATCGTTATATACTTCAAACCCCTTAACATACCCCATGGTCTCTTGATTTAAATTAGTTCCAGATAGTGTAAAGATATAATCAGTTAGGTTCTTAGTATGATCCCATCGAAAAAGGAATTTTTGTTGACCATAGTGAGGTTGATCAGCCTCAGACTCACCTTCATCTTCATGCCCATGCTTATGACTGTGGCCATTATCCTCACGCCAATAAAAACTAAGAAGAATTCCTCCGTTTTCTGTTGGTTGGGAATAATCACCATCTATAATAAATTCAGATTTTGAAAAATGGGTTCCAATACTTCCGCTCTTAATATTTGATGGAGCAGGGGTTATAACATTCATAAGACCATGTATTGCATTTGAACCATAGAGAGTGGACCCAGGACCTCTTACAATCTCGGCTCTTTCACCAATCTCTATTATAGATTCCATTAATCCATTTACATTTCCAAATCCCGGCGACCTAAGAGGAATTCCATCTTCAAGGAATAAAAAACTTCCAGCACCAGCACCGCCCGATAGAATGGGTGATCGAATAGATGTTAAGTGTTCTTGGCCACTTCCTTGACTAATATAAATACCTGGAAGTCTGTTTATTATTTCACCTGGGTTATGCGAGCCTAAAAATTTTATTTCTTCAGCATCTATTGAAGCGATATTCCCTTGAGTAGTTAATATATTACTCTCAGTTTTTGATGCAGTGACAACAATTTCATCGATTAAATTGGCTTTAACATCAAGGCAAGAAAGCGATGATAAGGTTATGGCAAACAAAAAAGTTAAGCAGATTTTATTAGAATATTTCATGTGATTCTCTTCAGATTTTATTATTATTTGATTACAGTAGGGTTTAATTTTATTAAAGATATAATTTTAGCACAGCCGTCAATACTTAGCCCTTCATAATTCGAATTAAATCATGAAAATGAACAAACCCAAGTGGCTTATTGTTATTGTTGGATACAAAAAGACCTTGAATTCCAAGTTGATTAATTAAATTTAGAGCGTCTGAAACAAGAACTTTAGAAGTAACAGTCTGTGGATCTTTTGTCATAATTGAATCCACTGTATTATTTAATATTTTAGGCCCCATATGTCTTCTCAGATCCCCATCAGTAATTATGCCCTTTAAATGATTATTTGAAACGATGCCAATACAGCCGAAACCTTTTTCAGAAATTCTAATTAATGCCTCTGACATTAAGCTCCCCGCCTCTATTGTGGGCAAAGAATCTCCCGAATGCATTACATCCTCAACAATTGCTAAAGCAGCACCTAATTGCCCTCCAGGATGAAGGGATCTAAAGTTATCTTTATTAAAATCCCTAACATTTAGCAAGGAAATTGCAAGAGCATCACCAACAACCAATTGCATAGTTGTGGAGGTTGTTGGAGCCAGTCCATTCGGACATGCCTCTTCAACAAAAGGAAGGGTAAGGGCAATATCTGAAGATTTTGCTAAGTGACTGTCTTTGTTGGATGAAAGGCCAATAAGTTTAATTTTATTTTCAAGAGCATACTTAACTATATTTCCTAATTCTGTTGTTTCTCCAGACCAAGAAATAGCAAAAATAATATCATTATTTTCTATGATTCCCATATCACCATGGCTTGCCTCAGTCGGATGGACAAAATAAGAAGGCGTACCTGTGGAGGAGAGTGTTGCTGAAATTTTTCTTCCTATATGACCTGATTTTCCAACACCAGTTACAACAACCTTTCCTTTTGTTTGAAAGATTGCATTTACTGCATTTTCAAAATCAGAATTAAAAAATTCTTTCAAAAGAGATAAACCCTTTATTTCATCGTTAAGAGCTTTTTGAGCTGATTCAATAATTTTCATATTTATTACCTATTTGGTATTAATTGTGCATCTGCCTACTGAGTGATATTCAAAATTTAAATCTTTCATTTTATTGAGAGAGAATATATTCCTGAAATCAACTATAATAGGTTGAGACATAATATCCTTTATTTTTTTTAAATCTAGTTCTTTAAATTCATCCCATTCTGTAAGAATGACTAAACAATCTGAATTTTCTGCAACAGAGTAAGGGTCTGACTTCCATTCTGCTCCATAAAACTCTTCTATTTCTTGCTGGCCAGCTTCTGGATCGTAGATAGAAACACTAATACCATTATCAAGTAATTTTGGAATGATAGAAAGGCTAGGTGCCTCACGCATATCATCAGTATTAGCTTTGAAGGTAACCCCTAAAATACCAACCCTCTTCTTCGCTCCCACTATATTAATAATCCTGTCTGCCAAGTTTGATTTTCGTCTTTCATTACCATCTACAACAGCCTTGAGGAGATTTTGGGGGGCTTTGTATTCTTTTCCCGATTCAATTAAAGCCCTTGCATCTTTTGGGAAACAAGAGCCGCCAAAACCTGGTCCAGCACTAAGAAAGTGAGGGCCTATTCTTTTATCCAATCCTATACCATGAGCTATATCTCCTACATCAGCTCCAACTTTTTCACATAAATCAGCAATTTCATTAATAAAAATTATCCGCATAGCAAGCATAGAATTGCCTGCATATTTTATTAATTCAGAAGACTTTCTTGAGGTGAAGATAATTGGATATTTTTTATCTATTTGTCGTTTATATATATCTTTAATTAAATCAATCGATTTCTTGTTTGTAGTTCCTACAATAATTCTATCAGGGTTCTCAAAATCGTTAATTGCAGACCCCTCTCTTAAAAATTCTGGATTAGAAACTACATCAAAATTTTTATTAGAGTTTTTTGATGAAATAATTTCTTCAACTTTATCGCAAGTTCCAACAGGAACAGTTGATTTAATTATTATAGTACAATCATCCTGGAGGTTATTAGAAATTTCTTCAGCGCAAGAATAAATTTGTGATAAATCCGCATGATCACTATCAGGACTTGTCGGTGTTCCAACGGCAATAAATATAACTTTTGATTCTTTGAGAGAGGACTTTATTTCAGAAGAAAAAAATAGATTTTTTTTTCCTATATTCTTTTGTATAAGCGATCCTAAACCTGGTTCAAAAATTGGAATCTCACCATTATTAAGCTTGGCTATCTTCCCCTTATCTTTATCAAGGCACATCACTGTATGACCAGCATCTGATAAACAAACCCCCGTCACTAAACCTACATAGCCAGATCCTATTATGCTAATATTCATATATGTCCCTCAAAGAAATTAATTATAAGAAAATAAAATAATTATGAAATTAGATATATTAATATCTGAATCATTAATTAAATATATTTAATTTTTCTTCAACAACTTTTTCTAAATAAGGCGATGGTGTAAAATCACTACCATGCTCTTTTTCCATCTTTCTCAACCACTCAAGAATTTTTTCAAACCCTATTGTATTTCCGTAGAACATTGGACCACCTTCATATACTGGCCATCCATAACCATTTATCCATATTATGTCGATATCACTGGCTCTGATGGCCATTCCCTCTTCAAGAATTTTAAATCCCTCATTAATCATAGGATATAAGCACCTTTCTAAAATCTCTTCATTTCCAATGATGCGCCTTTTGATTTGTTTATTTTTTGAAAAGTCTATTATTAATTTTTCTACTTCAGGATCAGAAGATTTATTCCTACTTTCATCATATATATAGAATCCTTTTCCTGATTTCTGTCCTAACCTTCCATCCTCACAAAGCTTTTCTCTTATTGTTTCCCCTCGGGATGTTTCTTTATTCCACCCTATATCTAATCCAGCTAAATCGGACATTGCAAAAGGCCCCATTGGAAAACCGAAATCAAAAAGTGCATTATCAATATCCGACGGCAACGCTCCTTCAAGTATTAGTTTATTCGCCTCTCTTTGCCTTTGAGAAAGAATTCTATTACCAACAAATCCAGGGCAAACTCCAACAAGGGCAGCGGTTTTCCCAATAGTTTTTGCCATTAACATTGATGTAGAAATAACCTTTTTAGATGTTTTTTGACCTCGTACAATTTCTAGTAGCTTCATAACGTTAGCTGGACTAAAGAAATGTAATCCAATGACATTTTCTGGTCGATCGGTAATTGAGGCAATTTCATTAATATCTAATCCAGAGGTATTAGTTGCTAAAATTGCACCTTCTTTTGCTACAGTATTTAATTGTGAGAATATTTCTTTTTTTAGATCCATATTTTCAAATACAGCTTCAATTATTAAATCTTTAGTAGAGAGAGATTCCATTGAAACTTGACCGTTAATTAAGTTCATTCTATTTTCTACATCTTCAATTGAAATCCTTCCCTTATTAGCAGTATTCTCATAATTTTTTCTTATAATTCCAATGCCTTTGTCTAAAAGTTCTTGATTTCTTTCAACTAGAGTTACAGGAAGACCTGCATTTGCGAAATTCATTGCAATGCCACCCCCCATCGTGCCAGCACCAATAATTCCAATCTCCTTAATTGAATACACTTCAGTTTCCTTCGGGACATCTGGGATTTTTGCTACCTGTCGTTGTGAGAAGAAGAAATATCTTTGGGCGGCAGATTGATTTCCGTTTATTAGCTTTAAGAATAAATCTCTTTCAATTTTAATACCCTCATCAAAGGTTTGATTAACTGCAGCTTCAATACATTGAATATTATACTCCGGCGCTAAAAATCCCCTTGTTTTTCTTGCAATAGATTTTCTATAATTACTAAAGAGATCGGTGTTCCCTCTTGCGGCTATAACTTTTTCATTAAGCTCTCGAACTTTTTTTAAAGGTCTTTTTTCGGATATAATTTTTTTTGCAAAAGTAACTGAGTCCTCCAATAGCCTCCCTTCATCGGCAATTTCATCCACCAGACCACTTTTTAAGCATTTATCAGACGGAAGGTGAATTCCAGTTGTAACCATTTTCAAAGCTTGCTCGACGCCAACAAGTCTTGGAAGCCTTTGTGTTCCCCCCGCACCTGGTAGTAAACCAAGACTAACTTCCGGAAGCCCACATTTTGCAGAAGGTACAGCTATACGGTAATGACAAGTTAGCGCGACTTCTAGCCCTCCACCCAGAGCTGTTCCATGAATGGCTGCAATAATAGGTTTTGGTGAATTTTCTATGCCCTCTTGAACCTCAAAAAGAGATGGACCTTTTGGTATTTTCCCGAACTCAGAAATATCTGCGCCGGCTATAAACGTTCTCCCTTCACATATAAGAACTATGGCTTCAACATTATTATCCTGTATCGCATCTTTTATTCCCAGGCTTAACCCTTCTCTAACAGATGAAGATAATGCATTCACAGGAGGTGAGTTTAGAGTTAATATAGCTATATTGTCTTTAATATCTAATTTTGTAACATCATTAATACTGGGCATACTTTTTCCTTTCACGTTGAACAAATAAGTATATTCTACCTTACATTCAAAAAAAACTTAATTAAGGAGATTTTATTGTCAGATAGTAAATCGGTGTCCAACACTTTTGCAAAAGACTCTATAGAGGCTATCCAGGTAAGCTTTGAGGATAAGGGTTATATTTGTAATACGCATATAGCAACAGCTATATTCCTTAGTCAATCCCTGGGAAAGCCGATATTAGTAGAGGGCCCCCCAGGGGTGGGAAAGACTGAACTAGCCAAAGCAACTTCAGAATGGATGGAAAAACCCCTAATAAGACTTCAGTGTTATGAAGGTCTCGACGAATCTAAGGCCCTGTATGAATGGAAGTATGGAAAGCAATTACTTTACACGCAAGTTTTAAAAGATAAGCTAAATAGTGTTGTTTCGAAAGCTGATACCTTAGAATCTTCAATAGAAAAGCTAGATAATTTTGATGACATATTTTTTTCTGAAAAATTTTTAGAACCAAGACCTTTATTAAAAGCCATTAACAGTGAAGAAGGTGCAGTATTACTTATTGATGAAATCGATAAGTCTGACGATGAATTTGAGGCTTTTCTTCTTGAGATACTCTCTGATTATCAGGTTTCTATTCCTGAAATTGGAACGATAAAAGGAAAAGTAAAACCTATGGTTTTTTTAACGTCAAACAATACAAGAGAAATTGGTGACGCTTTAAAAAGAAGATGTCTTCATCTTTATATACCGTTCCCTGATTCTGCATTAGAAGAAAAAATTATTATTTCACGAGTTCCGGATATCGATAATACTCTAAGAAAGCAGTTGGTATCATTTGTTCAAGATTTGAGAAAGCTTGATTTAAAAAAAGTGCCTTCAGTTTCTGAAACAATTGATTGGGCAAAAGCATTGGTTTTATTAAATATTAAAGTTTTGGAACCAAACTTAGTTCGAGAAACTCTGAATGTTTTATTAAAGTTTCAATCTGATATTGATGCCTCTGACCCTGAAATTGATAGTTTAATAAAAACTCCAAATAAATAATGGTTGATTTTTTACGAGACTTTATACACATCCTTAGGGCTTCTGACTTAAGAATCTCAACTGCTGAATCTATTGACGCTATGCATGTTGTGTCTTTTACAGGACTAAATGATAAATCATTATTAAAAAATTCACTATCTCAAACTCTTGCAAAAAACTTAAGAGAGAAAGAAATATTTGAGGATTGTTTTAATAAATTTTTTAAAGAAGGGTATATGGATATTGAAAATATGTCCGGAAAAGAAAAAAATATTGAAGAGATATCTGATGCTCAGGAGGGAATTGATTCACTTAATAACTCTTCACCTGATGACTTAGAAATATTATATAAAAAATCGGATAAAAATTCATTAATGACCTTAATGGCCATGGCTGCAAGGGAAGTAAATTTATCAGAAATAAGGCTTTTTACTCAAACAGGTATGTTTACGCGTAAGATATTTGATTCAATGGGGCTTGAAAAACTTAATAATGATATTTTTTTGGCCGCACGAACTGGGGATTCTGAAAGAGAGAAGGAGTTAAAGGAGATTAGAGAGCGCCTTAGATTAGAAATTAGAGACTATGTTGAAAATCAAGTTAAATTAAGAACCACTAATGCCGGACGACAATTACGAGAAGATGCTCTATCACAAATTCGGCTTACTCAAGCCGATAGGTCTGATTATAAACTGATGTCAAAAATAATTAAAAAAATGGCAAAAAAATTAATATCTGTTCATTCAAGAAGAAAAAGAAAATCAAGGAGAGGCATTCTCGATGTTAGATCGACAATCAGAGCCAATCAAGAATATGATGGTATATTATTTAAGACTATTTGGAAGAAGACAAAAGTAGACAGACCTAAGATTGTTGCGCTTTGCGATGTTTCTGGTTCAGTCGCAAATGTTTCCAGATTCTTCCTTATGTTTTTACACAGTCTTACTGAAGTACTTCCGCATGTTCGTACTTTTGCTTTTTCAAACAAGGCTGGGGAAGTTACAGATCTTTTTGAGGCAAAGGAAATTGAGGTTGCCGCAACTGAAACCTTACTAATTAACGGAGGTGGGTCAACTGATTATGGCCAAGCTTTTTCTGATCTAGAGGGGTTTTTAGAAAATGATATTGATCGAAAGACCACCGTTATTATCCTTGGTGATGCAAGATCAAATTATGGAGACCCTAGGTGTGATATACTTAAGAGTATTCAAGAAAAATCAAAAAGAATAATTTTTTTAAATCCGGAACCTAAATCATTGTGGGGAACAGGTGATTCTGAGATGCTACGATTTGTACCTTATTCTTCGAAAAATAAAGTCTGCAGTTCTCTTGTTGATTTAGAGAGAGTCGTTGATGAAATGCTCAGATCAAATATCTAAACTGGAAGATTTCTTTCGCCGGTTAAGAATAAGTCAACGGAACTTGCACACTGTCTTCCTTCTCTAATAGCCCAAACGACCAATGACTGTCCTCTCCTCATATCTCCTGCGGTAAAAATTTTATCTTCAGAGGTTTTATAGTCAAATGTATTAGCTTCAACATTGCCTCTTTTATCGAGCGTTGTATTAGCATTTTTTAGCATTCCTTCGTGTACAGGATGAACAAATCCCATCGCTAATAAAATTAGATCCGCCTTTAAACTAAACTCGGATTTTGGAATGGGTTTCATTTTGTGATCAACCTTTATACAATTTATTTGAGTCAATCTTCCGTTCTTACCTGAAACGCTGGTGGTCATAACTGAGAAATCTCTTAGCGCACCCTCTGATTGACTAGAGGATGTTCTTAATTTTAGAGGCCAATTAGGCCAAGTAAGAGCCTTATCTTCTTGTTCAGGCGGTATCGGCATGATTTCAAGTTGAGTAACTGAATTAGCACCTTGCCTAATTGATGTTCCTATACAATCAGAGCCAGTGTCACCACCTCCAATAACTACAACATCTTTATCTGTCGCCAATATTTCCTTTGTACTAGTAGAATATTTTTCTGCCGAAACACGTTTATTTTGCTGAGGCAAAAAGTCCATTGCAAAATGAATACCTTCCAGGTCTCTACCTTCTACAGGAAGGTCACGAGGATACTCTGAGCCACCTGACATAACAATAGCATCGTATTGATTTTTTAATTGATCAATTGAAATATCTTTACCAACAGTAATTCCATAAGAAAAAGTAACTCCTTCACCCTCGATTTGCTTTATACGCCTATCTATTATTGTTTTTTCTAACTTAAAGTCAGGAATTCCATAACGGAGCAAGCCTCCTGCCTTGTTGTTCTTTTCATAAACAGTTACTTCGTGTCCACCGCGTATTAATTGTTGCGCACAAGAAAGGCCAGCAGGCCCAGCTCCAATTACTGCAACTTTTTTTCCTGTTTTTTTATTAATTTTCTGAGGTTTTATCCAACCCTCTTCAAAGCCTCGATCAACAATGGCACACTCGATTGTTTTAATTGAAACGGGTTCTTCATAAAGATTTAATGTACAAGAAGACTCACAAGGGGCCGGGCATATTTTCCCTGTAAACTCAGGAAAATTATTTGTTGAGTGAAGGTTTTCTAATGCGCCTTTCCAGTCACTAGAATAGACTAAGTCATTCCAGTCTGGTATTTGATTATTAACTGGGCATCCTGACTGGCAATAAGGAACACCGCAATCCATACATCGCGCAGCTTGCTTTACGGTCTCTTCTTTCGAAAGAGGAATAACAAATTCTTTATAATTTGAAATTCTATCTGATACAGGTTTGTACCCTCTATCAACTTTTTCTATTTCCATAAATCCTGTTGGTTTTCCCATTCTTAATTACCCCTCTGATAATTTTCAGATGTTTCGTCTTTTGCGAACATCTTAGTAAGCACTTTTTTATATTCTGTTGGCATTATTTTTATAAATTTTGGTAAATAATTATTAAAATTATCTAAGATATTTTTTGCTTTAGGGCTGTTCGTGTATCTATAATGATTTTGAATAAGAGTCTTTAACCTTTCTTTGTCGTGCATTAGTAGATTGTCGCTTAAGATAACATCCTCATTATTCTCGATCTTTTCTAATTCAATCATTTCGGAATTATATAATTTATTAAAGTTATCTTTTTCATCTAGAACGTAAGCTATGCCACCGGACATTCCTGCCCCAAAATTTCTTCCAACCTCGCCGAGAACAACAACTATTCCTCCGGTCATATATTCACAACAATGATCTCCCGTACCTTCAACAATTGCAGTTGCGCCGGAGTTTCTAACAGCAAATCTTTCTCCAGCGATTCCGTTGAAGTAACATTCACCTGCTATGCCTCCATAGAGGACAGTATTCCCGACTATAATATTTTCTTCTGGGGTAATTTTAGAATTCTGTGGTGGGTAGATAGCAATCCTTCCTCCTGAAAGCCCCTTTCCAACATAATCATTACCTTCACCTTGAAGATCAAGAGATATTCCTTTTGCAAGGAAGGCCCCAAAACTCTGACCAGCAGTTCCTGTTAATTTAATATTAATCGTTTCATCAGGAAGGCCTTTATGGCCATATTTTTTTGCTACTTCACCTGAAAGCATTGCTCCAGTCGACCTATTAGTATTCTTAATTTTAGATTTAATTTTTACGGGCTTAGAGCTTTCTAAAGATAGCTTGGCCTCTTCAATCAGCTTTCTATCTAAAACATTATAAATATCGTGTTCTTGTTCTTTATTTTTATATAATAGATCACCTTTCCATGGATCTGGCTTAAAAAATAGTTTAGAAAAATCCAATCCTTCAGCTTTCCAGTGATCAATAGCTTTATTTGTGTTTAAATACTGACTTTGACCAATCATTTCATTGAAACTCTTAAATCCCAACTGACTCATGTAGGACCTAACTTCTTCAGCTACAAAAAAGAAAAAATTAATTACATCTTCTGGCTGTCCATTAAAGAGTTTCCTTAGCTCCGGGTCTTGCGTTGCTATGCCAACTGGGCAAGTATTTAAATGACATTTTCTCATCATTATGCAACCTGAGGCAATAAGTGGGGCGGTGGAAAAGCCAAATTCATCAGCACCTAAAAGGGCGGCTATAACAACATCACGTCCAGTTTTAAGCCCACCATCTGCTTGAACTGTAATCCTTGACCTTAGGCCGTTTATAACAAGTGTCTGATGCGTTTCTGCAAGACCTAACTCCCAGGGGCTTCCAGCATTTTTAATTGATGTTAAAGGGCTTGCGCCAGTACCGCCTTCAAATCCTGAAATGGTAACGTGATCTGCCTTTGCCTTTGATACCCCTGCTGCAA
>CAJIZT010000011.1 GCA_905182015.1 alpha proteobacterium MED-G09 | reverse complement strand
AGCTTTCTGGCACCAATCTTCACTGAGCTAAAAATCGGAAAAATATTGTTAGTTTTTTGCGTTGCGCTATCTTTATACATGTACCCATTATACCTTCCTCATAACTAAACATCCCCAACACCCAATGGATCAATTAGGGTGTTTAGTCACTTACGGTTAACAATAGTCACCGTAGTGTGTTGTGGTGTGTGTTTACGCTAATGCCAGATGCCATAAAGAACAAGCATCTAGGAGAAAGTGTGTCGTGAGTGTGTTGTTCGAGAACCTTTATAGAATAAGGGTTTCAGAGGGTTTCGCTACTCCCACTCAATAGTACCTGGAGGCTTTGACGTAATGTCATAAACAACTCTATTAATACCTTTTACTTCATTAATTATCCTAGTACTGACATTTGCTAAAAAACTCTGCTCATAAGGATAATAATCAGCTGTCATTCCATCGAGAGAGGTTACAGCTCTTAAAGCACAAACATATTCATATGTTCTTTGATCACCCATAACACCTACAGTTTGAACAGGTAAAAGAACAGCAAAGGCCTGCCATATCTCGTTATAAAGACCAGATTTTTTTATCTCATCGATATAAATAGTATCTGCTTTCCTTAATATCTCAACTTTATCTATTGTAATTTCACCAGGTATTCTTATCGCCAAGCCTGGCCCTGGAAATGGGTGACGGTCAATAAATTTATCAGGAAGTCCAAGTTCCCTTCCAAGGTTACGAACCTCATCCTTAAAAAGCTCCCTTAGGGGTTCGACTAATTCCATTTTCATTCTTTCTGGAAGACCTCCAACATTGTGATGGCTTTTAATTGTTACAGATGGCCCTCCGATAAAAGAAACACTTTCAATCACATCTGGATATAAAGTTCCTTGAGCCAAAAAATCAGCTCCTCCAATTTTAGAAGCTTCCTCATCAAAAATATCTATGAATTTTGATCCGATGATTTTTCTTTTTCTTTCTGGATCACTAACTCCATCAAGATCACTTAAAAAGGCTTGTCCTGCGTCTACGTGAACTAAGGGAATATTAAAATGCCCATTAAACATGCTGAGGACTTCTTGAGTTTCGTTTTCCCTCATAAGCCCTGTATCAACATATATACAGGTCAATTGGTCGCCAATAGCCTGATGAAGCAAAACTGCAGCGACAGATGAGTCTACACCCCCTGAAAGACCACAAACCACTCTTCCATCGCCAACTTGTTTTTGAATTCTCTCAATAGCAACATTTTTAAATGATTCTATTGTCCAATCACCTGTACAGCCACATATTAAGTGCGTAAAATTCTTTAACATTTTTGAGCCGTTTGGCGTATGGACAACCTCTGGATGAAACTGAACCCCGTACATCGACATCTCCTCATTTGCAATCGCTGCAAAAGGTGCATTTTCACTCTTAGCTATTACCTTAAAGCCTTTTGGCATTTCGCTAACCTTGTCACCATGACTCATCCATACCGGTTCACTTAAATTAGTTCTATCAAATCCATCAAAGAATTTTGAATCCTCTGTTATCTCAATATTGGCTCTACCAAATTCTCTTTTATTGGAGCTTTCAACTTTGCCTCCTAGCTGAGAACAAAGAGTTTGCTGTCCATAGCAGATAGCTAAAATTGGCACACCATAATCTAACACTTCTTTTGCAACCTGAGGAGATGCATCTTCAATAACGGATGCAGGTCCTCCAGATAAAATAATACCAAGGGGCTGGATAATATCTATTCCCTCCCTCCATTTCATATAAGGATAAATTTCACAATAAACACCGCTCTCCCTTACTCTTCGAGCAATTAATTGGGTTACCTGACTTCCAAAATCTAAAATAAGAATTCTATCGTTCTTTGCGCTATTAACCATTTGGTTCTTTCTCTACCTTAATTACATTATTTTTTAATTGTTTTTTCTTATACGACTTTAACAAATCTTTTAATGCTTTTGATTCATCGCAGCCTAAGCAAGATTTAATTAAAATATTTAACTTTTCTTCAGCGCTAGAAACATCATCTAATAAAATATCAGCTTGAGCTCCCCAATAAAGGCTCTCTTTTAGAAGAGGGTTTAAAGATAAAGATTTTTTAAAATAATTTAGCGCTTCATTGCCTCTATCGATCTCTAGTAAAACTTTTCCAGCAACAGCCCATGCATAGGAATTTGATGGATCGGAAGTCACACTCTGACGGGATAATAAAAGAGCCTCATTATTATTTTCTGAGAGTAAAGCGAGAGCTTCACTGGATAAATCATTAGATAATTTATTTAACGAAAGAGCCCCAGTAAGTAATAAAAGGGATAGGGATAATAAGAAATATTTACTATTTTTTTTCAAAAACTAACCTCTAACAGGGTAGTTAGGAGCTTCACGAGTAATCAAAACATCATGAGTGTGACTTTCCGTCAACGATGCAGACGAAATTCTAATAAACTTTGTTTTCGTCTGAAAGACTTTTAAATTTTTACTACCAGTGTAACCCATGGATGCTCTTAAACCACCGATCATTTGATGAACAATATCCTGAACTGAACCAGTGTAGGGTACTTGACCCTCCACACCTTCGGGGACAAGTTTTTCAGTATTTCCTGTATCAGATTGAAAATATCTATCCGCAGAGCCTTGGGCCATAGCAGTAACAGACCCCATGCCTCTATAGGATTTAAAGCGCCTTCCTTTATGAAGAAAAATTTCTCCCGGAGCCTCGCCCGTACCCGCAAACAAAGATCCTATCATTGCGACATCTGCACCGGCCGCTAATGCTTTTGCAAAGTCACCTGAAAATTTAATTCCTCCATCGGCAATGATTGGAATATTTGACTTTCGAGCCTCGGTAGCGCAATCAATAATAGCTGTTAACTGAGGAACACCAACGCCCGCTATAATTCGAGTTGTGCAGATAGAGCCGGGACCAATTCCAACTTTCACACAATCAGCGCCAGCGTCTATTAAAGATCTTGTTGCCTCTTTTGTTGCAACATTACCGGCAACAACCTGTGTTGATTTTGATAATTTTTTAATTCTTTTGACAATCTCAGATACTTGGGAGGAATGCCCATGAGCTGTATCAACCACCAAAAGGTCGGCGCCAGCATCAATAAGTGCTTCAGCTCTTTCAAACCCCTTGTCACCAACAGAAGTAGCTGCTGCTACCCTCAGCCTTCCTTGAGAATCCTTGCATGCTGTTGGATGAAGTTGCGATTTCTCCATATCCTTAACAGTGATTAATCCTATACATCTGTATTTATTATCAACGACTATAAGTTTTTCGATTCTATACTTATGAAGTTCTGCTTTAGCTTTAGCCTGTGTTACTCCCTCATTGACGGTAATAAGATTGTCTTTTGTCATTAGTTCATGCACTTTTTGATCTTGGTTTGAAGCAAATCTTACGTCTCGATTTGTTATGATACCTTCTAATTTTTTAGTTTTTGGATCTGTTACAGGAATACCTGAAATATTATATTCCCTCATAAGAGCCAAGGCATCTTTCAATGGTTGGTTAGGGCTGATGGTTACTGGATCCACAACCATTCCCGATTCAAATTTTTTAACTTTTTTAACCTCATTAGCCTGGGTATTAAAATCAAGGTTTCTGTGTATAACTCCCAGCCCACCAGCTTGCGCCATGGCAATTGCCATCCTAGATTCCGTGACAGTATCCATTGCAGCAGAAATTAAAGGGATTGAAAGAGTAATATTTTTTGTGATTTTAGTTTGAAGTTTTGCCTCAGCTGGCAATACAGAAGATTTTGCAGGCTCAAGTAAAACGTCATCAAAAGTAATGCCTTCACGTATCTTCATGTCAACTCCTTTATTAGGTTGCGTTGACGTCTGCTTATAACCTATCTTGAGATAAGTTCAAATAAATTTTGAAAATTCTAGATCAGCCCTTAAAATCCCTAGCTATTAAATATGTCTCTGGTGATCCTTTTCTGCTTGCATCAGGTTTATAGTGTTTAATTTTTTTGAAGTTATTTTTTAGATTTAAAAGAAGGTCGTTATGAGTTCCTCCTTGGAAAACTTTTGTACAGAAAGTTCCTCCAGGTTTTAGAAAATCAATCGCATATTGTGAAGCAAGCTCAGCCAGCGCTTGAGTTCTTATGTGATCAGTTGATTTATGACCTGTTGTTGACGCAGCCATATCTGACAAAACAACATCGAACTTCTCGACAGCCAGCTTATTTATAAGTCCAAAAGAATCTTCCTCTTGTAGGTCTGCTTTTAGGATTACAGCTCGGTTAATATTGTCCATATCTAAGATATCAACCGCCAGAACAAAGCCTCCTGCCCTCTCTATGGCAACTTCTGTCCAGCTTCCCGGCGCGGCACCAAGGTCCAGAACTGAGCTACCTTCATTAAAAATTTTATATTTTTCATCTATTTGAATTATCTTATAAGCAGCGCGCGATCTCTTTCCTTCCGCTTGAGCCTGCCGAACATAAGGATCGTTTATTTGCCTCTGTAGCCAACGAGTAGAGGAGCTTTTTCTCCTTTTTGCTGTTTTCAGCACTTCTTTTGTTGTCCTAAATATTTTTTCTTTTTTACTCATATTTTTATCTTATATGTTATTGTTTAGTTGAAATAGAAAATAAACTTAAAGTACAATATAGAAAACATGATCCCAGTTGATAATTCTTCAAAATTCGGTACTTATAAACCAAACAGTCTTACATCGATTGTAATTTTAATTACAAGATCTGTAGGTAAAAGCTGGCTATCAAAAAGAATAATTTTCTTACTCAGGCGCATAGCTATAGCACTTTCTAAGGATTGTATAGATACAAATCTTTTCAATTCTAGCTTGAGAATGTACACCAAGGGAAATGTCAGTGAAAAGAGAGCACTTTTCTCCCCTCAAATATTTGAAGAAGAAGAAAGAGAGTATATTGGCCAAAGAGCAAAAGATAATTCTGTTTTCATTGATATTGGCGCCAATATTGGCTTGTATTCATTTTCAGTTGGTAGTTCGTATAAGAAATTTAAAAATACAAAAATCTACTCTATTGAGCCACACCCCTATCTTTTTAAACGCCTTCTATACAATGCATCATTAAATAATGATGTTCCTATGCACGTTAAAGAAATGGCTATTATGGATCGGTCAGGTAAGTTTAATCTTGATACACCCAATGAAAATCTTGGTCAGGGCGTCATATCTAAAACCGGAGAGCATTTAGTTGTCGGAAAGAAATTATCAGAATTTATTCTCGATGAAGGAATTAAAGAAGTTTCAGCAATGAAAATTGATGTCGAAGGTAATGAAGAAAAAGTTATTATTCCATTCCTTAAGGAATCTAAAGACAAATACCTCCCATTGATTATTGTTATTGAAAACAATAAAAGATTTTGGAAGAAGGATTTGATAAAATTATTAGAAAAAAGAGGTTATGTGATAAAAAAGAGAACTAGAATGAATTATATTTTAGAATTATATAATTAACCTTGAATTATATAATAAAAAAAATTGAGGGATTAAAATGACTAATTACAGTTCTATTATAGTAGATGATCCTCATGAAAGGGTTTCACGCATTACACTGAACCGGCCAGAAAAAAGAAACTCTCTAAGCGCCAACCTTAGGGCCGAGCTATTTGAGGTTCTGGAATCTAACGATCAAAACCCTGGAGTAAGCGTGACAATTATCAGAGGCTCTGGTAAGGCATTTAGTGCAGGTTATGATCTAACAAGAGATATGGACGAGGAAGACCCTTATTATACCGCGGGTGGTTTAGGGCATTGGCCAAGGCATGTCGTTGAGGGATGTTTTAAAATTTGGGATTTAGCCAAACCTGTTATTGCTCAAGTTCATGGTTATTGTTTGGCGGGTGGAACTGAGTTAGCACAATCTTGTGATCTAATATATGTCGCCGAAGACGCATCAATTGGCTACCCTGTGGTTAGAAATATTTCTCCACCTGATAATCAGTTTTATCCTTGGATTGTTGGGATGAGAAAATCAATGGAACTAATGTTAACGGGTAATTCTATGTCTGGAGTTGAGGCTGTTGAGTGCGGCTTCGCCAATGCATACTATCCTCCAGAAGAATTAGAAAAGTCAGTATTAAATATTGCTATAAATGTAGCTGGTGTGCCACAAGATGTTCAGCAATTCAATAAAAGGTCAATTCATAGGCAAATGGAAATAATGGGTATTCGCGCAGGAATAAAGGCTGGAACAGAGATACAGCAATTATCCATGCATACTAAGTCAGCAAAAAATTTCTTCAAAAAAGTAAAGGAAGAAGGTTTGACAAAAGCCCTTTCTGATAGAGATTCAAAATTTGGTGATTATAGAGAAGGAAAAGATAAAAAAAATTCTGATGAGTAGATTGAATGGATGAAAAAGATAGAGTTTTAACTTTAGCCTCCGCGGCCAGAAGAGCTGGGGTTGATCCAGGTAGCTTAAGGTCTATGATAGATGAAGGAAATCTTGATGCTGTAGAAACCGAAGGGGGTAATTTACTAATAAGCGAAAACTCTCTAAAACTTATCATAAAAGAAACTCAAGTTATTGAGGCGGATTCAAACAATCAAAGCATACTTGATGAGGATATTAAACAACTGCTATCACAGGCAGCCTTCTTTATTGAAAGACAGGAATCTGAGTTAAAGACTTATAAAGGTAGAGAAGAAAAACATATTTCATTGCTTGAAGGCGCTGAAATACATATTACTAAAGCACTGGATCAGTTGAACGACCTGCACAAACAAAATTCATTACTATCGAATGAAAATAGAAATCTTTTAAGAACACTACTGAAGTTAAAAATAAAAAAAAATTAAGGAAAATTACATGATATGCATCTTGGCAACATTAAGGGTTAAAGAAGGGAAAGAACGTTTATTTGAAGAAACGTTCATTGGTCTGACAAAAAAAGTAAGAACTAATGAAGAGGGAAATATTTTTTATCAAATATCAAGAGATAGAGAACACCCCCTAACATATATTGTTATGGAGCATTATATTGATCAAGAAAGCGTTGAAAATCATGGAAAAAGCAATCACTTTAGAGCCGCCGGAGCTAAATTAGCAGAATGTTTAGATGGACCACCGATAATAAAAAAGTTAGAGGCTCTAAGCTAATCAATTAAAGTATATTGTATCATCAGCAAGTGCAGCTTCTGCGGCTTCTGCAGCTAATCTGTCGGCCTCTCTTCTAGTTTGCTTTGCTTCAATAACCTTAACCCACCTTCTAGCATCTGCTTCCATGTCGTCGTATCCTGTTGATCTCTTAAAGGCAAACAAAGCAGAATCTTCGGATTTAATACCTTTTTTATTCCTAGTTATTCCCAATAAAAGCCAAGCTCTTCCAGGATTCTTAAGGTCACCCTTCTTAATTGCATAGCGAATATACTTTTCAGCATTTTTCCAATCTTCTTCTTGCATATAAGTTTGTCCTAATCGAAGGAACAAACCTCCGTCCTCAGACATTTCTGCAGCCTTCTTGAGTGGAGGGATAGCTTTTGTCCATTCCCGAGCTGATAGCCATGAATTTGCTAATTGTTCCCAATTTTTCTCTTCATCCTCAATTCTTTCAGCATCAAGCTCTCTTTCTAAGATTATCGCGGCTTTATAAGGGACTTCATAATAAAGATATAATTGAGCCAACCTTAAAAGTTCGGCATGTTTTTCAAGCATATCTTTTGAATACATTATTTGCTGAATATGAAAAGAGTCTTCTTCTCGTCTTAATTCAGCATAGAGAGCAGCAAGCTGTCTGTAATACGTTTTTTTATCTGGAAATCTGTATACCATTGCTTCCAATAAAGGCACAGATTCTTCATATCTATCATCAAAAAGAAGGACGGATAAATAGATTTGATACCAGTTTTCTCTAGGCTCCGCTGCTTGAATTACAGCAATTTTAGCATGGGGCTCAGCTTTTCGATAAAATTCCCTTTCTTCTGGGGAATCTTTAGCAGACTCAGATGCGTTATATAAGTATATTTGTGCCAATAAGGCGTGAGCGGATGGCCCCGCGGGATTTCCTAGCACTTCAGCATTTTTAAACCAGTCAAGTAACTCTTCAAGGCCTTTGTCCCATTGATCAATAGCTAAATAAAGCTGCGCTATTCCAAACTGGAGATCAAGCTGGGCTTGTGGTTCAAGTGCGTTATAATTAAGGGCCTCCTGAAGGTAACCCATTGATTTTTGATATTCTTCTTTTTCAGCGTAAACATAACCCTTTAAACGAACAATCGTAGCTTTTTCAAAGCCTCTTAACTCAGGTTGAGTTAATAAGTTATTTAATATTTTTAAAGATGTGTCAGACCGATCTTCAGCTAAAGCGTCTTGCGCCTTAATGAACTCTGTAGCAACTTTTTTTGACATAGTTTTAGTACGTCTAGCTTTCGGTGGCTTTTTTCTTTCTTTTTTAGCTGCAGAAACTTCATTGAATGTGATTGCTTCAAAAAGAGCTGTTGCAGGAAAAGCTAAAGAAAACATTAGTGTAAAATATATAAATTTTCTTGAGATATTATTCATAATTACCTTGCGTCCTCTAATTCATAAGTAACCAAATGTTGCATACCGGTTCTTTCGACTGCTTTCCCGCCAACAATTCTAGGTTTATATTTCCACTTTACAATCGTCCTTAGTGCCGACCTATTAAAAATACCAGGAGGGTCTGAATCAACAACAACTGGATTAATAACTGCGCCAGTTTCAGTAATAGTAAACTCTACCAGAACCCACCCTTCGATTCCTCTTTGAGTAGCTCGCCTAGGGTAAGATGGAGGTACTTTAACTATAGGTAAAACATCGGCATCAGTGGAGGCTGAAAAAGCTCCAAATTGCGGCCCACCAAAATCTGGAGTGGAAACACTGTCTGCATTCATTTCAGGTCTTGGCGTTTCAGGAATATCCATCTCGGGAGGGTCGGGCTCTTGCTCTTGCTCTGGACGGTTTGGTTTCTTTTTTGCAGTTTGAGTTTCAGAATCTTGGAGCTGCCTTAAAAAACTAATATTAATACTATCGCTTTGATCACCCATATCAAATTCATTGCTAGATACTAGAGCTTGCATAACTAAAAATAAGAAAACAGTTATCACAGCTGCTATTGGTACAGCGGAAGCTCTACTATCAATCCGTCCTAATGCATCTCTAGCCCTACTATCAATCTGACCCAATCCGTCTCTAACAGTTAAGCTTCCAATCTTTCGATTAAGAAAATTATTTAATTGAGTTTTCATTTTATTTATTAAGTCAGTCAATTTATATACCTTACTTTTCAGATGCAGCAATCGAATATTGGTCAACACCAGCCAATCTAACAGCGTCAATAACTTGAACCATTAAACCTACTTCAGACTTTTCGTCAGCTTGTATTACCGCTCCGCCTTGAGGATTCTCAGCATGAAGTTTTTCAACATTTGCTTGAACAGCATCCATATCAACCATTCTTCGATTGATCCATATCTCATTTTTATCGCTTATTGCGATTAGAATACCCACTCGATTTTGTTGTTGAGCTGTTTCAGAATCAGGTCTTGTTACATCGATGCCAGATTCCTTAACAAAGGTTGCAGTAACAATAAAAAATATAAGCATTATGAAAACAATATCGAGTAATGGCGTAATATTGATTTCACTCTCTTCTTCAACTCTTACTCTACGTCTCATTGTATTCTCCTTAAATTTCTTTTTACTTTATGAAAGAGGTAACTCATCCTCTACATTTGAAATAGCTTTTCTTGTTTTTGATTCAATTTGAGCAATAAAAAATATTCCAGAAAGAGATGTAACCATTCCAGCCATCGTTGGTAATGTGGCTTTGGAAATACCTGCAGCCATCGCTCTAGCATTTGAAGATCCGGTTATAGCCATAACATCAAAAACTTCGACCATCCCAGTAACAGTTCCTAGCAGTCCCAGCAACGGGGCTGCCGCAACAAGAGTTTTAATATATATTAAACCCCTGTGACTTGCTTGCCTGACTTCGCTAATAAGCTTTTCTCTTATTCTCCTAGCATACCATGAGTCATGGTCAGTTCTTTTATTCCAGGTAGCAATAGTAGACGATGCTAGAGTTTTGTGAGCAGTGGCAAAGTGCCAGTACCTTTCTATTATAAGAGTCCACATAACAAATGTGGCCAGCATTAATACTACTAGAACATCTCCCCCTAGCTCTAAGAAATCCCTTATGGTACTAAAAGCAAGATCTGGTCTTATTAATTTTAATAGAAAATCTCCCATTTAAACCCTCGAAATTAAATCAATAAAAAACAATCTATTTAGATTCCGCTCTAGCAGCAATTAACCCAGCGCTTTGTTCATCAAGAATTTGCTGAATTGATCTACTTCTTGTCTGCGCAACTGAATGTAGCAGAACAAGAGGAATAGCCGCAGTTAAACCTAAAACAGTTGTTACTAAGGCTTGGGAAATACCACCAGCCATTAGCTTTGGATCACCCGTACCGAACAATGTAATTGCTTGGAAGGTTACAATCATACCGGTAACAGTTCCTAGTAGGCCTAATAGAGGCGCAACTGATGATAGAAGTTTTATAAAGTTAATTCCTCTCTCAAGAGAAGGTAGCTCTTTTAAAATAGCATCATCTAGCTTTAACTCTAAGGTTTCAACATCAGCAGATTTATTAGAATGATAAGCACTTAATACTCGGCCTAAAGGATTGCCATCATTTGGATTGTCAACATCATTTGATTGGGCCTTAACCGCTCTAGCTGTAAGTGTTAGACTAACTATTCTTTCAATTGATAAAATTAAACCAACAGCTAAAAGTGCAAGAATGATATAGCCAACTACACCTCCCTGACCAATACGTTCAGTCAGACCTGGGGTTTGGACTAATAAACTCAAAATAGCTCCACGCGAAGGGTCAATAGCGCCCTTAACGATATCACCGACATCGCCATCAACAATATTATCACCTAAGTCTAGGAATCTTGCTTGTGGTTGGCGACCAAGAACTCGAAATCTTTCGTCATCAGGGAGATACCCTAAGAAATTGCCTTTACGATCAAAAGCAGTCCAAGGACCAACACGAATAACTTCTTCTTCCGAAAAATTTCCATCGGTATCAACAATAGTTCCTGTAAAATGTTTCACTTCGCCTTGAGCATTCATTTCTTCAAGTAAGTGATACCAAAGCATTTCGAGCTCTTCATTAGACGGAAGTGATTTTGACTTAGCTAGCTCACTTAAAGTATCAGAACGTCCCTGAAGCTCACCACTAATAATAGATTCTTTGATTTGAGCACCCATTTCACTTGCAGTACCTCTAACAACACCAAAAAGCTCACCGAAAGCTCCTAATCTTTCCGCTTTAAGATCCTCAAGCTCGCTTAATTTAACATCATTTTCATCGAATGTTTTTTCAAGTAAGACGGCTCTATCTTCTTGAATCACAAGCTTAGAAATAGTAGATTTAAGAACTTTATCCTGAGTATTTTGCTCGGCCATAAACTTTGCGACCCTAGCTCTATCTTCTACACTATCAAACTCTGTCTCATTTTTAACTTTTTCAAGAAGCTCCTGCAAGGAAGTAATTTCCTTAGGAACTTCAGCAACTTCTTCTTTTGCTTTAAGCGGCAATGCTGAAAGAGCAAAAAACGCCAAAAACATAAAGCCGAACTTATAAGAATTTTTAATTATTTTTGTCATTTTACTTCCCTTACTCTGATGTTACTTCAAGAGGCACAACCATTAAATCTGGTGCAGCTTGTTCATTAGCTATACGGATGCCCATTTGGATCGGAGTTCTGTATGAACCTCCAAGTTTTTTCCAATCACCCAATTTACGACTCCAGACAGCAGCTTTATCGCCATCTAAGGTTTGATAAATATATGAATTACGTCCAATCCTTAAGAAGTTAACCGTTCTATCATCGTCCGGGCTAACCTTTCCAGTGTATGCTTCAATTGTTCTGCCGTACTCATTTTCAATCTCATAAGCTTCAGAAATCTTACGATACTTTTCAGCAGCTGATGCATCAGGATTATTCATCAAATTTCTTAGACCGGCAACTCTCTGTCTTCTTTCGTTTAGAAGAAAAGGAACGTCAAGTTCTACAAAATTATCAAGCGCATCAATCATCTTGAACATTAGAGGCATAACGGATCTAGTAAGACTACTTATGCTCGCTATATCTGTTTCGACTCTAACCATTTTTCTTTGTTGACGATCAATAAGAATATCAAGCTGATCATTATACAGAGTTAAGTCCTGCAGCTGCTGATAATTCTGCCTAAAATTCTGAACAATTGTATTGGTAGCGTCATCAATTATATCTATTTCAACTTGAAACTCTTTTCCAGATTTATTTGATTGTGCAAAAAGCGACTTTACTTCATCCATCTGTCTAGTTGGATCAAGATCCTTTTGAGCACTCAACGGTAATGTTGAAAATAAGACCAAGCTTAAAGCTGGTATAAAAGACAACAGTGCAATTTTTGTATAACGAAAATTTAAAATCATTTCGGTCCTCTCTAAAATATTTTTTCACTATAAAAGAAGTAGTAAAGAACTACGACGATTATAAAACTATAACTTTATTTATTGTATAACCCCTAACAGCTAGCCTAACAATTATTCCCAAAAAAGACTAGCAGCACGAATTATTAGCAGTCAAAACTATAATAATCAAACCCCAAAATAAAAAAAATTAATTTTCTTTTAAAAAAAATACTTTTATCCATTAAAAACGCTATTAAAGCCTTGAGTTAATTTAATAACGCATATATACATTTAGCAAAGATGACGCATCCGTCATTTTTGTTAATCTCTCCTGTAAGGAAGGACAATCGAAGAAAAAGGGAATCATGACTAACACCATAAAAACTGCAATATTTGTATTTCTAATGCTTATTCTTTGGATGCTGTCTGGATTTTTATTCAACAATTCAACTCCAACCAAAAGTATTTCATTAGATTTAAATTCTGAGACTAAAATAATAAATGTTAAAGCAAAGGAATTTTCATCAGAACTTCGTTTATCATCGGTCGTTGTACAGGGAAGGACTGAATCTAATAGAAGTGTTAAAGTTGCTTCTGAAACTAACGGAATAGTAAGAAGCATCCTAATTAATAAAGGAGATCAGGTCAAAGAGGGACAAATTCTATGTATATTAGCCACTGATTCTAGAAAAGCAAAACTTGATGAGGCCGAGGCCTTAATGAGACAGAGAAAACTTGAGTGGGAGGCGTCAAAAGTTTTAGTGGAAAAAGGCTATAGGTCTCAAACGAAGGCTGCTGGATCAAAAGCATCTTATGACGCTGCCAAAGCTTTGGTAGCTCAGATGGAACAGGAATTAGAAAATATAAATATAAGAGCTCCATTTGATGGTTTTTTTAATGATAATATTTCTGAGGTAGGAGATTTCTTATCTGTAGGGATGCCATGCGGTCAGGTAATTGATTATAATCCCATTCTTGTAACTGGACAGATTTCAGAGCAAGAAATAAAACAAGTCAAGACTGGTGTAATTGCAGAGGCTCGACTTTCAACTGGAGAAAACTTAAACGGATTAGTTAGTTATATTTCTAAAACTGCAGACAGAAAGACCAGGACTTTCAGAGTTGAGGTAAGGATACAAAATTCAGACTTTAAAATTAAGGACGGGATAACAACCGAATTATTTATTCCCACACAAAAAGTTACTGCACACTTGATCCCCCCCTCTTCACTCACATTAGATTCGGAAGGTAAAATAGGCGTCAGGTATATAAATAAAGACAATATAGTAATTTTTTCTAGCGTTAAAATTATTGGCGATAAGGGTGAGTTAGTATGGGTCAAGGGCTTGCCACAAAAAGTAACTATAATCACAGTTGGACAAGAGTTTGTTCTGGAAGGACAAGAAGTCAAATATACTTTAGAGAGCCCCCTCAATTGATTAATATTATCGACTATATAATGCAAGCTAGACGAACTGTTGTTTTTTTAATGATAATGGTTATTTCCATTGGTCTTTTAACTTACATAAATATAGCAAAAGATGCTGAACCAGATATTGACATTCCATTAATTTATGTAGGCGTCTCTCATCACGGTATTTCGCCTGAAGATGCAGAAAGGCTGATAGTCAAACCGCTTGAAAATCAGTTAAAAACTATTGAAGGACTTGAAACTATGAGTGCTACAGCCATAAATGGTTTTGGTTCAGTGTTATTAGAGTTCGATATTAAGTTTAATAAAGACAAAGCCCTCAGCGATGTAAGAGAAAAAGTTGATATGGTAAAATCTAAATTACCAGCTGATGCCGAAGAGCCTATGGTTTTAGAATTTAATATGGCCGAAATGCCCACTATAGTAGTTTCTTTATCTGGTGATGTACCGGATAGAACATTATTTTATCACGCAAAAAGACTCCAAACAAAAATTGAATCTATTGCAGGAATTCTCGAAGCTCCAAT
Source organism: alpha proteobacterium MED-G09 (assembly GCA_905182015.1). Lineage (GTDB taxonomy): Bacteria > Pseudomonadota > Alphaproteobacteria > MED-G09 > MED-G09 > MED-G09. The sequence goes on along the minus strand of CAJIZT010000011.1, from coordinate 22,836 downwards.
AACTGGTGATAGGGAGGATTTAATGGAAATACTAGTAAGTCCCTCAAAGCTAGAAAACTACAATATATCTTTAATGGAGTTAGTTAGATCAATTACTGGAAATAATCGATTAGTTGCAGCTGGCTCAATAGATAAAGGACAAGGAAAATTTTCTATCAAAGTACCTGCAGTTTATGAAAGCGCGCAAGATGTATATGATTTAGTTATTTTTTCCTCCGGGGAAGGAACTGTTAAATTAGCTGATATTGCAGAAATTAGAAAAACTTATAAGGACACAGAATCATATGCTCGAGTAAATGGAAAACCAGCTGTTGCTCTTCAAATAAAAAAAAGGATAGGTGAAAACGTTTTAGATATTAATAAAAAAGTTAGAGAAGAGGCTGAAAGATATCAAGGTGATTTACCTGAAAATATTAAATTAGATTTCACAAGCGATAACTCTGATTATATTTTAGAGATGTTAACATCACTTCAGGCTGCAGTAATAAATGCCATAATATCTGTCATGATTCTAATTATTGGGGCCCTTGGAATAAGATCTGCATTAATGGTAGGAATCTCAATTCCAACGTCTTTCTTACTGGCAATAACAATATTAGGTGGAATGGGCGGATATATCAATATGATGGTTATGTTTGGTCTTCTAGTATCCGTAGGGTTATTAGTTGATGGGTCTATAGTTATGGTCGAATATGCTGATAGAAAAATGGCAGAAGGCTTGAATAGACTTGATGCGTATACTCAGGCTTACAAAAGAATGCTATGGCCAATCATATCCTCGACAGCTACAACATTAGCCGCCTTTCTTCCGCTTATATTATGGCCGGGAGTATCAGGTGAGTTCATGAAATGGATGCCATTTATGGTTAGCCTTGTCTTAATTTCCTCCCTATTCTCGGCCTTAATATTTATACCCGTAATGGGATCGTTATTTGGGAAAACTGAAAAAGTTAGCTTAATAAAGTTAAATGATTCATTCGATTCCAGCAAACTTACTGGATACACAAAATTGTATGTAAAAATATTAACAAAATTAATAAAAAATCCCATTATTACAATTCTTTCTTCAGTAGTTATTGTTGTTATTCTTTTCAATTTATATATCAATTTTAACGCCGGAGTCCGTTATTCAGTTGAGGGTGATACCAACCAAATGACCGTGCATGTTATTGCCAGAGGTAACTTATCGCCCTCCCAAAAATTAGATCTAGCATTAGATGTGGAAGGATATGTTAGATCAGTTGATGGAATTAAAACTTCTTCAACACTGATAGGTGGTGGGTCCGGTGATATTGCTAATAGCACTATGAATGGTGATAACAGAAGTGATCAAATTGCAATGATGATGGTTGAACTTAACCCTGTTCAAGAAAGAAGGCATGCTGATTTGCTTAGACAAGAAATTCTCGACATCACATCCTCTCTTCCAGGTGTGATCGTTGAGGCATATAAAATTGAACGGAAGCCAGAGTCTGGTAAAGACATTCAAATAGAGCTTACATCATCAAACAACAAGGCACTCTCATTAGTAACAAAGTCCATAGTTAAGAAATTAAAAACAATGGGTGGTGTAATGGAGGTTGACGATACCAGTTCTCTACCAGGAATTGAGTGGGTAATAGAGGTTGATAGAGAGCTTGCAGGAAAATATGGGGTGGATGTATCAATTATTGGATCCATAGTTCAGTTAGTGACAAACGGTATACTAGTTGATAAGTACCGCCCGGATGATTCGGAAGATGAGGTTGATATCAGAGTAAGGTTCCCAAAAGCATATCGCCAATTAGAACAATTTGATAAGCTAAGAATACCAACACCCGATGGAGCAGTGCCCCTATCAAATTTTGTTAAAAGAATTCCCCAACAAAGAGTTTCATCTATTAACAGGGAGGATGGTAGTAGGATCTTAAAAATAAGAGCAAATACAACAATGGATCCTTCGACAGGAAAAAAAATACTTCCATTTGATATGAATATTAGGATTGGTGATTGGATTAAAAATCAAAATTTCTCTAACGATGTAAATATTAAGTTTGCAGGAACAAATGAAGATGGTGAAGAATCTGCTGCATTCCTAGGAAAAGCAATGCTAGGAGCACTCTTTCTTATGTTTGTAATACTCCTAACTCAATTTAATAGCTTCTATCAAGCCGCTATAACTCTTTCGACTGTTGTTTTATCAACTGTTGGAGCTCTAACCGGCCTTTTAATTACAGGGCAAGTTTTTTCTGTAATAATGAGTGGATTAGGAATTGTTTCATTAGCAGGAATTATAGTTAACAATTCTATTGTACTTATTGATACCTTTAATAGATTAAAGGCAGACCATATTGATCCGATTGAAACTATTATCCATTCCGCAGCCCAAAGATTAAGACCAATAGTGCTAACAACTGCAACAACTATGATCGGCTTAACTCCGGTGGCACTCCAAATAACAATTGACTGGTTTGGACGAAGTATTGAATTTGGCGGACTAATGTCTGCTTGGTGGGTACCTTTCTCAACTGCAGTTATCTGGGGTCTAGGTTTTTCAAGTTTATTGACGCTGTTCTTAATACCCACTCTTTTAGCGCTTCCTATATACCTTAAAAATAATAAACAAAACTTAGAGAAAAAGTTTTTAAAAATTATAGAATCAGCCAAATAAGTAAATATGAAAACAATTTGTTTATTTTGTGCCTCATTGGATGGTACAGATCCTTACTATTCAGAAATAGCAGAAAATTTTGGATCTACATTAGCCGAGCATGGGTATAATTTGCTTTATGGCGGTGGAATTCTTGGGTTAATGGGTAAAGCTGCAAAATCAGCTCAAAAAAATAACGTTAAAATAATTTCAGTTATTCCAGAGTATTTAGATAAACCAAATATAATATTCTCAGAAGCCAATGATATTATTCGTACAAAAACATTAGCTGAAAGAAAAGAAGAAATGATAAACCGTTCAGATATCTTTGTGTCACTTCCTGGGGGTGTTGGTACTTTGGATGAGATCACAGATGTTCTATCGGGTGCTTCACTAGGTGAGCACAGTAAACCGATCTTTCTTGTTAACAGCAATAATTTCTGGGGCCCATTAATTTCTTTACTTGAGCATATGAAAGTTAGTGGCCTCATTAGATCTCAAGGTGATAATAACCTTAATCACCCCAGTTTAAAAAATTTATTCATCGTGAATAATCTTGAGGAACTATCTAGTCACCCTCAATTTAAATAGTATTTGGTGATGGTGCATCACTTTTAATAAGTTTATATTGAATAGAATCCATGAGTGCTTTAAGGGAAGCCTCAACAATATTTGGACTTACCCCAACAGTAAACCAGCTTTTCTCATCGCTATCCTTACTTTCAATTACAACCCTTGTTATTGCCTCTGTTCCTCCATTAAGAATTCTGACCTTATAATCAACCAAAACAAGGTCTTTCAAATAATCATCGTAAACACCTAAGTCATTTCGCAGCGCTTTATCAAGAGCATTAACTGGACCATTTCCCACTCCCTTTGATTGAATGCTCCTTCCCTTAACGTCCAAAGAGATAGTTGCTTCAGAGGTTATATCCGAGCCGCTAACTGATATCTTCTTTTTTATTAATACTTCATAATCCGTGACATTAAAAAAATTAGGTACTTTATCAATAATATTTTTTGCGAGTAGCTCAAAGGAGGCACCAGCGCCATCATAAGAGTACCCATTAAACTCATTTTCCTTTACAATATTAAGAAGCTCACTTAAGCGCTCATCATTATTATTAATTTTAATTCCGACCGATGATAGTCTAGACAATAAATTTGATTTACCTGCCTGATTAGAGACTAAAATCTTTCTTGCGTTACCAACTTCTTCAGGATTTTCGTGTTCATATGTTGAAGGATCTTTCATTACTGCAGAAACATGCAGACCCCCCTTATGCGCAAACGCGTTATCTCCAACATATGGCTGATGTTTATTTGGTTGTCTATTTAAAATACCCTCGAGTAGCAAAGATACACTCTTTAGGTTCTTTAGGTTCTCTTTTGAAATAGATATTTCATAATTATCAAAATACTGTTTCTTTAATAATAACGTTGGGATCAAAGAAGTAAGATTCGCATTTCCGCACCTCTCCCCCAAACCATTCAGAGTTCCTTGCACCTGCCTTGCGCCTGCATCTATTGCAGCCAAGGAATTTGCAACCGCATTCTCAGTATCATTATGGCAATGAATTCCAATATTTTTTCCAGAAAATCTAGCAGAGACTTTATTTACTATATCAAAGACTTCTTTAGGTAATGTTCCTCCATTGGTATCACATAGAACAACCCACCTTGCACCTGCTTGCAAGGCTGTATCTATGCACGAGAGTGCAAAATCAGGATTAGCTTTAAACCCATCAAAAAAATGTTCGCAATCAATTAATGACTCAAGTCCATTTCTAATCACGGCATCAACAGATTCCTTTATTGATAAAATATTTTCATCAAGCGTAATCCCAAGAGCAAGATCCACATGATAGTCCCATGTTTTTGCAACTAAACAAACACTATCTGCTCCAGAATCAATTAGAGCTCTTAGCTGGGGATCGTTATCCGCCGAACGACCTGATCGCTTAGTCATTCCGAAGGCGGTAAATTTTGAATTATTTAATAAGGGCCTTGTTTCAAAAAAACTTGTATCTGTTGGGTTAGCTCCAGGCCAACCCCCCTCAATATAATCCAGGCCAAGAGAATCTAGCGCTTCAGTAATTTTGATCTTATCTTGAACCGTGAAATCTACACCCTGAGTCTGCTGCCCATCCCTGAGAGTTGTATCAAATAAATATATTTTTTCTTTAACCAATTAATTCCCCAGAAGACGATTTTTAACTTTATTATAACCTATTAATAAAATAATTTTTTTTAATTCAGGCCCTGCATTAAGACCTGTAATGGCTCTTCTTAAAGGTAGAAATAAATCTTTTCCTTTCCTGTCTGAAGACTCTTTTATTTTTGAAATCCAATCCGCCCAAGTGTCGTCTCCCCATGGCTCGGGTGGCAGAAGATCTAATGCTAGTTTCATAAAATCACCATCTAAATCATCTACCTTTATTGATCCTCTAACAATATTATACCAATTTTTATATTCAGGTAGATTATTAATATTAGATTTTATTATCTCCCAAATTTCTTCATCCATCACAGCACCAATTGAATTTAATCGTTCCGAAACAGCTTCTGTATCCAGGCGTGATAATATATTGGAATTCAACTTAAAAAGCTGGCTCATACTAAAACGAGCAGGCGCCCTTCCTAACTGACTTAACTCTAATTCTTTTGATATAACCTCAAGTGATTGAAAGGCATTAACCTCAATGGATGTTCCAATCGATATATTTAATGAATTAACTGCCATTGGCTCAAAATTTTTTTCTTTAAGACCTTTTATAGACGCAGCTGAATTTCTTTTTGAAAAGGGCTCTCCATTTTCATCGACAAGAAGGGGGTGATGCCCAAAGGTTGGCGGTTTCTTTCCTATAGCTTCAAACATTTCAATCTGAATACCTGAGTTTGTTACATGATCTTCACCACGAATGATATTTGTTACGCCCATATCAATATCATCTATAACGCTAGGAAGATTGTACAAAAATCCTCCATCCTCTCTAACGATAACAGGGTCAGATTGAGCTGAGGTATCCACAGAAACCTCGCCCCTAACAAGATCATCAAAATTACTTCGCTTACCGGATAGCTTAAATCTCCAGTAGGGTTTTCTACCTTCGTCAATATATTTTTTTATCTCCTGCTCTGATAAAAAAAGCGATGCTCTATCATAAATAGGTGGCATTCTTCGGGCGACTAATCTCTTCCTTTTTGAATCAAGCTCATCTGGTGTCTCATAACACTTGTAAACAAAGGCTTTATCAATCAAATCTTGAAAATATTTATTATAGATTTCCAATCTTTCTGACTGTTTAAAAATTTTATCAACCTTTACTCCAAGCCAATTTAAGTCTTCTATAATTTGATTTGTGTATTCTTCTTTGCTTCTTTGTGTATCGGTATCATCTATTCGTAAAATAAAGTTTCCTGAAAATTTCAAAGAGAAAAGGTAGTTAAAAAGCGCAGTACGAATATTCCCAACATGCAATAGTCCCGTAGGGCTCGGAGCAAATCTTGTTATAATTTTTTCTGTCAATTTTCATCTCTGAATAAATTAGTAATAGGATATCTTCTGTCTCTACCAAAGTTTTTTTGGCTTACTCTAACGCCTGGCGCTGATTGCCTTCTCTTATACTCGGAAACATATAAAAGATTCTCTATTTTTTTTACTAAAGATTTTTTATAGCCTCTCTTCACAATATCAGAAATACTCATCTCATAGTCAATTAAAGATTCAAGAATATCATCCAATTCATCGTAAGGAGGCAAGGAGTCCTGATCTTTTTGACCATCCCGTAATTCAGCTGTTGGTTCCTTCTCTATTATAGAAATAGGAATTACCTCTCCTGATGGACCCATACCATTAAAGAGAGTATTAGAGTTTCTCCACTTTGCCAGCTTATAAACTTCAGTCTTGTATATATCCTTTATTGGGTTATAGCCGCCATTCATATCACCATACAAGGTTGCATAGCCAACCGATACCTCTGATTTATTTCCAGTTGTTACAACCATACTTCCGCCTTTATTTGATAAAGCCATTAAAAGCACACCACGAATTCTAGATTGAAGGTTTTCTTCAGTTACATCAGCTGGTAGATTTTTAAAAAAAGGGGTCAATACTGATTCGAGACTATTAAAAGATTCTTCAATGTCCAAGCTACCTAATTCAACATTCAAATTTCTCGCGCACTCTTTTGCATCAACAAAACTTTGCTTGGAGGTATATCGAAAAGGAAGCATAAAACAAGACACCCTTTCCGCACCCAAGGCATCGACTGCAATTGCTGCACAAAGGGCAGAATCTATACCTCCGGACAAACCTAAGATAATACCTGGAAAATTATTCTTATTTACATAATCCCTTAATCCAACAACAATGGCGGCATATATATCGTTTAAATCATTGCCTACCTTAATCTTGATGATTTCGGGGGAAGTTAAACCTTTATTTTTTTCAAAACCTAACTCAACGATAGACTCTTCCCATGCAGGTGCTTGGGAAATAATTGATTGGTCAGAGTTCAGCGCAAAGCTTGATCCATCAAACACCAACTCATCCTGACCGCCCACCTGATTGACGTATATCAGAGGTAAGTTAACTTCCTGAACACGCTTTATTGCTGTTTCTAATCTTAAATTTCTTTTGTATTTATCAAATGGAGATCCATTTGGTGTGATTATTATATCGCTTTTATCTTTATGTAATTGGGAGCAAACTTTTTCACTCCAAATATCCTCACAGATGGGCATTCCGATTCTAATGTTACGAAAAGCAAAGGCTTGGGAATTAACTCCCTGAGAGAAGACTCTTTTTTCATCAAAAACGCCATAATTTGGAAGATTTTGTTTTTGGCTGTATCCGATAATTTTTCCATTATCAATCAATACAGAGCAATTATAGACATCATTATTATGCGTAAGAGGTGAACCAACAATTACCCCGATACTATGATCTTTTGTATAATCAACTATTTGATGAAGACCTTTTTTGCACGCATCAAGAAATGAGTTTTTCAAGATTAGGTCCTCAGGTGGGTATCCAGAAATAAATAATTCAGAAAAAACCACTAAATCAGCTTTATTATCTTTTTGATCAGATAATGTATTTATAGCTTTCTCTACATTGCCTCTTACATCACCAACGATATTATTTAACTGTGCAATAATAATTTTCATTTTTTTATCCGTTACAATTCATAACTTGCTTAAACCTTATGGACAACTTAAAGATTAGTATCCTAATAGACTAAAAACATATTAGATTGCAGATTATATAAATAAAAATATAGAGAGAATAAAGATGGATGTAATTAAAAGTAAAGAAATTCAATTAATCTCAAGGCCAATCGGCGAGCCCGTTAAGGAAAATTTCTTAATTGAAGAGTTAGAAATTAATCACCTTCCAGAAAACGAGGTTCTTGTCAAAAATCTATGGATGTCGGTTGATCCCTACATGCGCGGCAGGATGATAGATAGAAAAAGTTATGTTCCTCCCTTTGAGTTAGGAAAAACTCTTGAAGGAGGAGCGATTGGTGTTGTCATTGAATCAAAATCTTCTGATTTTAAGGAGGGTGATTTTGTAAATTCAAACTTTGGATGGAGAGAATACTTCACCTCAAAAGCAAAATATTTAAAAAGAGTAAATCCTGATATAGGTCCGCTTCAGGCTTACCTAGGAACGCTTGGAATGCCTGGAATGACTGCCTATGTTGGACTGCTAAGAATAGGTGAGTTAAGAGAAGGTGACAAAGTTTTGATATCCGCGGCAGCAGGAGCTGTTGGAACAGTGGCTTCCCAGATTGCTGTTGCAAAAGGCTGTGATGTATATGGAACCGCAGGATCTGATGAAAAATGTAAATTTTTAGAATCAGAATTAGGCCTTATCAAGGCAATTAATTATAAAACATGTGGCCATTTAACAAAGGCGTTTCATGGCGCATGTCCCGAGGGAATTGATGTTTATTTTGAAAATGTTGGTGGCTCGCACCTAGAGGCGGCCTTAAGTGTAATGAATCCAAATGGGAGAATAGCATTATGTGGTATGATCGAACAATATAACGACACCACACCAAGGCCTGGCCCCAACAACCTAATGGCAGCAATTGCAAAATCATTAAAAATACAAGGCTTTATTGTTTCAAATCATTCAGATCTCTCCAAAAAGTTTTTAAGTGACATGAAGTTTTGGATTGATGCAGGAAAAATGCAGTGGAAAGAAACAATCGACGAAGGAATAGAGTCTGCACCAGACGCTTTCTTAAAGTTATTTAAAGGTCAGAACTTCGGTAAAATGTTAGTTAGGATTTCCGAGGAATAATAATTCTTTAGATTAAATTAATTAGAATAAAGAGAAGTTTTATGAGCTTACAAAGTATTATCGACGATTTTGAATTTCTTGATGATTGGGATGATCGCTATAAATACATAATAGATATTGGAAAAACTCTAAACTCCCTTTCTGAGGGCGAGTATAATGATACAAATAAAGTAGATGGCTGCGCCAGCCAAGTTTGGTTTATAGTTGAAGAAAAAGTAATTCGAGGAAAAAATGTATTGAAATTTAGAGGTGACTCCGATGCCTTTATAGTTAAAGGGTTGATAGTAATTATTTTTACCATGTTTTCAGAAAAAACACCTGAAGATATATTAAAGATAGATTTTATTGGTGAGCTCCGAAAATTACAGCTTCAAGAAAATATATCACAACAAAGATCAAACGGTTTGACAGCAATGATTAATACAGTAATTAGTGAAGCACAAAAAAGAGTATAGCCAAAATATCATGAAAAAATCATCGCTTCAAAACCTCATATTTTATATGGTAGGCCAAGCATCTTGGTATTTCGTTAATGGTCTGCAGATGGTATTATTTCCAACTATTTTAATATTAATGCTTGGGGTGACGCCATCGGACTATGGACTTGCCCAAGTTTCCCTATTGGCTCCTTCGATATTTTTAATTGTTTTAGGAGGAACAATAGCAGATAAAAGCGATACGCGTATTTTATTAGCTACCGTTCATTTTTTAGCTTCGTTACCGCTATTTTTAATTTTATTTGCCATACAATTTGAATTTTTAAGCTTTGGGGTAATGATTATTTATGGCCTGGCCATGGGAAGTATCTCTGCCTTCGCAATACCTTCTAGAGACGCACTTCTAACATCTATTTCTCAAGGTGATATTCAAAAAACTGTTGTTATTGCAATGCTCACTCAATTTGGATTTCAATTAACTGGAATGGCTGTAGGCGGCTTAGCGGATAGGGTTGGGGTAATGCCATTAATTGTTGCCCAAGGGTTCTCCTTAATTGTTGGTGCTTACTTTGCCCTAAGATTGCCTAAACCACTTACCGCACATAAACCTTTGGATATAAAAAAAATAAAAGAAGAAATATTTGAAGCCTTTATTGAGGTAAGAAAATCAAAAGAAATTTTTCCTGTTTCAATTTCTATGATAATGGTGGGATTATGTTATATGGGAAACAACTTAGTAACCCTTCCATTTATTACCACCGAAAGATATGGCCTTGGTGCATCTGGGTTTGCAACTGTATCAGCCTGTTTTTGGCTAGGAACCTTTTCTTCAAATAGTATTCTTGCATTAAACAAAAATTTTAAAAACTGGGGAACCGCATTGATGATTGCAATGACGAGTGGTATTCCAATTTTAGCTTCATTATTTTTTGATATGCCTTTTTATGGACTTTGCATAATAGTTTTTATGTGGGGAGGTGGAGCTGGAATAGTTATTGCGATGGGAAGAACAATCACCCAAACTTTTGCAAAAGAAAGTCATAGGGGTAGGATGCTTTCAGTTTATACTTTAGCATTTATGACTTCAGGGCCTATAGGTGCTATTATAGCTGGGAATATAATAGAAAATTATGGATTAAAGACTAATATTCTAGTCTTTTCAGTTGTAGGTATTATATTTCTAACCATCTTGAGTATTAAAAGTGATATTTGGAAAATAAGATCTCCAAATTAATTTTACGAGTATTTTTCTTCGTCCCACCAAGGATAGTATTCAGGTAAATCATCATTAACACTATCATTAAATTCTGCAGATCGTTTTTCAAGAAAGGATTCAACACCTTCTTTAGCATCTGGCATACGCCCTCTGGCAAAAATCCCTCGACTGTCAATCTTATGTGCATCCATAGGATGATTTGCACCAGCCATTCTCCACAACATCTGTCGAGATAAAGCCACTGAAACAGGAGAGCTATTATCAATTATTTCACGCGCTATTTCTCTTGCCTTTGGAATCAATTCATCTGGTTTATGAATTGACCTAACCAATCCTCCCTCTAAAGCCTCCTCAGGGCCAAAAACTTTTCCAGAGTAAATCCACTCTAAGGCTCTTGAAATACCTACAATTCTTGGAAGAAACCAGGAAGAACAGGCCTCAGGGACCAACCCTCTTCTTGCAAAAACAAACCCATATTTAGCTTGGTCCGATGCTAATCGAATATCCATTGCTAGCTGCATAGTAATTCCAACTCCCACAGCAGGACCATTGCATGCTGAAATTATTGGCTTAAGACATTCATACATTCTTAATGTTACCCTGCCTCCACCATCTCTGACGCCGGAGTGTGACCAGTCTACCTGACCATCATCGGAGATAGCTCCTTTACGATCTTCTCTAGCCTCCATATTAAAGGTATCTTTTCCGGCCGATAAATCAGCACCCGCACAAAAACCTCTTCCAGAACCAGTAAAAATAATTGCCTTAACATCATCATCTTTATCAGCCCTATCAATTGCATTAATTAAATCATGTTGCATATCCGCATTAAACGCATTTAATTTCTCAGGTCGATTCAAAGTAATTGTTAAAATATTATCATCAACTTCATATAAAATTGCTTTGTAATTCATTTTATTCTCCAAAAGATATTATAATATAAAATAATTTTAAGGTTGTATTAATACTCATTTAATTTTTAAATATTTAAAAAGAGGAATTAAATGCATCCATATATACACGCAAAAAATACTCCCGATAAAGCTGCCTTCATTATGGCCTCGTCTGGTAAAATAACAACCTACAAAGAACTTGATGATAGGTCTAATAAAATAGCTCATTTATTTAGAAAAAGAGGTTTGAAGGTTGGAGATGGTATTTCAATTTTTATGGAAAACAATTCTCAATTCCTTGAGATTTGTTGGGCAGCACAAAGATCCGGACTATATTTTACACCAATTTCATCAAGATTAACCTCTAGTGAGGTCGAGTATATTCATAAAGACTGTGGCGCTAAGCTTATCATATCCTCTAGCTATCTAAAGCAAGTCGCCAATGACCTTCCGGAGCTAACCAAAAATACGTCACATCACTTAATGGTAGGTGGCACAGAGAATGGATGGGATTCATTTGATAATGCTATTGAGGATATGCCAACAACACCTTTAGAGGATGAGGAGATGGGTCAAGATATGCTTTACTCATCAGGCACTACAGGAAAACCAAAAGGAATAAGGGTCCCTTTAAAACATATACCTATAGATCAATCTGATGCACTGATGTCAGTTATTGCTCCCCTCTATGATATTAACCCTGGGACTATATATTTATCACCAGCTCCTTTGTATCATTCAGCACCGTTACGATTCACAATGAGAGTTAATTATCTAGGAGGGACCAATATTATCATGGAAAACTTTGATGCAGAATTATCACTTTCATTTATAGAAAAGTACAAAGTTAATATGAGTCAGTGGGTTCCAACAATGTTTGTCCGAATGTTCAAATTACCAGATTCCATTAGAAAAAAATATGATCTATCAACACATAAATGTGCAATACATGCTGCTGCACCATGTCCAATTGAAATAAAGCAGATGATGATAGGCTGGTGGGGAAATATCATAAATGAATTTTATGCTGGATCGGAAGGGAATGGTTTTTTTGCCTGTAATTCTGAAGAGTGGTTGAGTCATATTGGTACAGTGGGGAAACCTATTTTTGGAATACCTCATATTTGCAATGAAGAGGGCAATGAATTACCAGTTGGGTCAGAGGGGACTATCTGGTTTGAAAGTGACGTAGAGTTCACCTATCACAATGATATAAAAAAAACACTTGAGGCAAAGCATCCTCATCACCCTAAGTGGACAACTCTTGGTGATATTGGAAAACTTGATAAAGATAACTTCCTATATTTAACTGATAGAAAGGCTTTTATGATTATTTCTGGAGGAGTTAATATTTACCCTCAAGAAGCAGAAAATCTAATTATTACACATCCAAAAGTTTTTGATTGTGCTGTGGTTGGTGTTCCGAATGAAGAGTTTGGTGAAGAGGTTAAAGCAGTCGTTCAGCCTATTTCATGGAAAGAGGTGGGGCCAGATCTAGAACTTGAAATAATTAATTTTTGTAAAAAGAATCTTTCTAGCATTAAGTGTCCAAGAACAGTAGACTTTGAAAAAGAACTTCCTCGACATGCCACAGGAAAACTATACAAAAGACTATTAAAAGATCGGTATTGGGGAAATAAGAATTCTAAAATTGTTTAATGAAGGAGGATAATAGATGAGAGTTTTTAGTAATGTTAGTGAGTTGGAGGGATGTGTTGGCGAAGAAATTGGCGTAAGTGAGTGGCTTGAAATTGATCAAAGTCGAATAAATGACTTTGCTGACTCCACAGGTGACCATCAATGGATACATGTTGATCCAGAAAGAGCAAAATCTGAATTAGGAATGCCTACTATTGCCCATGGATTTTTAACCTTATCACTTGTCCCAATGCTTACATCTCAAATAAGTTCAATCAGCAGCGTAACAAGAGGTATTAATTATGGGACTAATAAAGTTCGCTTTACCAATATGGTTCCTGTTAATTCAAAAATAAGAGCAAGATCTAAGCTTCTTGAGGCCAAACCAAAAGCTGGAGGGGTTCAGTTAATTTCTGAAGTAAGTATTGAAATTGAAGGTCAAGACAGACCGGCAATGATTGCTGAAACAGTTTCAATAGTGTTTGAATAAAATATTTAGAAAAAATGATCTCTAGTAAAAAAAATACACCGCCCAGTGCAAAAAAATTGACCGCTGAGTCAAATCACCACGGCTATAAATTATTTGATCAATATGATTGGATTAGGGATGATAATTGGCAGGAAGTCCTTCATTCTCCCAGAGTTTTAAAAAAAGAGATAAGAAAGTATATCGATAAAGAGAATCAATGGACAGATAATCACTTATCAATTTTGTCGCCCTTGAAAAAAGAAATTTATGAAGAAATAAAAGGAAGAATTAAAGAAGAGGATTCCTCCATTCCTCAGAAAGATGGACCTTGGTTTTATTTTTCAGAAACAAAAAAAGGGAAAGAATATTCAATCTTAAGGCGATTCAAGGACTCTAAAAGTCAGAGTGAAGTTTTCCATGACTGGAATGTGGAAAGCAAGGACTTCAAATACTTCAAGCCCGGTAGCGCCTCCTGTTCGCCCGATCATAATCTTCTGTCGTGGAGTTTTGACTCAAAGGGATCAGAGTTTTTTTCAATTAAAATTAAGGATATTAGAGATAATTCTGATAGCAAAGACATAATAAACAATACTGATGGTAGTGTTGTTTGGTCCTCTGATAATAAAGGATTTTATTACATCAGGATGGATAACAATCATAGGCCTTCGAGTTTATGGTTTCATGCTATTGGTACAAAAGAAGATGCAGATTCTGAAGTATACGATGAAAAAGATACAGGTTATTTTTTAAATCTAGGAGAAACTCTTAACAAAAGATTTCTGATCTTATCCATTCATAACCACGAAACAAGCGAGATAAGGTTAATAGACCAAGAAGACAAGAAAAAAAACCTAAAGCTTGTTGAAAAAAGACATCAAGGAGTTGAATACAGTTTAGAACATGATCAAGAAAATGCACGATTTATTATACTAACCAATTTAAATAATGCCGTTGACTATAAAATTATGGAAACTAATGATAGCTTAATCGGGCAAGAGTACTGGACTGATCTTGTATCATATAAGGAAGGTGTCTTAATTACAGATTTCGCATGTTTAAAGAGTTATATAATAATTCAGGAGCTAGAGGACGGGATTCCAAGAATTACAACTATTAATAAAAAAAATAATAAACATGACACTATAAAGTTTGATGAAGAGGTTTATGATTTAGATTTTAATGAAGGGTTTGAGTACTTATCAGATAAAATTCAAATTTATTATTCTTCAATGACGACGCCGCTCGAAGTTTATGAGTATGACCTTAATGAAAAAAAGAAAAACCTCATAAAAAAACAAGAATTACCATCGGGTCACAATCCAAATGAATATGTTACAAAAAGAGTGTATGCGACATCAGAGGATGGTGAATATATTCCAATATCCATTCTAAAGAAAAAAGACACACCAAATAATTCACCAACTTTACTATACGGCTATGGCTCTTATGGTATTTCAATTGCACCTAGCTTTTCTGCAGCACGCCTGTCGCTTGTCGATCGAGGAATGGTTTATGCGATTGCTCATATTAGGGGTGGAATGGACAAAGGAAAAAAATGGTATCAAGAAGGTAAAAAGAAGAAAAAAATTAATAGCTTTGAAGATTTCATTGAATCGGCTTTGTTTTTAAAAAGAGAAAATATCTCTAGTGAAATATCAATACATGGTGGAAGTGCGGGTGGCTTGTTGGTGGGTGCAACATTAAATATGCGTCCTGATATTTTTCAAGGGGCTGTTGCAGAAGTTCCTTTTGTTGATGTTTTAAATACCATTCTAGATGACAGTCTTCCGTTAACACCGCCAGAGTGGGAGGAGTGGGGGAATCCAATTAAAAATATTGATGATTATAATTATATTGCCTCATATTCACCTTACGATAATATAAAAGAACAAGACTACCCCACCCTTCTTGTTACATCTGGGTTAACAGATCCTAGGGTGACTTATTGGGAGGCAACAAAGTGGGTTGCAAAACTCCGGGATAAAAAAACAGACAAAAATCCTTTATTCCTCAAAACATATACTGAAGCAGGTCATGGAGGTATGGCAGGTAGGTATAATCAAATAAAGGAGGTCTCCTTTACTTATGCATTTATCTTGTGGAATCATGATTTATTGGAAAGGTCTGTCGCCAGCTAAAGTTATTCTGTGAAGTAGCCTCTCATACCCTTCATAACCACCTTGCGCACAATGATTAACGGAACGATTATCCCACATAATTAACATATCAGGCTCCCACTTGTGCTCGTAAATATATTTCGCCTGATTCATGTGCGAGAAAAGTAAGCTCAAAAGATCACTTGATTCCTTCTCATCCAACCCTTCAATCGAAATACTATAAACTGGGTTTATAAAAAGAGATTTTTTTTTAGTCTCTGGGTGGGTCCTTATTAAGGGATGTAAAACACTTTTTTTGGCATTAACCGAAGGCTTTATTTTCATTGAACGATCTTTATCTTTTTCTAACGCATAAAAACCATCGTCTGCATAAGGCCTTATTGCACTATGAAAGACCATTAGATCATTCAATGTTAATTTAATATCACTAGATAGATCTTCATATGCACTTTGAGTGTCAATAAAAAGTGTATTGCCGCCTACTGGAGGAATAATTTTTGAATGAAGTAATGTTGCCGATGGAGGATGTTCTTGAAAAGACCAATCAGAATGCCACGATCCTCCAAATGGAGGAGCCTTTTCTTTAGCCTCTCTTTTAACTTCAATAATATTTTTATGCCCTTTAATTGATTCAATATACGGATCATCACCAAAGTCACCAAACATCAAACTAAACTCTTCAAATTCTTCGTGACTTAACTTTATATTTTTAAAAATAATTACCGAATACTTTATCCATACACTTCTTAGGGTGTTAATTTTTTCCTTACTAAGGCTGTCTTGATAATCAAGATCAAGGATCTCAATACCAATATGGGGTTGTTTGTTTTTTATTTTATATCTCACATCTTTATTATTCATTTAAAAAAGAATGTTTCAATTACTTAATTAATGATTATTATGCATAAAAATTTTAGGAGAATTATTCATGGCGCTTGTTTCAAAATTAAAAGGAAAATTAAGACTTCCAGTAGTTGGGGCGCCTTTATTTATTGTATCTGGTCCAGAGCTAGTAATAGCCCAATGCAAGTCTGGTATTGTCGGCTCATTTCCTGCGTTAAATGCTAGGCCTCAAAGCATGTTGGGTGAGTGGTTAACTAGAATAAAAGATGAATTAGCAGAGTATGATATACAGAATCCTAATACTCCCTCCGCTCCCTTTGCCGTTAATCAAATCTGTCATGCATCGAATGATAGGCTGATGGACGATATGGCAACGTGTGTTGAGCACGAAGTTCCAATTATTATTACAAGCCTTAGACCTCCCCAAGAGATCGTTGAAGCAACACATAGTTATGGCGGCGTGGTCTTTCATGACGTTATTAATGTTAAACATGCAAAAAAAGCTGCAGAACAAGGTGTTGATGGTTTGATTTTAGTTTGCTCTGGCGCTGGCGGACACGCAGGAAGCCTTTCTCCGTTTTCATTAGTACGTGAAGTACAGGAATGGTTTGATGGTACAATATTGCTATCAGGGTCAATTGGTGATGGGCATTCAATAGCTGGTGCATTAGCAATGGGCGCTGATCTTGCGTATATAGGAACAAGGTTTATAGCTACGGAAGAAGCAAATGCTGACCAGGCCTATAAAGATATGCTTATAGAATCTGCCGCAGATGATATTGTCTACTCATCCTTATTTACAGGTATTCATGGAAATTATCTAAAACCATCCATTGCAAAAGCAGGGTTAGATCCCGATGACCTGCCAGGGGCTGATAAATCAAAAATGAACTTTGGATCTAAAGGAAATATGAAAACTAAAGCCTGGAAAGATATCTGGGGATCCGGGCAAGGAATTGGTAGTATAACAGATGCTCCTTCAGTAGGGGATCTGGTAAAATCACTAAAAGATCAATACGATCAAGCGTTTAGTGAGATGGTAGAAAAAAGATAGTTTATTAAAACCAAACCAGTCCTTTTTTAACTCTTTCTAGGTCGCGTTCGACCATCATCGTTACAAGCGATTCAAAGTCACATGAAGGATTCCAGCCCAACTCTTTTTGTGCTTTGGAGGCGTCTCCTAAAAGATGCTCTGTTTCAGCTGGCCTGTTAAAACTAGAATCAACTGAAATAATTGTTTTGCCCGTTTTATTACAGAAACCTCTTTCACTTAATCCGTCAATATCCCACTCGATATCAATGCCAATGACCTTGGCCGCCTGCTCTGCAAAGAATCTGACGCTATGAGTTTGACCTGTGGCGATTATATAGTCATCCGATTTCTCTTGTTGCATCATCAACCACATCGCCTCGACATAGTCGCCTGCAAACCCCCAATCACGCTCAGCATTTAAATTCCCTAAATTAATTACATCCTTTTTACCATTCTTGATTTCTGCCATTCCTAATGAAATCTTTCGAGTAACAAACTCCAAACCTCTTAAGGGAGACTCATGGTTAAATAAAATTCCAGAGCAAGCATGAATACCCCACGATTCTCTATAATTTACCGTCATCCAATGGGAGTAAAGCTTTGCTACACCATAAGGGCTTCTGGGGTAGAAAGGAGTATCTTCATTTTGAGGGCTTTCTTTAGCCTTTCCAAACATCTCAGATGTTGAGGCTTGATAAAATTTTGGAGTACCGCCTAAATTTCTAATAGTTTCAAGAATCCTTGTTACGCCAATTCCATCTATGTCTGATGTATAAATAGGTTGCTCATATGATGTATGAACAAAGCTCTGAGCAGCAAGGTTATATATTTCATCAGGCTCGGTTTTTTCAATAACTCTTTGAATATTGGTTATTTCAGCAAGATCCATAGAAACAAGCTCAACATCATCTAGAACTCCCATCTCGGATAGGCGCGCCGTATTGATGGATGAAGTTCTTCTAACTGCTCCATAAACTTTATAGCCTTTCTTTAAAAGAAATTCAGAAAGATAAGCTCCATCCTGGCCGGTGATTCCTGTTATGAGTGCTTTTTTTGTCATTAGGATAAAATAATTAAATAAAGATAAAAGTATAGATAAATTTAATTATGGCTGGGGCGGTAGGATTCGAACCTACGCATCACGGGATCAAAACCCGTTGCCTTACCGCTTGGCTACGCCCCAATATTTAGAATCAAAATTGTTGATACATGCTATAACCTTCGTATACCAATCTTGACAAGATTAAAAGTGTAGAAAATTCTCTCCAATCATAAAAACTTTACATATAAAATTTATTATGATGACATTAAAATCTTATAAATTCATAAAATGGAGGGTAATAATATGAATGAATTTGAAATAATGTCTTCACTAAACTCAGGATTAGCGATGAATGGTCTTTTTCTTATTGGCTTTTCTTTTCTTGCTTGGTTTTCAGGAAGAGCGTCTGTTGTTATGCATGAAAAAGGTAATGCTAATATTTTTGGAAAAATAGTAGTCAGTGCTTTTTCACTAACATCAGTATGGTACATAAATATGCAGTTTTCATATGTATCCCTTGGCATCAAAGGTGCATCACACTCAATGGCTGTCTTAAAAGAGGAAGGTGGATCTATAAGCGCAAGGGGGCAGTCTCTTATTGATAACTTCAATGGAAGCACTGAAGCACCTATCTTTAACCTCGTTAATGAACCAGCTGGCCTGATCTTGGTGGTCTCGTTAGCTCTATGCTTGCTTTCAGGTATTTGGATGGATGATTCTAATAACGATTAGTTAAATAGTACCTAAGCATTGGGTGGGTCCAGAAGCATAAAAAAATAAAATAATTTACTTTAAGGGGTCATTTTTTGGCCCCTTTTTTTTATTTAATTTATTTTACATTAAAGTTTTATTGTTAAAAAAATAAAATTTAAATAAGTTCTACTTATTTTTTTTATATATACACATCTGTTTTTAATAGAAAATAGCTTGAATTTATTAGTTACTAAATGTAAGTTTGCATATCGTAAAATTGCGATTCTTAATAATAAAAAAAACCAATCATATAACTTATATTTAACTAATCCTCGGGGAGGAAACGTATGTCTATAATTAATAGATTGTCAGTATTTTTTGCTTTTTTTGCACTTATACTTACTACAAATACATCAGTATCTGCTCAAGAAGAAGTAACGAGCCTAGGTATTGAAGAAATAATTGTTACAGCCAGAAAGAGAGAGGAATCACTTCAAGATGTTCCAATCGCTATTACGGCTATTACAGAAGCACTAAATGATTCAACTATAAGAACAGTTGCTGATCTAAGTGGTTTTGCGCCTAATGTTGTTATCAGCGCAGGTTTGGGAACTAGAGGTCGTGGTTCCGCTATCTCATTAAGAGGCATTAACTCAAACGAATCAGATAAATCGTTTGATCCAAAAATTTCTGTTGAGATTGATGGAATAACCATAGGAACAAATTCAGGTCAAATTATTGAAAATTTTGATCTAGAGAGAGTTGAGATTCTTCGTGGCCCACAAGGTACTCTGTTTGGTAAAAATACAAATGGCGGCGTTATTCGCGTAATGAGAACAAGACCCACCGGAGAGTTTGGTGGTAAAGTTCAAGTTGATATAGGTGAATGGGGTCAAAAAGAGTTTAGAGCTCTAATAAACGCTCCTATTGTAGAAGATATCCTAGCGGTTAAGGTATTTGCTACCTCAATCAAATCTGATGGTTATCTTTATAATACTTTCTTAGAAACTGATGTTCCTGCAAAAGATTACATGAATACAGGCGCAACTTTTCTTTGGACTCCAAATGATAAGTTTGAAGCCTTGTTCACAATGGAAACATTTGACGATTCAAGTGACTTAGGTGCCTGGACAAACCAAAATGCAGACACTTCTAGAATTTGCACTTCTTTTGATCCAACTGATATTGCCACTGGTCTTCCAAAGACTGGTGCTGCTTTAACTTTGTCACAGTCATTCAATCCAAACGGATATCCTACTTGTAAGAAGTTTGATACTGGATCAAGTGATACAACTACAAGCGCTGACAATACTAATAAAGGTCAGTTTGATACAGATGCATACAGCCTAAAAATGACTTACGATCTTAATGAAAACCAAAGTATTACTTATATCGGTGGTTTCCGTGAAGAGTATGAATCTACAGATTGGGAATATGATGCAACTGCAATGGATTATATCAATATTTATGCTGATAACTACTATGAGCAAGAGAGTCATGAGTTAAGACTTGAAACAAATTTTGATAACGCAACCTTAACAACAGGTCTTTATGTTTGGGAAAGTACGTATCATCAAGATTGGATTACTCAAGGACAGTTCTGGTCAACTTTAGTTCCGCCTTCATTATTTCAAGCTTGTTTAGCTGGTGGTTTAGGTGCAATTAGATGTGACCCAGGCGCAACTGAACTTGGTTCATCTTATGTACAAAAACTTCTTCAAGAACAATTAACAGAATCTACAGCATTATTTGCAAACCTGGATTATCAAGCAACTGATAAACTAATGGTTACTGTTGGCTTGCGTTACACTGAAGAAGAGAAAACATTTACTGCTGGCCAATCTTATCTAGCTCCAAAAGCAAGACAATTTGTAAATAATTTTGCAGCTGTTGGAATTGATGTTTTATCGAAAAAATATGATGAAGTATCTGGTAAAATTGGTTTATCTTATCAAGCTAGTGATGATGTAATGTATTATGGTTCTATTTCTAAAGGCTTCCAAAGTGGTGGTTTCTTTGGACGTAACCAAAATCTAAAAGATTTCTCGAATACATATGATCCTGAGTTTGCCACAACTACAGAGATAGGCGTCAAGTCTTTCTTAATGGGTAGAAGGATTCAGTTAAATGCAGCCCTATTCAGAAATGAATTTGAGGATATGCAGCAACAAACTATCAAACAAGATCCAACAACGTTAACTGTTGTAACAGTTATTGATAATGTTGCTGGTATAATCTTTACCGGTTTGGAAATTGAAGTGCTAGCTCTTGTAAATGAGAACTTCGAAGTCTTTGCAAACCTTGGTTTGCTTGATTCAGAATATGACGGTTTTATTGCTGATTTAGATGGTGCTGTTGGTGGTTATAATCCAACAAATAACGATCACCTTACTCCTGTGAACACTCCTGAGACTACTTTCTCAGCTGGTGGTACTTATACAGTTCCAATGGGTGAAGGCGATTTAAGCGTATATGCTAAATATACATATATTGCTGATCAAGAAACTATCACCACTAACCAACCGAGATACTATAGTTATCAAGGATCTTACGAAAAAGTTGACGCATCAATCACTTATTCAATGGATACTTACTCGATAGCATTATCTGGAAAAAACCTAACTGATGATATCACTACTGTGATTAGAGATGTTTCAGGTTTAATGGCTTATGGTAATAAGTCACCAGGTAAGTCTTGGACGATAACTCTTAAAGCTCAATTTTAATTAATTAAGTTTTAGAATAAGAGAAGGGTCGGTATCTACCGGCCCTTTTTTTTGTATTTTTTTTCAATAGTATTTATATTTAAACTAGTCACATACTAATACTATGGTGATGCCCTAAGAAATATTAGACCAAACCTCAGGGTAGAGTGATTTAAATAACCATAACTGCGCATGTAATATTGCGTATCAATTTAATGAATTATTATTTAAAAAAAATTTGACTTAATAGTATGGTTTTGTATTTATATAATCTGCCTAAATCTTAAAGTCATTTTAACGAAGAGATTCAGGCTAGCCAAATAATAATAATAACTTAATAACTTAATAACAATAAAAAATAATGGGGAGGAGAAGGCTTAATGAGTTTATTTAAAACTTTAAGCGCGGGGTTTGCTATAGTGACCCTCTTAATTACAGGTGGTTTCAATACCGCCTCAGCTCAAGAAGAAACAAAAGAAAGAACAGCAACTATTGAAGAAATAATAGTAACAGCAAGAAAATTTGAGGAATCATCTCAAAAAGTTCCAGTAGCTATTACTGCAATTACTGGTCAAGATCTTGCAAGATCACAGATTAGAGATCTTAACGATATAAATGGTTTTGCACCAAATGTTCGTATTTCTGAAGAAGGAAGTCGTTCTGGCGGAGCAAATATTAATATCCGAGGTATCAGCCCTACTAGAGCTGATGATAATTCCTTTGATCCACCAATTGGCATAATGTTAGATGGAATTTATCTAGGTTCGTCCGCTGGTGCTATTTTAGAAAATTTTGATTTAGAAAGAAT
>CAJIZT010000010.1 GCA_905182015.1 alpha proteobacterium MED-G09 | reverse complement strand
AATAATGTATAGAACTTTTTACAAATTAGATTTTTTCTTATATAGATTGCCGATACAATAGAAAATTAACTATACATCGTTTTGGAGAAGAATATGGCCCAACCTTTAATGCCTAAAGCAACAGCAGTTTGGTTAATTGACAATACGTCTCTAACTTTTGACCAAATCGCAGACTTTTGCACTCTTCATATTCTCGAAGTAAAGGGAATAGCTGATGGTGATGTGGATCATGGTATTCGAGGTGCAGATCCAATTGCTGCCGGTCAATTAACTAGGCTTGCGATTGAGGATTGTCAAAAAGATAGTTTGTCTAAATTAAAGGCTATCCAAAAGAGAGATGATCTCCCTGATGTTGCAAGAAGAGTGGGTAAAAAATATACTCCTTTATCGAAAAGACAAGATAGGCCAGACTCTATATTTTGGTTAGTTCGTAATCATCCAGAGCTTTTAGACTCTCAGATAGGAAAGTTAGTGGGAACAACTAAAAACACAATTCAATCAATAAGGGATAGAACTCATTGGAATGCTTCAAATCTTACGCCAGTTGATCCTGTATCTGTTGGTCTCTGCTCTCAACTTGATCTTGATAAAGCAGTTCAAAAAGCATTCAAAAGAATAGAAAAAAGAAAGGCTGAAAGTGATGAAAGCTCTATAAGCACAGGCATAACTGCACCTGATAATTCCTTAACAGATGATTCTACAAAAGGTGATTCTAACAATCCTTCAGTGGAGGGAAGTAAAAAAATAATCGTTGAAGAAAAAATAATAGAGGATCCAAAAAAAGAATACACATCTGATAATGTTTTCGCAAAACTCAATCAACTAAAAGAAAGTGAATAAGTTAAGGTATAAAATTGAAAAAAAAATCTGATACAAAAGCTATAGTTTCCGTAATAATGGGAAGTCAGTCAGATTGGGTTACCATGAAAGAAGGGTGTGATATTCTTGATCTCCTAAAGATACCTCATGAAATTAAAATTATCTCGGCACACAGAACACCAGATAGACTTTATGACTTTTCAAAAAAAGTAAAAAAACGAGGAATTAAAGTAATAATAGCAGGTGCAGGAGGGTCAGCCCATTTACCAGGAATGATTGCATCGTTAACTAGTATCCCTGTTTTAGGTGTCCCAATAGAAAGTAAGTCCTTAAAAGGCCTCGATAGCCTTCTCTCGATTGTCCAAATGCCTGCTGGAGTTCCTGTTGGAACACTCGCAATTGGACCAGCCGGGTCTAAGAATGCAGCATTTTTAGCTGCATCAATTTTATCGCTCAATGATATAAAGATCTCTAAATCGCTTGAAAGATGGCGTAAAAATCAAACAGAAAATGTAGATCTAAGCCCTTTAAATGACTAGACCCATAATAGGAATACTAGGGGGTGGTCAATTGGGAATGATGCTTTCTGATGCAGCAAATAAAATTGGTATTACAACACATATTTATTGCCCAGAGAAAGATTGTCCTGCTAGTGGGGTATCCAATTTTTTTACTGCCGAAGATTACAACAATAAAGATGAGATAAGAAAATTCTCAAATCAGGTGGACTATATCACCTATGAATTCGAAAATATTCCTATAGAAACAATTGAATTCGTAGATAATCAAAAAAAGATTAGGCCAGGGGAAAAAAGCTTATTACTTACTCAGGATCGATTAATAGAAAAAAAATTCCTTGAGAGCATAGGCATTCCCATAGCTCCTTTTGTATCCATTGAAACCCCGGAAGATATAAAAAAAGCTCATAGTCAATTTAAGGATTGTATAATTAAAACACGCACCCTTGGTTATGACGGAAAAGGACAAGAAAATATAAAAAATAAAGAAGATTACGATGAAGTCTTTAAAAGAATTAATGGAAAATCTATAATTGAAAAAAAAATACCTTTTGATTTTGAGGTTTCAGTTGTAATGGCCAGAGACATTTACGGCAATATATGCCATTACCCAATCGGTAAGAATGTTCATGAAAATCATATATTAAAACATACTTTTGCACCTATACAATTATCAGCTATACAAGTTACTAAATTAATAAGTTACTCAAAAAAAATAATCACAGAATTGGACCATATAGGTGTCTTGGCTGTAGAATTCTTTATAATTAAGGATGATATTTTAGTGAATGAAATAGCTCCTAGAGTTCATAATTCAGGGCACTGGACAATTGATGCCTGTGATATCAGTCAGTTTGAACAGCATATGATATGCGTATCTGGAAAAAAAATTGTACCCCCGACTATAAAGAAAAATGCTCATATGATTAATATAATAGGCGATGAGGTGAGGGAATGGCTAAACAAAGAAAGTTCAGAAAGTACAAAGATTCATCTATACAACAAGAAAGAAGTTAAAGATGGAAGAAAGATGGGCCATATAACTCGTCTTTTTAGCAAGAACCACTATTTTAAATAGTTACATACATAAAGTGAGAATAATTATTTATATTGATTTGTTTACTAGACATTATTATCAGCCTTTGGTAATCAAATGTTAGAAATAAAAACATAAAGGTTACAAATGGAAGTTTCAGTAAGAGATAATAATGTTGAGCAGGCACTTCGTGTTCTTAAGAAGAAAATGCAAAGAGAAGGTGTATTTCGTGAAGTAAAATTAAGAAATTGTTATGAAAAGCCTTCTGAAAGAAAAGCTAGAGAAAATTCTGAATGTATTAGAAGAACTAGAAAGCTAGCCAGAAAAACAGCCATGCGCGAAGGTCTTATTCCAATGAAAAAGAAAGACGACGACAAGAGAAAATCTTACTAAGCTAAATAAAATCTATATACTGCTCGATATATCTTCAGACATCTTTTTAGCATCACCCAAAAGCATCATAGTATTTTCTCTATAGAATAAATCATTATCAATACCCGCATATCCTATTCCTAAACTTCTTTTCACAAATAAAACAGTTTTTGCATTTTCCACTTCTAAAATTGGCATCCCAAAAATTGGACTGTTAGGGTCAGATTTTGCGGCTGGGTTTGTTACATCATTAGCCCCTACAACAAAAGCAACATCAGCTTGTGCAAAATCAGAGTTAATTTCACTTAATTCATAAATATCATCATAAGGAACATCTGCTTCGGCCAATAATACATTCATGTGTCCGGGCATTCTCCCTGCAACAGGGTGAATAGCATAAGTTACCTTAATCCCCATCTCTTTTAACTTATCAACCATTTCCTTAAGTGAGTTCTGGGCTCTTGCTACGGCCATTCCGTAACCAGGGACTATAATCACCGAACTAGCATTTTTTAGAATAAATGCAGCATCATCGGCAGACCCAACCTTGACGGGTCTCGTTTCTTTGATTTCAGAACTGCTAACCTCATCACCAAATCCTCCCATAATTACTGAAAAGAACGATCTATTCATAGCTTGGCACATAATATAAGAAAGTATAGCCCCCGATGAACCAACTAATGCCCCTGTTATAACAAGAGCTAGATTACCTAAAGTAAAACCAATTATTGCAGCTGCAAAACCTGAATAAGAGTTTAGGACTGCTATTACAACCGGCATATCAGCTCCGCCAATAGGGATGATGAGCAAGAGGCCCAGCAATAAAGATGTGATACTAATTACTAAAAATAAAATTTGAGCTGATTCAGCTCCCATTAACATTAAATAAGAACAAGAAAGTATAACAGCAAGAGCGCCAATACTTAAAAGGTGCCTAAAAGGCAAAATTACAGGAGCGCTCTTCATTAACCCTTGTAGCTTTAAAAAAGCAACCACTGATCCTGAAAAGGTTACAGCCCCTACAAGTATACCCAAAAGAAGCTCAACCATGCTCGAGGATTTTATATGGCCGTTAAAAACCAGCTCAAAAGCTCCAGGCGATAAAAAAGCCGCCCACGCAACTAAAACTGCTGACAGACCACCCATAGAATTTAAAGCAGCAACCATCTGTGGCATATCAGTCATAGCGACTTTTTTTGATAAGACAGTACCAATGGTTCCGCCAATCGATATCCCAGCTATGATGAGAGCTAGATTAATGAAAGAATAATCTTTTAAACTTAAAATGGTAACACTAAATGCTAAGGCCATTCCAGACATACTTAGATAATTTCCTAATCTAGCCGTTTCCGGAGATGATAAACCTCGGATTCCTAAAATAAAAAATACCCCAGATAATAAATATAGTGATGCTTCTAAATCAACAGATATTAAATTATTAAACATCGTTCTTTACCTTTTTTTTATACATTGCAAGCATTCTCTGAGTAACTAAAAAACCTCCAAAAATATTAATAGAGGCAAAAATAAGAGCAAAGAAAGAAACGAATTTTGATATCAAGCCTGATGTTCCGCTATCACTAGTATCTGTGCCTATTGCAACAATAGCGCCAACAATTATTACGGCTGAAATTGCATTTGTTACTGACATTAGGGGTGTATGTAGGGCCGGAGTAACAGACCACACAACATAGTAGCCAATAAATATTGCTAAAATAAAAATACTTCCGTAATAAACGAGCGGGCTAATATCCATAAAATTTCCTTTTATTATTTAGTAAAAATTTCAGAAATCTTCTTATCTTTAACAACAGAAACAGCTGAAACAATGTCATCTTTCCAATTTAACTTTTTATCAGCATTTAAATCAATAAATAGCGATAAAAAAGAATATAAGTTTCTCGAGTAAAGATTAGATGCATCAGGAGCTAATCCACTTATAATATTTAAATCTCCAACAATTTTTACACCCTCAACTTCAACAATTTTATTAGGCTCTGTAAGGACGCAGTTTCCGCCTCTTTCAATGGCCATATCAATAATTACAGACCCTTTTTTCATAGATAAAACCATATCAGAGGTCATTAGAAGAGGCGCTGGGCGTCCAGGTATTAAGGCCGTACAAATAATAATATCTTGAGATTTAATGTGTTTTGAAATTAATTCGTTCTGTCTTTTTTGATAATCCTTAGACATTTCTTTTGCATATCCATCTGAATCTTCAGAATCTTCTTGTTCATCCACCATGATGAACGAAGCACCCAAGCTCTCACACTGCTCTCCAGCTGCTCTTCTAACATCAGTAGCAGATACAACTGCCCCCATTCTTTTTGCAGTTGCAATCGCCTGTAAGCCTGCGACACCTACACCCATAATAAAGATTTTTGCAGGCGCAATCGTACCCGCCGCAGTCATCATCATGGGCATGGCTCTATTAAAAATTGAAGAGCTATCTACTACAGCTTTATATCCAGCTAAATTTGACTGAGACGACAAAACATCCATAGCTTGTGCGCGAGGCGATCTTGGAACAAGCTCCATTGAGAATGCATTTATATTTCCTTCAGAAATCAATCTCAACTGATTATAGTTATCATAAGGATTAAGTAATCCAATCAAACAAGAGTGTTCTTTCATACTTTTTATTACTTCGGATTCAGGCATTTTTACAGAGAGCAAAATATCGGCATCAAGGATAATTTTTTTAGAATCACCTACCTCTACTCCAACAGAGATATAATCCTCATCCGAGAAATTACTTAACTCACCGGCTTTAGTCTCCATTAAAACAGTAAATCCGTCGTTAATAAGCTTTTTTGCAACGTCAGGCACTAAAGCAACACGTTTTTCATTTTCAGCTTTTTCTTTTAAAATACAAATTTTCATATACTTCAATCTATTATTAATAAGTAAGGTAATATTTGTTACGTGAAAAAATAGATAGTTTCTAGTTCTTTTTTAGAAATATATTATTTTTTATAAGCCTACTAAAAAATTTGATAAAAAAAATAGATTTTTGATAGGAGTTTAGCTTAAGTTTGATATTTTTTTTTCCACTCACTATAAGGCATACCATAAATAATTTCCTTCGCTTGTTCTTTTGATATCTCTTCTCCTAGAGCAATCGATGATTCTTGATACCAGCGGGATAAACAATTTCGACAGAAACCAGAGCTCTCCATTACATCAATGTTTTGAATATCGGTTCTTTCTTGAAAATGATTAATCATCCTCCTAAAGACTTCCGATTCTATTTCAAGTTGTTTATTTTTATCCAATTTAATCTCCCATAGGTTATTTAAACTTAAAGACTTGTTAGATCTTTTTTTTGAAATAAATTAAAATTATTATTATTTTTAAGTAATATTTAATTAGCCAGGAATAACGTCAAATGCGAGCACTATTCTTTCCTCTTCTGATTCGAACGGGATCGTATGATGAAGCAAAGATGATGGAAAAATACACAAGTTCCCAGTAACCACATCAATGCTTTCTTTTTGGTTTTTACTTCCCATTGTTTCATATTTTTCATCATCTATACAGACAACAAGATTACCGCTGTCACTTTTTAATTTTGGAGGTATATTTATATAAATACTGCCAGATAACCAACCATTATCATGCATGTGGGAGGCCAACTCACCGCCACTTTTCATGCTAATAAGCCAACCGTGAATACTGTAGTTAGCTGGCCAGTTCGTTATTACCCCCTCATCGCTATCCTTAAAATGAGCTCGATACTTTTCTACCTCTAAACATATAATATCGTGAATCCTGGCTATCGAAGTACCTTTACGATCAAATAAATTCCCCGTAGTTTGATATCCGTTAGTTATAAGACCTTGATCCTTAGGTGAAAGCGTATCATCATTTAGAATACTTTTTGCTTCATCGATAAAGATATTTTTGAAATCATATTCCTTAGTTAAGTCAGTCTTTAAAATATATTTTAATGGATCATTACAAAATGGATTAGATCTTTTTATCCCATACCTAATTTCTGAGCGGCAACTAAGAGAGCCAATCACAGGACTAACTCTACCTTCAGCTATCATACTGTCTAATTGTTCGTAAAAAATGGATTTCTCCCCCTGAAGATAAAAACATTTTAATGCAAAACTTTTGCTGTGAGCAACATTATTAGATAACTGAAAATGTTTAGCAGCTTCTTTGTAATGCCTAAACTCAAATAAGACTATTCCAAGATGGTAATGTGCGCTAAAATTTTCTGGCTTCAAAGCTATCGCTTTTCTATAATTGGTTTCGGCCTCTGAATATCTGCCAAGGTCCCTTAACACCAAAGCTAAGTAAGTATAAGACTCAGAATTTTTTGGTGCTACGGCTATAGATTTTTTATAACTTTCTTCAGCCTCTTTTAATTTACCAACAGCTTTTAGCGAGCCACCTAGATTAATGTAGGATAGAGCGAACCCTGGGTTCAAAACTATAGATTTTTTATAGCTTATTATAGACTCATCGAATTTATTGGAGGATCTATAAGCGAAGCCTAAGTTATTGTGGAATTCATGATGATCAGGATTTATTTCTATAGCTCTTTTGTAGCTTTCTTCAGCCTCATTGAATCGACCAAGTTGTATCAAAGTATTGCCTAGGTTATTATAACCCTCGGCATCCCCTGGGTTTATTTCCACCACTTTTTCGTTTGCCTCTAGTGATCGAAAAAGTTCTCCTTTGGTTTTAAGCACCGATGCAAGAACTTTCCAACTCAATTGATGTTTTGGAAACTTTTCAGTTATAGAAACTGCTAACATCTCAGCAGCGTTATTATCTCCGTCCTTATAGTATTGTAAAAGGCTATCAACTTCAGTCTTGGGTGGTTTTTTTTCTTTATTTTCCAGCATTACCTTTTGACTCACTACATCGTTCCTTAAAACGAAATTTGATTACTGAAGACAATTCATTTTCGCACATATTATAAATATTTTTTTAAACTTTATTTGGAACTAAGTCAAAAGAAACAGTAATTCGATCCGCATCTGTTGTGAAAGGAATAGTTCTATGAAAAAGTGATGAAGGAAAAAAAACAATATCCCCTAATTTTGGTTCAAAAATTAGCTTTGGTGAGTTTATATCAGAATAACTATCTCCACTTAAATTGAACTCTATCGCACCTTCATTTTTCTCCAAAGGTGGAACAACTTTAAGATAAATAACCCCGCTCAACCAACCGGCTCTATGGGTATGTGGAGCTTGGTAGCCTTTCTTCTTTAGAATAACATGCCAACCAATTAGGTTTTTTTTAGAAGGCCATTTTTGAATATAAGAACAAGATTCGTTTTTAAATTTTGATTTGTATGAATCTAATTCATTTATGATTATTGATTGAAGGTTAAGTATTTTTCCTGAAGGATTTTGAAATAAATTCGTTGTTGATTGAAAGCCGTTGTGGGTAGTTTTTTTTAAAGGCTCCCAATGAGTTTTAATATTTTTTAGCTCCTCACTAACTTCGTTAATAAACGCATTAGAATTTTCGATATGCATCGAAATATTTGAATAATATATAAAATTCATAGGTTTTTTACAAAATTTATGTGCCGTATCTTTTTTTTGCTTTTCTGCAATAAATGATGAAAATGCTGCAACTCCTATGTTTTCATCATCTAATTCAGAGTGCAGCTCAATTCTATTATAAATGTCGTCAATTCGCCCTAAAGCATATAAACTCTCCAAAGCTCTGAGTCTTGATTCTGCTGTATTGCAAGTATAAAAATCTTTCAGGGCAAGTTCAAATTCTCCTTTATCAAATAAAACTTTAGCTCTCCCCAACAATGAATTCGAATCGTCTTGTTTTATATTTAAAGCTTTATCAAATAATATTAAAGCCTCATCCAATCTACCAAGCGTATCTAGAACTACCCCCAGGTTATAGTGAGCATCAATAAAGTCTGGTTTAAGCTCTATCGTTTTTCTATAACATACTTCAGCTTCTGCTAACCTACCCGAACCTTGAGGCGTCTTCTCTAAGTTGCCAAGCTTATTTAAAACCATTCCCAAGCAATAGTGAGCATCAATAAAGTCTGGTTTAAGCTCTATCGTTTTTCTGTAACTTACTTCAGCCTCTGCTAACCTACCCAAACCTTGAAGCGTCTTACCTAAGTTGATATGAGCTTCAAAAAGATCTGGTTTTAACTTTATCGCTTCCCGAGCGCTTACCTCGGCCTCCTCCAACATATTAAGTTTATTCAGGGTGAGACTAAGATTATTGTGCGAATATGAATCATTAGGAGCAAGCTGTACTGCTTTTTTATTAGCAGCTAACGCATTATCCAGCTGCCCTGATTGTCCAAATATTGCTCCAAGTAATTTCCAGCTTAAGAGATGATCGGGGTATTCTTTAATTATCGAAACTGCTAAATTCGTAGTCTCAACAAGTTTTCCGCTTTGATAACTCTTAATAAGAGCGTTGGTTTCATTATGAGAAGGGGCATCAGAGGAAGGTAACTTTGATTCCAGGCTATCAAACTTTTCATCCTTGAATCCTCTATCCCTCGCTTCCTTAATTTTTTTCTTAGCATCTTCAAATTGGCCCTCCTGAATAAGAACGGCAGTGTAGCTAATCCAAAACTGTTCATTATTGGAATTTTGTTCAAGAGCAGTTTTTAATAAAGGTAATCCAACCTCTACCTGGCCTAAAGAAATATTCATAACCCCAAGATTATGATTGGCTGCTGAGTGCATTGGATCAAGCTTCAAGACAGCATTATACAGTCGCTCTGCTTCTTGAGTATTTCCCTGAGAATGCTCTATTAGTGCTTGCTGCATTACTTGTTCAACTGATACCGTCATTAAATTTTTTTAGACTGTATTTAAAGCTATGTCAAAAGAAACAAGCCCTCTAGCCCAATAAGAACTCTAAGACGACTCAATAAATTATTTTAAGTAAATATTTTAAATATAGAATTTTGAGAACAAGTTATATTTGTACCAAAAAAATCAAGATAAAATTGATCCAACCTATATTTATCATCTTTTTTAGTTACAAAATCTTTTATGATAGTTTTTTTTTCGCCACTGTCTTCTACAATAAGGTAGTCTCCTTGCTTTAAAATAGTATCAAATAAATTCAATACTTTTTCTAAATTTACATGAGCATCTTCTATTATTATTTTTTTTCCAACAAAATTCTCCCAGCAAGGGGGTTTGGAGTGGCTGTTAATTTCATTAAGATCATATTCCATAAAAGTGACCTTATCGTGATTAAGTGATGGTTTATTTATGTCAAAACTATAAACATGTGTCTCAAGCCCAAGTGCACCCGCTATGTCTGCAAGCCAAACTGCGCTACCGCCTGACCCAGAACCTAACTCAATAATAACATCTGGTTTTACCTCTTGTATTATCATCCAGTAGAGAATTAAATCGAAAGACGTTTTGTATAAAAAATTTTCTTTCCATTTTATAAGTGAGTGAATGCCCTGGGATGCAATAAAAGGAATTCCATCAAATAATCTACCCCCATACAAAGATGGCGGAATATTTTTTATCCTATCTGATAGTGATAAAAAACGGTTTTCTTTTGAATATTGACCACGCTCAAAAATCTCACAGAAATCATATACCGCATCTTTACCTCCTGTTAAATGGCTTTCAACAGCGTTATCAAAAAAAGTTGGTATACCATTTTGTTCTTGCATCTTCTTTGCGAATTTGGAAATAACATTTCCTAAATTCGAATTAGAATGTGTCTCAATAGACTTTAATTCTAAATATTTTACATGATAATCATAAGATTTTTCAAATCTTCTTAATTGAAGAAAAACTTGGCTTAAAGCTAGATAAGGGGAATCTAAATTAGGTTTAAGCTCTATAGCCTTCATAAGGGCCATTTCAGCCTCATCTAATCTACCAAGTCTCTGCAATGAAAGGCCGAGGTTACTATGAGCCTCAGCAAGATCATATTTTAGATCAATTGCTTTCCTGCAACTTATTTCAGCTTCTTCAAACCTAAGAAGACTCTGAAATATATAACCCAAGTTACTATGCCCTTCTGGATAATCTGGATTTAATTCTATTGCCCTACCTCCAGTTAACTCAGCTTCTTCAAACCTACCGGTAGCAGCTAATAAGATAGATAAACCAAGATAAGATTCAAAAAAATCTGGTTTTAGTTCTATTGCTTTTCGAAAACTTAATTCGGCCTCAATAAATCTCTTTTCTTGATAGTGGACTACACCCCAATTGTTATTTAAAGATGCTAATAAAGTAATCGTATTTGTATTATTTTTATCTAGCTTTAAAGCTTTTTTCAAATAAATTTGAGCTGATTCAAAATCATTTTTCTTAATAAGAAGTTCTGAAACAGTGATAAGACATTTTAAGGATTTGTCGTTAATTTTAATTGATAAAATAAGATTTTCTATCCCCCTATCGTTATCGTTAAGACCTATGTAAGAAAATGCAAGATTAGAATAAAGTGAATCTTTTGTGCCATCTATTGCAATGCACTTCTCAAAACAATTAATAGAATCTTTGTATTCTTTTTTTGCAGCATGAACCATGCCTTTTACATTTAATAAGAAAATATTATTTTTATCAGTATGAAGATTTTCATCCACGATTTTTAAGATTTTTTTATATTCTTTTTTTACAAAAAGATTCTTAATATTTTCTTTATCAATCAACATGCACCATCTCTTCCACCGAAAGTCTATTTCTGAGTTTACTCTTTTTAAGATTACTTGGGAAAATTCATCCACCCAGTAATAATGTACTTTGATCCGGCTTTAACCACCCTACCTTTATGAGCATGAGTCCATTCAGCAGGCCAAATTAAAGTTTGACCTCTCTTTGGATTAACCTCGATATCATAATTACTAAAAAATGTCTCTCCTCCCTCCTCAACATCATTTAAATAAGTCATCCAGGCTAAAAGTCTATGGAGACCTCCAAGATTAGAACGCTCAGTGTGAAGTTTTTGGAAATGCTGACCACCTTGGTATCTCTGAAGATTAAAACTACCAATTTCTATATTTGCAGCAATTTCTGATAGAAATGGCCACTGAGAAAGGTAATCTTTATGGCACTCAAAAAGACTTTGAAAATATTTATTAAATACTTCATTACCAGGAGAGTTAATTTGATTCGGACTTATAGCAATATCGGTACTATTTTTCATATTTAAGTCCAAGCCAGCTGATGTTTGACCACTATTTTGATCTACCTTATGCTCTTCAAAGTAATCTATTAAATCATCGCACACTGAAAGAGGCTCGATACTCCATGAGCCGATGAAATTAGGACTATTACTTGATTTTTGTATATCTAATCGTTGCATTTATACCTCTGATTTAATAGAAATCCCATTCTTAACATTAAAAAAGATTGAGCCATCCGCTTTTCTTAGATTGATAAGACCTTCATCATATACACCTTTTTTTATTAATGTAGCTCCTAAACCTCTAAATGCAGCAATATAACCCTTATTAATACTAATAGCTTTTCTATAACTTTCCTCAGCTTCTTTCAATTTTAGATTTATTTCCTTTGAAATATTTAAATTTTTTAAATCTGTATTAGATAAGACGTGACAGTTAGCATTTTCTTGTAATATATCGCCTAGGTTTAAATGAGCTTCAGCAAGATCAGAATTTAAAGCTAATGCCTTCCTGTAGTATGTTTCAGCCTCTTCAAGTCTATGAAGACCTTTTAGTATCAGTCCCAAATTATTGTTGAATTGAGGTGAGGCTGGATTAAGCGCCAGTGCTTGCCTGCAATTTGCTTCAGCCTCATCTAACCTTCCAAGTTCTGTTAATATAACTGATAGACCAGAATAAGCTTGAGAAGAATTTTCATTCAAATTTATTGCTTTTTTGAAGCTTTCCTCAGCCTCACTCAGCCTATTAAGGTCCTTTAGGGTAACTCCTTTATTGTTGTGAATGGAAGCGTTATCAGGGCTAATTTCCAATGCGCGGTTAAAGTATTGCAGAGCAGAATTCCAATCCTCAGAAATTTTTGCAATGGTGCCAAGATTTGCCAAAGCTTCCAATGATTTAGGGTTAATTAACAAGGCCCTTTCATATGCGATAATTGCATCACTAATTTCTTCATTCAACTGAAAAGTCAAACCAAGGCCTACATTTATATTAGAATTTTCAGGATCTAGTTTAATTGCTTCCTGAAAAATAGTGATAGCTTTTGAAAATTCTTCTCCTTCTCTTAGAAACTCTGCTAAACTAACTTTAAAATTAACGTTAGCCGGCTCAAGTTCACATGCTTTTTTTGCAGCCTTAATTGCGCCATCAAGATTTTTACTTTCATAATATACTCTACTCAACAAAGACCAAACATGGGTCATGTGAGGTTTAAGTGCGGTAGCTTTCTCAGCATCTTCAATAAACCCAGGAATATCTTTTGCGCGTA
The DNA here is from genome assembly GCA_905182015.1 of alpha proteobacterium MED-G09. Lineage (GTDB taxonomy): Bacteria > Pseudomonadota > Alphaproteobacteria > MED-G09 > MED-G09 > MED-G09. Next base: position 15,934 of record CAJIZT010000010.1, on the reverse strand, counting down.
ATCGAATAAGGGCTCTATTTGCAAATGCTTCAGCATAGTTTGGTAAAATATTTAAAGCCTTTTCAATAAAAACTAACGCTTGCTCATCTTTTTTATTTGCTCCAAAGCAAGCTGACAAGATAAGGTTATTTTCTGGATCATCCGTCGATCTGTCATGTAAAATTTGTGCTTTTTCTAATGCTTCAGAAAATTTAGACTGTTTTAACAACAATCGAACTTCGTTGCGTTGAACAGAAGGCAATTCAGGGTTTATTTTTATTACTTTAGAAAGTATTTTCTCTGATTCTGCTTCTTTTTTATCCAGCAAGAGAATCTGAGAGAGCAAAGACAAAGCTTCTGGCTCATTAGGGTTGGTTATTAGAAATTGATTGAGCCATTCTTGTGCTTCATGATATTTTCCTGCCTCACGAAGATCGATTGCCGAAGACAATTCATTTTCAGACATATTATCTATTTTCCCTTTTCTAAATCCTATTTAAAGGAATCTTAATTAGACAGCTAAAGATTTGTAAATCTTTCTTTGAAATAATTTATAATTATTATTACTTTCAATCAATGGTTCTGTAATTAATTTAGCAAAATATTTCTGACCCTTTTTACTTGAAATTAAATCCTGTCTTATTTCTATTAAAACATTTGATAGGCCGCGTTTTGTTCCATGTTTATACAAAGTATCATTTTTCATTTTACCAGAATATGGCTTATTACTACCAATAGCTAATTGGCTTTGATGTTTCGTAAAATAATTAAAAAAAATATCAGATAGCCTATTATCACTGTCCCACAAAATACCAAGTTCGACTAAACGTTTTTTGTGCTCCCAAAATGGAGTAAAACTATGAACGGATATAATTGCAGGAAAAACACCTCTTTCAATAGACTTGTTAATTAATTCTGATATCTTGTTATGATAAACATCATAAAAAGAGCTAATTCTATTTACCTTGTCTTCACAGTCGCTTAAATATGATATTTTTTTATTCCCTTGTATGATACTCCCGTCTGAAATCTTCATAATAAGGGTTGGGTCGTCGACGCCCCTGTTTGGATCAATCAATAACCTTGAAAAATCAGACATCACCAGAGGACACTGAAGCAAATTAGAGGCACGAATGGCAACTTCTTTAGCGCCAATATCATATGCTATGTGAGTATCCAACACACTCTCATCCAAACCAAGATTTTTGTATTCTGTTGGAATAAATTTAGAGGCATGATCACAAATAATAAGAAAATTACTTTCTCTATTTTCATTAAAAAGATTTATCATTTTTTATCGATCCTATAAAATACTAGTATATCAAAAAATTATAACAAAAAATAATTTGAATCTGTTAAAAGATAATCATGCATAATAAAAAACTTATACAAAGAAAAACTAAAATTCTTGCCACACTAGGTCCGTCCTCAAATACAATAAAAAAAATAACTGAATTATCAAGGGCTGGCGCAAATGCATTTAGACTCAATTGCTCTCATTTGAATGAGACCACTCTAGTAGAGTATATTAGAAAAATTAGACATGTAGAAAAAGTATTAAAGAAACCCATAGGAGTTTTAGTTGATCTCCAGGGGCCTAAGATTCGCATCTCCTCGATGGATGAAGGTAACAATCTTCTAAAAAAAGACAATATATTTATATTAGATTCGAGTAAGGTTATTGGAAATAATAAACGCGTATGCTTACCTCATAAAAAAATATTTTCATCTCTAAAAAAAGGTCATTTAATTTTATTAGATGATGGTAAGATTCATCTAAAAACAATAAGCATTAAAGCTAACCAAATTAAAACAAAAATTATCCAAGGCGGTTATTTAAAATCAAATAAGGGCGTTAACCTCCCTCAAACTGACCTTAAAACATCTGCACTCTCATCTATTGATAAGAAATTTGCTCAAATTGCAGTTCAAGAGGGGGTTGATTGGATAGCCTTATCCTTTGTACAAAAACCTAGCGATATTAAAGACTTAAAGAAAATTTGCCTTAATAAAGCCTCAATAATGGCCAAGATAGAAAAGCCTTCGGCCTTAACTTATATAGAGGATATAGCAGATCTCGCAGATGGAATAATGATAGCAAGGGGTGATCTAGGTGTAGAGCTACCTCTTGAATCTGTTCCTGGCTGGCAGAAAAAAATAATTCGTGTTGCAAGAATAAAGGGTAAGCCTGTTGTAGTTTCTACACAAATGCTCGAATCAATGACCGACTCCCTAACGCCAACTAGGGCAGAAGTTTCCGATGTAGCTAATGCTGTATTTGAAGGGGCTGATGCAATAATGCTTTCGGCAGAATCTGCATCCGGTCATTACCCTTCTGAAGCCGTTAAGATGATGAACAAAATTGCCCTAAACATCGAACAAGATAGTAACTATAACGATATTTTATCAAGTCAGTTAGAACAAACACCTGATACAACTCCTGACGCAATAGCAACAGCTGCCAAGACTCTTGCGGATGAATTGTCATCTCCAATTATCGTATGTTATACTGAATCGGGCTCAACTGGTATTAAAGTCTCACGAGTCAGACCCAGCCAAACAATTCTGACTATTACTCCTATTATTGAAACTGCAAGAAAACTATCGCTAGCCTGGGGGGTTCTTTGCTTCCTTCAAAAAGACGCAAGTGACCTTGAGCACATGATTCAATTAACAAAGGAAATAGCAAAGAAGAGTGGTTTAGTTGCTCTTGGCGATAAGATTGTTATAACCGCCGGGTTACCACTTAAGGTTCAGGGAACTACAAATCTTATAAGAGTAATAACAGTACGATAAAGGAAATACTACCCTTGGCGTGCTTTAAAACGTGGATTTGTTTTATTAATAATGTACATGCGACCATTTCTTTTCGCAATGCGATTGTCTCTATGTCTGCCTTTTAAAGATTTTAATGAATTTCTAACTTTCATGGCACTTCCCTGTTTGTGACGCAAGCTAGATTGATAATGTGATTTTGTCAATATTAGTTAGGAGTTTTAACTAAAATTTTATAATATATTTTTTTATGAGAGAAAAAATGACCCAGAAATATGATTTTGCATTAGTTAGCGGTGGCTTTGATCCGGTTCATGCTGGTCATTTAAAAATGTTTCAAGATGCAAAAAACCTTTCTGATAACGTAATTATTCTTTTAAATAATGACGAGTGGTTAATAAAAAAGAAAGGAAAGCCCTTTATGAATCAAAATCAAAGAAAGGAAATACTTGATGAATTCAAAAGTATTTCTCAAGTAATTATTCAGACCTCAAGCGATCAAAGTAGTAACGAGGCCATAGAGGAATTTGTTAAAAATAACCCTAATAAAAATATTTGCTACTGTAATGGTGGCGATAGAAGTAATGTTAAAAATATTCATGAATCCAAGGTGTGTAAAAAATTAGATGTAGACCTTAAATTTGGTATTGGGGGAGAAAAAAAAGTTGCGAGTAGTAGCCAGCTAACTAAAAATTATTTAGGAAATATAGAGGAAAAACCTTGGGGAAATTACCATATAATCGCAAAGAATACTGGTTATCAAATTAAAGAAATAAAAGTTTTTAGAGAGCAAAAGCTATCACTTCAAAAACATCAAAATAGATCAGAATTTTGGCAAATTATTAAAGGTAAAAGTAAAATTATCATCGAAAATAATCAGCATTACCTAAAAGAAAAAGAACATATTTATATACCAAACAATACCATACACAGGATAGAGAATATTGGAGAAGAAGATTTAATATTTATTGAAATTCAACTTGGAGAAAACTTAACTGAGGACGATATAGTTAGACTTGAGGACGATTATGGAAGAGTCTGAACTATTAATTTTTAAAAAAGCACCTTATCTTGAACTCGATGATTATAAGGCACCAAAAGGTATTGAGTCTTACTTTGTTACAATGGATGATGGGATAAAATTAAGAGTGTGTCATTGGAAAGTGAATTTAGAGGAAACAAACGGAACTATTTTTTTACAACAAGGTCACAATGAGTTTATTGAAAAGTATTTTGAAACAATCCAGGAGTTTATTGATCGAAAATACTCTGTCATTACCTTTGATTGGCGTGGCCAAGGAATGTCTGATCATCAGCTAAAGGATATTCACAAGGCTTTTATTTCAGACTTTAAAAGGCATGATAAGGATTTGAAGTATATTTTACAAAAGGTGATTGGTGATAATTTTCCCAAACCATTAATAGGAATAGGTCACTCAATGGGTGGATGTATAATGCTATCAGCCTTTCATGACCACCCGGATAAATTCTCTCAAGGAATACTCTCGGCTCCAATGCTAGGATTCAAAAATGAAAGATTCCTAAGAACAGCATCATCTGTGATGAATATTTTTAAAAAAGATACCGATTATCTTTTAGGCTCAAAACCTAATATGGGAAAAGAGACTCCTTTTGAAGAAAATGACCTTACAACAGACAGGCCTAGGTACAAAAGAACGCTCAAATTAGTCAAAAAAAAACCAAATATAAGGCTCTGGGGTGTAACTAATGGATTTGCTAAAGCTGTAAACAAAAAGTTTAAAGCAATAAGGCAAAAAGATTGGGCAGAATCAATAAATGTAAACATTCTTATGATCAATAATATTCGTGATCAAGTTGTAAGTTCGGATAAAATAAAGGAAATGCACAAAAGACTTCCAAATAGCGAGATGGTTACTTTTGATTCAACAGAACATGAAATATTTATGGAGAAAGATGCCCACAGAAAGGATCTTTGGAATTCCATTGACCAGTTTTTAGAAACAGAATAACAGCACTCAATCACTCCTTCATATACTTAGGAATAATATCAAAAGCTAAAGTAATTCTACTTTCTTTCGCTGAAAAGGGAATGGTAGAATGAAATATTGATGAAGGAAATAAAACCATATCGCCTGTCGTTAGTCCTACAATACTATCTTTATAAAACTTTCCATCTGTTGGATAGACTCCGCCATCAAGGCTAAACATAATATCACCTTCGTTCGACTTTTCTTTTTCTGGAACTCTTAGGTATAAAGATCCGCTTAGCCACCCCTCTTTATGAATATGTCTCTTGAGAGATCCTCCAGTTTTTAAATCAATAATCCACCCTTTTAGATCATAGTCATTGGAATTTGGCCATTTTTTAAAAAACCCCACATCTTCCGTCTTATATAAATTTCTATATTCTTGTATCCTGCCCTCTATGAAAGCCTTTAATTTAATAATACAATTGTCCTTTAAATTAAAGATATTACCAGGCCCTAAGGTTTGAGTACCTTTTATTAAAAGATTTTGCGGTGTATAAGAAAAATTATATCCCTCAATAACAGAGATTACTTCTTCAATAAAATTTTTATTTAATTCACCTTCGCTGAAAGATAGGTGTTGAATGTAATTGAAGGGATTTGGACAAAATTTATAATTATCTTTTTGAGAAAATCTTACAGATGCATGGGCGCTTAAGCAGGCGACCAGAGGAAGTAACACCTCCTCTTTATTTAATTCTAATAACTTATTGTTAAATAATAATTTGTTTCCAAGTTTGTAATGAGCTTCCAGTATATTCATATCCCTACGGGGTGTTTTTTTTTGTTGAATCAGGTACTTCAGAGCCCCTTCGCTATCAGATTCAACTCTGAAGGTTTCCGACAAGCCTTTGAGGGCTGCAAAATTTTCTGGATCGAGACTCAAAGCCATCATATAACTCATTTTTCGCTCACCAGCGAGGCCTAAAGCACTATAAAGTTCGCCAAGCCTAAGGTACCCCATTAGACTATTGGTGTTGTGATTAACATATTGTCTGGCGTAAAAAAGAGAATCTTTATAATTATACAGATTCAAGTATGCGCTGGATAAATTATAGTAAACGTCTGATGAAAATTGCTGATATTTTTTTATAATACCAAGATAGGCATCCTTTGATTCTAAATATTCTTTTGATAGAATGAGTGCTGAAGCTAGGAGAAGATCACATTCAAGCAGGTTAGTTTCTTTTTCTAGCAAGCTCTTACATCCCTGTATAACATCGCGATAATTTTGAGCCTTAAAATCGTCCTGCAAGGACTGTAATGTAATTGCCTTAACCATATAAATTTCTCACCATTAAAATACCATGATTAAAAAGCATATTCATTAAAATTAATCAATTTCTATATTTGCAATTAGAGAAAATAGATTTATTTTTTAATATTATTAATTAACTCTTATTTACAATTGATAAATATCTAGGTATGGAATCTATATTAAATATGGGCGCGTAGCTCAGCGGTAGAGCACTACGGTGACATCGTAGGGGTCGCTGGTTCAAACCCAGCCGCGCCCACCATATAAAAAAAAACAACCCCCTTGAAATTACTGATGAATGTTCCTATCTACTATATATAAGCATATAAGAATTAAAAAATTAAAAAGGAGTATAAAATGATAATAGAAGGTTTAGATAAAATTACATTCGCCAATGGAATTCTTAGAATTTCAACAACTAAAATTGGAGGATCCGGTCAAGAAGAAAGTTCTGGAGAGATATATATACCAGGACCATCTGTTCAACTTGTTCTTAATGGCTTGATTGAGGCTGTCAAAGATATAAGCGACAAACTTCAACCTGAAGATGAAAACAATTCTTCAGATACCAGCGCTAATAAAAAAAATAAAAATAAAAAGAACTAATTTATAAAAATTTAAATAGTGTAAATAAATAATGAATTATTTTTTAAAATTTTTTGTAGCAGTTTCGGCTTTGGCTATACTCTCTCTTTCCTTAGCTAAAGCCGAAGTCTCATTTTCTACACTCGATAATGTAAAGAGCATGTCAGAGGAGGAATTTTACGAATATATTCGTCTAACTGTTGTTCAGCAGCCAGAATTTTCTTCTGCAATGGCTAAACAAAATGAATTCAATCAAAATAAAAAATATGCGCAGAGATTACGGTTTCCCAGTATAAACGCCTCACTTATTAATGATGAATCACTCTCAAGGCGTGTAGATGATATTTCTTCAATAAGAAAAAGACGAGATGATAGTTTTGATGGTGTTGTTACAATAGAACAACCAATTTATACTGGTAATGAGATTAGCTCAAAGATAAAGAAAGCCAAATACGGAGTAGATGTTGCAAAAGAAGAATTTTATGCAGAGTCATCGAGTTTAATATTAACAGCAAGTCAAATTTATGTTGAAACAGCAACGTCTAGTATTCTAAGCAAATATGTAGCTGAACAATTAAGTCTATTAACTAAGTATAAAGATATAGCAGAAAAAAGATTTCAATCTGGAGCGGTCGATATTTCAGAAATATCTGCAATAGCGATTAAACTAAGTGAGCTCGAGGCTAAAGAAGCAATTCTAGGTGCTAAAAGATTACAAACTCTAGAGGTTTTTTCTTCTTTCTTTAAAGAACCATACCAGAACAATGGCGTTCCAAGTATTTTATTTACAGAAATAACGTCAGATAGAGACTATCAAGAAAAATCTAATAGTTACGACCAAAGAATTGCTAGCCTCAAAATAAAGGGTAGTGAATCTGAGCTAGCAATAACAAAAAGTTCTTACAGACCTAAACTGGGTTTGTCCTTTAGATATACAAAATACGACATAGATGATTCAGGTAAGGATGAAGATCTTAGGGGTGGTTTAACTTTTTCTGTTCCTTTGTTTAATTTTGGAAGAGGAAGTGCAGAGGTTGGTGCTGCAAAATCAAGAGTCAATCAATCAAAATTTATGTATGCCCGAGTAATGCGAGATTTAGAAAAACAAAGAGCAAATATATTTGGAGCAGCAACAGGTATCATCCAGGCAAGAAACAAGATATCAGATTCATTAGAAAATATTAAATCTCAAAAAGAAATACTTAACCTTAGAATTGCTAGCTCTGATTTTCTTATTTTAGGAATTATAAATGCAACAATTCAAGAGATAAACTTACTTGAACAGTTGTTAAGTGCAGAGTCGCAACTCTTTATTTACGAGCTACAGGCCGCTCATATAAATAGAAGACTTTTAACTCAATTTAATATAAGTTTTTGAGTCTTAAGCACTCCAAACTGACATACTTTAGAAATGATAATTAACATTAAATAGATAATATAATCAGAGAACAACATGGTAATAGATAAAAAAAATTGGTTTTGGAAATCAGTATTTGATAATAAAAAAATATACAACCAAATTATCCTTGCCTCAGTATTTATTAACCTCTTTGCCGTTACTAGCGCTTTTTATATCATGACAGTCTATGATAAAGTTGTTCCTAATAGCGCGTACAGCTCTTTAATTGCCTTAACTATCGGAATGGTAACAGTACATGTTTTTGATTTCATTATGAAAATGTTAAGATCATACTTTACTGATATAGCAGGACAAAAATTAGATGATGTAGTTGCGGGAAAACTTTATGATAAAATTTCAGCTCACGATTCATCTATATTAGGAAAATCCAACTCTAACATAATAACAAGTATAAGAGAATTTGAGAACTTTAGAGACTTTTTTACCTCATCATCACTTGTTGTTTTTATCGATATACCATTCATGATTCTTTTTATGTTTGTTTTATGGTCTATTGGAGGTTTAATTGCTTTAGTACCAACCTTAATAGCTCCATTTGTTATTCTTGTTATTTTGCTAATTCAACCAAACTTAAAAAAACTAGCTGATCAAGAACTGGGAAATAAACAAAGTAAGTTAGGTGTTTTAACAGAGTTATTGAATAACCATGAGACAGTGAAGACTGTGACTGGAGGTGGTTTTTTAAGAGAAAGATGGGTAGGTGCGGTTTCAAGTCAAAATAAGTTATCAGTTATTTCTAAAGTTTTTGCAAACTTCTCAACTACCTTTGCTCAAACAGGTATAGCGGCATCCCAAACATTTATTGTTTTCTTTGGTATATTTCTTATAGCCTCAACAGATCTAACAATGGGTGCGTTGGTTGCGTGTGTTATTTTATCAGGAAGAACATTATCACCGTTAGCTCAACTTAGCGGTATATTAAATCGATTTAGCTCTGCAACCGCTGCATTTAAAAAAATTGACACTTTAATGGAGCAAGTAGGTAGAGAAGAAACCGTCTCTACAGAGACTGCAACAATTCTTGATCAAGGAAAAATACAAATTAAAAACTTAAACTATTCTCACGAAGATAAGAAAATTCTTGATAATATTTCATTAACTATAAACCCAGGAGAAAGTGTGGGTATTATTGGACCTGTTGGCGGAGGGAAGTCATCCCTTCTTAAGGCACTGGTCGGTTACTATCCGTTAGCTCATGGCTCTCTTAAGATTGATAGCTATGATATAAACAATATACCCTCTAAAAAACTAAGAGAAGTGATTGCCTACCTTCCTCAAACAACACAGCTATTTCAAGATACCATTCAAGAGAATATAGTCTCAGGGCTTGATGATGTTTCTGATGAAAGAATTATTGAGGCAGCAAAAAAAGCGAATGCGCATGAGTTCATTAGCGCTATGCCACAAGGGTATGGGGCAATGTTATATGAAAATGGTAAAAATTTATCCGGAGGTCAAAGACAAAAAATAGCTATTGCAAGAACCCTTCTAAGACAACCTGCAATAATTATTTTAGATGAACCAACTAACTCATTAGATGGTGAGACTGAACAAATAATGACTGATTATATTAAAGAATCTTACTCAAAGAAAACTATGATCATAGCTACTCATAAGCCGGGTTTATTGCATCTAGTTGATAGAGTTTTAATAGTTGTTGAGGGTAAGATTGTTGCAGATGGTCCAAGAGATAAAATACTTGAACAATTTACTCAGAATAAGGCATAAAGCTAATGAATTTTATAAAAACAATAGTAGAAAAATCAAAACCTCTTCTCACACGAATCTATGAATCAGTTATTAATTACATCAATGAGAACTTAAGAGCAAAATTAACTTCATTTATTGATGGCTTGATTCCAGATAAGGATATCACAAGAACTTCAATTCTTTTTTACATTATATCTTTATTTTGCTTTATCGCTATCGTATGGGGTTCATTTGCAAGAATTGATATGGTTGTAAGGGCCGGTGGAGAAATAATACCTGCGACAAAAGTTAAGGTTATTCAAAGTGTTTTTGCTGGCGTAATAGAAAAAATAAACGTTAAACTCGGTGATAAAGTACAGAAAGGGGATGTATTATTTGTTGTGGACGAGGTTAGAACAAGAGCGTCTTATGAGAACAATGAAAGATCCTATGAGGCATCTATTTTAGAAACTGAAACTCTTGAAAAAAGAACAAAAATAATAGAGGACCTTGTAATGCAAGGTGCTGAATCTGAAATGAGGCTTCTTGATGAAAGATTAAGGTTGGTAGATAGTAAAAAAAGGCTCGCCCAGGCAGAATCACAAAGAGCCCTATACAAGCAACAGCTAGAACAAACAAAAATTATAGCCCCATATAATGGTGTGATTAACGATGTCTATATAACAACCGTTGGGGAGGTAGTTTCGGCTGCTCAAATACTATCAAATTTAGTGCCTGAGGATGAAAAACTTATTGCTCTAGTCAACGTCCTTCCGAAGGATATTTCGTTCGTCAAAAAAGGAATGAAGGCGAAAGTTTCTTTTACAACCTATGATGCTGGAGTTTATGGTACTTTTGAAGGTTATGTGACTGATATTGGAGCCACTACTACAAGAAAAGGTGAGGGAGAGGTTTATTATGAGGCCTATGTTGAAATCCGTGATAAAAAAACTAAAGGTATTAACATACAGTCGGGTATGACGGCTGAGATATCATTAATTGGTCAAAAAAGAACTGTTTTAGGATATATATTTAGCCCCGTGACAAAACTAAGACAAAACGCCTTTAGAGAAAAATAAATTCACCAATAAATCAATAATACAAAAGATATGGATTTCAAGTTATCTCAATACCTTCAAATAAAGTAAAAACACCTAAACATTAAACTAATAAATAAGATTTTTTTCTTCAAATATTTACTTGGAAATTACAGGCATAAAATCAAAAGAAATAGATATACGGCCCTCATCTTCAGTATAGGAATTTGTATAGTGATAAGTTGAAGAAGGAAAAAGAATAAGCCTTGATTCAATGGTCTCAACCTCAACTTCCTCTTCAGGAAAATTTTTCTTTGGGCAAGGAAAATTCTCACTAGACATACAGAATTTTATATTTGCTTCATTAGTTTTATTTTTATTTGGAATTTTAATATAATATACACCACTAAGCCAGGAAGAGGGGTGGTTATGAGCGTCCAAGAAGCCGCCCTTGGTCATTTCAACCATCCATCCAGTTAATTTAAATTTATCAGGCCAGTTCTTTATAAAAATATCATTAGATTTACCGAAGCTTTTCATATATTTGTCTGCTTCATTCGTTAAAAAGGCCTCAAAAATCTTGAACAGAGTAGAACCTTGCTCAAATATATTAAGTATTGATTGGGTTCCGTTTGTTAATAACTCTTGGTTACGTTTTACTGAATCCATTTTGTATTTAAAAAATTCCTCAAGGAACCTTTTATTAAAATCCGGCAATTCATCGATTCCTTCAATATCCCTATATTGAATATAATCAAAAGGATTTTCACAGAAATGTTTTTTATCAGTAACACCAAGATGATGCTTAGCGTGAACAAGTATAGATGAACTTTGTCTTGAAAATTTTAAAATATTTTCATTTTTATCATAAAAATTCTCAAATTCTTTATATTGTTCAGAAAAATATAGGCATTCCAAAATATTCTCTTCCCATCCAACCTCTTTAGTCTCTTTGTACAAATTAATAGCCTCAAAATAATTCTTATTTTTTTTATGAGCTTTCGCTAATATTGTTTTTGAAAATTGATATTCAGGATTGATCTTTAAAGATTTTTTTAAATACTCAATTGCAAGCTCTATACTGCCAGTGGAGAAGTATAAATTACCTAACCTACCATATACCTCAAAACTATTCTTATTAACCTCTTCAGCTCTTTTTAAGAAATTTTCAGCCTCCTTAAGCTGTGTACCATCAAAAGCAAAATCAGCAGCTAAAATGAGAGTATCATGATTGTTTTCATCAATAGTAAAAGATTCTTTGAGGTACTTGAAACATTCAATTTTTTTTTGATTATGATGCAATGTCAGTGCAAAGAAATTTAGAACGGCAATATTACCAGGTTCAAGATCATTTGCCCACGTAAGCACCTCCACGGCATCATCGTAATTACCTTGGTTATAAAAAATCTTTCCCAGACCAAACCAAGCCAAATAATAATCTGGATCTAGCTCAATAACATTCTGAAAACATGCTTGTGCTTCAATATCATTTTTTAGCAAAAGATAGATTGCGCCCAAGTCATGGATAGCAGCTGTATTAGTATTATTATTTTTAATGAAACCCTTAAGACAATCTATTGATTCTTCATAATTTTCATTATCTCTATATAGGCGGGCAAGGCTTAATAAATGGATTGTATTTCCTTTATTAGAGGAAACGAATTTTTTGAGAAAACTAATAGCCTTACTTTTATCGCTATCAATATATAAGGATGATAACAATAGGTTTAGACGATCATGATCTCTATCCAAGGTTAAGGCTTTTTCTATATAAATCCTTGCAGATGATAAATTTTTTTTCTTTATATAAAGTTCTGAAATAGCCAAAAGACGTTCAATAACTCCATCATTTAACTCAATTGACAAGATAAAATTATCTATTGCCCTATCATCTTTCCCCGCACCCATATAAGAAAATCCAAGATTCGAAAAAAGTGCATCATTTTTATAATTTAATTTAATACATTTTTCAAAGCAGACAATAGAATCTTTATATTCTCTCTTTTGCGCATGGATCATACCTTTTGAATTCAACAAAAAAATACTTTCTTTATCCGCAATTAAGCCTTTTTTAATAATACTAAGGGCGCTATCATACTCCTTCTTTATAAAAAGATCTTGAATCAACTCTTTATCGGTCATCTTTAGTACCTTCACTTAAGAGTTTGTTGGCCTTATCGAAAAAAATTTTTGCCTCTTTACTATTGCCAAATTCAGTATGGCACGTTCCAAGATAGTTTAGAAGTTGAGTACTTTGATTAACAATATCAGGAATAGAACTTAATATTTTTATTAATTCCTTATACCTTCTCATGGCAACTAGAGCTTCAGAGAGAAGTAAATACGATATAACATTATTGGGTTGAAGCATTCGAATTTTATAATACTGCTTAATAGCTTTATCATACTGCTCTAATTTCCAAAGGTTATTCGCATAGTCCGTAATATATTGAGGAGAATTTACCTCTTTCTCACAAGCCAGTAGAAAATATTTATCAGCATCAACATAATCTTCAGAAAAGTAATATGAAATTCCAAGAGAATGATGAGCCTTGGCATAAGAGTTATTTATTTTTAAGGATTGTTTATAGTAATCACGCGCTTCATCAACTTTATTTAATCTTGTTAAAGCATTGCCAACGCTACGCAAGTAGTAAAAGTTATAATCAGAATGGCCTTCTGCAGACTTCAAATAGTATTTATATGATTTTTCATATTCTTTTTTATTAAAATAATAAGATCCCACCGTAGAGTAATGCGCTTTAATATTATTCTTATGATTCACACCTTTAGATCCAAGTTCTTTAGCTTTATTAAGATAAAAAAGTCCTTTTTCAAAATCGCCTGTCTCCAAGCTCGCCTTATCTTCGGCGATCGAAAGAAGTATGTAAGTTTTGTAACAATTTGGGTAGTCCTTAACAACGATATTTAGAGCCTTTAGCGCTTCTTTATGCTCACTTTTTAACTGTTCAGTAAAGACATTAACCTGATGATCAGTTAACACATTATTAACATTATCTTGCTTTGTGGTCATAATTCTTTCTTAAACAGGTTGTAAGTCAAAAGCAATACAAATTCTAGGGCTCCTATCAGAGAAAGGGTTTGTTTGATGGTAAAGCGAGGAAGGAAAGAGAACAAGTCTAGAATCGAGTGTAGTAACTTCTTTTTCAGGAAAAACAAAACTTGATTTAGGGTAGTAAACATCTGACCCTCTAACTCCTAAAGAAAATTTAATATCACCTTCTTTTAAATTATTTTTTTTTGGAACCTGAATATAATATACACCGCTTAACCATCCATTAACATGATTATGGGGGTTCAGATAACCACCTTCTGTCATTTTAACTATCCAACCACTAATATAAAAATTATTTGGCCAATTCTTAATTATACAGGCCTCGGAATTATGAAATTTATTTCTATACTCCTGAGCTGCGTTAAGAACAAAACTCTTAAATACATCAAGAAGAGGGGAATTTAAATCAAATATATTTCGTGATGACTGCAATCCATATGTTATTAGAGGCTGGTTACGCACCCCTAAGTCATAACTATCACATTCACTAAGAAGTCTTTGATTAAAGTCTGGAAGACCATCAATATCTGGGGTATCAATACATTCAATATAGTTGAGGGGTTGGGGACAAAAATAATTCTTAACTTTTGTATTAATATGGATATCAGAGTGAGATAAAATGCCTGAAATAACCCTAGAATTATTAAACTTAGGTAACGATGAGCAGCTGTCTACTAGGGTAGAAAATTTACTATAATCTTTATTTGCGTAATAAGATTTAATTAAACCCTCTTTTCCTTGCCAATTAGGTAGCGAGCTATAAAGTTTAATGGCTTTATCAAAATTTTTGTTTCTAAAAAAAATAGAAGCAAGACTTTCTATAGCCAAAAAACTCTTTGGATCAATAGATATGGCCTTACTTAGATGGTATATCGCTTTAGATATAGGATCTGTTGAACCACCGCTGAGAGAGACATCACTTAAAGTATCTAAAGAGGGATCAGCAGTAAGCAAGTCATAGGAGAATAAGATACCTAAATTAGCATGAGCACTAGAAAAACTTGGATTAACTTGTATCGCTCTCAAGAAGTAATTTATAGCCGAGATTAATTCTTTTTTATCAAAAAAAATTATTCCAAAAAAATTTAAAACAGATGGATTATTAGGTGTATGTTCATCGCACATTTCCAGGTATTGAAGGGGAATAGTAAAATCACGCTCTGGACTAGCCACAATCTTATTGTAGTGAAGTGTGGCCAATGAAAAGTAGTTAAAAAAATTAAATTCATTTAATTTCAAATTATTAGTAAAAAAATTAATACCATCATCTAAGGATGAAGGTGATAGAGAATAAGTTTCAACTAAGTATGAATATATTGAATCATCAGAAACATTACCTTCCGTATTTTTTTTAAGCGAAAGCTTTAATATCTCTATAGATTCATTGTTCCGATTTAATTTCCTAAGCACAAAAGCTTGTTTGATAATTGTTGCAGGGCTGTAATGAAGCTTTTTTAATAATAAAATTGTTTCTAAGGCAGAACTCCAACTTTCTATATTTTCTTGGAACAAAAAAATTTTTTCTAGTACCGAAATATTTGAAGAATACGTGTTTTGTAGCTTGCTATAGCAAGCCCTCTCAAGTTCAAAGTCACCTTCAAGATGGAATTTTTTAGCCTTCTCAAGGAGAAGATCAGTGGGTTTTTTTGGAATACTCATAATATTTATTTTAGAGTTAATTTAGAACAATAACTATATAAAAATAAAAAAGGGGGCTCAAAGAACCCCCTTAATTTAAGCAATATAAGTTTTTTATTTAAGCAACGAACACAAAGTTATCAGCATGTGAAGCAGTAGCATTAACAACCCCAACAAGTGTTACTAGCTCGATGGCTGTAAGAGCGCCTTCGGCAAATTTAGCGGCGTTGGCTGTAGCAGACGTAACTACAATTAAGAACAGTGAAGTATTGATATTATTATCAGATAATACCAAGAATGATTCACCAACAGCCCATGCTTGGTCTGTAATAAGTTCATTTGTACCACCGATCTCAAGAAGACCTTCAAGTGTCCCAGCGATAACATTACCAGATTCAACTTCAAGATAATTAGCAGTATCGCCATTCATAGTAGTTGAACCAGCACCACCAGCCTGTAACACACCAG
>CAJIZT010000009.1 GCA_905182015.1 alpha proteobacterium MED-G09 | reverse complement strand
TGGCACTCTCAGCATCTGTTCTTGCAACGATGATTGTAGGTACACCACAAACATCAGCAGCCAGTCTGGCAGCATTAAGATTTCTTATGTGTTGTTTGGTGGGTATTAAAACTTTACCACCCATGTGGCCACATTTCTTTTCGGAAGCTAACTGATCTTCAAAATGAACACCTGATGCACCTGCATCAATATAAGCTTTCATAAGTTCAAAGCAATTTAGTGGTCCACCAAATCCTGCTTCAGCATCCGCAATGATAGGTGCGAACCAATCTCTTTTCGCCCCACCTTCAGAGACTTCAATTTGATCAGCTCTTTGAAGAGTACGGTTAATTTTTTTTGCTAGCTCTGGTCCTGAGTTTGCAGGATACAAGCTTTGGTCTGGATAAGTTGCACCAGCAGTATTATTGTCTGCTGCTACTTGCCAACCAGATAAATAAATTGCCTTTAATCCAGCTCTAACCATTTGCATAGCTTGATTTCCTGATAAAGCACCTAATGATGAAACCTGGTCTTCTGTATGAAGTAAATCCCAAAGTTTATTAGACCCTCTGGTAGCGAGCGTGTATTCAATTTGAAATGATCCTCTTAATTTTTCTACATCTTCTACAGAATAAGGTCTTTCTATACCATCAAATCTTCCTTTTGAAGCAGAAGGAACTAAGTCATAAAAACTTTTTGTCATCTTAAAATCCTTTATTTTTTGAAGGCCTACCTTTTTAAAGAAATAATTTCTTCATAAGCCGATAGCGTTAGGAACTCTTTACAGTCAGGAGATATAGACATTTTCTCAAATAATTCAATAGCTTTTTCAAATTTTCCCTGATTCCATTGGTTTTCTCCAATAATTTTTTTTAGTTCATTAATTTCATCTTTGAGAATCGATTTAAATAATTCAATAGTTACAATTCTTCCATCTTTTAGAGTTGTAGAATGCTTCAACCATTGCCATATTTGAGCTCTAGAAATTTCTGCAGTTGCAGCATCTTCCATTAAGTTATAAAGAGGCACGGCTCCCCTACCACCTAACCAAGCTGCGATATACTGAATGCCGACTCTTATACATTCTCTCATTCCGTCTTCAGTTCTTTCTCCGTCATGAACTTTTAATAAATCTTTTTGTGAAATATTGATTGTTTCAAGTGATACTTCGAGTTGGTTATCTCCTACAATCGAAGAATTAAAAACATCTAGAGCTATTGGAACTAAACCTGGATGAGCAACCCATGTTCCATCATGACCATTTTTTGCTTCCCTTTCTTTATCTTTTTTAACTTTTTCAAATGCAGCATTATTTTTAGCATCATCATTTTTAACAGGAATTTGTGCAGCCATACCACCCATGGCAAAAGCACCTCTCTTATGACATGTTTTAATCAAAAGAAGAGAATATGCATTTAAAAAAGCATCACCCATTACAACTTGCGATCTATCTGGAAGGATATAATCAGGATTGTTTCCAAGTCGCTTAATGTAACTAAATATATAATCCCATCGTCCACAATTTAATCCAACTATATGGTCCTTTAGTTCATATAAGATTTCATCCATTTGAAAAGCGGCAGGAAGCGTTTCTATTAATACAGTAGCCTTGCAGGTTCCAATGGGAATATTTAATATTTCCTGAGCTTTAGTAAAAACTTTATTCCACAATCTAGCTTCTAAGTAGCTTTCCATTTTTGGTAAATAAAAATAAGGACCTGTATTTTTTTCTTTAATATTTTTATGATTATGAAAAAGATAGACTGCAAAATCAAAAATTCCACCTGAAATTCTTTTTTTATCAATCTCTATATGTGCCTCTTCTAAATGCCATCCCCTTGGTCTTACAATTAGCACAGAAGGGTTTGGGTTGAGTTTATATTCTTTCCCAGTCTTTGTGTCTGCAAAATCTATTTCATTATTCCATAGATCCCGAAGATTGATTTGACCTTGAATAATATTTCCCCACGTAGGTGACATGGAGTCTTCAAAGTCTGTCATAAATGTTTTTGCATCAGAATTTAGGGCGTTAATTATCATCTTACGATCTACAGGGCCTGTAATCTCGACCCTTCTATCTAATAAATCATGTGGAATAGAGGTAATTTTCCAATCTGATTCTCTTATTGCCCTAGTTTCTTCTAGAAAATCAGGTAAGGCTCCGCCGTCTAAGTCAACTTGCTTCCCTGACCTTTCCTGGAGGACCTCAAGTCGTTCTTTTCTGAACTCTTTTTCAAGCTCCGCAACTAATGAAAGACACTCTTTTGTAAGTATCTTTTCAATACCGGGGTAGTCTGATCCAAGGATCTCTAACCCAGAAGGTGTGTCTAAATTTAATGGCATAAAATTTCCTCAATTTTTTTAGATAAATATTAATGGAAGGTATATCATAGAAAAATTATTTGGATAATGATATTTGTCTGATTCTAAAATTTTTTTTGAGGTATATTTTGAGTTTAGAAAAAAAGAAAAAAATTAAACCACAACGGCCAAGAGGTTTTGAGGATTTATCAGGTAATGATCTGAATGAATTGAATAAATTAAGAAATTCGATTCAAGAGACATACAGCTTGTATGGATTTGATCCGTTAGAGACTGGGATTATAGAGTATTCTGATGTTTTGGGCTCTTTTCTTCCCGATCAAGATAGGCCAAATGAAGGTGTTTTTTCGTTTGAGGATGACGATAGGTGGGTTTCACTTCGATACGATTTAACTTCTGGCCTTGCCAGGTATGTAGCAGAAAACTTCGACGCCCTTCCTAAGCCCTATAGAAGATTTCAGTCTGGTTGGGTGTTTAGGAATGAAAAACCTGGGCCAGGAAGGTTTAGACAATTTTTTCAAATTGATGCTGACACAATAGGTAGTGATAACGCTCTATCAGACGCAGAAATGTGTATGATGTTTTCCGATGCGATAGAAAATACTGGTATAGAGCGAGGAAATTATATTATACGCCTTAATAATCGTAAAATTCTGGATGGTATTATCGATAGCTTGAAGATACCTAACAACCAGCCAGGATCAGGTATTAATTTGGCAATCATGAGATCAATTGATAAACTTGATCGATTAGGGTTAAAGGGTGTTGAGCAACTTCTGGGTGAAGGACGAAAGGATGAATCGGGTGACTATACGAAGGGAGCTGATTTAAGCAAATCATCAATACATGAAATTTTATCATTTTTAGAACATGGCCTTGATTCAAAGAACTTGAATAGGAAAAAATCCCTAGATAATCTATCAGATCAGTTTGGCTCTAATTTAATTTTCGATGAAGCAATTAATGAACTTAATGAGATTTCATCCATAATAGATGCTGCAGGATATGATGAAAAAAGAATTATTATAGACCCGTCGGTGGTTAGGGGGTTGGGCTATTATACTGGACCAGTTTATGAGGCCGACTTAACATTCGGTATAGAAACTGATGATGTGGTTGAAAAATTTGGATCGGTTGGTGGAGGCGGTCGTTATGATAACTTAATAACAAGACTAAAGGGCGTAAGAGTTCCATCCACAGGAATATCCGTAGGCGTTAGTAGATTATGCACTGCATTAAAACACCTAAATAAACAAAATATTAATTCTGAAAATCTAGCTGTTGTCGTTTTGGTTATGGATAAAGAAAAAAGATCAGACTATTATCAAATTGCATCACAATTAAGAGCCAAGGGGATATCTTCAGAATGTTATGTAGGCGACGGAGGCATGAAAGCTCAGTTGAAGTATGCTGATAAACGAAAGGCAAGAATTGCTTTAATTTTAGGGGAAGATGAAGAGGCCTCAAGTAGTATTACAATCAAAGATCTTATGACAGGAAAGGAAGCTTCGGGGAATATATCCAATAATGAAGAGTGGAGGAGTGGTAAGGTTTCGCAAAGAACTATACCCAAAGAAACGCTGGTAGATGAAATTAAAAAAATGTTATCTTAATAAATTCAAATTTTATGAATAAAGTATTTGATTAATATATTAATTCATATTATATGAAGTAATTATGATTAAAGAAACAAATAAAATAATAGATTTATTAGGTGGAACAGGAGCATTAGCTAAGCTTTTAAGTGTAAACTTATCAGCTGTATCTAATTATAGAAAAAAAGGTTTTCCTGCTCGACTGCACTATAAAATAGCCTCCTTATGCAATGATAGAGGCATAACTGTTAACAAAAATATTTTTGGAAGTGCCTCAAGAAATATTCTTCCTATGGATTCAAGACCTATTGAGGTTCTCAGTGAGGTCTCTATAAATGTTATGGAGAATTTGATTAGTGAGGAATTTGAGTTAATTGATCCACCCGTGCTTGTTTCCGCAGACAAGGTTTTGGATAGACTGGGGGAGAATATTGCCGATAGGCTTTATATTTTTTCTGACCCTGCTGGGACGAGGCTTTGTTTGAGGCCGGATCTTACTATTCCAACATGTATTCATTATTTAAACAGTGGATTCAGGGGGGAGAAAAGAAATTATGCGTATCATGGAAAAGTTTTTCAATTCAATAGTGCTATATCGTCTGAACCGAATGAGTTTAGTCAAGCGGGACTTGAGTCAATCGGAGGAGACAGTTCTCTTGATTCTGAGGTGGAGATATTTTTTAGAACTTACAACTCCTTAAGGCAGGCAGGCATTAAGAAGTTAAATGTCTTAATGGGTGATGTTTCACTCTTTTCTTTACTGATTGATGTTTTGGATATCCCTGTTATCTGGAAAGACCAATTAAAAACAAAATTTTGGAATGATAAGAACTTCAAATCATTACTCGATGAGTTATCTATTAAGAAAAAATTTGATAATAAACTCTTTTATAAAATTTCAGATCTGGATCAAGAGACTGCAGAAATTTTTGTAAGAGATACTATTGGGCTTTCAGAGAAGCAATCTCCTGTGGGTCGAAGCATTAAAGAAATTACAGAAAGATTAATGAAAAAATCAAAAGAAATTAACACGGAACCGCTTAGTAGAAGTACGGCTAATTTGATAAGGGATTTTCTCTCTATTTCCGATACACCTAGTAAGGCTATTAAAAAATTGAAATCGATTTCTAAAAATATTGATTCTAAACTTGATTCTAAAATTGATATTATGAACGAGCGAGTTGATAAAATGATGAATTTAAAAATCGATCTTAAGGATTCAATTTTTTCTTTAGAAAAAGGAAGAACTGTTGAGTATTACACTGGATTTCTCTTCGATTACAGCTGTCCAATTCTTGGCGATAAATCAAATGTTGGTGGTGGAGGGCGCTACGATGACTTAATTAAGTCTGTGAGTTCTGATGTTGATATCCCGGCTGTAGGAGCTGCCCTTAATTTAGAAAGAATTGAAAAAGCAATCTCCAAAGAGAGTTCATCATGAAACCGTTATTGTTAGCATTGCCTTCAAAGGGAAGGCTTCATGAGCAAATGAACAATTTTTTTTCCTCTTCGGGGCTTAAGCTTGCAAGATCCGGTGGCAAGAGGACTTATTCAGGATTTATTAAAGATATTGAAAAAATAGAAATTCTTTATTTGTCGGCTAGTGAGATATCTAATGAATTACTTAGGGGTAATATTCATATGGGTATCACTGGAATTGATTTGATAGAGGAGAGCAGAACATCTGCCTCTAAAGAGTTAGTCATGTTATCAAAATTAGGTTTTGGCAAAGCTGATGTGGTCGTGGCAGTTCCTAATTCTTGGATTGATGTTGAGAATATTAAGGATTTGTCTGAAGTGGCTTCTGAGTTTCGTTCGTACAACAATAGGAGGATGCGGGTAGCTACTAAATTTACAAATATTACTAGAAACTTCTTTTCTAAAAATGGAATTAATAATTATAGGCTAGTTGATAGTGCTGGAGCTACCGAGGGCGCACCTGCCGCAGGGTCGTCTGAGATTATTGTTGATATAACTGAAACTGGACAGACGATTGAAGCTAATAATCTAAAGATTCTTAAGGATGGGGTAATGCTCAAAAGTGAATCTTGCATTTTTTCATCTGTTAGTAAGATTTGGAATGAGATTGATCTAGGTCCGGTTGAAAAATTTTTAAGAATTATTTCGGCACGGTCTGAGGCTCTAAATAAAGCAGAGTTATATTTTGATTACATTAAGGAGGATAGTGATCTTGAAATTGATTTGTATAGAGCTTTTAAGGCTATCTTTGTTAAGGGATCCCCTGAGTTGGGTGAATCTGTTTCTTTAATTCTTCCATTATCTGAAATAGCATCCTGCTCTTTTCATTTAACTAATGCTGGCTATGGACCGATTAGAACAAACCAACCAAATTTTATTTACAACAGGGATTCTGAATCTTGGAATCTTTTAAAGGAAAGCATAAAAAAGATATAAAAAAAGGCCATCAGAAGATGGCCTTTAGTTATTAATATTTTTCTTAAGATTACATCATGCCGCCCATGCCGCCCATGCCGCCCATGCCGCCCATGCCGCCCATATCAGGCATTGCAGGAGCAGAACCAGCTGGCTCAGGTTTATCAGCAACCATCGCTTCACTTGTTATCATAAGTCCAGCAATAGAAGAGGCATCAATTAAAGCAGTTCTTACAACTTTAGTTGGATCTACAATACCGGCCTTAACAAGATCGAGATAAGTTTCATTCTGAGCATCAAATCCGTGATTTGGTTTTGTTGAACCCAATACTTTTGACACAACGATAGAACCTTCAACCCCTGCATTTTCAGCAATTTGTCTTATTGGGGCTTCAAGAGCTCTTCTCACAATTTTTAAACCAGCATTTTCATCTTCATTTTTTAACTTAAGTTTATCAAGTGATTTTGTTGCCAATAGAAGCGCGGTTCCGCCACCAGGAACTATACCTTGTTCTACAGCTGCTCTAGTTGCATTTAATGCATCATCAACTCTATCTTTTCTTTCTTTAACTTCAACTTCAGTTGCACCGCCAACTTTAATAACAGCAACGCCACCAGCAAGTTTTGCAAGACGCTCTTGAAGTTTTTCTTTATCATAATCAGATGATGTTTCTTCAATTTGTCTTCTAATTTGACTTACACGAGCTTCGATACCTTTCTTTTTACCTGAACCATCAACGATAGTTGTATCATCTTTAGTTATTGCAACTTTTTTAGCAGTTCCAAGCATATCTAGTGTGACATTTTCTAGCTTAATACCAAGATCTTCTGATATAACTTGCCCACCTGTTAGGATAGCAAGATCTTCAAGCATAGCTTTTCTTCTATCACCAAAGCCCGGTGCTTTAACAGCAGCAACCTTTAGTCCACCTCTAAGTCTATTAACAACTAAAGTAGCTAAAGCTTCTCCTTCAATATCCTCAGCAATAATTAATAGAGGTCTGCTAGATTGTGATACAGCTTCTAAAATTGGGAGCATTGATTGAAGGTTGGATAGCTTTGATTCATGAAGAAGAATAAGAGGATCCTCTTGTTCTGTTATCATTTTATCTGCATTAGTTATGAAATATGGTGATAAATAACCACGGTCAAATTGCATGCCCTCAACAACTTCCAGTTCTGAATCAAGACTTTTTGCTTCTTCAACAGTAATTACACCTTCATTACCAACTTTTTGCATTGCTTCTGCAATCATGTTGCCAATTTCGACTTCACCGTTCGCTGAAATTGTTCCAACTTGCGCAACTTCATCATTTGTCTTAACTTTCTTTGACCTTTTGTTTAAGTTTTCAAGAACAACTTTTACTGCTTGATCAATGCCACGTTTAACATCCATAGGATTCATTCCAGCAGCAACGACCTTAGTTCCTTCAATAACGATACTTTGAGCTAAAACTGTAGCAGTTGTTGTTCCATCACCAGCTTCGTCATTGGTTTTGGATGCTACTTCTTTAACCATTTGGGCGCCCATATTTTCAAATTTATCTTCTAATTCGATTTCTTTGGCCACGGTTACACCATCTTTTGTAATTCTCGGTGCTCCAAATGATTTGTCAATAACAACATTCCGACCTTTTGGCCCTAATGTAACCTTAACTGCGTTTGCTAGTATATTAACGCCATTAAGCATCTTTGCTCTTGCGTCTGATCCAAAAATAACTTCTTTTGTCATAATTTTATTCCTCCAATTAATGACTAAATTTAACTAATAATCCCAAGGATATCTGACTCTTTCATTATTAAGAGTTCTTTTCCACTTACAGTAACCTCTGTTCCCGACCATTTGCCGAAAAGTATTTTATCTCCTGATTTAACATCTAGAGCAGTTATAGAGCCGTCATCAGCTTTAGTGCCTGTTCCAACTGCTACTACTTTTCCTTCAGAAGGTTTTTCTTTTGCTGTATCGGGTATAATAATACCACCAGCAGTTTTCTCATCTTCATCTATGCGCTCAACTAGTACGCGGTCGTGTAAAGGACGAAATTTCATTTTTTTTCTCCACTTATAAATAAAAAATTATTAAAATACCATGAGGTCCAACTAAATTTATTATTGCCTCAGGTTAATCTTAGGTAGTTATCCTTTGCCTCGGTGTCAAGGGCTTAGAGCAATATTTGTAATATTTATCTAAATTTTTATACTTTTTTATGAAAAATAAGTAAAGTTTTAGTAAAATTTGATAAAATTCATTAAAAAAGTCAATTATTTACCAAAAGAAAGTAATATTTTATAAATATTAAAATCTTTATTTCTGTATAAATTTTGTTTTCTCTATGTATTTGATACTTATCTGCTTAAATTAATAGACTAAATTTAACTAGGTTGATAAATAAAGTAATGTTCTTAGAAACTCTTTTCTTTCCTATTGGAATTGTAATGCTCGCTTTGGGGGGTGATAGATTAGTTCTGGGTGCAAAAGATATTTCAAGTAAACTTAAGGTGCCGCCCTTTGTTATAGGTGTTTTTGTTTTAGGTTTTGGAACTTCACTTCCTGAACTTTTCGTTACAATTAGTGCCTTGGAGAATGGAAAGCCTGATATCGCAATTGGAGGAATATTAGGTTCAAATATTGCAAATGTTCTTCTTGTTATGGGTGTTTCTCTATTTTTAACTAAAGATAAATTAGTTGAATCTATATCTACAAAAGATATTTCTGTGATGATAGGGGCAACAATTCTTTTATGCTACTTTATTTACTCCTCATCAATTATAAAACCCTGGGCTTTTTTGATGGTCCTTTCCCTGCCTCTTTACTTGTACTTGTCATATAAAATTTTTAATAAAAATGATAATAACCTTATTTATTTAAGTGAAAGTTCAAATTTTATTATTATTATTAATTTACTCATTGGATTTGGATTCTTAATTATTGGATCTGAATTATTTATTGATGGTTTAATTAAAATCTCTAGTAATTACGGTATACCAGAATCAATCATTGGAATTAGTTTGGCTGCGATAGGAACATCTCTTCCAGAACTATCTGTAACAGTTGCTGCATTTGTAAGAAAGGAAGGCAGTGTTGCTTTGGGAAATATTGTGGGTTCTAATATATTTAATATCTTTGGCGTTCTGGGGATTTCTACTTTAATCAGTGGCACAATTGATTTTTCTGATAGCTTCACGTCAATTGACTTGATTGTTCTTCTTAGTACAAGTTTTTGGGTTTTGTATATTGCAAAAAATAAACCAACCAACCCGAGGTTATTTGGTTTATTTTCATTTCTCACATACTTTTTATATATGGCTTATATTTATGTTTAGAATGGCTCATAAGGGAAGACTGTAACAGTTGCTCCTAGGTCTGGGGCTACAGCATCAAATGCTGGAAAAGCTGAGTTCAGGAGTTTCTCAGGCGTCCATCCGCTTTTGTCTGCAATACTTTTTATTGGTCTAGGTTGGCTAAATAGTGATACCTCGTTCCCTCTTACAGATAAAATTTGACCAGATAGCTTGCATTCAGGGGCCGCTAACGCCACCGCGGTTTGGGCAACTTGATCTGGACGCATAGCACTTTTCATCCTTTCCACTCTTTGTTTTGATGCTTCATCCTTGATAGGAATTGTAGCAATCATTCTAGTCCAAGCGAATGGGGCTATAACATTAGACCTAATATTTTTAATTTCATTTTCCATGGCTATTATTCTCGATAATCCATGTATTCCAAGTTTTGCAGCTGCATAGTTAGCTTGTCCTATGTTCCCTATCAAACCGGTTGTTGAAGTAAAAAGAACAAAATTACCTTCCTCTTTTTCTCTAAAATAATTTATTGCTGATCTGGTAACATTAAAGCTTCCCTTGAGGTGAACAGAAAGAACTGAATCCCAGTCTTCTTCTTCCATTTTATGGAACATTTTATCTCTCAATATTCCAGCAGGATTTATTATTGAGTGAAGTTCGCCATATTCATCAAGCGCTTGCTGAATCATATATTCCGTACCTTTTCTGTCTGTTACAGAATCTGTATTAGAAATTGCTTGGCCACCAGCTGCGATAATTTCTTTTTTTATTATTTCAATTGGCTTTTCATCACCTTCATCACCGCCTGCCACTGATCCTCCTAGGTCATTAATGACCAATCGAGCACCTTCGCGTGCAGCTAATAAAGCTGTTTCCTTACCTATACCGTTTGCTGCCCCGGTAATTAAAAGCACTTTTCCTTCAAGAACTCCCATATTTACTATCCTCCTAAAAATTAATTTAAATTGTTATAAAACAATAATTACAAATCAGGTATATTTTTTTCATGGTTGATCTAAAAAATATTATTAAAAGTGCTGAAAGTGCTAATGAGGAATCTCATGGAGGCTATCCGCCCGTTGAAAAATGGAATCCTGACCATTGCGGGGATATTGGTCTTGAAATAAAGAGCGATGGTAGCTGGCATTATATGAATTCGCCGATTGGGCGTAAAAAAATTGTTAACTTATTTGCTAGAATTTTAAGGAAAGAAGCCGATGGTAGCTATGTATTAGTTACTCCGGTAGAAAAAATTATGATTAAAGTTGATGATGTTCCGTTTATCGCAATAGATGTTAATATTACCGGTAGTGGAAGAGATTCTATGTTGAGCTTCTCTACAAACACTGGCGACACAGTGGTTGCTTCAGAGGAGTATCCTATTCGAGTTATTATTGATCCTAAGACAGAAGAACCTTCCCCTTATGTTTTGGTAAGAAGTAAGCTTGAGGCTAAAATTTCTCGCTCAGTTTTTTATGATCTTGTTAATCTTGGCGAAGAGTTTAATGGCTATTTTGGTATTTGGTCAGGTGGCTGCTTTTTTCCCTTTATGAAAGCTAGTGAATTAATAGATTAGTTATGAATAGAGAATGGAAAAATAAAATCTTAATGGCTGTCGATAAGAGGGCGCCTTCCTCAGCGAGCCTGAATCATGAGCCTGGTTCTAAAAGTGACTTTGATTTAATGGATAAGCCTTCTGATAGACTGGATCCTCGAGACTTAAAGCCTGCATCAGTGATAGTGGGTATAGTTGAAAGAGAAAAGCCTCAACTCTTTCTTACTAGACGTTCGGAACAACTCAAACAGCATTCGGGTCAAATAGCATTTCCTGGAGGTAAGGTGGAGAAAGGTGAAGACTTTACTGCTGCTGGAATTAGAGAGGCTAAGGAGGAAGTTGGTTTAGAGGATTCTGATTTTAATTTTTGTGGCTATCTAGATACTTATGAAACAGGCACAGGGTATAGAATATTGCCAGTAGTTGTTTTCATTCAGCCTAAGTTCATTCCAAAAATTGATAAATCTGAAGTAGCGGAAACATTTGAGGTACCTTTTGAATTTTTAATGAATGAAAAAAATCACCAGTTACAGTCAGGCGAATGGAAAGGGTCGGTAAGAAAATATTACACAATGCCTTATGAGGGATATAAGATATGGGGAGCAACGGCAGGAATGATAAGAAATTTATATGAAAGGATTATTAAGTTTTGATTAGAGTTTTATATTACCTGTTAATTTTTTTATCTCCTCTTGTGGTATATATACTATGGGTTGTTTTATCCAAGGGCAGGATTGTTCATTTAAGATTCTTTTGGCCTCTGATCATTGGTTTATTTCTAATGATCTCAAGTTTATTCTCTTCTGTATTTTTTTCCGATACGTTAATGAATAAAAAATATAATCACCCTAGAGTTATTGACGGAGAATTTAAAGAAGGACACTTTACAGAATAAATGATCAATTCCATTCAAAAAATTTTTATGAACGATAAGATGAGTAAGAAGATTATGTCTCTGTTAAATGAGGGTGAAGATATGGCTCGTTTTGTTGGCGGGTGCGTAAGGGATTCCCTTGTCGGTCTCACGTCTTCTGATATTGATATAGCCACAAAACACAGGCCTGATAAAATCATTGAAATTTTATCCTCTAACTCTATTAGGTTTGTTCCAACCGGAATTGAGCATGGAACCATTTCTGTTTTTACAGATAAGTTTAATTTTGAAATTACTACCCTTAGATTGGACACCAAGACAGATGGACGGCATGCGAAGGTTAGATTCACAGATGACTGGGAGCTAGATTCTGATAGAAGAGATTTTACGATTAATTCTATTTACTTATCAAGTGAGGGTAAAATTTTTGATCCGCATAAGGGAATTTCTGATCTAACTGAAAAAAAAATTATTTTTATTGGTGATTCAAGGCAAAGGATAAATGAAGACTATCTCCGTATACTAAGATTTTTTAGATTTAACGCATACTATAGTGGTGATCATGGTGGTAAAGAAAATTTCCTTTCATCTGAGGCTCTTGAGGCATGCGAAGAATTAAAATTTAATTTGATAAAGCTATCGCCCGATAGAGTACAGAATGAATTTTTTAAAATATTACTCGCCCCAAGATCAAAAGCTGTGATTGATGCGATGCTTCGTATTGGTATTTTAGATATTATTTTTAATTCCAGAACTGATTGTTTAGTTTTTTATAGAATGGTTGATATTGATCTAGAAAATACACTTACTCCCAATCCTGTTCTAAGGTTTGTTTCGTTAGTTTTTATGCATAATATTCCCCCCGATCAGATGCATATGTTTAATTTTTCAAATAAACAAAAAGAAAAGATAAGATTCTTAACCAACAAAAATCATATTATTTCACTCAATGCATCGGAAAAGGAATTGAGAAAACTTCTTTATCTACATGGTAGGGAAAATTGTAGAGATATTATTAGATTCTGTTGGTCAAAGGACCTGAATATCTCAAACGATATCAAGTGGAAGACTTTATTCGCAATTATTCATGCATGGGAAAGACCTGTTTTTCCTTTGGGAGGTTCAGATGTTATGGCTTGTGATGTTGAGGAAGGGCCTATTCTTGGGGAAATTTTAAAAGATTTAGAAAATTCATGGATTTTATCTGATTTTAATAAGGATAGGGTATTATTACTTGATGATCTTAAGCAGCTAGTGAAAGATAAAACTAATTTAATTTGAGGTGCATTATTATGTCGCATCATTAAATATTTTCTTTACTTTCCTATCAAGATATCACATACAGATTAGCAAAATGAAATATACAAGTGGTAAATAAATGACCAATAAAACTAAAGAAAAAAAACCAACACGAAGAGACTTTCTATATATTACAACAGCAGTTTTTGGGGCAACTGGAGCAGCAGCTGTTGCCTGGCCTTTGATAGACCAATTAAATCCAGACGCATCAGTGTCTGCGCTATCTAGTGTTGAAACTGATATTTCATCAATACCCGAAGGCGGGTCATTAAAAATTGCTTGGAGAGGTAAACCTGTCTTTATTAGGCGAAGAACTAAAGAAGAGATTGAGATTGCTGAAAAAGAAGATAACGAAAATTTACCTGATCCTCAAAACGATGCTGATAGAGTTAAAAATAAAGAGTGGTTAGTTGTTGTTGGCGTTTGTACTCATTTGGGTTGCATACCTATTGCGGATAAAGGTGATTTCGGGGGTTGGTTCTGTCCATGCCATGGCTCTCACTATGATATCTCTGGAAGAATTAGAAAAGGTCCGGCACCAACAAACTTGGAAGTACCACCCTATGAATTTGTTAATGAAAATATTATTAAAATTGGATAATTAGCTATGAATCATGATTATGAATATACTCCAGGAAATGCTTTTACTAAGTG
Organism: alpha proteobacterium MED-G09; assembly: GCA_905182015.1. Taxonomy (GTDB): domain Bacteria; phylum Pseudomonadota; class Alphaproteobacteria; order MED-G09; family MED-G09; genus MED-G09. Next base: position 63,778 of record CAJIZT010000009.1, on the reverse strand, counting down.
GCTAGATAAGAGATTGCCCCTTATCCGTTTTGCCGATGAAAATCTTTTAAGTTTTCCTACTCCAAGAAATTTAAATTATTTTTGGACATTTGGTTTTATTCTTACACTGTGTCTAGTTACTCAAATTATTACAGGTATTGTGTTGGCAATGCACTATACCCCTCATGTCTTAATGGCATTTGATAGCATAGAGCATATAATGCGCGATGTTAACTATGGTTGGCTTATTCGCTATATTCACGCAAATGGCGCTTCAATGTTTTTCTTGGCAGTCTTTATCCATATGTTTAGAGGTTTATATTATGGTTCCTACAAAGAGCCACGAGAAATCTTGTGGATACTTGGTGTTGTTATTTTTCTTTTGATGATTATCACAGCTTTCATGGGTTATGTTCTTGTGTGGGGCCAGATGAGTTTTTGGGGTGCAACTGTTATTACTAATCTAGTTGGAGCTATTCCTTTAGTTGGTGAATCTATTCTAACACTCTTACTTGGAGGATTCAGCGTTGATAATCCAACTTTGAATCGTTTCTTTAGCCTACACTATCTTCTTCCCTTTGTTATTTTTGGAGTTGTTATACTTCACATATGGGCACTTCACGTAACAGGAAATAACAACCCAACAGGGATATCAGTCAAAAACACTAATGATACAATTTCTTTTCACCCATACTACACAGTAAAAGATTTATTTGCTTACGTAGTGTTTCTCCTAATGTTTGCTTATTTTATTTTTTATAATCCAAATATTTTAGGTCACCCTGATAATTATATTGAAGCTGACGCCATGGTAACCCCAGCCCATATTGTACCAGAGTGGTACCTGTTACCTTTTTATGCAATTTTGAGAGCAGTTCCGGATAAATTAATGGGAGTCCTTTTAATGTTTGGTTCTATAGTTGTCTTATTTTTCTTACCTTGGCTCGATACTATGAAGGTTAAATCAGCACGATATAGGCCAACCTACAAAATATTTTACTTTACCTTCCTGCTCACCTGTTTTCTTCTTGGTTACTTAGGAGGGCAGGCGCCTGAAGGTCTTTATTTGTTCTTATCTAGGGTCTGTACAATTTATTATTTTGCCTTCTTCTTGGTTGTAATGCCTATTCTTAGTCGATACGAAAAGCCATCACCAATGCCAATTGGTATATCGAATTCTGCTATAAATACTGATTTAGGAACTGACAAAAATCCAGCTCTTTCTATAAATAATTAGGAAATATTATTATGAGGTTAACGCAAGCAATAATCATTTTACTTACAATTGTTTTTTTCAGCAATAATCAAAATTTGTTGGCATCAGGCGATGAGACATTTAAAAATTTAAAACCAAATTTTTCGTTTGAAGGTCCTTTTGGAAAATTTGATCGTGAGAGCCTTAAAAGGGGCTATCAGGTGTACTCTGAGGTTTGCTCATCTTGCCACGGAATGAAACAACTATCATTTAGAAATTTATCTCAGCCGGGAGGGCCGGAGTTTTCAATCAATAAAGTAAAGGAGATTGCTTCCGAGTATTTTATACTGGATGGCTCAGATGAATATGGTGATCCTATTGAAAGAAGCAGAGTTCCTAGCGATCGGTTCCAACCTCCTTTTGATAATAAAGATGCGGCTAAAGCATCGAATAATGGTGCTTACCCCCCAGACTTATCATTAATTGTTAAAGCTCGTTCTGATGGCGCTAATTATATATACTCTCTTTTAAGTGGCTACGAGGAGCCTATGCCTGAAAGTATGCATATTGATGAATCTTTAAGTTACAACCCCTGGTTCTCTGGAAGCGCCATAGCAATGGCTCAGCCTCTATACGATGAAATGGTTGAGTATGATGATGGAACAATAGCTAGTATTTCGCAAATGTCCTATGATGTCGCGAACTTCCTTGCGTGGGCTGCAGAACCAACTATGGAAGAAAGAAAAAGCCTTGGTCTGATAGTTATGGGATTTTTATTTATTTTTCTTATCCTAATGTTCTTTAGTGTAAGAAGATTATTCAAAGATGTTCATTAACTAATTATTAAAGCGAAAGTTCATTATATCACCATCCTGAACTTCATACTCCTTGCCTTCTAATCTTACCTTTCCTGCATCTTTAGCTTTTTGAAAGTCATTGAATTTTATTAATTCTTCGTAATTAATAGTTTCCGCTCTAATAAATCCTTTTTCAAAATCTGTATGAATTTTTCCAGCAGACTCTGGTGCAAGAGTAAATCTTTTGATTGTCCAGGCTCTAGTTTCTTTTGGTCCTGAGGTAAAATATGTAACGAGGTCCAGAGTTGAATAGCCCTCTCTAATAAGAGTGTTTAAACCTGGTTCTTCCAGCTCAAGGGAATCTATGTATTCATCTCTTTCTTCATCACTTAATTGTGAAATTTGACTTTCTATGCTGGCTGAAATTCTTGCAACCTTTATTTTTTTTGAGGCCGCATATTCCTCCACTACCTTAGAGTATTTATTACCGGAGCTTGCGCTTTCTTCGTTAACATTACAAACATAGATCATTCTTTTGCTTGATAATAAACTAAATTCTGAGAAATATTTTTTATTAGTTTCATCTAATTCAGATTCGTCAAATATTAATCCTTTGTTTAGTTCTTCTAAAATTTTATTGACTAACAATAGTTTTTCTTTTGCCTCTTTATCACTTCCTTTTGCCTTCTTCTCAAGAGAGCTTGCTCTTTTTTCTAAATTACCAATATCCGATAGCAGTAATTCTGTTTCGATAATTTCTATATCTTCAAGGGGGTTAATATAGCCGTTAACATGAGTAATATTATCATCCTCAAAACAGCGAACTACGTGTGCAACAGCATCAACTTCTCTAATGTTAGAGAGGAATTGGTTTCCTAGACCCTCTCCTTGTGACGCGCCTTTAACTAATCCTGCAATATCAACAAATGTTAGTCTTGCTGGAAGAATCTGGATGGATTCATTTATTTCTGATAAAATCTCTAGACGATCATCAGGTACATCTACCTCACCAATATTAGGCTCTATTGTACAAAAAGGATAATTTTCTGACTGAGCAAGGGAAGTTCTCGTGAGCGCATTAAATAAAGTAGACTTTCCAACGTTCGGCAAACCTATTATTCCGCAACGAAAGCCCATTCAGTTTATTTCTTTATTTGGACTATATTTTTTTGAAATTTCTTTTCGTCGCCGTCAATCAATATAGTAATATTTTTAGCAATTGAGGATAATATTTTTTCAAGATTTTCAGAGTCTTCTTTTGATAAATCACCTAAAACATGGTTTGTTACTTTTTCTTTATCACCCGGATGACTAATACCTATTCTTATTCTGTAATAATCTTTGCCAATATTCTCATCGATTGATTTTAATCCATTATGTCCTGCGTCACTTCCACCTTTTTTGACTCTAACCTCACCAAAAGGAAGGTCTAGTTCATCATGAAATACAATAATTCTTCCAGGGGGTATTTTATAAAAATTCGAGGCCTCTCTTACAGCACGACCAGATTCATTCATAAAGGTTTGTGGCTTGAAAGATATTAGCTTTCTCTCATCTATCGCACCCATTGATGTTCTGCCTAAAAATTTAGTCCTACTTCTTCCAAATTTATGGAAGGATGAAACTTTATCCAAAGCCATGAATCCAACATTATGTCGATTATTTTTATGTTTTTCGCCAGGATTTCCTAGTCCAACAAAAAGTATTGTATCGTTTGATAAAGCCAAGGTGGTTAATTATTCCTTCTCTTCTGATTCTTCGGTTGTATCTGAATCTGAATCTTCTTCTGATTCTGAATCCTCTTCTGTACCTTCAGGTTTATCAGATTCTGCGGCATCAAGAGCATCCATTTCCTCTTCAGTCTTAGGAGCGGCAATGCTAGCGACAGTAATATCTCTTTCCGTAATAGCCGATACAATACCCTCAGGCAGTTTTATATCAGATAGGTGAATAGTATCGCCAATTTCTAAACCTGTTAAATCAACCTCTACACCCATTGGTATGTCGGTCGCAGGACAATCTAATTCAACTGTATACCTACTGATATTTAGAACGCCACCAGCCTTTATTCCAGGAGATTCTTCTTCATTCAAGAAAGCTACAGATACCTCAACTGAAATTCTTGAATTAGCGCCAAGACGAAGAAAATCAATATGAATAATATTTCCTTTAACAGGGTGTAATTGAATATCTTTTGAGATTGCTTTAAATTTTTCGCCATTTAATACTTCAACATCAATTAGCTGTGATAACATTTTACCAGTGTTATAAAGTTTTAATGTTTCTTTACTGCTAACGCTTACTGAAAGTGGTTCTTTATCATCTCCATACACTATGCAAGGAATTTTACCTTCCTTTCTCACAGCCCGCGCAAATGATTTACCTGTATCTTTTCTTTCTTCAGCCTTTAATAAGGTGGTTTCTGCCATCCTCTTTCTCCAAAATATAATTAAAATTTTTCCTGTGGCGGGTTATACCCCCGCTTTAAGATCAAATCAAGTTAATCAAACAAACTTGATACAGATTTTTCATCAGCGATCCTTTTTATTGCCTCTCCCAGGAGAGAAGAGATAGAGATAACCTCTACTTTATCAGATTTTTTTACTAAATTTGATTCTTCAATCGTATCAGTCACAACTAGTTTTTCTAGTGATGATTGATTGACCCTTTTAACAGCCTCACCAGACAATACGGCATGTGTTACATATGCGTATACTTCTTTAGCCCCCTTTTTTAAAAGAGCGTCAGAAGCGTTGCAGAGTGTTCCAGCTGAATCAACTATATCATCTATTATAAAGCATGTTCGACCGGTTACATCACCAATAATATTCATTACTTCAGAATCCCCAGCTTTCTCCCTCCTTTTATCTACTATTGCTAAGTCAGTTCCAATTCTACTTGCTATTATTCTAGCCCTTACAACACCACCAACATCAGGAGAGACAATAATAGGGCTATTATCATTTATTTTATTTTTAATGTTTGATGTTAAAGCCGGCGCAGCGAATAAATTGTCAGTAGGAATATCAAAGAAGCCCTGTATTTGTCCTGCATGCAGGTCCATTGTCAAGACCCTGTCTGCTCCTGCTTTATCAATCATATTTGCTACTAGTTTTGATGTAATAGGAGTTCTTGGGCCGGGCTTTCTGTCTTGTCTGGCATATCCAAAATAAGGTATTACGGCCGTTATCCTTTTAGCCGACGCTCTTCGGAGGGTATCAATAATGATTAAAAGTTCCATTAAATTATCGTTTACAGGGAACGATGTTGATTGAATTACAAAAACATCTTCTCCACGAACATTTTCATGCATTTCAACAAAAATTTCTTTATCTGCAAACCTTTTTACATCGCACTTTGATAGATTAACGTCCGCATAGTCAGCTATTTTTTTTGCTAGAGTTAAGTTTGAATTTCCTGTGACTAATTTCATTCGACCTCACCAGTATTCGATTGATTAATTGTGTTAAGTGCTCGTTGTACCACAAGTAAACCCCTCGGGCGAGGGGAATTTATTTGACGTGATTGCAAATACTTTAAACAGTTTCCCCATTTTATCCTCATCGATAAGACGACTTAAACCTAAGCGTAATTCCTTTTTTGTTTTAACATCGCTCATTCTTTCTAAAGATTTGAGTCTCTCAATGGCCCCCATTTTTATTAAAAATGAACCTTGAGTATCTGGACCCCAAACATCAACCATACTATCTTTTGCTTGAGTGATTATATCCCTAAAATCTACATGACTTGTTATGTCCGCAAGACCGGGTTCATTTAAGGGATTCACAAATTCACTACCTTTTATTGCCTGTAGTGTATCACCATATCCATCCGTATAACCATAATCAAAAAAAAGTGCTCCACCATTATTTCTTTTTATAAAGCTTGATATTTTCTTAATAAAATTTCTACTTCTAAAGTTTATTTCAATAATAGCGTTTATTTTTATATTAATTAATTTTTGACTATCTAGAAGTTTAGAAAGTTTTGTTTTCTTATGACAAAATATTAATTCTTGATCTCCATTATCGATACAAATCTCTCTCCAGCAATCTTTGTTTTTAATAAATTGATTGACTGGAAAGGTATCCAGGAACTCATTACCAATAAAAATTGTTGGTTTTTCTGGTATATCCTCGAGTCTTCTAAAGTGAAGTGATTCTTTAATATTTTTTTTTTGGATTTTAATTAACTTATTATTAATATCTAAGAATATATAATTAGTTACCTTAGCCCCTAACACTCTTTTAATATCACTAAGGAGGGTTCCTCTTCCGCCACCTAGATCCACTATTTGTATTTCTTTAAATTTTTCTTTTTTTGTAAATAAAGCCAATATCCAAATACCAATTATTTCACCGAATATTTGTGAGATATCTGGAGAAGTTACAAAGTCTCCCTTCGAGCCGAGAGGCATTTTTTTTCTATAATACCCATGTTCGGAGTCGGTGAGTGCTACCGTCATAAAGTCAGCTATCGACAAGGGACCTTTATGTAAGATAATATCTTTAATTTTTCTTTTAACAGGTGTCATTTCTTTACAGAGTTAATTACTAAAATTAAACCTATTAACATAAGGGGAATAGATAGAATAATTCCCATAGTTACATTGGGAATTATATAACCAATATGGTGATCTGGTTCACGGAAAAATTCAATTAGAATTCTTGACAGGGAGTATACCAATAAGAAATATCCGCTAATCAGCCCTCTCTTTTTTAGTCCTTTACTGGCGATTAAAGCTGCTAGAATCATAAATAAAAGTATTCCCTCAAGACCAGCCTCATATAATTGACTGGGGTGACGTGGATATTCACCAGCTCTTGGAAATACCACACCCCAAGGTACGTTTGTAACTTTACCCCACAACTCACCATTAATAAAATTTGCTATTCTTCCAAAAAATAATCCAATTGGAACCACGGCGCAAATAACATCCCCTAGCTCTAAAATAGGCTTCTTGTATAAATATGAGTAAGAAATTATTGCCACTAACACTCCTATCACACCCCCATGGAATGACATCCCTCCCCTCCATAAGGCAAATATTGAAATTGGGTTGGCGATATAAAAATCTATATTATAAAATAATGCATAACCTATGCGTGAGCCAAGTATTATACCAACAACTATCCAAAGAAATATCTCATCAATATCACGTTGATCAATGCTTAAGTCGGAGTTTATCTTTTGTTTATTAACTATTTTTTTTGCGTAATAAAGCCCAAGCAACATGCCTAGCATATAAGCAATTCCATACCAGTATATATTTATTGGTCCTATTGAAATCGCTACTGGGTCAATATTTAGAATAATATTTTTCATTTATATTAATTTATACATTTATTTTATCTAATTTAAAATATTTTGGCATTTTAACTATTATGTTTTTTCAATTTGTAGTATGGTAACATAATTCAAACACTATATGTGGTAATTTATGGCTTTATCAAAAAATATTGAATTATTGGAAGATCCCTTAGATACCGTTGAAATGGTGGCAAGCATGAGGGATTGGACCTATGAAAGAACTGAAAATGAGGTATCAATTATTGCTAAAGGGCAATGGTCTGATTATCAAATATCAGTAACATGGGTTGATGACTTTGAAGGTATAAATATCGTCTGTGGATTTGATTTAAAATTTCAACAAAGACATAAAAATAATATTCTTCATTTAGTTTCTTCTATAAATAATCAAATGTGGCTAGGGCATTTTGATATATGGATTGATGAAGGTGTTGTGCTTTATAGAAATACGTCGCTTTTTAATAGAGATAAAATTTCACAAGAGCAATTTGATGAGGTTATGTTTCAAGCGGTATCATCATGTGATCAATTTTTCCCCGCATTTCAATACATCCTGTGGGCTAATAAGAATGCTGATCAAGCTCTTGAGGCAGTTTTATTTAATACACAGGGTGAGGCTTAGTAGATAATTAAAATAGCCATGGATACTCATAAAAAATTATTAATTTTAGGTGCAGGAAAGATGGGAGGAAGTTTGTTGAAAGGCTTAATAGCTAGCAACAAATTAGATTTTGATATTTCTATTATTGAGCCAAATTTAACCAATGATATTCAAAAACTCATAAATCCAAATGGAATAGAATATTACAAGTCGCCTGAGGATATTAAAGACCCAGATTTTGACTTAGTAATATTTGCAGTTAAACCCCAGTCTATTAATGAAGTTTGCGCAGGGCTAGGTAAAAATTTAAATCAAAAAAAAATCTTTTCAATAATTTCAATTCTTGCAGGAACTAAAATCAAAGAGTTTAAAAGTTTTTTTAAAGAATCACCCGTAATAAGAACAATGCCAAATCTAGCTGTGTCTGAAGGTAGTGGTATGACAGCTCTTTGCGGCAGTAATAATGCAAATAAATCCTTCAAAGCTACTGCAGGTAAAATTTTTTTAGAAGTCGGTGAGATTATTTGGGTTGATAATGAGGCTATGATGGATGTGATTACGGCAACATCAGGATCTGGGCCAGCCTATTTCTTTTTTTTAGCAGAGTGTCTTGCTTTAATCTCAGAGGAGATGGGTTTGAGTAATCAGGATGCTCATAAATTATCTAGACAAGTTGTTATAGGCTCTGCTGATGTAATGCGTAATTCAACTGAGAGTTTGGCTAGTTTAAGGAAAAAAGTAACATCAAAAGGTGGAACAACAGAGGCTGCGCTTGATGTGATGATGAGCTCTGAAAAAGATTTTTATAATATTTTTAAAAAAGCAATTAAAGCGGCTTTTAAGAGAAGTAATGAGCTGAGTAATTAAATTTCTTTTTTTACAGGCAGGGTGATCGTCACCCTCAGGCCACCTAAATTACTTTTTGATAAATTAATTTCCCCTCCAAGACTGCTTGCAATTTCCTGAGAAATTGATAACCCTAGTCCTGATCCGGCAATATTTTGATTTCTCGACGAGTCTAGCCTTTGAAAGGGTTTTAAAGACTTCCCATAATCTCTTTTTGGAATTCCAGGACCATTATCATCTATGGAAATTTTTATTAGACTTTTCCTTTCAATAAGGCTTATCTGAACTTCATCACCAAAAACCTTAGCATTATTAATTAGATTGACTATGCACCTTTTAAGGGCAATGTGTTTGCAAAAATATTTTATGTGCCCAATTTTAGAAGTCTTAAAGGCTATTGATAAAGTCTTCCCCCGTGCTGTATCTATAATATTTTCTATTAGTTTGTTTAAATTTACCTCAGTGCTTTCTTCACTAGAGGCTGTTTGAGAAAAGTCTAAGTATGTTTCCAGCATATACTGCATTTCATTTACATCTTTTAACAAGTCTTCATTTCCTTTCTGGTTAGAGTACATTTCTAATTGAAGCTTAATCCTTGTCAGGGGTGTTCTTAGGTCATGACTAACGCCCGCAAGCATCAGTGTTCTTTGTTCTATGAACTTTTCTATTCTTTCTTGCATTTTTATATATGCATCAGCGGCCTTACGAACCTCTGTAGCACCTGTCGGTTTAAAGTTTTCAATCTTTTTTCCTATTCCAAAAGATTCAGCTGCCTTAGCGAGTTTTTCAATAGGTTTGATTTGTTGGCGTAAAAATAATATTGCGATTGAAAGGATTAATATTGAAGAAATAACCATCCATACTAAAAAAATATGACTATTAGTTGCGTATACATTTCTTCGGGGAACTAGAAATTCAAATACGCCGTTTTCCATTTCTATTTCAATCATCACTTTTTTATCAATTAAAATATCACGAACGAAAGCTTTTTTATTCAAGCCCGTTATTAATTCCCGTGTAAGGGTTTTTTCTAATAAATTCCTTGGCAATGCTTGTTGGTGAAGAATTCTTTTATTAGGCAAAAAGTTTATTGTAATGTCATAAAATTTTTTTGCATTAGACGAAATAATTTTTATATCTAAATTTTTTTGCATATCTAAAATCATACCGATATCTGAAACTACAGAAGCAGAAAGTTTTCTTGTAACAAGCTCCCAGTGACGCTCAAGAAATACGAACGTTAGAATTGCTTGAAGTATTACAATAGGCATTATGATGATGATTAAAGATCGAGAGTAAAGTCCAGTAGGTGAAATTTTTTTTAATGATTTTAATATTGGTATTTTTATTTTCATTATGAGTTTGGTCTAAGAATATAGCCCTTACCTCTAACTGTTTGGAGCCAAATAGGCATTGTTGGATCATCTTCTATTTTTTTTCTTAATCTATTTATTCCGACATCAACCGCTCTTCCAGGCTCATCTATTCCGGCTAAACCTTCTCTACTTATTGGTTGACCGGGACTTTTAGAAAGTAGGATTAAAATATCTAACTCTCTTTCCGTGAGATAGAATCTTTTTCCAGACTTGGTAAGGTTTCTAGTCTCGGTATTTAAGGTATAATCTCCAAAGGATATTTTTGAAGTGAAAGAAGTACTATTTTTTGATCGTCTAAGAATTGAATCAATCCTCAGAACAAGCTCTTTTGGGCTAAATGGTTTTGTAATATAATCATCTGCGCCTGTTTCCAGTCCCTCGATTTTAGAATTTACCTCCGACTTAGCTGTCAATAGTATAATTGGAGTCTGAGACTTTTTTCTTATCTCTGATGTAAATTCCAAACCATTTTGACCAGGCATCATTACATCTAGGATAATAAGATCGTAGCTTATATATTTCATTTTCTCACGAGCTTTTTCTGCACTATTCGCTGTTGAGATTACAAACCCTTCAGTAACAAGATATTCCTTTAATAAATTTCTTATTCTCTCGTCGTCATCTACAACAAGAAGGTTTTTTTGATTAGCTATGTTTATATCTTTTTTATTCATAACTAATTAATAGTATATAATCTTTATTTTATGAAATGTTTAAGTTTATATTTATTAGATTTAATCAATTTTATTGACTACTCTTAATCCCAATGCTACCGCTCACTGCTCGAATATATTAGTTTTTTTTGGGAGAGAGTATTTTGGTATCTACATCTATGAGTGATCGCGAAGGACTAATTTGGTTTAATGGAAAGTTCATTGAATGGAAAGATGCTAATATTCATATCCTTAGTCACGGTCTTCATTATGCAAGCTCTGTTTTTGAAGGAGAAAGATCTTATTCGGGTAAGATTTTTAAGGTAAGAGAACATACAGAAAGATTGTTTGACTCAGCAAAAGCCTTAGATCTAAAAATCCCTTATTCAGTAGATGAAATTATTGAGGCCTCACGCAAAGCCCTGGAGTTGAATAATTTAACAAATGCATATTTAAGACCAATAGTTTGGCGTGGTGAAGAAATGGGAGTTTCTGCACCAAATGCTAAAGTTCATTGCGCAATTGCCGTTTGGGAGTGGCCTACTTATTTTACCCCTGAAGAAATATTAAAAGGAATAAAGGTTACACTCTCTGAATGGAAGCGTCCATCACCTGAGACAATACCGTGTAAGGCAAAGGCGTCAGGATTATATATGATATGTTCGCTTGCAAAACAAAAAGCAGAATCAAAAGGTTTTTCAGATGCTCTGATGCTTGATTATCGAGATCAAATTGCTGAAACAACTGGAGCAAATATTTTCTTTATAAAGGGTAATGAAATTCATACTCCTATTCCTGACTGCTTTCTTGATGGTATAACAAGGAGAACGGTAATTGGAATTGCCAAAGATATTGGAATGGATGTTATTGAAAGAGTCCTTGTTTTGGATGACCTTAAAGACTTTGAACAATGTTTTATTACAGGTACTGCAGCCGAAGTTACCCCTGTTTCTGAGATCGATGAACATAAATTTTTCGTCGGAGATGTAATTAAAAGAATTTCATCTTCCTATGTAAAACTTGTTAATAATTGGACGGGTGAGTAGGGAGAGAACCCAGTCAGGGTTTTTGACTTACCCAGTAAGAATCTTTTGATGTATTTTCTTTCTTCCAAAAAGGTGCATTAATTTTTAAAAAGTCAATAATATATTCATTAGCCTTAAAGGCCTCTTTTCTATGATCAGATTGAGTAACTATTAAGACTATAGGGTCATTTATTTTTAGTTTACCGTATCTGTGAATTATTAAACAACGGGATAGCTTCCATTTTTCGAATGCATATTTGGCCGTTTCGTTAAGAACCTTATGAGCCATCTTTGGGTAGTGCTCTATTTCTAGGTTTTTTAGGGAGTTTTTTGACTGAATGTCTCTTACAGACCCTAAAAAACTAACCATTGCACCGCTTGAGGAAGATTCTTGTATCCTTTTCATTTCGTAGTCAATGTCAAATGATTGTGGGTGTATTCTAATTTCAATCATTAGCCACCTGTCACGGGAGGAAATATAGCTATTTCAGACTTTCTTTTTATTATAAAATCCATATCAACCAACTCTTCGTCACACGCGACAAAGAAATCCTTATCTTCGAGAGCGGCTTTATAGGAGGGATCATGACTTATTAAAAAATCTATTAAATTTTGAATAGTTTTTATTTCAGAAGGAACTTCTATGATTTCTTCACTTTTACCTAAAATTTCTCTAACTTTTGCAAAATATATTAATTTCATTTTCTTTTAATTTTAAAGTAATTTGACGCACCATTTAAGTAATTGATTCCTGTGTATAGTGAAATTATAGATGTTACCCAGATTAGAATACTACAGACCATGCCTGTGTATAAAAAATAATCATCAATAACCTTACTAGCTAAAAAGCTAGAAATTGTTATAAATTGTATTGCTGTTTTCCATTTGGCAGCTTTAGTAACATTAGCTACTAAGGATTTATTTCCAAGAAACTCTCTTAAGCCAGAAATAAAAATCTCCCGATAAATAATAGTCAGAGCGGCTATTAAATTATAACCTTCTATAACATCGTTAGAAATTAAAACAACTAGAGTTGAAATCACAAGTATTTTATCTGCAATTGGATCAAGCATTCTTCCAAGGTCACTAATTTCGTTTTTTTTCCTAGCAAGCCAACCGTCAAAAAAATCTGTTATACCTGCCAAACAAAATAGGATAAAGCTAATGAGATATGACATCTTACTTGGAAAAAAGATTAAAATTAACGCTATTAACGTTGAAAATAATATTCTCGTAATTGTTAATAAATTTGGCATATTTAATATTTAACTCATAAATTTAATTAAGACTAGTCATGAAACCAATCAAAAATAGAATTAGCGATATTTAGCGAGATTCCTTCTACTGACGTTAGTTCTTCGGTTTTAGCTTGCCCTACTGAACGAGCTGAACCAAAAAAATTTAGCAATGCTTTCTTTCTTTTTAGTCCTATACCAGGTATTTCATCAAGTGGATTCTTGGTAATTTCCTTACTTCTTTTTTTCCTATGAGTTCCAATCGCAAATCTATGCGCCTCATCCCTTAGTCGTTGCAAATAAAATAGAGTTGGATCATTGGGTTTAAGTAAAAATGGTCTATCCCTTGTGGTATATAACTTCTCTCTTCCTGCGTTTCTTTTTTCACCTTTTGCGATAGAAATAATAGTAATATCATTAATCCCCAAGCTATTTAGAGCCGATTTTGTTGAGCTAAATTGACCTCTTCCTCCATCAATAAGGATAATATCAGGATACTTTGATTTATCGGTACCACTATCTTTTGATAATCTTTTAAATCTTCTTTTTATTACTTCATTCATCATTGCAAAATCATCATTAGTGTTGGCATCTTTTATATTAAATTTTCTATATTCGCTTTTTATTAAGCCCTCTTCGTTAGCAACTACCATTGCACCAACCGCGAACGATCCTTGAATATGGCTATTGTCATAGATTTCTATTCTTTTTGGTATTTTTTTTAAATTTAACGCATTCTTAACACCTAAAAGATTTTTTTCATTACTGAGTAAGCTAATTTGATGGCGTTTGAGTGCGTGTTTTCCATTATCCAACGCATGCTGAAGAATTTTTCTTCTCTCACCCTTTGCTGGCTTAGATATTGTTACTTTTCTTTTCTCTTTGATTGAAAAAGCTTTAGACAAAAGAGAGTTGGATCGTATATTGTGACTTATTAAGATTAATCTAGGAACTGGTTTGTTTTGATAAAACTGTGGAATAAATGAGTCTAAAATATCACTTTCCGATACATCTTCTGTGTTTATTGGAAAATAAGATTTATTGCCGAGGTTTCTCCAGGATCTAAAAAAGAATACCTGAACACAGGCCTTGTTATTAACCCTGCTTACAGCAAATACATCTGCCTCTTCTAAAAATTGTGGATTGATTGTATCAGATTGATTGATATCAGCTAGTGCACTTATCCTATCCCTGTATTGTGCTGCCAATTCATAATCTTGATTATTTGATGCCTTTTGCATTTGTTGAGAAAGTTTATTTTGTATTGAAGTTGACTTCCCTATAAAGAATTTTTTTGCATCACTAGCGAGTAACTTATAATTATCCTTTGATATTTCATTTGTGCACGGGCCAGAGCATTTTTTTATTTGAAACAAAAGGCACGGACGCTGACGATTTTGATAATAACTGTCTGTACATGTTCTTAGAAGAAAGGCTTTTTGGATAATATTAATTGTCTTTTTTACCGATCCTTCCATGGCAAAAGGACCAAAATATTCTCCTGGTTTATTTCTCACACCCCTATATTTGGATATTCTGGATGGTAAATCACCCTTACTTAAGTGTATGTAGGGGAATGTTTTATCATCCCTGAGCATTATATTATATTTTGGTTTAAGACTCTTAATCATATTTAATTCAAGAAGCAGCGCATCTGTTTCATTTTCTGTAATTGTTATTTCAATATCTTTTATAAGACTTACCATTTTACTGATGCGGTTATTATTTCCGTTAGGACGCACATAGCTTAATAGTCTTTTTTTGATATTTTTTGCTTTACCGACATAAAGAATATTTTTTTCTTCCCCTACCATTCTGTATACGCCAGGTTTTTCAGGAATAGCTTTTATTTTTTTGTTTAAAATTTCTCTACCTGTGAGCTTTGTTTTATTTAATTTATTATCTATCATTTATATGTGTTGATTTTATATTACATTATTAGTTGAATAAATACCCTGTGGATAACTTTGTTGAAAACTAACTTACTTAGGTCTTTCTTAAACAAAGATAGCTTATTTTGAGTTATTATGGAGTTAATCTTATAACATACTGATAAGTATATATAATTCCTTACTATTCCTTGGCTGTAGTTTTTTCTTTTGCTTCGGGTAGTTTTTTATATCTGTGGAAACCATCTTGTGTACAAGTAAGGAATTTTGTTACCACAAGATAACTAACTTATTGTTTAATAATGATACTTAATACTCTTTATATGAGTCTTTATTTAGTCTTTAAAATTTTTATCTTCAGGCTTTATCCAATCCAAATGTTCCCCACCATCTAGTGTAATCATTTGTCCCGTAAAGGAGGGTGTATTTAAAATAAATTCGACCGCCTGAGTGATTTCGTCTGGATTAGAGCCTATTCCAAGAGGGACTGATTCGCATTGGTTTTCAAAATCTCTTTCTGTTTGGCGCGCACCCCTTAATGTTGGCCCTGGCCCAATGGCGCAAACTCTTATATGGGGGCTTAATCCTTGAGCTAATGTCTTTGTTAACCAGAGTAACGATTGCTTGGATGAGGAGTAGGAAATAAAGTCTGGCCTAGGAAATAATACTCTTTGGTCGATTAAGTTGATAATTACACCCGGATATTTATCTGGTAAATGCTTTGAAAATGATTGGGATAAAAATAATGGAGCTTTAAGATTAACATTATTGTGAAGATCCCATGACTCCGATGTCAGATTTTCTATTGTATCATCTTCAAAAATTGATGCGTTATTAATTAAGGTGGAAATTTTTCCAAATTTTTTCTCAGCCCTTGGGATTAGCTCTCTGACAGCTGTTGGATTATTCAAATCTGCTTTAATGGCTAACGCATACCCACCACTTTTATTTATTTGTTTTTCCAGGTCCTTAGCATCATCAGTACTAGAATTGAAGTGAATAACAACTTTCCAGCCGAGAGATGAAAGTTTTTTAATCATATCTTTCCCAATTCTTTTTGAACCTCCGGTTACCAACGCTACCCCGGGCCTCATTGATTTTTTGTGTACTGCTTTCATAATTAATTTCCTACTTTTTTCTTATGTTTCTTGACATTGGATTGTCTAATAAAATTAATGAAGTTTCATTAAGATTTTTGATCTCATCCCTTATTTTTGTTGCCTTCTCAAAGTCTAAATCTTCAGCTGCAGAAAGCATATTTTTTTCTAGTTTTTCTAGATGCTTCTTTAAGTTGTTTCCTACAAATAAATCATCTTCGAAATTTTCTGGAGCATCAATTTTAGTGTGATTTTTTTCATATATACTTCCAAGTATATCTCTAATGCCCTTTTTAATGCTCATTGGGGTTATGTTATTATCTTTATTATACTGCTCTTGCTTTACTCTCCTTCTCTTTGTTTCTCCAATAGCTCTTTCCATTGAGCCTGTCATCTTGTCAGCATATAATATAACCTTGCCTTCAATATTCCTAGCAGCCCTGCCCATGGTCTGAATTAATGATGTTTCTGATCTCAAAAATCCTTCTTTATCAGCATCAAGTATCGCAACTAATGCGCATTCAGGAATATCTAATCCCTCCCTAAGAAGGTTAATGCCGACCAAAACATCAAATACACCAATTCGAAGATCTCTCAGTATCTCTATTCTCTCAAGAGTATCAATATCTGAGTGAAGGTAGCGAACCTTGATGCCTTGTTCGTTCATGTATTCAGTTAAATCCTCGGCCATTTTTTTTGTTAAGACAGTCACAAGAACTCTTTGTCCTTTTTTAGCAATAGATTTGCACTCATAAATTAAATCATCCACCTGGTTTATTGCTGGCCTTATTATGCATTCTGGATCGATTAAACCTGTTGGCCTGATAATTTGCTCTGCAAATACTCCACTAGTTTGTTCTAATTCCCAGGGCCCGGGGGTAGCCGAAACAAATATACTTGTTGGCCTCATTAATTCCCATTCTTCAAATTTCAATGGTCTATTATCCTTGCATGACGGCAATCGAAACCCATGTTCGGAAAGAGTTGTTTTTCTACTAAAATCCCCTTTGTACATTGCCCCAAGTTGTGGAACTGTTACATGGCTCTCATCAGCAAAGATTATTGAATTGTTTGATAGGTACTCAAATAGTGTCGGGGGTGGTTCACCAGGCTTTCTTCCGGTCAAATATCTCGAATAGTTTTCAATACCTGAGCAACTACCTGTGGCATCCATCATCTCTAAATCAAAAACAGTTCTTTGTTCTAATCGTTGCATCTCTAAAAGTTTATTTTCCTTTTCAAGCTGTTTTAATGTCAGGAGTAATTCTTTTTTTATGCCTTTGGAGGCCTGTTGGAGTGTTGGCCTTGGTGTTACATAATGTGAATTAGCGTAAATCTTTATCCTATCCAAAAACCTAATTTTTTCTCCTGTCAGGGGATCAAATTCACTTATACTTTCTACATCATCACCCCATAATGATATTTTCCATGCTCTTCCCTCAAGGTGAGCGGGCCATATCTCTATCATGTCGCCTCTAACTCTAAACGTTCCTCTTACAAAGCTAGTGTCATTTCTTTTATACTGTAGTGTAACAAGTTCTTTTAAAAGAACTTGCCTTTCTAGCGTATCCCCTTTTTCAACAACGGTAGTCATTGAAGAGTAAGTCTCAACAGACCCAATACCATAGATGCAAGAAACTGATGATACTATGATTACATCATTTCTCTCCATTAGCGACCTAGTTGCCGAGTGTCTCAATCTATCAATATGTTCATTAATACTTGCATCCTTTTCAATGTATGTATCTGTTCTCGCGACATAAGCTTCAGGCTGATAGTAATCATAATATGATACAAAATATTCAACAGCATTCTCCGGAAAGAAATCTTTAAATTCAGAATAAAGCTGGGCTGCTAGAGTTTTATTTGGCGCAAGTATTAATGCTGGCTTTTGTGTAGCCTCAATAATTTTTGCCATCGTAAAGGTTTTTCCGGAACCTGTGACGCCAAGTAATATCTGAGATCTTTCTCCTTTATCTATACCCGCTAAAAGTTCTTGTATTGCGTGGGGTTGATCGCCTGCAGGACTAAAATCGGAAACTAATTTAAATGGTATATTAGGCTCAGTTTTGTTATTATTTTTTGGATGCTCTAATAAAGGTCCAAGGTCATCTTTTAAAAAATCTTCTCTTTGTTTCATTCAAGGTCATCACAAAATTCAATTATTCTGTTGCAGGCGGTTTCTAATTTCTGCATTGAGGTTGCATAAGAGATTCTAAAATACGGCGATAAACCAAAAGCAGCACCATGAACAACTCCAACCGACTTATATTTTAATAAATTCATGGCGAAGTCTTCGTCATTACTTATCACATTCCCTTCAACCGTCTTCTTTCCAATAATTTTTTGACATGAAGGGTAAACATAAAAAGCTCCCTTAGGCTTAAGGCATGTAAGGCCATTGGCTGAGTTAATCATTTCGACTACCCTGTCCCTTCTTTCCTCAAAGGATAGAAGCCAGCCTTTTAAAAAATCTTTTTTACCATTTAATGCTTCAACAGCTGCCCACTGACTAATGGATGATGGATTTGAAGTCGATTGACTTTGAAGCTTTCTCATAGCATCAATAATCTTTTTTGGTCCCGCACAATAACCGATTCTCCATCCAGTCATTGAGTATGCTTTTGATACACCATTCATTGTCAGTGTTCTTTCGGCGATACTAGATTCAACTTCAGAAATTGTAGAAAACTTAGTTAATTCTCCATAAACTAGATGTTCGTATATATCATCCGATAATATATAAACATTTGGGTATTTTTTTAACACCCCTGCTAAAGATTTTAATTCACTTCTAGAGTAAACTTCCCCTGTGGGATTAGATGGAGAATTTAAAATTAACCATTTTGTGTTCTCTGTTATATTTTTTTCTAAATCACTAGCACTAATTTTGAAGTCACTTTCTTCACTTGTCTTTATTATTACTGGCGTACCCCCTGCTAGCTTTACTATATCGGGATAACTAACCCAATATGGAGCCGGTATAATTACCTCATCACCATGATTTAGGGTTGCAATCATTGCATTATAAATAATTGGCTTACCTCCAGGGGCAACAGAAATATTTTCTTTGAGAAATGTAAGGTTATTATCTTTTTGAAACTTTCTTATGATAGCTTCTTTTAGTTCATCAATCCCATCAACTGCGGTATATTTAGTTTCACCACGCTCTATAGCCTCAATAGCAGCCATCTTTATATGGTCGGGTGTGTCGAAATCAGGCTCACCAGCGGATAGGCTTACAACATCCTTTCCTTGATTTTTGAGGTCTCTTGCAAGCTGCGTCATAGTTACAGTAGCAGAAGGAGGTATATTTTCTAAATTTTTAGATAGTTTTATTGACATATTTTCACCAAACAATGAGAGCAAGACAAACTAAGATGATTTAGCTAAACAAGCAATATACTATTCAATCTTTATGATAATACATGAGCGTGTTAAGGTTTTTATATATAAGTCTACCTAGTGGAAGAAAATGAAAGATAATGATAAATATTATACACTCCTAACCATTAAAAGAATATGGAGCGATTATGCCGCAGGATCAACACGGTTATTGCTAATAGCCTTATTCTGCAATGCAATAGTTGCCTTAACAACACCGGCACTTCCAGAGTTAATCCGGCGCGTAATTGATGACATTTTTGTTAATGCCGACAGGAGTATGCTTACCGTACTTCCTCTTATTGCAGTACTAATTATGTTAATAAGAGCTATAGGAACATTCGGTGCGAATGTATCTGTAAATTTCATAGGTCAAAGAATAGTTGGGTCTCTTCAAAAAGACTTATACAAATCGATTTTAAATTCCGATCTCTCTTACATTAACTCTATACATTCAGCTAGATTTATATCTAGCTTTACCGCAGATTCTTCTAAGCTACGCGAGACTATGTCCTCTGTTGTTGTTAATTTATCTAGAAATATTCTCATGGTTGTAGGCCTTATTGCATATTTATTTTATATAGATTCAACTTTAGCTATTATCTTTTTTATAGTTTTACCACCTGCTGCAATAGGTTTAAAGCTTCTTGGAAAAAAATTAAGAAAGGCGATACGAATGAGTTTAGAAGAGATTGGCACCTTATCTGCTCTAGTCTCCGAAACTTTAAAGGGAATAAGAATTATCAAAGCCTATGGTAAGGAAAAAATTCATTTAAAAAAAGCAACAATAATAATTGACCAAGTTGTTAATTTTTCAATGAAAGGCGTAAGGGCTAGATCAGCTTCTGCACCAATCATGGAAATTGTGACTGGGTTTGCAATTGCTTTTATAATTTATTATGCCGGCAATAAGTCCTTAGATGGACTAATGACTGTTGGTAGCTTTATGGCCTTTACTACTGCATCTGGCTTACTTTACGGCCCTCTAAAGGCGGTTGCAAACTTACAGGCCATGCTTCAAGAGGGCGTTGCAGCATCTCAGAGACTTTTTCCTATACTTGATAATGAGCCGATGATTAAAGATAAAAAGGGATTAAAAAAGACTAATAAGGTTCTTGGATCAATCAGTTTTCAAAATGTCTCTTTCTCATACTCTGATGATAATAATTATGTTCTTAATAATATTTCAATGGAGATTATTGCCGGCCAAACAGTTGCGTTTGTTGGACCCTCTGGCGCCGGCAAGTCCAGCCTGTTGAATCTTGTACCGAGATTTTACGATACATCAGCAGGAAAAATTATAATTGGGGGCGAGGATATTAAAGATTTAATGTTATCAGATTTAAGAAAGGCATCGGCCTTGGTTTCACAGGATGCGCTTATATTTGATCTTTCAATAAGAGAAAATATAATATTTGGTAATAACCATATTGATGAAGAGTTTTTCCAGAAAGTCTGCAAAGATTCTCTCGTGGATGACTTTGTTAAAGATTTACCTGATGGTTACAATACTGTCGCAGGTGAGGCAGGTGTAAGAATATCTGGAGGACAAAAACAGAGAATTGCAATAGCTAGAGCGATGATTAAAAATGCTCCTATACTTTTGTTAGATGAGGCAACATCTTCTTTAGATAGCGATTCTGAGAAGAAAGTTCAAATTGCATTAGATGCATTAATAAAAAATAAAACTGCATTAGTTATAGCTCACAGGCTTTCAACTGTAAGAAATGTTGATAAGATATATGTTATGGACAAAGGAAAGATCGTTGAGGAAGGAAATCACGAATATTTGATTAAAAAAGATGGACTGTATTCATTTTTATTTAAAACTCAGTTTCCGGAGAGCGTTATTGAGTAAAATTATTTTTCTTAAACCCGCATCTTACCTGTTTTTTATTTTTCTGAGATTTGTTCGTTTAACAAATAGATGGGAGCGCTATAATGAGGGCGTTCCCAAAAGTTTCTGGAAAAAGAAAAAGCCATTTATTTGGGTTCATTGGCATGGTCAGAGTTTAATGCTTCCAGGTCTGTGGAATTACAAGGAGCAGGATTTGTTTGCCTTGGTCTCAAGACATGGTGATGGAAATTTTATAAGTTCTGTTCTTTCAAACTTTGGTATTAAATTAATTCGCGGTGCTGGAAATCCAAAGAAACTAGGAATTAAAGAAAAGGGAGGCGCAATGGCCTTAAGGTCAATGCTAAAAGTTTTAAAATTGAACTCTTCCGTTTCTCTAACCGCCGACCAACCCCCGGGACCAGGAAAGGTTTCTGGATTAGGGGTTATAACGCTAGCAAGAATGTCGGGCATTCCTATAGTGCCAGTTGCTGCGGCCACATCGAGGCGATATGAGTTTAACAACTGGGATAAATTTACGATCAACCTTCCTTTTGGAAGGGGGTGTGTAGTTTGGGGAGATCCAATCTCAATTAAACGGAATGCTTCAAAGAAAGAAATGGAAGAAGCAAGGAAGATTCTGGAAGATAAACTACTCGAAGCTTATGAAGCGTCAAAGAGGAGGGTAGAATAAAATAGTATGATTACATTAAGTATTTATAAAATTATCGCTAATTTTTTTAGACCATTCTTTTTCATTTTTTTTCTTGGTAGGCTTCTAAGAAACAAAGAAGAGAAAGGTAATTTTTCTGAAAGAAGAGGTTTTTGTAAAATAAAGAGACCCCAAGGAAAGCTTATTTGGATTCACGCTGCTAGCGTTGGTGAAACACTTTCGGCTATTCCGTTAATCGATGAGTTAATTAAATTAGCACCAGATTATAATATTTTGCTAACTACCGGAACAAAAACATCAAAAGATATTTTATCTAAGAGAGGTATAAAAGGAGTTATCCACCAGTATCTTCCGTGGGACGTAAAGTCTTATTGTGTGAGATTCCTGTCTCACTGGAATCCTGATATTTCAGTATTTATTGAATCTGAAATATGGCCCAATATCCTAATTGAAACACAAAGAAAAGGAATTCCAATTGCCTTAGTAAACGCTCGCATTACAAAAAAATCAGAAGCTAAATGGTCTAATTTCAAAAAAACTATTAAATATTTATTATCTATATTTTCCATTATTATCTCTCAGGATAATCTCTCCAAAAAAAGATTAGAAAATCTAGGAGGAAAAAATATACTTATGCTTGGAAATCTAAAGCATGATTCTAAAAGCCTTCCTCTTAATAAGGAAATTTTTTATGAATTTGAAAAAAATTTTATAAATAAAATAATGTTAGTGGCCGCATCAACTCACCCTGGTGAGGAAGGGGGTATTTTAAAAACCTTTAAAAATCTTTTATCCACTAGACCAAATTTGTTTTTAGTTTTGGCACCACGACACCCTGATCGAAGGGACAATATTATTGGAAGAATTAAGGCGGAAGGATTTTCTGATTGTGATTTTATTTTACGATCTAATTCTTTGGTAATAAAGGATGGTATTAAAATATTAATTTTAGATTCTATTGGCGAGTTAGGGTATTTTTATGAAAAAGCATCGTATGTTCTTTTGGGTGGTTCTTTTGAAAATATAGGGGGTCATAACCCAATAGAGGCTGCTCGACTTAATAATGCTATTTTTACTGGCCCTTACTTTTATAACTTTAAGGAAGAGTACAACGGCTTAATAGAGTGCGGAGGAGCTAAGGTTATCAACAGCTATGATGATCTGAAAGCCATTAAAAATTTATCTTTAATAAAGAGTATGGCTCTAGAATCAAAAAATTACGCGAATTCGCTTGGTGGTGCTGCAGTTAAAGTAGCTACAAAAATTATTGGTTTAAAAAATGAGAATAAGTGAACCAAAATTCTGGTGGTACTCTAACCCCCCATTTCCAATAAATTGTCTTATTTTTATATGGAGTTTATTTTTAAGCTTAATAATTTTCTTTAAGAATTTTTTTGTTAAAGAATATTCCTCTTCAATTCCTGTAGTTTGTGTTGGTAATTTTGTAGTAGGTGGTCAAGGGAAAACTCCTTTTACAAGACTTATTAGGAGAGTAATTGAATCCAAAGGGCTTACAACAGGAGTAATCTTAAGGGGCTATGGTGGGAGTAATAATTTAACAAAAATTATTACTGAAACTGATTTACCAAAAGAATTTGGAGATGAATCCATTTTGCATTCCATGGATGGCCTAACGGTAGTATCTAGGAATAGAAAAGAAGCTATTAAAATTTTGGAAAAGACACCAGTTAATGTAGCGATCCTTGACGATGGCTTTCAAAACCCTTCAATAAAAAAGGATATAAGTATTGTTTTAGTCGATCTATCAAAGGGTTTTGGCAACGGCTCTTTAATTCCATTTGGTCCAATGAGGGAGTCTTTAGCTGATGGATTAAAAAGGACTGATCTAATAATTTTTATTGATTCAATTGGAGAGGAGCATATTTCCATTAATGAAATTAAAGAATTATGGAGAGGCCCACAGCTTACCGCTAAGTATAATACTGTTTTAGAGGATAGCATTAAACCTGATGTAATTCTTTATTCTGGTATATCAAATCCAAGAAAATTTACAAAAGGAGTTGCGGATAAGGGCTTCAATATTATAAGAAATTTTATATTTCACGATCACGAAGCGATTAGTGAAAAAAAAGCGCGCATGATTTTAGATACCTCTCACAAAGAAGACGCCGACATTGTTACCACCGATAAAGATTACGCTAGATTAAAAAATTCACCAAAAGGGTCCTACAGGGAGAAGTTATTTTTAGAATCTAGAGTTGCTGAGTTAGAAATTATTATTGATCAAGATTTCTTATTAGAATTTTTAGCTCAAACTATTAATTCCGGAGTTGAGTAGCATGAGATATTGTGTAGTTATTGCTTTCTTGTTTTGCCTCTCTATTAAAATTACTCACGCCGATACATTGGAGTATATTAAAATATTTAACCCAGATGGAGTCCATTTAGAATATAAAGTTGAAGTTGTATCTTCACTGGAAGATCAGGCCAAAGGATTAATGTTTCGTGAGAGTTTAGAGCTAAAAGAGGGCATGCTATTTATTTTTAAAAACTCCAAAAAAGCATCCTTCTGGATGAAAAATACAGTAATTCCATTAGATATAATTTTCATAAAGAGTGACGGATCTATTGATTCTATCCACCAAAACTTAAAACCAATGAGTTTGAGAAGAGTTAAATCAAAATTACCAGTTATAGCTGCCTTGGAAATATCAGGGGGTGATGTAGCAAAGTATAAAATAAACGAGAATTTCTATTTCGGTACCAATCTTATCAATTAATTAAATATATTCTATCTTTAGAATTTCGTAGGATTTTCCTCCGCCAGGGGTATTAACTTCAACCGAATCTCCGGTAGATTTTCCAATTAATGCTTTTGCTAAAGGTGATTGAATTGATATTTTACCAGATTTAAAATCTGCTTCGACCTCTCCTACAATTTTATATTTGGATTCTAAATTAGTTTCTTCATCAACTATAACAACTGTTGCGCTAAATTTTATTTCATCTCCGGATAGCATTGATGGATCAATAACCTCTGCCCTACCCAGAATACCCTCTAGCTCCATAATTTTAGTTTCATTATGGCTTTGCTCCTCTTTAGCGGCATGATATTCAGCATTTTCTGATAAGTCGCCGTGAGCTCTTGCTTCAGCAATCGAATTAATTATTCTTGGACGTTCAATGGCTTTGCGATTCTTTAGATCGTCTTCAACCAAAGTCTTGCCCTCAGATGTTATTGGTATTTTATTCATAAAACACTCTAACCTAGTATTTGTTAATTTTTAAGAAAAAAATCGATTCTAGTTAAGTAATTCACCGTATGATTGAATTGTCTTAATTGAAAGCTCGCTACCTGTAACTGCTTTTATTCCTAGTACAGCAGCAGTTGCTCCTGAAACAGTTGTATAGTATGGAACCTCAGCCTCCAGGGCTGATCTTCTAATTGATTTAGAATCCTTTATTGCCTGAGGCGTTTCTGTTGTATTGAAAACTAAAGAAATTTGACCTTCCTTAATAGCCTCAACGATATGAGGACTTCCTTCTAGAACCTTATTAATCTTTTTTGCAGTAACGCCATTTTTATTTAAGTACTCTGCTGTTCCATCTGTTGCTGTAATAGAAAAACCCATATTAATTAATTGTGAGGCTGGGTTTAGAATTTTATTCTTATCAGTGTCTTTAACCGATATAAATACAATACCTTTTTTTGGTACCTTGGTTCCACTGGCTATTTGACTTTTAGCGAAAGCCATTCCAAAGTCCTTATCAATTCCCATTACCTCACCCGTGGATCGCATTTCTGGTCCAAGGATAGTGTCTACACCAGAAAATCTTTTAAATGGAAAAACAGCTTCTTTAATAGCAAAATGAGGGATCCTACTTTCTTTTAGTCCCATATCTTTTATTTTATTGCCGAGCATTATTTTTGTTGCAATTTTGGCTATTGGTTTTCCAAGAACTTTAGCAATAAATGGAACTGTTCTACTTGCCCTGGGGTTAACCTCCAGTATAAATATTGTATCATCTTTAATAGCAAACTGAACATTCATTAATCCTATAACATTTAAACCTTTTGCTAATAGTCTCACCTGATCTTCGAGTTCTTTTAGAATTTTTTCATTTAAAGAAAAGGGCGGAATTGAGCATGCTGAGTCACCAGAATGGACTCCTGCCTCTTCTATATGCTCGAGAATACCAGCAATAAAAACATCCTGACCATCTGACAAAGCATCTATATCAACTTCAATGGCATCTCGAAGATATGAATCAATCAATACTGGATTTTCACCAGACACAATAACTGCCTCTTTCATGTACTTCTGTAATTGTTTATCTGAGTGAACAATTTCCATTGCCCTACCCCCAAGAACGTAGGAGGGTCTAATAACTACTGGATAGCCCACCCTTTTTACTATCTCCATTGCCTCTTCTGATGACTTGGCTATACCATTTTCAGGTTGTAAAATTTTTAGATTATTGACAAGATTCTTAAATCTATCTCTATCTTCGGCCAGATCTATCGCATCTTGCGATGTCCCTAATATTGGAACATTTAAATTACTTTCCTCTATTTCTCTGGCTAACTTGAGTGGCGTTTGACCTCCAAACTGAACAATAATTCCCATTAGATTTCCTTTAAGGGATTCAATCTTAATGATCTCAAGAACATCTTCAAAATTTAAAGGCTCAAAATATAAACGGTCCGATGTATCATAGTCAGTTGAAACAGTTTCTGGATTACAATTAATCATTATGCTTTCAATTCCTAATTCCTCTAGGGCAAAAGAAGCGTGGCAACAGCAGTAATCAAATTCAATTCCTTGTCCGATACGGTTTGGTCCGCCTCCAAGTATTATAACCTTATTGTTATCTGACGGCTGAGATTCGTTAACAAGTGAATTTGAAAAAATGGCATCGGTATATGTTGAATACATGTAGGCGGTATTGGAATCAAACTCTGCTGCACAAGTATCAACTCTTTTGTAAGTTGGTTTTATTTTAAAGTTATCTCTTAATTGTCTTATTTGTGACTCTTTTTTATTTGTAATTTTTGCAAGTCTTTTATCAGAGAATCCTTGGGTTTTGAGAAGAAGAATATTCTCTCTATCCTCGGGCATACCTTTTTCTTTCAATTCTTTTTCGGTCAAAATTATTTCATTTATTTGACTTAAGAACCATGGATCATAAAATGTAAGCTCATGGATTCTTGATAAAGTAATACCAGCTCTAATAGCATCTGCTATGATTAATATTCTTTCAGGTGAGGTCTTTTTTAATCTCTCCTCTATCTCCTTTATATCAGGCGAAATAAGAAATTCGTCAAAGCCACTTAATCCTGTTTCTAGGGACCGAAGTGCTTTTTGAAGTGACTCTTTAAAGTTCTTTCCTATAGCCATTGCTTCACCAACCGACTTCATAGAGGAGGAGAGTGTTGGATCTGAGCCAGGAAATTTTTCGAATGCAAATCTTGGTATCTTTGTAACAACATAATCTATTGATGGCTCGAAGGATGCAGGTGTTGTTTTGGTAATATCATTCTTTAGTTCATCAAGAGTATAGCCAACTGCAAGTAGGGCTGCGATTTTTGCGATAGGAAAACCAGTTGCTTTTGAGGCTAATGCAGATGATCTTGAGACTCTAGGATTCATTTCGATAACAACCATATCACCATTTTTTGGATTAATAGCAAACTGCACATTTGATCCACCGGTATCTACTCCAATTTCTTTTAGTATATTAATAGAAGCTACTCTTAGATTCTGATATTCCTTGTCAGTTAGGGTTAAAGCTGGAGCAACTGTTATTGAATCGCCTGTATGAACACCCATTGGGTCAATATTTTCTATCGAACATATTATAATACAATTATCAGCCTTATCCCTAACGACCTCCATCTCATACTCCTTCCATCCGGCAACAGATTCTTCTACAAGAATCTCATTAGTCGGAGAGCTCTCAATCCCTTGGGATGCTATTTTTTTATATTCCTCAAGACTGGTTGCGATACCTCCGCCCGTTCCGCCAAGTGTAAAGGAGGGCCTTATTATTACAGGAAGCCCAATACTATCAAGATTCGATAGGGCATTTTCCAGCGACTTAGAAACAAATGATTTGGGAGTTTTTAATCCTATCTTCTTCATAGCTTTGCGGAATTTATCTCTGTCTTCAGCTTTTGATATAGCCTCTTCATCAGCACCAATTAATTCAACTTTATGTTTTTTAAGAAATCCAGAATTAGAAACCTCTAATGATACATTTAAGGCCGTTTGACCTCCCATGGTTGGCAAGAGAGCGTCAGGTTTTTCTTTTAATATAATTTTTTCTAAAAATTCCGCAGTTATTGGTTCAATATATGTCTTATCGGCTACATCTGGATCCGTCATTATTGTTGCAGGGTTTGAGTTAATTAAAATGATTCTATAACCATCTTTTTTTAATGCCTTACATGCCTGAGTCCCGGAATAATCAAACTCACAAGCTTGACCAATAACTATAGGACCTGCGCCCACAACCAGAATACTTTTCAAATCTTTTCTTTTTGGCATTTTATTGACTTCCAACTAAATTTTGAAATTTATCAAATAGATAAAAACTATCGTAAGGACCGGGCGATGCCTCTGGGTGATGCTGAATTGAAAAAATAGGCTTACCTTCAATCATTAATCCAGAATTACTTTGATCAAAAAGACTTTTATGCGTCTCAATAACACCGAAAGGAAGAGAATCAAGTTTAACTGCAAAGCCATGATTCATTGATGTAATTTCAACCTTTCCGTCCCGAAGGTTTTTTACTGGGTGATTTGCGCCATGATGACCTTGATGCATTTTAAAAGTTTTGCCTCCAAGAGCAAGAGCAAGAATTTGATGACCTAAGCAAATCCCGAAAATGGGAATATTTTTAGATATTAGACTTTTTACTATCTGTATGGCGTATTGCCCTGTTGCTAGAGGATCCCCGGGACCGTTAGAGAGAAAAATACCATCAGGGTTAAGTTCCAAAATACTCTTTTCATTAGTTTCGCAAGGTACAACGGTTACTTTATCAAACCTTGATGCAAGACATCTTAAGATATTACTCTTAACGCCATAGTCTATAACAACTACATGCTTATTAATTTGCCTACTTGTGTTGCTCAGGTTCTCAATTTCTTTCTCCTCCCAATTATAAATATTTTTTGTTGAGACAGTTTTTGCAAGATCTTGACCGTTAATTCCCTTCCAGATAGATGCTTCTTTTAAGTACGATTCTTTGTTTGAAATACCGTCTGGATTGTTTATTATTATACCGTTAATAAAGCCATTCTTTCTAATGTGGCTTGTTAGCTCTCTTGTATCAATTCCATATATTGCAGTAGTTTTATTTTCAATTAACCAGTTATTTAAATCTCCTTCTGAGCGCCAATTTGATGGAGAAGTTATTGAGCTGCTAAAAATAGCTCCACTAATTTTTAAACTTTGATGACTTTCGATATCTTGAGAGTTTACTCCGACGTTTCCAATATGAGGAAATGTAAATGTAATAATCTGTGAAGCGTAAGAGGGGTCTGTCATTATTTCTTGGTAGCCCGTCATAGCCGTATTAAAACATACCTCGCCAACAGAACTTCCTACAAAACCACATCCAAATCCCTTAAAGACCCTTCCATCCGCAAGTACAAGTGCTCCTGTTGGTTTCTGGGGGACCCACTTAGACATTTTGATACCTACGACATTTTAGTATGGCTAACTCATAAAACGATTTTAATAAACAATTGGCATTAATGTTTATTATCATGATAAGTGCTACCTCGCTTAAGACATCAATACTTTAATATTAACGAATCATTTTTTGTAAGTTCAGATTGATGAAAAATATTCATACTAGAAACATTCGTCAAGTGAACATTTGATATAAAGCAAATTTTTATCAAATCATACATTTGATTAAATTAAATATTTAGCTATCATACTATTTTATTATTTTCTTATTTTGAAGGAGTAAATTATGTTATTTGACTTGATTAAAAATGACTTAAAGACCGCTATGAAGGCTAAGGAAGTCTTAACTGTTTCAACCCTTAGGATGATTACCTCATCGATTAAAAATATTGAAATAAGCAACAGAACTTCATCTGGTGAAGAATCATTAGATGAGGCTGGGATCATTCAACTACTCTCTAAGATGGTTAAACAAAGAAAAGAATCAGCTGAAATTTACAGTACTAGTAATAGGGGGGATTTAGAAAAAAAAGAAAATGATGAAATTAATATAATTCAAAAATATATGCCCGCTCAAATGGATGATAGTGAAATTGACCTGGTTATTAGCAAGGTTATAAAAGAAACAGATTCTAATGGAATTCGCGACATGGGAAAGGTTATGAATTTTCTTAAGGAAAATTATTCAGGAAAAATGGATTTTGGAAAAATTTCAGGTGTCGTTAAAGGTAAATTAGAAAGCTAAAAAATGAAATTTTCTACAAACATCCTTAATGAAATAAAAGATAGAATTCTTGTTTCTCAAGTTGTTGGAAAAAAGGTTCAATTAAAAAAGAAAGGAAAGGAGTATGTTGGTCTTTCTCCCTTTAATAAAGAAAGAACGCCCTCTTTCACAGTTAACGATGAAAAACAATTTTATCATTGCTTCTCCACAAATAAACACGGTGATATATTTACATTCTTAGTTGAGGTTGGGGGGCTAAGTTTCCCTGAAGCAGTTGAAAAATTGGCAGAAGAGGCAGGTATCCAGTTACAAAGTCTATCTCCTGAGGAAGAGAGTAAATTTAATAAAAGCAAAGAAATTTTTAGCGTGCTAGATCTTTCAAAATCCTTCTTTTTATCTCAATTATTTGAATCAGGAAACTTCTTTGCCCTGAAGTACCTAAGGGAAAGGGGGGTTAATGATGAAATTATAAAAGATTTTGATATTGGATTTTCTCCACAAGGTAATCAACTAGAAAATTTTTTGTTATCTAAGGGGTTTTCTCATGAAATTATGATTTTATCGGGCATGGTCATCCAAAATGAAAAAAATATCAATAATTATTACGATAGATTTCGTAATCGAATAATTTTTCCGATTAGAGACACAAGGGCAAGAGTTGTAGGTTTTGGAGGTAGAGTTATTAAGAAAGAGGATCAGCCAAAATACCTTAATTCGCCTGAAACAAGCGTATTTCATAAAGGCAATATTCTTTATAACTTTTCAAAAATAAGATCAGATATTAAAGAAAGGGATAATTTAATTGTGGTTGAGGGGTATATGGATGTCGTTAGCTTGGCATCAAAGGGGTTTAATAAGGCTGTAGCCCCTCTAGGTACCGCAATAACTGAAAGTCAGTTAAATATTTTATGGAAAGAGAGTAATACCCCAATCATTTGTTTTGACGGTGATAGGGCTGGAAGGGCTGCGTCTTTAAGAGTAAGCGAATTAGCCCTTAAGTTAATTAAACCTAATAAATCTCTTAAATTTATAAATTTACCAAGTAACCTTGATCCGGATGATTATATAAAGAACTATGGGTTGGAGAGTTTTAAGAAATTAATTGATCAGGCAATTCCGTTAACTAGCTTAATTTGGGATTCTTGTATGGGTATTTCAGAAGTTAATACTCCCGAGGGAAGATCTGGTTTTGAAAGTGAGTTAAGAAAAAAAATAAATTTAATTAAAGATTCAAGCATAAAAAAGCATTACGGATTAATCTTTAAACAAAACTTAGATGAGCTATTTTACAATAAGACTAGGACTGTTTCGTACAGCAATGACTATGGTGGGGGTAATTTTTTTAAAAAAGGTATCACGTCTACCAAATTAAAAACAAGTATCTTAGGTTCTGGGGGTGAACTCCCTTCGGATCTTGAGGCCCTTGTTGTTTCTGGCGTTCTTCTGTTTCCAGAAATTATAATTAAATTTTTTGAAATTTTGGAATCTGCGAGCTTTAAAAACACTAGATTAAGGGAAATAAGGAACAACCTTATAATGCTAGGAAAAAAAGAGGATGGCGGTCTTGGTATTGATCTGCTAAAAGACTATATAAAAATTAACTACAAAAGTTTTTCAGAAGAGAATTTAAAATTTGCTAATACATTTTGGTTAAATCAAAAAAATAAAGATTTTAATGAAATTAAGAAACTTTGGCTTGAAATTTTGTCTGATGACCAGCATATAAAGAGTCTTGAAAAAGATATAAAAGATAATATAGATAGAATTGATAACGAAGATGATGAGAGGCGATTTATTGAGCTTATAAAGAATAAAGATAACTCAATAAAGTTGATAGAAGAGAAATATGGCAAAGAAGAAAACGAATAAAAAAAAAGATGATGTTGAATCTCAAGAACTTTCAATATCTGATGTTTCAAATACTTCTGTAAAAAAGATGATAAAAGCCGCCAAGGCAGAGGGTTTTGTAAATTATAAAGATTTAAATAAAGTTATCAAATCTGAAAAATATACCTCTGAACAAATTGAAGACCTCATGTCTCTTTTGTCTGAAATGGGTATTTCTGTTGTAGAAAGCGAGGACCAAGACGATGGTGCCGTTGCTGAAAAGGCAGATGAAAAGGCAGATGAAAAGCCTGTTAAAGCTACTTCCACAGATAGAACTGATGATCCAGTAAGAATGTACTTGAGGGAGATGGGTTCTGTAGATCTGTTGTCTAGAGAGGGTGAAATTGCTATAGCAAAACGTATCGAGGCAGGTAAAGAGGCTATGATAAGTGGGCTTTGCGAGAGTCCCTTAACTTTTCAAGCAATTATTATTTGGAGGGATGAATTAAATGAAGGTCAAGTTCTCCTAAGGGACATTATTGACTTAGAGACATCCTATGCTGGCCCTGAAGGTAAGAATAAAATTGCCCAAAAGAATCAAAATGATTCTACCAAAAGTGAAGAATCTTCCGACGATGATGAATCTTCTGACGATAATTATAATGAGTATGAAAATAATGTTTCGTTAGCGGCTATGGAGGCCGACCTCAAGCCTGAAGTTTTTTTAGTATTCGATGAAATAGCTTTTAAGTATAAAAAATTACGAGCCCTTCAAAATAAGAGAAATATATTAAGATCTAAAAATTCCGATTTGAGTGCTTTGCAGATTAAGAAGTATGATGAATTTAGTGAATTTTTAAAGAGTCATATGAAGGGATTATTTTTAAATAACAATAGAATAGAATCATTGCTTGATCACCTTTACGATATAAATAAGCGTCTTGTTGGCTCAGAGTTATCTATTTGGAAGATAGCAAATAATTCAGGTGTTTCCAGAGAAGATTTTTTAAATGAGTATTATGGAAATGAACTTGATGCAGGCTGGGTAAGCAGAATAGTTAGATTGAAACGCAAAGGATGGAAACCTTTTGTTCAAGAAAATAGAAAAGATATAAAAGGCCTTTTAAACGAAATAGTTGAGTTATCTGAAGAGACTGGTTTAGAAATAGGAGATTTCCGTAAAATTGTACTGAAGGTTCAAAAGGGTGAGCGAGAAGCGGCAGTAGCAAAAAAAGAAATGGTTGAGGCAAATCTAAGGCTGGTTATTTCCATTGCAAAAAAATATACAAACAGAGGCTTACAATTTCTTGATCTTATTCAGGAAGGGAACATTGGCCTTATGAAGGCAGTAGATAAGTTTGAGTATAGGAGGGGTTATAAGTTTTCGACCTATGCTACTTGGTGGATAAGACAGGCTATAACTAGATCTATCGCAGATCAGGCGAGAACAATACGTATACCTGTTCACATGATAGAAACTATAAATAAGCTGGTTAGAACTTCCCGACAACTTTTGCATGAGATAGGAAGGGAGCCTACTCCTGAGGAGTTATCTGAGAAATTAAAAATGCCTTTAGACAAGGTTAGAAAGGTTTTGAAAATTGCAAAAGAACCTATTTCGTTAGAAACTCCCATTGGCGATGAAGAGGATAGTTATTTGGGTGACTTCATCGAAGATAAAAATGTTCTATTGCCTGTGGACGCCGCGGTTCAATCTAACTTAAGGGAAACAACAACAAAAGTGTTAGCAATGTTAACTCCTAGAGAAGAGAGGGTTCTAAGAATGCGATTTGGAATTGGAATGAATACAGATCACACTTTAGAAGAGGTTGGCCAACAATTTTCAGTGACTAGAGAGAGAATAAGGCAGATAGAAGCAAAAGCATTACGAAAATTAAAGCATCCCACTAGATCAAAAAAACTTCGGAGCTTTCTTGATAGTTAGATAGTAGTATTTTTTAAATGGGCCCGTAGCTCAGTTGGTTAGAGCAAACCGCTCATAACGGTTTGGTCGCAGGTTCGAGTCCTGCCGGGCCCACCAGTCAGCATACTTGAGAGAAATTAAAAATTAATGCCTAGTTATCAATACACATATGTAATAGATCATTTATCGAAATCCTGGCCGGGTGGAAAAGATTTATTCTCCGATATTAGCTTGTCTTTCCTTCCTAACGCTAAAATAGGAGTTGTGGGCGTCAATGGTTCTGGTAAATCTACTTTTTTAAAAATAATGGCTGGTGAAGAAAAAGATTATACCGGTGAAGCTTGGGCGGCCGAAGGTGTTAGCATAGGTTATTTGCCTCAAGAACCTGCTCTTGATGATTCTAAGAATGTTTATGAAAACGTTACCTTGGGTCTAAAGTTTCAGAAGGATTTGTTGAATAGATACAATGAGTTGGCGGTTAATTATTCCGATGAAAATGCTGATGAGCTCGCAGAACTCCAAAATGAAATAGAGAGTAAAGATTTGTGGGACTTAGATTCTAAAGTAAATCAAGCATTAGAAGCGTTAAGGTGTCCAGAATCAGAAAAAAGTGTTGTTAATTTATCAGGGGGAGAAAAGAGACGAATAGCAATCTGCCAGCTATTATTACAGCACCCCGATATTTTACTTCTAGACGAACCGACAAATCATCTTGATGCTGAAACAGTTGCTTGGCTAGAGAACTACCTTAAGTCCTACAATGGAACTATTATACTTATTACTCATGATAGATATTTTCTTAATAACATTACAGAATGGATCCTAGAGATTGACCGAGGAAAAGGTATACCCTATGAAGGAAACTACACCGCATGGCTAAAACAAAAACAAAAAAGAATTGAACTAGAGAGTAAGCAAGATAACTCAAGGTTAAGAAGGTTAAGTAGTGAACTAGACTGGATTTCGGCATCACCAAAGGCTAGGCAAGCAAAATCTAAAGCAAGAATAAGAAGCTATCAAGACCTTAAGGATAGTGAGGTAACGGAAAGTACAGGCGAGCCACAAATTATTATTCCGAAAGCTCCTAGACTTGGAGATGTTGTTTTAGATGTTGATAGTGTTTCTAAATCATATGAAGATAATTTAATTGTTGAAAATGTTAATTTCCGCTTACCTCCAGGAGGTATTGTTGGAATAATAGGAGCAAATGGCGCTGGAAAGTCAACATTGTTTAAAATGCTATCTGGCGATGAAACATCAGATTCCGGCGAAATTAAAATTGGCGATACTGTTGTTATGGGATATGTGGACCAGTCAAGAGACACCTTGGAGGGAAATAAAACAGTATGGGAAGAAATTTCAGAGGGTAATGATATAATTGACGTTAATTCAACTATCATTAACTCTCGTGCCTATGTTAGCGCTTTTAATTTTAAAGGAAGTGATCAACAAAAAGTAGTGGGCCAATTATCCGGCGGTGAACGTAATAGAGTTCATTTAGCGAAAGTTTTAAAATCAGGCGCCAATTTGTTGTTGCTAGATGAACCAACAAACGATCTTGATGTTGAAACATTACATGCTCTCGAGTATGCCCTGGAAAAATTCTCAGGAAGCGCTCTTATAATTAGTCATGATAGGTGGTTTTTAGACCGTATGGCTACTCATATATTGGCGTTTGAAGGCAATAGCCATGTTGAATGGTTTGAAGGAAATTATTCAGATTATCTTTTGGATTATAAGAGACGGTATGGTGATGTTTCGGATATTCCAAGTAGAATAAAATATAAAAAATTCTCACGGTAGGTTATTGTAATTGTAATTCTATTTTTTCTATTAAATTACTTATTTTTCCATTATTTCTACTCAAAAAGCTAGTAAATGTAGATCTTTGTTCTTGAGCCATCCATATACCTGATATTCTAATATCAAAAACTTTATATAAAGAAGTTGAGGAGGGTATAATCCACCAATCAATTGACACTGGGTCTGGGCGATTATCAAAGGTTATTACGGATGAAACAATTATACCTCGCTTACCCTTGTCTTCAATTTTTGTAACCTTAATAATACCAGAAGGGTATAATGAAAGACGTTTAGCATAAACTTTTGAAATAAAATTTTTTATAGATTCGAAGTATCTTAACGAATCCGAAGGAGCCAAGTTTTTTCTGTAGGGACCTAAAACAAAAAGAGATATTCTTTTTATAGCAAGATTACTGATGAAAATTTTTTCAAGAGAATTAGTCTTTTCTTCATCAGACAAGGAGTCTTTTTCTAGTATTATCAGAGCTTTATTGCCAATATTCTCAACCCACTGAGAAGGATTGTTAGTTTCAGTGAACGCTTGCTCTGAACTAAAGAAGGCTAAAAATAATATAATCAAAAATTTAATATAAAATTTTCTTTTTTTAATCATTCGTTATCTCCTGGGTAAAAATCAATATCTTCATCAAAATTTTCATTAAAAATATCAATATCCTCACTTATATTGAGTGATATTTTTATACCTCTATCTTGAAGATAAATAGACTTAATGCTGGAATAATAATCAATTGATGTATTTCTAAGGTTATCGATAGTCTTCGCATTTCTTGATCTTGTGGACAAGACATATAGTATTGATGGAGATGTGCTTATTACCCCTCCTTCATCCCGAAGTCTATAATTAACAGGATTAAGCGCTGTATCAATAATACTTCCAAAAAAGTGCCTAGCGGTTCTAGGACCTATAAAAGGTAAAACAAGATATTGTCCTTCACCTAAACCCCACACCGCAAGGGTTTTACCAAAATCATTTGGTATTTTTTGGAGGCCTGCCTTATCTGCTATTTCAAAGATCCCCAAAATACCGATAGTTGAGTTAATCGCTAATCTTCCTAGAGAGGAGATGCCAGATTTAATTTCTCCTTGAAGTATATGATTCATAAAATTTGACGGTTCATTGAAGTTTGAAATAACATTTAAAACCCCAAGCTCAATGAAGTCTGGTAATATGCTATATACCTCAGAGGTGGGGCGTAAAATACTTTGATCAATCACATCATTGAAGGTGTGAATTGACCTATTAATTTTTTCGTAATCATGATTTTTTTCATCAGCCAAAGAACTTGGGCTGGTAAAAAAAAATATGAAAAAAACCTTTAATATTATAAAAATGTGTTTCATAAAATAATATTACCTAACTATACTGTGTAATCTCTATACTAAAAAAATTTTTTTTTCTAGAGCTCTAATTTCTTAACTCTACCAATAATCTCTTTATGAATCGTTTTATTGGACCCAATAATAGAAGGTTTTTTTGTTGATAGCTCGTTGTAATGTAATTGATTTTTATTATGTAAAGTTACAAAACCACCTGATTCTGTAATCAAGAGATCACCAGCGGCAATATCCCAGTCATTTTTAGAATTCAAAGCCATCATTGCATCAAATTGACCAGATGCGACCAAGGCCATTCTGTATGCTATGGAATTTTTATTATCGACTTCCATCTCTGGCCATTTCTCATCCCATGATGGATGACTAAACATTGGTTTAAATGCCAAAATTTTGCACCCAGCTAATGTTTTAAAATTAGAAATCCGTATTCTTTTTTTGTTCTTCCAAGAGCCCTTTTCTTTTTCTGCCTCGAACATTTCTTCTGTTGAGGGGCTATAAACTATTCCAGAAATAGGTTTCCCATTTTTTACTAATGCAACTGATATAGAAAACTCTTTTTTCCCTTCTAGGAAAGCTTTTGTTCCATCAAGAGGATCAACAACAAATGTAATTTCTTTTTCCAGTCTCGATCTATCATCTTCGTTTTCTTCAGAAAGCCAACCAAAGTTAGGGTTTTGTTTTTTCAGAAGTTCATTGAGTAGATTGTTGATTTCAATATCTGCTTTTGAAATTAGACTACCGTCATCTTTTTCCCAGTACTCTGGGTCTTTTTTGAACCATTCTAGAGCAATAACTCCAGCCTTTATTACGCTATCCTTTACTTGTCGGTGCTCAGATGATGATTTAAATTCCGGCAATTGTCATACCTTCGATAAATATTGTTGGAGAGTTTATTGAGTATTTAAATTCTAAGTCATTAGCAGGTAGCATTCTGCTGAACATATCTTTTAAATTACCTGCAATTGTGACTTCGTTAATTGGAAAAGAAATTTTACCATCTTTAATTTTAAAGCCAGCGGCACCTCTGCTATAATCCCCTGTAATTAAGTTAACCCCTTGACCAATAAGATCGGTCACATAGAATCCGTCGCTAATACTTCCTATTATCTCAGCTACTGACTTAGATCCATTTTCTATAAACATGTTAGTAGAGCTTGGGCTGGGAGGTGATGACATTCCTCTAGATGCTCTTGAATTGGATTTAAGATTTAATTGTTTTGCCGTTGTTGAATCAAGAATCCATGATTTCAGAATACCATTTTTAATAATATTAATTTTTTCCATATCACAGCCCTCATCATCAAAAGGTCTAGATGCTAGACCCCTTGGTATCTTAGGATCATCAATAATATTAATTTCTTCGCTAAAGATATTTTTATTCATACTTTCACACAAAAAACTTGAGCCTCTAGCGACTGATGATCCGTTAATGAGAGATGAAAAATGAGAAAGAATAGTTCTAGAAACTTTTGGGTCAAAAACAATATCGGACACACACGTTTTAATCTTCCTTGGGTTACATTTTGCGATTGCATTCTCTGCAGCTTTTTGACCTAAGGCGGAGCTATCCTTAAGATCTTTAAAGTGAATCTTAGAATCATAGTCATAATCAGTTTGCATATCTTTTGTATTTCCAGCAATAACTGAACAAGAAACAGAAAAATTACTTTTCTTGTACCCACTTGAAAAACCACTTGTAGTTGCTAAATAAATGGATGTTTTACTTTGAGATGAAGATGCTCCATTTGAGTTTGTTATTTTTTTTGATTTAAGTGACTCATTCTCAGCCTCAAGGGCCAAGTCCTTTAATTGATTTGGGCTGAGATCATAATCATCGTATAAATCAAGATCTTGAATATCCTCAGCTGTACTCTTAACCAACGATACAAAGGAATCTTCGGGTGCTAATTTTGTCATTTCAATAACTCTTTCAATTGACTCGTCTACAGATTCCTTTGAGAGGTTGCTGGTTGAAATAATGGCACTTCTATGTCCAATAAATGTTCTTAATCCTAGAATTTGGGTTTCTGATTGCTCAACCTCTTCTAATTTACCGAGTCTGCATCCAATATTTTTGGAAAAGTTTCTAGCAATAACTATATCTGCCGAATCAGCTCCTTTAGATAGTGATTTTTCTAAGGCCTCTTCAGCTAGTAATTTTTGATTTTCTTTCATCAATATGCCCAATAGTATTAATTATTAACGAGATTAAAAACTTTTTTCATTAAAGTAGGTAAGCCTAAATTATTTAAATCTTCTTTATCAATCCAAATACCATTTATATCGTTTATATTGAATTCTTTTTTTTCATATACTGTTAATAATAATTTAAAATGTGAGAATTGATGAGAAACAACTCCTTTCCTTTTTTTTAAATTTTTTATAGAAAGTATTTTTTCATCAATCTCTTCATTGATACAATCTGACCACCCGTAGGATGGAAACTCTAGCATTCCAGGAAGCAGGCCTTTATTTTTACGCCTTTTTAATAATACTTTTTCATCAGAGGACACTATCCAGTAAACTGAACCCTTGCGTATCGGTTTATTTTTTTTCTTTATTTTCTGTGGAATAGTTTCCGTACAGGAATCCTTTTTTGCCTGACAGAATTTTATTACAGGGCAAGAGTTACACAAAGGGTTTTTTGGTAAACAAATTGATGAGCCTATATCCATCAAGGCTTGAATATAGTCACCATTATTTTTTTTAGGGGTTAATTTTTTAGCATACTTTTTGATATCTTTTTTTATTTTAACAATAGGATCTTTTAAGCAAAAAACTCTTGCTATAATTCTTTCTATATTACTATCGACTGCAGTATCATTTTTATCAAATGCTATTGCTCTGATAGCAGCAGATGTATACTCCCCAACCCCCGGTAGTTTTCTAATTTCTTCTTCCCCCTCAGGAAAGAATCCATTATACTCAGTATTTATAATCTTAGAGCTTAAGTGAAGGTTTTTTGCTCTATTGTAATAACCAAGGCCTGACCAAAAATCTAAAATGTCCTCTAAAGGGGATTCTGATAGTTTCTTTACATTTGGCCATCTAACTAAAAACTTATTATAATACGGAATAACAGCAGTTACAGTGGTTTGCTGGAGCATAATCTCCGATACCCAGGTTTTATATGGATCCTTTTTTAAATTATCCTGATATCTCCATGGAAGATCTCGTCTATTTAGGCTATACCAAGTAAGTACATTTTTTGAGAAATTACTGTAATTCATTAGAATCCTTATTTATGAGATAAATATAAAATTGAAAAAAAATAGTATACATCCAAAAACCCCAACCCAGCTTGGGTGGTTTGTTTCTAAAATTACAAAACCTTTTTATAATAAACAAGGGTTTGCTCAAAATCATATAATAGAAAACTGGGAAACAATAGCAGGTAGTGGATTTTCAAAAAATTCAATACCTATCAAATTAAGTATTCAAAAAACCGGAGGAGTGCTAACCGTAGCTTGTGACGGAGGTGTTGCGTTAGAATTGGAGTATTCAAAGTCAGAAATAATAGAGAAAGTAAATTCTTATTATGGCTTTATTGCCATAAATAGAATTAAATTTCAGAATCTTCCCATTGAAATAAAAGATAATAATATAAAAAAAGAATCGACCCTAAATACTAATGATAAAAATTCTTCTTTAAAAGAAACTTTTTTCTTTGATAACTTGGAAAATAAAACTCCCCTTGAGAAGGCTCTTTTTAAATTAGAAAATTCAGTTCTTAAAAAGAAAAATGAACTATAATAAATAAACGACTCAGTTAGGAATTTTTAATATGAAAAGAAAAAATATTTTTTTATTAGCATTTATTGCGGCAATTTTAATAATTGTAGTGATGTTTATTTCCAGTACAAACAACAATGTATCTTCAAATAATTTAGACGGTTCATTGGACTTGGTTTCATCTTATGGTGTTTCAAGGAATTTAGATGGAGACCATGTGTTAAGCAATGGAAGTCCAAGCAATACGATTGTTGAGTATGCATCTATGACCTGTCCGCATTGTGCAGATTTTCATAACGAGGTATTTCCATATATAAAGTCTGATTTAGTCAGCACAGGAAAAGTAAAATATATATTTAGAGATTTCCCCCTAGATCAATTTGCAATGGCCGGTACGTTAATAGCAAATTGTGTAAACGAAGATAGGTATTTTGATGTTATCGATGTGTTGCTCAAGACGCAGGTTCGATGGATGGCAAATGGCTATCAAGGATTACTGTCTATAGCTAAGAATTTTGGATTATCAGCTCCTGAAGTTGAGGAGTGTTTAGGTAATCAAGAATTAATTAAATTAATAGAAAAAAATATGAGTTTAGCAACCAATAACTTCGGAATTCTAGGAACACCCTCTGTTTTTGTTAACGGAAAGAAAATTTCTTCTCTAAAGTATGAGGAAATATTAGCTGAGATAAAATAAAGAGGAAAAAGTGGATTTTAAAAAATTACGTATCTCAAATTTTAAATCATTTGTTGACCCTGTCGAGATCAGTATTGGTGAAGGATTAACAGGAGTCGTTGGACCAAACGGGTGTGGTAAATCTAATCTTGTAGAAGCCCTTAGATGGGCTATGGGAGAAACATCCTATAAATCAATGCGAACAAATAGCATGGATGACGTTATCTTTGCTGGAACAGAAAATAGGCCTGAAAGAAATTTTGCAGAAGTTTCTTTGGTTCTCGATAATAGAGAAAGAAATGCCCCAAAAGAATATAACAATGAAGAAACCATAGAGGTAACAAGAAGGGTGGAAAGAGAGTCAGGTTCCGCATATAGAATTAATGGAAAGGATATAAGAGCACGGGATGTTCAGATGCTTTTCGCTGATGTGTCTACGGGGGCTCGATCACCTTCCTTGGTTAGACAAGGACAAATTGACGAATTAATTAGTCAGAAACCCGAGCAAAGAAGAAGAATTTTAGAAGAAGCGGCTGGTATTTCAGGTTTCCACGTTAGGCGCCATGAGGCTGAATTAAGATTAAAGGCGGCGCAAGCTAATCTTGATCGTCTTGACGATATTTTAAAAGAGATGTCTTCCCAGGTACGGTCACTTAAAAAGCAAGCAAGAGAGGCAAGTAGATATAAAGCTCTTTCTGAAGATATTAGAAAGTCCCAAGCCATAGTTTTTGCTGTAAAATATCAAATAATCGATAAGGAATTAGAGGATTCAAAGAAGGCATATAGTGAAGCGGTCATTAATCACCAGAAAGCTGTAAGGGATTTATCATCTATTAGTTCTGAAGAAATTGCATCACAGGCTGGCTTAAAACCATTGCAGGAAAAGGCAGTTGCAAATTCTGCGAAGCTACAGCGTCTTGTAATAGAAATGGAAGGTTTGGATAAAGAATTCCTTAGGCAAAAGAATAGAACTGTTGAATTAGATGAGTTTATTAATTCTACATCCTCTCAGTTAGC
The DNA here is from genome assembly GCA_905182015.1 of alpha proteobacterium MED-G09. Classification (GTDB taxonomy): domain Bacteria; phylum Pseudomonadota; class Alphaproteobacteria; order MED-G09; family MED-G09; genus MED-G09. The sequence goes on along the minus strand of CAJIZT010000009.1, from coordinate 21,163 downwards.
AAGAGAGGGTGAAATTTTAAAAGACTTGAAAGATTTACTTATTAATCAGGGTGATAATGATGCTAGCTTTAAGAAAAAACAAGATGTAGAAAAAGAAATAGATAGGAATACAGAAAATTTAGTTAAGAATAATGCCTTGGTAAATGAATTTATTAATATTTACTCTAAAAGAGATAATATTAAGAAAATTATAAATTCGGATAATGATTTAAGGGAATCAATCCTATCTCAAATTAAAAGAGAGACCGTCCTTTTTGGTGAATTAACTAGATCCTTTAATGTTAGTGATGAAAAGGACTCTATCAACAATAGGCAAGGATCGATAAATAAGGCGATGTCCTTAAAGTCAATTGACTTGCAAGATAGCAATAACTTTATTGATAAAATGGTCGGTATTTATTCTCAAAAGGATACCTTAAGTAAAATTATAGGCTCGAGTCTGAGGGTAGAAAATGCATTGATCGACAATCTAAATGTTGTGTCAGGTTATGAGAATGCTTTAGATGCCCTTCTGGGTGATGAGCTTTATTATTCCACAGATGAAACGAAGCCCATTCACTGGAAATCATTAGATAGTCTTGTTGGTGAATCAGCTCTTCCGTACGAATCCGAGGCATTATCAAAATATGTCAGTGGTCCAAGTGCCATCAACAGACGGATAGAACAAACTGGCGTTATAAGCCAAGAAGACGGTCCAAGGTTAATCTTAAAACTAAGGCGGGGCCAACGACTTGTATCAAAGGAGGGTGATCTATGGAGGTGGGATGGATTAGTTGTTGCGTCTACATCATCTAAATCAGCATCCGAGCGACTTCAACAAAAAAATAAACTTGAGGAGCTCATTGTTTCGATTGAGAAATTCGAGGAAGATTTTGAGAGTGTTGATAAAATTAAAGAAAAGAGTATAGAATTTCAAAATGAAATTACAAATTATAAAATCGAGCTTGATAGAATTCAAACTGACGTTAGCAAGCGCGATGATTTAGATAAAAAGATCTTATCATCAAAGCAAGAATTATCTAATCTTAATTCAAAGTTATCAAATTTTAATAAAAGTAGCTTGGAAAATTTAAAACAACTCGAAGGCATTGATGAGTCAATTGGTATATTTGAAAAAAAATTTAATACCATCAATGAAGTTAGGAATGAGAGTGATGAGATTCAAGATAAAATTACAAAACTTAAAATTAATCTTGATAGGGTTAATACGGAAATTAATAAAAAAGAAGATCTTGATAAAAAAATTCCACAAACTGAAAAGCAAATATTAGAGCTTAACGAGCGCTTGGTTAATTTAAGTGAGGAAAGATCAAAAAACTCAAACCTTCCTGCTGAAATAGAAGAGAAAAGAAACTCACTTCAAACATTAATTGAGGAATCGAGGGTTTTGAAATTTAATTCCGATGATGAATTGGTTAGGTTGGAAGTGAAATTAAAAAATATTAGAGGTAAGGAAAGAAATGCATCAGAAAAAGAAGCTCAGTCAAGGGAGTTAGAGGGGAGGTTGGAGATTCTAACTCAAAACAATGATGATAAAAAGAATGAGATTGAAGGTCGTATCTCTAAAGATCTTAGTCTTAAGCAAGAAGAGCTAATTAAGCTTGTTGATTTTTCTGAAGATAATCCGCGCCCAAGTGAAAGCGCTGCTGAGGAGATTTATGAACGCTTTAAAGGTGAGCGAGAATTATTAGGAAGCGTTAATTTAAGGGCAGAAGACGAGATGGAGGATACCCAAACACGGTTTGATGAAGCAAAATCTGAAAGAGAGGATTTAGATAAAGCAATTACAGAACTTAAAAAAGGTATTAATGGTCTCAATCAAGAAAGTAGAGCGCGCATGAAGCTTGCTTTTGATCAGGTAAATTTAAAGTTTCAAGAGGTTTTCAAGAAGCTTTTTGGAGGAGGTGAAGCTGAGTTAATTTTTGTTGATTCCGATGATCCTCTTGAAGCCGGTTTAGAAATGCTAGCTCAACCTCCAGGTAAAAAATTAAAATCAATGGACTCCCTCTCCGGTGGAGAAAAAGCCCTTACTGCCACAGCATTAATATTTGCTGTATTTTTGACAAATCCATCACCAATTTGTGTTCTTGATGAGGTAGATGCGCCCTTGGATGATGCAAATGTTGAAAGATTCTGCGATTTAATCGATGAGATGTCAGAGAACGTTAATACTAAATTCTTAATTATAACTCATCACGCTTTAACAATGTCAAGAATGGACAGGTTATTTGGAATAACTATGCAGGAAAAAGGTGTCAGTCAAATTGTTTCGGTTGATTTAAATACTGCTGAAAAATTTCGTAAGTTAGCGTAAAATATGCAAAATGTTAATTATTGTAGGTGATTATTTTGAGTTCCAAAAAGATAGAATCAGAAAGTAAAAAGAATAAATTACAAAGAAGCTCTTCTGATGTGATTGATCGAGTTGATGAAATAAAATCAAAAGAAAGTCTAATCAGGACCTCTGAAAATATTGAAAAACGAGGAAAATCATTAGGTTTGGCACTTAGATTAAGTACAGAACTTGTATCAGGTATTGTGGTTGGCGGTATTATGGGTTGGTCTTTAGATAAATGGTTGGGAACCGACCCGTGGTTTCTTATGATTTTTTTTATTTTAGGTATTGCAGCAGGGATTATTAATGTTATTAACACTGCTAAGAATATGAATATCGAGTCTTAATCACAAGGGTTTATAAATGGCTTCAACTGAAAACTTAGATGGTCATCACAGCGCCGGTTCTTTTCCAGCAGACCCCATGCATCAATTTGAAATTGTTAGGTATATTGATATTAATGTAGCTGGCTTCGATATATCATTTACCAACGCATCTTTGTTCATGGTAATTGCCGTTGCTTTGGTTAGTTTCTTCTCTATTTTTTTTGTTAGAAAGCAGGCAATGGTTCCATCAAGAATGCAATCACTTGTTGAGCTTTCCTATGAGTTTGTCTCAAATATGGTTCGTCAAAATGTAGGCGAAGAGGGGAAAAAATATTTTCCATTTATTTTTACTATATTTATGTTTGTTCTTTTCTTGAATATGCTTGGCATGATGCCATATAGCTTTACTGTAACAAGTCATATAGCGGTAACATTTGCATTAGCCTTTTTAATATTTTTGTTAGTAACTATTGTTGGTTTCGTAAAGCATGGTATAGGTTTTTTTGGTTATTTTGCACCCAAAGGGGTTCCAGTATTTATGCTGCCTCTTTTAGTCGTAATTGAGGTTATCTCATACTTTACTAGGCCAATAAGCCTTTCAGTTAGGCTATTTGCCAATATGATGGCTGGTCATACTATGCTAAAAGTTTTTTCTGGATTTGTAATCTCAATGGGTCTCATTGGTGGCTGGCTACCACTGGGTGTAATGGTTGCATTTACTGGTCTCGAGATATTAATTGCTTTTTTACAGGCCTATGTTTTTACAATTTTAACATGTATTTATTTAAATGATTCATTGCATATGCATTAGGTTTTATTATAAACACTAACTAACTAATTTAATTGAGGAGAGTAAAATGGAAGCAGAAGCAGCAAAATATATAGGTGCCGGAATAGCGTGTTTGGCCTTAGCTGGTGCCGGTATTGGTATTGGTCTAATTTTTAGTAGTTACCTTCAGGGAGCGTTAAGAAATCCAAGTGCTGCACAAGCACAGTTTCCTAATTTACTTCTTGGATTTGCTTTAGCAGAGGCTACTGGACTTTTTGGGCTACTAGTCGCCTTAATTCTTTTATTTGTTGTTTAGGGTTAAGTAGAGTTAATGCCTCAACTAGATTTTACAACATTTATTCCACAACTTTTTTGGTTGTTTGCTAGTTTATCTTTTCTTTATTTGGTTTTATCTAAGGTGGCTTTACCTAGGATATCTGATGTGATTGAAGAAAGAAATGACACTATTGCAGACGATTTGGACGAAGCTAAATCTCTTTCTCTCGAAGCTGAAAAAGTTGTTGATGATCTAAGGGTAAAGCTAGAGGCTGCAAAATTGCAATCTCAAAAAAATATAATGAGTGAGCGTAAGAAAAATTTAGAACTTATTACTTTAAAAAGAAAAGAATTTGAAGGAAAGGTTTCTAAAGAAATATTAAACTCTGAAAATAAAATAAATGATAGCAAGGCTCTGGCGCTAAAAGATATCTCTCTAGTTGCAGAGGATATTGCAGAAGAATTATTAAACAATCTTTTTGTAAGAAAAGTTGAAAAGAAAGATTTAAGTAAATTCTCTAAAGATATTATCTAAGGATAAACTCAATGTTTGATGCGACTTTTTTTGTAGCGGTTTCTTTTTTTCTCTTTGTGGGATTTGTTATCTGGATTGGGCTACCAAGATCTATATTAAATTCACTAGATGAGAGATCTCTGCAAATTAAAAAGGAATTGGACGAGGCTAGAAAGCTTCATGAAGAAGCTCAGTCTTTGCTAGCTAAAGAGAAAAGAAAGCTTGAAAAATGTGACACAGAGGTTCAAGAGATTTTAAAAAGAGCCTCGGAGCAAGCGTTATTGCTATCTGAAAATTCAAAAAAACTTTTAGAAGAAGAAGTGATTAGAAAACAAAAGCAAGCTGATTTGAAAATTATCCAAGCACGCGATGAGGCCATTAGAGAGGTTAGGTCTAAAGCAACCGACATATCTGTTTTAATAGCCAAAGAGTACCTCCGAGAAAATATTGACGATCAAATATCATCTGATATTATAGATAAAAGTATTGAGGAATTAAAAAGCAAACTTTGAATATAGCTACACTTCCTTAAGTCGGGGAAGTATATCAACAAAATTACAAGGTTTGTGCCGACTATCCAATTGATGTATAAGAATTTCGTCCCATCCATCCCTTACAGCATTAGGCGATCCAGGTAGTGCAAATATAAAGGTTTGCAGCAATATTCCGGCTGTAGCCCTTGATTGAATAGTGGATGTTTTGATTTTATCATATGAGACTTTGTGAAAGATTATTGAGAATCCAGAAATAGTTTTTTCAAAAATTTCTTCCAGTGATTCTGGGGTTACATCTGTTTCAGTTAATCCTGTTCCTCCGGATGTTATTATTACATCTACCCCTTTATTCTTAGACCAATCAGTTACAGTTTCTTGAATTAAAATTTTATTGTCTTTAACCACCTTTCTTGCAAATAACTTATGGCCGAATGAAAGAACCCTCTCCTCTAATAAATCCCCCGACCTATCATTACTAAGATCTCTTGAGCTTGAAATAGTTAAAATACAAATATTAAGCTTTTTAAATTCTATTATTTTATCTTTTGTCATTTAACCTAGTTCCTTAATTTTTTTTTCAAGAATAATTATGTCACTCCATGTTTCTCTTTTGTATTCTGGCCTTCTTAGTAAAAATTCTGGATCTAAAATTGGAAAGCACGGAATCGATAAATCTTCTTGACTGTAGTCGAGCCATTCACCTCTTTTCTTTATAATTCCATCGCTTAGATTGAGTAAGTATTTTAAAGAATCTGAGCCTAGCAGTATTATTATCTTTGGTTTTATAATTTCAATATGTTTTTTTATTACAGGCATTAGTATTATTTTTTCATTCTCAGAAAGGTCTCTGTTCCCAGCGATTTTCCATGGTATAATTGATGTTATGTAAAATGATTGTCTTGATAAGCCTATTGAAGATATTATATTATCAAATAAATCACCTTTTTCAGCCACAAGAGACTGACCTAGATTATCTTCATTGGAATCGGGAACATTACAGATAACCATAATTTTTGATTTACTGTTTCCATCAAAAAAAATTGTATTTTTTGCTATTTTCTTAAAATCATTAAAATCACTACTGTTTATAAAACGCTCGAGGTCTTCTAGTGTATGGATTTTTTCTAAACCCTTTTTTGGAAAACTGCTTTCCTCGGGCTTACCTGGTAATGATACTATTTCTTCATTATTATTATATTGATTATCTGAAATTACTTTTTTATCTAACTTCTTATTAATTTCTTCACTTATAGCATTATCAACACCTGCTTCAATTTGCCATTTGAGATCATCTAAAAGTTTATGCATAGTAAGTTTCATTTTTTAAATGAATCCCTTATAAGATTCTTTGAGAAAAATAGAATTCATAGTATTTGTGATTATATCAGTTTTATTTGAATATTAAAGTATGTTAGAGGTTAATACATGGAAAATTTACCTATTAATGAAGTTAATGCTAGGCAAGGTCAGGTTTTAGATTCCTCTGCAAGAGAATCAATGGAGTATGATGTTGTTATAGTTGGAGGAGGGCCTGCGGGTTTGGCTGCTGCTATTCAAATCAAAAAGCTTTCTCAGGAAAATAATAAAGAAGTTTCGGTCTGCGTCTTGGAAAAAGCTAGTGAGATTGGTGCGCATATCCTGTCTGGTGCCGTTATCGATCCAGTTGCTATTAATGAGTTAATCCCTGATTGGAAAGATTTAGAATCTCCAATTAAAACAAAAGTCTCTAAGGATAAATTTTCTTTTTTAGGAAAAACCTGGTCTCTTCCTATCCCTGCTTTTTTGATGCCACCAATGATGAAAAACCACGGTAACTATGTTGTCAGTTTATCCAATGTCTGTAAGTGGATGGGCGAGGTAGCTGAAAATTTCGGTGTCGAGATTTATCCAGGTTTTAGTGCGGCGGAAGTTTTATTTGATGACAGTGGAAGGGTAAAAGGTGTTGCCACGGGGGATATGGGAGTTTCAAAAGATTTTAAGGCAAAAGATTCCTGGGAACCAGGGATGGAGCTTCATGCAAAGTATACTCTTTTTGCTGAGGGAGCCAGAGGATCACTATCAAAATTTATTATCAATCATTTTGATCTCTCGAAAGACAAGGATCACCAAAAATTTGGTCTTGGTATAAAGGAGTTATGGGAAATACCTAAAGAAAAGCATAATGCAGGATTGGTTGAACATTCTTTTGGGTGGCCGTTATCTGATGGAACAACTGGCGGTTCTTTTGTCTACCATTTTGATGAAAACCTTGTTTCAGTTGGTTATGTGGTGCATTTAAGCTACACTAATCCCTATGTTTCGCCTTTCGATGAATTTCAAACCTTTAAAACCCACCCATCAATGAAGAAATTGCTAACTGGAGGAAAAAGAATAGCCTACGGAGCAAGAGCGATAGCATCTGGAGGATATCAGTCGGTTCCAAAGCTTACATTCCCTGGGGGGGCTCTAATTGGCTGTTCGGCTGGGTTTGTCAACAATGCGAAGATCAAGGGAAGTCATAATGCTATGGCAACAGGAATGCTAGCCGGAAAAGCTATATTTGATAATTTTTCTTTAGATGATCATTCTACCGAATTAGATAAGTATCAAGATTGCTATGATAATAGCCGTGTTTCAAAGGAGCTTAAACAAGTAAGGAACTTTAAACCTATTTTATCTAGGTTTGGTATTTTTCTCGGCACTGTTTTGAGCGGTATTGATTTGTGGATGAATGCACTAAGCATTGGTTTTCCGTTCACATTACGGCACGGGAAAGCTGATCACCAAACATTAAGAAAAGCCTCGGAGTGCAATGAAATTGAATATCCTAAACCGGATGGAGAGTTTTCATTTGATAAACTATCTTCAGTTTTTCTATCAAATACAAACCATGAGGAGAATCAGCCATCTCATTTAACATTAAAAGACTCTTCAATACCTATTTCCTTTAATTTACCAGAATACGCCGAGCCTGCTCAACGTTATTGTCCCGCAGGAGTTTATGAGATTATTAAGCTGGAGGGTTCAAATGATCCTTGCCTTCAAATTAATGCCCAGAATTGTGTTCATTGTAAAACATGCGATATTAAAGATCCTTCACAAAATATTAATTGGGTTGCCCCGCAAGGGGGTGAAGGACCTCTATATGGCGGAATGTAAAGATCGTTAATAATCATGATACTCACTGAGGTAGCCAAGGCAAAAATCAATCTTTCTTTAAGTTTAAGCGGTAGAAAGATAGATGGGTTTCATGATTTAGCTAGTTTTATCTGTTTTTCTGACTTTTCAGATAAATTAAATTTAAAAAATTCTGATTGTTTTTCATATAAAGTAAATTCAACTGCTGGTATTAATCCAACCGATGATCTTGTTTTGAAGGTTATCTATAAAATAAAAGAAGAGTTTTGCTTAAAGGAACTCCCCAAAGTTGACCTTGTATTGGAAAAAAATATACCTATTGGGGCTGGCTTAGGAGGCGGATCATCTGATGCAGCCGCTACAATACGCTTAATGAATAAATTTCTTAACCTTGGCATGTCTAAAAAAGGCATGTGTGACTTCGGTAAGAGTTTGGGCTCTGATATCCCAGCCTGTATATTGTCTAAGCCTTTGATTGCTTACGGGCGAGGAGAAAAGTTAATAAATTTAGATTTTAAGACTAAATATCACATGCTAGTTATTTATCCTAATGTAGAGATACCCACTAAAGAGATTTTTAATCTAACAAAGATATCCAGAAGAAAAGATCTCAATATAAATAAAATAAAGGAATCAATAGAATCTTATTCTAGTGAAGATAATGAAGGCATAATGAGTGGCTTAGTAAATGATTTGCAGGAATTTGCTTTTGAGGCCTATCCTGTTCTTGGAGATATTATTTGTGCATTAAATTTAAATAAATCTTTTTTTTCAAGAATGAGCGGATCCGGATCTGCCTGTTTCGGCTTATTCCATGAAAGCAGTATTGATAGGGCAAAGGAAAAAATTGCAAAAAAATACCCTAATTGGATGATAAAAAAAGCCCTACTCAATGATCTCTAATTGATGAAAAGTCCACAAGGTTAATTAAACCAGTTTTAATTGGTGTGTCTGGAAATTTTGATAAATCTCTTTTTGCTTTTTTTCCATAGTTGTTAGCTAGGTTTAAAGTTTTTTCAATAGCTTCATTCTGATTAATAAGATGATTTGCTTTATCCAGATCCTCAGGATTTCTTTCTGCCTTGTTAAAACTATCGACCCAAAAATTCCTTTGTTCTTCTTCGCCTTCTCTATATGCAATAATTACAGGTAAAGTAATCTTTCCATCATAAAAATCATCCCCAATATTTTTACCCAGCCTATCTGACGAGCCTGAATAATCCAATGCATCGTCGGTTAATTGGAAGGCTGTTCCTAGATTTTTTCCAAAAGAAAAAAGAGACTTTCTTGTTTCACCTGAAGAGCTGGATGCAATACCGCCAACCTCACATGCACTTGAAAAAAGGGCAGCTGTTTTTGCCTCTATTATTTTCATATAATCACTTTCTTTGATATCAATATTGTTTATAGCAACCAACTGAAGAACTTCTCCTTCTGCAATTACAGCCGCAGCGTTCGATAATATTTTTAGACACTCCAATGAGCCTGTTTTCACCATTAACTGAAAAGCCTTTCCCAATAAATAATCACCTACTAGAATACTAGATTTATTATCCCATAAAATATGGGAAGTTTTCTTCCCACGTCTAAAATCACTCTCATCAACAACATCATCGTGAAGAAGGGTTGCTGTGTGTAATAACTCTACGGCCGCAGCAAGAGTAATATGGTCGTTATTTTTGATACCTAACATTTTTGCGCAAGCAATAGTCAGTATTGGCCTTAATCTTTTTCCACCAAGATTTATTATGTGTTTAGATAATTCCGGTATCCTGTCAACCTCGCTACTGATTTGATCTATAATTAAATTATTTGTTTTTAGAAAATCCTCCTGAATTAAATCAACTAATTCTTTTATAGATAGATCTGCTTTACTTATTTTTTTCATAGTGCTTACCTTAATCAAATCTTGATAAAATTATTATCATAGATTAATCAGGTAGTCTGTAGGCAAAATAAGTTTGAAATATTAATATTCTTAATGTTGGTAGTTTATGATTATTAAAAAAACATTAGACGGATTTTTAAATGGTGAGTTAAAGGTTTATCAACTTAAAGGTGGGTATAGGGCTGGCCACGATGCTGTAATATTAGCATCATCCATTAATGCAAAAGAAGGTGATAGCTGTTTAGAGCTAGGTATTGGTTCGGGTGTTGTTTCTTTGTGCTTGGCTCACAGGGTAAAGGGGATAAAAATAATTGGGTTAGAAAATAATAATAATATGATAGAAATCTCGAATCAAAGTATTTCGTTAAATCATTATGAAAAGATAATTAAGGTATTGGATTTTGATATTGAAGGGAATATTAAGAAAATAAAAAAAATTAAAAGTCAAAGTTTTGATCATGTTTTCGCAAACCCACCTTATTTCACTGAAAACTCATCAAGTGTACCCGATAATGAAAATAAAAAAGCTGCTAATATTGGAAGTAAAAAAACATTAGATACTTGGGTTAGGCGTGCATTAACTTTTTCAAAGTCAGGAGGAAAAATTACCTTCATTAACCACATTAATAATTTACCTGAATTACTTTATCTTTTTGATAGAAAGATGGGCGGTATTCAAGTTACCCCTATCTTTCCAAAAAAAAATAAGTCTGCTACAAGAGTTATCGTTAGCGGAATAAGAGATTCTAATAAATCGATTCAATTTAATGATGGTTTAATTTTGAATGATAGCAAGGGCCAGACAACTAAAAGAGTTGAGAATATACTCAGAAATGGAGATGTTTTGGAGTGTTAGCGGTTTATACTATTTTTTAAGATAAAATTATTATAAAAAAGAATTCTTATTTAAATTTAAATATTTAAAAATCGGAGGTTTATTTGACCGCATCTAGCATGGAAGACTTGGTTTCTCTTTGTAAAAGAAGAGGGTTTATTTACCAAACAAATGAACTGTATGGAGGCCTTCAAGGTCTGTATGACTATGGACCTCTTGGCGTTGAACTTAAGAATAATCTCAAAGACTCCTGGTGGAGCTCAATGGTCTATGAACGGGATGATGTGGAGGGGTTGGATTCTTCTATTCTAACACATCCAAATGTCCTTAAATATTCTGGACATGAAGAAACATTCACAGATCCCTTAGTTGATTGTCGGGACTGTAAATCAAGGTGGAGATCAGATCATATTGAAGATAATAAATGTCCTTCATGTAGCTCTACTAACCTTACTGACCCAAGACCTTTTAATTTGATGTTTAAAACTAATGTTGGCCCTGTGGATGACGGCTCAAGTTTTGCTTATCTGAGACCAGAAACAGCACAGCAGATTTTTACTAATTTTAAGAATGTAGTTGATTCAACCTCAAGAGCATTACCTTTCGGGATAGCCCAGATTGGCAAGGCTTTTAGAAATGAGATAACTCCACGAAATTTTATTTTTCGAGTAAGAGAGTTTGAGCAAATGGAGTTAGAGTTTTTTGTTGAACCTGGTGATGATGAAGAGTGGCACGATCGATGGGTAGAAAACAGAGTTGATTGGTGGAAAAAGCAAGGTATTAAAAAAGAAAATATAGAGCTAATTGATGTCCAAAAAAAAGATCTCTCACATTATTCCAAAAAGACAGTCGATATTATGTATAGATTTCCTCACGGTGTTGAGGAACTTGAAGGAATTGCAAACCGAACTGATTTTGATATTGGGTCTCACACGAGACATCAAAAAGATTTTAATATTAAAGCAAATGTAAAAGAGAATAATGATTCTGTGACAAAGCTTGCTATTCAAAATAAAATTACAAATGCTTGGACGGTGCCTTATGTAATTGAGCCTTCTGCAGGAGTTGACCGAGGTGTGTTGGCTGTCTTGAATGAGGCTTATAGGGTAGAGCAGTTAGAAAATGGAAAAGAAAGAACTGTTCTTTCTTTAAAGCCGCATCTATCGCCCATAAAGGCAGCCGTTATCCCTCTAAAGAGAAACAATAAGGAGTTGGTTTCCAGAGCTTCAGATCTTAAAAAATCATTGCAAAGCCTTAAATTAGGAAGGGTTCTGCTTGATAATTCTGGGAATATAGGAAAAAGTTATAGAAGACATGATGAAATAGGAACGCCAATATGCATTACTGTAGATTTCCAAAGTATCGAGGATAATACTGTAACAATTAGAGACAGAGATACTATGGAGCAAGAAAGGATAAGTATTTCAGACGTAGGTAATTATTTTCAAAAAAGTCTTTTATAAAAGTGGTACCCAATGAGTAAATGGATTTATAGTTTTGATAGAGATATTAAAGATTTAGATAATCCATCTAAATTGATAGGTAATAAGGGTATTAGTTTAAATTTAATGACAAATTTAAACTTACCCGTCCCTCAGGGCTTTACCATTACAACAGAGCTGAATCAATATTATCAAAAACACGATTCCTTTCCCAGCGGTTTTAAAAAGGAACTTGATGAGTATATAAAGGTGGTTGAAAAATCCAGTAATGCAAATTTTGGATCCCCATCAAATCCTTTATTACTTTCTGTTCGATCTGGTTCTGAATACTCTATGCCGGGGATGTTAGATACTATATTAAATGTTGGATTCAATACGAGCACATTAGAGTTTTTTGAAAAAGAGGGAAGAGGTTTGTTTGCTTGGGATACTTGGCGTCGGTTTCTTCATATGTTTTCTCATGTTGTTTATAAAATCGAGCATTTTTATTTTGATGAAATTTTAGACAGTTATTTATTAGGCGCCGGCCTCCAGTTTGAAAAAGACTTAAAAATTGACGATATTAAAGAAATTTGCATTCAATACTTAAATTTAATTGAGGACAGAAAAGGATTTCCCTTTCCACAGGATGTTAATGAGCAGTTATGGTTAAGTATAAAAGCCGTTATGAATTCATGGTTTAACGAAAGAGCTATTGATTATAGAAAAATAAACGATATTCCTGAACATATTGGTACTGCAGTTAATATACAGAGGATGGTTTTCGGAAATTTAGATGAAAAGAGCTCTACTGGAGTTATTTTCTCTAGAAATCCCGAAAATGGTAAAAGAAAGTTAAAAGGTGAGTATATAATAAGATCACAGGGGGAGGATATTGTCTCTGGATTCAAGACTCCTTGGGTAGTGAACACCGTTGATAAAGTTAACTCCCCATCAACCCTTTATTCCCTAGAGGAAATGTTTCCAGCTTGCTATGAGCAGTTAGAAAATATCTCTCAAAAGCTAGAAAATTATTTTTCTTGTATTCAGGATATAGAATTTACAATTGAATCTGAAAAATTATGGATACTTCAGTCACGGAGGGCGGAAGCAAATATTAAAGCCTCTATCATTATTGCTGTTGATATGGTCAAGGAAAACCTGATATCAAAAAAAGACGCCATTTTATCACTAAAGACAGATAAAATTGAAAAATTATTAATACCCATTATTGATCCTAACCATAGAAATGAAATTATAACAAAAGGACTTCCGGCATCATCAGGAGTGTCTTCTGGTAAGGTTGTTTTTGATTACTTAACATTAAAAAAATTTATGGGTAATGACGAAGATGCAATTTTAGTATTGAAGGAGACAAGTGCAAATGATGTAAAGGCTATGCACTCTTCCTCTGGCATTCTTACCTGTCAGGGAGGCATGACTAGTCATGCTGCAGTTGTAGCAAGGGGATTAAATAAAACATGTGTTACGGGCGCTAGAGATATAAGGATTGATTCTGATAATAGGAGATTCCATTGTGGGGGTATGTTTTATGCTGAAGGAGATATTATTACGATAAATGGAGCCACAGGAGAAGTTTTTAATGGGTATACACCAACTATAATACCTGAATTACCCAATCCATTATTAAAGATTCTAAAGTGGTGTGAAGAAATAAACCCTATTAATTACGATAATATTGTTAATTTTATTTCCGAGACTCAAGATTTGTTAAAAGATTAAATTATATTCTCTAACTATCAGAGCTTAAAGGGCCTGATTTTTTTAATTTTTCCATAGTTTTTTCAGGACTTTCCGCTACCTGCTTCTCTAAAGCCTCTAATTCTCTGGGAACGTACCAATGAATCTTATTGCTATGATATGATTCCCAGACGGTATTTGCTATTTCACTAGATGATATTAGCCTCCATATACCATCCTTAGGGAGGTTGGATTTTATTTCATTGCTTATCATTGGAGTATCTATTACCCCAGGAAGTATGTCCGAGACCCTGGTATCAAATCTTGAAAACTCAGCCGATAGTGATTCAGTTAAACCTTTTACCGCGTGTTTAGTAGCTGAGTAAGTGGCTATCATTTCCATACCCATAATACCTGAGCTAGAAGATGTCGAAATACATAATGAATTTGGTGTATTTTTTAGCAGTTTTGATGCGCTGTATATGCCATTAATTACACCAATAATATTAATATTTATTATATTTATATGATTTTGATAAGGTATTTCTTCAAAAAAACCACCCTCAGTAATTCCTGCGTTATTAAATAAAATATCTAGTTTATTTTTTGTTTTTAGTGAAAAACTATTTAAGCATTCTTCAAATTGACCTTTGTCTGTAACATCCAACTGCCCATAAATAATATTATTATTACCGAGTTCTTTCTCTAGATTCTCTAGATTCCCTTTGTTAATATCATAGCACCCAATAAACCAGCCTTTTTCTTTAAAAAGCTTTGCTGTGGAGCTACCCATTCCACCCGCAGCTCCAGTAATAAAAATTGTTTTCAATTCAGTCATTTTTTCCTATTTAAAATCTAATCCAATATCTAGAGCTGGTGAAGAATGAGTTAACCAACCTGATGAAATTAAATCGACACCTGTTTCTGCAATAGCAGAAATACTATCTTTAGTTATTTTTCCTGAAGCCTCAAGTGTCACATTATTTTTTTTAATACTCACTGCCGTTTTCAGGTCCTCTAAAGAAAAATTATCTAGGAGGATTGCATCCGCACTAGTTTCTAAAGCATCCTTGTATTGCGAGAGGTTATCAACCTCAATCTCCACATTTACCATATGACCTGAATTAAGTCTTGCTTTGGAGACAGCCTCTTTTATGGATCCAGCTATTGCCAGGTGGTTATCTTTAATCAATATTCCATCATATAATCCAAACCTATGATTAACACCCCCTCCATCTTTAACTGCATTTTTTTCAAACACCCTCAGGTTTGGAGTTGTTTTTCTAGTGGAAACAATTTTTACATTTGTTTTTGAAATTAACTGAACCATTTCTTTTGTTGAGCTCGCTATTCCAGATAAGTGACTCAAGAAGTTCAATGCTGTTCTTTCTCCTGAAAGAATAGATTGAGTATTGCCTCTGATTTCAGCGATAGTATCGCCCTTTTTTACCTTTGATCCATCAAAGATAATACTTTCGAATTCTAAGCTTTTATCCATAATCTCAAACGTTAGCTCCGCAGCATACATGCCAGAGATAACGCCTTCAGCCCTTGATACTAAAAAGAAATTGCCCTTACTTTCTGGGGGTATAACAGAGTTACTTGTTATATCTCCTTGCTGCCCTAGGTCTTCATAAAGCGCATTTTTTATAACTTTTTCTATAGAAAATTTAGGAGGACTGTTAAATATCATAGCTCAATCATTCTGTTAACAGCTTGTTTTGCTTTAATTGCAATTTTAGGGTCAATGATTATTTCATGTTCTTTGTTCCATAAAGACTCAAGGATATTTTCAAGATTTATTGTCTTCATATGAGGACAAAGATTACACGGTCTTACAAAATTTACATTTGGATTTTCAACCGAAATATTATCACTCATGGAGCATTCAGTTACCATTAGGACCTTCTTAGGCTGATTATCTTTAACCCACTTTATCATTGCAGATGTCGATCCTGAAAAATCAGATTCTGCTAAGACATCTGGCGAACATTCTGGATGAGCGATAATTTTTACACCTGGCTCATTTTCTCTAAATTCAATAATTTCTTCTGGAGTAAACTCTTCATGGACTTCGCAACGCCCTTTCCACATTATGATTTTCTTTTTTGTTTCTTTTGCAACATTCATTGCTAAATACTCGTCTGGAAGAAAAATTATTTCCTTAGAATCAAAGGAATTAACTATTTCCAGAGCATTTGAAGATGTGCAGCATATGTCTGATTCGGCCTTTACTTCAGCTGAAGTATTAACATAGGTTACAACTGGTATATTTGGATTTTCTTTCCTTATTCTTCTTACATCTTCGCCTGTTATTGACTCAGCTAAAGAGCAGCCAGCTTCCATACTTGGAATCAAAACAGTTTTATCCATATTTAGTAATTTTGAAGTTTCTGCCATAAAATGGACGCCACATTGAAGAATTATATCTGCTTCAACAGCCCCTGCCTCCTTGGCTAACTGAAGTGAATCACCCCTGATATCGCTAACGCAATGAAAAATTTCAGGGGTTTGATAATTGTGGGCTAAGATTACAGCATTCATCTCTTTTTTTAGAATATTTATTGCCTTGATGTAAGGAGCAAAAAATGGCCACTCTATTTCAGGAATAACCCTAGAAACCTTATTATACTCATCTTTTGTCTCCCTAAACATACCTTTCGACCAAGCAATATTCATTTCATTCAATATCTCTGGAGCTGAAAGATTTTGATGGATATTTAGTTTTGGTTTTTTCATTTTTGAGTTGTACCAGTTTGTTTTGGAAAAAAAGATGGAAGATTTATTACCATTGTTTTTTGATTATTTTCAGTTGTGATTGTAGTTGTCTCTCTATCGGGATTACTAATTTTATCTACCTTAATTAGAGCTATACCATTAGCGCCTATTTTTTTTATCACTGTACCAATTCTGGTGCCATTATAGACTATTTCTTCTTTATTAGTAAAGTGGTCGTTACTTGTGAAGTTAACAATTCTTTTTTTTGCAGTTCCTTTCCTGAACATCCTTGAGCTGACTTCTTGCCCTATGAAACAACCTTTTTGAAAATCAATTCCCTTCAAATAATCAAGGTTTGCTTCCATAGGAAATATTTCTCCGACAACAAGGTCATCACCTGTCTCAGCAACTCCTAGTTTAATTTTTTGGTTTTTATACAAAATTAAATCAGCTCCATAATCTAAGCTTTCAGATTCTAGAATATCCCTAGAGCCCATTTCTACTAGCCGTGGGTCAAGAAATTTAATATCTTCAGTTTTATTTTCTATATCGACAAAGACACTCAAATCAAGTCTTTCCTCTATAGAAATATCCGACCTTAGTTTGTAGATAGTGAGTAACTTTTTAAAATCTTTTATATTTAACTTGGAAATATCAAGCAGAAATTCATTATTCTTTTTGAAAATAATGAAATCATAAAGTAATTTACCTTGCGGAGTCAGTATTGCACCATACACTGGATCCGATGATATTTTTTCAACGTCGCACGTTATTATTGCCTGAAGAAAGCTCTTTGAATCTTTTCCACCAATAGATAGAATCGAACGATCAGATAATTTTATAATTCTTTTTTCCATAAACCTAATAATCAAGTATAATAGTAGTTATAAATTATAAAGAATTAAGGTAAAACAAAAAATGGTCTTCGATACAATATATACAGGATCTCAAGTCGCAACTCACAAAGAAACTTTCTTTTCTGATATTGGGGTGAAGGATGGAAAAATAATTCAAATTGGTGATTTATCAGAATTCACCTCTAAAAAAACAGTTAATCTTAAGGGTCTGCACTTAATACCCGGCGTAATTGACAGTCAGGTCCATTTTCGTGAACCAGGTTTAGAGCATAAAGAAGACTTAAGTTCGGGGACGAAGAGTGCGGTTATGGGTGGAATAACAGGTGTTTTTGAAATGCCCAATACCAATCCCTCAACAACAACTGAGGAGGCTATTTTAGACAAACTGAATCGAGCGAAGAATAGGGCGTATTGCGATTATGCGTTCTATGCTGGCGGCACCGATGGTAATTCATCCGACCTTCCTGACCTCGAGAATATTGATGGTTGTTGCGGGGTTAAGGTTTTTATGGGAGCAAGTACCGGCTCATTGTTGGTTGCTAATGATGATGGCTTGGATAAGATTCTTTCAAAAATCAATCACAGGGCATCTTTCCATTGCGAAGACCAGTCTCGGCTAGAGGAACGTGTGGATTTTCAAGAAATCGGAAATGTTAAGTCACATGAAATATGGCGCGACGAGCTTTCTTGTTTAACAGCGACCAAAAGACTAATAAACTTAGCAAAAAAATATAATAAAAAAGTACATGTTTTACATGTTACGACGGAAGAAGAAATAGATTTTTTATCAAATAATAAAGATATTGCATCTGTTGAGATTACCCCTCAACACTTAACTTTAAACTCTCCTGACTGCTATGATGATCTTGGAACTTACGCCCAAATGAATCCTCCGATCAGATCTCAACGACATCAGAAAAAATTATGGGAAGCTATCAGGTCGGGTGTTGCTGATATTATAGGATCAGATCACGCTCCGCATACAAAGGAAGAGAAAAATAATCCATACCCCCAATCTCCATCAGGGATGCCGGGCGTCCAAACTCTAGTACCTGTCATGCTTAACCATGTAAATAATGGAAAACTAACACTTGAAAGATTTATTGAGTTAACGAGCTATAACCCTTCAAATCTTTTTAAGATCAAAGGTAAGGGAAGAATAGAAATTGGCTTTGATGCTGATTTTACAATTATAGATATGTCAAAAGAAACAACCATTACTAATGATTGGATTGTTAGTAAGTGTGGGTGGACGCCGTATAACGGGATGAGCATCAAAGGGTGGCCTGTGATGACAATTATTCGTGATAATATGGTTATGAAAGACGGGGAGATAATCGAACCATTAGGTAAGCCAATGAGTTTTTCAAGATAACTAAAAGCTAATTAAGGAGTGATTATGGCTGATACTTTTCGTGCACTAAGAATTGAAAAAAATGAAGATTCTCAAACTATGAATCTGATTGATCTTTCAGAGAGTGATTTAATGGAAGGTAATGTTGTGGTAGATATATCACACTCAACTTTAAACTATAAAGACGGTTTGGCTATGACTGGCTCTTCACCGATTGTAAGAACTTTTCCAATGATTCCGGGAATAGACTTTAGTGGGACTGTTCGCTCATCAGAAGACACGAAGTTTTCTAAAGGCGATAGAGTCGTTTTAAATGGTTATGGATTATCCGAAAGTCACTTTGGAGGTTATTCAGAAAGGGCTCGGGTAAAATCTGATCACTTGCTAAAACTTCCTGAAAACATTTCCAATAAGCAGGCAATGGCAATTGGAACTGCTGGATATACAGCAATGCTGTGTGTATTGGGGCTCGAAGATTCTGGAATTCAACCAGAAAGCGGCGAGGTTCTTGTAACTGGTGCATCTGGAGGTGTTGGATCTGTCGCAATATCTATTCTTTCTTCTTTAGGGTATAGCGTTGTGGCATCAACTGGTCGTTTATCGGAAAGTGATTATTTAACAGGTTTAGGTGCAAAATTAATTATCGATAGAAATGAACTTTCGGAACCCTCTCGTCCGTTAGGAAAGGAGCGATGGATTGCCGCCGTTGACTCTGTTGGAAGTCAAACTCTTGTTAATGTAATCGCACAAACTCAATACGGTGGAGCTGTTTCAGCATGTGGCCTTGCTCAAGGAATGGACCTTCCTTTAACAGTACTACCGTTCATTTTAAGAGGTATCTCTCTTGTTGGCATAGATTCTGTAATGGCTCCTATGAATAAAAGAGAACGAGCCTGGAGTCGGTTAAGTACAGATCTTGATATGAAAAAGCTAAATGAGATGGTTGTTGAAACAACTCTCGAAGAAGTACCAACTTTTGCTGAAGCTATCCTAGCTGGACAAGTAAGGGGAAGGGTGGTCGTTAATATTTCTTAACTTAAGGTCTAAGAGCCTTTAGTTTCTCAGAAATTAAAAATGCCAAGTCTAATGCTTGGTTTGCATTGAGCCTAGGATCACAATGAGTGTGATAACGATCCGATAGATCTTCTTCAGATATTTTTTGTGTACCACCTGTGCATTCGGTAACATTCTGACCTGTCATTTCAATGTGGACTCCGCCTGCATAAGTTCCTTCGGAGTTATGGATATCAATAAAATCCTTTACTTCATTTAATATTTTATCCAGAGGCCTAGTTTTATAGCCATTAGACGCTTTGATTGTGTTTCCATGCATTGGATCGCATGACCAAACAACACTTCTTCCTTCAGCTTCGACGGCACGTATAAGATCAGGAAGGTGGCTTTCAACATTACCTTCACCGTATCGCGTTATTAATGTTATTCTACCTTCTTCATTTTCAGGATTAATAATATCAATTAACCGAAGTAATTCACTTCCTTCAAGTGAAGGGCCACATTTAATACCAATAGGATTTTTAACACCACGAACAAATTCAATATGTGCTCCATCTGGCTGTCGAGTTCTATCACCTATCCAAAGCATATGGGCGGATGTGTCATACCATTCACCTGTTGTCGAATCTACTCTTGTTAAGGCTTCTTCGTAACCGAGTAATAATGATTCATGGCTCGTATAAAAATCTACAGATCTTAGTTCTGCGCTTGTTTCAGAATTAATACCAACAGCATTCATAAAGTTTAAAGTTTCTGAAATCCTACCAGCAAGAGCCTCGTATTGCTCACCTTGTTTACTTTCCTTAACAAACCCAAGATTCCATTGATGGACATGATCAAGATTAGCATAACCGCCCTGAGCAAATGCCCTAAGAAGATTTAATGTCGATGCAGCTTGTCTATATGCCATTATTTGACGTTCAGGGTCGGGTTGTCGAAGTGCTTTATCAAATTCAATACTATTGATAATATCTCCACGATAACTTGGGAGTTCTTGATCTCCTTGTTTTTCAAAATTTGATGACCGCGGTTTTGCAAATTGACCAGCTATTCTACCAACTTTAATAACAGGACATCCAGCACCAAAAGTAAGAACAACGGCCATTTGAAGAATGACTCTAAAGCTATCACGAATATTATCCGGTAAGTGTTCAGCAAAACTTTCTGCACAATCACCGCCTTGAAGAAGAAAAGCTTCTCCACGCGACACTTTTGCAAGACTTTCTTTAAGACTCCTAGCCTCACCTGCAAATACCAGGGGCGGATAAGAGGACAGACGGCCTTCCACGTTAGTTACAAGCTCTTGATCATTATAATCGGGAACTTGAACAATAGGCTTCTTTCTCCAGCTATCTTTTGTCCATTCTTGTGTCACATTAATCTCCGTAATATAGGAAAATCTATATAAATCATAAATGTATACATTAATAGTTATTTATGAATTTATTATTAAACTAACTTATCTATAAAATATTAATTATAAAATGAATGTTTTGAGAAATTATAATGAAACCATTAAAAGGAAAGCGTATTTTAGATCTTAC
>CAJIZT010000008.1 GCA_905182015.1 alpha proteobacterium MED-G09 | reverse complement strand
TCTAACATCATGTTGCCTCAACAATTTGTCAATATATAAAAATTATTCAAGTTGTATTTCCCATATCCCTCTTTATACAACTTGTTAAGAAATCAAATATGATTTCATAAAGCGACTCCTCACCCTTCTGGAGTCGTTTTTTTTATGAAATTTTACTTAATAAGTATTTGAAAGCTCTATGACTTTAGATTCTTGGTGGTGGCACAAACCTAGTGAGGTCAATCCCCTCAACAGCATCTTTATATTCTTCTATCGATGGAGTTCTTCCAAGAATAGTCGAAAGAACCACAACCGGAGTTGACGCCAAAAGTGATTCACCTTTTTTGTCTTCTGCATCTGCAACTACTCTTCCTTGAAAAAGGCGAGTAGAAGTTGCCATTACGGTATCTCCTTTACTAGCCTTTTCTTGATTCCCCATGCAGAGGTTACAACCTGGCCTCTCAAGGTACAAAATATTCTCGTACTCAACTCGAGCTGAACTCTTGGGAATGTCATCATCGAATTCAAAACCAGCATATTTTTTTAGAATATCCCAGTCGCCTTCCTCTTTTAGCTCATCGACAATATTATAAGTTGGCGGTGCAACTACAAGTGGAGCTTTGAAATTTACAGCTCCATGCTTAGTCTCTATATTTTTCAGAATCCGAGCTAGTATTTTCATATCACCCTTGTGCACCATACATGATCCAATAAATCCTAGGTCTACCTTTTTCTCTGCAGAATAATATGAAATAGGCCTGATGGTGTCATGAGTGTAACGCTTTGATATATCAGTATTGTATACGTCGGGGTCGGCTATCATAGGTTCGTCTATCTTATCCAGATCGACTACAACCTCAGCATAATATTTCGCATTTTTATCTGGAGCTAATGCCGGCTTATTTCCAGAGTTAATTTGTTTGATTCTATTATTCGCTATATCAATTAAGCCCCTCAAAGTATTCTCTTCGTTATCCATCCCTTTATTGATCATCTTTTGAATTCGGGACTTTGCTATTTCCAAAGATTCAATAAGGGTAGTATCCTGTGAAATACAAATTGATGCCTTAGCCTTCATTTCGGCGGTCCAATCAGTGAATGTGAAAGCTTGATCGGCAAGCAAAGTTCCAATATGTACTTCTATAATTCGTCCCTGAAAAACGTTTTCACTGCATTGTTCCAACATTTGCGCTTGCGTCGCATGGACCACATCCCTAAAGTCCATATAATTTTTCATACTACCCTTAAAGGTTACTTTAACAGACTCTGGTATGGGTATAGTTACCTCTCCTGTCGCTAATGCTAATGCCACAGTTCCAGAATCTGCGCCAAAGGCAACACCTTTTGACATACGTGTATGAGAATCTCCTCCAATAATAATTGACCAATCATCAACAGTAAGGTCATTTAGCACCTTATGTATCACATCAGTCATTGGGTGATACACGTCATTTGGATCTCTTGCCGTTATAAGCCCAAATCTGTTCATAAATTTCATTAGTTTAGGTATATTGGCTTTGGCCCTTGAGTCCCAAACCGAAGCCGTATGACAACCTGATTGATAGGCGCCATCAATAGTCGGAGAAATTAGTGTGGCTGCCATAGCCTCAAGTTCTTGGGTGGTCATTAACCCGGTTGTATCTTGCGAGCCTACGATATTAACCTTAACCCTAACATCGGAACCGCTATGCAAAACGGCGTCAGTTGGTATACCCACAGCATTTTTATTGAATATCTTTTCAACAGCGGTGAGACCTTGACCTTCATGGGAAATTAGTTTTGACGGAGCAAAGACGGACTCTAGCTCGATGCCCAGCGTACTACATGCGAAGCCCTGAAGTTTCTTTCCAAAAACAATAGCATAGGATCCTCTGGCTTTTATGAACTCAAGCTTCTGAGGCGTAAAAGATGAGGAAATATCAGTTAACTCTTCTCCCTGTTCATCATATAGTTTTTTATGCTCTGTATTTATCGTTAGCACAGTGCCAGTATCAACAGAGTAAGCTTGCTCTAAGAGAGGGTTGCCGTCCTTGCCTAGAATCGGATTTCCGTCAGAATCGAACTTTTTTACCCAATTCTTTAAATCGATACCGATTCCACCAGTAACATCCACTGTTGTCAGAAAGATCGGAGAGATCCCGTTCGTACCTGCAACTATCGGTGCGACATTAACAAAAGGCACATATGGGCTACCAGGTTTTCCTGTCCATAATGCAACGTTATTTACTCCTGACATTCTAGAGGAACCAACACCCATAGTCCCCTTCTCTGCTATTAACATTATTCTTTTATCTGGATGAAGCTTCTGCATTTTTTGAATTTCATATTGTGCCTCTGCCGATATCATACACTTACCATGCAATTCTCTATCGGCCCTCGAATGAGCTTCCCCACCCGGAGATAGTAAATCTGTTGAGATATCTCCCTCAGCGGCTATGTAGGTAACAATTTTAATTTCCTTCTCTACATCCGGCAATTTAGTGAAGAATTCAGCCTTCGAATAGCTTTCGAGTATACTCTTCGCGATCTTATTTCCAGAAGTAAAGGCTTTTTTTAATCGTTCAGTGTCAGCCTCGTATAACAATACTTGAGTCTTAAGGATCTCACCCGCCTTTTGTGCTATTGAATCCTCGGCATCCAAAATGAGATCGAGAAGAACTTCTACCGATGGCCCACCCTTCATGTGTGATAATAATTCTAGGGCGAAAGCTGACGAAATTTCTTCCAGAGTAATTTTCTCCAGAATGATCTCCTTCAAAAATTGCGCCTTAACAACGGCTGCACTCGTTGTACCCGGCAGTACATTGTAAATAAAATAGTTAAGAGAGTCTTGTCTATATTCGTTCTCAGTATCTTTTATCTGAGAAATTATCTCAGCGGTAAGCGCTTTATCATCGATAGGTTTGGGATGTAAGCCCATCGCTTTTCTTTCTTCAATTTCTTCTAAATAAGATTTGTATAAATTCATAGTAAACCTAGCAAAAAGTTAGTTTTGGCATATTATAGGCTTTCTTTTGCTAAAGTATTGTAATTTTTAAGCATAAGATTTTCTATAACTAAAATATGATTTATTAATTTAATATAAATTAGTAGATCATTTAAAAATTAATACCTTTATATGACACAAATAATTTGAGATAAATAGGTCTATGAGCAGAATTTTACCTTTATTGTTTTTTCTATTAACCCTAGCCTTATTTCTTTTTTGGTTAGTTTCTGGTGGAGCAAAAGAAAATCCAAGTCCACTAATTGGAAAATCAGCTCCTCAATCTGATATTGAGTTTACAGATTCTAACGGATCCAAGAAAAGCCTTAATAACTTACTCAGAGAGCCGGGCTATAAATTAATTAATTTTTGGGCCTCCTGGTGCCTGCCTTGCAAAGTTGAGCATCCTAGCCTTATGGCCCTTAAAGAAAAAAATAATTTAATTATGATCGGTATCAATTATAAAGATCAAAATTCTGAGGCTAAAAATTTTATAGAAAGAAACGGAAATCCATATAATTTTATAGGAATAGATGGAAATGGATATTTTGGTATAGACATGGGAATTACCGGGGTTCCAGAAACTTTTATAATTGACGGCGAAGGAAAAATTATTCTACGTCATGTTGGCCCCATTGATTTTCTTAGTGATTATTTGGTCCCTTAATTAATACACCTTCCATAAACAAAGCTATCATCTGAGTTACTTATGTGGGCAATTACAGAGGTGCCAGGCTTATAGTTTTCAGCAAGCTTGACTGGTGCAAATTGATTGGTGTGACCCTTATTATCTTTTTCTACAAAGACCTCAACATCTTTACCTACTAGATTCCCTAAATGAAGTTTCTTTATTTTTTCTCCCTTCTCTCGAAGGGTTCTCGCTCTTTCTTTGGAAACTACTTTGTCGGTTTGAGGCATCTTGGAGGCAGGAGTTCCCGGCCTTGGAGAAAAAGGAAATACGTGAAGCCAGTCTAATCCACATTCATCAACTATATTCAAAGTATTTAAGAACATCTCATTAGTCTCCG
Source organism: alpha proteobacterium MED-G09 (assembly GCA_905182015.1). Lineage (GTDB taxonomy): Bacteria > Pseudomonadota > Alphaproteobacteria > MED-G09 > MED-G09 > MED-G09. The sequence goes on along the minus strand of CAJIZT010000008.1, from coordinate 154,192 downwards.
TCGGAAAGCCAACTATGAAGTCAGCTCCAAATGCTATCTCAGGCCTTGAAGCACGAATTTTTTTACATAAGCTAATTGCGTCATTCCGAAGGTGGCGCCTTTTCATTCTTTTCAGAATCATATCATCTCCAGCCTGAAGCGATAGATGTATATGGGGAAGAACCCGACTCTCAGTGGTAATAATTTCTAATAATTCATCATCAAAGCCAATGACATCCATTGAGGATAGTTTCAGCCGCATCAGTTTCGGGCACCCTTTTAGAATCTTTTTTACTAAAAACCCAATATTGCTCTTTTTGTCTAAGTCATATCCCCACGAGGCAATATCAACTCCAGTAAGTACAATTTCTTTATGACCCTTTTCAAGCATCAAATTAATCTCATTTATAATATTTTTTACAGACTTTGATATGGAGTTACCTCTTCCGTAGGGAATAATACAAAAAGTACATCTATGATCACACCCATTCTGTATTTCAATAAATGCTCTTGACCTATTATCATATCCATCAACCAGGCCATTAAGCTCTTGTTGATTTTCCATAATATTACGAACTTCAATTTTATTAATACTTTTTGAGGAGATAAGATTAGCTATATTTCTTTTTTCAATATTACCTGAAACTAGATCAACTTCACTCATACTAGAAAATGTTTCCGGTTCGATTTGAGCTGCGCAACCTGTTACAATAATTTTATCATTAGGAAATTCTCTTTTCCTTTTCCTTATAGACTGCTTTACCTGCCTCACAGATTCTGAAGTTACCGCACAGCTATTGAAGATAGCCGTATCTTTAATTTTATGTTCTTTAACCCCTTGCTTAAGGATCTCAGATTCATAAATATTTAGTCTGCATCCAAATGTTATAACTTCAGCTTTTTTTGTCATTTGTAATTAGATACATCTATAATATCCTCACCATTAAATTCATATGGACCTGTCATAACAATATGATCGTCTTTTTTCCAGTTAATTTCTAAATTACCACCAGGTAGGGTTATAGTCACAGCTCGTTTAGTTAGGTTTAATCTTGCTGCAGCCACTGCGGTTGCGCAAGCAGCTGAGCCACAGGCAAGTGTTGCGCCTGCGCCTCTTTCCCAGACACTTAAATTTATGTTTTCTTGGTCAACTATAACAGCAAAAGAAACATTAACTCCTTTTGAGAATATTTTATTCTTCTCTATCTTTTTGCCAAATTTACTGAGTTTTGGAGTTAGGTTGTCATTAAAGAAAAATACAGCATGAGGGTTTCCAACATTAACTGCGCTAAATTTTGGTAGCTCACACGGAGGGTCTGGTAGATCAATTAATATGGTAGAGAAATTTTTATTCTCACCTTTCAAGGGTATTTCATCCCACATGAAATTGGGGACTCCCATGTTCACTGAAATATTATCACCATTTTCCCAGCAAATTATTTCTTTAGTAATAGTCTCAATTTTGATTTCTTTTTTTAATGTCTCCTTGATTATTAGGTGAGCAATACATCTAACCGCATTACCACACATTTCAGCCACAGTTCCATCAGAATTCCAAAAGGAGACTTTTACATCACCATTTCTTTCTGGTCTATTAATCTGAACAAACTGATCAAAACTAATTAAATCCTTATGATTATATAAATATAAAATGAGATCCTTATTCATATCTATTCTTTTATACCTAGAATCATGGATAAGAAATTTATTGCCCGCACCGTTCATACTAATAAACTTAATTATTGTCTCATTAGCGATATCTTGAGCTGTATCCATTAACTTCACTTATAATGTGGAATAGTTATTAATTCCACTTAAATTGATTGCCTTGACTTATCTTCAATATTTAGACTATATGTGGCTATTATTAATTAAGTAATAAACTTAAACAATCCAAATGGATTGCCGTTCGTCAACGAGGCTTCGTACACGGACGCAATACTGGTTGGTTTTAAATATTAAAAAAGGAATAGATAAATGTCAGTAAAGATCCGATTAGCAAGAGGTGGTGCAAAAAAAAGACCTTATTATAGAATTGTTGTGGCCGATATTAGGTCACCTAGAGATGGACGATATATTGAAAGAGTTGGCTCTTATAATCCATTGGTGCCTAAGGATCATGATGATAGAATTACTCTTGATAATGATAGAATTATTCATTGGCTTTCACAAGGGGCAAAACCTACCGATAGAGTTGCCCGGTTTCTTGATGAGGCAGGAATATTAAAAAGAGAGCCTAGAAATAACCCTCAAAAAGCTAAGCCGAAGAAAGAACCTGTAGAAAAACCAGAAGTAGCTCCAGCTCCAGCAGCAGAAGTAGCTCCAGCTCCAGCTCCAGCAGCAGAAGTAGCTCCAGCAGCAGAAGTAGCTCCAGCAGCAGAAGTAGCTCCAGCTCCAGCTCCAGAAGCAGAAGTAGCTCCAGCTCCAGCTCCAGAAGCAGAAGTAGCTCCAGCTCCTGCAGCAGAAACCCCGAGCGACACTGAAGATAAATAATGATACTTTTTTTTAGTGACTTTTGAAAAAGAGAATTTAATTTGCGTTGGCATTCTTTTGGAGGCAAAAGGATTAAAGGGCGAGGTATTAATCAAATACTTTGCAGAAAATCCTTCGACATTTTCTGATTACTCATATTTTTTCCTTGGTAAGGAAAAAAAGGAATATAAGGTGAGTAATTTTTCTACTCGTAAAGAGCATTTTTTGGTTAAACTTCATGGAGTTGATAGACGGACCGAGGCAGAAGCCCTTAAAGGGAAAGAAGTTTTCATAGAAAATTTACAATTAAAAAAATTAGGTGATGATGCCTGGTATCACAATCAGCTTATAGGGCTTGCTGTAGAAAACTCTTCAGATCAAAGGGTCGGAAGTATTGCTGCCATTTATAATTTTGGGGCAGGTGATATTTTAGAAATTAAATTAACAAATAATAAGCTTGAAATGATACCGTTTACAAAAGACTTTGTTTTAGAGATTATCTTGAACGATAAGATCATTATTGCAGAAATGGATAGTTAAATGGTTTGGACTGCTAATATTTTGACGCTATACCCCGAAATGTTTCCTGGATCGCTCCAACACAGTTTGTCAGGCAAAGCATTAAAAGAAGATATATGGAATCTAAGGGTTCACAATATTAGAGAATATGGCTTAGGAAATCACAATAACGTAGATGAAAAACCAGCAGGGGGCGGCCCTGGTATGGTATTGAGAGCTGATGTTTTGGACAAGGCAATCACTGATTGTTTCGATGATAAAAATCAAATCATTTATTTTTCTCCAAAAGGAAAACAACTAACTCAGGATGTGGTGAAAAAATTTTCTTTAAATGAGGGCGTGTCAATATTATGCGGTCATTTTGAAGGTGTTGATCAAAGAATTATTGAAAAATATGATATGAAGGAAATTTCAGTAGGTGATTATATCTTGTCCGGGGGTGAAGTTGCTGCATTAACTTTCTTAGATTCAGTTGTTCGATTATTGCCAAATGTAATTGGCAATAATGAATCAACTGTTATCGAAAGTTTTACTGAAGGGCTGCTAGAGTATCCGCAATACACTAAACCAAATGTATTTAATAACGCCGAAATACCGGAAATATTATTATCAGGTAATCATAGGGCTATTGAAGAATGGCGTAAAAATAAATCAGTGGATTTAACAAAAAAAAGGCGACCAGACCTTCTTTTGAAAAAAAAAGATAAAATATAATAAAAATAGGGTGACTTAAGGGCAATGTCTGTGCTAATTGACCTATCTCAGTTAAAAAATAAATTTTTAATATAAATTAAAGTTGATCGTCATGAATATAATTGAAACGCTAGAAGCTAAACATGTTGAAGAGTTGTCTAAGGACAAGGTTATTCCGGATTTCCGCCCTGGTGATACTCTTAAGGTTAATGTTCGTATAAAGGAAGGCGAACGTGAAAGGGTCCAAGCTTACGAGGGTGTATGTATTGCTCGTTCAGGTAAGAGCTTAAATCAAAACTTTACTGTGAGAAAAATCTCTTATGGAGAGGGTGTTGAAAGAGTTTTCTCTTTATATGGCCCTGCCATTGCTTCAATTGAAGTGGTGAGATCTGGGCGAGTCCGTAGATCTAAGCTTTACTACTTAAGATCACGCAGAGGTAAATCTGCTAGAATTACTGAGCGTAAAACATATACAGCTAAGAAGACTTCTAAAGCAGCTAACAATGCTGAAGCTTCTCAAAGCGACTCTTAGCATATATACTCCTTAAAGGGAGATGCATTATGTCTGAATCAAAAACAATATATGATAAAATATGGGAGTCTCACCTTGCCTATGAAGGTGATGATGATTGTCTTCTTTATATAGATCGTCATCTTATCCACGAGGTAACTAGTCCGCAAGCTTTTGAGGGGTTGAGGACATCAAACAGAAAAGTCAGGAGCCCGATGAGTGCCTTGGCGGTCGCAGACCATAATATTCCAACCACAGATAGATCAAAAGGTATAGGGGATAGGGAGTCTGAGATACAAATCCAAACCTTAGAAGATAACTGTAATGAATTTGGCATTGAATACATAAAAACTACTGATAAGCGACAAGGAATTGTTCATATAATTGGTCCAGAGCAAGGCTTTACCCTCCCCGGACTTACAATAGTGTGCGGAGATAGTCATACATCAACTCATGGTGCTTTTGGTGCATTAGCTCATGGAATCGGAACATCAGAAGTGGAACACGTGCTTGCTACGCAAACCCTTATTCAGAAAAAAGCTAAAAACTTTCAAGTAAAAATTAATGGATTATGTCAAGATAATGTAACAGCAAAGGATTTGGCTCTTTCGGTTATAGGTACAATTGGCACAGCAGGTGGAACTGGGTATGTTATAGAGTATACTGGCGAGGCCGTTAGGTCTTTAAGTATTGAGGGGCGAATGACTCTTTGCAATTTAACAATTGAGGCTGGAGCTAGGGCTGGATTAATTGCCCCAGATGAAAAAACATTTGAATATTTAAAAGATAAGCCAATGTCACCCAAAGGCGAGGAATGGAATCGGGCAGTTAAGTACTGGAAAAGCCTGCCAAGTGATGAGGACGCGGAGTACGATAAAACTATCGAGATTGATGCGGGCAATCTAACGCCTCTTGTTACATGGGGGACAAGTCCAGAGGATGTAATTTCAATTGATGGTAATATTCCTAATTTAGAGGATATTCAAGATGAGTCAAAAAGAAGTGCAGTTAAGAGATCTCTCGACTACATGAATCTTGTTCCGGGTTCCCCGATCAAGGGAGTTGCTATTGATAGAGTGTTTATCGGCTCTTGTACTAATGGGCGTATCGAGGACTTAAGGGAGGCAGCGTCTATTCTTTCTGGAAAAAAAGTCTCAGAGAGGGTTATGGCGATGGTTGTCCCTGGGTCTGGCTTAGTTAAAGAGCAGGCGGAGAAAGAAGGTCTAGATCGTATTTTTATCGAAGCTGGCTTTGAATGGAGAGAACCTGGGTGCTCAATGTGTCTGGCAATGAATGCGGATAAACTCTCTCCAAAAGAGAGATGTGCATCAACTTCAAATAGAAATTTTGAAGGAAGGCAAGGTAGAGAAGGAAGAACGCATCTTGTAAGCCCAAAAATGGCAGCTGCAGCGGCAGTTGCCGGATGTTTGGCTGATGTTAGAGAGATGGTTGGTTAGGAATGGATAAATTTTCTTTAATTAAGGGTATAGCTGCTCCGATGATGAATAAGTCAGGAAATCAATTAAATTTAATGATGAATATCGATACAGACATGATTATTCCAAAACAATTTTTAAAAACAATTAAACGTTCTGGACTAGGTAAAAATCTATTCGATGAAATGCGGTATGATGTTGACGGCAATGAGATTGATACTTTTATTCTCAATAAAAAACCATTTAGAAATGCAAAAATATTAATTGCAGGAAAGAATTTTGGTTGTGGCTCAAGTCGTGAGCATGCCCCTTGGTCTTTACTAGACTTTGGTATTAAGGTTGTCATCGCACCATCCTTTGCTGATATTTTCTTTAATAATTCTTTTAAGAATGGAATTCTACCTATTAGGCTTGATGAAGGTATTATTAATTCAATAACCAATGAAGCAATGAAGGGCGATGAAATAGAAGTAAATTTAATTGATCAGGTGATAGTTCTGCGTGATCGTGAAATAAAATTTGAGGTAGATCGGTCTAATAAGGATTGTCTGGTAAAGGGGTTAGATGATATAGGGTCTACTTTAAAAAAAATATCGCTCATTGATGATTTTGAGAATAAAGCTTCTCAAGAGCGCCCTTGGAATATTCCCCGATAAAGGTATAAAAAGATGTCTAATAAAATTTTAATTTTACCAGGCGATGGAATTGGTCAAGAGGTTATGGCTGAGGTTAATCGAGTTATAAAATGGTTTAATGAAAATAATAGTTTAGCCGCGGAAGTTGAATTTGATTATGTCGGGGGAACTTCTTACGATATAAACGGCACAGCAATTTCGGAAGATGCGATGAAGTTAGCAAAATCTTCAGACGCAGTATTGTTTGGTGCGGTTGGAGGTCCAAAGTGGGATAATGTTGAATATGAAAATAGACCAGAAGCTGGTTTGTTACGTCTAAGGAAAGACCTAGAGTTATTCGCCAATCTTAGGCCTGCGATTTGCTTCCCTTCCCTGGTGGATGCATCTGCTCTGAAAAGAGAAATCATTGAAGGGCTTGATATTGTAATAGTTAGGGAGCTTACAGGCGGAATATACTTTGGCGAGCCTCGTGGAATTGAAGACTTGGGGTCTGGCAATAGAAGAGGTGTCAATACACAGGTTTATGAGACTTGGGAAATAGTTCGGATTGCCGAGGTAGCTTTTGAGTTAGCTAAGAAAAGAAATAATAAAGTTACATCTTCCGAAAAACGCAATGTCATGGAATCAGGTTTGCTATGGAATGAAGAAGTAACTAAACTTCATAAAGAAAAATATTCTGAGGTTGAGCTCGAGCATATGTTGGCTGATAATTGTGGAATGCAGCTTGTTAGGTGTCCAAAGCAATTTGACGTTATTGTAACAGATAATTTATTTGGTGATATGCTGTCGGATGTTGCCGCTATGTTAACTGGATCCCTAGGCATGCTCCCGTCTGCTTCTTTAGGGAAATCAAATAATGGGATATTTAAGAATGCACTATACGAGCCAGTACATGGTTCTGCACCTGATATCGAGGGTAAAGGAATTGCCAATCCTCTTGCCTCTATTTTATCTTTTGCTATGGCTCTAAGATATAGTTTTTCTAGAGAATCAGACGCACTCCTTCTTGAAAAGGCAATTTCTAATGTCTTAGAATCTGGTCTAAGGACTAAGGATATTTCAACAAAGGGTAGCAGTATTGTTTCAACGGTTGAGATGAGCGATGCAGTTATTTCTGCACTCAATAATTTAACCTAAGGAGTTAAGGATGGGTATCAATAAAATAGCAGTAGTTGGCGCAACAGGTAATGTTGGCAGAGAAATGCTCAGCATTCTCTCGGAAAGAAAGTTTCCCTGTGAGGAGGTTATTGCTCTTGCTTCAGAAAAAAGTGAAGGTGACTCGATTTCATTTGGGAACAAGGAATTGGTTGTTCAAAGCTTAGCTAGCTATGATTTCTCTGATACTAGTATTGCTCTTTTTTCTGCTGGTGGAAGTATTTCGGAAGTTTACGCTCCAATAGCCGCAGAACAAGGTTGTATCGTTATAGATAATTCTTCAAAATTTAGAATGGATAATGATGTTCCATTAATAGTACCCGAAGTAAACATAGAAATGCTAGACCATTATAAAACTACTAATATTATTGCCAACCCAAATTGTTCTACTATTCAGATGGTTGTTGCGCTTAAGCCGCTAGAGGACTTATCTTCAATTAACCGTATTAATGTCTCTACCTATCAGTCGACTTCTGGGGCCGGGAAGGTAGCAATGGAAGAGCTCTTCAATCAAACAAAAGGAATTTTTTCTAACCAAGAGGTCGAGCCTGAGAGCTTTACCAAACAGATTGCTTTTAATGTCATTCCGCAAATAGGGCTATTTCTAGAAAATGGGAATACAGAAGAAGAGCAGAAGATGATTAATGAGACTAAGAAAATTATAAGACCAGATATTTTGGTTAATGCAACCTGCGTCAGGGTGCCTACTTTTATTGGACATGCGGAATCCATTAATGTTGAATTTGATTCACCTATCTCAGAAGAAGAGGCGAGAGAGGTTTTGGAACATGCTAGCGGGTGCAGTGTCTACGATGAAAGAGAGAATGGTGGCTATTCAACCCCAGTAGATTCTGCTGGAAATGATGCGACTTATATTTCGAGGATAAGAAGAGATGAAACGGTAGAGTATGGACTTAATTTATGGGTTGTATCTGATAACCTAAGAAAAGGTGCTGCTCTAAACGCCATTCAGATTGCTGAAGCACTTAACGAGGATTTTCTTTACTAAATCTTCATTTGCATAATTACACCTTTCTCATCTTTGAATATTTCATTTGGGATTTTAATTTCTTTGTTTTGCTTCACTCTTCTAGCCGACCAAAGAAGTGAACAAGCATCTAGAAAATCATCATCTTTATATAATTTAGACTTCTTACCAATAAATTGATTTATGAATTTTTCATTAAAGCCATGCATTAGCAATAACCCGATCCTTTCGGCTAAGCCCTCACGAGTACTCTTTTTAAATTCAATTTCGCCACCCTTCATGGTCTGGAAAACTAGCTCTGGGTGAGATTCAAAAACCTGCGGCCGATTTTGTAATTTTAAGAAATCATCGACTTCTTTAATTTTTTTAAACAAAAACCAACTTTGTTTTGAAAGGCCCATTCCCTGAGACTTATTTATCTCATTTGCTTCTTGATAGTCTTTTGCCTTTAAGGCTAGCCTTGAAGGGGAATTAAATATACTGGATTTACCTTTTATAAGTGCTCGTCTTGCCTCACGGTCAACAACTCTTCCACCTTGAAAAAGTTCTTTTTCTAAACCAATAGGCATATCAACAAGAATTAATTCTAAATCCTTTCTAGATATGTCTTTAAAATTTTCATATATATTAAATTCAGGATCCTGATTGTTATTCACATTAGCGCTAACGCTAACCCACCCACCTTTTGAACCATCAATTCCTGCTATTAATTTCATAAAATTATTTTCTTTAAAAATTTTGTTTACACTAAAGTAATAACACCATAAAAATCATTATCTTTGAGTTTACCTTAAGAGTATAATTTAAGAATGATAAATAAAAATAAATTAAATAATGATGATCGGCCTTTGTCACCGCATCTTCAGATTTATCAACCATCTTTTACCATGATTATGTCAATAATGCACAGAGTTACTGGCGCTGTGCTTTATTTTGGAAGCCTCCTCCTTTTGATTTGGTATGTTTCTATTGTTTTTGGACCAGATACATATAATTTTGTCGGAAAGCTGTTTTCTTTTTTTATAATTAAGTTTGCTTTATTTCTTTTTACATGGGCCTTTTTCCACCATCTTTTTGGAGGTATCCGACACTTTATTTGGGACACCGGAAATGGATTTAGCTTAACTGCGGTTGAGTTGCTTGCCCGACTTACAGTAATTTTATCTTTATTATCTACTTTAGTTGTTTGGTTTATATAGGTTTATTGAGTTATGAAAAATAGATACTCGGAAGGTACACGCCATTTCTTATTCCAACGAGCAACAGCAGTAATTAATCTTTTATTGGGCGTGTTCGTTTTCAATTTCTTTGTTAAAGGGATTGGTAAGTCTTATATCGATGTAATAGAAGGTTTAAATAACAATTTTATGTGGCTAATTGTAACAATCTTTAGTCTCTCAATGTGTTACCATATGTGGATTGGCTTTAATCACATCCTCGATGATTATGTGGATGAGGTTTTCATGAGGTTTTTATTAGGGAAGTTAAATCTTGTTATGGTCGTTATTGTCGCATTGGCAACTTCTGTTTCTATGTTTATGATTAGTTTTTTAAGTTAACTTAAAATGAGATTGGAAAAAATGTCAGAATATGAGTTTATCGATCACACTTATGATGTGGTAGTAGTTGGTGCTGGCGGTGCTGGATTAAGGGCAACTTTAGGTGCCGCTGAAGGCGGTTTAAAAACTGCATGTATTTCAAAAGTTTTCCCTACCCGTAGTCACACTGTCGCTGCGCAAGGTGGAATATCTGCTGCCTTAGGGAATCTTGGTGAAGATGATTGGCGATGGCATATGTACGATACCGTCAAGGGTGCAGATTGGTTGGGAGACCAAGATGCGATTGAATATTTATGTAAGAATTCCGCTAAAGCTGTATATGAGTTAGAGCATTTTGGAGTTCCTTTTTCTAGAACTGAGGAAGGTAAAATATATCAGAGACCTTTTGGTGGTATGACTACTGAATACGGTGAGGGGCCGCCTGCTCAAAGAACTTGCGCAGCAGCAGATAGAACAGGTCATGCAATATTACACACTCTTTATGGAAAATCGATTAGTGCAGCAGCTGATTTTTTTATTGAATACTTTGCTATTGATTTAATTATGGCACCAGGCGGAGAGTGTGTTGGAGTTGTCGCTTTATGTATGGAAGATGGAAAATTGCATAGATTTAAGTCTTCTCAAACTATACTTGCAACAGGTGGATATGGCAGAGCTTATTTTTCTGCTACTTCAGCCCATACATGTACTGGCGATGGATCTGCAATGGTTTTGAGAGCCGGGTTACCATTACAAGATATGGAATTTGTTCAATTTCATCCGACTGGAATTTATGGCGCAGGATGTTTAATTACTGAAGGATCAAGGGGAGAAGGTGGGTACCTTGTAAACTCTGAAGGAGAGCGTTTTATGGAGCGATATGCTCCAAAGGCTAAAGACTTAGCATCAAGAGATGTTGTCTCTCGAGCAATGACTGTTGAGATCCTGGAAGGAAGAGGAGTTGGTGAAGAAAAAGATCATATTTTCCTTCACTTAGATCACATAGATCCAGAAATTCTTGCCGAAAGATTGCCTGGTATATCAGAATCTGCAAAAGTTTTTGCTGGTGTCGATGTAACTAAAGAGCCAATTCCAGTCCTTCCAACCGTTCATTATAATATGGGCGGTATTCCGACTAATTATATGGGAGAGGTCCTTAATCCATCTCCGGAAAATGAAGACAGGACTGTTTCTGGTCTCATGGCTGTCGGTGAAGCGGCGTGCGCCTCAGTTCATGGTGCAAATAGGCTGGGGTCAAATTCACTCATAGATTTAGTCGTTTTAGGTCGTGCTGCAGCTATTAAGTGCACTGAGATAATTAAGCCAGGGATTCACGAAGTCGAATTCCCCAAGGATGCAGGTCAAAATTCTATTAAAAGACTGGATAAATTTAGGAATGCAAATGGTTCAACGCCGACATCTGAGCTACGCCTTAATATGCAGAAAACAATGCAGAATAATTGTGCTGTTTTTAGAACCGATGAGGTTTTAAAGGAAGGTCGTGCGCAGATTAAAAAAGTTTTTGAAGATATGTCTGATATTGGCGTAAAGGATAAATCCCTTATTTGGAATTCAGATCTTATTGAAACTCTCGAATTTGATAATATGATAGTGCAAGCGATGGCAACCATCTCTGGTGCTGATGAAAGAACAGAATCTAGAGGCAGTCATGCAAGAGAAGATTTTCCAGACAGGAATGATGATGACTGGATGAAGCACACGCTTGCCTGGGTTGATGAAAATGGAAAAGTAGATATTTCATATAGAAAAGTACATGACTATACATTAAGTAATGATATTGCTTATATTCCTCCAAAAGAAAGAGTTTATTAGGATTTATTATGGCTGAATTGACACTACCAAAGAACTCAAAAGTTCAAAAAGGTAAAAGTTATCCCCTGGAGTCTGATAGTGAAAATAAGAAAGGTTTTTCTATATACAGATGGAACCCAGAAGATAAGGATAATCCTCGCATGGACTACTATGAGATAGATTTATCAAAGTGTGGACCAATGGTTCTCGATGCTATAATTAAGATCAAAAATGAATTAGACCCAACCTTGACCTTTAGAAGGTCTTGCAGGGAAGGTATATGTGGTTCATGCGCAATGAATATTGATGGTGTAAACACGCTAGCATGTACTAAATCCATTGAAGATATCAAGGGGCAAGTAAAGATCAACCCCCTTCCCCATCAGCCCGTTGTTAAAGACTTAGTTCCAGACCTTACTAATTTCTACGAACAACATAAATCTATTCAACCGTGGCTGAAAACTAAGTCCTCTGCACCAGAAGAAGAGTGGTATCAGTCTAAGGAGGATAGAGAAAAAGTAGACGGTATGTATGAGTGCATAATGTGTGCTTGCTGCTCTACATCTTGCCCAAGCTATTGGTGGAATTCAGATAAATATCTTGGACCCGCAGCTCTTTTACAAGCCCATAGGTGGATAAGTGATAGCCGCGATGACTTTAAAGAAGAACGTTTAGATGAATTAGATGATGCTTTTAAAGTATATAGCTGTAGGGCTATTATGAATTGCGCAAAAGCCTGCCCCAAGGGATTATCTCCTGCCAAAGCTATTGCTGAAATAAAAAAGGAATTAGCCCTTAGGAAATAGAATTTCCTCTAATTATTGGTGAATGAAGAGTCCTCTCTCAACATATAATGATTACTTAAAAAAAAATCTTATAAAATTTGATGCCAATCAAGAACTTGCAATGACTGAAATTGATAAGTTTTTGTCAGAATGCCTAAGTCTTGAGACTTCTATCTATCAGAGCATAAAAAAAAGAAAAAAATTATCAAAAGGCATCTATTTGCATGGTGAAGCAGGCGTTGGAAAAACCATGTTAATGGATATGTGCTTTAGCTCTATCGATATAAAAAAGAAAAAACGAATTCATTTTCAAGAATTTATGATTGATGTGCATAATAGACTTCATAAGGTAAGAAAAAATAAAAATATTAGCAATCCGCTTCTTGTTATTGGTCGTGAAGTTGCCTTGGAAACAAAATTTCTTTGTTTTGATGAATTTCAGATTTACGATATAGCCGATGCATCTATTATTGGAAAGTTATTTACAATTCTTTTTAACGAAGGGACCATTATTATCACAACATCAAATCTAAGACCCGCCGGTCTTTATCCAGACGGTTTACACAGGGACAGATTAACACCATTTATTAGGTATCTTGAGGAGGAATGTTTAGTTATAAGTCTCGATAGTGGCAAAGATTATAGAAAAAATAGAGCAGTTAATATTGAATCATATTTCTCACCACTAAATAATTCATCAAAAAAATCTATCGATGAAATATTTAATAGACTGTCCAATGGGTCGCCATATGAGGAGAAGGTTTTATTTATAAAGGGCCGTGAGTTAAAAATTAAAAAGCAAGCACTCGGATGTGTAAGATTTGATTTTAATGATTTATGTGGAAAGCCTCTTGGTGCAGAAGATTTTTTATCTATAGCAAAAGAATTTGATATTATTTTTATTGAAAATATTCCAAAGATTGCGCGAGAAAAAAGAAATGAAGCTAAGAGGTTTATTTCTTTGATAGATGCTTTATATGATAATCATAAGAAAGTATTTATAACTGCTGATGGCGAACCTGAAGAATTATATACAGCGGGTGATAGTAAGTTTGAATTCCAACGGTGCATCTCTAGATTGCATGAAATGAGGTCAAAAGAATATTTATAATAACTATTTGGTTTTTACCTGAACCATTGCTAAGAGTATCATGAAATTTTTTTAAAAAGCTTTAATGAGGAAAATTATGAAAAGAAATAAAATTGCTTTAATAGGCGGTGGACAGATTGGCGGAACCTTGGCACACCTTGCAGGCTTAAAGGAGTTGGGCGATGTTGTTATTTTTGATATAGCAAAAGGATTGCCTCAGGGTAAAGCCCTAGATTTAGCAGAATCCTCACCTGTCAGTTCTTTTAATTCAAATCTAAAAGGTTCAAATAGTTATTCTGCCATCAAGGGCTCGGACGTTGTTATCGTTACTGCTGGCGTACCTAGAAAAGCAGGGATGAGCAGAGATGATTTATTGGCTATTAATTTAAAGGTAATGTCAGATGTCGGACAAGGTATTAAAAAGTATGCCCCCAATGCTTTTGTTATTTGTATAACAAATCCACTAGATGCAATGGTCTGGGCTCTAAGAAAATTTTCCGGTCTACCTGCAAAAAAAGTTGTTGGCATGGCGGGCGTTTTAGACGGTGCGCGCTTCAGGTACTTTCTTGCGGAAGAGTTTAATGTTTCTGTTCAAGATGTCACAGCTTTTGTTCTAGGCGGGCATGGAGATACAATGGTTCCTTTACCAAGGTATTCTACTGTCGCAGGGATACCACTTCCGGACCTTATCAAGATGAAGTGGACAACTCAATCGAGAGTTAATGATATTATTCAAAGAACCAGAGATGGCGGTGCTGAGATTGTTGGATTATTAAAGACTGGATCAGCATTCTATGCCCCAGCCGCCTCAGCAATAGAAATGGCTGATTCTTATCTCAAGGATAAGAAAAGGGTTTTACCGTGCGCCGCGAATCTTTCAGGCCAGTATGGCGTTAAGGATCTTTATGTTGGAGTTCCTGTCGTCATAGGTTCGAACGGTGTCGAAAGAATTGTTGAGATTTCACTAAATTCTAAAGAACAGAAAATGTTTAATGAGTCGGTCTCTTCGGTAAAAAATTTACTTAAGGCTTGTGCGAAGATAGATAAAAGACTGACCATCAAGAAAAAATAATTAACTAATTTTTATAAATAATGAGAAAAAAATGAATATTCATGAATATCAAGCAAAAGAGTTATTAAAGAAATATAATGTTCCGACCGTACCAGGATTTTTGGCCTTAGATTCAGCAAGTGCTGTCGATGCCGCAGAAAGAATAGGAGGCAGTGTATGGGTCGTAAAAGCTCAAATACATGCCGGGGGAAGAGGTAAGGGCGGAGGTGTTAAGGTTGTCAAGTCTCTGGATGAAGTAAGAAAAGTATCTGAAGAAATTCTTGGCATGAATCTAATAACTCATCAAACTGGACCAGAAGGACAGTTAGTGCGGAAGGTCTATATAGAGGAAGGTAGCAATATAGTAGATGAACTTTATTTATCAATTGTTGTCGATAGAAAAAATTCTCGGGTCAATTTCATAGCATCAACTGAGGGTGGTATGGATATTGAGGAGGTTTCTGAAAATACACCCGAAAAGTTATTAACCGTTGATATCGACCCCTTGACTGGGATTAATGAGAAGGATGTTATTTCTATTTCAAAGGCATTAGGTTTGGATGATAGTCTAATGCTCAAGAGCGGCTCTTTATTAAAAAATCTTTACAGTGCATTTGTTGAAACAGACATGAGTTTGCTAGAAATAAATCCATTAGTTTTAACTGAAGACAATGAACTCATATGCCTTGATGCCAAAGTTAATTTTGATGATAATGCTTTATTTCGTCACCCTGATATTGAAGAATTAAGAGATGCCGATGAAGAGGATCCATCTGAACTGGCCGCTAATGCAATTGGTCTAACCTATATTAAATTGGATGGAAATATTGGGTGTTTAGTAAATGGAGCTGGGCTTGCAATGGCAACAATGGATATTATAAAACTTTACGGAGAAGAGCCTGCTAATTTTCTTGATGTTGGAGGTTCTGCAACTCAAGATAAGGTAACGGAAGCATTTAAAATAATTTTGTCCGATAAAAATGTTAAAGGAATCTTAGTCAATATCTTTGGAGGTATAATGCGGTGTGATGTTGTGGCGGAAGGAGTTCTTGCTGCTGCAAAGGAAACCAATATTTCAGTACCTTTAGTTGTTAGGCTTGAAGGGACAAACGTTGAAGAGGGTAAGAGAATTATTGAAGAATCAGATCTTACTGTAATCAGCGGCTCAGATCTTGATGATGCCGCACAAAAAATCACTAAAGCAATTTCAGGAATCAAATAATGTCAGTATTAATAAATAAAGAAACAAAGGTAATTTGTCAGGGTATTACAGGTAGCCAAGGTACTTTTCATACCGAACAAGCAATAGCTTATGGAACTAAAATGGTTGGCGGTGTTACGCCAGGTAAGGGCGGATCATCACACCTTGGTTTGCCTGTCTTTAATAATGTTTCAGAGGCAGTGAAAGATACACAAGCTAGCGTATCGGTTATTTATGTCCCCCCGCCCTTTGCAGCTGCTGCTATAATAGAGGCAATCGAGGCTGAAGTAGAATTAGTAATTTGTATTACCGAAGGTATCCCGGTGATGGATATGGTTAGAGTAAAAGAGATGTTAATACACTCTAAAACAAGACTAATAGGACCTAACTGCCCAGGTATTATTACCCCAGGCGAATGTAAAATTGGTATTATGCCAGGACATATCCACCAGAGAGGTAACGTTGGTATTGTTTCTCGATCTGGGACTTTAACCTATGAAGCAGTTGGGCAAACTACAGCATGTGGCTTAGGTCAATCAACATGTATAGGAATAGGAGGCGACCCAGTTAATGGGACTAACTTTATCGATTGTCTTGATTTATTCTTAAACGATGAAGAAACAGAATCTATTATTATGATAGGTGAGATTGGAGGGTCCGCAGAAGAAGAAGCTGCAGATTTTCTTATTTCATCTTCAATCAAAAAGCCTATAGTAGGATTTATTGCGGGATTAACTGCTCCTCCGGGAAGACGAATGGGCCATGCAGGTGCCATTATTTCTGGTGGTAAGGGTGGCGCAGAAGATAAAATAGCTGCACTTGAGAAAGCTGGTGTAACTCTTGCGGATTCCCCAGCCTCGTTAGGTAAAACGTTATTGAAAATATTGGAGAAGTAAGAATGTCAGAAAGTTATGATTTAGCCGTTATTGGATCCGGACCTGGTGGATATGTATGTGCAATTCGAGCTGCACAATTAGGCTTAAATGTGGTATGTATTGATAAAAGGGGGGCTCATGGAGGCACCTGTTTAAACGTAGGCTGTATTCCGTCCAAAGCCCTTTTGCACGCATCAGAGGTTTTTCATGAAACAAAGAATTCAGCCTCTATGGGTATTAATGTAGAGAATGTATCTTTGAATCTAAAAGATATGATGAGCTATAAGGATGAAGGTATTGACGGAAACGTTAAAGGAATAGACTTTCTCTTTAAAAAAAATAAGATAACAGGAATTTTTGCTGAAGCTAAAATTATTTCCTCTAA
This sequence comes from alpha proteobacterium MED-G09, assembly GCA_905182015.1. Classification (GTDB taxonomy): domain Bacteria; phylum Pseudomonadota; class Alphaproteobacteria; order MED-G09; family MED-G09; genus MED-G09. Next base: position 137,067 of record CAJIZT010000008.1, on the reverse strand, counting down.
TCAAATAAATTTAACACTCCACGATCAAACTGAAAAGATTATTGAAGCAACTAATATTGTGGTAGCAACTGGATCTTCTTCAGCCTCTATTCCGGGGGTAGAGATTGATGAAGATACTATTGTTTCATCGACCGGCGCACTTTCTTTAAAAAAAGTACCTGAAACTTTAACGATAATTGGTGGAGGCTATATTGGCCTAGAGCTAGGATCTGTTTGGAGTAGGTTAGGATCGAATGTAACCGTAATTGAGTACCTGGATAGAATAGCTCCAGGCCTAGATGGTGAATTGTCTTCTCAATTTGAAAAAATCTTAAAAAAACAAGGAATTAATTTTATTCTAGGTAGTAAGGTTAAAAGTACTCAAAAAAATTCAGAAGGAGTAGAAGTGCATATTGAAAATGTGAGCTCCTCGGAATCTTCCTCTCTACAAACTGAGATTGTACTTGTTTCTACAGGTAGAGTTCCAAATACCAAAGGACTTTTTGATGAATCTCTAGGCATTAAGCTGACCGATAAAGGCTTTATAAAAATTGATAAAAATTACCGCACTGATGTTGAAGGTGTTTGGGCGATAGGTGATGTTATCGAAGGGCCTATGCTAGCACACAAGGCTGAAGAAGAAGGCGTAGCTGTTGCGGAATTAATTAAAGGCAAGCCAGGGCATGTGAATTATGGAATTATACCTAGCGTAGTTTACACAAATCCAGAAGTTGCATCGGTTGGCATGACAGAAGAGGATTTAAAAGGAAAATCCATATCATATAAAGTTGGAAAGTTTCCGTTTTTAGCCAATGGAAGAGCCAAAGTTAATAAGATGACGGACGGGTTTGTAAAAATTCTTTCCTCTGAGGAAAGTGATCAAATTCTAGGTGTTCATATAATTGGAGCCCAGGCAGGAACTATGATTGCAGAGGCCGCTGTCGCTATGGAGTTTGAGGCTACGTCAGAGGATTTGGCTCATATTTGTCACGCTCATCCTACATTATCTGAGGCAATTAAAGAAGCCGCTTTAGATACAGATGGACGAGCATTGCATATGTAATCAAATCTTATCTTTTGAATGTGGGTGAGATTTATCATAAACATCTAAAAGGGTCTTCTCATCTAATTGCGTATATATTTGGGTGCTTGCTAGACTACTGTGACCCAAGAGTTCTTGGATAGTCCTTATATCCGCTCCTCCCCTGAGAATATGAGAAGCAAAACTATGCCTTAGGGAGTGAGGTGTTGAAAAAATTGGATAACTGCCATCAAACCTTTGAATATTTTTTTTCATACTTCTTTGAATATCCCTAGCGGATATTTTTTTCTTTACTCCTTTTGTTAATTTAATAAATAGAGGGTCTTCATCTAATAAATCTAACTCATGATTTGAGTGAGAGTAACTATCAAGGTATTTTCCTATTTTTTCATTTACGATATCAAGGACGACAATAAAGCGCTCCTTATCACCCTTACCTTTAATTTTTATAAATTCCTTAAAAGGAAAATTTTTTTTCTTAAATTGCAATACCTCCGAGACTCTTAATCCTGAGGAATATAGAAAATATAATATCGATAGATCTCTTCGTTGCTCCCAAGCAGATTCTTTTGTACTGAGGGTTATTTTGTTTATATCTGGGTCAAGGTATTGCAAGAAATCTATTATTTCGTTTTCTTCAAAAACTTTATTATCTGTTCTTTGTTTGAATCTGGAAGATTCTATTTTTTTTATATTATGACCCTCCCAATTATTTTTTTTAATTAAGAAATCGATAAATGTTCTTAATACAGAGGTACATCGGGCAACGCTTCTGGCAGATTTTTCTTTATTCTTATCATAAAATTTAATGCAATTATTCCTTCTTAGCCTTTCTATCTTATTCATAAGGTTTTTTTGACCCTTAAGACCATCTTCTAATTCTTGGCCGGTCCTAACCTTCCCATTGAAAGTTTTTTCTAGATTACTTAAAAGCTCTTGAGTTTCTTTTTTTTTAAAAAAGATTATATCCTGGCCTAAGGTATTTACTGGAATTTTTGAAAGAAAAAAAAATCTCTGGTGATGGAATCTTTTCTTTAAGTCAGCACTAAGATGATCTTTTGTTGGCTCTCTGTAGTATGATAGATAAGAATTAATCGTTATCTTATCTAAATTTTTTATATCTTGTAACCTTACTGAGTGATCTAAATAATTATTTAAAAAAACAATAAAGTGAGAAATAGTTCTTGCGTACTCTTTTATTGTGAGCGGGCTCCGGCCTTTTTGAAACAAACTTCCTATAAAAGAATAACATTGCTCCTGTAGATCATCGCTTGAAGAAGTAAACTTGATAGAGTTAGGAATTAAATCTTCAATTTCTCTCATTATATTATATTTTGGCCGGTTTTTTCCCAATCATCTAAGAAAGCTTTTAATCCTTTGTCTGTTAGAGGATGAATCGCTAATTCCTCTAATACGGTCGGGGGAAGGGTCGATACGTCGGCGCCTAAAATTGCAGCTCGTCTTACATGATCGGGAGTTCTGATTGAGGCTGCTAAAATTTCAGTTTTTAAGTTAGAATAATTATCATAAATAGCCCTTATATCCTTTATTAGATCCATACCATCTTCTCCAAGATCGTCTAGACGTCCAATAAAAGGTGAAATAAAGGCCGCACCTGCTTTTGCTGCAAGCAATGCCTGCTGTGCAGAAAAGCACAATGTAACATTTACCATTATATTCTGATCAGCGAGCCTCTTGCATGCCTCTAAGCCGTCCCAAGTTAGAGGAACTTTTACAGTGACATTTTTTGCTAATTTGCTTAGGACCTCTCCTTCCTCAATCATTTGGCTTGCCTTAGTTGCGGTTACTTCAGCACTTACTGGTCCAGGAACAATTGAACATATCTCTCTTATAACTTCTTTAAAATCCCTACCTGATTTTGCGATAATAGAAGGATTAGTTGTTACTCCATCAACCATCCCGCTTAATGTGAACTTCTTTATGGCTTCAATATCTACACTATCAATAAAAAATTTCATTTTAATTATTCCTCTTGTTTGTTGCGACTCAATAGAATTGCATGCAACTGTAACATATTTTGTGTAATGTGAATTTGATAAGATGAAAAAAATTTCTGTTCTATTAGCAACCAATGCACCAAAGGCATATGACTACTCAATACCTGAGAGTTTAAATCTTGAGATAGGTGCTATTGTTAGGGTGCCTTTTCGCAATAGAGAGCTAATGGGTATCGCCTGGGAAGAATCAACAGAGAGATTTGATGAGTCTAAGCTTAAGGAAATTATTCAGAACTACCCACCATATAGACTTTCTAATCAAACAATAGATTTTATAAAATTTTTTAGTCGTTACAATTTTGTTACTTTAGGCAGGGCGTTAAAGCTATTTATTCCACAAGATTATCTTGTCGAGAAAAAGAAAAGTATAAAAACATATAAATTAGACCATAATTCTATCGAGGCCATAAAAAAAACTTCTGCTCGATCTAAAGTTATTGATTTAATGAGGGACGGTGAAATTTTTTTATCAGCCTCTGAGATTTCAAAAGAAACTAATGTTGCATATTCAGTTGTTAAAAAACTTATTGAAAACGGTATTCTAATAGAGGGAGAGTATGTTTCTCAGAAAATATTTAAAAAGAAACTATATAAAGGAAAGCTGGACTTAAATAGTGATCAATTTTCTGCTGCACAAAAAATTATTACTTCAATTAAAGATAAAAAATTCGAACGTTTCTTAATTGATGGTGTAACAGGCTCTGGAAAAACAGAAGTTTATTTTGAGGCTATTGAGGAAACTCTTCGCCTTGATAGACAATCATTAGTTTTACTACCAGAAATTTCTTTAACGGAAGGATTATTTGAAAGAATAAAAATAAGATTTGGTATTGAACCCGTTATGTGGCATTCAGATTTAACTAAATCTAAAAGACGAGAAATTTGGCAAGATGTTTTTCGTGGCGAATCAAAATTAGTAATAGGAGCAAGGTCATCATTATTTCTTCCCTTTAAAGATCTTGGAATAATAGTGATTGATGAAGAGCATGATCATTCTTATAAGCAACAAGAGGGAGTAATTTATCATGCTCGGGATATGGCGATATCGCTAGGGTCTTATGAGAAAGTTCCTGTTGTTATGGTATCCGCAACACCATCACTTGAAACAGTTTTAAATGTAAGGGAAGATAAGTATAAAAAACTTCACTTACCCGATAGAATTGGTGAAGCGAAGCTTCCTGCTGTCCACTCGATTGATATGCGTGATGAGGCATATATTAAAAACCAATGGATATCAGAGAGACTCAAAACTGAAATAAAAGAGACTTTAGATCGAGAAGAACAGGTGTTGATCTTTTTAAATAGACGAGGATATGCACCATTAACTTTATGTAAAAAGTGCGGGTATCGGGTAGAGTGCCCTAAATGTGATTCTTATTTAGTTGAGCATCGATTCAATCCTAAACTTATCTGCCATCAATGTGGATTCTCTCTAAAGATTTCTCAGTCCTGTCCAGACTGCCACACTAAGGATAGCCTGATAGCTTGTGGGCCAGGGATTGAAAGAATTACGGAAGAAGTAATAAACACCTTTAAGGGCGCTAATATAGCGACTCTTTCATCTGACAATGGAAAGGATGCTCATCAGATTCTTAAGGATATGGCTAGTGGATTAATCGATATTCTGATTGGTACTCAAATTATCTCAAAAGGGCATCACTTTCCCCGCCTAACTTGCGTAGGAGTAATAGATGCAGATTTAGGCATGGCTAATGGTGATTTGAGGGCGGCAGAAAAGACGTACCAACTTCTGCATCAAGTTTCGGGAAGAACTGGAAGAGAAAAGCTTCCTGGTAAATCCTTTCTTCAGACTTATTTTCCGTCACACCCAGTTATAAGGTCTCTTGTGACCTCGGAAAGAGAAGGCTTTCATGAGGCTGAGCTTAATATACGAAAGAAAGGTAATTTACCTCCATATGGTAAATTAGCCGCTATTATCTTATCTGATACGGATTCTTCTAAATTAATTAAATTTTGTAATAAAGTGAAAGCAGCTATCCCGGGATCTGACTCTATAATTGTCTTGGGTCCGGCACCGGCCCCCATAACCAAGGCAAGGGGAAGGTTTCGATATAGATTCTTATTGAAGGCAGACAAAAAAACGAATTTACAAAAATATATTGATTTCTGGATTAAAAATATTAGGAAACCTAGCTCAATTAAATTAACTATTGATATCGATCCATATTATTTTTTATAAGAGAATCGCTATCAGATATTGCATGGATTAAAAGCTTATGTTACCACCATCTATGAGAGATTTTATAAATCTCTTTTAAAGAAAATATTTTATAATTATCATTGTAATTCAATAACTTAGGAATATTAGGCTATCTTTTATGGATCAATCAAACCAAGATCATGTAATTGGCTTACCCGGACGGTATGCATTATCTCTTTTTGAGCTAGCTCAGGAGGAAGAAAAAAAAGACCTAGTGGATGATATTGATCAGGAGCTATTGGTTATCGGTGATGTTATTAATTCAAATAGTGACTTAAGTGCTGTAATTAAAAGCCCAATTTTTTCATCTAGTGAACAACTTTCGTTAATGACTGAAATATTAGAAAAAATTGGATCCAACTCTTTAATAAATAATTTTATTAGTGTTCTATGTAAAAATGGAAGGTTACCCTTATTACCTCAAATTATTAAAGCATTCCACGCTTATTTGCTGGAATTAAAGAAGAAGGCGACCGCAAAGATAACAATTGCCAAACCAATTACCGATAGTCAAAAAGGCGATATTGAAAAGATTTTATCAGATCATTTTGCTCTTGAGGTTGATATTAAGGTTGAGGTTGATGAAGAAATATTAGGCGGTCTTATAGTTCAAATGGGAAGCAAGATGATAGATACTTCACTTCTTACCCGTCTTAAATCAATTAAAAATGTTATGAATGAGGCTTAGAAATGGATATTAAACCCGCAGAAATATCAGCTATACTAAAGAAAAAAGTTAAAGAGTTTGGAAAAGAGGCCGAAGTTTCAGAAATAGGCCAAGTACTATCGGTGGGTGATGGTATAGCAAGAATCTATGGCCTGGATAATGTTCAGGCTGGAGAAATGGTAGAATTCCCAGGTAATATCAAAGGCATGGCTTTGAATCTTGAGGAAGATAATGTTGGTGTCGTTATTTTTGGAGATGACTCGTCAATCAAAGAGGGTGACACAGTTAAAAGGACCGGCTCTATCGTTGAGGTTCCTGTAGGTAAGGGCCTGTTAGGTAGAGTTGTTGATTCTTTGGGTAATCCTATTGATGGAAAAGGTCCTATCGAATTCACTGAGAAAAGAAGAGTAGACGTCAAGGCTCCTGGAATTATTCCCAGAAAATCTGTTAGCGAACCTATGCAGACAGGCTTAAAAGCAATTGATTCCCTAATTCCGATTGGAAGAGGTCAAAGAGAGCTTATAATAGGTGACAGACAGACTGGGAAAACAGCTGTTGCTATTGATACTATTTTAAATCAAAAAGAGGTCAATGCCTCTGATGATGAAAATCAAAAACTATATTGCATATATGTGGCTATTGGACAAAAAAGATCTTCAGTAGCTCAAATTGTTAAAACCCTTGAAGAAAACGGTGCGCTTGAATATTCTATTGTAGTTGCGGCAACAGCTTCTGAGCCAGCTCCACTACAATTCTTAGCTCCATTTACTGGATGTGCAATGGGTGAATTTTTTAGAGATAACTCGATGCATGCCTTGGTTGTTTATGATGATTTGTCAAAACAAGCAGTGGCTTATAGGCAAATGTCTTTACTTTTAAGAAGACCGCCTGGGCGTGAGGCTTATCCTGGTGATGTTTTTTATCTTCATTCACGACTATTAGAGCGTGCTGCTAAATTAAATGATGATAATGGCGGCGGTTCATTAACCGCTTTGCCAATTATTGAGACTCAAGCTAATGATGTTTCCGCTTATATACCTACTAATGTTATTTCAATAACAGATGGCCAAATATTTCTTGAAACAGATCTTTTCTTCCAAGGTATAAGACCTGCGGTTAATGTTGGACTTTCTGTCTCACGTGTTGGTTCTTCGGCTCAAACTAAAGCAATGAAAAAAGTCGCTGGTTCAATCAAGGGTGAGCTTGCTCAGTACAGAGAGATGGCAGCGTTTTCTCAGTTTGGGTCAGATCTTGATGCTTCAACTCAAAAGCTTCTAGCGAGAGGTGAGCGTTTGACAGAATTATTAAAGCAGGGTCAATTTTCTCCCTTATCCTCAGAGGAGCAAGTAATCCTCCTCTATGCCGGAGTAAATGGCTTTATGGACTCAATTGAAGTTAATCAAATTGGTGATTTTGAGACCCAGTTATTAGGGTTGGTTAAGAAAGACTTCATGAATATTCTTGATGATATTAAATCTACTAATGCCTTAGGCGAAGAAAATGAAGCTCTTTTAAAGGAAACGTTAAAGAGTTTTTTAGAGAATTTTAAAAAAAATAATTAATTAATTATGGCAAATTTAAAAGAACTTAGAAATAGAATATCTAGCGTAACTTCAACTCAGAAGATAACTCGGGCTATGCAAATGGTTGCCGCATCTAAATTAAAAAAGGCTCAGGATGCGGTAGAATCTACTAGACCATACTCAGACAAACTATCAACCGTCGTTGGAAATTTATCTAAAGAAATGGAGGGCGATGATAATGCTCCAAAGTTATTGGTTGGTAATGGCAATTCAGACCGTTATCTCCTCGTTGTTGCAACATCTGAAAGAGGATTATGTGGTGGTTTTAATTCCTCAATTACTAGGTTAGCCGCTCAAAGTGCACGCAAATTAATACAAGAAGGCAAAGAGGTAAAGTTCATTTGTGTAGGAAAAAAAGGCAAAGCAGCTTTGTCACGCGAGTTTGGTAAAGATATTATTGAATTTTTTGATTTTTCAGAAGTTCGTAATCTTGGCTTTCCACAAGGAGACTCTATAGCGCAAAAAGTCATCTCTCTTTTTGATAAAAACAGTTTTGATGTTTGTAAGCTTTACTACTCCAGATTTGAATCAGTCCTTACTCAGATTCCAACGGAACAAGTAATCATTCCTTATGGCTTCAAAAATGAAGAAATTAAAGATACCATTGCTCAAGAGGCGTGTTATGAATATGAGCCAGATGAAATAGATATTTTAAAAGATCTACTTCCTAAAAATCTTTCTATCCAAGTATTTAGAGCATTGTTGGAAAATTTTGCAAGTGAACAAGGTGCTCGACTTAGCGCAATGGACAATGCAACAAGGAATGCAGGTGAAATGATTGATAAGTTGAAAGTAACTTACAATAGATCAAGACAAGCGACAATTACTTCTGAATTAATTGAAATTATTTCAGGCGCAGAGGCTCTTTAAAAAATTAAAAACGAGGAATATCATGAGTGAAATTAGTCAAGGAAAAGTTAGTCAAATAATGGGTGCAGTAGTAGATGTTAAATTTGAAAATAATTTACCAGCTATACTTGAGGCCCTTGAAATTGACATGGATGGAAGGCGTCTCGTTTTAGAAGTTGCCCAGCATTTAGGAGAAAATGCTGTTAGAACAATAGCTATGGATACAACAGAGGGTCTTGAAAGGGGTCATGCAGTTAAGTCAACAGGACAAGCTATATCTGTTCCAGTTGGTGATGAGACTCTTGGAAGAATAATGAACGTTATTGGAGAGCCTGTTGATGAATGTGGCCCAATAAAGACTAAAGCCGTCAGAGGTATCCATCAAGCTGCACCAGACTTTATTGATCAATCAACCGAGAGTGAGATGCTTGTTACCGGGATTAAAGTTATAGATCTTTTATGTCCATACTCGAAAGGGGGTAAGATTGGTTTATTTGGAGGGGCGGGTGTAGGTAAGACTGTTCTTATTATGGAACTAATTAATAATATTGCTAAGGCTCATGGCGGATATTCAGTATTTGCTGGCGTTGGCGAAAGAACTCGTGAAGGAAATGACTTATATTGGGAGATGATTGAGTCTGGAGTTAATAAAGAAGGTGGAGGTGAGGGTTCAAAGTGTTCGCTTGTTTACGGTCAAATGAATGAACCCCCAGGTGCTCGTGCTCGAGTTGCTCTTTCTGGATTAACGGTCGCTGAACATTTTAGAGAAGAAGGTCAGGATGTATTATTCTTTGTTGATAATATTTTTCGATTTACTCAAGCTGGATCAGAAGTTTCTGCTTTATTGGGACGTATTCCATCTGCTGTTGGTTATCAACCAACATTGGCAACTGATATGGGATCTATGCAAGAAAGAATTACTTCTACCAACAAAGGTTCTATTACCTCTGTTCAAGCTATCTATGTTCCGGCAGATGACTTAACTGATCCTGCGCCAGCAGCCTCATTTGCTCATCTCGATGCTACAACAGTTTTATCGCGGGCAATTTCTGAGAAAGGCATTTATCCAGCTGTCGATCCCTTAGACTCAACTAGTAGAATTCTTGAGCCAGGGATAATCGGTGAAGAGCATTATAATGTTGCTCGAAATGTTCAAGAAATTCTTCAAAAATATAAAGCTCTTCAAGATATTATTGCTATACTTGGAATGGACGAGTTAAGTGAGGAAGATAGATTGAGTGTTTCTCGTGCTAGAAAAATTGAAAGATTCTTCTCACAGCCATTTCATGTTGCTGAAATATTCACAGGGTCTTCAGGAATATTAGTGAATCTTGAAGATACTATAAAGGGATTTAAAGGTCTTTGTGCGGGTGACTACGATCATCTTCCGGAGGCAGCATTTTATATGGTAGGAACTATAGAAGATGCAATTGCGAAAGCTGAGAAGCTTGCATCTGAAGAATAAAAGATATGGATACAAAAATAAATTTTGATTTTGTTGCCCCTGAGGGATCTATCGTATCATCAGATGTTGATATGGTTTTGATTCCAGGGAAGGAAGGTGATGCTGGTATTCTCTTTAATCACGCTCCCTACATGACTACACTTAGACAGGGCATAGTTGAGGTAACTTTTGACAAAGATAATATAAAAAAGTTTCTTGTTGAGGGAGGCTTTGTTGACGTTACTCCTGATAAAATCACAATACTTGCCGAAAGCTCATTAAATTTAACGGATAGTGATGCTTCTTTTTTGAAATCGGAGATTGACAGTCTCGATAAAAAAATAGATATAGCGACCGACCTTGAGAAAGAATTACTTGTTGGTCGCAAAGAGCTAATAGAAAATTTTAGATAACTTTATTCTCTTCAATTTTTTGAATAAAGATTTTTGTTAATTTTTCATATAACGGCTTCTTGAAATCTACAACTAAATTTGGCATCGTCTTTAAATCTTGCCATTTCCACTCATCAAACTCTGGAATATGATTATTTAAATCGAATTCTTCATCATTTCCATAAAACTCCATCAAGAACCACTTTTGTTTTTGTCCCTTGAATCCTTTTAAAACCTTACCTATGAGATCTTTCGGTAGTTTATATTCAAGCCAATAGTCTAGTTCTAATAATAGTTTTGCTGATTTGCTTCCTGTCTCCTCTTCTAGCTCTCTGAAGGCAGCCTCTATAGGTTCCTCACCTTCATCAATTCCACCTTGGGGCATTTGCCAAAGATTTTTTTCGCCCGGCCTGACTCCAGGACCTATTTTTCTTTTTCCAGTCCATATCATGCCATCTTTTCTCATCAAGATCACACCCACGGCCTCTCTCATCTTCAGGTTTTCTATATTTTTATCTTCATCAATCATTTATTTAAGATTTCTTCTTTTAGTTATTTCCCTATTAAGACCTGATAAAATATCTATTGCCTGAATTAATTGTACATCTTTATTTTTATCTTTTGGTATATATGCTGACGATCCTGATTTCAATTTTGATTGGCTTTCTTTGTTTTCTATATACTTGTTTAATTGCGTCTCCCCAACAAGGAAGGAATCTAAATCCATATCATTACCTATTTCTTGCTCTATTCTTATATCCGGTCGAATGCCCCTTGCTTGTATAGATTTTCCAGATGGGGTGAAGTATTCTGCTGTTGTCAGCTTGACTGCACCCAACTTATCATCTGAAGAAAAAAATAGTTTATTCTTTTTAATCGGAAACAAGGTCTGAACTGAACCCTTTCCAAATGTCTTGGTTCCTAGTATAATTGCTCTATTATTATCTTGCAATGCTCCGGCAACTATTTCTGAGGCTGAGGCCGACCCTCCATTCACCATGACTAATAAAGGCTTTCCTGATATTAAGTCACCTTTTTTTGCTCTATATTCACTAATAGTTGCGTCAAATCGTGGTCTTTTTGTTGAAACAATTTGGCCTTTATCAATAAATAAATTAGAAACTTCTATTGCCTGGCTTAGCAATCCCCCGGGATTTCTTCTTAAGTCTAGGATATAGCTTTCTATTTTATTTAATGGGTTTATCTCAAAATTCAATATTTCTTTATATAATCTTTTAGCCGTTCTTTCATTAAAGGCAGACACTCTAAGATAACCTATATCTTTTGTATCACCCTCTACTCTTACCAATATACCTGGAATTTTTATAATCTCTCTTGTGATTAAGAGGTCAAAACCATTTTCAATACCATCCCTTACTATTGTAATTTCAATATTAGTCTTTGGCTTTCCCCTCATAAGGGTAACTACCTCAGAAAGATTTTTTCCTAAAATAGATTCCTTGTTAATGTGAGTGATCAAATCACCCCCTAAAACTCCCCTTTTTTGTGCCGGAGTTCCGTCAATAGGAGAAATTACTTTTATTAACCCTTTTTCCATAGTCACTTCTATTCCAAGCCCTCCAAATTCACCTTTAGTATCATTTTTTAATTCTTTAAATTTTTCTGGGCTAAAATAAATTGAGTGAGGATCAAGAGATTGAAGCATCCCATTTATTGCTGATTCAATAATTTCATCTTCATTTATTTCATCAATATACTCGTTCTTAACAAGCTCAATTACTGATTCGATAAGAATTTTATTTTCTTGAGAAATAGTTTCTGCGGCATTAAGTTTGGAAAGTAAGAAACTCATAGCGCATATAGTTAATATTAGGAATAAGATTTTTTTATCTGATTTAAATATTTTTTTCATCTTGTTCCTTGAGCTATTTGAATACGGGGTAACACATAAAGAATCTTAGTATATTATTTATTCTCTATGATACGGGTGATTTTTTAATATTGTAATGCTCCTATATATTTGCTCTAAGAGCATAATTCTAATTAACATATGCGGCCAAGTAACTTTCCCAAAAGAAATAATTTTACTCGACTGACTTAAGATATTTTTTTCAAAACCATCCGGACCGCCTATATAAAAAACTATTTTAGAATAATCCAATGATTTTTCTGAAAAAAATTTAGCTATTCCAAGTGAGGAAATCTCATCACCCGTTTTATCAAGAAATATATTATAATCTTTTCTTAAGATGTTTTTTTTTAAGAATTTTGCTTCTTCGCCCTTACGTTCCTTAATTGTGGATTTTTTTGATACTAAACCCTCTTTAATTGTTAGATTATTTATACCAACACCCCTACCTAGGCTAGTAATTCTTTTTTTATAATCATCCTGTATTTTTAAAAGCGGGTTATTTTTTAATTGCCCTATCGAAATAATCGCTAAGTCCATTTCTATAAACTATTGGTGTCAGTCTCTAAAGAGGGCAACCAGAGTTTTTCAAGATTATAGAAATCCCTCACCTCTTCTCTAAAAATGTGAACTATAATATCACCCCCATCTATTAAAACCCAATCCCCCTTCTCAAGTCCTTCGGCATTTATGCTCTTTAATCCATAGTCTTTTAGGTTGTCAACGATTCGTTGCGACAGGGAAGCTACATGTCTGCTTGATGTTCCTGTGGCAATAACTAAATGATCTGCCATATCAGATTTCCCCTCTAGTGGTATGGAGGTGATATCTTTAGCCTTATTATCTCCAAGGTTAGATATTATTTCTTTTAATAGTTTATTACTCACTTTTCACTCCTAATCCTTGTTGAGGAAATATCATTCATTGGTCCATTAATAAAGGTAAAACATGGAGTAGCACGATTAATCAGATCTTTAGAATTTTTCTCATCAATTTTTTTTGCATATTTCCCCAATGTATCGTCAATGTCAGAAAGGGGATGAGTCGCCCTAGGGTAAATCGCCAAAGGAATTCCGTTTACAAAGCTTTTCCAATTTTTCCAATATTCAATTTGAGCAGCATTGTCAGATCCCATTATCCAAACAAATTTTTCTGTAGGGTAAGAGCCCTGGAAGGCTGATATTGTATCAGATGAATATTGAGTTTTTATCCTTTCTTCAATATCCGTTACCAAGAATTTTTCCGAAGTAGCAACTTCCTTGGCACCCTTTAACCTTTCCTTTAAGGGCATTAAAATTGTTTTATCCTTTAGGGGATTGTGAGGTGAAACTAACCAAATAACTAAATCTAAGCCTAAAGATTTACAAGCCTCATTAGCCACCTGAAAATGCCATTCATGTGCTGGATTAAATGATCCGCCAAAGAGGCCTACCTTGGATCGCTTAGGTATAATGATTTCATCTAACAGGATTTTTGACATTAAGATCTTGTTTGCCCCGAACCACGAACTACATATTTAAAGGTAGTTAGTTGCTCTACACCTACGGGTCCTCTAGCGTGGAATTTTCCAGTAGCAATACCAATTTCAGCACCCATTCCAAATTCTCCGCCATCTGCAAATTGTGTTGAGGCATTATGCATAACTATAGCGCTATCTATTTCCCTTAAGAACACCTCAGCAGTATTTATATTCTCAGTAACAATTGAGTCCGTATGATTAGTTGAATATTCATTTATATGTTTAATAGCTCCCTTAACTCCCTTGACTATTTTTATACTAATAATTGCATCAAGATATTCTGTACTCCAGTCTGATATGTCAGAAGGAATTATATCATTGGATATGGAAACACTTTTTTTGCATCCCCTTACTTCGCATCCTGCCGCTTTCAGTGCATTATTTAATTCTGGAAGGAATACTGTTGCAGATACTTCATCAATCAACAAAGTCTCTACTGCGCCACAGATACCCGGTCTTCGCATCTTCGCATTTATTGTAATATCTACTGCTTTATTGATATCGGCATCTTTATCAATATACAAATGACAAATACCTTCTAAATGTCCAAAAACAGGAACTCTTGCTTCATTCTGCACTCTTTCTACTAGGCCTCTTCCGCCTCTTGGGACTAAAACATCTATTGCATTATCTAGCCCAGACAAAAGATATCCTACTGCACTTCTATCGGTTGTAGGAATGATTTGTATTGAAAATTCAGGAAGGTCAGCCTCGATTAACCCGCTTCTTAAGGAATTATAAATTTCATTAGAAGAATGATAGCTTTCAGAGCCCCCTCTAAGTATAACAGCATTACCAGCCTTAAGGCATAACGCTCCTGCGTCAGCAGTAACATTTGGTCTGCTTTCATAGATTACTCCTATTACTCCCAGTGGCGTTCTTACCCTTTCTATATGAAGACCGTTTGGTCTTTTCCATTTAGCTATTTTTTCTCCAACTGGGTCTGACAATTTTATAATTTCTCTTAATCCGCCTGCCATTGATTGGATTCTTTCATCATTTAAGATCAGTCTATCCAGGAATGATTCCGAAATATTATTTTTTTTTGCTTTTTGAACATCCTGATTATTTGCTTCTAGTATATTCTTTGCATTTTTTTCAATATTATTTGCCATACTATTGAGTGCTACATTTTTTCTTTCTTCCGATGCCATAGCCAAGGCATAAGAAGCTTTTCGTGCGTTTCTCCCCATTGTAAATAATATCTCTTTAATTTCTTCTGACATTTAATTCTCTTTTTTACCGGAATATACAAGGTTATTTCTATGGATGACCTCTGGTTTATCCATATATCCAAGTATATCTTTAATTTCTTCAGATTTCTTCCCTATTATCTTATTAAGATCTTCTGACCCGTAGTTTGATAGACCTCTAGCAATTTCTAAGTTCTTATTATTAAAAATAACTAAAGTATCTCCTTTGTCAAAATCTCCGTCAATACTTAAAATACCTGCAGAAAGTAAACTCTTTCCATCAAGCAGAGCATTACCAGCACCCCGATCTAAGAATATTTTTCCGCCGGGCTTTAATTGACCAGACAACCAAACTTTTAAAGAATTTTTTATTGATTTCTCTGGATTAAACCATGTGCAATTGCCCCCCCTTTGAATTGAAGTTAATGGATTTTTATTATTGCCCGATGCAATTATCATATTGCTTCCAGATGACATACATATTTTTGCTGCTTCGAGCTTTGTTATCATTCCGCCGCTACCTAATCCATTAGCCTCGCCAGCCATTGAAATTATATCTTCATTTATCTCATTTATTTCCTTAATGAGAGCACTTTTTCCGTGCCTAGGGTCTTTAGGGAACAATCCCTCGATATTGGATAGCAACACGAGACAGTCAGCAGAGAGCATACCAGCCACCCTAGCAGCAAGACGATCGTTATCACCGTAACGAATTTCTGATGTTGCCACAGTGTCATTTTCATTGATTATTGGTATGTAATTATTTTTTAATAATTCTTCAAAAGTAGAACGAGCATTTAAATAACGCTTTCTATTTTCAGTATCATCTGCGGTTATTAGAATTTGAGCTATATTTAAATTCTTCCTTTCAAGAGATTTTTTCCATCCATTGATTAATTCTATTTGTCCAATTGCTGAGGCTGCCTGGCTTTCGGATAGGGATAGATTCTCTTTATTTTTTTTATTAATTTTATTTCCAAGAGAAATTGCGCCAGATGAAACAATAATAATTTCTTTGTTATTTTTGTGCAACAGAAGGAGGTCAGATGCAATAGAATCTAAAAATTCTTCATTTATACTGCCGTCATTTCTAGTAACAAGCGCTGATCCGACTTTGACCACAATCCTAGATGCTTCCGATATGTTATTTATGGCGACCATTTTTTTGAATCTTCTTTTGTTTCTTTTTCTTGTATAACACTTAATACCTTATTTAAAATTTCTTCTATCCCTTTATTTGCAACGGATGATATGGGAAAAACTTCCTTACCTGTCTTATTTTGCAATAATTTAACTTTTTTCTTAATATCACTTTCGTTCATACCGTCCACTTTGGATAGAGCTATTATTTCTTTTTTTTCACCTAGATCACTTGAATATGACTCAATTTCGTTTCTTATTACCTCCCAGTCCTCGAAAGGGTTTTCAGAAAAAGAATCTATTAAGTGTATTAAGATGCTACATCTCTCTACATGACCCAGAAATCTATCTCCAAGCCCCTTACCATCGTGGGCTCCTTCAATTAATCCAGGTATGTCTGCAATTGTTATTTCCTTTGACTTGTGACTTGCAATACCGAGGACTGGATTTAGTGTTGTAAAAGGATAGTCAGCAACTTTTGGTTTTGCGGCGCTTACCGATGAAATTAGTGTAGATTTTCCAGCATTTGGTAACCCTATTAACCCAACATCAGCTATTAACTTTAATCTTAGCCATATCCACTTTTCTTCACCCCACAACCCCGAGTTTGCCTTTCTTGGAGCTTGATTATTAGGACCTTTGAAGTGGCTATTGCCAAATCCACCATTTCCTCCCTCAAGAAGTAAAATTCTTTGTCCTACCCTTCTTAAATCTGCAATAACTGTTTTGTTGTCTTCTTCTAGTATAATAGTACCCTTGGGAACTTTAATTATAATATCTTGACCATTTCCGCCGGTTTTCTCACTACCTTTCCCATCCTCTCCATTATTAGCTGCAAAATGCTGTCTGAATCTAAAATCGATTAATGTATTTAGTCCATCAACACATTCAATGATGGCATTTCCACCTTTTCCACCGCCACCACCATTTGGGCCACCAAATTCAATATATTTTTCACGGCGAAAGCTTACGCATCCATTTCCACCTTTTCCGGAGCCGATAAAAAGTTTTGCTTGGTCAAGAAATTTCATAACCTATCTCATAATTAATAAATTTTTAAAAATTAAATGTAACTATGAACTGGCTGAATTAATATTTAATTAGTTTTTTCAGCAATAGGGTCAACAGAAATAACTGGACCACCTGTTCTTAGTTTTTTAAAACTAACTGTTCCTTCTATCAGAGCAAATATTGTATGATCTCTTCCAAGGCCAACATTTTTACCTGGCTGCCACTTAGTCCCTCTTTGACGAACAATAATGTTCCCTGGAATAACACTCTCACCACCAAACTTCTTTACGCCAAGTCTTCTTCCTGCGGAATCTCTGCCGTTTCTTGATGAACCACCTGCTTTTTTATGTGCCATTTTTTACTCCCTAGCCCTAATCTTTCTTTACAGACTTAGCTTTAGCAGCAGTTTTTGCTACTTTTTTCTGTACAGTCTTTTTAGCTGCAGTCTTTTTCTTTGGAGCTTCATCTTTTTTAGGAGAAGCCGCTGTCTTTACTGTAGATGATTTTTTAGTTTCTTTCTCTTTAATATCAACAATTTTTAACATAGTTAAATGCTGTTGGTGTCCGTTCTTTCTTCTATAATTTTTTCTTCTTTTCTTCTTAAAGACAATTATTTTTTCTGCACGAGTTTGTTTAACAACTTCTACGTTAACAACTGCCCCTTTAATAACTGGATTTCCAACAATAGGATCTCCATGGCCAGCAATCATAAGAACTTCGTTAATATCAATTTTATCACCTGCTTCACCAGCTAATTTTTCAACTGAGATGACGTCATCTTTTGAAACTTTATACTGTTTTCCGCCGCTACGAATTACTGCGTACATTTTAAATATCCACTTATAAATAAAGGAAGTAAAATTCCCCCTAGGGGCGCAAATATAACGTTGAGTGAGTAGGTGTCAAGTTTATAATAAGTAAAAAATATTTTATCTAGTTTTTTCTAAAACTCTCATTTTATGTATTACAATAATAGGTAAAAATGAAAGAAAAAACATTATTAAGTAAATATCAAAAGTGGACACCCTTAGGTAATCTAAAAGACCAGCTAGCCATTCCCCCGATATGCGTGACAAGTGCCTAATGCTCATTAAAAAAGCAAATTGTGTTGCAGCTATAGCTTTAAATGTTAGCCCCATGCAAAGCGATAAACTGGCAGACATAATAAAAGAGCCAAGAGCGGATAATAATACAAGTAATATTGATCCTACGTAGAAGACTGAGATACTATTTCCCGCAATAACAAAGGATAAGATTGTCGTAGCTATAAGGATTTGTGATATTAGTATAATTCTATAAGGGCTGTGCTTGTCGGACAGATAGCCGCCTGCTAGAGCTGAAAAAATACCAATATATAACCCCATTGAGCGTATTTTTGTTAAGGCTTCATGATCCCAGCCTGATGAATTAATATAGAGATTGGAAACGCTTACATAATGCATTCCTGAGGTAATATTAGATGTGAGGCAAAAAATTATTAATAAAAGCATGGATGGTGTGATTGAATTCTTATATAGAGTTTTTATAGTTTGTTTTAATTTTAGCTCCTTTTTTTTACCGGAACGTATAAAAGAAAAATATTTATCATCTTTAATTTCTCTTAAGGGAACAATTAAAAGTAAAAATATTACATTTAATAATCCAAACTTTAAAAGTGCATGATCTAATCCATGGGTTTTTATTAAATAAGATCCTAGTATTGCAGCTAAGCTAACACCTAGAGTTCTAAATCCCCACATAAGACCATTACTCAAACCCCTTTCTTTTTGATCAAGAACATCAATTGCCAAACCATCTGTGGCTACATCTAAGACTGACGTAGAGAGCATAACAAGGAATAAAATTGACCCCAATATCAAAGGTGACGGCACCCCATAAACTGAAACAATCTTAGCCGATAAAAAGAAGGCTATAGATAGAAACATCAAAGATCCCATTATCCACGGTTTTCTCTTCCCCATACCTGAGGTTTGATAGGAATCAACAAAAGGCCCTATGATAAATTTTAGGACCCAGGGCAGTGAAGCTATAGATGTTATTATAGCTATATCACTGATAGAGAATTTAATAGAAGCGAGCCAATCTAATAAAGCAAAATAAATTAAACCCTGAGGAATACCTTGGATGAAGTACAGAAAAGAAAGTCCAACTCGTCTATTGAGACGGCTGCTTGAAAGAATCAAAGATCTACTCCGTGGATATTTCTTGTTTTTTAGCCAAATCAGATACCTCTCGATCTATTCCTAGAGCAAAATCTGATACATACGGATTTGTTAGTCTTTCATTTCCAAAAGTAGACATTGGACCGTGTCCTGGTATAAATCTAATTTCGTCACCTAAGGGCCAGAGTTCATTTACTATTGATTTAACTAGCTGTTCGTGATCACCTCGCGGAAGATCAGACCTTCCGATTGATCCTTGAAATAATACATCTCCAACAGCCGCTATCTTAGATTCTTTATTGAAGAATATCACATGACCAGGGGTATGACCTGGGCAATGCCTTACTCCAAATATTTGATTTCCAACACTCACCTCATCACCACCTTCCAGAAATCTAGATGTTTGAAATGATTCAGCGGGAGAAAAATTATATTTTTTACCTTGCTCTTCGAGACTTTCGATTAAAAACATATCATCTTTGTGGGGGCCTTCTATAGGGACATCAAGTTGTCGCGAAAGTTCAGCTGTCGCTCCAGCGTGGTCTAAGTGTGCATGAGTAATAAGGATTTTTTCAATTTTTACATCATACTTATTGATGGCGTAAAGAATCTGATCTATATCCCCCCCCGGATCAATCACTGCCCCTAGCTTAGTCTCAGTGCACCATAGTATAGAGCAATTTTGCTGAAAGGGTGTGACCGGTATCACAAAAGCTTGTATAGAAAGTTTTTCTTCTTCACTCATTTTTATATTGTATATCCCTAGATAGTTATTTAGCCAATTACTTCTTTTAAAAAATCTTTCATTGATTTCCATGAGCGGTTATCGGAATTTACATTATAGGCCATTCCCATTTCCGGAGAATTTGCCTCTTTATTGGTAAATGCATGAGATGTAGAGCCATAAGCATGAATTTGCCAATCTGCTTTAGCTGCAGTCAATTCATTTGCGAGTCCATTAACATCCTTATGGGGCACCATTGGATCATCATTTCCATGAAGAACAAGAATCTTGGCTCTAATCTTATTACCCTCAGTGTTTCCCGGTTGATTAAAAATACCATGAAAAGATACAACACCAGAAATATCCAACCCAGTCCTGGCAATATCTAAAACGCAAAGTCCTCCAAAACAAAACCCTATACTTGCAATTTTTGAGTTATCAACGCCAGAAGCTGATTTTGCAGCCTCTATTGCCAGTAACATTCTTTTTTGAAGTTTGGGTCGATTAGTCATGATACGACTCATTAACTCCATACTTTCCTCTGGAGAGTCACCGGTCTTTGCTTCACCATACATATCGACAGCAAATCCAGCATAACCAAGATTATTCATTGCTTTTGCTTTATCTAAGGTAAATTGATCTCTTCCAGCATAAGTTGGTACAACTAATACGACTGGGGCATCTTCTTGTCCTGCCAAAGGAAAGAACATACCCTCAAGTCGAACATCATCATCAAAATAATTAATAATATTTGTCATTAAAGTTTCAAATCCAATTTATTCAGGCATATTACCAGAAACAACTGACATTGCATTATCGACACGAAGCTGTGCGCCATTTACAAATTTTGATTCATCTGAGGCAAGATATAAAGCAGCATTTGCAATATCAAGAGGCTCACCAACCTTGTTTATATCAACTGGTGCGTCCTGAACAGGAGATGCACCAAATTTTGCTGCCATCTGTGCGGGGACTCCGGCTACCATAGGTGTGGCAATTCCAGCAGGATGAATTGTATTACATCTCACACCATTTTTTGCGAGACCACAGTGAACTGCAACAGCTCTACTGTATGCTTCAATGGCGCCTTTTGCAGCGCAATATGCAGCCACATAAGACTCACCTTGGATTGAAGCTATTGAACACATGTTGACAATCGATCCCCCACCAGTTTTTGCCATGACGGGAATAACATACTTGCAACCAAAAAAGGTGCTGTCCATATGAACGGCCATTGTCCTTCTATATTCCTCTGTTGTTTGATTTTCTGGATCCCCTACGTGAACAATTCCTGCATTATTAACAAGTATATCAATACGACCATATTTTTTTTCTGTTTCAGATATAATTTCTATCCATCTATCTTCATCAGTTACATCTTGTTTGAAAAATATACCGCCTAGTTTTTCTGCTAGAACCTGACCCTCAGTTTCTGCGATATCTGTTATTACAACCTTCGCACCCTCTGAAGCAAAAAGCTCTGCATCAGCAGCCCCTAAGCCCATAGCTGCCCCAGTTATAATTGCAACTTTTCCTTCTAATCTTCCTGTCATAACTTGTCTCCCTTTTGTTATAGTTTATAAAATTTTATTCATACATTTCTTCTGCCGTTGGCAGACGGTTAAGCTGGATTCCTCCGCTTACTCGGATTAAATCACCAGTAGTAAAACAATCATCAGAAGCCATCCATACTGCAGTATTTGCAACATCTTGTACATTCGCGAGTCTGCCCAGGGGTGATTCTTTTGTCATCGCCTTAATTGGTCCGTCCATATCAAATAACGCTCCTGTCATTGGTGTATCAACCAACCCAGGCGATAGAGAGTTAATCTTCAAACTTTTATGCTGGTATTCTTTTGCAGCAATTTGGACGATCTTATCGGCCCCTGCTTTAGTTCCAACATATCCAGCTAAACCAACAGCTGATAGCTCCACTGTAACTGATGTCGTTGTTATAATTGAGCCGCCATTCTCCATTATATTCCCAGCCTCTCTTATAAAGATTGTTGGCCCTACAAAGCTTACTTCTGAATATTTTCTTAAGTGATCCCTTGTTAGGTCACTTAGATTACCTGGCTCATACATCCCTGAAGTATTTATTGCAATATCAACCTTGCCATAAGTATCTTTTGCCACCTTAAATAGATTCTCTATGTCTCCATCTACAGTAATATCGCAAGTCTGAGCTGTTCCATTAAGTTCGCCAGCCAATTGATCTAAGGGCTCTTGACGGCGTCCACTTATAACTACTTTTGCACCTTCATGAGCGTATGACCTTGCAATAACTCCGCCCAAACCTTCAATTGATGACGCTCCTAGTATTACCGCAACCTTGCCATCTAATTTACCCATTATTTTCCTCCAAGTATTTATCTACAGTTTGATGGAAATGCCTTGTTCTAGCCTCTTGGTAGTTACCAAGTGACTGTCCCTTTTTAAAGCCTGATTTAAATCCCTTCGTTTGTGATAGCAAGTTATTTGTATCTTGGTCATAAACAGCACCTAAAAATTCTGTTCCAGGGCATTTTGTATAGCTATCGTCTACTTCCAGATGAAAAGGTTCTGGTGGTGGGGGACATGGTCCATCAATTGGCTTAGGTCTTAAAAAAAGAAGATCGAACAAAGCTCCATCGACACCGTTTGGTCTAAACCTATAAACCATTGACAGTTGAAGACCAGGAAAGAAGAAAGCATTCGGGAATGTAAAGTATTCTATTGAGTCAATTGTTTCGGTTACAGTTAGGTTAGAGAAATCTTGTTTATATTTTTCTTTCATTGCCCCCTGAACATGCTCAGCATAAATCTCTCTGGCAGTTGACCCCTCTGGCAAAACTCTGCCAGACCCCTCGTCTGTTCTTTTACCCAGAAGCATATCAAGTATTTCTTGTTCACTTGGACGGTTTTCAGTTATGTGAGGGCTGGTATATCCGATAGTATGGATAAATCTTGAAATATGATCGCCAAATATATCATAGTCAGCATTTGCATCTCCAGCGGTATAGACGCCTTCAGAATGAGTCTCCAAAACATGGTAGGCCTCTAAAAATGCTTCTGAGGAAACCTTCCAGTTTGCTGGAAGTTTTTTTACTACATGTGTTTCAATGTAGCGGTCTTCTAATTTCCAATTTTTAAAATGATTCGGAAGGACTCCCAAGTATTCATCAAGTGGTTTTGCGTCAGAATCAAAATTAATAAAAATGAAACCACCCCAAACAGCATGCTTAACTTCAGGAAGAGAAAATTCCTCTTTTTTTACATGAGGAAAATCCCAATCACAAGGCAAGGATTCTAATTTACCTTTAAGGGACCATGTCCATCCATGAAAGGGACATTTAAGCTCATTACAAAAACCAGAGCTATTTGCAGGCTTTAATTGGGTGCCTCTATGTAGGCAGGAATTATAGTATGCTTTGATTTCACTGTCTTCTGTTCTTACAATTAACACTGATCGGTCGCCAATATCATATACATAATAATCCCCTGGTTCTGGAATGTGTTCCTCCCTGCAAGCCCATTGCCAAACCCTTGACCAGAGCCTCTCATCCTCTGCTTTTGCAAATTTTTCTGATGTATATCTCTCATACGGAATATCATCATCACCTAGGAACTCATAAGAATCTTCAAGCAACGGTTTTGGTGCGCCGCCCCTATCATTTCCTATTAATTCCTTAGTAGTTGGATGCCCGGGGCATCTGGCTTCTCCAGGCTTCATATTATCAGATAGACTCATTGGCTTACTCCTTTAATTTTAAGTATTAGTTTATTTTTATAGCGGATGTTGCACTTCAAAAACAAAATGATCGTCTTTTTTAATTACATATCCAGCTGACGGAGAAGCAAAGTGCGTTCCAAAAACTAGAGTCCTTTCATTGGCGTAATCCGATAGCTTTCGCCTCCTAGTTTCTTTTGCTAGCTCAGGATCCCAGTCTGCAGAAGATATCCAGTCAAGTTTCTCCATCTGACAGGGGTGGTGAAGGAAATCTCCTGTTATAGCAGCTCGTTGGCCTTCTGAATTTATTTTTATACTCACATGTCCAGGGGTGTGCCCCAGTGTAGGCTCCAATATTATTTCTTCACAAATTCTTTCATCAAGTTCCACAAATCTAACAAGACCTGAGTCAATTATAGGAATTATTGAGTCATTTATGAATTCTGCATATAAAGGATTGCCTAGTTGTTTTTCTGTATAATTCCACTCTTCTTTTCCGAATAAATAATCAGCATGCTTAAATGTTGGTTCCCATTTATCATTTACAAGAACAGTATTCCAGCCCACATGATCAGTATGAAGGTGGGTACATAACACAGTATCAATATCTTTAGTTTGATAGCCTGCTATTTCTAGATCTTCTAGAAATCTTGTTTGTAACTTGTTCCATGATGGAATATGTCTTTCTTTATCATTTCCTAAGCACGTATCGACAATTATGCATTTATCTGGTGTTTCTAGGATAAGGGCGTGGACACTTACAATTGTGTTGCCCTCGCTATCAGAAAAATATGGCTGTAACCATGGCATTTTTATAATATTTTCTGGAATAGCATCAGGTACAACAAACATAGGGCCAGCTCTTTCACCTTCGATTATTCTTGTGACTTTAACTTTACCAACCTGCCAGGTACTTATTTTATTTTTCATAAAATCTATCCTGGATAAGAAATTTCTTTGGCTTCATAAAAATGAGCCTCTACATCTATTGGATTTTGAGCCATTGCCGCCCTAAAATCTTCTACATGTTTGGTTTCAAGGTGATCCTGTAATGATTTGAGATCTTCCCATAATTCAGAAATTCTAAGCATATTTGGGTTATTGATATCAACACTGAAAGCATAATCAATGCATCCCTTTTCCTTCTTTGTTTCTATCTCTAGAGTATTAATAACATTTTTTAATACTAAAATAGATTCAGTGCTTGCCCTTGCTCTTGCATTAACCACAATCATTATATCTGTCTCCCCTCTTAATTGAATTGGTATTCAAAACCTCAAATACTAATTGGTCAAGTTAGAATTTTTAATTGATACGTAACAAGTATCATAGATCAATCTTTGTTATTCTTTTTAATTTGTACTATTTTATTTTTTAGCTAATATTTAGATATTATTTACTATGGAGAAAATATTGCCACAACGTTTTGATTCTATAAATTTTTCTGAAGATATTACTGCTGACCCAGAATATAACGCCTCACTTTCTAGTGATAGATATACGTGTCCTGATTTTATGAAAATGGAATGGGAAAAAATATGGACTAAATGTTGGATTTTTGCCGGCTTAGAATCCGACTTAAAAGAAACAGGTGACTTTTTCATTTACGATGTAGGAAGGGAATCCATAATTATCACACGCAACGAAAATAATAATATTTCTGCCTTCTATAATGCTTGTCAGCACCGAGGAAATAAGATTCTAACCTTAGATCTGGGCTGGGTTAAGCAAGTAACATGCCCTTATCATGGATGGACCTATGGATTGGATGGTGAATTAAAAAAGGTTCCTGACGAAGATCTATTTTCTGGAGGCGTTTCTTGCAAGGAAAGTTCTTTAAAGCCAGTTCATGCTGAATCCTGGGCAGGTATGGTTTTTATAAATATGAGTCCTAATCCTGCTCCTTTAAAAACTTTTCTAGGTGAAATCATGAATCAGCTTGATCCTTATCACTTTGAAAATATGGAATTGGTCAAACACCAAAGCGTTACCTTAGGCGCTAATTGGAAAACTGTTAGGGATAATTTTTTGGAACAATATCACGTTGATTTTATACATCCTCAACATGCTAGTTTTGTCGATTGTTGTGATGCGCAAAACTATCTTTGGCCGTTTGGTCACACACACACATGTGTTGAGAGCCCAGTTATGAATCCGAGATATCCAATGCCAGATGAACCACCCGAATATATGGCGCAATACCTCAAGGGCTTAGAGATAAATAGCGATGATTATATTGGTAAAGTCCCAGATATAAGGGCTGCAATTCAAAAACAAAAAAGAAAAATTGGAAAAAAACTTGGATTTGATTATTCTGAGTTAACAGATGAACAGATTTCTGATGTCTTTCAGTATGATATTTTTCCCAACCTTTTTATGACGATTCATGCAGAAAGGGTTTGGTTTTATGGTCCAAGACCTCACCCTTCAGATCCCAATAAATGTATATTTACTAAATTTAGCTTAATGATCCCAGAAAGTAAGATCCGCGATAAAGATAAGGGTTTGGAATTACTCCCGGGTTCATATGAGTACCAATACTCTTCTTCGAGAGTCGAACATGAGGTCTTTACTCGAGAGGATGTTGTCGAGGGAAGAAATTCTTTGACGGCCACAATCGATCAAGACATACATTATTTGAACGATATGCAGGCAGGGATGCATTCTCGTGGATTTAATAAGGCAGTTTTAAGCAATGATGAAGGAAGGTTACAACATTTCCATAATTGGGTTGATAACTGGATGAGTGAAGATTCTTTGTGGTCAAAGGTGAGTGCAGGGAAATAAATGATAAGTAAGGGTCAATAATAAATTAGAATAATTCTTAGCTTTTATCCTTATTCTTTTTCTCCTTATTTTTATTGAATCTGTTCTAAAGATTAGAGGGGGAATTATATTTAGTTGTACTTTGATGTGCATATTTTTTTAGAGTAACTAAATATCTTTATTGGTCTATATGTCTAAAAAACCACTCTCAAAGAGAATCTTATTTTTTTTTGGTCTTTCGGACATGCCTTTATCCGTAGCCAATGTTCCCTTGGCTGCCTATATACCTAATTATTATGGAGCTGATCTAGGTGTGAGTTTAGCAGCGATTGCGGCGGTTTGGATGTTCGCTCGAATGTTTGATGCTATAACAGACCCTTTAATTGGCTATCTTGGTGATAAGACAGATACTCGCTGGGGTAGGAGACGTATATGGATGTTAGCCTCAATACCTTTTTTAATGATATCAGTTTATAAGATATTTCTTCCAGCTCTCGGTGTAGACGCAAGTCCAGCTCTCGGTGTAGACGCAAACTACCTACTGTTTTGGCTTGTAATATTTTGGCTAGGCTGGACAATGCTTTTTATTCCCTACTATGCATGGGCGGCCGAATTATCCCCCGAGTATAATGAAAGAACAACAATTGCTGCTTGGCGTATGTTTATTGGAATGGTTGCTAATGTTGCAACAAAAGTACTCCCGGTCGTTGCATTATTACTTTTTTCTTATGGAGGAACACAAGAGGTAGTAGAAATGATTGGGTGGGGGTTATTGTTCCTTATTCCTGTAACGATTTCTCTAACTACACTCAATGTTCCTGAAAAAAGAGACTATATTCCAACAAAAATTCCTATCATAAAGGGCTTAAAAATTATGTGGAAAAATGGGCCTTTTAAAAGACTAGTTTTTGCTTTTTTCTTTAGCAGCATGGGAACAGCTTTATCTACGGCTGTTGTTTTATTTTATATAAGAGGTGTAACGGGTGAAGAAGAGGCGGGGATTATATTTTTACTTTTTTACTACGTATCAAATCTTTGTGGAATACCTTTTTGGGCATGGTTTTCTGGTATAGCAGGTAAGCACCGTGCTTGGATGTTGGGGTTGAGTTTTTTTATTATTATGAGCCCATTTTATATGCTTCTAGGACAAGGGGATTTTTATTGGATGCTTCCCATTACAACAATAACAGGTTTTGCCGGAGCAAGTTTTTATGTAATGCCTAATTCTATGAAGGCCGATGTTATAGACTTAGATACTTTAAATTCTGGAGAAGATAGGGCAGGACAATTTTTTGCGGTATGGTCATTTGCTTCAAAAATAGCCTTATCTTTCGGACCCTTTTTAGGGCTCATGATCCTTTCTTTGATTGGCTTTGATTCAACACCTGGCGCTATTAACAGTTCTAATCAAATTTTAGGACTTAAACTACTCTTCTCATTTGCATGCCCCGTTTGTTTTATAATAGTATTATTGATCGTTCGTAAATATCCGATCACAGAGGATGTTCAGTTAGATATAAGAAAAAAGTTAGAAAACCAAAAAAAAGAAAGATTAATTTAAATAAAAAGAGGTCTTATGACAGACAGTAAATTAAAAAAAAGAAAACTATTTTTTTATGGTCTTTCAGAAATGCCAATTTCTATAGCAGGGCTTCCGCTCTTAACATACTTGCCTAATTATTATGGATCTGAAGTCGGTATCAGTTTGGCAGCTATAGGCTGGATATGGCTAATAGCAAGAATATTTGATGCTTTTACTGATCCGTTAATTGGCTATCTGGGTGATAAGACAAATACACGATGGGGAAGGCGCAGAGTTTGGATGGTTGCTTCAATACCTATTTTAATGCCTGCAGTTTATTTTTTATTTTTTCCAAATGAAGAAACAGTGA
This sequence comes from alpha proteobacterium MED-G09, assembly GCA_905182015.1. Lineage (GTDB taxonomy): Bacteria > Pseudomonadota > Alphaproteobacteria > MED-G09 > MED-G09 > MED-G09. The sequence continues at coordinate 108,886 of CAJIZT010000008.1, read as the reverse complement.
CAGGTCTGTATTTATTATTTTGGCTAGCAATGTTTTGGGTGGGCTGGACTATGCTCTTAATTCCCTATTATGCCTGGGCTGCAGAACTTTCTCCTGAATACAACGAAAGAACAACCATAACAGCATGGCGCACATGGATAGGAATGGTTGGTAATGTTTTGAGTAAATTAATTCCAACTCTCGCCTTATTCTTTTTTGCTTACGGAGGAACAAGAGAGGTAGTTCAGATGATTGGTATTGCTATGTTAATTCTTATACCAATTACAATTCTTCTTACTGTTTCCAATGTCGAGGAGCGAATGGATTATGTGCCACCTAAGCTATCTGTTTTTGAAGGCCTTCAAATTATGTGGAGAAATGGTCCTTTCAAAAGGTTAGTTTTAGCATTTTTTCTTCACACAACAGGAGTTTCAATAACAAGCGCAACTTTTATTTTTTTTATTAGGGGTGTAATTCAGGAAGAGAAAGCAGGGATAGCTCTTCTCTTGTGCTATTATATAGTCAATCTTTGCGCGATACCGCTTTGGGTTGCGATTAGTAAAAAAATTGGAAAACATCGAGCATGGATCTTTGGTCTGCTATGTTTCGTTATTACAAATCCATTTTATATGTTGCTGGGCCCAGGTGATATTTATTGGATGATGCTTGGTTTAGTAATCACTGGTTTTGGTGGTGCTACAAGTTATGTTATTCCTCCATCCATGAAGGCCGATGTAATTGATTTGGATAAATTATATTCACATGAAGATAGGGCAGGTTCCTTTTTTGCAGTATGGTCTTTTGTTACTAAAATTTCTTATTCATTTGGACCTTGGTTTGCCTTTATGATGCTTTCTTATATTGGATTTGATCCAAGTCCTGGAGTTATTAATGAAGGTAATAATATTTTTGGATTAAAGGTTGTGTACTCCTTTAGTGCAACAATATTTTTTATTTCAACTATCTTAGTTCTTTATAAGTACCCTCTAACAAAAGAAAAACACGAAGAGCTTAGAGAGGAATTAAGAAACAATATGAATACTTAAGGCCGATACATCTTATTTCTTTTATATACAGGATCATCTTGACGACCACCCCTGTGACAATCAGAATCATTGAAGTAGGGATCGTTTGTAGGTTCAGTTTTTGACCAGTCATTAACTTCTGATCTATACGCGATTTTCCATATTCCATTTCTTCTTTCATAACGATCAAGATACCTACCTGCTATAATTACATCAGTATTAACTCCTTCAACTATAGTTTTGTGATAGGCATTAAAGTAGATTTCTCCAAATGCCATATCCTCACTTTCATCAAATTCAATTAATGAATTTCCAATCATATGGTGATTTGCAATATGTTCTTTAAGTGCATCCATACAAAATTTAGAAAATGTATCAGGATCAGTTTTAACGAATCCGTAGTCACAATAAGCATCTTCATGAAAAACTGATTTTAAAAGCGGCCCATCAAGACGATCAAGACCCCTCATATACATACAAACTAATTCATAAATTTCTGATTTAGCTATATGACGTTCTAATTTTTTATCATTCATTCTTTATTCCTCAAAATATGATTCAATCATCTGATGAAAACGATGCACTCTTTTTTCTTGGCCAGCGAAATATGCACCATTGAAACCCCTAGACCTTAAACCAAATTTTTGGAAAATAAAGACAACTGCATCCTGATCAATTGTTTGACCAAGACTTTTTTCTCCGTGTTCAAAGGCATCAGGAAAATCAGCAAATTTTCCTCTTTCGTGAACTCCAACAGTACTTCGAATAGGTGATGTTTCATTTTCTGGATTACTTGAATACCACCAGTTATCAAAGATACATTTTTCAGGGTCTGTTGCATGCGGCCTTGCCCTTAAAAAATGAAATCCATCCGCCCACAATGAAACAGCAAAATTTGGAAATAGAGTATAATGAAATGCATCAGTGAGTTGTTCATCACGTAAATTTTTATAATGTGTGTAACCTCTTTCCGGGCCTAATTTTCTTTTAGCAGTTTGAATTGCCTCCCTAGTATCAAAACCTTTTCCTGAATATTTTTCTGGATTAAGGCCCCAGTCTTTCATTACAGATGCAAGTGGATCCTCAATTATTCCTCCATCTTCAAATGATCCAGCTGGTCCATAACCGGCCTTCATAATCATCCTATTATGACCTTCAGTTGCTAGATCAAATTGTGTATTACGGTAACTTGTATCAACGCCACTAGGCATTCTCTTTTTTGTTACTGCTTTTTCTGGCGCATGAACGGTGTTTAGGTGATAAGATTCATTAAAATTATCTAATACGATCTTCCAATTACATGGCATATTTACTGTTTGCGCTACATATCTTTTCCACTTATGAATTTCATAAGCCTCCCAGTCCTCCCATACAGGTCCGAGCCATTCTTTTAATGTACAGGCATTCTTATCCATATTAATCCAAATAAAACCTGCAAATGTTTCTGTTTTTACTTCCTCTAGAGTTAAATTATCGCAAGGATTTCCTTGAGGAAAATCCTCAGCATCTTGAGCTTCGATAAGTTTTCCATCCTTTCTCCATTTCCAACCGTGATAAGGACATTTGAATGTTTCGGCAGTTCCCTGGTCATTAAACGTCAGTCTTGCACCTCTATGCTGACAAACATTGTAAAATGATTTTATGGAACCGTCGTCTTGTCGTATCATCAAGAAGCTTTCTTTTCCAAATTCTTCCATTTGATAATCACCTGGATTGGGTACCTCTTCCTCTCGTCCAAGCAATAGCCAAACTTTCGGCCACATATACTGCCATTCCTTATTCATAAATTCCTGAGAATTGTAACGGCTTCCATCCACAAGAGTATTGCTAAGGTTTTGCTGCTTCCAGTTTTCGGCGTTTCTTTTTTTCCAATCAATATCTGTAATATTCATTTTAAATCCTTTATTATTAAGATAATCATTTGCCTTTGAATTTTGGAGTTCTTTTTTCTTCGGAAGCCGCAATAGCCTCTGCGTGATCTTCACTTGTTCTGGCAAACGCCATATGGGATGAAATTAAATCTAAACTTGTATTTAAGTCCATATTTACGTTTTGATATATAAGCCTTTTAATTACTCTTACTGGAATTGGCGCTTGGTTAAGAACATTACTCACCCATTCTCTTGTTTTTTCCATCAAATCATCTGCAGAAAAAACTTTGTTAATAAGACCAATTCTTAGGGCTTCCTCAGCATCTATCACATCAGTAGACCAAAAAAGTTCTAATGCTTTGGAGGTTCCTACTATTCGAGGAAGAAAATAAGTTCCTCCATTACCCGGGACTAAACCAAATGCAGCATAAGAGGCTCTAAATATAGCACTCTTTGCAGCAAAACGAATATCACAATGAAGACTCATATCCATACCTGCACCTGTAGCCATTCCATTAACAGCCGCCACTATAGGCTTTTCTATTAATGCAGTTCTTTTGGCAACTCTTTGGAAATGATCCCAAAAATGATTTTTTGTCTCGAGAGGATCTATTTTATTATTTGCTCCAAGATTTGCTTTATCTCCTCCGGCACAAAAGGCTTCACCGGCACCAGTTAATATAATGGCTGAAATTTCTGGATTATCTCTACACTCATCCAAAATTTCTACCCATTCATTCACCATGGTTGAATTAATTGCATTTTTTCTTTCTGGTCTATTTAGTGTAATCGTCCCAATCTTATCTTGAATATCTAGAAGTATTGTTTTGTCTGACATAATTTTTATCCCTAAAATGTTGTATTATCGATACCACCGTCAATCACTAAACTTTGACCAATGATATACGTTGCTTGTTCACTACAAAACATTGCCACAAAATCTCCAAAATCCTGTGAGGTACCAAATTTTCTAGCTGGTATCCTCCATTTTTTTGCGAACTCAAAAATTTCCTCATCATACGAAGTACCATTTTCTTCAGCGAGCTTCAAATATCTTTCCCCTGTTGCAGCTGTATGATGCATTCCAGGCAAAATATTATTTATTGCAACATTATGCCTTGCAACTTTTTTAGAAACTGCGACAGAATAATTTACTAATGCTGCCCTTGGACCACCTGACAAAATTCTTACTTCAGCAGGTGTTTTTGCAGCACCAGTTCCAATATTAACAATTCTTCCCCATTTTCTCTTTACCATACCTGGAATTAATTCTTTCATAAATGAAACTGGGCTAAGAAGGGATACCTCTAGAGTTTCCCTCCAGTCATCTGGAGAGATACTCTCATAGTCAGGGGTATGCATTGGAGGCGAAGATGTTCCAACTAAAATATCTGGGTCAGGACATGCTTTTATTATTTTTTCCCTTCCTTCATCAGTACTGTGGTCTGTAGCTACTGCAACAACATTTACACCAGTTTCTTTTCTTATTTCTTCACAAGTATTTTCAAGCCTCTCCTCTCCTCGAGATGATATGACTAGGTCAACACCTTCTCTGGCAAGGGCTATGGCACTACCCTTACCCATGCCTGCACTACCGCCATTTATAATAGCTTTTTTGCCGCGAATTCCTAAATCCATAACTATTTTTCCTCTATATGATTATTTAAATTATTCTTTATTCATTGAACCAGTATCTGTTGTAATTTACAAAAAAAATTTTGTAAAATTACTATAATTGGTTTCCATTAAATTGATACGCAGTATTACGTACGCAGCTATGATTATTTAAATCACTCTACCCTGATGTTTGGCGTGGTATTTATTAGGGCATCACCATAATGTGTAAACTAGTACAAGTATAAATATAAGTATAAGTATAAGTCTTAAAAATAGTCTTTAAGCTAAAAGGCTCCGCTCCCCGGAGCCTTTTTCTTGACTATCCAATTGTAATATTTGCCTAAATATTTTATTTATCTGTGACCCAATATCCTTGAATAAGTCATTAATTTAGAAATCGATACTCTTAGATGCGTATGCACTTGTAATTAATAAAAAACACTATAATCATGCTTATCGAAAATAATATTTTATTACTATGGGGAAAAATATGAAATTTTTTTATAAAAGCGTAATAGCGCTTTCACTACCTTTTTTATTTCTTAACACAAATATCTCTGCCGATGAAAGTACATCATTACCAGAAGAAACTGGTTATTCAATAGAGGAGATTATTGTTACTGCTCGTAAAAGAGAAGAATCTACTCAAGATGTTCCAATTGCGATAACAGCAATTGACGCAAGAACAATTGAAAGATCATTTTTAACAGATCTTGATGATTTACAGAGATTTGCTCCAAATGTTGTTTTGGATCGAAATAATTATACAGGTGGTGGAATTAATGCTTCTATTAGAGGAATAAGCTTTAGTGATTTAGAAAAATCATTTGAACCTGCAGTTGGCATTTCATTAGATGGAGTTTTCTTTGGAACAACAACTGGTGCCAATATTGAGATGTTTGATATTGAATCTGTAGAAATGCTTAGAGGTCCACAAGGTACTCTTTTTGGAAGAAATACCGTTGGTGGTGTTATTAATATCACCAGAAGTCGTCCTACAGGAGAATTTGGCGGAAAAGTGTCCGTAGGCCTTTCTAATTATGATAAAACAGAGTTTAAGGCTGTTTTGAATTTCCCAATTATTAAAGATGTATTAGCTCTTAAATTGGCTGCTTATAAAACTGAAGGTGATAGCTGGGCAAAAATTGGACCTGGCGCAGGCGGAGATTTTTATAATGATGGAGACCAGGTTAAAGGTGCTGACATTACTAGTATGTACGGAACTTTCTTGTTTACCCCACAAAATGATTACAATTTTGAAGCATTACTAACAATCGAAACAATGGATGATCAATCAGAATACCCATTACCTGTAAATGTAACATTACCAGGTTCCAGAACACCTCATCCAGGCACACTGTGCGATGCTTTTGGAGCTAATGCCTGCTACACAACTGGTTATGATGTTCAAAAGGCTAATGATTTTACAGTACAATTATCTGATCATCCTTTTATATCAACAGTTGAAGCGGACTCATGGTCTTTGAATATGAGCTGGGATATAGGCGATTTTAGCTTTAAATCAATTACTGCTGGTTGGGAATCAGACGATTGGCTTTATGAAGAAAATGGCGGAATGGTTAATCTATTTGGACCTGGCGTTTACAATTTTGTTCCAAACAGACCTCAAACATACGAACAAAAGAGTCAAGAATTTCAAATTAGAAGTAATTATGATGGTCCTTTTAACTTTGTTGCGGGTGCATATTATTTTGAAAGTGAATATGCCCTTAGTCCACAAAAATTCTTTTTCTTTGGTGGCTTAGTTCAGCAATTTTCTGCAAGGCAACAAGCAGAGGCGCAAGCTGTTTTTGGTGAATTTACCTATGAAATTAATGACAGAGTTCAGCTGGCTGTAGGTGGTCGTTATACGGAAGAAACAAAAGATTTCCAAAGTGATGTTTATGATACTTCACTAGCAGTACCTATGCCATTAAGTTCAAAGGAATTTGGCAAACAGGCAGATGGGTCACCTTTACCTTTAATATCATCCTGTCCAGATCCTACCTCTACAATTGAGGGCTGCAGAACTGGTACAGCTACTTATGACGCCTTTACTCCCAGAGTAAGTTTAACTTTCGCAGCAACTGATAATGTTAATCTTTATGCAACATGGTCTGAAGGCTTTAGAAGTGGTGGTTGGAATGGTCGTGGATTAACTCCATCAACTGTTGGACCATACGACCCTGAAGAAGTTACGAATATCGAAGTTGGTTTGAAGTCTATTCTTATGGATGGTAGCCTTAGATTAAATATGGCAATTTTTGATATGGAATATTCCGACAAACAAGAGGAAATTCTAAGGGACTCTCCTTTTTCTGATACTGTTGAAACTATTGTTGATAATGCAGCCTCAGCGACAATGCAGGGTTTTGAAATTGATGCTCAATATCTAATTAATAGCAATTGGATTTCAACTATGACTTATGGATATTTGGATGCTGGATATGATTCCTTTCTTGACCAATTTGGAAATGATGTCAAATCAACAAGAAATTTCCGTGGTGCTCCTGAGGAAACATGGTCTGTTGGAACTGAGTTCTTTTTTGCGGCTGGCTTAGGAGAAATTGCTTTCAATATTAACTATAGCTATACAGCTGAAAATTACTCTTCACCGTATTCTTACGTTGGTATTGATGATTTAGGCGATAAATTTTCTAAATATGCTGCTTGGGGAATGCTTGATGTTTCTGTAACCTATGAGGGTGAGTTAATGGCTGGAGGTCCTGAAGTAGAAATTTCTGCATTCGTAAATGATCTTGGTCATCAAGGCGCTAGGTTAGGACGTGCTGTTGATGTTGGTAACTGGTTTTTTGCTAATACTATAGCAAATAGAACTTACGGTGTTCGCCTAACTGGTAAATTCTAACTTATTGTTCTTAATTGATTAAATTAGGGCTCCGCGGAGCCCTTTTTTTTATCTAGATAAATTCTAATTTTTTGATTAATGTTTCTCAAAAGGAAAAGTTAAATGAAAAAAGAAGTTGATGTAGTGATCTTAGGTGCAGGCGCTAGCGGCATGATGGCTGCACTTAGTGCCCATGAAAGTGGTTCATCAGTAAAGATTTTTGAAAAACAATCTTTAGTGGGAGGAACGGCAGGTATTTCTGGAGGTATAATTTGGGCTCCGATGAATAGCCACATGAAGAAAAAAGGCATACAAGATGATAGAACTAAATCTATTGATTATTTCATGTCTCTCTCGCAGGGAGAAATAAATCAATCCCTACTAGAAGCATTTATTGATAATTGCGGTGAAGCTTTAGACTTTTTAGAAGAAAAAACTGATGCAGAGTTTTCCATTCTAGAGGGATATCCCGATTACTATCTTGATAGGCCTGGCGCCCTTAAGGATGGCGGCCGTGCATTAGATAACAAACTGTTTGATTTTTCTATCCTGGGTGACTGGGCCTCAAAGGTCAGAAACAATGGTATGCCTATTCCTATGACCTTAGCCGAAACCCCACTAGGAGGTGGGACAGGGATTATTTCAAACGAAATAATGTCTAAGCGGGTTAAAAAGGATTCAAGAGGGTTTGGACAAGCATTGGTTGGAGCTCTTTTGAAGGGCTGCCTTGATAGAGGTATTGAACCACAATTAGAAATAAAAACTAAAAAGTTAATTAAGGAAGGTGAAAGAATTATTGGTATTGAAATTGAACAGGATGGTGTTTTGGAAACTATTATTGCTCGGCGAGGAGTAATTATTGCAACTGGCGGTTTTGAGTGGAATAAAGATTTTGTTTCTACTTTTTTACGTGGCCCTTTAAATGCTCCAGCTTCTCCTCCAGGAAATGATGGTGACGGATTGAAAATGGTACAAGAAATCGGAGCATCTCTTGGAAATATGACAAGCGCTTGGTGGTCTCCCGTTCTATCCATACCTGGCGATAATTGGCCTGAGGGAGGGCAAAAATCATCGCCTATTTTAATTGAAAGAACTCTTCCGCACTCTCTTATGGTCAATAAGTTTGGAAAAAGATTTTGTAACGAAGCAACTAATTATTCTGCACTAGCAGGTGCATTTCATTTTTTTGATCCAAATGAATACGGGTATCCAAATTTACCATCATGGATAATCTTTGATTCTAATTATAGAGATAAATACCCTTTTGCTAATGTAATGCCTGGATCTGAAAACCCAGACTGGCTAAAGCATTCGGGTACTTTAGAAGGCTTGGCCGAGGAACTGGATATCAATTCTGAAAATTTAATTGAAACAGTAAATTTTTTTAATTCTTATGTTGAGAACGGGGATGATATAGAGTTTTCTAGGGGTAAAAGTGAGTACGATTCATTCTATGGCGATCGATCTAAGGCTGGCGTCTATTCAACTTTAGGCAAACTTGAAAAAGCTCCATACTTTGCTGCTGAAATTAATATTGGAGCATTAGGAACAAATGGTGGCGCAAGGACAGACGAGCTTGGGAGAGTTATTTCAGCATCAGGAAGTGTTATCGAGGGCCTTTATACAGTCGGGAACGCTATGTCAGGAAGTACCGGGTCTGTTTATGCAGGTGCTGGAGGAACATTAGGACCAGCCTTAACTTACGGATATTTAGCAGGTAGACACGCCGCTGGTAATAATTATGTTAGTAAGGAGAGCTATAATGAATAAAATCCTTGTTTATGGAGCTAGTGGAGATCAGGGCGTACCACTTGTGAATGTATTATTGGAAAAAGGATATAAGGTTCGAGCAGTAACTCGGAATCCTTCAGAATATAATGATGACTTTTCTAAAAATATTGAAACAATTCGAGCCGATCTTTTTGACTTAGAATCCCTAATGGTTGCATCCGATGGAGTTGATGCTATCGCAATGAATTTGCCATTTGTTTTTGATAAAGCAACCGCAAAACAATGGGGGGAAAATATTACAAAAGCCGGTGCAAAAATGGGAGTAAAGAAAATTGTTTTTAATACCAGTTGTTATGTTGCGCCCAAGGATAATGGTTTAGAGGCTCATGATGGAAGAAGAGAGATTGAAAGGTGTATGGAAGAAAGCGGCATGGAGTATGTTGTTATTCGGTCAGTAGTCTTTATGGATAACCTTACTCGTTTTTGGTCTAAACCATCTATTACAAATAATAATACCTTTGCCTACCCATGCTCACCAGAGTTAAAAATATCATGGATATGTCTTGATGATGTGGCGGCTTTTATGGTTGCAGCGTTATCTAATAATAACTTTAAAAGAGATAAGATTCTAGTCGGGGGTCCCGAGGTTCTTCTTGGAGATGAGGTAGCTAAAAAATTTACAAAAGTACTTGGTCGTGAAATTACTTTCTCAAGCCTGAAGCCGGAAAATTTTGCTGGATCAATGAGTAAATTGGTGACCGGATCAGAAGTATATGAGGACCAATCTATTTATGGGGGGATGGCTGCTTTTTATAGCTGGTATAATGAACAAAACCCGTCACCTCTGGCGGTTGATATGGATCCAGTTTATAAAATGCTAGGCGTTAAGCCAACGTATTTTGAAGATTGGATAAAAAAACATAATTGGGATAGAGTATAAAAAATTATCTCGGGGGGGATTTTTATGAGTAAATTAGACTTAGAATCGATAAGCTTTATGGACCCGGCAACACAAAGCTGTCCTTATGAAGCTTATAAAACCCTTAGATCCGAGTGTCCTGTCTATAAGATGCCAGAGGTAGGATTTTATATGATCACGAAGTATGATGATGCTAGGATGGTTATGAAAGATACCGTTACTTTTTCTAATACATACTCACATCAACAAGGCTATGAAAGTGAAGGCGTAAAACGCCATCATGAAATAATGAATACCGAGGGTTTTGGTAAAAGACCAGAGACACTCCAAAGAACAGATCCGCCAATTCATACAAAATATCGTAAACTTTTAAATAAAGCCTTTGGCTTAAGCAGGGTTAAGGAAATGAATCCTTACATTTCTGGTGTCGTCAATGACTTAATTGATGGGTTTATTGATAACGGCGAATGTGATTTTGTTTCAGAATATGCCGTGCCTATTCCGTGTACAATTATTGCTGATCAGTTAGGTGTTCCAAGAGAGTACTTAGGTAAATTTAAATCCTGGTCAGATGCAATGTTAATTCCGGCTAGCGGGATGGCGAGTGTGGAGGAGATGGAAAATGCGGCTCGTCTTGAGGTTGAGTCCCAACATTATTTTAAAGGTATTTTTGAGGAAAAAAGAATAAAACCTACAGACGATATTATATCAGAGTTAGTTAATGCTGACTTTAATGGAGAAAGAAAGTTAACAGAAGATGAGCTTCAAGATCTGATCAATCAATTATTAACAGGTGGAAATGAGACAACAACAAGTTCAATAGCGCACGGAATGTGGTTATTATTAAGACACCCAGAGCAAATGAAAAAAGTTATGGAAAATAACGATCTTATTTCAAAATTTATTGAGGAAACTATTCGTTATGAGACCCCTGTTCAAGGCCTTTTTAGAACGGCAACAGTCGATACTGAGATGAGAGGTGTAAAGATCCCAAAAGGAAGTACTCTTCTGGTCAGATATGCTGCATTAAATAGAGATGAAGATATATTCGAGGATCCTGAGATATTTAATGTGGAACGAAAAGATGTTGGAAAACATCTTGCTTTTGGATCAGGCGCTCATCATTGTATCGGGGCAAGTTTGGCTAGGGCGGAAATGCTAGCAGCCTTTAAACATTTCTTCGATCGTATTGATGGTATCGAGCTAGCTAAAGACCTACCAGATATTCCTCATCAACCGAGTATTTTTTTACATCAGCTAAAAGAGCTTCATATTAAATTTAGAAAAAGATAATTCTATGAAAAAAAAATTCTTAAATATTATTATTTTAAATATTTTTGTTTTTATAGGTTTAATCAGTTCTCTTTTTTCTAATACGATCCAGCCTGGCCCTCGTGCTTATGACGAAATACAAAAAGCATTAATTTTTTCAAAACCAGGTGATCTAATCCAATTATCAGAAGGAATTTTCGAATTTGAGGATGGCCTATCTTTAGATATAGACAACGTAACTGTTGCAGGTGAAGGTGAAGATAAAACAATTTTATCTTTTAAGAATCAGAAATCAGGTGCAGAGGGTTTATTAGTAACTTCAAGCGGTGTTGTTTTAAAAGATTTTGCTATCGAGGATACGATTGGAGATGCAATTGTTGTTAAAGGAGCCAATGGCATTAGTTTTATTAGGATTCGGGTTGAGTGGACGGGTGGTCCAAAAGAATCAAATGGAGCCTATGGTCTTTATCCCGTTCAAAGCAGTGATGTCTTAATAGATAGCTGTATAGCGATAGGTGCATCAGATGCTGGAATTTATGTTGGCCAATCTGAAAGAATAAAAGTTTTAAATAGTTTAGCAAAATATAATGTCGCAGGTATTGAGATCGAAAACAGTTATTTTGCAGAAGTTATAGGTAATACTGCAGAACATAATACAGGAGGTATTCTGATTTTTGATTTGCCCGACCTTCCTCAGCAAGGTGGTCATGATATTTTAGTGGCAAATAATCTTGTTATTAATAATGACACTAAGAATTTTGCACCCGAAGGAAATATTGTTGGGAACACACCAAATGGCACTGGTATAATGATTATGGCCAATCAATTTGTTGAGATAAGAGATAATGTAATCAAGAATAATGCAACAACTGGCATTTTAATTGCAAGCTATCAGGATGAGGCAGAAGATAAAAACTATGATCCAATAGGAAATCATATTTATATTCATGGCAATACTTTAAATAATAATGGATTTGATGTTGATAAGGTAAGGGCTAAGCCTATATCCGATGCTATAAATGGCAAGATTCCTGAAATCGTTTGGGATGGCGTTGTCCCGTTTATTGAATGGATAGGTATTAGTCCCTCCAGTAGAGTAACCCTGGGAAGTAATTTTACAGAATCTGGCAAAGCAGATTTTGTTAATTTAAAATTAATGACAAAATTTTTAGTACCAATAATTCATAAGATTGATAACAATTACAGTAATTATATGGGCGAGTTAGAGTCTATTAAGCCTGTAGTCTTTTTACAGGATTAGCTCATTTGATAAAATATTTTATAATTATCCTTGTGACGTTTTTTCTAATAAGTTCGCTAAAAGCAGAGCCTTTATTTTTATCAGAGTATAATTTTTTTAAAAATATTAGAGAGCAGATTCCAAAAGAGGGGGTGATACCTTATCATATAGCTAATCCTTTATTTTCAGACTATACCTATAAATTTCGTTTTATTTCAATGCCAGACAATAAGGTAGCGTCCTATAACTACGAAAATATCTTTAATTTTCCTCTTGGAACAACAATAATCAAGACTTTCGCTTACCCAGTTGATGATAGGGATTTAAAGAAAGGGTTTCAATTGCTTGAGACAAGACTTTTGATTCATAAAAAAGAAGGATGGACACCTGTTTCTTATGTATGGAATGAAAATCAAACAGATGCAAAATTAAAATTTATTGGTAAAACCATAGAAGCTAATTGGATAGATAAGAATGGAAATGTAAGGAATGCTCGATATAGAGTTCCAAATATTAATCAGTGTAAGTCTTGTCACCAACTCAATAAAGCAATAATGCCAATCGGTCCTAAAGGTAGAAATATGGATTTAGATTTTTTCTATCAAAGTGGTAAAGAAAATCAAATAGACTATTGGGAAGAAAATAAGTTACTCAAGGACGTTCCTAAGAAAAAAATGATAAAGCCAGCTATTTGGAATGATGAAACCTTTTTAATTCCTGAAAGAGCAAGGTCTTATTTAGATTCTAATTGTGCTCACTGTCACAGAAAAGGAGGTTCAGCAGGTAATTCTGGACTTTATCTTTCCTTAGAAGAGGTTGGTAGGATGGCGATTGGTGTTATGAAAAAACCTGTGGCGGCCGGAAGAGGAAGCGGCAATATGGAATACGTTATTAATCCTGGTAAGCCAGAGGAATCCATTCTTTTGTTCAGAATGGCTTCAACAGATCCAGGTGTCATGATGCCAGAACTCAGTAGAAGTCTGAGTCATAAAGAAGCTTTGCCTGTTATCTATGAATGGATAAAGGAAATGGAATAGCAATAAAGGAAGGAGAATAATAATGGAAACAGGTGGATGTTTATGCGGTAAAATTCGTTATAAATTTAATAGAGAAAGAGTTCTTTCTTCGGGTCATTGTCATTGTGCTGACTGTCAGCGAGCAACAGGGTCAGGAAAGGCAACGATTATATTTGTTCCAACTGAGGATTTAGAAATTAGTATGGATTTCAAAATATATTCTGTTATTGGCACAGACGGAACTAATGTAAATAGAGGTTTTTGTCCAGATTGTGGTTCTCCAGTTATAAGCTATGTAACAGAGCAGCCTGATCTGAGATTCATAAAGGCTGGCAGTCTAGATAATTCCTCTTGGGTTAAAGCGGAATCAAGTTACTGGAGTATCTCTGCAAATAAATGGGACCCAGTAAATGATGATCTTCCAAGCTTTAAAAGGAATCCTATATCTTAGGCTTTAAAGAAATAAAAATGCCCTTACGTTTCTTCAATATTCTTAATTAAAGAATATTTTGATGAAAAACGTAAAGGCAGATTTATCTTATATATTATATATTTTTACCAATTAAAATCAAAAGACACTCCGAACTCCCTTGGGGGTAAAAAGTTTACGATTGCTAAAACTCCAGGTGCCTCAAAAACACTAGAAATATATCTTTCGTCAGCAATATTTTTAACCCAAAAATTTACTGACCAGTCATCACTGTCAGGACTCCACATAAGATTAGCATCAACCAAGTCTGTTTCCTGAATAGTTGATCGAGGTGTGTTTAATAGACTGGTATTAAACTTTTCATCATTATATTTATATAATGCAGATAAGCTCATATCTCCATCACCCATTCTCCAAGTATAATCAAAACCAAAGCTGGCTGTAATTTCTGGAGAATTTTGTAATCTATACCCCCTTAAGTTGGTGGTAGAACCATCAGTATTTAAGTATGGAAAATCATCATACTCTGCGTCAAGATAAGTTACTGATCCATTAACTCTAAGGGCAGCAGATGGTGCAGCGAAAAACTCTACTTCAATACCTTGAGTAGTTGCATCGGCAGCATTAAGTATTGAATTACCATTTACATCAAAGCCCGCTGCATTTTTTGTAAAATAAATTAATGCTAATTGAAGATCTTGATAGTCATTTTTAAAAATATTTATATTCAATCTTAATTTATTATCCAATAGATCACTTTTTACACCAATTTCGATGGTTTCAACTATTTCTGGATCATATGGACCAATATCTTCAGGAACTGTAATTCTTCCAACGAAGCCTCCAGATTTAAAGCCACGTGATATATGTCCGTATGCCAAAGTGTTCTCTGAAATTTGGTAGTCAAGACCAGCTTTTGCAGACCAATCAGTCCACTCATCCTTACCTGATGCACCAAAGTCTATACCAAAATCAGCCAGACGATCGTCCCCAAAGTATCTTGATATACCATCTAAGCTTATGAAATTTACTACTTCAACTTTCATATCAGCTTCTTCTTTTGAATATCGACCACCAACCTGGAGTCTCAGTTTGTCTGATAAATCAATAAAGCTATGAGCAAATAATGCTTGTGAGCTTCTTTCTTGATCTTGGGACGATAGCTGACTAAAGCCGGGGGAAGCGAATTGAGCATTAAAGTTTTGTGTGTGATAATACGAGTCTTCACTAAGATATAAACCGTAAACTACATCTATGTTATCTGAAACTTCAGAATTAATTCTTATTTCTTGAGTCATTTGGTCGCCGTCAGTCCTACGATCTGTTCCAGAATGATATACAACAGTACCATCTTGATCAGTGTACTCATGAAGATCAAACTTTTTATAACTTGTAATTGAGGTGATTGTTCCAAATGATGTATCATTCCAGACCATTTCTAGAGTTGAGGAATCTACATTCATATCTGACATATCTTTTTCTGAGCTATTGGCAGAATAATATGTATCACGAGCTTTACAAGGGGTACCTTCAGGCATGCAATAACTGGCATACTGTACTCCGCCATGCTGTCCCGCACCTATCGTTCCCGGTGCCGTATATTCTGCCTCACCTGGATAAGCGCCCATACCTATATACGGGCCTCCATTTTTTGATCTTAAAATTTCATTACGCCATGTTGCTTCAAAACCGGATCCTGCATCATATCTTAAAGTTGCACGGATAGAGTTTACATTAACACTTCCCATGTCAGAACCGTCATAAGCATTTATAATCCATCCATCACGTCCGTGATGAAAGCCTGAAAGCCTAAGAGATAATTTTTCGTTTATTGGTAAATCTGCAGCAGCCTTGACATCTAATCTGTTCCAATCCCCAGCAGTAACTTGGACCTTCCCATTATATTCACCTGAAGGAGCTTTTGTTATAATATTTACAACGCCTCCAGTGGAATTAGCACCAAATAGAGTTCCTTGTGGTCCCCTTAAAACCTCAACACGTTCAACGTCAAATAGGTCAACTAATGAGGTCATATTAAAATATTGCGGAACACCATCGATTGTAACCAAAACAGCACTACCTGCATATGGATCTGGCTCAATAGCTCCCATACCCCTAATATTAAATACTGCGCCATGAGGAGTATTTGCGAATTGTCCAATCTGGGCACCCGGGACTAAACCTTGTAAGCTTTCAAGATTAACAACAGCTCGTTGATCTAAAATATCTCCGCTGACTGCTGTTATAGCTATAGGGACTGTCTGAATAGAGTCCTCTCTTTTTTGAGCTGTAACAACTATTTCTTCTAAGCCATAAGTGTTTTCAATCGGTGATTCTTGAGAGAATAAAGTGTTAACTGGGGCAATTAAAAAAATTGCACTAGTAATTAAAAGAATATTTTTGATATCTAGCATAGTTCAAGGCCTCCATTATTTTATTGATACTAAGACTTAATATTCTAGGAGAAAGTAATAAAATTTCTATAAGGATTTTACTTTTTATGCTCATGCTTGAGTATGAAACCCCGATTAATTGATTTTTTCTATTTAATTTTTATTTCAATTAATTAGAGTAAATTAATAGATAACTTAAAAAGAATAAAAAAAATGAAAGAAAAAAATCAGCAGAGCTCTTTAATAAAAAATATAAATTTTATGGATCCCAAGATTCAAAGTTGCCCATATGAGAGCTATAAGAATCTTCGAGCAGAATGCCCAGTCTATAAAATGCCTGATTTAGGCTTTTATATGATCACAAAATATAAAGATGGAAGACAAATTCTTCTTGATACAAAAAAGTTTTCTAATAAACCTACCCAGCACGATAGCTATGAAGACGAAGGCATTAAGGCACATGCGGAGATTATTAAGAATTATGGTGTGGGGTCTTTTGTGGAGACACTTCAAAGAACAGACCCACCTCTACACAGTAAATATAGAAAATTATTAAACAAAGCGTTTACATCTAGTAGAGTTAAAGAGATGCAGCCTTATATTTCAAAAGTCGTGAATGACTTAATTGATTCCTTTATAGAGAAAGGCGAGTGTGAGTTTGTTAATGATTATGCGGTTCCAATTCCATCTACAATTATTGCCGACCAGCTGGGTGTACCAAGATCAATGCTCCCGAAACTAAAGTTATGGTCAGATGCAATGATTGTTTCGTTCGGGGTTGCAAACGTAGAAGAAATGAAGAAAGCTGCTCACCTGGAGGCAGAGTCCCAACATTATTTTGATAAAATATTCAATGATAAGAGAAAAAATCCAACAGATGACATTATATCTGAATTAGTAAACCTTAAGCTTGATGGAGGTGAGAACCTAACTAATGATGAGCTTCAAGGGCTGGTTGCTCAATTATTAGCCGGAGGCAATGAGACAACCACAAGTTCAATAGCGCACGGACTTTGGCTTTTATTGAAACATCCCAAACAAATGAATAAAATCATTGAAGATATAGACCTTATACCTAACTTTGTTGAGGAGGTTATCAGATTTGAAACACCTGTTCAGGGCCTTTTTCGAACTGTAACAGAAGACACTGAGATTGATGGAGAGAGTATTAAGAAGGGAAGCGTTTTGCTAGTAAGGTATGCGTCATTTAATAGGGATGAAGAAATATTTACAAATCCTGAAGAGTTTAATGTTGAACGTAAGGATGTTGGTAAACATTTAGCTTTTGGATCGGGCCCCCATCATTGTGTTGGAGCAATGCTTGCGCGAGCAGAGATGAAAACTGCATTCATACACTTATTTGAAAGATTAAAAAATATAGAGCTTGCTAGACCGCTACCCGAGATTCCTCATCATTCAAGTTTATATATTCATCAGATGAAAGAGTTACCAATTAAATTCTTAAAAAAATAATATCTTATTTTTCATTTAATATTTTATAAGAAAGATCATTTTTGTTTTGTGTGCCTCGGTAGATTAACCCCTCAAATAGCTTGTTTGGATCATCTCCGCAATATTCTGTAGTCCTACTCCAGTCATAGACGTATTGACGAAATGTAATTCTCCAATCGTCATTTCTGGATTCATACTTATCGATATAACGCCCAGAGCATGTATAGTTATGTCCGCCTACAGCCCAAAATGCTAAAACATAAACTTCTCCCGACGCTTTATTGGAGGCGGTATCAATAGTATAATGCTCATTAATAATTGTGTGAGAGGTATCTTGGAGAGTTAAATTTCCTTCTACAATATCTTCACAAAATTTTTCATAATGGCCATCGTAAGTTCCATATTTTACTTCGGCGTCATTATGAAACGCGGACTTAAAGATATCCAAATCACAACGGTCACATCCTCTGGAATACGCTGTTACAGCTTGCCTTATTGCCTGCTCAGCTAATAATGTATCTATATTTGCTATTTTAGTCATTCTTTACCCTCCTACAAATTAAGAATTTATTATATTTTGAATAAAAATTTTATTTCGGTGGTTTTCCGTTTAAATAATCATGAAGTTTTTCATGAAAAAATCTTACTCTTGTCTCTTGAGACGCAAGATAAGGTTCTTGATACCCTCTAGATCTAACGCCGCGCCTTAAACCATCTGTAAGCTGCCAGTCTTGATAAACAACATGATCCCATAGATCTTCAACACCTTTCCCTCCATCATAATCACGAAAATCTAATTCAACTTCTTGAAGTTTAACTGGATTTACTTTAGTACGACTAACAAATTCCCCAACGTAACTATCTTTTTTACCTATACCTGCTGATGTTGAAGTAAATTCTTGATCGTTCTCTCTACCTGTTTTACCTATTCCTTTCGCTGCACCACCGATTGGATAACCCATGTCCCAAAGATCAAAAAAACATTTTTCAGGATCTGTCGGATGAGGGAACCAATTTAAAAGAATGCAGCCGTCTGCTTGAACACCCATGGCAATATTTGGAAAAATAAATTGAAAAGGACTTTCAGTTAACTCTTCATCTGAGAGATTTTCATAATGATGATAACCTTTTTCTTTATAATTTTTTCTTTTGGCTTCCTTTAGGTCTACCCACCCTTGCTCAGAAAGTGTTTCATAATCAGGATATTTGGTTATATCTATCCCCCAGTCCTCCAGAAGCATTTTAAAGGGATGATCTTCACCTTCAGGAATTCTATCACGCAAAGAAGGCCGACCCATTTGGACAATTCTTGCATGACCTTTAGGAAACATTTCATATCTTGAAGTAAAATGATCTTGATCTATTACTGAAGGAACTTGAGGGTGCACAAATCTTGTGTGGTATGACTCGTTAAAATTATCACAAAAATATTTCCAATTAACATCTAGCTCTACTCTTACCCATTGAGCTCTAATCTGATCTTTAAAATTATGATTTTTATAAATTTCAGGCAAAGGATCTAGATACTCTAAAAGCTCAGGCGCCTCGTCACTCATAGTATAAAAAATAAAACCATCCCAGCTATCTACCCGAACCTCTACTAATTTTCTTTTTCCGATTGGACTTCCTTCAGGAAAGTCATCGGGATCTGGGCAGCCAATTACATCTCCGTTTAATCCAAATTGCCAATCATGATAGGGACATCTAAAAGAATCTTGTGAGCTATCAAAATTAACAAGTCTCTGACCTCTGTGGGCACAGCTATTATAGAAGCCTTTTATTGATCCATCGTCTTGTCTAACAATAATTACAGATTCTGTTATAAGGTCATGAACAATATAGTCACCGGGCTCTTTAATTTGAACTTCTCTGCCAGCTATTAGCCAGACCTTAGTCCACATATTGTCCCATTCTTTTGTCATAAAATCTTTAGAAAAGTAGCGATCATTTGTTATCGGATCGCCTCTTAGATTTTTTTGATCTTTTCCATCAATCGCTAGACTATGTATGTCGATTTTTCCCATAATATCCCCTTACTGGCCAATAGGAATATACTATAGTAATAGATTAAAATAAGTAAATATTTTATTGCCGATAATTTGTCTCGCCATGAGAAGATATATCGAGACCTTCTTCTTCAAAGCTAGGATCTACTCTAAGGCCTGTGACGGCCTTAACAATTAAAATTATTATTAATGATGCTATGACTGACCAAGTCAATACAGCTGCAATACCCAATCCTTGAACACCTAATTGACTTATAGAGTCCATACCCTCGGCATAACCAACTCCTCCGAACCTTGTGTCCGCAAGAAAAGAGACAAGAATAATTCCAAGAACCCCTCCAGCTCCGTGAACAGCAAAAACGTCTAATGAATCATCAACCCTAAGACTACTTTTAACAAAAGAAACTAGGATATAACAAACTATGCCTGCTGAGAATCCAATAACAAGACCTCCAATCGGGCCGACAAATCCTGATGCTGGAGTAATTGATGCAAGTCCGGCAATTGTACCTGTCACCAGCCCTATAAGTGTTGGCTTACCAAATTTTATCCAATCAATAGCCATCCAAACTAATGAAGCAGTTGCCGCCGAAATATGTGTAACTAACATTGCCATTCCAGCATCTTCATTTGCCGCAAGGGCGCTACCAGCATTGAATCCAAACCACCCAACCCAGAGCATAGACGCTCCAATCATAACTAAAGCAGGATTATGTGGGGGATCAACCTGATCTGGGAAACCTTTCCTTGGACCTAATGCGGCTGCCAAAACAAGAGCCGATATTCCAGCTGTTAAATGAACTACAAGACCTCCGGCATAATCAAGTATTCCTTTTTCAGCCAACCATCCACCGCCCCAAATCCAATGAGTTACTGGCGCGTAAACAGCAATTAGCCAAAGACCACTAAACAGCAATACCGCACTAAATTTAATCCTCTCTACATAAGCACCAACCATAAGTGCGGGAGTAATTATAGCAAAAGTCATCTGAAACATAAAGAATACTGTTTCTGGAATATCTCCAGTCAACGAGTTTCTCTCAACACCTGAAAGGAATACTTTCTGGAGCCCTCCAACCCACTGATTACCCTCAGAAAATGCCATACTATACCCAATGCTGAGCCAGATTAAGGAAGCTAAACATGCAATTGCTATACATTGCATGAGCACAGACAAAATATTTTTTGATTTAACTAATCCTGCATAAAAGAGCGCTAAACCAGGCAAAGTCATAAAAAGAATTAGGGCTGTAGAAGTTAAAATCCACGCGGTATTTCCTGTATCTAGCATTGTTAATCCTCATTAAGGGTTTTTATAAATTTTTTTAATTTTATATATATATACATATAATTAAAAAAAATAATAGATGAATATAATTTTTTTTGAGGTATTATATGGTTTTTAAGGATACATTAACACAACTTACACACCTTTTTTTATCTTTCCCTTGATGCTGAATAAACGCCTAAGATTTTAATTTCTTCAGAATAATGCGATAATTCGTGTAAAGCCCTCTTAACAGAATCCTCATCACAATGGCCCTTAATATCAACATAGAATTGTGTTGCTAAAAAGCTACCATCGACCTGATAACTTTCTAACTTAAGCATATTTACTCCATTTGTAGCAAAACCTCCAAGCGCTTTATACAGGGCTGAAGGTACGTTACGAACTTTAAAGACTAATGTAGTTACAGAATTTTTATCGTTGATACTAGGCTTTATCTCGTCTCGACTTAGGATCAAAAAGCGAGTTGTGTTAAATCCTTTATCTTCCATATTTTCTTTTAAAATTTTTAGGTTATAAATTTCAGCAGCTAGGGGTGATGCAATGGCTCCGATAGTTTTATTATTTAATTCAGAAACCTCTCTAGCCGACCCAGCTGTATCAGCTGCAACGTAGGGCACCAATTTTAACTTTTCAATAGAATCCCTGCACTGACTTAGAGCCATTTCATGACTTCTAACAGTCATAAGTGAATCTAGATTCGATTCTTTTGTTCCCATTAATGTATGCTGAATTTCTAAAAAAAATTCACCAATTATTTTAAGTCCTGAAGTTGGCATGAGTCTATGAATATCTGCAACGCGCCCCGCAATAGAATTTTCTATAGGAATCATACCTAAATCATGATTACCGCTTATCACCTCGTTGAAGGCTTGGTCAAATGTTGAACAAGCAATTGGCTCTAAGTCTGGATCGAAAAGTTTGCATGCTATATGTGAATTTGCTCCAGGCTCACCTTGGTAAACTATTGTTTTGGTCATTTTTTTTCACTCAATTCCCTTCTTACATTATATAAATCATCTTCGGTATCAACACCAATTGGAATTTTATTAATTAAATCTATTGCTATTACCATACCATTATCTAGTGCTCTTAATTGCTCTAACTTTAGATTTTTCTCTCTATTAGACGGCTCTGTTTTAATGAACTTTTCTAATGCTCTTCTTTTATACCCATAGATTCCAAGGTGATGGTAAAGTTTTTTTGGATCATAATCTTTATTAGATCTGATGAAATCATTTGCGTACAAAGGGTAGTTTTTATTTTCAATATATGCCTTTACAACATTTGGATCCTTCAATTCATCTTCACTAGTTATTATTCCTCCTAAGGTTGAGATATCGGCATTATTATTATTTTCTATTAATTCAAAGGTGAGCTTAATTAGGGAGGGATCAATCGTGGGGAGGTCGCCTTGCAAATTTACAATATTCTTATATCGTTTCTCTTTATCAAAAATACTTAAGGCTTCAAATATCCTATCAGAGCCTGACGGATGAAGGGGGTCTGTCATAATGGCGGTACCGCCATGAGATTCCACAACATCTAATATCTCAATATTGGACGTTGCAACAATTACGTTCCCGCAATCCGCTTCTAGTCCACGATTCATCACATGGATAATCATAGGTATACCAGAAATATCTGCCAAAGGTTTATTGGGCAGCCTCGAAGATTCCAGTCTGGCCGGTATAATTATTAAATTATTCATGTATCTACTCTAATCTATTAATTTTATTTATCATTACATATATAAAATACAAATTTTACCTAGTAAAAACTTTTATAAATGCTATATAGATGCCGCAAGAACTTAATGGAACTGAACGTATGAATTTTAACGACACAATGAAGGTATTGATAGCATCGATATTTACGTTATTTGTAATTAGTTCGCTAACATCCATTAGTAATTCAATTTTTATTAATAAAGCTCCAGATGTTCTGAGTAATAACAAAATTGATCAAATTAGAAGTGAACTAGTCAGCACAAAAAAATCATTGAACTACAATGAGAAAAAAATTCCTCACACGGTACTTGGAAGAGAACGGTTAATTCAAAAAATGGAAGAGCAAAGGAAGGTTATTGATTCTTTGGTCCATGTAGCCTCAATTGATGGCGCAAGGCAGCATTTGGTAAAGCTAGGGTATACTCTAAGAAATACTGAAATTGCTTTATCTCATTCTGTATTGGGAAGGGATAAATTAATCAAAAAAATTGATGAACAAAAAGAAGATATTATTTCTTTTAAAAAAATTATGCCTTCGTCAGACCTTAATGATAATTTAGATTTAAGTGTTGGTATGCCTCTAGAAGAAATAGTAGTGGACTCCTTAGAAGAAAAAAAGGTTATAGATCAGGCACCAAAATTAACATTTGAAGAAGAGTTAAAATTAGCTTCGATTGACGCAGGAGCCAAGTTATCAAAAAAATGTACAGCATGTCACAGCCTTAATAGCGGGGGGACAAATAGAGTTGGCCCAGGTTTGTGGAATATAGTTAATGCGCCGAAAGCTAAAGTAACAGGATTTTCTTATTCAGATTCCCTTATTGCCTTGGGAGGTAATTGGACTGTTCAAGATCTAAATCTGTGGTTAAAAAGTCCTAAGAAGTACGCCCCAGGGAATGCAATGTCATTTGCCGGCTTAAGAAAAACAAAAGATCGTGCGAATATGGTAGCTTTTCTAAATTCTATTTCCGACAAGCCGTTGCTAAATAATGGCTTAAATTAATACAACAATCTTACATCATTCATTAATTATTGACTATTAGTTATATTTTTGCTGATTTGTATCATATGTAATTTTAATGTTAATATATTGTTGAATTCGGTAACTTAAATAGAGCGAGAAAATGGTAAAACAAGCAGAAAAAAAACCTTTAGCAGAGAAATTTTTTAGCGAAGATTGGAGTAAAGATCCTGAACCCAAGCTTGGCAACCAACCTATCCTTGGAGACCGATATACTTCAAAAGAATTTATGAAGCTTGAATGGGATAAGTTATGGACTAAGGTTTGGCAAGTGGCCGGCCTTGAGCAGCAATTATCAAACCCTGGTGATTTTTTTACATTTGAATTTGGTTCAGAATCTATTTTATGCGCCAAAGGTGAAGATTCAAAGATTAGGTGTTTTTATAATGTTTGCCAGCATAGAGGGAATCAACTTGTCCAAGTTAAGGAAGGAAATCTAGAGAGTTTTGATTGTGCCTACCATGCCTGGAAGTTTGGTTTGGACGGAACACTCAAATGGGTTCCGGACGAAGAAGACTTTCTCCAGGGATCACCTTGCGGAAGAAGGAATCTTGTTGAAATAAAATCTACAGTCTGGGCGGGTTTTATCTTTTTTAACTTAGACCCTGATTGTAAGCCACTTAAAGAGTATCTTAACCCTATAATGGAGCATTTGGAGGCGTATCCAATCTCTGACATGATACGAACTCACTGGGTAACAATTGAAGGGGATTGGAATTGGAAATGTGTTCAGGATAACTTTAATGAATCTTACCATACGCCCTATGTGCATCCAAATCTAAAATATGTGGCCGAAGAAAAATACCAATCCTGTCAATTTGATATGTACGAGAGCATGCATTCTAGAATGCTTATGCCTGGCTTCATTCCTAGTGAGAGCGTATATAGCGAAGAAGAAAAAATTTTAGAAATGATTGGCCCGCATATTGAATATTGGGATATGGACCCCAAAGACTATAAGGGAAAGCTCCTTGATATAAGAGGAGACCTTCAAAAACAAAAACGTAAATTAGATAAAGAAAAGGGTTATGACTTTAGTAAGTTTAAAGACACTCAGTTAACGGATCATTATCATTATACGATTTTCCCAAACATGTCTTTCAGCGTTAAACCTGATGGTATGCAGTGGCTAAGGGCGTCGCCTCACCCTACCGACCCTACCAAGTGCTATTTTGATTATTGGTATCTAACTTTATTTCCTAAAGGTGTTGATAAGTATCACTCACCAAGCCTTGGTATGGAAACAGATATAAATACTAAGGTTCCTCATCTTGAAGGTCATCACTCAGAGGTGGATGTTGGACCTGGCATAAGTGAAGATGTGGCAATATGGACAAGCCAACAAAAAGGCCTCAGTTCTCGAGGATATCTTGGTGATTATATGCCGTCTCAAGAAAATAGAATTCGTTATTTCCATGAAAATATTGATAAATATCTTTCCAAGAATAATTAGGGAGTGGTCTTAATAAAATAAAGGGGGTTTACTATGAGTAATTCGTTAGAATTAATGGCTGATAAAATAGCTGTAATGGATGTTGTTTATAAATACTGCAGGGCCATTGATAGACTTGATCGAGAGCTTCTTGAATCAGTTTTTCATGAAGATTCGATTCACCATCACGGAGAGTACAAAGGCCCTTCTGCTCAATTCTGTGATTTTGCTTTCGATATATTATCAAAAATGGAACATACACAGCATCTTGTAGGAAATATTCTTATTGAAGTTGAGGGAAATATTGCTTGGTCCGAATCTTACTGGCAAGCTTACCATCGGATAGCCAAAGGAAAGGATTTTAAAGATGCGGGAGGTTTTGTAGCTGATCATAATCCAGAGATTGATGAGGATGTTTTTGTTTCAGGAAGGTATATTGATAAACTTGAAAAACGAAACGGCGAATGGAGAATTATTAAAAGGCAAGGTGTGCATGACTGGGTAAGATTTGAGCCCGCCACCGATAAAGGCTGGCGAGAAGGCCCTGGACCAGCCCCAGGCCGTGGCGGACACTCTGACCCCGCATATGAAAGAGATTAATTTTATAGGAGAATGCAAATGATCATAATTTCAGCTATTTTAGAATTTGCGAATGAGGTTGATAGAGATAAGGTTATTGACCTTACTACAGAAACTCAGCTAGCAACCCGTCTAGAGGAACCTGGCTGCATAAGTTACTGCTTTGCACCAGACCCTGCTGTATTCAATAGAATTCAGGTTTATGAATTATGGGAAGATGAAAAAAGTCTCGCTGATCATTTTAAACATAAATATTATAACGATATGAAGAATTTTATTCATTCTGTTGGCGTGACAAATACAGAAAACCAAATGTATTTAATTGACAAGCATGAGCCCGTATATTCTGCGGAAGGGAATACAAGAGAAACCTTTTTTAATTAAATTAAAATCAGTAAGGGATAATAAAAATGGCTCCAAGAGTAATTGATACACACGCTCATATTATTCTAAAAAAAGTATTTGGAATGGCCGGGAAATATGGTCCGGAGTCAGGTGTTGATAAAAATGGAACTCATTTTTTTCGAATTGGTGACTATAAAATGCAACCAATGAAATATGAAGATACTGTTTTTATGGAAAACCATCTTCGTATTGAGCTTATGGATAAGTTAGGAATTGATCTTCAGCTTTTATCTCCCAATCCATTAACAATGTTTCATAGAATTGAAAATGATATCGCTATAGAATTTTGTAAAATCCACAATGATGCTATGGCGGAATCTGTTGCAGAATTTCCTGATAGATTGATTGGTTCTGCCGCACTACCGATGCAAGATGTTGATGCTGCATGCTTAGAGATGGAGAGAGCAGTAAAAACTCTTGGATTAAAGGCTGTATCAACGGGAACTGATTATCCTTTTGGCTTGGATGACTCAAGGTTAGATGACTTTTATAAAACAGTTGTTGAACTTGATATACCATTGTTTCTTCATCCCGCCTCAACAGGTGGGTCGAAAGGGCCTGATGATTGGAGGTTGGGAAGGTTTGATCTCAGTATAATCCTGGGATACGCTTATGAAGAAACACTTGCTGCGGGCACTTTGATTATTGGAGGAGTGATGGACCGTCACCCAAATCTTGATGTTTGTATTTCTCATGGGGCAGGCGCAATGCCATATCTTGTTGAAAGGTTCTCTGAAATGTCGTCATTTAGAGACTGGGCACCTGAGGGTGTGAAAAAAAATGGTTTTAAAAACGAGTTAAAAAAATTATGGTTCGATGCTCATGTTCATGGAGAAAATTCTCAAAAAATGCTTTTTGATCTAGTTGGCTCTGAACGCCTAGTGTATGGAACAAATCTTGGTGGCTGGGATACGCCGAAGGAATTAGAAAGTTTTGCACCAAGCCTTACTAAAAATGCAATAAAACTTCTCAGATTATAGTTAGCGGTTAATAAAATGAATAAAAAAAAAATTCTAACCAATTTAAATCTTTTTTCAGGCAATGACGATAAATTAATCAGTGATGCAACAATTGTGATTGATGAAAATATAATTTGTTATTCCGGACCTTCCAAGGACTTCAATGGCTCATTAAATAATTTTGAAGTTTTTGACCTTAAGGGAAAAACTGTAATACCGGGCATGACAGAATCACATGCACATATCTCTTATACTAATAATGGCCCTTTGGAGCTAGATAAGACGCCAGTTGAGGAGGCTATGATCAAAACAGTTGATAATGCTCGTATTATGCTTGGCTCTGGCTTCACCTCAGCTATTAGCTTTGGATCAATTCATAGAATTGATGTATTTTTAAGGGATGCAATAAATAGTGGAAGAATCCTTGGCCCGCGACTTCTCGCTGGAGGAAGGGATATATGTGCAATAGGAGGAAATGCCGATACTTATCCTGATTATGCTAAACCACAAACTGAAGGTTTAGCTATGATAACAGATGGTCCTTGGGAAATAAGGAAGGCCGTTAGAACGCTATGGAAAAATGGAGTAGATGTTGTAAAGGTTATGATTGATGGAGAATTAATTTCCCTCCAAGGAAGACCTGGAGACCTTGGCTATAAAGACGAAGAGGTTGAGGCGCTTGTAGATGAGGCACATAGAAAAAAAATGAAAGTTGCATGTCATGCTCGTTCAGCAGAAGCTGTTAAACAGGCAGTTAAAAGTGGTATAGATTTTATCGGTCACGCAAATTATATAGATAATGAAGCCTTGGATCTTTTGATAGAGAATAAAGATAGAGTTTTTGTTGGTCCTGGGATTGCTTGGGAAATAGCATTTTTAGAAAATGCTGAAAAGATGGGATATTCAAAAGATAGTAGAGAAGTGGATGCTTACAAAGCAGAAGTTGAGTCAACGATTGTATCATATAAAAGAATGAAAAAAGAAGGTATAAGAATTCTTGTTGGTGGAGATTATGGTCTGGATATAGCGCCGCATGGAACATATGCAAAAGATTTAGAGCATTATGTAAATTTGTTTGGTTTTACTAATGCTGAAGCTCTTCATTCAGCAACCCGCTTTGGCGGTCAAGCTATGGATCCAGAAGGCTCATTGGGAACTATTGAGGAAGGAAAATTAGCAGATTTAGTTATTGTGGATGGAAATCCTTTGGAGGATATTACGATTCTTCAAGACCATGGCCGCATTGATATGGTTATGAAGGATGGTTTAATGTATAAAGGCTTAATGAATAATAAAAGTCCTTATTTAGTGGATAGTGATAAATCTTAATTATCTAAAATTACAATTATCATGCCATTTATAGACAACAAAGCTACAAATTTTTCATAAATTAATTTGCTTTCTTCCAAAAGTCATTAGCTCAAGGTCATTCATTATTAGAGGAATAATAATAGACCTGTTGTAAAAGTAATTTCTATTTTAATTTTTTTTTATTTATTATCAACGAATGCTTTTATAAGGTGATGTGCTATTGCCATTTTTGGTGGCACAAAGAACTTTGAACTTTCACTCCCGTTTATAGCATTTTTTAGTTCATCTCTAGTGAACCACCTGCCTTCATCAATCTCAATTTCATCAAGTTTGAATTCCTCTGAGGCTGATTCAGCTATGCAGCCAATCATTAATGAATTTGGAAATGCCCAGGGCTGGCTAGAGTGATATGTGGCGTTATTAATTATTATACCGGCTTCTTCATTAAGCTCTCTTGCTACAGCTTCCTCTATCGACTCCCCAGGCTCAACAAAGCCTGCTAGAGCTGAGTACATTCCAGTGGGGAATCTTTTTTGTCTTCCAAGAAAAGCATGATTATTATATGTTGCTAGCATTATAACAACTGGATCAGTTCTGGGAAAATGTTCAGACTTACAGCTACCACAAATTCTCTTATAGCCAGCCTCAACCATATTACTCTTCTCACCACACCTAGAACAAAATTCATGACTTTTATGCCATTCAAATATTGCTTTTGCTTGGCCTAGCATTGCTAATTCACCTGATTCAATGGGCTGAGATGAAAGTCCCATTAGATCTTCAAAACTACCCATATTTTTAATATTCACTTGATCTTCAGGGTTATTGATTTTAGATAAATCAATTGCAAAATAGGCCCTATCATATAATAGCCCTAAGAAAATTATTATAGAACTGTCTACAATATTTTTTTCAAAAAACTTGTAAGGAAACCAAGCAGGATTTAACTGATTTTCTAAAGCATTTTTGGAGGTAAGACCTGAAATTTTTGATACAAATGGTTGACCTTTAAAGAAAGGAACAAAGATTGACTTATCATCAAGCATTATATTATTTACCCATTCTGGGTCAGATCTTAAATATGAAACCCTATCTAATGGATTGTTGCTAAATATATTTGGGTAGACCTTCATTACAAACTCCTTCAGTATTCTATGCTACTAAACTTTATTAGTCTAATAAGCTATTAGGTTTTTTCTATAAAAGTTTAGAATTAATAAAGATTCGTATATAAGTAGTTAATGAGGATATTTTGGATACTATAGATAAATCAGAACAACCCGAGGAAACTACCAGAGAGTCAACTTCGACGATGCCTGATAAAAATCAAAATGATTTTTTATCTTCACCTTCATTAGAGAAAAATGAATCAAATTCAGAAAAAGGCTATAAAGTCTTAGCTCGTAAATATAGACCTCAAAGTTTTGATGACCTTATGGGTCAAGAAATAATGGTGCAGACTTTAAAAAATGCATTCAAGATTGATAGGATTGCTCATGCCTATATGCTTACTGGCGTTAGGGGTATAGGAAAGACAACAACTGCACGTTTAATCGCTCGTGCTTTAAATTATAAAACTGATACAGTTGATCAACCAAATATTGAAATGTTAGAAATGGGTCAACACTGCTCTGAGATTATGGAATCAAGACATATTGATGTTATCGAAATGGATGCTGCATCACGGACTGGAATAGCAGATATAAGAGAAATAATAGATTCTATTAATTACTCACCTGCATCCGCTCGCTATAAAATATACATTATTGATGAAGTTCATATGCTATCAAAAGCAGCCTTTAATGGCTTACTTAAAACTCTTGAAGAACCACCAGCTCATGTAAAATTTATATTTGCAACTACAGAGGTCCAAAAAGTACCTTTAACAATCCTATCTAGGTGTCAGAGGTTTGACCTTAAAAGGTTTGACAATGAATTGATTAAATCGCTCCTCCTCAAGGTTTGCGATAAGGAAAATGTTAAAATTGATGATTCGGTCATAGGATTAATATCAAGAGCATCAGGGGGCTCCGCAAGAGACAGCCTCTCCTTGCTGGACCAAGCAATAGCACTGTCTGAAAATGAAGAAGCTTTGTCGGAAAATTTGATTCGTCAAATGCTCGGATTATCTGACCAAGGAAGAATTATTGATTTATTTGAATATATTTCATCTGGTAATGTTGAAAAAGCACTAATGGAGATCAAAGATCAAACAGTTATGGGAATTGATCCATCAAATTTGATTGGAAGTCTTGGGGATTTTATCCATGAATTAACGCGACACAAAGTGTCTAGTCAAAGTGAAGATAATCTTTCTTTAGGACCAGAAAATATGGCTAGAGTTAAAAATATCCTTAAGGAAGAAACAGTTAAAAATCTATCTAGGCATTGGCAGATGGTCTTAAAGGCAGCTAATGAGATAAAGAATTTTTCAAAACCTCTCTCAGCTCTCGAGATGGCTGTAATTAGGATGTGCTATATTTCTGACTTACCAACGCCAGATGAAATAATAAAAAAATTTGATAATAAAGAAATACTCATTACTGAAAAAAAAACTCCTGAATCATCACTATCATCATCAGCACCCTCATTAAACATGATATCAAGATCTTCACTCCAGGTAAAACCTCAAGAAGCTATAGTTGAGGATAAAATAAAAAAAAATTATCCTGAAAGTTTTGATGATGTTATTGAGCTAGTTAGGGTTAATAAAAGTGCCAGGCTTCAATATGAGCTTGAGCATAACGTTAGTCTTGTTTCATTCGAGAATGGAAGAATTGAGATTAATATTCTTAATGGCGTTCAATCAACAGCAGCTGACCTTGCAAAAAAGCTTTTTGAATGGACAGAGAGAAAGTGGATAATTTTAATTTCTTCTTCCGAGGGAAGGAAAACTATCAATCAAGAAAAAGATGATTCTAACTTATTATTAAGGAAGAAAATTGAAGAGCATCCGATTTTTAAAGAAACTATTGAGGAATTTCCAAAGGCATCAATTGCCTTAATCGAAGAGATTCCAAAGCTATCAATAGTCCGTGAAAATGATGATTCCTAGTTGAGGTAAATATGAATAATTCCGAAATAGATAACTTAATATCACTTTTATCACGTCTTCCTGGCATTGGACCAAGGTCAGCAAGAAGGATGGCTCTTAATCTTTTAAAGAAACCAGAATCATTAATGAAGCCTTTAGCTGAATCATTAATAACCACTGCTAATTCAATCGTTAATTGCAAAATTTGCGGTAACCTAGATACATCTGAAATATGTTCAGTCTGTAATGATAAGCGAAGAGATGTATCAATAATTGTCGTGATTGAAGAGATTGCAGATCTGTGGGCTTTAGAAAGAGCATCAGTTCATAATGGCATGTATCATGTCTTGGGCGGGACATTATCGGCAATCGATGGGGTCGGCCCAGAGGATCTAGGAATTAATAGCTTAGTTGAAAGGGCTCAGGGCTCTGAGGTTCATGAAATTATTCTGGCGATGAATGCAACAATCGATGGGCAAACCACAGCCTACTATATTACAGATCAATTAAAGGACTTTAGTGTTAAAGTTTCTCGATTGGCTCATGGTGTTCCGGTAGGTGGAGAACTAGATTATATGGACGATGGAACATTGCAAACAGCCTTAAAATCTCGTCAACCATTTTAAAAACCTTTACATGTGACTTGAACTCTTTTTGTAGGAGGTTTATCAAAGGGAATGGCAATAAGAGAAATTATAACAGTTCCTAATCCTTTATTGAAAAAGGTATCTGAGACAGTAGATAATATTAATGATGAAGTTTTAGCTATACTAGAGGATATGCTTGAAACAATGTATGCAGCACCAGGTATAGGATTGGCTGCCATACAAATTGGTATATCTAAAAGAATGCTAGTGATAGATATTTCTCGTGATGAAGAGAATCGTGATCCATATTTTTTTATTAACCCTGAAATTATTGATCCCACTGAAAACCTTAGTTCTTTTGAGGAAGGGTGCTTATCAGTACCCGGTGTTTGGGAAGAAATTGAAAGACCAGACGAGTGTACTGTTCGCTTCATGGACGTTAAGGGAGTGGAAAAAAGTATGCGCTGCTCAGGGATGCTCGCAACTGTCATACAGCATGAAATGGATCACTTAAATGGAATTGTTTTTGTTGATCACTTATCAAGATTAAAGAAAGATAGGGCTATTAAGAGGTCCATAAAAAGTCGTTCAGAAGATTTTATCGAAAATGATTAATGTATCTGGTTATAATTCACCGCTTAGGATAGTTTTTATGGGAACGCCTGATTTTTCAGTTAACCCCTTAAAGATATTAATAAAAAGTGAACATAGTGTTGAGGCTGTTTACACCCAGCCCCCCAGGAGATCAGGGAGAGGAATGAAGAGTAATAATTCTCCAGTTCATGATTTAGCTTTAAGTAATAATATTCCTGTTTTAACCCCGCCTAACTTTACTCAGCATGAAGATGTTATAAGTTTAAAAGAAATATCTCCTGATATAATTATAGTATCTGCCTACGGTATAATTTTACCAAAGAAGATTCTATCTTTGCCCCGTTTCGGATGTCTCAATATCCACGCATCCCTCTTGCCTAGGTGGAGGGGGGCGGCGCCTATTCAACGATGCATGATGGAGGGAGATAAGGAAACCGGAATTTCCTTCATGGTTATGGATGAAGGGCTGGATACTGGAGGGGTGATTGCTAAATTTAAGATTCCTATTAACTATAAGTATAATGGAGGCTTACTTCATAATGAATTGTCAGATAAGGCTTCCTCCGAGCTAATTCATACTATTGAAGGGTATGTGAGTGGGAGTATTTCCGAGGTTCCTCAAGAAACCATTGGAGCTACATATGCTTCTAAGATCTTAAAAAGTGAAAGTAGGATAGATTGGAACAATAGGGCTGAAGATATTTTTTTACTAATAAGGGCACTAAATCCATCTCCAAGCCCATGGTTTTTATCCCCTGGAGGCAAAAGGATAAAAGTTTTGGAGGCCGCCATTGATCCCTTGGAAAGCAAGTCAGGTGAGGTCATGGATTCTCTAACAGTTGGGTGTGGTGAAAAATCCTTAAGGGTTCTTAAGGTACAGCCGGAAGGTGGTAAAAAGATGGATGCAAAAGATTATTTAAGGGGGAATCCAATCGAGATTGGTTCTATTTTAAATTAATGACTTCCCGCTGGAAATTAATAATAGAATATAATGGCCTTCCCTTTAACGGGTGGCAGAGTCAAAGAGATATTAGTGGGGTTCAGGATTTTCTCTCTCAAGCCATTAAAGGTTTTTGCGGTGAGGATGTTAAGATTTTTGCAGCCGGCAGGACGGATTCAGGCGTTCATGCTCACGGTCAAGTTGCACATTTTGACTTAGAGAGAGTAACAGATTGCAATGAGTTAAGGGAGGCATTAAATAGCCATCTAAAACCTCACCCAATTGCAATCTTGAATGCTGAAGAGGTAACAGATAAATTTCATGCAAGATTCTCTGCTATAAAAAGACACTATCAGTATGGAATAATTAATAGACGAGCTCCGCTAACACTAGATAAGGGGAAATATTGGCGAGTAGGAAAAAATCTAGATATTGAACCTATGATTAAAGCATCAAAATATTTATTGGGTAATCATGATTTTACAACGTTTCGTTCAACTCACTGCCAATCTAGGTCGCCAATTAAAACAATTGATATTATTAAAATTCAGAAAGAAAGATTAGAGATAAAGATAATAGTTTCTGCGAGGTCCTTCCTTCACAATCAAGTCCGATCAATTGTTGGATCACTCAAGTTGGTTGGCGAAGGAAAGTGGGACGAAAGAAAAATTAAAGAGATTTTAGAGGGTAGGGATAGGACTTTATGCGGTCCAGTTGCTCCATCCGAGGGACTGTCGTTAATAAAGGTAGATTATGAGTAAAAATACTTCTTTAAAGTTTGATAGTATATCTCTGTAAGATTTCTAATATCTTCTATTGAGGCTGATTCATCTATTTTGTGCATAGTGGCGCCGACTAAACCAAACTCAACGACATTTCCATAATCTTTAATGAATCTGGCGTCTGATGTTCCTCCAGAAGTCGATAGCTCAGGCCTCCTCCCTGTTTGGTTTTCAATAATATTAGACAGGTTCTTCGTAAACTGCCCTGGGTGAGTTAGAAAAGCATCACCGGAGTGCTCAAAGTTTATAGAATAATTATAATTTAGAACTCTTACTCTTTTATGCACTTCCTCTTCTATTTTTTTATTATCAAAAATATCATTATATCGAATATTAAAATTAGCAGAGGCTTTGTGAGGAATAACATTGGTAGCCTCATTACCAATATCAATTGATGTGATTTCAATATTTGATGGTTGGAAGTGGTCGGTTCCATTGTCTAGATTATCTTTGATTAAATTTTCTAATATTCTTAATAGCTTTGGTATAGGGTTATCAGCTAAATGCGGGTAAGCGACATGTCCTTGAATTCCTTCGACTGTAATGATTCCATTTACACTACCACGCCTTCCAATTTTAATCATCTCACCCAGATAACTTGGATTAGTTGGTTCACCAACTATACAGTCATCAAATGTTAAATTCTTTTTCTCCATCCACCGTAGGATTTTTTTTGTGCCGTTAACTGCACACCCTTCTTCGTCTCCAGTTATTATAAACCCTATTGACCCAGGAAAATCTGGATTTTCTTCAATAAATTTCTTTGTTGCAGCAATGAATGATGCTATTGCACCCTTCATATCTGCCGCACCACGTCCAATTATTTTGTTATCTATTTCAACTGCTTCGAAGGGATTAGATGACCATTCATCAATATTTCCTGTAGGAACAACATCTGTGTGACCTGCGAAACAGATAGTTGGTCCTTCACTTCCTACTTTAGCCCAAAGATTTTTAACTGTATCAGTTCCTTCTTGATCAAAACTAAGGATATTACAGCTAAATCCTAGCTCTTCTAGCCAATGAGATAATTGTTCTATTGCCCCATCGTTTACGGGCGTAATAGAGCGATGTCTAATTAGATTTTTAGTTAGTTTAATTGGATCGCCTGTGCCTATATTTATCATTTCTTTAATCTCTAAGAAGCTCATTAATTGAAGTTTTGGATCGCGTTCTTTCGTCAACTGTTTTCACTATCACTGCGCAATACAATGATGGTTTTGAGGAATCGCCGTTTGGAGAAAAAGTTCCGGGAATAATAACTGAGTAAGGTGGAACCTCTCCCCGAATTATTTTTCCTGTCTCCCTATCAACAATAGGGGTTGAGGATGAAAGAAATACACCCATCGAGAGAACCGATCCTTCTTTGACAATTACTCCTTCTGCGACTTCTGCCCTTGCCCCTATAAAGCAATTATCTTCAATAATTACTGGGTTTGCTTGAAGAGGTTCAAGAACGCCGCCTATACCGGCACCCCCTGATATATGACAATTGGACCCTATCTGTGCGCAAGATCCTATTGTTGCCCAAGTATCTACCATTGTTCCTGAGCCCACATAAGCACCTATATTAATAAAGCTAGGCATCAAGACACTTCCTTTTGCAACATAGGAGCCTTTTCTGACAATTGATCCGGGGACGGCCCTAAAACCAGCCTCGATAAATTGTTTTTTATCCCATTGATGAAATTTTGATTCTATTTTATCCCACCAGTACGTATTTCCAGAACTTCCGGAAATTAACTTCATATCATTTATACGAAAATATAAAAGTATCGACTTTTTTATCCACTGGTTAATGGTCCATTCGCCACTAATTTTTTCTGCGACTCGTATTTTTCCTTTATCGATATCTTCTATCGTAGATTCTATTGCATTAATTATACCAACTGAAGAGCTGGAATTGATATTTTCTATGTCATCAAATGCTTTTTCTATCGTTTTAATTCTTTCATTACTCATAATTCACTCTTTAGATTTTAATTTATTTATCTACCTGTTATTGAGGAACTTTACTAAGTCGTCAATAATATAATCAGCGTC
The DNA here is from genome assembly GCA_905182015.1 of alpha proteobacterium MED-G09. Taxonomy (GTDB): domain Bacteria; phylum Pseudomonadota; class Alphaproteobacteria; order MED-G09; family MED-G09; genus MED-G09. The sequence goes on along the minus strand of CAJIZT010000008.1, from coordinate 72,382 downwards.
AACATCCTGGCTCCAAAGATTAGCATATTTTTTTTCTTGAAGTACATTCCTACTATTGGGTATATTTCTCTTAATCAACACGGTTGTCATCCCTAGAGATTTAGCTGGCGGAAGATTTCTTCCCATATCCTCAAACATAATTGAAGAGTGCGGGTTAATATTGGTTGATTTAATAAATAAATTATATGCTTCAAGATTTGGCTTTGGAATATAATTTGCTGCCCTTATATCAAATATAGATTCAAAAATATTTTCGAGTTCTAGTTTTTTTAATACGCTTTCTGCATGAGCGGTGGTACCATTTGTGAAGATAAATTTTGTTCCCGGAAGACCAAGAATTGTATTTCTAAGCTCTGGATCCGAATTCAAGGATTGCAATTCAATATCATGAACAAATTTTAAGAACTCGTCGGGATCTACATTATTTTCTCTATCATGCATTAAGCCGGCAAGCGTTGTTCCGTACTCTAAAAAGTAATTTTTTTGAATATTAAAAGCCTCATTCTTATCTATCTTTAAGTGTTCTGAGATAAAGGATGTCATTTTCCTATCTATTTGATCAAATATTTTCTCTTCTGGAGGATATAATGTGTTGTCTAAATCAAATACCCAGCTTTCAATTGATGATAAATCCATTTATATACCCTAACGAACCAGTGTGCCGGCGCCATGATCGGTAAATAGCTCAAGCAAAACTGCATGCTTAACTCTTCCATCAACTATAACAGCTGCCTCAACACCATTTGAGGTGCTATCCAAGCACGTATTTAATTTTGGTATCATTCCTCCGGAAACTTCTCCGGAATCAATCATTTCTTTAATTTTCTCTTCATTGATTTCCTCAACAAGATTTTTCTCTGAGTCCAGAACGCCCTCTACATCCGTTAAGATAAGCAATCTTTTAGATTTTAAAGATGATGCTATTGCTCCAGCGGCTGTATCAGCATTTATGTTGTATGTTTTCCCATCCACACCTATCCCTAGCGGAGCTATTATTGGAATAAAGTCATTATTTATAAGAGTTTCAATAATTCCATTATTAATTTTTTTGGGAAAGCCCACATAGCCTAAATCAATAATTTTTTCTATATTAGATTCATTGTCACTTTTTCGATTTGTTAATTTTTCTGCAATGATCATGGAGCCGTCCTTACCTGATATTCCGACTGCCTTTCCTCCTGCGGAGTTTATTTTTGATGCTATATTTTTATTGATTCTGCCTGCAAGAACCATTTCAACAACTTCTAAAGTGCTTTCATCTGTAATTCTAATACCAGACTCAAATTTAGTTTTTATTCCTAACCTCTCAAGCATCGATCCAATTTGTGGGCCACCACCATGAACAATAACTGGCTTTAAACCGCTTTGTTTAAGAAAGACTATATCGTTACAAAAAGATTCCACTAAAGCAATATCCGCCATTGCGTTTCCGCCATATTTAATAACAATTATTGAGCCATTATATTTCTGCATATAAGGGAGTGCCCCTGTTAATATATCGGCATTATTCAACCAATCCTTAACTACTCTCTTATCTTTACTCATAGTATTTCCTCATAAATTTTATTTCTTATAGTCTAGTATAGCTTAATCTACCATAGTTGATATTTCATTCCTTAGGTCTCCAAGACCCAAATCTTTATGTGATGACGTGGAAAGTATTTCCGGGTGTACTGCAATATATTTTTTTATTGAATCCTGAATTTCAAGAATTTTTTTATTCCTATCTTTTATTTTATCAATTTTTGTTAAAACTATCTGATAAGAAACTGCGCAATTATCAAGCATAGACATTATCTCCTCATCCGAGACTTTTATGTCATGCCTTGAATCAATTAAAAGGAATACCCGCCGCAGGTTCGATCTATTCGATAGGTAGAATTTTGAAAGTTCAGTCCATTCGGCTATTTTAGATTTTGATGCCTTGGCAAAGCCATATCCAGGCATATCAACAATAGTAAGTATAGGTTTTTCTTCTCCAAAAGAAAAAAAGTTTAGTTCTTGTGTTCTTCCAGGAGTCTTTGAAGTGTGGGCTAATTTAGCTCTTTTTGTTATGGCATTCAACAGACTTGATTTTCCAACATTCGATCTTCCTAGGAATGCAACCTCTGGTATTATTGAATTTTCCAAACCCTCAACGGACGCAACCCCTTTAATAAAACGACATTGGTTTGAAAAAAGGTTTTTTTTATTTTTTAAAGTGCTGTTTTTTTTATTAATAGTTTCCATGCTTCAACTAATCGTTAGGATTTTCTTTTTTTCCAAAGCTTGCAAAAAGTGCAATTTCCATTCCTTGTTGTCTCATAATATACGCTTGTTGCATTATTGATAAGAGACCATTCCACGCCCAGTAAATCACAAGGCCTATTGGAAAATTAGCAGCTATAAAGATCATAAATATTGGCATCCATGTGAAAAGAGTTTTTTGAATTGGATCAGTTGGAGCAGGGTTCAGTTTAGTTTGCAGCATGAAGGTTAATCCAAACAGAAGGTGAAAAACACCAATCATTAGTATTTGTGGGGGTGTCCAGCTTATGAGGCCAAATAAATTAAAAACAGACAGCGGGTCTGGCGCGGAAAGGTCTCTAATCCAACCAATAAATGGAGCGTGACGCATTTCAATTGTTACCAAAAGAACGTTATATAAGGCAAAAAATACAGGAATTTGGATAAACACTGGAAGGCATCCTGATAAGGGCTTTAACTCTTCTTTTTTGTACAGAGATTGCATTTCTTGTGCCATACGTTGACGATCATCGCCATAGAGCTCTTTCATTTTTGCAATTTCTGGCTGGACTTTTCTCATTTTTGCCATTTGAACATAAGATCTATTAACAACCGGGAAGAATACTAATTTTATCAAGACTGTTAAGAGAAGAATTGCTACGCCAAAGTTACCAGTGTAGGAAAAAAGAAAATCAAGAATATAAAACAAGGGTTTGGAGATAAAATAGAACCAACCCCAATCGATAATCAAGTCAAATTTTGGTAGATTTTTATTTTTAGAGTAATTTTGAATAATATCGACTTCTTTGGCGCCTATGAATATTAGGCCATTCGATGAAAGTGTTGACCCTGAAGAAGCACTAATTGCCTCGCCAGTATATCCAATTCGATAAATATCACTTTCGCTGTCCTTAGAAATTTTAAAATGTGCTTTTTTAGCACCTTCGTCCGATGAGCTTATTGCTGTAGCCCAGTATTTATCCGTGATCCCAATCCAGCCAGATTGAAATTCTCTACGGAAATCATTTTTCTCAATATCATCATAATCTTGCTCTTCTAGCTTATCATCAAACCAACCTGTTGGTCCTTCGTGAAGCAACCCAAGAGCTCTATCAGTCGGCAATTCTTGGCGAGAGAGTTTACTGAAAGGAAACAACGTAATTAAGCCCGGCGAACTATTCTCGACCTCTTGTTTGAATGAAAAAAGATAATCGTTATCAACTGAATAGGTTTGAATAAACTTTAATCCTTCACCATTATTCCAAGATATTTCTATCGGTGAACTTGGAGATAGAGTGCTATTTTGAGATTCTAATTTCCATAAAGATTTATCATCTGGAAGTTTAAATTCTGCACCCCTTGGGGCCAACCAACCTGCATCGACCCAATAAGATGATTCACTAAACAACTGAACGTAATCACTGTTGGGATCAGTAGTTTTATTGAATTTCTTTAGAAAAATTTCATTAATTTTTGCACCACAAAGATCTATGGAACCTTCCAATCTGTCATTTTCGATAATAATACGACTTGACGAGCATGATTCTTTTGTAGTTAATTTACTGATATTAGTTTGACTGAGTTCTGTAGAAGAAAAATTTGATTCTACACTAGCGGTATTAATTTCAGTCAAAGGTTCTTCAACAGGAAACAGTATTTGCCAGCTAAAAAGAATAACCATAGCTAAAACTATTGCGACTATATATCTTGAGCTATCATTCATCCATACTACTCCTTAAATGCTCTTTCCAAATCAGATATAATTACATCCCATGGAAGAATATTAGTTTTTTTTGTCGCAACAACAACATAGTCGTAACCACTTTCCCCCCACTTGGGAAGCACCTTCTTAACTGCATGGCGCAATCTTCTTTTTGCTTTATTCCTATCCACGGCAATACCAACTTTTTTTGTTGCGGTGATACCGTAACGGGGAATTTCATTATCTTTTCTATTAAATTTTTGTAAAAACAAGCTTGATGTCCTTACGTTAGATCCAGTTGATGCTCGGATATAGTCTGGACGCTTTGTTATTTTATCATAAATGCACTCTTCTTTATTTGAGTCATTTTGATTTCTTTCAGATTTCATAGCTTAAGCTGATAGAGATTTTCTACCTTTAGATCTTCTATTGGACAAGATATTTCTTCCACCAACGGTTTGTAATCTCGAGCGGAAACCGTGGCGCCTTTTTCTAACTAAGTTGCTAGGTTGGAATGTTCTTTTCATCTTACTACCTTTATTATTGATACTCTTGGGGTTTATAGAACCTAAGGATTATTAAGTCAAATTCATCATTAAATAATATTACTTTTTCTTAGTATTGAGATTATCCATATTCCCAATAACTTTTGCCATTTGCCTTTCTCTGGTGCTGTATTCGTCAATTTTATTTGAAACTTCTTCTGCTTTTTTTCTTAAATCATTGGTAGAATTACTAAATTTTTCAAATTCCTTTTTTAATTTTCCAAATTCATTCATTATTTCAGAAGCGCTATCATTAAAAGATTCGACCCGGAAGTTCATTGAGACGCTTATTAGGTATGCCGCAAGAGAGTTTGGTCCTAAAATCAGCACTCTGTGGTCTCTAAATAGTTCTTCACGAAGATTCATTGAATCGATAAGCTGAAGAAGATTTTCACTAGGAATATACATTATGCCAAGATCAGACGTCTTACCTACCAAGGTATATTTTTTATGAATGTCTTGAGCGTCATTTCTAATGTGCCTTGCAATTTCTTTTTTTGACGTGTTGACGTTATCTCTGTTCCCCGATGCCGAGGCATTAAGGTAATTATCAAATAAACCAGATGGAAATTTTGCATCAATTGGCTGCAATAAGCCATCGGGAAGAATTAAAGCATACTCAACTCTCTGGCCTGATCCCTCTATAATTTCTGCATTTTCTTTGTAACGATTTTCTGAAAAAATATCTTGCATGATCGCCTGAAGCGACCATTCACCAAATTGCCCCGCTCTTGTCCCTCCCGAAAGGTAATTTCGTAATTTTTGAAGAGGTTCCTGAAAATCTTGAATAGTTATCCTAAGGTTTGAAAGAGCCTGTTCCTGACGAGTTAAGGATTCACTTTGACTTTGTTGTGTTTTGTCGTATTTCTGAAAAATACCTTTTGTGTCTGAATCGGATTTATCATCTTTTCTAATATTAATTAGAATAATTGATGCAACGGCCAGAATTATTATTAGTAAGAATAAAAGTAAATAATCCATATATTTCCATTATTAGTTTAGTAAACGGTGGTGCGCCGGAAGGGATTCGAACCCCTGACCCCTTGATTCGTAGTCAAGTACTCTATCCAGCTGAGCTACCGGCGCATTATAAATAGTATAAACTAAAAACTACTAAGAGAAAATTATTCATATACTTCTTTCCAAGACTTCATTCCTAAGATACTTTCAGCCTCGAAAACACCTCTGGCTATTGATCTTGAGCATACTCTTGCCCCTAACTCTCCTATAATATTTATATCGTTGAGCTTTATTTCTTTTTTTAATGTACCAGTGCTTAGTACAAAAATTACATCACCGTCAACTGGGGAATGAATAGGCCTAATAGCTCGCGACATACCCGAATGAGCCATTATAGCTATTCTCTTAGCTGCTTTTGCATCTAATTTTGCATTAGTTGCTATAACCCCTATTGTTGTATTTTGTCCAGGAAGTGGTTTACCAGCCTTTGTTCCGGCCAGTATATTCATCGGAGCATAGTTAGGCACGCCTCGTCCGCCAAATTCATTTTTATTTTCGTCTGTTGAAGCCCAAAATTGTCCTGTCTCATTATTAAGTGTGGAGCCATAACTATTAACCGCAAATAAACCACCTACTTGTATTCCGTCACTACATACAAAGGAGGCGCTTCCGAGCCCTCCTTTAAGAGATCCGGCTTTAGCACCATATCCCGCTCCTGCATTTCCTAATATTATGTTATCGGATATACTGGATGCCGCTTTAATCCCAAGATCGTAGTATGGTGAACTGTCCCCCCACTTTTTATCACCTCCATTTGATAGGTCATATAGAATTGCTCCTGGTACCATAGGAACATGCTTGGATTCTGGAGATGCGCTGAATCCCCTTCCCTGTGACCCAATATAATTCGCTACACTACTAGCTGCATCGAGACCCCAAGTTGATCCTCCGGACAGTACAACTGAGTCGATTGAATTAACAAGATTATAAGGATTTAATGCCCCGACCTCCCTTGTTCCGGGCGCCCCTCCCCTAACATCTGCAGATGCTAAAGTGCCTTCAATTGGTGTAATAACAGTACAACCTGTGCCAATACCTTGATCATGTGCATTGCCAACCAAGATACCATCAACATCTGTTATTAAATTTCTTTTTCCTAAATTAATCATTATAAGGAAACTAAACAAAGGCATTAGAATTGTATAGTATCTAAAATTAATAACCGCGGAGTATCTATGAGACTTTTTATTCTTTCTGTGTTTTCTATTTTTTTTATAACAGCTTGTAATGCAAGCGATTTAAAACCAGGAAAGGGGATAATCGCTACATCAAATTCACACGCCTCAAAAGCTGCTTCTGAAATATTAAAAAGAGGTGGTAATGCTATTGATGCAGCTATTGCAGTACAATTAGTTTTAACACTTACAGAACCTCAGGCAACAGGGATTGGTGGCGGAGCATTTATGCTCTATTGGGATGCAAGACAATCAAAGTTATTTTCTCTCGACGGAAGAGAAACTGCACCTTCAAGAGCAAAAGACGATCTTTTTTTGGATAAAAGTGGGAATAAAAAACCTTTTTATCCGGATGCTGTGATTGGAGTAAATTCAGTTGGGGTTCCCGGGGTTATAAGGTTGCTGGAAGAATCTCATAAAAAATTTGGTAGATTGGAGTGGGCTAAGCTATTTGATTACGCCATTACATTATCTGAAGATGGGTTCGCTGTTTCACCAGATCTTAATCGAACATTGAGTTATTTAAGTTATTTAAAAACAATTGAGCCTGCTGCCTCTCTTTATTATCAAGAAGGTGTTGGAGAAAAAAAAGAACCTTTGCCTGTAGGGCATATTTTTAGAAATCAAGAATACGCTAAAACTCTCAGAAGAATAGCATCACTGGGCGCAATAGATTTTTATGAAGGAGAAACTGCTGACTTAATAATAAATGCCTTAAAAGAATTTGATAGTAAGGCATTAATGACTTTGAGTGATTTAAAAAATTACGAAATTATTTGGCGCGAGCCTCTTTGTCAAATGTATAGGTCTTATAATATCTGTAGTATGCCACCCCCATCCTCAGGGGGATTGACAATGCTAATAATGCTAAAAATATTAGAAGATTTTGATATTAAGTCACTAAAACCAGAATCTAAAGAAATGGTGCATCTTTTTTCTGAGGCTAGTCGCCTAGCCTATGCTGATCGAGGTTATTATATGGCTGATCCAGATTTTGTAAAAGTACCTGTAGATGGATTATTAAGTGACGAATACATTGATCAAAGAAGGTCTTTGATTAACCAAAAAGAACTTGTAAAAGAAGTTACCCATGGTCGACCAAAAGGTGCATTAGATTTTGAAAAAAATATAGATATCTCTAAACCCTCGACTAGCCACTTTGTTATAGTAGACAATGAGGGTAATGCGGTTTCCATGACTTCAACGGTAGAGGGGCCGTTTGGCAGTCATTTAATGGCAGGAGGTTTTATATTAAATAATGAATTAACAGATTTTTCAATGATACCTGAGGTAAATGGAAAAAAGATCGCAAATAGGGTTGAGGGTAATAAAAGACCCATGTCATCCATGACTCCGACAATTATTTTTAAAGACAGTAATTTGTTTGCTTTAACAGGATCACCAGGCGGAACAAGTATAATAAACTATGTTACTAAATCAGTCCTAGGGCTTATTGATTGGAATCTAGATCCAAAGGATATAGTAAAATTACCCCATTACATGAATAAGGGCAAGGTGACTGAATTAGAAGAAAATACAATTTTGGAAGACTTGCAGTCTGATTTAGAAGCTATGGGGCATAGGGTGAGGGTGATGCCCAAAAGAAGCGGGCTACATATTGCATTAAAAAAACCTACCGGATACGTCGGCGGAGCAGACCCTAGGCGTGAGGGTTTAGTGTTGAATGTTGAGTAATTAAGAGGAATTAGTTCATGAGTAAGAATTTATACAAAATTTTATTTGATGGTTTTAATCAGGACACCGATAAAGTTTGCATTAATATTCCAGGCCAAAAGAAATGGTCCTACAAAGAAATTGATCATCTGTCCGCTCTGTTTGCCTCATACCTGAATGGATTAGGTCTGAAGAAAGGTGATAGAATAATCTGTCAAAATGATAAATCCGTCTTTGCTGTTGGACTCTACTTAGGGTGCCTAAGGATGGGTTTGATATATACGCCATTAAATACATCTTATACCATGAAAGAAGTTGAATATTTTATTAATAATATAGAACCAAAACTTTTTGTTTGCTCCTTAGAAAATTACGAGGAGGTTAATCAGGTTTGTAAAATGTTAGGTGTTCCTAATCTCAGGGCAATGGGAGTAAATAATGAAGATTCTTTTATAAAAGAAATCCTATCGCTTAATCCGTATCATATTTTTGAGTCTTGCTCTGACAACGATACAGCTGCCATTTTATTTACCTCTGGAACCACAGGCAGGTCAAAAGGGGCAATGATTACACATGGCAATTTATCATCTAATGCTCGTGCCCTAAAGGAGGCTTGGAGTTTTTCTAGTCATGATACTTTATTGCACGCTTTGCCAATATTTCATGTTCATGGGTTGTTTGTAGCCCTACATACTGCTTTCCTGAGTGCATCAGAGGTGATATTTTTAGAAAAATTTATTATTCCTGAAGTCATTTATAATCTCAAAAAATCTAGTGTAATGATGGGAGTTCCAACATTTTATAATCGATTAATTGATGAAAAGAGTTTTACTGAAAAGATATTTAAGAGGATACGACTCTTTATTTCTGGATCGGCCCCCTTGACGGAAAAAACATTTAACGAATTTAAAAATATAACCAAACACTCGATACTGGAGCGTTATGGAATGACTGAAACTGGGATGATTACATCAAATCCTTTGCATGGAGATAGGGTGGAGGGAACGGTAGGATTTTCTTTGCCTAACATTGAGATAAGAATAGTAAAGGACTGCAAGGTATTGCCGACGAATGAGAAGGGTATTGTTCAGGTTAGGGGCCCGAATGTTTTTAAGGGTTATTGGAAGATGAAAGAGAAAACTAAACAAGAGTTCACTGAGGATGGTTTTTTTATAACAGGTGATATTGGTCAGATTGACAAAGACGGAAGATTAAGTTTATCTGGGCGATCCGGCGATATGATTATTTCAGGCGGATTTAATATTTATCCAAAAGAAATTGAAATATTGTTGAATGCAATCGATGGAATTAAAGAAAGTGCTGTAATCGGAGTTAAGCATATAGATTTTGGAGAATGTCCAATTGCTATTCTTGTTGCGGACAATGATAATAATCTTGTTGATGAAAAAGATATAAATGCTTCACTTCATGGATTCTTGGCTAAATATAAAATTCCTAAATCTTTTATATGGGTTGAATTCCTTCCTGTTAATGCAATGGGTAAGGTACAAAAGAAAGATTTACGTATCAAATTTGAAGAAATTTTATTAACTTAACAAAAAAAGAGGAAAATATGAACAATACAACTAGAGCTTTACAATTTATTGAATGTTGGAATAATCGTGATATTGATGGAATAATGGGCGCACTTTCTGAAAATTGTTTCTATCATAATATACCGATGGATCCACAAAAAGGCCATGAACAAATTCGAGCTTATTTAGAGCCTTTCGTTCAAATGACATCCAATATTGAATGGATAGTTCATAATATCGCTGAAAATTCTGATGGAATTGTCTTAACTGAAAGAACTGATCGGTTTGAGGTAAATGGTCAGTGGATGGATATTCTTGTTATGGGAGTGATGGAGTTTCAGGATGGATTAATATCAAATTGGCGGGATTATTTTGATATGAAAGCCTATGAGGCCGAAACATCTAGAGTATTAGGTTAAATAGACATTTTTTTCCCTAATTTTTTGTTATTCAGTTGACTTGTTAATAAGTGAATCTTAACTATTGGATATTGTTTAAATGAAAACTGATTCGAATTTTGATTTCATATTACAGAGTATCAGAGCAGGGGGGAATCTAGTCTGATATGCCTATGAGACCAACAGATATATCTGATCCAGAATACTTTCACAAAGTTGTTGACTGCCAGTGGGCCTGTCCTGCTCATACACCAGTCCCGGAGTACATTCGTTTAATTGCGGATGGCAAATATACTGACGCGTATATGATTAATTGGGAGTCTAATGTTTTTCCGGGAATTTTGGGAAGGACCTGTGACCGGCCTTGTGAACCAGCTTGTAGGAGAGTCCGCGTAGAGGATGAGCCGGTTGCTATCTGTCGATTAAAAAGAGTCGCTGCGGACTATAAGGATGATATTACAGATTTAATTCCAAAAGCACCAAAAAAAACTAACGGAAAGAAAATTGCATTACTCGGTGCTGGGCCCGTGTCATTGGCCGTTGCGAGAGATCTTGTTCCTTTGGGGTATGAGTGCACTGCGTACGAAAGAGATCATGTTCCCGGCGGACTGATGAGAACAAATATTCCTTCCTTTAGATTACCAGCAGAGGTTCTGGATGAAGAGTGTAATCAAATAATTAATATGGGTTTAGATGTAGAATATAATTATGAAGTAAAGAGCTTTAAAGAGTTCTTGAAACTTGATCATGATGCAGTTTTTATTGGAACTGGGGCACCTAAAGGTAAGGATTTAAATCTACCTGGAAGAGAAGAGGCTTCTAAGAATATTCATATTGGAATTGATTTCCTTGCATCTGTTGCTTTTGAGCATGTATCTAAGGTTGGAAAAAAAGTTATTGTTCTTGGGGGTGGAAATACAGCCATGGATTGCTGCCGAACAGCAGTGAGGCTGGGAGGTGAAAGTGTTGGTGTTTATGTTCGGTCACCTCAGGCCGATATGAAAGCTTCTGATTGGGAGATCGAAGAAGCGGAAATGGAAAATATTCCTATTTTTGAGAATCATGTTCCTAAAAAGTTTCTAGTAAAAGAAGGTAAGTTATGGGGTATGTTATTTGAGAAAGTTACTGCGCAATACGATGAAAATAATAAAAGAAAACTCATACCTACTGGCGAGCCTCTTGTAACGGTCGAATGTGATGATGTTTTAATGGCTATCGGCCAAGACAATGCTTTTGAGTGGATAGAAAAAGATATTGGTATTGAATTTGATGAATGGGATATGCCTACAGTTGATAAAAAAACTATGCAATCAACTCTGCCGAAGGTATTCTTCGGTGGCGATGCCGCATGGGGTCCTGAAAATATTATTACAGCGGTGGCTCACGCTCATGAGGTGGCTATATCAATTGATCTTTATTGCAACAATCTAGATTTAATTGAGAGACCAGCTCCCCATGTCTTCTTGAAATCATCGAAAATGGGATTACATGAATGGTCTTATGACAACGGTTATGATGAAGTTAACCGCTTAGCTGTTCCTCACGCGGATTTAAAATCAAGTCTTAAAGACAGGAAGCTTGAGGTAGAGCTTGGGTATGATGAAAAAATGGCTTTTGAAGAGGCTAGTAGGTGTCTTAATTGTGATGCTCAGACTGTTTTTGAGGAAAGTAGGTGTATCGAGTGTGATGCGTGCGTTGATATATGTCCTGAGGATTGTATTAATTTTATTGAAAATGATGAAGAAGAAGCTCTACGTTTAAACCTAAGAGTTCCGGCATTAAATCTTGCCGAAGATCTGTATGTCTCCGATATTCTTCCAACGGCCAGAGTGATGGTGAAAGATGAAGATCTTTGTTTACACTGCGGCCTCTGTGCAGAAAGATGCCCAACAGGTGCGTGGGATATGCAAAAATTCTTTTATATGGGTGCGCAAGCAAAAGATGGTTGCTCAAAATGAGTAAAATTAATGATTTTGTTGTAAAATTTGCGAATGTAAATGGATCGGGTTCAGCAAGTGCAAATGCAATGTTTGCTAAGTCAATTTTTCGAATGGGAATTCCCGTAACGCCTAAAAATATTTTTCCTTCGAATATTCAAGGGCTTCCTACATGGTTTGAAGTTAGGATAAGTAAGCATGGCTATGCGGCCAGAAGAGAGGGGATTGATTGTTTTATAACTTTAAACCCTCAAACATACCAAACTGATGTGAAGGAAATATTACCTGGCGGATACCTAGTTTACGATAACACAATGCCTAGAAATTTTTCTCGTAAGGATATAAATTATATTGGGATTCCAATGGCAAGTATTTGTGCTGAAAACTATGATGACCCGAGACAAAGACAGCTATTTAAAAATATTGTTTGTTTAGGTGCTCTCGCAGCCTTATTAAAAATTGATATAAAGATTATTGAAAGTTTAATAAAAGAAGATTTTGAAAAGAAACCTAAATTAATACCGCCTAACATAAAGGCGCTTTATCTTGGACGAGATTTTGCTTTAGAAAATCTTGATTGCGATTTGAATGTTGGCTTAAAAAAGATTCGGACAACTAAAAAGAAAATCCTGATACAAGGTAATGAGGCAGCTGGTCTGGGTTGTGTTTATGGGGGGGCTACGGTTGTTGGTTGGTATCCGATTACCCCATCTACCTCTCTTGTTGAGGCCTTTCAAAAATATGTAAATCTTTTTAGAGTTAAAGATAATGGAGAAGTTAGCGCAGGAATCATTCAGGCGGAGGATGAATTAGCTGCAGTAGGGATGGCAATAGGGGCTAACTGGAATGGAGCTCGTGCATTTACCGCAACTTCTGGTCCCGGCATTTCATTAATGAGTGAATTTTTAGGATTAGCTTATTTTGCAGAAATACCTTTAGTTTTATTTAATATTCAACGAGGAGGTCCTTCCACTGGAATGCCAACAAGGACTCAGCAATCAGATATTTTATCATGTGCGTATGCATCACATGGAGACACAAAACATATCCTTCTTTTTCCTTCTGATCCAAAGGAGTGTTTTGAAATGGCGGCACAATCTTTTGATCTTGCGGAAATTCTTCAAACACCCATTATTGTTATGAGTGATCTTGATATAGGGATGAATGATTGGGTAATAGACCCCCTGCAGTGGAATGATAAGACTTCATATGAGAGAGGAAAGGTATTAAAAAAACAAGACCTCGATGAACTTATGAACTGGGGTAGGTATTTAGATGTTGATGGCGATGGCATTCCGTATAGAACTTTACCAGGTACACATGAAACAAAAGGCTCCTACTTCACAAGGGGAACATCTCATGATGCTTTCGCAGGATACACTGAAGATGGAAGAATCAATGCTGATAATATGATGCGAATAACAAAAAAATTTAAAAAGTCAGTAAAATATTTACCAAAGTCAGTTCGAAGGAAAGCAAAAAAAGATACAAATATTGGGTTAATATATTTTGGATCTACCTCTGTGGCAATAGATGAAGCAAATGATATTCTTGAATCACAAGGGCATGCCACTGACTTACTCAGGATAAGATCATTTCCTTTTGGAAGAGGCATTTCTTCGTTTATAGACGATCATGATCATATAATTGTCATGGAACAAAATAGAGACGCTCAAATGAGATCGTTGCTTATCAATGAACTCAATAAAGATAGCTCCAAGATACATTCAATCCTTAATTTTGACGGGAGTCCTGTAACAGCTAACTTTATTGTGAAGGCATTTTTAAATCTTTTAAAGAAAAATCAAGTTGTCTTCAAATCATTAAAGAAAAAACAATCAGCAGCATGAGTAATTAAATGAGCTTTATAAAAAAACCTTCCGTACATCACCCAAAGTTACCTACGAATGCTTTAGGCTTAAACAGAAGGGATTATGAGGGCGCGCTATCAACCTTATGCGCTGGGTGTGGCCATGATTCTGTTTCTTCGGCAATTATTGAAGCTTGTTATAATTTATCAATTCCTGCTCATAAATTAGCTAAGTTATCAGGTATTGGGTGTTCTTCAAAAACTCCCACTTACTTTTTGAACAAATCTCATGGATTTAATTCAGTACATGGCCGAATGCCCTCCGTTGCTACTGGGGCTAATTTGGCTAATAGGGATTTAGTTTACTTAGGTGTTTCAGGTGATGGAGATACTGCCTCAATTGGATTAGGACAATTTTGTCATATTATTCGACGACGTTTAAATATGCTCTACGTTGTTGATAATAATGGTACGTATGGCCTTACTAAGGGTCAATTTTCCGCGACTAATGATAAAAACTCAAAAAGTAAAAAAGGTGAAGATAATCCTTTTGAATCTATTGATCTAGCAGCTCTCGCAATTCAATTGGGCGCTGGATTTGTTGCCAGAAGTTTTTCAGGTGACAAGGATCAGCTTATTCCCCTAATGACAGCAGCCTTAAAATACAGGGGTTTTGCCTTCATCGATGTTGTGTCGCCCTGTGTTACCTTTAACAACCACTCTCAATCAACAAAGAGCTATGAATATTTTCGCGAACACAATGAAGCTCTTGGTTATTTAGATGTTATTCCTGAGACAGAAGAAATAAAAGTTAATTATAAAGAGGGCTCATCTGCCCAGGTTCAAATGCACGATGGATCAAAAATGATTTTGCATAAATTAGATAAGAGTCACAATTTATATGATAGAGGAAATTCTATAAAAATTTTAAATGACCATCAAACGAAAGGATCAATTGTAACTGGATTAATCTATCTTGATAAAGAGGAAAGAGATTTACACGATACAATTAATTCAAATCAGAAACCTTTAAATATTTTAACAGAAAAGGACCTTTGCCCAGGATCCAAGGGTCTTGATTATGTTAATGCTAGTTTTCGCTAACCAGCATTTGTATCAACTTTCTCAGCCCAATCTATTTCATTCATCCACTCACTAAATGGTTTTAATTTTATTGGAATCTCTTTTAAAACAGGGCCCATATCAACTTTAAATGGCTTGTAGTGAGACTCATTTGTAAACCTATAAAAATCTGACATTGATTCAATAAATGCAGCCTCATCAGCACCTTCTATGTCTGAATAAAAAATATCAAAGAGTCTTTTTGCAAAATCTTTTAATGGTAATTGCTTATATTCTATTTTTTTCCCAAAGCGCCCTGATAGCATATCGGCAACTCTTTGAGGGACAAAGGACTCTTCTCCCCCTATCACTATTCTTCGACCGATTAGGTCATCTCTATCAATCGCAGCAATCATAAATTTTGCCACATCGTCTAAACAAATCCAATTAGCCTCTAGGTCGGGATAGTGAGGGTATGTATATAGATTATTTACTAAAATATCTTTCCTTGCCCAGTCGGTAAGAAGATTATCCATAAAAATCACTGGACGAAATGTTGTTGTAGGAACCCCTGCTTGCATGAGGGTATTAATCATAAGTCTACTCGCGTCGTAACCCGCCTGGCCAACCTCTTCTTCATCATTGCCCCAACAACAAGTATTAAAAATAATTCTTCTTACCCCAGATTTTTTTGCTGAAGTACCTACTGTAGCGCAAAAATCCATGCCCTTATAGGACTCTTCAAAAGAAGGTACGGTAAAGAATATTGTATCTGAACCGACGCATGCATCGTAAATTGAATCGGGGTCATTGTAATCAGCTGACACTATTTCTATATTTTCAAAGTGCTCTAGCCTTTTTCTTTCACGCGTTACCGCGCGAACTTTATAGCCTGCTAATAATAGCTGCTTTACTTGTGCAAGACCAGGTCTACCTGATGCACTAAAAACTGTTACTAATTTCATTTTTAACTCCTAATTTTATTCAAGAAAAATACTAAAATAGTATTTTAATTTGTAATATTTTTATAATTTAATTCAACCACTTATGTCAGAAATATTTCTGATGGGGTTTTTACCATCCCATTTCCTTGACTCCCTCTGGAGGAAGGAATAAAAATTTCTTATATCGTTGGTATCTTCGTAAATTTCATAAAAGTGATTGATCTCATCTCCTGGATAGAACCATGAAAACTTCATACCGTCCCTATGACCAACATTAGCCAAAAGAACCTCAGTACAACCTTCTTTTTTTAATTTAAGCCGCTCCATTTCGAAGTTAGGAGCTATCCAGGCAATGTGATGGAGTCCCGTTGTATGGCTATTTTTAGGCGTTTCTTGTATTCTATGATCACAGATTAGCTCGATCATCATATTTTCTTTCCATCCATAAGCTGACGAGTGATCAAATGACCCCTCTTCTCCGTTAACGAACACGTTTTCTACCTTAATATGCTCATTGACATAGAAGGGTCCAATCTTAAATTTATTTGACCACATTTCAGCAGATTTTTTAATATCATCTACTGCATATGCAATCTGTATTATGGGTCTTTCTGAGTCGAACATAATGTTACTCTAATAATTATTTCTTAAAAATCCTAGACAAATTTTCTTATATAAGAAAATATATCTTGAATAATAATAAGAGGATAGAGCTTTGATTAAAAACTCACTAGTGATACGCAATGCGAGAATTGTAGACGGAACTGGAAATAAGCCGTTTTATGGTGATGTTGCCGTCGAAGATGGCTTTATAGTTGATATAGGTCAGGTAAAGAAAAATTATGAGAATGAGATTGACGCAAAAGGTCTAGTTCTGAGTCCAGGCTTTATTGATATTCATACTCATTTTGATCCTCAGTTATGCTGGGATGGATATGCAACTCCATCAATCGAGCACGGAGTTACTACAGTAGTAACAGGAAACTGCTCCCTTTCTCTTGCGCCGATAAGAAATGGCGGAGAGAAAAAAATTATTTCAATGTTTCAGGTGATAGAAGATATTAAAAAACCAACATTCGATGCCGCAGTTCCTTTCTCTTGGGAGACCTTTGGTGAGTACCTTGATCATATTAAACCAAACCTTGGCATAAATGTAGGTGCTTTGGTTGGGCATTCAGCAGTTCGCTTATATGTAATGGGCTCTGATAGTCAGAAAAGAAAAGCAACTGATGAAGAAATAAAACAAATGAGTGAAATTGTTGAAAAAGCAATGGAGGAAGGTGCTTTGGGAGTTTCATCATCTTATGTTGATGTTGATGAAAATTTTAAACCGGTACCAAGCCGTTTTTCTTGTAGAAAAGAAAAAATGGAACTTGCCCGTGCCGCAACAAAGACTGGAAGAGGAGTTTGGCAGGTCGTACCTTTTTTTATTGACATGAAAACACAGTTAGAAAATATTCAAGAGCTGGGTGATATAAGCCTAGAGACAGGAATAATGTGTACCTTTCAACCAGTCCTATCAACACCTGACAATCCAAAAGCCGAAAGAATAATGGAAGCCTTAAGGGAACAAAGAGATAGGGGAGCTAAGGTTTTTGGACAAACAATGCCAAGGTGCTTTGACCTCAATATGAGGTTATCAGAAACAAGCATGTTGTTATTTGGCCTACCTAACTGGAGAGCCATCATGGATACTCCGATTGAAGAAAGAAAAAAGGCCTTTGCTGATAAAGGTAAACAAAAAATCCTTGTTAAGGAAGCTAAAAATGCCAGAGGAATGAGCTCTTCCCTTCCAATGCTTAAAGTTGGTGAAGTCTATTCTGATCAAAATAAAAAATATATCGGAAAATATTTAATGGAAATTGCAGAGACTGAAAAAAAAGAGATTGGGCAGGTTATCCTCGATATTGCTTTGGCTGATAATTTAAAAACAGAATTTCAGTTAGTTGATGTAGTTAATTCGGATAAAGAGTCTGTGGCATATTTAATTACTAGTGATCTATGTCATTTTGGTGCTTCGGATGCAGGGGCTCACATTACCCAATTTTGTGGAACCGGGGATACAACACATTTACTGGAGCACTATGTCCGAGATACAAAAAAACTAACGCTAGAAGCTGCTGTCCACAGAATGACAAAAGAAGTAGCGGATGATTGGGGTATACGTGACAGAGGCGTAATTGCAAAAGGTAAGGCTGCCGATCTTGTTTTGTTTAATATTGATGAAGTTAGTATATCTGGTGAAGAATTTGTCAATGATTTCCCTGGAGAGGCTAGCAGATATATGCGTTACTCGAAGGGCTATGAAACTGTTATTTTGAACGGATCTGTGGTCTATCAAGACAACAGCTATACTGATGTTAAGCCTGGAAAAATTGTGTAGATTATTGAGTTGGTATAATTAAAAAAAGGATATTTTATGGATCAGGCGCAAATAGATAAAATTAAAGACCTAATTTCTTATGAGAGGGAAAGAAAGGCGCCGCCAAAAGGATTTCCAAAATTTCCTGATTTGCCTGGAAAACGTTATACCGATAAAGATTTTTTTGAATTAGAGAAAGAGAATTTATGGAAAAAAACTTGGTTATTGGCAGGTCATTTAGATGAAATTCCTGAGATAGGAAGCTATAAATTATGGGAAAAAACTGGTCAGCCAGTAATTATCGTTAGAAAAAACAAAAATGAAATTACAGCTTTCTATAATATGTGTCGTCACAGAGGTGCTGCCATTGTTAGGAAAAAGTATGGTCGGGCAAAGAGCTTAATTTGCGGCTATCATGGTTGGAACTATAATTATGACGGAGATTTGATAGGAAAAAGGGATCCCCAAGATTTTGTAGATTTTGATGATAGCTGTAGGAGCCTCCATAAAATCAAGATTGAATTAATGGGCAATCTTATTTTTATAAATTTTGATTTAGAGGCAATGAGTTTAAAGGAAAGTCTGGGCCCTATCCATGAAGAACTTCAAGAGTTTCAGCTCGGCTCCCTTCGACTGGTCGATCAATATAGCTACGATGTTAAATGTAATTGGAAAATTGCTATGGAGGCAAACCTGGAGGTTTATCATGTTCAATCAATTCACCCCAAAACTGTACATGTTGGATTAGACTACAAGGGAAATGTAAATACTTTTTACTCTAATGGACACGGACGAATGGTCGCTCCTAGTAGGTCTTATCCAGAATTACCAATATATGGAGGCTCCAACGAAGACCCTAATTCAACTAGTTACCATCCACTTCCTAATTCCTCAAAAAAACAAACCATAGATGACGATCCTAGGCCTGAGATTAAAACCGCAGGTTACATTTCTAGAACTTGTACCCAATCCTACAATCTGATGCCAAATTTAGTAACACCTGTATCTGAGAGGGGCTTTCCTATTTTAATGTGGTGGCCAAAAAGTATTAATGAGTGTGTGTTCGATGTTTTGTGGATTGCCCCTGATTGGGGGGAGGGTAAAAGACCCAAGGTATGGGATTCGCAAATTAAAGCATTTAACGATGTTTTGAGTGAAGACTTACAGTTTGGAGGGTGGATCCAAAAAGCAGTTGATTCATACGTTTTTGATGGTGTTCCTTTAAGCTACCAGGAGGCCAGAATCTATCATTGGCATCAAGAGCTTGATAAAATTATTGGGCTTAATAAAGTCCCTCAAGATCTTCAGGTTAAACAGGTAATGACTGATGATTGGATTTACCCTAACGATGTTGAAAGAAGGCTAGATGAATATAATTCAAAATAAATATTATGAATCTTGATAAACTTTTTAGCTCATATAAAATTGGGTCTGTTTCTTTAAGTAATAGAGTTGTTATGTCCCCCATGACCAGATGTTTTTCTCCCAATGGAGTACCGGGTCAAGATGTAGCTGACTATTATAGAAGGCGAGCTGAAGGTGGTGTAGGGCTTATTATTACAGAAGGTACCCATGTGCCACATCCCGGTGCAGCAAACGATGTTAATTGCCCAGATTTTTATGGTAAAAAAGCATTATTGGGGTGGTCAAGAATACTTCATGAAGTTCACAGTGCAGGCGGAAAAATTATGCCTCAACTATGGCATGTAGGACTTTTATTAAAAGCTGAGATAGAAAATCTTTATGACGAAGAGGGTGTCATAGATTGCAAACATGTTGGTCCCTCCGGTTATGCGGGCGGGATGGAGAAAAAAATAAAAAAAACTCACTCTGAAATGAGTCTTTTAGATATACAAGAAGTTGTATTGTCATTTGAAAGGGCTGCATCCTCCGCTTACAAGATGGGTTTTGATGGAATAGAAATTCATGCGGCTCATGGATATTTAATTGACCAATTTTTTTGGTCTAAAACTAATCGACGTAAAGATCGTTATGGGTATAACTTCGATGCGAGGCAAAAGTTTGCTGAAGAGATTATTATAGCTTGTAGGCGTGTAACTTCCCCTGATTTTCCAATCTTAATGCGTATATCTCAATGGAAGGGACAGGATTATGGAGCTCGTCTCGCAAAAAATCCTAAAGAGTTAGAACTTTTTCTTGCCCCACTCGTTGATGCAGGTGTTGATCTTTTTGATTGTTCTCAAAGAAGATTTTGGGAAACAGAGTTTAAAGATTCGGACCTTAGTTTTTCTGGATGGGTCAAAAATATATCAGGGAAGCCGACAATGACAGTTGGTTCTGTTGGCCTAGATAAGGAATTAATTGAAACTTTGTATGGCGCAGAAAGCCAGCCTGCAAGAATTGATAAACTCCTTACTATGCTGGAAAGCAATGAATTTGATCTTGTTGCTGTTGGGAGGGCCTTACTTGTTGATCCAGAATGGACAAATAAAATAAAAGAGGGTTTATTTGACGAACTGCAATCTTATAACCCTGAAGCATTAAATTTTTTATCATGAAAATCTGTAAGACAATTAAAGGTTATTTAAATAAATTTTTAATACAAGCTTGCAGTTAAAGTAAACCCAGTTATATTTTTTTTGGGTTTTATTTTTGGGAGAGAACATGTCCGATCAAACTATTTGGCCAAGTAAAAAATATGCATGGTTTTTTACTACTATTTTATTAATCAGCTACACAGTTTCTTTTATTGATAGAGCAATGATTAATCTTCTAATTGATCCTATCCGAAGTGATTTAAATCTTTCTGATATACAGATGGGGCAAATATTAGGCCCTGGCTTTATGATCAGCTACATACTTTTTAGCCTTCCAATTGGTAGGATGGTTGATAAGTTTAATAGAATTGCCGTTTTGATAGGCGGTATTCTTCTTTGGAGTATAGCAACTGCTGCCCATGGATTTTCTAGCGATTATTATAGCCTTTTTGTTTCTCGCGCTGGTGTGGGGGCCGGTGAGGCCGCCGTAACTCCCGCTTCGTGGTCACTTATAGCTGATTTATTTCGCCCTGAGGATAGAGCTTTTCCAATGAGTTTTTATCTTATGGGGCCTTATATAGGCCAAGGTCTGGCTCTTCTTTTTGGTGGATTTATTATACAGCTTTATACATCGCCCATAGTTATTCTTGGTTTTACCTTTCAGCCCTGGCAGATGATTTTTATTCTTATTGCCATTCCGGGTTTTGTTTTATCCTTTGGTCTTGCTTTTCTCACAGAACCAAAAAGAAAAGGCCTCATTAATAAAGAAAAACAAAAAGATGAATCTTTTTCCGATGTAGTGTCCTATATAAAAAGTAAATCTTCTGCCTACTTTACTTTGATGATTGCTGCGTCATTTATAGTTGTTCTGTTGTATACCTTTCAGGCTTGGGTTCCTACCTATATATCGAGAGTTCATGGATGGGATTTATCAAGGGTTGGTTATCTTTTTGGAATTGTTACCCTAATATCTGGATCCTTAGGTGTTCTGTCGGGTCCTGTATTAGAGAGATTTCTTAATAAAAGAGGTATTAAAAATTCAACTCATGCTGTTTTTCTAATTTCAGCATCAACTCTAGCAATCATCCCCCCTTTGACCTTCTTATTTGTTACTGAGAATTTTATTTTACCGGGAATGTTCATAATAAGTTTCTTTATTACCTTGCCAATGGCTTGTTTTGCATCAGGTCTTCAAAAAATGACTCCACAAAACTATAGAGGTTCTATCTCAGGGCTGTATGTTTTTATTATGAATATTGTTGGCCTCAGTCTTGGGCCTACAGTGGTTCCCTTTTTTACTAGCGTGATCTTTCAGAATGATATGTCTATAAATTTAGCATTAAGTTATACGTTCTTAATTTTTGGACCTTTGTCTTTTGCAATCTTCTTCCTTGGAAGAAAATCACTTAATAAGGCCTTACTATCTAATCAATAAAAGTCACTAAGTGAGGAATCTGGTGGAGCCAGACGGGATCGAACCGACGACCTCCTGGTTGCAAACCAGGCGCTCTCCCAACTGAGCTATGGCCCCACTGATAAACTCTTATAGGGCAAGAGAGAAAATACCTCAACAGAAAATATTAATTATTGATGCAAATCTTTTGTGTACCCTGAAATTGTTTTAGTTGTTAAACTTTTAGGTATTTCTTTTGAAGATTTTAAAGTTTTTAAAAAGTAATCGGCTAATAGATTTGTTATACCCCAGTTATAATTTTCATTATGAAAATGATGTTGCATATGCGCCTCTTTCAAATCTCCTCCTATGCTTGTTATAGGTTTATATTTTTTAGAATGATGAGCAAGATGAACCCATTCATAAAATAGATAATATAAAAAAGTTGAAAAAATAGGAACTAAAGCATTACTAAAGCTTAAGCATAAAATCGAATAGAAAATATAAGTTTGGATAAATAAAATAACTATTCCTAATGAAGGTGCAAATTGAAGTTTTATATTATCAGGATCAGCATGATGACCGTGGTGTAGTTTAATTTGAAATCTTTCTAACCACCCCCTTTTTGGTGTTAATTTTTTATGGAGCACAAATTTATGGGCATACCATTCATAAAAAGGAGCGAATATGACTGCCAATAACATAAGGGGCCACTTATTCCAAAGCCCAAGATAATTGACAAGGGAGCCTGATATAATTGAAAATAGAATTAGGAATCTAATTGTATTATGTTTAAAAAAAATTTGAAAAATGTTTAACAATGAAATTCTTTTAATGGTCTCTCAAAAAAACAGGTGAGTTTTTTGAGGAATCGTTTTCTGAAAAATAGTAACCGTCTATGCTAAAATTTGTTAGATCTTGTTCCTTTTTAATTTTATTTTTTAAGATCCATGCAGCCATTAAGCCCCTAGCCTTTTTTGCATAAAAACTAATGATTTTATATTTTCCTTTTGAAAGGTCCTTAAAGATTGGTGAAATAAGATTTGTATTTTTTTCTAAACTTTTAACTGAATTAAAGTATTCGTTGGAAGCTAGGTTTATCACTGTATTTGATTTTATAAGCTTAAGATCTTCAAGAATATCGTTTGCCATATCATCACTCCAGAAATCATAAAGATTTTTAGTTTCAGATATTTTTAACTTTGTTCCCATTTCTAGACGGTACGGCTCAATAATATCAAGTGGCTTTAGAACCCCATATAAGCCAGATAATAATCTTAAGTGATCTTGAGTGTAGTCCAAATCATTTTTTGTAAACTCTTGCACATTCAGCCCTTGATAAACATCTCCTTTGAAGACGAATATAGCCTGCCTTGAACTGGGCGACTCTTTTTTAAGTCCCTTCCATGAATTATATCTATCACTATTTAATACTGCTAGTTTTTCACTAATCTTCATTAGATCTGAAATTTCATCAGGCTTCTTATCTTTAAGATTCTTTATAAGATCTTTTGATTTAGATAAAAACGAAGGAATGCTATACTTAACATTGTTAATTTGAGTTTCATAATCTAATGTTTTTGCTGGCGAAAGTAATATTATCATTCTTTCATTATCTCAATCTAATCTATTTTATTCAATAAAAATTTTATTATTTATTAGAAAAAGATTATTAATTTTTAGATTTTTAGATACTGTTTAATACATTACCTTAGATTATACCAAGTTCTATCTTTTTCTATAGAACAGGATATAGCAACTTTTTGATCTTTTTTAACTTCGATTGGTTTTTCAAATAAATATACTGGGTTTGCCCAGTGCGATTTTAATTTTTTTGGGTGATTCTCGTATGTTATATTTTGTGATAAATTTAATTTATTCCAGGTTATAACACCGTAACATTTACTAGAATTATTAATTTTAATATCTAAATCAATTGTGTTTTTAAGAAAAATTTCTTCATCATAAAAATTAAAGTGAAATACCTCAATTGGGTCACTAATGAGGTTAATATCACTCGGTCGATATTTTATTCCATGCTTTCTGTTAATAACAGAATTAAAATCAGAGAGGTCGAAGCCATGAACTTCATCAACATAAAGATTTTCTTTTATAATATCATTTTCGCCAAGCAAGGAAATCATAATACTACCAGATTCTGGAATCATCTTGCCATTTTCTTTCAGCAATCTCCTTTTAACATCATACAAAGATGACAAAACTTTTTCACCAACAAATTCTGAAGACAAAATTTCTGAGATAATCACATCAGCTTTTCCTGGAAGATCAGTTCCGACATTAATATTGTTAGAGTTTTTATTGATAATTTTAATCTTTTTTTCAAACCCATTTTTTTTTATAACTTTTTCTGCCACAGAAGCAATTTCACTAGAAGACTCGCAGCTTATTACTCTATCGGCACCTTGTTCAATCGACATCATGGATAAAATACCCGACCCAGAACCAACTTCAAATATAAAATCACCTTTATTAACTACATCTTTAATAGCCCTTAACAAAGCATCATTACGGCCACTATCATTCATCATCCCTATGTGCCAACTTGGAACCATTTCCAACATAAGTGAATTTAAATTACAGTTGGCGTCTACAAAATTTTTATTATGATTAATCGCTTGCATAAAGTAATGTTTAGCCTTGTCTCTCTTGCCCTCTTTTCTAGCAATAATCCCAAGGTTATTATAAGCCGTTGGATCATTCAAATTTGAAGAAATTGACATTTCATAATACATCTTTGCATTATCAATATCACCAGAACTATATCCGCCTGTAGCATTGATTTCATCTTGAACTTTCGTAAGGTAGACATTGCCTAGAGCCGTCCAAATAGCCGGTAATTTCTTTAAAGAAAGTGCCTTCTGAAAAGAATTAATTGCGTTAGCGTATTTTTTTATTCTCAGATAAGCATTCCCTAAATTAATTAACGCCTCAGGAAAATTAGGGAATATGGAAAGGGATTTATTTATCAATAGTATTCCCTCATCAACATCACCCCTTTCAGCATTCAAATAACCCAAAAGGTGCAAAGCATTATTATCGTTGGGATTAATTTTGAGTATCTTTAAGAATATTTCTTCAGCTTCTTTATTTTTTCCAGACTTAAGCTGTTCCATGCCTAAATTTAATTGAGATATCATTTCAGTATCAGTCATTTTTTTCCATGATCAATTTGTTATATTTTAATTTCAAAAATAATATTATCATGTGTTTATTATTTCAACTCATCTATTTATTTAATAATTCTTATTATCTATATATGGCTACCATCCTCAAAAATGTATTTGAAGTGAGTAAGAAATTATTAAATACAATATTTAAAACCTTTTTTAAGCGGAGGAGTTTATTGCCAGCTTAATTAATATTAATAAAAATTCTTGAACTTATCCTTTTGATAAGCGATAGTCTCACCTTAAAACATAATTAAGACTATATTATTTATATAATAAAATTTCTGGGGAGGAATTTATGACAAAACTATTGAACCTTTCATTAATCGCTTTTGCTTTAATCTTTGGATTAAATGCAGGAACAGCATCAGCTCAAGAAGCTGAAACGCCTTCAAGTCGACTTAGTATTGAAGAGATTGTTGTTACTGGAACAAAAAGAGACATTGGACAACAAGATGCTGCAATTGCAGTTTCTGCTATTTCTGAACAAGCCTTTAGAAATACATTTTCTAACGATGTGCCTTCATTGGCCGCGCTTGTTCCTAATCTTACACTAACAACTCAACCAGGCTTTAATGCCGTATCTGGTGGTATTAGAGGTACTGGTAGTGTTTCTATCTTGGTTACCGAAGATCCATCTGTTGGCTTCTTAATCGATGACTTTGGTATTAATCATGTTCAAGCACAATTTGTTGAGATGTTTGATATTGAGCAAATCGAAGTATATCGTGGACCTCAAGGAACTTTATTTGGTAAAAATTCTACAGGTGGCGTTATATCCGTAACAACAAAAAAACCTATTCTTGATGAATATTCAGGTGAATTTAGTGTATTAGCTGGTCAATATGATTGGAATGAAGGAAGTGTTAATAAATTTAAGCTTGCTTTAAATGTTCCAATTATTGAAGGTAAATTAGCTATGAGAGTTGCTGCTATTTGGGATAAAGGTCAAGGATTCTATAACAATTCAAAACCTGCTGGAGTCTATTCTTCAACTGGCCCCTTTATCGGCGGTGACCCAACTGATGGAACAGATCTTTCGAATGTTGGTGATGGCGGTGATTTAGGTGGTAAAGATGTTATGGCT
Organism: alpha proteobacterium MED-G09; assembly: GCA_905182015.1. Lineage (GTDB taxonomy): Bacteria > Pseudomonadota > Alphaproteobacteria > MED-G09 > MED-G09 > MED-G09. The sequence continues at coordinate 45,826 of CAJIZT010000008.1, read as the reverse complement.
GCTAAAATAAAATTTTTATATGAAGCATCTCCATCTTATTCAGCTCTTTTAACTTTTGAGCTTAGTAAGGATGATTCTGCTACTCCTGCAGCAGTCAATGAAACTGATTGCCCTAGCAGCATGTTATTCTGTCTTTTAGGATTTCCTGGTGTAGCCACAGCATCACCTAATTGGGGTGATAAGGCTTGGGATAATGTTTTTGCAACAGGTGAGAGTGATCACTGTAATGCTGCAATTTCAATTTGTAAGGGTCATAGAATGGACACAAGAGGGGTTTATTTAAATCAAACTTTTGCACTTGGAAATGATCTAACTCTTAAATCTATAACTGGTTGGAGAAATCATAAGGAGCTGAATGCTAGTACTTATACTGGCGAAGCTTTTGCAAGTTTATATGATGCATCAAGAAATACCAATAGAGATCAAATGCAACAAGAATTCCGTCTTACAAGTGAGTATGATGGGCCGTTTAATTTTGTAGCCGGCGTAAGTTATGCTGAAGACAATCTAAACTATAATAATTATGCTTCTGTTGGTTTGTCATGGTTCTTTGGACCAAACCAAGATTGGTTGCATTATGATTATACTGGAGCATCATCAGCGCAAAACAGGGTAAGTAAAGCTATATACTTTGATTTCACTTATGAACTAAATGAACAGTGGAGAGTATCCGCAGGTGTTCGTGAAACTCAGGATGAAAAACAATTTGTTCGTCAGCAAGGCTCTAACGGTGTCAATGCTATTGGAAGACCAAATAATACTATAAGTACATTTGGTTTAACGAGAGACGATAATGTTCCTCAGTTTAATTCTGCTCTTGATTGTTCTACTAGATCAATTTGTGTTGATAATAAAGATGACTGGAGTGAGACAACTTACAGATTTGTTGTTGATTACACGATGAATGAAGATGTTATGTTTTATGCTTCATTAGCAACTGGTTTTATGGCCGGTGGTTATACTGAAACATGTTCAACGGATTATTCATGTGCATATCCATACGATCCTGAAACTAATACAAATATTGAATTAGGTATGAAGGGTGATTTTATGGATGGTCGTTTAAGATTTAATGTTAACGTCTTTAATACAGAGTTTGAAGATCTTCAAAGAAATCAAGTTCTTCCTTTACCGGGACCACCTTTCCAGGAAACTGTTAAAGTTAATGCTGGTAAATCAACAAACAAAGGTATTGAAATTGAGTTGAATTACTTAGTTTCTGATAACTTCCGTATTGACGCTAACGTGGCTACACAAGATCATAGCTATGATGAATTTGTTTGGGATGAAACACCTAATGATGGTATTGATAACCCAACTGACTTTGGCGGATATCAGCTTCCTTTCTCACCTGAGCTAAGCTGGGGCCTATCATTAACTTATGATCAGGATATGGCTACGAATGGTTCATTAACTTATAATGTAACTGCTAATTATCAGGATGAGGCTCAAACTCAACCAACAAATCCAATTTATAGTCAGTTAGAAGATAGAACTCTTGTAAATGCTAATATTACTTGGAGAGATACTGAGGATAAATATTGGCTTACTGTTTATGGGAAAAATCTTACTGATGAAACTCATAGAGTTGGCTCAAATAGTGTTGCCGGTCTTTGGAACTTTACTCTTTATGGAGCTCCATTAGAGTATGGTGTTGAAGCAGGCTATCGTTGGTAATAAACATTTACTAATAAATTAATTAAACCCCGTTCTTTGAGCGGGGTTTTTTTATATTTATATTTTTATTAGGGAGTTCCTGCACCTGGAGTACTGACATTAACAAATTCTATTTTACCTGCTTTTTGTTCAATACAAGAATTGATGTCTGTTCCACCTGAGGTACAAATGAATAATGTTTTTCGATCTTACCCTCCAAGCATACAAGCATAGGCGTTTGTATCGACCTTTATTGTTTCTATAACTTCTGCCCCCTCGGCAATCCTTATAACTTCATTTGTAGTGGGTGATGCCATCCAAACAGCCCCTTCTTCATCGAGACATATTCCGTCTAAAACAGGAAGGTAACCTTCTTTAATAGTCGATAATTCAGCCCATACCTTTCGGTTTGAAAGAGAGCCGTCCGGCTCTATATCAAAAGCAGTAATTCGTGCTGCCCATGTCTCACCTATAATAAGAGTTTTATTGTCAGGCGTTATAATTGCACCATTTGGAAAAAAAAGATCTTCTGCAGCAATACAAGGCTCTTCCCCTGGGCGAACTAAAATAAGATTGGTAGGTTTTAATTCTTCTACCTCATGGTTAAAACCAAAATTACCTATATAAGCGTTACCATTTTCTGCAACAACCATATCATTGCAATGAAAATGGACCAGTTTACTTAAGTCAGCTTCAATACTTAATTCTTTATCTTTAAGTTTCATAAGTTTTTGATCAATCATGGATATAATTAACATTGAATTGTCTGGAAGCCAGCCTAGCCCAGATGGCTGACCTGGGATTTCAACTATTACTTCCAAGTTTCCACTCATATCAGTGGAATAAACTTTATGAGTAAAAAAATCCGAAAAATATAATTCATTATTTCGTCACCTTGGACCTTCGGTAAAAGTTAGACCTTTTATTAAAGTTTTTAATTTTCTTTCCATAATTAATTCTTAGAACTATTGGCAATTTTTTCCCCAATCTCAATTCTTTTTTCTTCTGGTAGGTGTGAAATAAATTCTGTTATGTAGCTTATAAATCCGTTAAGCGGAGCGGGGCGGTAACCTTTTAAGTTTTTTAATGTTTCAGTATATGAATCAGTGGCCCGATAAACAAAATTAAACGTTCTATTGTGACTTATTTGTCTAAGTTCAATTTCGGTAAGAATATCGGTGTTAATTTTCTCTATCACTCCTTCCTTAATAAGATGATTAATTCTTCTATCAACGGTATCCCTAGTTACAGAAGAATATTTACCACCTTTTTTTTTGATATAATGAATGATATTATTCATTGTGGCCCATGGACAATCAGTATCTATAAGTGAAATAATTTTTATTTTAATCATTGTGCTAATCGCATCATGATTTTTAGTGGGGGCACCAGATTTACTAGTAGGGTTTATTTTCTTAGGATTATCATCACCTAAGGCTATATTTTGAAAGCTAACATAAATATTTGTGAGATCATCTACGAGCTTACACCTTTTTTCTAGTGATAAATCCGCCCAATCAATTGACTGATGTTCTATTTCTTCTTCTAGTCTCGACGTCATTTTTAAACCCTCTCTTATTAGAGGTTATACTAAAAATTCTTAATTAATTCTTTTTAGAATTTTTTCTTTTTTTTCATCGGGCATAAGATTTATTACATCGATCATATCGTTAATAAATTCTTCTAACGGAGCCACTCTTGCAGCAGTAGTAAAGCCGGATTTATAAATCTTTAAAGCCTCAGAGCTGGATTTATACACATATTTAAATGTTCTATTATGAGAGATTTTTTTTAACTCTTCCTCAGTCAATGATTTAGCTTTAGCTTTTTTAATTTCACCACTTTGACATAACAGATCTATCTTTCTATTAATAGTATCTCTGCTAAGATTTTCAAAAGAATGATCCTTAGAGTGAATAAAGTTTATAACCTGTTGCATAGTTAACCACGGACTTTCTAAATCTGCAATAGAGGCAAACTTTGTTATAAGTATTGAGCACAATACATCCCTTTCTTTCTGTGGGATTGAATATTTTTTTCCAAACTCCGGAGCTATTCCTTCATTCTGTATATAGGTAAATGTATAATCATATTTTTGTCGAATATTAAAAATCTTATCCCATATCAGACATTGTTGCTCAGTATCAAAACTTTTCCACCAGTTATGTGCGGGAGTATTTGCCTTTAAACGATTATATTTTTTCATATTAATTTAGCTCCCCTAAACTTTTTCCTCGATTACTAGAATCGTATAGAAAATTTTATTGAGGTTCAAGTCATTTATAGTTTATCCTTTGCGATTAAGGGAAGTAATCTTAAATATTAGGTAGAGGCAGCCTATTACATTTCCTATTAATAGTTGAAGAAGAATAACCGGTATTGATATCTTTTTATTTTCTTCAACTAAATATATTAGTATTGATGTAACAATAAAACCTAAGTATAAGTCTGTGGTTACTGCAAATATCCAAGGGTTATTCATATCGGGCTGATAGAAGAATGCAAAATTGAACCCGTCATTGATTACCGCTTGGGCGGTAAAATAAATCACCGTCATTAATCCTACTACTAAAGTAATTTGTAAAAATCTACTTATTATGATTTATTTTCCTTTATGAATTTGTCAATTGTCTGGTGAAAGTGTCTAACCCTAATCTCTTGTTCGCAAAGGATTCCACCTTTAAAACTATCTGACTTAGAGCCCCATTGCATACTTTCCATATTAGAGCCGTCTTGCGCTAATACATTATTAAAGACTGGAGGGAATGTTCCTCTAAAAGCCTCATTGTATAGCTCTGGTCCATTGCCTTTATATATTTTGTGCTCCGGCCTTGGAGGTAGTTCCTTTCCGTCAGAATTATTAACCAATATAAAAAAATCATAATAGCATTTATCAGGATCGGTAGCGTGAGGTCTATAACGGAATACATTTCCAGCTTCTGGCCTGTTGGTAAAAACAGCACTTGGAAAAAAGAAGTAATGATATTGATGAATAAGCTGCTCATCATTAAGATCTTTATAATATTTTATTTGATCCTCTTGGCCTCTTCTCTTATTTATATAATGTAAATGAAGATCCTTAGCCGCTCCATTAAAGGCGTCATCAACATCACTCATTTTTCCTATTGCCCGGTCTCCCATCATTTCTTCACGTAGAGGTGTAAAAGTATCCCGGTCTTCAACGACCTCACTAACCGTTTCATTAAAATTTATCATTCTTGAGTGAATTCCTGAAATTTCTATAGGAACATCATGACCTTCTCCAAATTGAATCATATCTGGGTGAAGAGCTGTAAAGTGGTAGCTTTCGTTAAAGGCATCAACAGCATGTTTCCAGTTGCCATTCCATTCAAATGTTTGGTAATCAATAAGAGTCCAATTTTCCAAATTATAACTTTCTAAGTGCTCTCCATACTCGGCAAGGTAGTCTTTAAGTGAGATAGATTCTGAATCCATATTTAGCCAAATCCAGCCACCCCATGTCTCAATTTTTACCTTGGTAAGGCCTAATTCATCATTGGGAACACCGCCATCAAATTGTTTATAAAGTTCTGGTGCAAAGACTGAATTAAGTGTTCCATCATTATTCCATTTCCACCCATGAAAGGGACAAGAGAAGTGATCTAGTTCACCAGTTTCGATCTGACAGAGTCTATTCCCCCTGTGCTGGCATACATTATAGAAGCCCCTTAATTTGTTGTCGTTACCGCGAACAATTAAAAAAGATTCTTTTCCAATCTCATGTGTAACAAAAGAACCATTAAACTTTAAGTCCGCCTCTCTGCATACTACCTGCCATGTTTTAGTCCAGACGGATTCCCATTCCTTTTGCATAAAATCCTTAGTATAAAATCTTTTTCCATCCAACCTTTCGTGGCCAAGGTCAGGTATTGGTTTTCTCGGAACAAATGGTTCGGCCTTAAAATTTCTTTGTGTTTGGTTTTTTCTTTCTAAAAGATCTTTTTCTATTTTAGCCATATTTTCCTCTAAACTTTCTTATAATTTGCATTTAAATCTTGTAAACTGTCAATACAGCTTTTTATATTTCATACGCACCTTAGCGGATTAACTTAATAAGAATCATTGAAATTTTATGTTATACCTCCGCATTAAGTAAGGAAAATATCTTAGTTAATAAATAAAGGATTAAAAAATAATGTTAGCTCAATGATTAAGATTAAAATTGAGAAATCCATAGTATTGATAAAGTGCATGCTCATAGCTGAGTACTATTCTTAATTAACGGTATTTTCATTTTATCTTCAATTCCCTATAGTTAATATTATTATTAATTTTGGGAGAATAGAATATGAGATCTTTAAAATATTTATATTGTTTGTTTGCACTACCATTAGTATTAGCCAACCTACTTGCTGCTGATGTTTACGCTGATGAAGCTACGGACGAAAATGTAAAGCTTGAGGTTGAAGAAATCTTAGTGACAGCAAATAGAACCGAACAATCTATTAGTGATGTTGCACAAGCAGTACAAGCACTTTCGGGCGATGACCTGCAAGATTTACAAATTACTGATTTCGAACAAATGATAGACCTTATTCCTGGTGCTGTTCAAAATTCTTCTATTAGTCAAGGTAGTAATGTTTTTTCAATAAGAGGTGTTGCCTCTTCTGAAACAGACGGTGATGCAACTATTGGTTATTATCTCGATAATTTTGCCTTTTCTTTACCTGGTCGTCCTTTTGCGCCTGTAACAGATATTTATGACACAGAAAGAGTTGAGGTTCTTCGTGGACCTTCTGGAACTTTGTACGGCCTAGGCTCTCTTGGTGGAACAATAAAGGTTATAACAAAAGACCCAGTTATTGGTGAATTTGAAGGATCTTTCAAAGCAACTCTTGCTGATATTGATGGTGGTGATAGTAGTCACACAGGGGATCTTATGATTAATATTCCTTTATCAGATAAGGCTGCTCTAAGGGGTGTTTTAAGTATTAAAGATATTGGCGGTTGGGCTGAAATTCTTCCAACGAATCAAACTAATGGTAATCCTTATGATGGAATTACTGGACGTTTAAAATTATTGGTAGAGCCAAGTGAAGATTTAAGTATTAAATTAACTTATTGGCATCAAGATTCTGAACAGAAGTTTGCTAATAGGTTAACCTATCCTAATCCACCAGCTATCGATAATACTTTTGGGGAAACATATTCTGATTTTACTATCTACATGATGGATATTGAATATGATTTGGGTTTTGCTACACTACAAAGCACAACGGGCTATGTAGAAAATACTGTTATTTCAAATAATGGAGGGTTTATTCCAGGTATTGGCAACTTCTCTTCCTTATGGCCGTTGGAATCAGAAAATTTCAATGAAGATTTAAGGCTTATATCAAATGGTGATGGTGCCTGGGGTTGGATCGCTGGCGTATTCTATCAAGACGGCGAAACATTTGGTGGCCAAGACGTGCTTTTACCTGATTTTGGATTTAACTCAATTAATGCGTCAAATTTACTTTCAAGTGAATCATGGGCTATTTATGGTGAGGCAAACAGAACATCAGCTGATGAAAAGTGGATTGTTACTGTTGGCGGAAGATTCTATGACGAAAAAAGAAGTTTCGCTGAAAACAGTGCTGTTGAATTATTGCCTGCAATAACAGGAGCACCAGAGCCGATTATAACAAAAACAGTCGGTGTTGACAGTTCATCAAATGATACTTTTAATCCAAAATTGAATATAGCTTATTATCCCAATGATGATTCCATGGTTTATTTTGAAGCTGCTAAGGGCTTTAGAAGTGGCTCTATTACTTCTTCATCAATTATGACTGCATCGAATGCAACTTTAGGTGGAACTGATTATGATAATTCATCAGAACCTGACACTCTTTGGAATTATACTGTTGGCGGAAAATGGAACCTAGGGTCAGTACAGATTGACCTTGCTGCATTCTTCTACGATTGGTCCGATGCTCAAATAGAGATTTCACCAGCGCTGCAATCAATTGTTGTACCGGTAGGGGATATTGAAGGTAGAGGTATTGATTTAACGATTGCATGGGATACTCCTGTGGAAGGTCTTTCATTGTATTTCGCAGGGAATATAAATGAAGTAGAGCTGGATAACGTTGATGAAGCTATCTCAACTAAAAATCCATTTATGGCAAATGGTAGTCAATTACCTGGAACAGCAAAAAGCACATATTCCCTAAGAGCGAACTATTTGCGCGAGCTTGATAACGGAATGATGCTTACCGCCAATACACTCCTTACTCATCGTGATAAAATCACTAGTGTTTTTGATGGACGTGTATCTGACGAAATTGAGCTACTATCTGCTAACATCAGTGTTGGAACAGATAGCTGGAAGTTAGGACTGTTTGGCCGTAATTTGGCTCAAGAAGACGGTGTATCTTCTATGGTTGGTGGACAGCATACGGTCCCTTTCCCACGGACCTTAGGAGTTTCTTTTGATAGAAACTTTTAATAGTTAAAATTATGGCTCTAGACCAAGTCGAAGATATTGATGATACTTTAATTCAATCAGAAATATCTAGACTTGGTCTAGAGTCGAATATTAAAGAGCTTAATAAAGTTGGGCTAACTGTTATTCCACCCAAAGATGCAGAACAAGTTGCTTTTGCAGAAAAACTAAAAGAAAAACTTTTATTTATAGCTGAAAAAAAGTTAGAATTTAATCTTTCTATTAAAGATTCAGACGTCAACTTTCAACATAATCAGTATTATCTCTACTACCTCCTCTTTGAAGATAAAATATTTCAAGAAGCTGTCTGTTATCCTAAAACTCTAGCTGTTGTTAGGTATTTGTTAGGTAAAAGTTGCCTTCTTTATAATTGTGTTGCTCAAGTTAAAACAAGAGGTGATAGTCCGTTTCAACTTCATTGTGATAACTTTATGCAACCACCACCTCTTCCAGAGTATGCCCAGCATGCTAATGCAACATGGGCTTTGACAGATTACTCCGAGGAAGATGGTGGCTTGTGCTATGTTCCTGAGAGCCATAAATTTTGTCGACAACCTAAGGGTAATGATGGAATCGATCTTGTCAGGGCCGTTAAAGCAAAAGCTGGTTCAATTATTATATGGCATGGAAATACCTGGCATACTGGGCTACCAAAAAAGACTGAGGGATACAGAGTGAATCTTATTAATACTTTTTGTAGGAAATATATTAGACCTCAGGAGAATTATTCTAATTTAATTACACCTGAAGTTTTAAAAGATTGTTCTGATGATTTTTCTTTATTAATGGGAAGTGAGTATCCATTCGATTGGAAGTCTCATGATGAAGCCAACTCATTATTAGAAAGTCGTTGGCAGCATATCTGGCCCACCTCATATTCAAAATTTTCATAAGGAAAAAAGTAATGACAAGAATTAAACCACACCACGTTCATCTAATTTGTAATGCTAAATATCATGACACAGATTTTGCTCGTGCTGAATTAGTTAAACTTTTTTCTGAGCACGATGATCTTGGTGTTTCAATTTCCCAAGATTATAGTGACTTTCATAAATATACAGACTCAGATTTATTAGTCACTTATACTTGTGATCTTTCACCGGCCGAGGAGGAAGTTGATGTTCTTCGATCCTTTTTAAATAAAGGAGGTAAGTGGTTTGGATTGCATGGAACGAATGCACTTATTGAATTTGTAGGAGAGAAACAAATTGTTGACGGTATTGAAATTCCAGGAAAAACTGATACTCCAAACAAAAATCCACAATTAATGGAATTATTAGGTAGTCGATTTATCGCCCACCCTGCAAATATGACCATTAAGGTCAAAGTTTCTGATAAAAACCATCCCCTTACAAGAGGTTTGGATGATTTTGAGATTTTTGAAGAACCTTATTATTGCGAATTTTCTGACGGTGTAAATGTTCTCTTAGAGTCTCGTTACACAGATAGCGCAGATTCTTACGTAAGTTCATCATGGGAAGAGGATATTCCAAGACCTCAAATGTACTTGCACGATGTTGGTAGGGGAAATGTCTTATATCTTATGTTCGGTCACTGTCGGGGTAAGTACGATATGCGTCCCTTAATGGACGAGTGCCCAGTCGATAAGGGTGGTTGGGATAGCGAGATATTCTACGAATTATTAAGACGGGGTATTAAGTGGGGTATAGGAACTATATAGGAGTTAACGATGAAAATGTATGATTATCCAGCGCCGAATGCTCAGAAAGTTAGAATCTTTGCGCATGAAAAAAATATTCGAATTGAATATGTTCAAGTTGATTTAATTAACCATGCTTTAAGAAAACCTGAAATGCTAGCTAAAAATCCTATGGCTACGGTTCCATTCTTAGAGCTTGATGATGGTTTGGTTATAAGAGAATCTAGGGCAATTATTGAATACCTTGAGGGTATTAAAGAAGGACCAAATATGTTGGGCAAGGATCCTATAGAAAAGGCAAGGGTCCAGGAGTTAGATAGACTAGCTGAATTGGGACTAATGCTTGAGTTGGGTCACCATGTTCATAATATTTCACCATTTTTTGCCGATAAAGGTCCGCAATCTAAAGAAGCTTCAGAAATGGCTCTTAATTGCTATAAGAAAAACTTAGAAATACTTGAGGGACTGATTTCAGGGGATGAATTTATAATTCTCAATCGCCCAACCATAGCTGATTGTACACTCTTTTCAACTTTCACCTTCGCAGAAAGTATTGGTGTTGAGATACAAAAAGAATTTTCTAAAATTACCTCGTGGCATAAAAAATTTGGAGAAAGGAAGAGTGCAAAATCTAACGAAAAGTAATAAAATGTATAGTAAGGTTTTAGAGGATAGGCCAAAGCCTTATTTCCAAGACATCATTAAGAAAGATCACTTAAAACCCCCTTCAGTGCTTACAGAGGAATCATGCCAGTACATAGGGAGTGATGATGTAGACCGTGAACGTTACTTTAGTAAAGAATTTCATAATCTTGAAATTAGAAATATATGGAATAAGGTATGGCAATTTGCATGTCGCGAGGAAGATATTCCTTTGTCAGGTGATTATTATGTTTACGATATAGTTGACCAATCCATACTAATAGTAAGAACCGATAACGGTGATATAAAAGCTTATTACAACTCATGCCTGCATAGAGGCACACAACTAAAACCGTCTAATTCTTGTGGTTTTTCAGATATTCTAAAATGTCCATTCCATGGCTGGTCATGGTCTCTTGATGGAAAAATAAAAAATATCCCATCTGATTGGGATTTTCCTCATGTAAAAAAAGAAGAATTTTCACTTCCAGAGGTAAAGTTAGATATTTGGGGTGGTTTTGTTTTTATTAATTTGGATAAAAATTCAATCCCTTTAAAGGATTTTCTATCAATCCTTCCAGAGCATTTTAAAGATTGGGATATGAGCAAGAGAAGAAAAGCTGCGCATGTTGCTAAAATAGTTCCTTGTAATTGGAAATTTGCTATCGAGGCTTTTTTAGAGGGATATCATGTTGGAGAAACTCACCCTCAAGCACTCCCTTATACCGGTGATATAAATTGTCAGTATGATTATTGGGGGCTACACGTAAGCCGTATGATGTCCGGGCTTGGGACCCCTAGCCCATCCTTAAAAGATCAAAAAATATCTGATTCTGATGTAATTGAAAGTATGCAAGATTTAGTTTCATATTTAGATGGTGATGTTGATAAAAAAAATATTAATAAAAATGAAAAGCCTCGAGATTTTTTGTCAAATACAATGAGGGAGATGCTTACATCTGCCACAGGGGTAAACCATAAAGATTTTTCAACATCAGAAATTATTGATGCAATTCAATATTTTGTTTTTCCAAATTTTATTCCATGGGCGGGATACGGTGTACCGATTGTTTATCGATTTAGACCAAATGGACATAACCCGGATACATCTATTTTTGAAGTTATTTTACTTTATGAAAATGATGATGAGAAAAAGGAGACTAGCCCAGGAATACATTGGCTAGATGAGGGTGATAGCTGGGAAAAGGCAGAGGAGCTAGGAGGACTGGGTATGCTTTTTGATCAAGATGAGGCAGCATTCCGATCGGGGCAATTGGGCCTAAAGGCAAGTAATAAAAAAGGTTCCACCTTTTCACTGTATCAAGAAAGTCGTATTCGTCATTTTCATAAAACTATAGATAAGTATTTATCGTTGTAGGCCTCAAGATAATATTTGGCCGTATATCATATTAAATTTTAACAAATAAAATATTTATGCTATTTATAGAAACTTAGTATGTGTTAATAATCCAAATAAAAAAAAGAGATAGACAATTTAAAAATTTAAGACGATGACAAAGATCATTTTAATTTTTATAATCTATAAAATTTATGTCAATTCAATCAAAAAATAAACTAGTTACCATCTCTACCTTGCGTAAGTTGAAAAAAAACTCAGAAAAATTTTCTTGTTTAACAGCCTATGAAGCAACTCTTTCTCAACGAATAAGCGAAGCAGGTGTTGAGGTTATTTTGGTTGGTGACAGCCTTGGTATGGTCATTCAAGGCCATGATAGTACGCTCCCAGTTACAATGGATCAGCTAGTGTATCATTTAGAATGCGTTTCTCGAGGAAATGTTAATTCCCATATTATGGCAGATATGCCATTCATGAGTTATTCCACAGATGAGCTTGCCTTGGAAAATGCAACTATGCTTATGCAAAATGGCGCTCATTCAGTTAAAATTGAGGGTGGATCTTGGATATGTAAAATGACTAGTACATTGGCTGAAAGAGGGATTCCAGTCTGTGCTCATATGGGGCTAACGCCGCAATCGATTAATCGTATTGGGGGTTATTTTGTTCAAGGGCGTGATACCAAAAAAAGAAAAATTCTTCTCGAAGAAGCAAGGTCTCTAGAAAACGCCGGGGCTGCAATGCTATTGTTAGAATGCGTCCCGAATGATTTATCTAAAGAAATAACAAATCTTTTAAATATCCCTGTTATTGGCATTGGAGCAGGACCAGAAACTGACGGTCAAATTATGGTTATACATGATCTCTTGGGTATTTCATGTTTAGAAAAACCTCCAAAGTTTGTTAAAAATTTTCTAAAGGGATCCTCTTCAATAGAGGATGCGCTTAAGAAGTACGTAAAAAGTGTAAAATCTAAAAAATTTCCTGCAAAATCTCATACCTTTTTTTAAATCATGGAAGTAATTTCTTCAGAACTCCAGGCTAAAGAAACCTTAAGAAATAATCATGATATTGTTTTAGTTCCAACCATGGGTAACCTCCATAAAGGCCATATTAGCTTAATAGGCGAAGCTAAAAGACTAGGCAAAACAATCGTAGCCTCTATTTTTATTAATCCATTACAGTTTGGAAAAAATGAAGATTTTGATAATTATCCGAGAACACTGAATGTTGATTTAAAGAAACTGGAGCTGGCGGGTTGTGATTATGTTTTTAATCCATCTGGTAATATTTTACAAAATATTATGGAGCATAAAGCCTCTGATTTAAGCAATAAAATGTGCGGCAAGACTAGGCCAGGTCACTTTGACGGAGTAGTAACTATCGTGGGGAAACTTTTTGATATTATTAAACCCCAGCATGCAGTCTTCGGCTTAAAAGATTATCAACAGTTTTTGATTATAAAAAAATTCGTTACTCAAAATCATTTAGATATCAAAATTACTGGGGGTCCTATTATAAGAGAGAGGGATGGCCTTGCCATGTCGTCTAGGAATAATTTATTAACTCCTGAAGAGCGCTTGATTGCGCCAATAATTTATAAAAAATTGCTTTGGATAAAAGATAATATTAAGAAGTTACCAAAAGAATCTCTTATAAAGGATTCATTTAATTTTTTTTCAAGTAAGGGTTTAATGGCTGAGTATCTAACTATTTGCGATCCAGAAACTTTAGCCGAGGCAAATAACTATGATGGAAGTGTATTAATTGCTATAGCTATAAAATTAGGAAATGTCCGTTTGATTGATAATATTCTTATTGATTGATAAGGTGTTTTTGATTTAGAAGTGGTTCAACGAGGCGAAAAAATGAAAAAAACATTATTACGATCAAAATTGCATAGAATAAATGTTACACAAGTTGAACTTGACTACGAAGGCTCTTGCGCTGTCGATGTTGATATTTTAGCTAAAGGAAATATGCAAGAATATGAAAAGATTGATATTTATAATGTATCAAATGGAGAAAGGTTCTCCACCTATCTTATTGCTGCCGAAGCTGGTTCAAGGACCGTCTCTATTAATGGTGCAGCAGCTCATAAGGTATCACCTCGCGATATTATTATTATTTGTTCTTATGGGCTGTTTAATGAGGAAGAGGTTCTAGAACATAAGCCGGTATTAGTTTATTTTGACGAAAAGAATAATATTAAGTCTATAAAGAAAGAAATTCCTGTTCAAAAACTATTATGAAGAAAGTACTCTCTTATTTCTTAATATTTTCCTTATCAGCATGTACTGTTTTTGAGGGTGAGATATTTCAAAATAATGATAAAGATACTAATCCTAAGGCTAAGCAGGAATCTAGGGATCTTCTTGGTCCGGGGTATGGTTTTTGGAAGGCCATTCAGTCAGTCAAGCGAGTCCAAATAGAGGTTTCCGATGAATACAAAAAGTTAGATAAAAATTCTAGAGGATATACGTCCTGGATTGGACACTCGTCTTTTCTTATTAATAACTACGATTTAAATATTATTACTGATCCAATTTTCTCTAATAGGGCCTCGCCTTTTTCTTTTTTTGGTCCAAAAAGACTTATAGAGCCTGCAATAAATTATAAGGATCTTCCTGATATTGATGTGATCGTTATAAGTCATAATCACTATGACCATTTAGATATTAAAAGTATAAAAAACCTTAGCAGATTATATCCAAATATAATTTTTCTTGTTCCATTAAAGCTAAAGAAATGGTTTCAAAGGATTGGAGCTAAAAATGTATACGAATTTAATTGGTGGGAAGAAAAAACTATTGGGAACACAACTTTTACTTTTATTCCAGTTCAGCATTGGTCGAGGAGAGGGTTGTTTGATAAAAATAAGACTCTGTGGGGCGGTTGGTGGATAGAGAATAGTGATATAAAATTAGTTCATTTAGGTGATACAGGATACACAAAAGATTTTCTTGAGGTTAATAAAAGATTAGGGAGTCCCGATGTTGCCTTTATTCCCATTGGGGCATATTCACCAAGGCGGATTATGAAGAAAAGTCATATGAACCCAACGGAAGCTTTAAATGCTGCTCTAGATTTGAATGCAAAACGTTCAATTGCGATGCATTGGGGTACCTTTATATTAACAACTGAGCCAATCGAGGAGCCAAAAGTACTCCTAGATAAGTTGATAATAGTTAACAATTTGGAAGAGGATTTTTTTAAGACGATAAGCCCAGGTCAAATTTATCTATTTGATAAAGAAGTTAGTACCCTTAAAAAATAATAGAAAATACCTTAGTTAAAAATTTATTTAGGTTGTTGAATATCATAGTTCGACTTGCCTCGATCGTTTGAAGATCTTGAGACAGTTTAGGATCTTTAAAATCAATTATTTTATTAATTACCATGACTTCTCCTTTAATTTTTTATGGACAATCCCCTCGGGGTTGGGAGGGGGGGATGAAGGGATTGTCCATTTCGTAACGATCACTAGGACCGTAACTGAATTAGTTAAACTCTGACCTTATGGATGTAAACGCACCTTTTTTAGGCTGGATTGAACGAATACTTGTATATAGAACACAATAGGAGCCTTTAGTATTAATGCTAAATGCTTCACATTTAGATTTCCTGCTACACTCTTTTTGACAGTTCTCTGCTACTCTGTATTTTGAAGTTGTCTTGTAACTAAGAATTTTTCCACCAGTTACCTCATATTCATTTTTACTTAATTCAGAGCTTGCAAACGCTGGAGAGACAGCGACATATACTGAAACAAATAAACCAATGATTACTAAATTTTTTAATAAAGACATTTTAAACTCCATAAACTTTAGCCTGTTATACTCCAGCATATTACTATTTATCAAATCAATTATATAAATCTTTACTATTTATAAAATAAATGCTTATATATTTTTGTTATCAATTAATGAGTATTTATATTATGAATTTATCAAGAATAGATTTAAATCTTCTTCTAGTTTTCTCATCAATCTATAACGAGAAAACTATAACAAAGGCAGCAGAAAAGCTTAATTTATCTCAATCTGCTGTAAGTAATGCCTTAAATAGGTTGAGATACACATTGGATGATGATCTATTTTTTAGATCCTCCGATATGATGAAGCCAACAAAAAGAGCAGAGGAATTATCGTATCCAATTCAAAATGCCCTTAACCTAATTGAGCAATCTCTAAGCGAAGAAAATTTTTCACCCCTAACATCAGAAAGAGTTTTTAAGTTTTGTTTGCCGGATATAGCGGCTGGAAGAATCCTTCCTCAGCTTGCTGAAGTTTTTCAAAAAAAAGCCCCTAAGATAGGGGTGGTTGCAGTTGCCACCTCTAAAAGTGATTTAGAAAAATTAAAGGACCAAGAGTTAGACTTTATTATTGCTTCTGACGAGGCTTTAAGAAATAACTTTAAAACACCTGTTGGTCAGAGATTTGACGAATATTTTAATAGTTTTCTTATTTATAGAGACCGGCCCAAGTGTGTTGGACGAAAGGGAAACCCTTTCTTTGATGATAAAGGGGCTATAAATTTGGATAATTATATAGAAGCTAGCCATGTACATGTTAGCTATGATGGGACTATTGACAGTCCTGTTAATGATTATTTAAATAAATCAAATAAGAAACGAAGAATTGCAATGTCTGTTAATTATGTTTCTGTTGCTAAAGAGATAGTTCGCACGTCAGATTATTTGATTACATTGTCTGGACATCTTGCTTCATTTTTTAATAAATCTAATAATTTTATTATTGCCCCTCTTCCTTTTGAGACAGAAGAATACTCCGTTCGATTAATATGGAATAAGAGATCAGAGAATGATGCGTCTCACGCTTGGATGATGAGTATTTTATATAAAATTCAAGAGAAAAATTTTGGGAAACTGGGTGACGAGTCAAATCACTTCTACACAGACCCTAATAATAAATATAATGCTATCTAAATTATAGAGCTTCGTAATTTGGAAGGAACTTTGTAATGAATACTGCCTTATCTTTATTTGCGACACTCCATTTAATAGAGCTAGCTAAAACCTCCATTGCGTTATCAAAGTCTCCCATTACAACGGTACTTGTTGGAAAAACTTCCAATTTAATATTTTCATACTTTTTTAAGTGATCAATAAACCCTTCAATAATAGGAAGATATTTATCTGCCAAAGGGTACATTGTTATTTCAATTGATAACTTCATTATTCCTCCCTTCTCTTATTAAGGAAAGATAAGATCGATCAATTAAGACATTTGTATCTCCCAGAATACTCTCTAAATCTTTCACAGGATTATTCTTAGTAATCTCCTCTAAAGACATATTATTACCAATCATTTCGGTAAGCTTATCTTTTGTTATAATTAAGGCTGAGAGATATTTTTTTACTGTTTCATAATCTGTTATTTTCCCATGTCCAGGTATAACAATTGTATCTTTATTTATAATCTTTAGCGCCCCCTCTAAATTTTTTATCATACCGGCTAATGAGCCTCCGTTAGCTGAGTCAATAAAAACCATTGAATCCGTATTTAATATATCGCCAAAGTGAATGATATTTGCTTCTCTAAAGAATACTATTGTGTCTCCTGTTGTATGCCCTGGACCAAAATTATGAAGACTAATATTGTTATTGTTAAACTTTAACTCCATCCTATCTTTAAAAGTAATTTTTGGCAGCGAGGAACCGGTATATGCTTGCTGGGGATATTCAACATAAACAATATTAATTGTATTATTTTTTTTCATAAACTCTTTTGAATTTTCATGCGCAATTATGATCGACCCCTTGGGACCAAAGGCACGATTTCCTTCTGCGTGATCAAAATGCCAATGAGTATTAATGACATAATCAATATTCTTACCGCCTAATTTTTTAATTTCTGTCATAATATTCTTTTGTAATTGCGGAAACTGATTATCGATAATAAGGGTACCATCCTCTCCTATTGAGACTAAAATATTACCACCATAACCAAAGATTACTGAAATATTATTTTTAACTTTTTCTACTTTCAATATATCTTGATTTGAAAAATCCCATCCAAATGCCTTGAAAACTTGATTCTGCTCGCTTGAGAAATCAAATATGCTATCTTCTTTTTCACACGATGTTAGAATAATTAAAAGAAATGGTAGAATGAGTTTATATAAATTTTTTTTCATAATGCTATTTTAACATTTTTATTTTATTTAGCACCTAAATAAGTAGTAATATTAAATAATATTTTAATTATTTTTTAACGGAGGATCGGAAGTAATAAATGTCTAAAAAAACATACAAAGTAATACAATGGTCCTCGGGGAATGTAGGGCAAGCATCAATAAGAGGGATTTGCAATAGAAGTGATCTTGAGCTTGTTGGACTCATAGTTTCCAATGAAGAAAAAAATGGTATTGACGCAGGTATAATATCTGGGATAGGTAAGGTAGGTGTCTTAGCCTCAACAGATATTGAAAAAGTATTATCAATTCAGGCGGATTGTGTGAATTATACACCCTTGGCATCCCTTCGGTTAGGCGACGATCCTGATGCAGATAAAAAAAATATATTATCACTTCTGAGAAAAGGATTTAATGTTGTTACAACTGTTGGGTTTTTATATCCAAAAGCTTTCGGCGAAGATTTTGAAAAGGAAATAAATGATGCTTGCCTAGAAGGTGCTTCTAGTTTGCACGGAACGGGAATCGCTCCAGGCTGGCTTTCTGACCTGGTTCCATTAACAATGAGTGGAATGTCAGAAGAAATATTGGAAGTGTGTGTAACCGAAAGTTCTGAATTTTCATATTACCCTTCGGAGGAGATAGTTTTTAATACAATGTTAATGGGAAAATCTCTCGAAGAGTATGATAAGGAATCAGTCAGATATGAAAATTGGATCAGCGGACTTTTTAAAGAGGCAATTTATCTTATAGCAGATGGCATTGGATCAAAAATTATTAACATTGAACAAAGCATCGATCTTATAACTTCTGATAGAGATGTAGAAATTGCTGCCGGATTAATAAAAAAAGGTAAAATATCAGGTCAAAGACGAAAGTGGATAGGCCATTGCGATAATAATGTTAAGATTATCCAAGAAACTATTTGGAGGGCTTATCCAGATGCGGCGCCTGATTGGGAAGAGCCTGTTGGCATGTGTGTTGAAATCAAAGGAAAGCCTAATATGAAGATTGATTTTTCTCATGATTGGAATGATGACCCTCTTGTTTCAACTGCCTTGCACGGTATTCATGCAATACCCATGGTCTGTGATGCATCACCAGGGTTTAAATCTTTTTTAGATCTTCCCTTGATATCATCTAAATTTAATTGATTTGTTTTATGGGGCTTAAGTGGATAGATTATTTATATGGCAATTTCTGATTATCTTTTAGTTATAGGGTTAGGCTTTTTGTGGCACGGAGTGCAAATAATTTGGGTAGGAGGTTTGCCACGTCAATTGAGGTCTGCCGCCAAGGGCGTTGCCAAAAAGGGAAGTGCAAAATCCTTTATGCTGTTTTGGCTTGACCAATACTCTTGGATTGGTATTGGCTTATCTTTTCTGGGTGCTGGATCTATACTGATAGGTGTAATAAAATGATTACCTTATTTTATGCTGGAGTTTTGGGCTTACTATCCGTCCTTCTTGCTAATCAAGTTCTGTATGTTCGCCTCAAAGGGGATAAGGAAGAGGGTTGGAGAGCAAATGCAACTGAAAGAGTGCAGGCTAATTTTATTGAAAATGTTCCTCTTGCCTTAATAATACTATATCTTTTTGAGATAGCCTCATCGGATGATAAGATGATTCATGTATTTGGTAGCTTCTTAGTTATCTTCCGATTGCTACACGCCTGGGGTATGAGTAATAGTCAAGGGGCGAATTATCCTAGGCTAATAGGAGCTCAAGGGACCTTTTTATTAATATCGGTCATGTCAATTGCATGTATTTATTTTTTTATTTATAAGGCTTTAATTATTTAAATCTTTTGGTCTTATAAGTTTTTCTAGCCTTAATTGATTATTTCCAAGATTACACCAATCTTCACTCTCCATAGAAATAAATGCCATTGATGCAGTCGGAAAACCATCTTGTAGAGATTTTTTCTTATTATTCTTTGTTAAGGACTTGGATAGCTCGTGGATACCGGGATTATGAGCTATTAATAAGATAGTATTCTGATTGTCTGCAGCCTTAATAATAGAGTTAATTATTGTCCTTGGTTCAGCTAAATATAAATTCTTATCAAATACCGGCGAGACTAATTGGTCTACCTCTAACAATGCATTGAGCGTTTCGATGGCACGTGATGCAGTGGAACACAAAATAAGGTCAGGGTTTTTATTTTTTAATAAAAATTTTGCCATTATTTTTGCTTCATTTTTTCCTCTTTCGTCGAGCTTTCTATTATAATCATCAGAGCCAATCCCTGCATGAGCATGCCTCCACAGTATTAAAGATCTAGAAATTTTGTATACCTCCAAATGAATACTTATATATTATAAAAATCTATATAAAGTTAAAGGATAATTATGAATATTTTATTACAATATTGATTTACTAATATTTTTATTCTTATAATAATAGATGACTGATAAAAAATTTGAAAAATCATTCAACTTAAAAAAAGTAATTTCTGAAATTATTGAACCTAAGATTCCTGTAATATTCATTACAATATCTATGCTATTTATTTTTTATTTAGTTGGCTTATTTTCTTTATTTTCTTCTATTCTTTTTGGGTCAGTCTTCATTGCTTTTTTACTGGCAATACAGAATCCTGAGCAGAGTTATTATTTTGAAGAGACATCGGGAAGAGAGGATTTCGGTGCATCGAAAAAATTGAAAGATGCTAATTATTTGGGAATTTTAAGCGATGGAATTAAATTACTACCTGACTCAATTTTTATCATAGATAGTAATGAGACAATTATTGCTGCAAATAAAAAAGGCAATCAAGAGTTTAGAACTTCTGATAATTTAGACACGGTTGTTGGCCTGAGGTTGCCTAACCTAATTCGATCAACTCCACTGTCTGATTGTGTTAAGGATATTTGGCTGTCGAAAGATTCAAAAAAAATTGAAATTATTTTACCAGGTCAAATTGAGAAGTCTTATGACATTTTTTTGTCTAAAATATCATCGCTAGTTAAGGACGAATTCAATATTATGATACTGTTTAGAGAAACAACTGATCTAAAAAAATCAATTAATCTCCGCAGTGACTTTATTGCGAATGCTAGTCATGAATTAAAAACGCCAATAGCTGTCATAAAAGGAATTGCAGAGACATTAGATAGATATGGTGCGGATGATTTAGAAAATTCAAAAATATTTCTATCTAAACTATTAAAGGAATCAGAACGTGCGCAATCTTTAATTGAAGACCTATTATCTTTAAATCAACTTGAGATGCGTCAACACCTTCTGCCCGATATCAAGATAAATTTAGTTTCTATTATTGATGATGTTTTTGATGCTTTGTCGGATATAGCAAAAAAACAAAAAATTACCTTAAAAAGGACTATCAGGAAAAAGAGATATCTGATGTTGGGGGACGAAAAAGATATTAAACAGGCCTTCATTAACCTTATTGAGAACGCGATTAAGTATAACCGGGAGAATGGTGAGGTTAATATAAGTCTTGAGGATAATGATAAACAAATATTATTCATAGTTGAGGATAGTGGCCTGGGTATTCCGCAAGGTGATATTTCAAGACTCACAGATAGATTTTATCGAGTAGATGTACCTACCAGTATGGCTGTAGGTGGTACAGGTCTTGGCTTAGCTATAGTCAAAAATACTGTTACTAGACATAATGGCACTCTTGAAATATCTAGTGAATTAGGAAAGGGTTCTTCTTTTACGCTTATTTTTAATAAATTTTAGCATTTATAATTTATTATTGATTTATTTCATAAAACTGTCACATAAAAGGTATAAATTCTTCATATAAAAGGTGTCTTTTCCGATCATTATTAATTAAACAAAGGTGTAGTTATGAAAAAATTAAATTGCTTAAAATTTGGTCTATTTATTCTTGCACTAGGAATTGTTTCTAATGAAGCAATTGCTAGCATAAATGTATATGGTCGTCTAGATCTTGCTATCACTAGTGACGATAAAGATTCTGGTTCAGAAACTGATGTTGTTTCACACGCATCACGTATTGGGGTTAAGGGTTCGCAAATATTTGATAATGGAGTGTCCGTTATTTATAAATATGAATGGCAAACAGACCCTGTTTCAGGAGATAATGTATTTAAACAACGTAACAGTTATGTTGGTTTAAAAGGTGCTTTCGGTAAGGTATTCATGGGTATACATGATACACCAACAAAAAAAGCACAAGGTAAAATAGATTTATTTAATGATACTGCTGGTGATATTAAAAATATCCTTTGGGGTGAAAACCGTAGTAAAAAAATTGTTCAATGGACTTCACCTAAGGCTAATGGTTTTAATATTTCAACAATGTTAATTCTTGAAGAGGGTGATGAAGAAGCTTTTTCAGTATCTTTGGATTGGAAGGGTAAACTTGCTGGAAATAAAGCTCATTTTTCTGTTGCATTTGATTCAGAGGTTCCTCAAAAAGGATATTTCTTTGATACAACAAGATTTGCTGCAACAATCCCTCTTGGAAAACCAATTACCCTAGGTGTTATTTGGCAAGAATCTGAGGATACTACTGGTAAATATGATGATGATGGTTATGTCGTTTCATTAAAGATGAAAATGTCTAAAAAAGCAGCTTTTAAGGTAATGTATGGTGAATCAGACATGATCAGAGCCGGGGGCGAACTTACAGGCATTGGCTTCGATTATAAGGTCGCTAAACCATTAAAATTATACTTAAATTATGTTGATAAATCATATGCTGACTCTTCAAAAGAATCACAACACATTATGGCTGGATTACAATATAAATTTAGCCTCGATATGTTTTAATGATGTTAGCTCAATTGTCAAATAGGAGAAATAAAATGAAAAATACTTTTAAATCGTTTGTTATTGGTCTTTTGATATTTTTAATTCTTGGCCCCTCAGTTAATGCTGAGGATCAAATTAAAATTGTTGGATCATCAACAGTATTTCCGTTTTCAACTGCTGTCGCAGAAGAATTTGGAAGAAAATATAAATATAGAACACCAATTGTTGAATCAACAGGTTCAGGCGGTGGAATGAAATTATTCTGTTCTGGAAAGGGTGCTAAGCATCCTGATATTACAAATGCATCTCGCCGAATTAAAAGTAAAGAATTCAAGAAGTGTTCTAAAAACGGCATTAAAATTATTGAGATAAAAGTTGGTTATGATGGAATTGTTTTAGCTAATTCTAAAAAAGCTGATGTTTTTCAATTAACTACTCGTGATATTTACTTAGCGCTTGCTGAGAGAATTCCAGCAAATGCCAATGGTTCAGAGTTGCAAGATAATCCCCATGAAACTTGGCAGGATGTAAACCCAGATCTTCCTAATATTAAAATTGAAGTTCTTGGACCTCCGCCAACATCAGGCACAAGAGATGCTTTTGTTGAGTTAGCAATGGATGGAGGTGCAAAGTCTTTTTCTGCGCTTAAGACCTTGAGGGAGAGCTCAAAAGAAGGGAAGAGAGAATTTAAGAAAATTGCCCGAACTATTCGTGAAGACGGTGCGTTTGTTGAGGCTGGTGAAAATGATAATTTAATTATTCAGAAACTTGATCAAAATCCAAATGCAATTGGTATATTTGGCTTTAGCTTCCTAGATCAGAATATTGATAAAATTCAAGGATCCATTGTTAATAGTGCCAAGCCAACTTTTGATAATATTCTTGGAGGGGAATACCCTATCTCTAGATCCTTATTCTTCTATGTTAAGAAAAACCATATTAGAATGAAGCCTTCTATTAAAGAATTTATCAAAGAGTTTACGAGCCAGAGTGCGATGGGGCCTGATGGATATTTAATCGAGAAGGGCTTAATTCCTTTGTCAAAAGAAGAGTATACTAAATACAAAACTGCTGGTAAGGAATTAGTTGAGTTAGAGTTATAAAACTGAAATTTGTATCTATAGTGGAGGATAGTGATCAATACTGATCTTTTAATAAGCTTGTCTTTGATCATTGTATCGGGATTACTTTCCTTCTCTTTAGCAAAGGGAAGGGCTAGATTATACCTCGTTAATAATGAACCGCTTAGATCAATGCCAATTTATCATGGTCTTTATGTTTCTTTGTGGGGAATGCTACCCTCCCTTTTCTTACTTTTTCTTTTTCTTTTGTTTAAATCTAATATTTTAAGTGCATTGGTTATTCCGTATATTTCCGATACAACAAGAGAGTTAGGCTCGGATGAAATTATTTATGTAAAAAATTTTCTTATCAATAATATTTCTAACTTAAAGACTTTAATTGATAGTGAATTTTTGACCATTGATAAGGCAAAGTCGCTTTCTGATAAACATTCTTTTGGAAGGATTATTCTCTTTAGTCTAATTTTTATTTTATCTGTTATTTCATCTATTGCCTCGTTTAAGAGTTTATCGGTAAGGTTTGATGCAAGAAGAAAGGTTGAAAATATCTTTCAGTTTATTTTCTTTTTGTTTTCAACAATGGCAGTCCTAACAACAATGGGAATTATATTTTCTCTAATTTTTGAAACCTTAAGATTTTTTTCTCAGGTAAGTTTCTTCGAATTTGTTTTTGGTACCCACTGGTCACCACAAACTGCAATTCGTGAAGATCAAGTTGGATCCTCGGGGAGTTTTGGCGCGATACCTCTTTTTACTGGGACACTTCTTATAACTTCTGTCGCAATGCTAATAGCAGCGCCGCTTGGTCTTTATTCGGCAATATTCCTATCGCAGTATGCTAAGCCAAGAACTAGGGATTTACTAAAGCCAATTCTTGAAATTTTAGCTGGAATACCAACCGTTGTTTATGGTTTTTTTGCGGCCCTTACTGTTGGTCCATTTGTCCGATCATGTGGCGAGTATTTAGGACTCACTGTTGCTACAGAATCTGCATTAGCTGCTGGAGCTGTGATGGGAGTAATGATTATCCCTTATGTATCTTCTTTATCAGATGATGTTATGTCAGCTGTTCCGGTTTCACTACGTGACGGCTCCCTTGCTTTAGGTGCGACAAAAGCTGAAACAGTTTCAAAAGTAATTTTCCCCGCTGCCTTACCTGGCATAGTTAGCGCCCTCTTACTGGCTGTTTCCAGAGCGATTGGCGAGACTATGATTGTTGTTATGGCTGCTGGTCTGGCGGCGAATCTTACAGCAAACCCACTATCTGCTGTCACAACTGTAACGGTCCAAATTGTGACATTGCTTGTTGGAGATCAAGAGTTTGATAGTCCAAAAACTCTTGCGGCTTTTGCGTTAGGATTAATGTTATTTGTAATCACATTAATTTTAAATATTTTTGCAATGATTATTGTTCGCAAATATAGAGAGCGATATGAGTAGTAATAATTTTAAAAAAAGACACAGAGCTGAAAAAAGATTCAAAGCTTATGGACTAATATCACTTGTAACAGCTGCCATTATGTTAATAGTTATAATTGGTTCTATGATCTATAAATCGATTCCGGCTTTTACTAATTACACCCTAGATCTTGAAGTGAATATGGTATCTCAGTCTTTAGACACAGATATTGAAGAAATTAATTACCGAGGGATTGTAAGGGACTCATTTTTCTCTCTTTTCCCTGAGGTTCAGGATCGATCCGAAAAAAGAAAATTATCGAAATTAATATCCTCAAGCGCGGGCTATAGTCTAAGAGATTTTATTATAGAAAATCCAACGTATGGTAATAAAAAATTCTATTTTAGTGTTTTATTTACTGACGATTCTGATCTTTTCTATAAAGGTTATGTGGATGTGTATTTGCCTGAAGATGAACGTCGACTAGATAACCAAGAAATTTTTTGGCTAACTAAGCTACAATCTCGAGGAAGAGTTGAAAGTAAAATTTCAAGAAATCTATTCTTAAATGGAGATAGTCGTGAACCAGAGGTTGCAGGTTTTTATGGAGCAACTATAGGTTCTTTAATAACTATTTTTGTGACTCTTGTATTAAGCTTTCCTATTGGCGTGATAACTGCAATTTATTTAGAGAATTTTGCAATTAAAAATAGAATAACTGACTTTATTGAAGTTAATATAAATAATTTAGCGGCAGTTCCTTCTATTATATTTGGTCTTTTGGGCTTAGCGGTCTTCATTAATTTTTTTGGTATGCCGAGGTCTGTTCCTTTAGTTGGTGGGTTAGTTTTATCGCTAATGACATTACCAACAATAATAATTACCACACGATCCTCACTACAATCTGTACCTCCCTCGATAAGGGAAGCGGCTTTAGCCATGGGGGCATCTGAAATGCAAGTCGTTTTTCAGCATTTACTCCCAGCTGCTTTGCCAGGAATTTTTACTGGAGCAATAATCGGATTAGCTCGCGCTTTTGGAGAATCCGCACCTCTTCTACTGATAGGGATGGTTGCTTTTATAGTTGATATTCCCGCTAGTATTAATGATCCAGCTACAGCCCTACCAGTCCAAATTTATTTATGGGCGGATAGTCCGGAAAGGGCTTTTGTTGCTAAAACAAGTGCTGCAACCCTAATACTGATTGGGCTCCTAATAGTTATTAATTTAGTTGCTGTTATTTTAAGAAAAAGATACGAAGTTAAATGGTAAATTCTTTAAATAAATGCTATGGACAGTGTTATTATGAATGACCAGTTAAATAATAAGTCTTTGATTCAATGCAGCAATGTTAATGTTTTTTACGCTGATCAGCAGGCTCTTTTTGATATAAATCTTGATATTAGGGAAAATGAAGTTACCTCTCTTATAGGGCCTTCTGGATGTGGAAAATCAACATTTCTTCGGTGTATAAATAGAATGAATGATGTAATTGATATCTGCAAAGTGGAGGGGTCTATAAGTATCGATAACCAAAATATTTATGATCCTGAGGTGGACGTTGTAGAATTAAGGTCGCGTATTGGGATGGTTTTTCAAAAGCCAAACCCATTCCCAAAATCAGTATACGATAACGTTGCTTATGGGCCAAAATTGCACGGAAGGATATTGCATCAAGAGGATCTTGATCGCAAGGTACAAGAAAGTTTAGAAAGAGCAGGATTATGGTCTGAGGTAAAAGATAGGCTTCATGAGCCCGGAACTAGCTTATCAGGCGGTCAACAGCAGAGGCTATGTATTGCAAGGGCAATAGCAATCGACCCTTCTGTTATACTCATGGATGAGCCGTGTTCGGCGTTAGATCCAATCGCAACGGCGAAGATTGAAGAATTAATTGATGAGTTAAAGAGCAAGTACACAATTACCATTGTAACTCACTCTATGCAGCAGGCAGCACGTGTTTCTCAGCGGACTGCATTTTTCCATCTTGGTAAATTAATTGAAGTTGGGGATACTGAAAAAATTTTTAGAAGTCCAGAGCATGAGCAAACTGAGGCTTATGTAACCGGAAGGTATGGATAGGAGGGTAAAATGACTGAAGAACATATTGTAACATCATTTGATGATGAGCTAAGAGAGCTAACTGATGGCCTGATTCATCTTGGGGGGCTTGCTCAAATTGCTTTGGCGAATGTCGAAAAATCTTTAAAAATGAATGATCATGATCTTGCAAAAAAAACCATAGAGGCCGATAAACAAATTAACGCTCTTCAATTTGAGCTTGAAGAAATGACCTTTAATATATTGGCAAAAAGACAACCTATGGCCAACGACCTTAGAAGTGTCTTTTCTTCAGTTAAGATTATTCTTTTTTTAGAGAGAATAGGTGACATGTGCAAAGGAGTTTGCAAGAGAATTGCAAAAGGTGATTTGCTCAATGCTAAGTCTCCAAAAACTATCGATGCGCTTGTTGGCCTAACTAAAGATGTTCAAAACAATCTGGATCTTGTTTTAGATGATTATGCTCAGGGTAAGGCCGATAATGCTTTGAATGTTTGGAGATCTGACATTAAAATTGACTCATCTTATGCAAGCATACTAACTGCAATTTTAGAGGATATTAGAAACAAGCCTGAGGCTATTGAGGCATTAGTACCGTTATTTTTTATTGCTCGATACCTCGAGAGAATAGGGGATCAGGCTACCAATATCGCAGAAGTTAATCACTTTATTGTTACTGGCGAAGTCTTAACTGACGATAGAAAACTTGAGGCCGAAGAGAAAACCGTTTTTTAATCTTGCGAGAAACGAAATGAAAGAATTAAAAAATTTAAAGAAAATATTAATCGCAGAGGACGAAGAAAATCTAGCCATGCTGATAGATTATAATCTTATTAAGGAGGGTTATAAAACTCATATTGTAAGTAATGGTGATTTAGTTTCTTCTGCGGTAAATGACTTTTTACCTGATCTGGTCCTATTAGATTGGATGCTACCAAATATTTCCGGTATTGAGGTATGTCGAAAGTTACGTGGAAATATAAATAATAACAATACTTCAATTGTAATGCTAACTGCTTTAGGTGAAGAGGCTGATAAGATTAAAGGATTAGAGGCGGGAGCAGACGACTATATAACTAAGCCATTTTCCTTTGCTGAGCTAATTGCTAGGATCGAAGCGGTTCTCCGACGCTCAAGATTACTGAAGGGAGAAAATATAATAACTTTAGGCGATATTTCGATTAATCGTGATGAGTATAGAGTTCTAAGGGGCGGACATCCAATTAGCCTTGGGCCTACAGAATTCAAGATTCTTAATACCTTGATTGAGCACCCTAATATGGTTTTCACTAGAGAAAAAATTTTAGATAACGTATGGGGCATTGACAATATTAATGTAGAAATAAGAACAGTCGATGTGCACATTGGTAGGCTAAGGAAGGCTTTAAATGTCAGGAATAAGAAAGATCCAATAAGAACAATTAGGGCAGTAGGGTATTCGATAGAAAAGGTTTCTTAATAATTACCTATACTTGATTTTGTTACTCTCTTAACGGAAAACTTTGATTTTTTTCTTCTTCTCGAATCTAGTGGCTGATAAGCTAATTTGGTATGCTCTTCGCAATATACAGAATTAGGGTTCCTTCCTAAACCACAAAACCTAAAATCTTCATCAGTTGGTTCACCGATAGGCCACTTACATATTTTTTCTGTAAGCATAAGAATATTAATTGGCTCTCCGCTTGAGCTGACAGCAGGTTCCGGAACAGATAGTGGACGAATATTTTCAGAAAATCTATCTTTTGTGTCAAAGGTTGATGAAAAGTTTGAAGGTTCTCTATGTCTCACTCTGCTTTTTGGGCGGGTGGGACTAGCTCTTCCTGCTAGGCCAAGTCTATGAACTTTACCAATCACAGCATTTCTCGTAACTTCACCTAACTCCCTCGCTATTTGGCTTGCACTAAGTCCCTCACCCCATAGTTTAGTTAGAGTTTCAACTCGATCATCAGTCCATGCCATTATTCGTTCTCCAAAGGTTATTTATAATATATATGGTATACATATTTTCCTTTCATACAAGATGTAGTTAAAAAAAAACAAAAAAAATAGTTTTTTTAAAAAATAGCTTTCTTTATTTCTATTATTAGTGAGAATGTTCGGATGTCTGATAATTCTCAATTTAAATGGATACAACCTCGAGACCCTGGTTCAATTAACTGGTATGGGCTTTGGACGCTTTATAAAAAAGAAGTTCAAAGATTCTTTAAAATTTTCCTTCAAACTATTGCGGCCCCCATTGCAACTACAATATTATTTATGTCTATTTTTAAATTGGCCTTAGGTAATCTTCGCCCAGATATTAATGGGGTTCCTTTTGTAGAATTTTTGGCACCTGGCTTAATTATGATGTCAATTTTACAACAAGCGTTTAACCATACCTCATCGTCACTTCTAGTGTCTAAGATACAAGGTAATATTATTGATATTTTAATGCCTCCTATTTCTGCAGTCGAAATGAATATTGCAATTTCCATGGGCGGAGTTACCCGAGGCATTGTTGTTGCCTTGGCATCCCTCCCCTGTATCCATCTATTATTTGTTGAATTAAGTATAGAGCATCTTTGGGCTATTTTATTTTTTAGTATCTCGGGATCCTTATTATTATCCTTACTGGGAATATTGACGGGTATTTGGTCTGAAAAGTTTGATCATTTGGGAACAATTACAAATTTTATAATTGTGCCGTTATCTTTTTTATCAGGTACTTTTTATTCGGTAGAAAGGATGCCTGGATTTGCTAGAGTATTGATAGACTATAATCCATTTTTTTATATAATTGATGGTTTTCGTTACGGCTTTATTGGGTCATCGGATAGTTCAATTATCTTTGGTGTTTATTTTATAACTAGTTTAAATGTTACGATGTGGGCATTAACTTTTTATTTATTTAAAAGCGGATGGAGACTGAAAACTTAATTAGAAGACTATCTTTAAAATGTTGTTTTTTTAAGTAATTATATTCTGAGAAAAAAATGAATAGTTCAATAATGAATACTTATAATCGCTATCCTGTCTCTTTTGAATCGGGTCATGGCCCTTGGTTAAAATCTAAAGATGGAAAGGATTATTTAGATTTTGCTGCAGGAATAGCAGTGAATATTTTAGGCCATAACCACCCTGATTTAAATGAAGCTATGAAAGTGAGTGCAGATAAAATTTGGCACCTTTCAAATCTATACGAGATACCCGAGCAAGAAAAATTAGCAAAAAAATTATGCAGCCTAAGTTTTGCCGAGAAAGTATTTTTTTGTAACTCTGGAGCTGAATCTGTTGAGGGAGCAATTAAGATTGCTAGGAAGTATTTTTATACTATGGGCGAGACTGAACGAAATGAAATTATTACTTTTTCTGGGTCTTTTCACGGAAGAACTCTTGCAACTCTTGCTGCAGCAGCAAATTCTAGCTATTTAGAAGGGTTTGGTCCAATTCCAAAAGGGTTCGTTTCAGTTCCCTTTGGAAACCACGAAGCATTTAAAAATGCTATTAACGAAAATACTGCGGGAGTTCTTATTGAGTCCATTCAGGGAGAGGGCGGTATTAGGGTAATACCTGAGGACTGCTTAAGGGCAATTAGAAAAATATGTACTGAAAAAGGAATTTTATTAATTTTTGATGAAGTTCAGTCAGGAGTATGCAGAACTGGTAAGTTTTTTGGCTATGAGTGGGCATCTGTTAAACCTGATATAGTGACACTAGCTAAAGCCTTAGGCGGTGGCTTTCCCTTGGGTGCAATTCTTACAACCAATGAAGTTGCAAAAAGTATGGTAAATGGTTCTCATGGTTCAACATTTGGGGGTAACCCACTTGCGTGCATGATTGGAGATAAGGTTTTGGAGATAATTGAGAAAGAAAAAATTATTACTAATGTCAGTGTTATTTCAAAAATTCTTTTTGAGGGTTTGTCTGATCTGCTTAAAAAGCATGATAATAAAATATTCGGTATTCGCGGTAAAGGTTTGATGATTGGAATTGAGTGCCTGGAAAAAAACTCACTAATCACTGAGCAAGCGTTTAAAGAGGGTCTCCTGTTAGTTAATGCGGGTGATAATGTTGTTAGAATGCTTCCGCCGCTTAATATTTCTGAATCAGACGCACTGTTAGGAATAGAAAAGCTTGACCAGGCATTATCAAATATAAAATTATAGTATATGGTTTCATATGACTAAAAAAATTAAACATTTTATTGACCTGGACTCCTTTTCAAAAAAAGACTTTAGAGTCCTTTTAGATAAGTGTCATACGCGAAAGAATTCTAAAATTAGAAAGGGTAATGCTGAGCTCGATCTTGATATGTGTGCGGAAGATAAAATACTAGCAATGATCTTTGAAAAACCTTCTACGCGAACAAGGTTTTCCTTTGAAACCGCCATGCTCCAATTGGGTGGAAAAACAATTACCGCCAGTTCAAATGATATGCAGTTAAATAGAGGCGAGACTATAGAGGATACAGCGAAGGTTTTATCCCGTTACGTCGATTTAGTTATGCTCAGAACTAATGAGCATTCGACCTTAATTGATTTTGCTTCTGAATCTTCTATTCCCGTTATCAACGGGCTCTCCGACAGGTCTCATCCATGCCAGGTGTTAACTGATTTAATGACATTTGAAGAAAAGAGAGGGAAAATTAATGGAAAAATTGTGACTTGGTTTGGGCCAGGAAACAATATGACCCATAGCTGGATACATGCGGCTTCTTTATTGGATTTTGAGTTAAGAATTTGCGCACCTAAGAAATTTAGTGCTGACAAAAAAATTATAAAAAAAGCTTTAAATGAGGGTGCAAAAATAATTGATAATATTTCTCCAGAGAAAGCGGCTAGACATTCGAACTGTATTGTAACAGATACTTGGTTTTCTATGGGTGATAGAGAGGATGCCTCAAAAAGAGAAATGCTAAAAAGTTATCAGGTAAATAATAAACTAATTAAACTTGCTGAAGATGATGTAATGTTTCTTCATTGCTTGCCTGCTCATCGAGGTGAGGAGGTTACAGCAGAAGTAATTGATGGACCCAATTCACATGTCTGGGATGAAGCAGAGAATAGAGTACATGCCCAAAAAGGAATTATTGACTGGTGCTTGAGTGATTAGAAAATTATTTCCAAAAAGATTTATTAAAAATCACTATTAAGGTTAAAAATTCTAACCTACCTGCCAGCATTCCAATAGATAGTAGCCATTTTCCAGCATCTGAAATTTCATAAAAGTTGTACGAAGGTCCAATCATGCTTCCAAGCCCAGGCCCTACGTTAGAAATTGAAGTAGCAGCAGCTGAAAATGATGTTAAAAGATCAAGTCCTGTGAAGCTTAGCAAAAGTGAAAGCACTACAAATGTTACTATAAAAATAAAAAGAAAAGTTATGACTGATTGAGTTATTTCCGAACTTAAATGTTCACCATTATACTTTTTATTTATGACTCTGTTTGGACTTATTAACTTCCCAATTGTTTCCTTCGAGTTGTAATAAATGATCTGTAGTCTAAAAATTTTAATTCCACATGTTGTTGATCCAGCGCACCCACCAATAAATGTTATAAATAAAAATATTAATATAATTGGGGTACCCCACATATCATATTCTGCCGTTACAAAACCTGTCCCTGTCAGGATTGATGTAACATTAAATAATGAATATCTAATTGCTTCAAGTGAAGAAAAATTACCTTTTATAATTAGGTAAGACATTACCGTTATCGAGGAAAGTATTAAGATTTGAAAAAATCCCCTTACCTGCTGATCTTTAATAATAACGGATGGTCTTCCTCTGACAGCCTTAAGGTAAAGTACAAAGGGAAGGCTAGATATTATCATAAAAAATACAGCTATAAATTCAAGATTTATATTATTAAAGCTACCAATTGAGCCAGACTTTGAAGAAAATCCACCAGTAGCAATAGTTGACATCGCGTGAACTAATGCATTAAAGGGAGAAAGTCCTATCAGCCAATACGATATTCCGCAAACTACAGATAATGCTATATATAAAACTGAAATTTCTGAAGCAATGCTTGCCGCTCTGGGGAGAAGTTTTTCAGAAGTGTCTGAACTTTCCAGTCTAAATAACTGCATACCGCCGACCCCCAGATTTGGTAAAATAGAAATTGCGCTGACTATTATACCAATTCCACCTAACCATTGGAGGATTGCTCGCCAAAGAATAATTCCCCTAGAAGTATTTTCGATGTCATTAATAATCGTAGAGCCTGTGGTTGTTAGTCCCGACACTGCTTCAAAAAAAGAGTCTGTAATATTTAAGTTACCGGTAGAGGCAATAAAAGGCAGTGATGCAAAAATTGATAAAATTAACCAACTAATCACTACTAAAATAAAGGCACTTTTTAATTCAATTTTTTTATTACTGCCTCTATTAACTAAAATTAGAGAAAAGCCTATAAAAAAAGTAAAAAGGCTGCTGAGAAAGAAACCAGACGAGTTCATATTATTTTCGGCTAAATCTAAAAATCCCGGAATTATCATAGTAAATGATAGACCAATTAAAAAAATTCCTATTATAGAAATTATAGGTTGTATAATATTTGATGCAGTTTTCATTTTTTTATCATATACCTCTTTGATATCATTTCATAAGAACTTATAATCTTCTAAGTAATTATAAAATAGATTATTACGATTTATTTTTTCTTTGGAAACCGAATTATTATGACTAAAAAAAAATCACCAGACCTTTTCCCTGATTCTGAAATTAGCTCAGCTGACCCTGGGCGCGCGCCAGGTCAAAAAATATCTCTTTCGGGAATCCTGCCTGGACAAATTATTCGATCGATGATTGAAAGTGGTGAAATTTGGTCACAAGGCAATATTTCGGAGGAACAGATTCAGCCTGCAAGTTTAGACCTTAGACTTAGTGATATTGCTTATAGAATTAGAGCAAGCTTTTTACCATCTGATGGATCTGTCAAAGATAAGTTATCCGAATTAGCTCTTCATAAAATTGATATATCCGATGGCGCAGTTCTTGAAACTGGATGTGTTTATCTGGTACCGTTGATGGAGGCATTATCACTTCCAGAAAGAATAACCGCTATTTCAAATCCCAAGAGTTCAACGGGCCGAGTAGATGTTTTTACAAGATTAATATGTGATGGTAGCCACGAATTTGATAAAATTCCCGGGGGCTATAAGGGGCACCTTTGGTTAGAAATATCGCCTAGAACATTCCCCGTTATTGTTAGGCAAGGCACGCGGTTAAATCAGATGCGATTTAGAAGGGGAAGACTAACAAGTTCTGATACTGAGTTAAAACGACTACATTCTGAGGAGAGCATTGTCTATAATGGTAAGGCCGATATATCAGAGGGATTAGCAATCTCAGTAAACCTAAATGGTAATAATAAAGAAGAAATCATAGGATATAAGGCCAAGAGACATGCTGGGTTAATAGATTTAGATAAGCCAAATAAATATTCGGTTTCAAAGTTTTGGGACCCTGTTTTACTTAATGATGAAAATAGACTTATACTAGATCCGGGCGAATTTTATATTTTGGCATCTCATGAATCAATTGCTATTCCTCCTAGTCATGCAGCTGAAATGGTTCCTTTTAATCCTTCTATTGGTGAATTTAGAGTCCATTATGCAGGATTCTTTGATCCTGGTTTTGGTCACGGGTCTTCAAATGGTGAAGGATCAAAAGCTGTTTTAGAGGTAAGGGGCTATGATGTTCCTTTTATTTTAGAGCACAATCAAATAGTCGGACGTCTAATGTATGAGAAGCTTACGGAGTTTCCTGAAAAATTTTATGGCTCTTCAATAGGATCAAATTATCAGAAACAAAACCTAAGACTTTCAAAGCATTTTATTCAAGACTAAAGAGATTAAATGTTAATTTTTAAGCTCTGCATATTTCGATCGTATTGTGTGCTTAATTGCTGATATCTCTAAATTATTTAGTTCTAGAGAATCCCCGAGTAATTCTAAAAACCTTACGCTTTCTTCAATAATATTTAGATCAGCCATCATGACCTCTAGGGCTAGAATGTATGCAGTTTTTTTTAAGTCCTTATTTGAGCTTAAACCACTATTAATCAAGTCTAAAATATTTTCAAAATTATTCTCTATCTCAGTCAGCTCCATGCACTCGATCATTTTTTTTGACAAATAATCATTATTTATGTTTTCAAATATTGGCAAAGTGGTAAAAAGAAAATTAATAATGTTTAATTCTTTATCAGAAATGTCACCATCTGTTGCGGCAGACAATGTCATGGTATAAATAAGACTATCAATAGAGCTGAGTGAGTTCATGAATAAATCTTTAATAGCAGATGCAACAGAAAGCAAGTCATGGCCCTTTGAAGAGGCTAGAAAAATTATTAAGCGTCTTGAAAAAAATAAAAGGGATGTAGTATTTGAGACTGGCTATGGGGCCTCTGGTTTGCCTCATATTGGGACCTTTGGAGAAGTTGCCAGAACTTCAATGGTAAGATCTGCTCTAAAAATACTTGATCCCTTAATAAAATCAAAAATAATATGCTTCTCTGATGATATGGATGGATTACGAAAAGTGCCTAATAATATTCCCAATGCAAAAGTACTCGAGGACAATCTTGAAAAACCCCTATCAAGCATTCCGGACCCTTATGGTGAAGCTAAGAGTTATGCTGATCATAATAATACTATCTTGAAGGACTTTCTTAATAAATTTGGTTTTGAATACGAGTTTATGAGCGCAACAGAGCAATACTTAGCTGGAAATTTTGATGATACTCTTAAAAATATTTTGCAAAATTATGATATTGTTTCGAATATAATACTACCAACATTAGGTGTGGAAAGACGTGAAACTTATTCCCCCTTTCTTCCTATTTGTCATGAAACTGGGAAAGTTTTAATGGCGAAGGTTTTGGAGGTCGATAAAGAAAAAAACACTATACTTTATTTCAATCAGCTAAAAAACGAGGAAGTTGAAACCTCTGTGCTTGGAGGAAAATGTAAACTTCAGTGGAAAGTTGACTGGGCTATGAGGTGGGTAGCGCTCGGTGTTGATTATGAAATGTCTGGAAAGGATTTAATTGATTCTGTAAATTTATCTGGAAAAATATGTAGGAAACTAGGGCAAGTTCCACCTGAGGGTTTCAATTATGAACTTTTCTTTGATGAGAATGGTGAAAAAATTTCTAAATCAAAAGGAAACGGTATTACAATTAACGAATGGCTTAAGTATGCAAATCCTGAAAGTCTTTCGTTATATATGTATCAAAAACCAAGACGAGCAAAAAAGCTTTCCTTTGATGTCATACCCAAGGCAGTTGATGAATATCAAACTTTTTTAGAAAAATATTCAAACCAGACTATAGCAGAGCAATTAAATAACCCCGTTTTTCATATTCACAACGGTGAACCAAACTGCTTTAAGGTGCCTGTAACCTTTGCATTGATTCTTAATTTAGTGAATGCATCACAAGCTGACGATAAGACAACTTTATGGGGGTTCATCCGGAGATATATTGGAGATATTCCGAAAGATGCGGAGAATTATATTGATAAATTACTTGATTACGCACTATCTTATTTTAATGATTTTGTTTTACCTACCAAGACTTACAAAGAACCATCTGAAGATGAAATTAACGAATTAAATGAGCTATCATCTCGCCTTGACGGTCTAAAAAGGGATGCTGATGCAGAAACTATCCAAACTATTGTTTATGATATCGGAAAAGAAGCTAAATATGAGAATCTTCGTGATTGGTTTATGGCCCTTTATCAGATTCTTCTAGGCCAAGAACAGGGTCCAAGATTTGGTTCTTTTGTGGCCCTTTATGGAATTGACAAAACCCGTGAGTTAATTAAAAGAGCGATAAATAAAGAATTAATCTAATTCATTAACTGCCTCAGATAAACTTTTTTTTCCAGAACCTGGCTGCAAAGGTTTTTGTTGGCTCTCATGATATTTCCAGCCCATTACCCAAGCAATTTCGAAAGTAGCAAAAATTTTTCCATTCTTTAATCTAAAATTTTGGTTATAAATTTCAATAGATCGTTCTAAAATATCTTTTCTAAGAAATGTTTTCTGCCGCTCATCAAGGATATTGGTTTCTCCCATCAACCTCAAATCATTCATTAATTTTATTGGACTATCATATAAAACCTTCTGGCGATCAATATCTGCAACAGGTAGATTAAAATTTGCTCTCTGTAAAAGGTTCGATAAATCTTGTAGGTCTGCAAAAGGACTTATTCTTGGGCTTATTCCTCCTGATATTTCTTCTTCCGCCTTAGCAAAACAAAATCTTAGCTCCTTAAGGGTGTCTCCAGCAAAAAGACAGCCCATGAATAATCCATTTGGTTTTAGTGACTGATTTATCTGAGATAAAATACCAGGAAGGTCATTTGAAAAATGATGATTAAAGAAACTAATAATTAAATCTAAACTAGATTTTTTTATAGGAAGAAGCTCTTCATCACAAACAAAATCAATGCCGGGATTCATACTAAGCTCTGCAGTCTTGAGGGCAATAATATTCTTTGCTTTTTGAATATTTAGATTCCTAAATCCAAGAGCTAATCCATTTTCAAATTGATTGTTAATAAGCTCAATTCTTTCAAACATTTCCTCTGAATAATCATTGAAAAATAACTTAGAATCGGGACTGTTTCCATAGGATCGCTTTCTCCTTATGCGGCCCATTTTTCGATTATGTATCATTTTTTAAATCTCGTAATTAGGTTAAATACAAATAGTATATAGTCTTATTCATTATAATTTATTATATATCATATAAATTATCAGGAGATTAGATATGAACATAGATATTTATACAGGACCAATGTGCCCTTATTGTAGCAAAGCAAAAGAACTTTTGTCTCATAAAAATCTTGAATACAATGAGCTATACATTGGGAATGATTCTAAAATTATGGAAGAAATGCTTGAGCGATCAGGCGGTAAACGTTCTGTTCCTCAGGTTTTTATTGGTGAAGTGCATGTAGGCGGCTATGATGAATTATATGAATTAGATCGTAATGGCGAGCTAAGTAAATTATTGGAAGGAAACTAGTGTTAGCTAGATATTCCTTAATTCAATTAAGTACTGGGTGTGTCCCAAAGGATTCATATGAATCCTTAAAAAAATATATTGTGAAGTCAGCAAATAATGGTGCAAATCTTATTTCGACGCCTGAAACATCCAATATTATGGAATTAAAAAGTACTAAACTTTTTAAAAATATTTCTGCCGAAGGGGATGACTTATTCTTAAAAAATCTAATGAAATTAGCGAACGATTTAAGTGTTTGGATTAATCTCGGATCTTGGGTGGTAAAGGATTTGAACGGGAAAGCCCTCAATCGAACTATTTTGATTGATTCTGATGGTAAAATAAATAGTAGGTATGATAAAATCCATTTATTTGATGTTGAACTTTCTGAGACGGAGAAATATTTAGAAAGCAAAACTTATAATTCTGGCGACAAGGCAATTATCTCAAAAACCCCTTTTGGAAAAATAGGTTTTACTATCTGCTACGACCTTAGGTTTCCTTACTTATATCGTGATCTTGCAAAATCAGGGGCGGAAATTATATTTGTTCCATCAGCTTTTACCTTTGAGACCGGCAAAGCTCACTGGCATAAGCTTATTCAAGCAAGGGCGATTGAGACTGGGTCTTTTATTGTTGCGCCTGCTCAGTGGGGTCTGCACGAGAATG
Source organism: alpha proteobacterium MED-G09 (assembly GCA_905182015.1). GTDB lineage: Bacteria > Pseudomonadota > Alphaproteobacteria > MED-G09 > MED-G09 > MED-G09. Next base: position 6,941 of record CAJIZT010000008.1, on the reverse strand, counting down.
GAAGAAAGACTTATGGCCATTCTTTAGTCGTCAATCCATGGGGTGAGATTATAGCAGAAAAGGTAAAAGGTATTGGGCTTCTCGAATTCAAAATTAATCTTAATGAGGTAAAGCTAGCGCGTTCAAAAATTCCTTCTTTGAAAAAAAGTCCGGCTTATAGTATTGTGAGTAACTAATTATGATTAAATATTCTTTAAAGTGTAATAAAGATCATGTTTTTGAAGCTTGGTTTTCGGTTTCATCAAGCTTTGAAAAACAAAACAAAAAAAAATTAATTTCCTGCCCTAGTTGTGGCTCCTTAAGGATTGAAAAGTCAATAATGGCTCCTAATATTTCACCTAAGGGACAAAGCTCTAAAGAATCAATTCAAAAAAAAGATAATGTTGAGGTTCTTCTTAATAAGGCTCGTAAAAACATTGAAGCTAACTTTGATTATGTTGGTGATAAATTTGCTGATGAAGCAAGGTCAATGCATTACGGCGAAAAAGATGAAAGAGAAATTTATGGAGAAACGACTATTGAGGATGCTGTTGAGCTAATTGAGGAAGGTATTAATGTTCATCCAGTACCAGGCATTAACCCGAAACTTAAGAACTAATTTTTGTTGAAGAGCCTAGATAGTTTATTGATAAATCCTCTGAAACCTTCCAAGAATCAAAAATCGGATTATATTTAACCCCCTTTATTTCGTCTATTGTCAGCTTATTGCTTTTAAATAAAATTTTTAATTCGTCAGGTTTTATGAATTTATTCCAATCATGCGTTCCTCTTGGAAGCCACCCAAGTATATATTCAGCTCCAATTATTGCCAATCCATAAGACATAATAGTTCTATTTAAACTTGCAAATATCATAATACCATTAGGTGACAATAGGTGGCTGCATGATTTTATAAATAAGCTTGTGTCAGCAACATGCTCAATTACTTCCATATTCAGGATAATGTCATACTTTTTTCTTTTCTTCGCCAAGTCCTCAACCGTACTGACCTGGTAATTAATTGGAAGAGCGTGCTCATTCGCATGTGCCAATGCAGTTTTGATATTTTTTTCTACAACATCAATTCCCGTTACGCTTGCCCCCAATCTTGACATTGGTTCACTTAGTAAACCTCCGCCACAACCAACGTCTAAAAGATTGAGATTATTAAATGGAGTTATGTCTTGGCCATTAATTTTAAAATGGTTAATAATTTTTTCCCTAATAAAAGCTATTCTAGCAGGATTGAATTTATGTAGAGCTTTAAATTTTCCTTTAGGATCCCACCATTCCTCGGCCATCTTATAGAACTTATCGTGTTCCTTTTGGTCAATTGTTGTATTTTTTATTTTTCTTTCTTTCGTCACTATTACTTGCTCCTTCATCGCCTATACACTATCTATATCTCACGCCCAATAAGAAAATTCAAAATTATTATATTTTTTGAATAATTTCAGGTATTTAAATGTTTTGGAGAATAAAATGTCTAGGATAGTAATGAAATTTGGTGGAACTTCGGTTGGTAGCGTCGAACGCATTAATCATGTTGCCGATATTGTTAAGGCTGAGTTAGATTTGGGTAATCAAATTGTAGTAGTTCTATCCGCGATGTCTGGCGAGACAGATAGATTAATAAATTTGACAAAAGACCTTTCTGATAATTTTCCTAGTTCAGAGTATGATGTTGTTATATCTAGCGGCGAACAAACTAGTGCTGGTTTTCTAGCCGGCTTATTAAGCTCTAAAGGTATTAAGGCTCAATCAAGGATGGGATGGCAAATTCCAATTATTACAAATGATGATTTTAGGTCTGCTCGTATCAAAGCGATTCATTCTGAAGAAATATTGAATTTATTAGAATCTAATGAGGTGGTTGTAATACCTGGTTTTCAAGGAATAACCTCCGAAGGCAGAATAACTACTTTAGGGCGAGGGGGATCAGATACTTCAGCTGTGGCTATTGCAGCCGCTATTAAAGCAGATTTTTGTGATATATATACTGATGTTGATGGTGTTTACACATCAGATCCTAATAAAGTGCCAAACGCAAAACGATTAGATAAGATTTCTTATGAAGAGATGCTCGAGATGTCTTCACTTGGCGCAAAAGTATTGCAAACACGCTCTGTGGAAACAGCAATGAATAATAATGTTGTTTTGCGGGTGCTTTCAAGTTTTAGTGATTTAAGTGAAGGTAAGAAAGGTACATTAGTTTGTTCGGAGAATGGAATTTCTGATAAAAAAATTGTAACAGGAGTAACATCTTCATCGACTGATGCAAAACTAACCCTAAAAGGTATTAAAGACAAACCTGGAGTAGCTGCGGAAATACTAGGAGTTCTTGCTGACAATGGTATTAATGTAGACATGATTGTACAAAATATTTCTGATGACCGAAGAACAACTGATTTAACCTACACAGTTCCTGTTGATGAATCTGATAAGGCCAAGAAACTCATGGAAGACCTATCATCAAACCTTTCCTATAAGGATTTAATAGTGGATTCTAATATCTCAAAAATTTCAATAATAGGCGTTGGAATGAGAAGTAATGCAGGTGTTGCGAGTCAAATGTTTAGAGTATTATCTCAAAATAACATAAATATTGATGTTATCTCTACCTCAGAGATTAAAATTTCTGTTTTAATAAGCAGAGATCTTACTGAAAGAGCATTAAATATGCTGCATGAGCACTTTGAGTTAGGAAAAATTACTGAATAAATATCTTAATAGAACATAAAGTGAGTTAATTCATGGAAGAGTATTATTGGAGAAATATTAAAAGGCGGAAAAGCAATATTATTGCCGTCGGATCTTTGAATGTTGGTGGTGATTTCCCTATTTCAGTTCAGTCTATGACTAATACAAATACCTCTGATGTCTCTAAGACGCTAGATCAAATTCGACAAATAGAATCGGCAGGGGCCGACTTAATAAGGATTTCTTGTCCCGACGAGGACTCTACGGCGGCCTTAAAAAAAATTATTCCAGAGTGTAACGTTCCAATAATTGCTGATATCCATTTTCATTACAAAAGAGCAATTGAGGCTGCAAAATCGGGGGCGTCTTGCTTAAGAATTAATCCGGGCAATATAGGGAATATTAACCGAGTAAAGGAAGTGGTTAATGCAGCAAAAGATAATGGGTGTTCTATTCGTATTGGAGTTAATGCGGGATCATTAGAAAAAAAAATATTAGAAAAATACGGAAGCCCTTGTCCAGAAGCCATGGTTGAAAGCGCCTTGATGCATGAGAAAATATTACAAGATCTATACTTTGATCAATATAAAATTTCAGTCAAAGCCTCCGATGCTTTGTTAACTATTGAGGCATACAAACAATTAGCCAAAGTAACAGACGCCCCCCTTCATTTAGGCGTAACTGAGGCGGGGGGTTTAATGGCGGGATCAATAAAATCCTCTATTGGAATCGGACAACTTCTTCTTAATGGTATTGGAGATACAATAAGAGTCTCTTTGTCAGCAGATCCAGTTGAGGAAATTAAGGTAGGCTATAATATTCTTAAAAGTCTTGGCCTAAGGCACAGGGGCGTTACTATAATTTCATGCCCATCTTGTGCGAGACAGGGCTTTAATGTCATTGATACTGTAAAGACTCTAGAAGAGAGGTTATCTCATATTACTCAATCAATAACTCTTTCTGTGATTGGCTGTGTAGTTAATGGCCCGGGCGAGGCTCTTTATACAGATGTTGGTTTCACTGGTGGCGGAAAAGGTAGTGGTATGATTTATATAAGTGGTAAACAATTATCAAAATTAAATAATAGCGAGATGATTGATGAAATCGTTAAGCATGTAGAAAAAAAATCTCAAATAATCATTAATGAGGAAAGAGTGTGACAACAATTCCATTGGATAGAATAGAAAGCATCCTTAAGAAAGGCAAGGAACTTGAAGATGAACTAGGTAAAGAGAATACATCTGATAGATTTGTTGAGCTCTCAAAAGAGTATGCTGAGATTCAGTCTTTATATTCAGCTGTAAAGGAGTGGAAAAGTATTTATGAAGAAATTTCTGATTTACAGAATCTATCTGAAGACTCATCTAATGATAGTGAGATGAGAGAATTAGCAAATGAAGAACTGAAGGATTTACAGGCTCGAATTATTAATCTAAATGATGCAATAAAATTATTGTTATTACCAAAGGATAAGGCTGATTCAAGCGATGTAATTTTAGAAATTCGAGCTGGTACAGGTGGCGATGAGGCTGCTCTATTTGCAGGCGACCTATATAGAATGTACCAAAGATTTTCGGATTCAAATGGATGGAAAACTGAAATAATTTCTATTTCTGATGGTGATGTTGGAGGATTTAGAGAGGTCATTCTTTCTATAGCTGGCAAAGGAGTTTTTTCACGATTAAAATTTGAATCTGGCGTTCATAGGGTTCAAAGAGTTCCGACAACTGAATCAAGCGGCCGCGTCCACACATCTGCTGCAACGGTCGCGGTTCTCCCAGAACCTGAAGATGTTGATATTGTGATAGAGGAAAAGGATATTAGGGTTGACGTCTTTAGGGCGAGTGGTCCAGGTGGTCAGTCAGTAAACACAACTGATAGCGCTGTAAGGATTACACATCTTCCATCAGGCCTAGTTGTAAGTCAGCAGGATGAAAAATCTCAACATAAGAATAGGGCAAAGGCCATGAAGGTTTTAAGGGCTAGGTTATATGAAGCAGAAAGGTTTAAACAGCAGCAAGAAAGAGCTGCACATAGAAGTTCTCAAGTTGGATCAGGGGATAGATCCGAAAGAATTAGAACTTATAATTTCCCTCAAGGTAGAGTAACGGATCATAGAATAACACTTACTTTGCATAAATTAGATACAATTCTAGAGGGGCAAGATCTTAATATTTTAATTGATGCTCTAACATCAGAAGAGAAAACTAGACAATTACTCGAGGGATAATTTCTTGTTTTTAGATGACTTACAAAAACTTATCGCCAAGACTTTTCTTGATAATAAAATTACAACTTATTCGCTCGATGCACGGATTGTTTTGCGAGAAGTTTTAAATCTCGATGAAAAAGAGTTTATTCTTCAACCAAAAATCCAAGTATCCTCTGAGAACCTCGGTAAGATTCAAAAAATAGTAGAAAGACGATTAAAGGGAGAACCTATTAGCAAAATTTTTGGGCGAAGGGATTTCTATTCTTCTACATTTCTAATCTCAACTGAAGTTCTTGACCCAAGGCCAGAGTCGGAACTTATTGTTGATATTGCTAATAATTTTATTTTAGATAAAAAATTTAAAAATGTTATAGATTTAGGGACTGGCTCTGGATGTATACTTTTATCCATTCTTAAGGAAAATAAGAAAATGAATGGAATTGGCACAGATATTTCTTTTGATGCAATTAATATTGCAAAACAAAATAGCAGTAATCTTAATTTAGATGAAAGAGCGTTATTTATAGTGTCTAATTGGTTTGATTCTGTTGATGGTGGTTATGATCTAATAGTATCCAATCCACCATATATTTCATCAACTGAAATCACGAATCTATCTAGCAGTGTAAAAAATTATGATCCTCTTGTATCATTAGATGGCGGGAGCGATGGTCTGGTTTGCTACAAAGAAATTGCAGATAACTTAAATAGAATTATTAGAAAAAATGGAAGAATAATATTAGAGATTGGATACAATCAGGCTGATGATGTTATTAAAATATTTGAATCCAAAGAATTTTATTTACTAAAAAAATATAATGATATTAGTGGTTTAGATAGAATCCTTACTTTTGAAACAAAAAAAACTTAAAATAATTAAAAAAAATGTGGTATTAAAATTAACTTAAGGTTAATGTTCGTGCAGTTTTTGTATATATACAAAATTATTCTCAGTTAAAGCTAAAGTTTTATTAAGTTTACTTAGAATTATTTATCAAAAAAAATTAGGATTTTTAATGATTGATTCATCAATATTTATAATGTGTTGTTATGGTTAAACCTAGAAATAATAACAATAGAAGAAGAAATAATAATCATCGTCGTCCCGGTGGTAATAATGGAAATAACCTAGAATCTAATGGTCCATTTATCAAAGTAAGGGGATCTGCAAAACAAATTTATGAGAAATACCTCACTTTAGCGCGTGACGCACAATCGGCGGGGGATAACGTTCTTCAGGAAAGCTACTTTCAGCACGGAGAGCATTATGCTCGTCTTTTAATAGAAAGTGGTAAGTTTGAAAAAAACGAAAATAATTCTGATGAAAAAGCTCCGGCTCCCCAGAAAAGTAATGAAAAAGCAAAAGATAAGAATACTGAGGTAAGGTTATCAGACACTAAAGAAGAAAAATTATTAGATTCTAAAGAAGAAAATAAAGAAAATGTTATTTCAATCCCAGAGAGTGCAGATTTAGACGTTGCTGAGGGTTCTTAAAAGTACTATAAATTACTAACTAAATATCTGATAAATATGTATAATATATTATATTAGATTTTTATTAAAATTTTGGAAAAGAATTATAAGAAAAAGGTTTACATTGCCATTCCAGGTACTTATAAACCCTATTCCAAGCTATAAAAAGTTTGGGTGGTTTTTAACCAAACACTTTTAGAAATTGTATCTTAAATAATTGCTGGTTTATCTAGCTCGGTTCAGTTATCTCTTAGTGTGCTCTTTGAAATTGTGATAAAAGAAAGAGAAACGTAGGTGGCGATGTCCAAGCGGATATATTTCTTATGAAATATATCAAATTTATTTGACTCGTCTTTACGTTTCAAACCAACGTACAAGTGTGTTAACTTTTATAGTTAGTGCTCTTGTCAAAAGTTTTTGAGATTTAAATAAAGAACAAGCGAGTCATAGTAAGATTAAACTTAAGAGTTTGATCCTGGCTCAGAACGAACGTTGGCGGCACGCTTAACACATGCAAGTCGAACGAGAAACCTGAGCTTGCTCAGGTGGACAGTGGCAGACGGCTTAGTAACGCGTG
>CAJIZT010000007.1 GCA_905182015.1 alpha proteobacterium MED-G09 | reverse complement strand
AAATATACCAGTATTTTGCATCTTCAGGTGTACTTCCTCCATAACCCGCTCCTTCGATTGCGTGTTTACAATGAAGAATGTGTTTTCCTGTATATAATAGTGCTGCTGTCCCACCTCTTGAATCAGGAGCGTCATTAATTTGCTGTTGCTGTATTTCTTCTCCAGCTCGACTATCAATGATAGAAACTTGTAAGACACCATCCAAACCAGTATCAGTTGAAACAATAAACTCAGGAGCTAGAGTATTGTTGCCTGTAACTACGACCAATTTAAATTCTCCAAAAAAATATTATATAATTATCTAACAATAATAGAGTCGTTTCCCCAAGGAGTTAGCGTCTCTTTTTCGTCAGCTTGAAAAGACTCTGGAAGTTCTTCAACCATGTGATAACTAGCTGCAAGCCTTCCAAATCCAACAAAGAAAGCTACTGTCATGGATAGTTCAACAATTTCTGATTCATTAAAATATTTTCTAAGGTTGTCGTAAATATCGTCATTGATAGCCAAATGATTTGTCGCAAAAAGCTCTCCATACTGAATGGCGGCTTTTTCTGCGTCTGATAAATTATCTGCCTCCATTGGCTTTTCAAGAGAACATACTAAATCTTCAGTAATACCATCCTCTTGTCCATCTTTATATCGAATAGCCATGCAGCTTCTGCACTGATTATGAAATGCTACTCTAAGTCTAACCAGCTCAACCAATCGATCGGGTAAGGACCTATTTTGTTTTAATGATCCCGCAAAAGCAGTGAGTCCTTTTGAAATCTCAGGAGTATGCGCAAACATTCTCATTGCACCTTGCTCAAGAGGCGTTCCACTATCGGCAGCAGTCATTTCTCTTAGATCTTTATCCCAATCATCTAAATCAACTTTTTTAATTCGTGACATCTTTTTCTCCAGGTTTTAAAAAATTATTGCACAACATTTTCTTAAGATTTTCAATTAATAAAAAAGATTATTTCTTATCAGCTTCTAATAAAGCTATTGAGATCAATGGAGCACCTAACAAAATAGTTACTAATACAACCCAGCCTATTCCAGTAAACCCTTGCCAATCCGATACATATCCCATAACAACAGGACCTGCTGCACCGCCCATAGTAGAAAAAGCTGGATGAGCCGCTGCTAAACCACCTGTAGGATCTAATTTTGCCATTGCCCCAAGATAAAATGGCGTCATAATCATAGGAATCATTCCGCAAATAGGAACTGTCATATAGAAAATTATAGGTGATGTCACATTAGGTATAATAACGCCCGTAACTAACAGAACAGCGATCAATAAAAGGCACGGCACTAAACTTCCGAATCTTTGTCCTATAAACCCAGCAATTAGTGGTCCAAAAATTGTTAAAACACCGCCTGACATAAAAATATAACCTATTTGTGTTACAGAGATTCCTAAGGATGCACCTATTTTTGCAGAGAAAGAAAATATACCCGCATGAGCTAAAAATACTAACGCTGTTCCAACCATGGCGATCCATCCGGCGATACCTTTATAAGATTGCATAGAACTTATTTCGTCATTTTTACCGTCATCTAAGGTAATTATATATAGAAATAAGAAAGTAAATAATGAAATTAAGAAATGCAAAGAGTAAGCTCCTTCCATACCATTTGAGGCAATGATAATAGGAAGTAGAAATGGTAATATGATACCCATAACTCCGACGCCAGAGTTTAATAAAGCAAAAGTCATTTGGCCATTAGAGCCTCTAGCTATAGTCGCCACTACAGTAGCCACAATAGCACCAGAACCTAGACCAGCAACTATTCTAGAAAGAATTACAAAATTTAATTCTGGAGAAAATATTGTTAAAAAGTTACCAGTCATGACAAGCAAGGCGGCCACAAAGAATATTTTCTTTCTGTTAATTTTGTTCACAAATCTTGATAAAGTTATTGAAGAAATAGAAATAAATAATGTCTCAATTGTTGCTATCAAACCCACCTGACCATTAGTAGCACTTATAAATTTTTCTGATATTGCTATAATATTAAGAGGCATTATGAGAGGTGAAGAAAAGGCACATAAAAGTAGGCCTATTAAACCTATTTGATTATTGAGAGGTATCCTTTTTTGTAAGCTTTCAACAAGTGACATTTTTTAAACCCTCAATATTTTACAAGCGCACTACTAAATCTTAAACTTAAATTAAGAAAACAATTTAACTTAAAATTTATAAAAGAAAATTAAATCTAAACTCTTTCGATTATTACTGCTGGCGCCATTCCACCTGCGGCACACATAGTGACTAATCCAAATTGAAGATCCCTTCTTTCCAACTCGTCTAATACAGTACCTACTAATATAGAACCAGTTGCTCCAATAGGGTGTCCAAGTGCCATAGCTCCACCATTAACATTAATTTTAGCTCTATCAATATCAAGATCACGAATAAACTTTTCTGTTACAACTGAAAAAGCTTCGTTAACTTCAAAAAGATCAATATCGTTAATTGATAGATTTGCTTTTTCTAAAACTTTTTTTGCAGCAGGAACCGGTGCGTTCAGCATTAGAGTAGGAGAGTCACCCATATTTGCCATAGCTCTGATACGAGCGCGAGGCTTCATTCCATTAGCTTTAGCGTAATTTGGTGAAGCAAGAAGAAGAGCCGCAGCTCCATCAACTACTCCAGAACTATTACCTGCATGATGAACATGATTAATTTTTAAATCAGGATATTTTTGCAGGACTAATTTTCTAAAAGTTGTACCTTCCTCGTCTAAAGGATAATCAGCTAAAGATTCAAAGGAAGCTTTAAGATCAGACAAACCTTCTAATGTTGTTTGAGGCCTTGGAAATTCTTCTTTATCAAGAACTAATTCACCTTCAGCATTATAAACAGGTATCAGTGATTTATCAAAATAGCCGGCTTTAATTGCCTTGTCAGCATTTTGTTGGCTGACAAACGCTAATGCATCCACTGCTTCTCTATTTATTCCCTCAAGAGTGGCAATAGCATCTGCACACACACCCTGATGTGGTTGTGGATGTTCACTTCTCAATCTTGTATTTCCATTATCCATAAAGGGTGATGGTGTATTTCCATCTTGACCATACGTAGACATCATTTCTGTTCCACCAGCCAAAACTAAATCTTCCATTCCAGACATAATACTTGATGCTGCAATATTTACACTTGTAATCCCTGATCCACAGAATCTATCAAGCGTTACGGCACTTGATTTAACATCATACCCTGCATCGAGAGCCGCCATACGCCCTAAATCACCACCTTGAGTACCTCTTTGAGAACTAGTGCCCCAAATAATATCATCAACTTCTGCAGTATTTATTTTGTTTCTTTCGGCTATAGCCTTGAGGACTGCTGCACCTAAATGTTGTGGGTGCATAGAACTCAAAGCCCCTTTACCGGCCTTGCCTATACCTCTTGGAGTACGACAAGCATCAATTATCCAAGCTTCTGTCATTTTTTTTATTACCTCTATCTTTTTGATAAGACTTATTATTGACAAATTTATATATTATTAAAATAGAACTGTCTCTATTGTTATTAAAGAATTTTAAGCAGACTGGCCTTATTTTTTAAATATATTACGTTGATATTTGTTATGGAACTTTATCTACCAATTGCAGAGCTTTCAATTAATCCAATAATATTCCTAATTCTTGGGATGCTAGTTGGAATACTTTCTGGAATGTTTGGCGTTGGAGGAGGATTTCTAATGACACCCTTGCTTATTCTTTTAGGGATTCCGCCAGCTGTTGCAGTTGCATCAGAAGCAAATCATATTGTTGGATCTTCGTTATCGGGAACAATAGGGCATTTAAAAAGAAATGCAGTGGATATCAAGCTTGGTAATCTTCTTTTGGTTGGAGGAATGCTTGGCTCTTTCGTTGGAATTAGTATTTTTAATTCTCTGATCAAGGTGGGTCTTATAGACCTTTTAATAACCTTAACTTACTTCTTATTTTTAACTAGCATCGGTAGCTTTATGCTTTATGAAAGTCTTGACAGCATGGGGTTTTTCAGTAAGAAAAAAAGATCTAAACCGTATCACCATTCCTGGATTATGGGCTTACCATTCAGAATGAGGTTTAAAAAATCTGGTTTATATATATCCATAATACCGCCTTTAACTATAGGATTCATTGTTGGAATTTTAGCATCAATAATGGGAGTTGGCGGTGGATTTATTATGATTCCTGCTATGATATATATTATTAGAATGCCAACCTCTGTTGTTATTGGCACATCATTATATCAAATAATTTTTGTAACTGCGATAGTTACACTTCTCCATTCCTACCACAATCAAACAGTCGATATAGTATTAGCGTTAATTTTATTATTAGGTGGAGCTGTCGGCGCTCAAATAGGTGTTAAATTAAGTAGTAAGCTTCAGGGTCCTATGCTCAGAGCATCACTGGCGGTTCTAGTTTTAAGCGTTGGAATTATTATGGCCTCTGATTTATTAATAAGGCCCAGTGAGACAATTACCCTCTTAATAGGCGGAGGATCGCATTAATGAATACTTATTTTAAAATTATTTTTATCTTAACGTTCTTGTGTGCACAAGCGCCTTTAGACTTAGTGATTGATACAAATGAGAGAGATGTTCAAATTAATCCAGGTATCTCTGGAACACGTGTTGTTTTATTTGGTGCAACTCCTATAGGGAGAAGGGATATAATGATTGAAATTGTTGGTCCTCCTAAAAATCAAACTATGCAAGAAAAAAGAAGATTTTTTGGAATATGGCTTGGACGAGGTAAATCTTATTACACCAATGTGCCAAGTTATTATAATATACTCAGCTCAAAACCTTTTATGGAAATAACTAGTCAGAAAAATCTGAATAAATTAGGTTTAGGAATAGAAAATCTTCCTCTTGGCAAAGCCAAAATTAAACATAGCACAGTCAAACAAGTTAAATTTGATAATAGATTAAGATCAGAAATGTATGACAAAGGTCAGTTTCTTGAAAAAGAAGGTAATGTAATTTTAAAATCTGGACCCGGAAAAGTGGGTTTATTTAAAACTGAATTTCTTTTACCTCCAAACTCTTTACAAGGTAAATATTTTATTCGATATTTTCTTTTTCAAAATGGAGAGGCTATTTCTTATGCAGAAAGTTCTATTGATTTAAAGCAAGCAGGTTTTGCAAGATTAATATGGCTTTTTGCAAATAAATTTGCACTACTGTATGGAATTATAGCAATTATCTTATCTGGACTATTAGGTTGGATAGTTTCAATATTATTTACTCGTTTAAAACTAATATAGGAAAATTATATGTTTCAAAAAGATATCCTCAAAGGAAAAAGAATTCTAGTTACCGGTGGCGGAACTGGTTTAGGAAAAGAAATGGCATCAGAGTATGCCGAATTAGGTGCTGAAGTTTATATCTGTGGAAGAAGACAAGCTGTCTTAGATGAAACAGTAAAGGAAATTACCGATCAGGGTGGTAAGATAAAAGGGTACGCCTGCGATATTAGAGTTTCAGATGCAGTTAACGATATGATAGATACGATATGGAGCGATGGCGGGGCCTTAACTGGTCTTGTTAATAATGCTGCGGGTAATTTCATTTCTCCTACTAAAGATATTAGCCCTAAAGGCTTTGAAGCGATCTCTAATATAGTCTTTCGTGGATCTTTCTATTTAACACATGCTTGTGGTACACGGTGGATTGATGGAGGCGTTAAAGGCTCTGTTATATCAATCTTAACTACTTGGATTTGGAATGGAGGACCCTTTACGGTTCCATCAGCAATGTCAAAAGCTGGAGTCAATATTATGACTAAATCTCTTGCCGCAGAGTGGGGTCATTATGGTATTAGGCTAAATGCAATTGCGCCTGGTCCATTCCCTACAAAAGGAGCATGGGAGAGACTGAGTCCAGGACAGGATACAGATTCAAATGAAAACGATTCAAAAATACCAATGAGAAGAAATGGTGAAATGCAAGAATTAAGAAACTTGGCAACATTCCTAATGGCTGATGGGTGTGACTATCTTACGGGTCAAACTATAGCGATTGATGGCGCGAGTCACTTAGGATCAAGTGGTAATTTCTATCAAAGCTTAGATAAATTAACCGAAGAGGACTGGGATGGTATTCGTAATATGATAAAATCATCAAACGATGCTGATAAAAGCAAAAGATCCGTCTAAATAAATAGTATAAGTGTTAATAATAACATTTGTATTAAGTTAATCATTATACTCTGGAAGTGAAGGGAGCTAAAAATCTTTTTTGATTCTTTATCTCCCTCATTTGCCAAATCTCTATTTTTATTAAGCTTTGGAACCAGCACTTGTCTTGAATAAAGATATCCAATAGCAATAACTGCCATAATAAATGCTTGCGTTTCTAGCCCTTCATAGAAATAAATAATTTCAGCAATTACAGAAATCAGTATTCCCCATAAAAAATAAACAGGAAAGAGTTTTCTTAAAAGCTTCCCTGCATTTTCTTTGTCTAAAGCTCTATGAACGTTAATAGCTACACCAAAAGAATAGAAAACCATTATTGCCAGTAGTCCTACCGTTAAATAATTAGCTACCATTTCTTTCTCCAGTTAAATATCAAAACTAATCGATATAAATTCTTCCGTACTTGGAAAATCAAATATTAAATCTAAACCATAATTATATCCGTAACTTGGGCCTGCAGAGCTACTTGATATGATAGTATCAGTCTCATTCTTATCAACAATATTTATGACACCTGTCATGCTGCTGTGAATTTGACAAATATAATACAGCTTTGATGGAGCATCACTGGGAACAGTGAATGTTAGTATTCCATTTGAGGCACCATTATTCATAATACCCTCTGAGTAGGAATTTGAAGTTCCATTGATTTGTTCCGTTTTTATCCAAAATGGATGACCCGGTGAGCTAATATCAAAATCATATGTTTTACCTCTCTCTAAGGTCAAAATTGGATCATTTTCAGAGATTGTTTGACCAGTCATTGTGTAATCAGATGAACCACTATTTTGAACCTTAATGGATTCAGTAACAACTGCCGCATCAGGCATAACCTCACTAGATTCCTCAACATAGCTATCAATAAGAATTTTTGCATCGTTTGCCATTCCGTTATGAACCAGACAATAGTAATATAAAACTGTATCACTTACAGATGGCTCAAAAACCATAAATGCATTTTCTAGAGTACCTTCGGAAGAAAAGAGGGATGAAAAATCAGTCTCAGTTTTTTCATAACCTTCTGCATAAAATTTTATACCATTGCTTACTGTAATACCATCAGCATGAGTTCCATTTTTAGTTTCCGATATTGAGAGAGGGTGGTTTGATGCAGAGGTATCATTTAAATCAAAAACATACTTTTCACCTGATGATAATGATAAATCTGGGCTTAATTCATTATTAATATAATACTTATTACCGCTGTCTTCTTTCTGAACTTTAACCTCATAAAGGACTCGAAAAGAATCTTCATATACAATTTTACTTGTAGACTTATTAACCGTTCCTTCTGAAGGGGGAGTTAAATCAAAAATACTAACGAATTCGTTGAATGTTTTTATGCTTCCGATACTATTATTTGTAAGATTACCTCCCACATCATAAGAAAATTTGTCAGCTCCATTTATTGTGAAGATTGTCATGTCATCACATGTTATTCTAATTGCATCCTTTGACACTGATATTGATTTTATTTTCGACCACTCTGGTAATTGGATTGTATTATTTCCCGTCGTATCAATAATCGATACTGATGATGACTTATCTTGGGATACTAATATATATGTGTCATCCCCATCCATACCCCTGTAGGTATCACCATTGTTTGTAGGTATAATAATATCAGCTGAGCTCGATAAATTAATAGTTGTCATAGCATTTCCCTGTTCTAAGCTACAATAGCATAAAATAAATTACATGACATGTGGTAATTCGTCCCACTGTGTTGTGTATCTGGGTGATAAGTAATGTCGCTTACCACTCCACTCTTTGTTATTCCTTGATCTTAAGCTACCGTTAGAAATAGTCCCAGGACCAAATTTCTTATTTAAGGAATCAATGATGTGCATACGTTTATCAGAGGCAGATGAATTTGTATTCTGAAAGAAATCACCCTGATTCGTAGTCGCGGGTATTAGATCAAGTAACATAATTCCTGCTTTCTGATACAAATATCCTGATTTATAAATAGCATCTACAGCAGTTGTTACTAATCTTAGTATTTGAGCTGTATCACTACAGGGTGTACTTAGTCCAAGTACTATTCCTTCGTTATGCTGCCTTCCTTTATTAAATTTATTAGTTTTTAAAAAAATATATACACTTTGCGCTCGAGTGTTTTGGTTCCGCATCTTCTCACATGCTCGTATTGCATATTCAATAACGGATTGTCTTAAAATACTCTTATCGCTAATAGTGTTAGCAAAAGAGCGAGAGCACATAATGTTTTTCTTTGGTAATATTTCGTTTATATCTAAACATACTACCCCCCTTAGCTCGTAAACAATACGTTCCACAACAACACTAAGATATTGCCTTATTCTACGAGGAGATGAATCACGCAGCTGCAGGGCATTTCCAATACCAATCATTCTTAGCTTAGAGCCCCAGCGTCTTGAAATACCCCATATATTTTCGACATTAACATCCTTGAGAATTTCATCTTGTTTTATTTTTGAACTTAAATCAAAGATACCGTGATAATTGTTTTTTTTTGCTAAGGTATTAGCAATTTTTGCTAAGGTTTTTGTTGGTCCAATACCTATAGAAACCGGTATTCCAGTCCATTTAAGGATGCTATCTTTAATTCTTAGAATATCGTGATCAATATTAGTATTCCCATTTTGATCAAATTTAAGAAAAGCTTCATCAATTGAATAAACTTCAAGGTTAGGATTAAATTCAGAAAGCGAAGCCATCACTCTATTTGACATATCACCATATAATGGATAATTCGATGAGTAGACCTTAACTTTATGAGCGTTAATAAAGTCTCTATAGGTATGAAAAGGTGCCCCCATAGGTATATTCAGAGCCTTTGCCTCATTAGATCGGGCAATAATACAACCATCATTATTTGATAAAACAACAACAGGTTTATTAATTAACAGGGGGTTAAAAACACGCTCACACGATACATAGAAATTATTACAATCAACAAGAGCAAACATTTTATCCAAGGCTAAACTTTGTGAATTACATTAGTAACTACACCCCAAATAACTACATCATTATTTTCTGTTAACTTTATAGGCTTATAGTTATTATTTTCAGGTGATAAAAGCATATCCTTTCCGCTCCTCTTTAGTCTCTTAACGGTCAAATTACCATCAACAGCAGCAATGACTATCTTGCCATTTCTAGCTTCCAGACTTCGGTCAACAACTAAAATATCTCCTTCGTGAATACCTGCTCCGATCATTGAATCGCCCGTTGCTTTAACAAAAAAAGTTGCTGAAGGATGTTTTATTAAATGCGTATTGAGATCAAGCTTCCCTTCTATATGATCATCTGCAGGTGATGGAAATCCAGCATTAACCTTATTGCTATAAATTGGTAATGATAAATCATAACTTTCTATAAAAGTCATAACACTATCAATCATACTAACTGGAATTCGCAATGGCTTTGTTTCTTCACCAAACCTACCTTGACCTCTTGGTCTCCCTGCTCCAGATCGCACCCCACCACTCGGCATAACACTATATCTCCATAAATTTTTTATATAGGAACATTATTTTTGAATAATGTACACTATTCAAATAAATTTTGTTTTATTTTATCAGGGTCTAGTATCGGAGATGAACAAACTTGGCCTGTGCATATATAGGTTGTTGCTTGATTAACATTAGTTTTACCAAATGCTGGATGGTTTTTTGGTAACTCATCTTTAGGGTTTATTAAAGTTAAAATAGAATCATTTAGCTTTAAATTATTAATATTTTCTATCATCTCTTTAATAACATTACTATTCTGGTCTCCAACTACTACAAAATCAGAGCCTTTATAAAGAGACTCAAAACCAGAAATCCAAGTGCAATGGCTAGAAGAATTTTCAGCTACAATCTTTCCAAAACTTTTTTCTAGCATATTTATATTCTCTTTTAAGTCCATTCGTCCGGATAACCTCCACCAAGAAACTAATGATTTAAAAAGCAGGCCATTTCCGGAGGGGGTTGCACTATCACTAGATATTTTCATCCTAATGTGAACATCTGTCGCACTTACCGAAGTCAAATAATAACCACCCCTTTCTTTGTCGATAAAATACTTATTTAAATGTGCTAACTGAGAATCAGCAATATCTAAATATTTATTTTTACTAGTTGCGATATAAAGTGCGATTGAGGCATCGATTAAAGCAGCATGATCATCTAAAGTTGCAAGCCCCCTAACCTCACCTTCTCTCCAACTATGATACAAAACATCGTCAACAATTAAATAACTCGTAATAAATTCATAAGCATTTTCTGCGTACATGAGCCAGTCCTGATTATCAAAAATTTTGGAAGCTCTTGTTAGAGCTCCAATCATCAGGCCATTCCAATCCGTTAAAATTTTATCATCTAAAAGAGGTGGTACTCTTTTTCTTCTTTCATCAAGTAAAATTAAACGGGAACTAG
The DNA here is from genome assembly GCA_905182015.1 of alpha proteobacterium MED-G09. GTDB lineage: Bacteria > Pseudomonadota > Alphaproteobacteria > MED-G09 > MED-G09 > MED-G09. The sequence goes on along the minus strand of CAJIZT010000007.1, from coordinate 236,035 downwards.
ATATGCCTTCATCTAAAAGGTCTTTTATCGATCCATTAAGGGATAAGATATTAGATCCTTCAAAATTTCCTGAATTAGTAACCCCAAAAACAGATTTAAAGCGATTAGATTCCTCTTTTAACAATCTATCAATTTCATCTGAGGTCCAAACATAATACTTGCCTTCAACACCCTCGCTATCTGCATCTATTGCAGAACAAATACCACCTTTCGCTGTGATCATATCAGACACAATCCATTCAATTACCTCTTTGACTCTGACCTCAAGCAAAAGAGATTTTTCTGTTTGATAGACTGTTGAAAAAATATCAATTAGCAACGCATTATCATAAAGCATCTTCTCAAAATGCGGTACGAGCCAGTGATCATCAACAGAGTAACGTGAAAAACCTCCAGCTAGTTGATCATAGATACCTCCACATGACATTCTTTTAAGAGTTAAAAGCACTTGCTTCCTATAGCTCTCTTTTCCTGTCCTAATAAAAGCTCTCCATAAATTATCTATTGTTGCTGTATTAGGAAATTTTGGGGCACCCTTTAATCCACCATTCTCTTTATCAGAAAAGTTCAATAACTGTTCTGATACTCGATCAAGAATATCAATACTTAAACTGCCAGATGTATCTGTAGAGTTTTTCTTCCTCAAGGCATCATCTATAGCTTTATAATTTTCTTCAATAATATTTTTATCATTTTTATATGCATTTGATATTCCAGTTAGAATATTTGGAAAACTAGGCATGCCATTCAAAGGTTCTTTTGAGAAATATGTCCCGCCCCAAAATGGTTTTTTTTCGGGCGTCATAAAAATCGTCATCGGCCAGCCGCCATGAACACCCATCGCCTGCAACGCCGCCATATAGATAGCGTCAACATCAGGCCGCTCCTCTCTATCAACCTTGATATTAATAAACCTTTCATTCATAAGATTGGCAATATCATTATCTTCGAAAGATTCATGAGCCATAACATGACACCAATGACAGGCAGCATAACCAACTGATAAAAGTATTGGCTTCTTTTCTAATTTAGCCAAATCAAAAGCGTCTTCCGACCAAGGCATCCAATGTACTGGATTATCCTTATGCTGAATTAAATAAGGACTTTTTTCCAATGAAAGTAAATTTTTATTAATAAGAAAGTCTCCCTTTAATTAAGATGAAGAGTTGCGGTTAAGGGTTAATACAAACTTTTCCAATAACTTTTCTGTCTCGTAACTCTTTTAATGCCTCAACCGTTTGATCTAGGCTATAAATTTTATGAATATAGGGATTAAGGGATCCGTTGCTTATTAATTCATCAATCATACGAAAGTGTTCTGCACCCTCTTGAGGACTCCTTCTTCCATACTCACCCGCTCTCACGCCAATAACTGAAAATCCTTTAATTAAAGGCATATTAGCAGGAATAGACGGTATCCTTCCTGACGCAAAGCCAACCACAAGGAGTCTTCCATTCCAAGCAATGCATCTAATTGACTCATCAAAAACATCACCGCCGACAGGATCATAAATTACATCCGCCCCTTTATTGTTTGTTATCTTTTTGACTTGGTCTTTGAATCCTTTCTCTGGTGACAAAACAAAATCAGCACCATAGGAAAGAAGAAAATCTCTCTTTTTTTTTGATGAGGCAACGGCAATAACTTTGGCACCTAAAAATTTACCAATATCAACAGCCGCCAACCCAACCCCTCCTGCGGCTCCATGAACTAATAATGTCTCCCCAGACTGTAATTGCCCCTTAGTCACCAAAGAAACATAAGCCGTTAAATAAGCCACTGTATATGTTGAAGCCTGCTCCCAATTAAGTTCTGATGGTTTTTTTCTTACCTTACTTTGATTAACTTTTAATTCTTCAGAAAAAGATCCCGTAAAAGCACTTACAATTACTTCATCGTCAATATTAAGGTCTTCAACTTCTACACCTACCTCCATGACTATCCCAGAAGATTCCATTCCCAAGGTAAATGGTACCTCCGGCTTGAACTGATACAATCCAGAAGTCATTAATAAATCTGGAAAATTAACTGACGCTGAACAAACCTTAACTCTAACCTCATCCGGATTAATAGTTTCTCTCTCGCAGCTTACTATAGAAATATCTGAAAAATTATTTGAAAGGCTATGCACTACCACTGAACGAAACATTATTTATTCTCCACTAGGCCATTAAGTAAAAAATTCACACACCTATTGGTACATTCTTTAACATTAGGTCTTTTCTGTAACATCATATCTTGCGCAAGAGCATCCACCACAGGCTGTAAAACTAAAGCAAAAAGCTCAAAATCAATTTCAGGAAAAATACCTTTTTCTGTACCTTTTTTTACTTCCTCTTTGAGAAAATCAATTTCTAAAATTACTTGAGGTGTAATGATACTGAAATTATTTATTATATTCTGATTATTAGTCATAATAAGATATAACTCTGGCCTAGAAATAACATAGTTTAAAAATATTGTTATTCTTATCAAAAGATATTCTTCAAAATCTTTTGGCTTATCTTTATTGATTCTTAAAATTTGACCGATCCCTAATGCAAAATCATCAACAATGGCAACCAGAACCTCTTCTTTTGAACTAAAGTAATTATAGAAAGTTCCAGATGCTAATCCAGTAAACCTAATGATATCCCTTACCGTTGCTTCAGAAACACCTTTTTCCATAAACACCTTAATACCCGCATTAATAATTAACGAACGGTTGTTTGACTTTGTAACCTCTCTTTTATTTATAAGTTCAACTTTATTATCATGATCTATCATATTATATCCAAGACTCTCTCTGGAGGTCTCCCTATAACAGCCTTGTCGCCATTAATTACTATCGGTCTCTCAATCAAAATTGGATAAGTAACCATTTTTTCTATAATTTTATTGTTGGATATACTCATATCAGAAAGATTTTCTTTTTTATAAACCTCTTCACTTTTTCTTAGTAATTCGCGCGGTTCATATTTGAGTTTTCCTAAAATAACTGATAGCTCTTCAAATGTTGGTGGTGACTTAAGGTATTCCACTATTTCAATATCAGAATTTTTTTTCTTTAAAATTTCTAGAGTTTGTCTCGATTTTGAACACCTAGAATTGTGATATATCTTAATTCCCATAATTAGCTAACCTCTACACCTACTGCTTCCGCAATATTATTGTAACCATCCCTCTGCAGTAGTAGGGCTAGATTCTTATTAATATCCTTTATTAGATCAGGACCATTATAGACTAGGCCAGTATATAGCTGAATCAGGCTAGCTCCACTTTTTATTTTTTCATAGGCTTTTTCAGCAGAATCAATACCTCCAACACCAATTAAAGGTAATTTTCCATCTGTGTATTTATAAACTTTCTTTAATTGATTAGTGGATATTTTAAATAAAGGTCTTCCAGAAAGTCCCCCGTCCTCCTTAGAGTTACTAACGATTGAGTTCCTTGAAAGGGTCGTATTGGATACAATTAGTCCATCTATTTTACTCGACAAAACCTTATCGCACAAATACTTCAAATGATCAGTTTCTAGATCAGGAGAAATTTTAAGAAGGATAGGAGTCTTAATTAATAAATCCTCTGCCCCCAGATCATTAATTTTATTTAAAAGTACATCTAAATTATCCAAGACTTCAAGCTCTCTAAGGCCGGGCGTATTAGGTGACGAAATATTTATCGTAATATACGATGCAGTAGTTGAAAAAAATTTTATACCTTTTATATAATCATCTGAAAAATCTCTACTATTTTTATTAGCTCCAATGTTAATTCCAACAATATGATTATCTATTTTTTTTAATCTATTTTTAACTACATTAAAGCCATCGCTATTGAATCCTAATCGATTGATGATAGCTTCATCATCCTTTAACCTAAAAACTCTAGGCTTAGGATTACCTGGCTGCGGATTTGGTGTAACAGTTCCAACTTCAGAAAACCCAAAGCCTAAGTTAATTAAGTTATGAGCAACCTCAGCATTTTTATCAAATCCGGCCGCTATCCCAATTGGATTAGTAAAATTTAACCCAAAAACATTCGATTGAAGAACCTTATAGGACTTAATTTTCTTGACCTTAATTGTTTTCAGATAATTAATTATTATTCTATGAGAGATTTCAGGATCAAAGAAAAAAAGCAAAGACCTCAGTAGAGAATAAAAAAACATTTTATAAATCCATTTTAATTAAATGCACATTAACGAAATAGCCACCATATACAAGCCTATGAAACAGTATCACGTAAATATGATATTAAGGGAATATCAGCTGGTAACATATTAATTGTAGATAAATCATTGGGCCTATGCCACTTTAAGACCTGACCCTCCCTAGCCTGAATAAAACCTTCCCATTCTCTGCAAATATATAGGAATAATAATACAGAAAAATCAGGGTAATCATAAGTTGTGAATGTAATGGGAGAAAAGCAAGAGTTGGTAATATTAACACCCAGTTCTTCGCCTACCTCTCTTACTAAGCATTGGTTGGGTAACTCATCCTTCTCCACCTTACCCCCTGGAAACTCCCAAAACCCAGCCATAAACTTACCCTCCTGACGTTGCGCTATTAAAACTCTGTTATCAACATCGACCATGGCCGCTGCGGAAACCATTACTATTTTTGAATTTCCCATTACTAGTTTAACTTCTATAATCTGCGTTTATACGAATATATCCTTCGGTTAGGTCACAGGTCCAAATATCAGAATCTCCGTTAGCGAGACCCAGCTCAACATCAATTAAAATCTCACTCCCCTCCATATATTTTTTTGTTTTAGCTTCTGAATAAGACCGCGAAACTTCACCATTTTTTAATATTAAATTTTTTCCTATCTTTAGACTTACCTTTCTTGATTGAATTGATTCTCTTGCCTTCCCCATCGCCATAATTATTCTCCCCCAATTAGGATCTGAAGCGCCAATAGCAGTTTTAACTAAAGGCGAATCAGCGATTGATCTAGCTATCTTCTTTGCCGCAGAAGAGTTTTCTGCTCCTGATACCTTTACGTGAATTAATTTGGAAGCTCCCTCGCCATCTTTAACAATTTGAATAGCAAGATCATGCATAATTTCCTTAAAAGCCTTTCGAAACTCAATCAGCCTAGGGTCACCAGTTCTTGATATAGGCCTAACATTGCCATGATCCATCGCTTTTCCTGTTGCAAAAACTAAAACTGTATCATTAGTAGAAGTATCACTATCCACTGTTATTGCATTAAAGCTATTCCTTAGCTCTAAATTTAATAAAGTCTGGAGCACCCTGCTATCTATAGCTGCATCAGTAAAAATAAACGCCAACATTGTTGCCATATTAGGGGAAATCATTCCTGATCCTTTTGCTATGCCCGCAATAGATACCTCGTGACCATCAATAGTAATTTTTCTACCTGAGGCCTTTGAGAAAGTATCAGTTGTTGTGATCGCTTTAGAAGATTGCTTCCAGTCGGATCCACTCTCCTTCAATGATTGGGAAATAGCTTTATTTGTAGGCCTAAGGGGAATTTGCTCCCCAATAACGCCAGTTGAGCAAATAAAAATATCTTTTTCTCTACATTTAAGGATCTTCTTTACATTTGTCGCTATGGATTTATTAATTTTTTTCCCTTTAGCTCCGGTAAAGGCATTCGCAAAACCAGCATTAACAACTAAAGCCCTAGCATTTCCATCGGCAATATTCTTTCGACAGAAATCTACTGGTTCTGCTGTTATTTTAGATTGTGTAAAGGATCCAGCTACCGTTGTTCCTTTATCAAAAATTGCTGTAAATATATCGCTTCTACCCTTGTACTTAACTCCCGACTTTGCTGTTCCAAGGTCAACACCCTTTACTTTTGGAATTTTAGGAAAATTTTTTGGAGCGAGTGGTGATATTTTTTTAATCATTTCAATCTCTTTTTAATTTAAAGAATTATATTAAAAAGAATAAACTATATATAGTGGTATGCCAATATCTTTACTTGCCCTGGTTGACAACTTTCATGGCTCTCCCTACATGAGTATAAGAGAACTGTTACAAATAATGGAACTAAAAAATATATGCCAAGTCTTAATTCAATCCTTAATAATGTTTTCGGCTCCAGTAATGAGAGAAAGCTAAAAAAATTTACTAACCAGGTGACTGCAATAAATCAACTGGAAGGTTTCTATGAGAAATTGAGTGATATAGATTTAAAAGATAAAACTATAGAGTTTAAGGAAAGACTCAAGTCAGGAGAGACGTTAGAAAATATTACTAATGATGCATTTGCAGTAGTTAGAGAGGCAGGTAAAAGAACTCTTGGTCAAAGACATTTCGATGTGCAGCTGTTGGGTGGGTTAGTATTAAATAAAGGCAATATCTCTGAAATGAAAACTGGGGAAGGTAAGACCTTGGTTGCCACCCTACCTGTTTATTTGAATGCCCTTGAAGAAAAAGGCGTTCATGTAGTAACGGTTAATGATTATCTTGCTAAAAGAGATTCTGAGTGGATGGGTCAGATCTATAATTTTTTAGGAATGTCTGTTGGAACCATTACTTCTGATCTCAGTGAAGAGGATAAACGGGCTTCATATCAAGCAGACATTACTTATGGTACAAATAACGAATTCGGATTTGATTATCTGAGAGACAATATGAAATACAATATTGACCAACTTGTTCAACGAGGTCATAGCTTTGCTATTGTTGATGAGGTGGATTCTATATTAGTCGACGAAGCTAGAACGCCCTTAGTAATTTCTGGTCAGATTGAGGATAAATCAGAATTGTACGGTAAGATTGATAAAATAATACCAAAAATTGAATTGCACCATATCGATATTGAAGAAAAATCTAAAAATGTAACATTAACTGATGAGGGCAATGAATTTTTGGATCAAATATTAGTCGATGAAAATTTAATGAATAAAAATTCAAGTATTTATGATATGGAGAATGTAGGTCTGGTGCATCATGTAAATCAAGCTTTAAAGGCCCACAAGCTGTTCGGTAAAGATGTTGATTACTTGGTTAAAGATGATCAAGTCATTATTATTGATGAATTTACTGGACGAATGATGGAGGGAAGAAGATTTTCTGATGGCTTACACCAAGCTTTAGAAGCGAAAGAAAAAGTAAAAATCCAACCTGAAAATAGAACTATGGCATCTATTACTTTTCAGAATTATTTTAGGCTATATACTAAATTGTCAGGAATGACTGGCACCGCCAGCACAGAATCGGAAGAGTTCCTGGATATATATAATCTAGATGTTATTTCAATTCCTGCAAATATAAAAATTTCAAGAAAGGATCAGGACGATGAAATATATCGAACATCGGAAGAAAAGTATGAAGCAATCATAGATTCAATAGTTGAATCTAATAAAAAAGGCCAGCCAATTTTAGTTGGAACTACCAGTATTGAACGATCAGAGTACTTATCAAAATTACTGAAAGATAAGAAAGTTAAACATAGTGTTTTAAACGCAAAATATCACGAACAAGAGGCTGAGATAATATCTCAAGCAGGAAGCTTTGGAAGGGTTACCATTGCCACCAATATGGCCGGAAGAGGAACTGACATTCAATTGGGCGGAACTGATAGTTCGGAGGATGATAAGGCCAAAGCAATTAAAGCTGGTGGGTTATATGTTATCGGCACAGAACGCCACGAGAGTCGAAGAATTGATAATCAATTAAGGGGAAGGTCAGGAAGGCAAGGTGATGCTGGTGAATCAAAATTCTACTTAAGCCTAGAAGATGATTTAATGAGAATATTTGGTTCAGGCAGACTTGACCTTATCCTCAAAAAACTTGGGCTAGAAGAAGGTGAATCAATTGTGCATCCTTGGATTAATACCGCACTAGAAAGAGCTCAAAAAAAAGTAGAATCTAGAAATTTTGAGATTAGAAAAACGCTTCTTAAATTTGACAATGTTATGAATGATCAAAGAAAGGTTATCTTCGAACAACGGTTAGATCTTCTAAAGCAAGATAAAGTTAGTGAAACAATTAATGATATGAGGTCTGAGGTTATTAATGAAATTCTAACTAAACATATACCGGACAAATCCTTCGTTGACGATTGGGATTCTGAGCTTATAGAAAAAGAAATTAAGAGAATATTTAATCTTACAACCCCTATGGATGATTGGCTCTCAGAGACTGATATAGATTTAGAATCATTTGAAAAAAAATTAAATAAATATATCGATTCCCAGTATCTCATTAAGCGGAATGGTTTTGGCGAAAAAATATCTAATAGTCTTGAAAAATCAATTTTAATGCAAACTATTGATCAGAACTGGACTGACCACCTAGGTCAACTTGAGGACCTTAGACAAATAGTTAGCATCAGAGGTTACGGCCAAAGGGATCCTTTAAATGAATATAAGTCTGAATCCTTTCTTTTATTTGAATCCTTACTTAATAAGTTTAGAGAAGATGTAACTAAAACTCTATTTCACATAAGGATGGTTTCCGATGAAGCCATAGACAAACTAACTGAAAATCGTAAGCAAATAGAAGGTCGTCACGATGAAGATAGCGGCAATATATTAAATACAAACAAAAGGCAGCCATTACGAACGAAGCCTGAGGGTGTTAAAACTGACTCAAGTGATCCAACAACATGGGGTAAGGTTGGAAGAAATGAGATATGCCCATGCGGGTCTAATAAAAAATTCAAAAGTTGTCACGGGAAGAACTGAAATTATTATATATTTCTTCCAATTTTCAGAAACTTCTCTCGCCTATGCTTTCTAATATCTTGCGGACTCAATAAAGACAGTTCAGCAATATTTTTTAAAATTTCTAATTTAGTTTGCATGATGGCCTGCGGCCGACCTCTATGAGCTCCACCAATTGGTTCATCAATTATATGATCAATCACGCCTAATTTTTTTAAATCCTTTGAAGTTATTTTCATTGCGGTAGCCGCAAGTTTTGCTTTTTCTGAGCTCCTCCAAAGAATCGATGCAGATGCCTCTGGCGAAGCAACTGTATATATAGAATGCTCTAGCATTAAAACTTTATTTGCCGCTGCCAGCGCAATAGCTCCTCCGGAACCGCCCTCACCAATTATTATTGCGATTACTGGGACGCCTAACCCTAAAGTACAATCAGTCGACCTCGCAATTGCCTCAGATTGTCCGCGCTCCTCAGCACCAATACCTGGGTAAGCACCGGGCGTATCAATAAAAGTTATAACTGGCAAATTGAATCTTTCAGCCAGATTCATTAGTCTTATAGATTTTCTATAGCCTTCCGGATGAGCCATGCCAAAGTTGTGTTTTAAACGGGTTTCAGTATCAAAGCCTTTTTCATGACCAATGAGCATTACCGAAATACCATCAATCTTTGCAATACCTCCGACTATAGCCTTATCCTCCCCAAACGATCTGTCTCCTGCAAGGGGAGTAAAATTATCAGCCAATCCTTTGGAGTAGTCTAAAAAATGCGGTCGTTCTGGGTGCCTCGCAACTTGCGTTTTTTCCCAAGTACTTAAATCTCCATACAAAGACTCTAATGTTTCGTGAGCTTTTAATTCTAATTTGCGTATTACATCAATCGACACAGAGTGATCACCCTCCTGCAATCTCATTTCGTTTAGTTCACGAATTCTTCCTTCAATTTTAGATAAAGGTTTCTCAAAATTTAAATAATTAACCATTTTTATTTTCACTCATAAATTTACAAAAAAGTATAGTAGTTAAGTGCTCTCTTTTGACAAAGGATGAGAGCTTTTTAATGACTCAACCAGCCTCTCATCAAGAATATGAGTATATATTTCAGTAGTAGAAATACTGGAATGCCCCAACAGCTCCTGAACCACCCTTAAGTCTGCTCCACGATTCATAATATGGGTAGCAAAAGCATGGCGCAATTTATGAGGAGTTAATCGCTTTCTGTCAATATTTGTCTCTAAAGAAATTTCAAGAAGTAATTTATTGATAGCATCTCTCGTAATATGGCCACTCATCCCGTAAGAAGGGAATAGAAAAATAGAATCCTCTGGAATATACTGGAGCCAGTCATCAATAACATTTAATGTTCTCGTGGTTATAGGAATAATTCTCTGTTTTCCACCCTTCCCAACAACATTTAAGATTCTTCTTTGAAGCCTTAGATCGGATATTTTTAATGTGATTAATTCACTAACTCTCATACCAGTTGCATATAATATTTCAACAATACAAGATATTCTAAGAAATTTTTTTCTTTGATGTCCACTCACTCTTTTGACAGAATTTCTTGCAAAATTGAGAATATCCTCAACTTCACTCTCGGACAGAACGTCTGGCAATAATCTTTTCGCTGAAACTCTCTCAATAAAGTCCATGGGGTTTTCCTTAAGTCTCAACTCATTAATTTCAAAAGAAAAATATTGATTAAAAGCAGAAAATCTTCTGTTGATTGTTGAATCCTTGTATCCTTTTTTTCGTAGCAATAAGAAATACTCATTTATTTCCTCGAAAGAGAAATCTTCAATATGATAAATGCTTGAATTAGGTAAGCAAGAATTTATTTTTAAATAATTAATTTTTTTGGAAGAATGAACTTCCTGCTCAAACCAGCCTTTGTTCCAGATAAAAGAACATAAACTTTTAAAATCATCTCTATAGGAAGAGATTGAATTTTTACTTAGACTACGCACCATGTACAAATGATCGAAAAAAATATCTAGCCGCTCTAAGTTACTCAACCAGTAGTAATTCCAATTAGTTATTTGATTATTTGTATCTTCCAAAATCTCTCCAAATTATATCAAAAGTTCAGATCTTTATTTAAAATTACCTTATTGACAATATCAATCCTAGGTTCAAAAAAGCTAAGGCCCAATATTAGAGATAAAAATAAGATAATTATAATTAAAAATATGATTTTATAATATCTTCTCATAACTAATCTCCTATCTAATCTTATACCGCTTCGTTATAAATTAATGTTAATAAAGTAACTTTACAAAATATAAGGTTTATATTATTTAACCAATAGCGTTATAAATTTGATAATGAAAAAAATTCTTTCTAAAAATATAATTAAATGTCCAATTGTTTTAATAGGAATGATGGGTGTAGGAAAAACATCTGTAGGAAAGTTACTGGCAGAAAAACTTTTACTACCGTTCTATGATTCTGATGATGTAATAGAAAATAAATTAGGGTTAGGTATTAAGGAAATTTTTAAAAAAAATGGTGAGGGTTATTTTCGAAAAAAAGAGGTGGAATTATTTGAAACACTGATCGAAAAAAAACCAAGTATTATAGCATCAGGCGGAGGGTCCTTTATTAATAAGAAAATCCATGAAAATATTAAAGAAAAATGTATTTCAATTTGGCTCAAAGCTAGCGCTCAAACCTTAATAAAAAGATTAAAAAATTCAGAAAGTAGACCTCTCCTTGATGTTAATGATCCAAGGGGAGTAATATTATCCCTCCTAAGTGAAAGAGAGGGTATATACTCTAAGGCAGACATAATCATAGATGTTGATGGATTAAATGAAACCCTGGTGGTTCAAAATATCCTTCAGTATTTAGAAAGTTACCTTATAATTAATGAAAATGAAAAAATATAAAAATATAGATATAGATTTAAAGGATCGATCCTACCGGATTGTAATAAATGATAATATTCAAGAAACACTTTTTGGAGTATTATCAGAGATAATTTCCAGACCAAAAGTATTCATTGTTACAGATGAAAATGTCGCTGGTTTTGTACTTCCTGCAATTCGAAAAATACTTGATGATGAAAAAATTGAAACTCAAGTTATAATACTCCCTCCCGGTGAAAAAAGTAAAAGCTTCGCACAATTAGAGGGTTTAATTGAAGAATTACTAAATCTTAAGATTGAAAGACAAGATACTTTAATTGCTTTAGGTGGGGGCGTAATAGGTGATCTTGTTGGGTTTACAGCTTCAATCATATTTCGAGGAATTGATTTTATACAAATCCCAACAACATTACTCTCGCAAGTTGATTCATCTGTAGGCGGAAAAACAGCAATTAATATGGCTAATGGTAAAAATTTAGTAGGGGCATTTTATCAACCTAAGGCTGTTATTGCTGATGTTAGTCTATTGGTAACATTACCTCACAGAGAAATAGTATCGGGATATGCTGAGGTTATCAAATATGCTGTCTTGGGAAATAAAAAATTCTTTAAGTGGCTTAAGCATAATCAGCAGGGAATCTTGAAGTTGAATACAGATTTATTAGTTAAGGCGGTTTCTACTTCATGTGAAATGAAAGCTCGTATCGTTGAGAAAGATGAAAGTGAGAAAGGATCTAGAGCGTTATTAAATCTAGGTCATACATTTGGTCATGCTATTGAAAATAAATTGAATAATGATGGACCGGGAATCTTGCACGGAGAGGCGGTAGGTTTTGGGATGTGTTTGTCAGCACAACTTTCAAATCAAATGAATCTTTGCACAACTTCTGAGGTAAATGAGATTATTAATTTAATAAAAGATGCAGGAATTTCAACTAATATTTCTGAACTTAACTATAATCTTGAGGCAAATGAAATAATTAGCATCCTCTCAAGGGATAAAAAAAGAAAAGATAATAAAAGTACTCTAATTTTATTAAATGGAATTGGGGAGGCTTTCATAAAGGATGGAGTTGACGACAATACAATTAAAGAGTTTTTACTTTCTGTAGGATTCAATTAGATGATAATGACAGTTGCTATATTTATTGGTTCAATTTTCGGCTTATTAGTAATTTCTGCTTTTTTTTCTGGCTCAGAAACAGCCTTAACTGCAGTTTCAAAAGCTAGAATAAGACACCTAGCAGATGAAGGGAATAAAAAAGCTGAAGAAGTAGAAAAGCTAATTTCGCGACAAGATAAATTAATTAGCACTCTTTTACTTGGTAGTAATCTTGTAAATATTCTTGCATCTGCAATCACAACTAGTCTTTTTATTTCTATTTTTGGTGATATAGGGGTTATCATAGCAACCATTATCATGACTTCATTAGTTGTAATTTTCGCTGAAATACTTCCAAAAATGTTAGCTTTGCAGCACTCAGATCGCTGGGCCTTAAAGTCCGCCCTTCTTATTAAAATAACCTTAAAAATATTAGGGCCTTTAGCAAACCTAGCCCAAGCAATATCTAATTATTTTGTTAAGAATAGTGATGATTCAAAAAAACTAGTTGATGCCCATGATGAGATACGAGGACAAATATCTATCCACCATCAAGATGGTGATGTTAAAAAAGGTGATCGTGATATGCTTGGTGCTATTCTTGATCTCCCAGATGTAACGGTGGAAGATGTAATGGTCCATAGAAAAAATATTACAGCAATTAATGTTAATGAAATAAATGAAAAAACTATAACAGAAGTTCTTTCCTCTCCTTTTACACGAATACCTGTATGGGAAGAAACTACAGATAACTTTATAGGACTCCTTCATATCAAATCACTACTTAAGGAAGCATTCCAAAATGATAATAATTTTGAAAGTATGGATATAAGAAAAATTTTATCAGAGCCTTGGTTTGTACCTGAGACAACTAGCCTAAAAGAGCAATTAAACGCTTTTCTAGATCGAAAGTTACATATGGCCTTAGTCGTTGATGAATATGGATCAATCATGGGGCTGATAACCTTAGAGGATATTTTAGAGGAGATTGTTGGTCAGATAGATGATGAGCATGATGTAGAAAGTGAAGAAGTTATATCGCAAATGCCAAATTCAATTGATGTTGACGGCGGCTTAAGCATAAGAGACCTTAACAGAAACTATGGTTGGGATCTTCCTGATAACGAGGCCGCAACAGTAGCTGGACTAATTATTCATGAATCACAAACAATACCTAAAATTGGAAGTGCTTATATCTTTTATGGATTCAAATTCAAAATACTAGGCAGGATAAGGAATCAAATTACCTCATTAAGAATAGAAAAAGTCTAAAAATTAACTAGATTTAAAATAATCAATTTTATCTTAATAATTTTATTCCTATATAAGTTAACCTCCCTCTTGGATCATGCTGTCTAGGGTCATAGCTAAAATTAGCTGCATCATAAACTTGGGGTGCATCTTCATTAAAAATATTTTTAACGCCTAAGCTAAATCGCATCTGATTTTCATTAAATTCAAAGGAATAATTATATTTAGAATCAATACTCAACCATTCGTCTATATTTTGATTATATCCTAAGCTTGTTGCAGACGAACTTAGTACTCGAGTAGTTTTATAGTCAGACATATAACGACCAAGTAATGAAAAAGTATGCAGATTATTAATAAGATCTGCAGTTAAGATAATTTTAGTTTCAGGCAATGATCTTGCAAAATTATCATGGTTAAATAATCCGACGACATCTTTAGATCTACCTAATACATCCGGAATCTCATATTTTAAAATATGAGTTCCTCTCAAACCAAAAGTTAGTGAGCCTAAATCAGTATCAAGACTATAATTTATTTCAATATCGATCCCGTTAGTATCAACATTTGCAGCATTAAAATATTTTGTCGTTACACCTATGAGGGTACCATCAACTGTTCTCTTAACATCTAAATCTAATGGATTATTTATCACCTTACCTTGTGGACTCTCTATTGTAATAACGTTTGAATAATCAATTGCCCAATAATCCATTTTAAAGCTTAAATTATCTTTAGGATTCCAAAGAATACCAAGATTTAAATTTTCGGACTCTTCAGGAGATAGTCCATCATTTCCATTTTGAGCAATACGAATAAAAGTAGTTCCGCCCTTTGGATTACCGTCAGAATAATCTTGAATACCTTGTAGCCCAACCTGACCTGAATAAAGTTGGGATAATGAAGGCTCTCGAAAGGATGTGCTTAATGATCCTCGTAAAACAATCGTATCTGACAGTTGGTAACGCAAAGATATTTTGGGATCAAAAGTATTATCATCTTCCAATTCTTCATAACGAAGCGCCGCTTTAAGTGAAACTTTATCACCAAACGGAATAGAAAATTCAGCAAATGCTGCCATTACATTTCTTTTTGCACTTGCCTCTATGCCACCGCCTAAAAATAATAAATCAGCAGGTTTAGAAATATTACCTTTATCATCAAATTCTATACGGGAGTCTATATCACGAGTTACAGAAAATTCTTCTTTTCGAAACTGTAATCCTGCTGCCATAGCAATTACACCAAATGAATTAGTTATTAGATCGCCCGAAAAAACAAAATCTAAGACATCTAGCTTGTTATCAGTCCAAGTCTCTTGTTTAGTTGAAATCCAATCTACTAAAGAAGATGTGTTAGCTGAGGAATCAAAAAGATTCCAAGTTTGATCACCCGCTACCCCGCCCTGACCTCTAATAGCACTCGTAAATCTTTGAGTGCTTGTATCAGGCTGACTAATATATCCTTCATCTTCACTTGAGGTAAAATGAATATCCCAATCAAAGCCATTTCCAAACTCACCGGACATACCTAATGAAAATCTTTTAGTATCAATACTTCTCGGAGCCAAAGGAGATAGATAGGATGATCCTAAAGGGCGTCCAAGCCACATTACAGGAACACCAAAAGGATTTCCTGCTGTTTCTGGCATTATTAAATTACTAGTACTCAAATAAGAAAGGGCAGGATAGGAAGGTGATTGAGGATTATCATTTACCTTAGTTGAAGAATACATAAAGTCTGCATCAATAATTATTCCATTGTTTAATTCTTTTTTAATTGAGCCATAAAAATTTTCATGGTCTTCATCATTTACAAGATTGAATCTTGGTCCATATAAAAAACCGCATCGTGAACCACTGGCTTGGGGAATAATAATACCTTTATTTTCAATACAGTTTGCATCTGGTACATTTTGATATGCATTATAAGAGCCTTCATAAGGCCCTTTATTAACACTTGAGGGGCCGAAAAGTAAAAAACTATTCCCTAAGCCACTAACTGCTAATTGAGAAATTTCAGGCTTTTCACTTCCCTTCATAGCTGATCGATCAAGAAGGCTTCCTGATAAAACCCAATTTAGACTATCATTTTCATTTCCAATTATAAAACTTAATGATCTATCTTCTTGACCGCCGGCATCAGCTCTTTGATTTGATAATTCAAATTCAGCTCCCACAAAGTCTCTTCGAAAAATATAATTAACAACTCCAGAAACCGCATCTGAACCATAGATTGATGCTGCCCCCTCCTTGAGAACTTCAACTCTTTCAATAGCAATCAATGGTATTGTCGATGTATTAACAAAAACACTCCCATCATTAGCTGTAGCACCAGTTACTGTTTGCCTTCTTCCATCAATCAAAACTAATGTGGAAGATAAACCCAACCCCCTTAAATTAACATTCGAAGTTCCCTGGGTATTTCCTGAGGTAAATGCATCTGTATTATTCTCAGATCCAGAATTAATTGATAGATTTTTAGTAATATCAGAAGTTAAAAAAGCCCCTAACCCTTCAATCTCTTCCCTAGTTATAATGTCGACAGGGGATGATCCGTCCCTTGCTGTCACTTTAATATATGAACCAGTAATAATAATTTCTTCAATTTCTTTGTCTTGAGCGAAAGAAGGTTGGTTAAAGCAGAGTAAAGTTATGATAAAAAATATTAGAAAAATTCTTTTAATTACAAACAAAAGGCAACTCCAAAAAATTAAAATAATCTCAATACCTACCTAGTCTTTTGATCCTTTTAGGTCAAATGAAACAGCATGCAGGCCGTTCTCAAACTCTTCTTTAAGAATATTCATAGCAATTCGATGTCTTTCTATTAAGCTAATATCATTAAATATTTTAGATTTTATAGAGACCCTAAAGTGAGTCCCTCCGTTTTTTGCATTCTCGTTATGGTTGGCATGCAAATATGACTGGTCTTCCACCTCAATAAGAAGGGGTGAAAGAGCCTCGGATAGCTTTTTAATGATATTTTTTTTAATTTCCATTTTTATATTTCAACTATACTAGATTATACGCTAAAATTGAATTCTTATAAATAATACCAGGAATTAACCCTAAATGAAATTAAACCCCAAATATTTTAACAATTTAAGGATAAAGCCAAAGGAATTAAAGACTCATAAAATCTGTGATTATGGAGATTGTAACCAATATGGAGAATTTCTTGCTAAAACAAAATCCTCTGAAAAATTTTTCTATTGCTTAATTCATATAAAAGATTTTAACAAAAACTATAATTTCTTTGAAGGGATGAGTGAGGATGAGGTTATTGATTATCAAATTTCTGCAATAATTGGACATAGACCTACTTGGAAATCAGGGACTAATCCTCAAGCGAATTATTATTCAAATTTTGCAAAGAATGATGACAGCTCTTTCAATGATCCATTTGACTTGTTCGAAAGAGAAAAAACTTCAAAATATGAAAGAAAATCAAAAATAAAGAAAGGCAAAATTTCAACCGAGGCTTACAAGCTTCTTGACTATAATTCACTTTCAAAAAAAGATGATATAAAGAAAAAATTCAAAGAAGTTGTCAGGAGCCTTCACCCCGACACGAATGGAGGTGACAACTCCCAAGAAGATCTTCTTAAGGAGGTCATTAGCGCCTATAAAACTTTAAAATCAAAAGGGTACTGTTAAAATTTATCTGAATTTGCTACACAGTCGTATTAATAAAATAAAGGAATTAATTTATGAGCACTGATACAAAAAATGTTTTAGATATTGGAAGTCCAGATATTGAAATATCTGTTAAAAAAGTTTTTGGCCTTGATACTGATTTGAAGGTGCCGGCGTATTCGAAAACAAATGAATATGTACCTGAAATAGATAGCGATTATTTATTTAATCACGAGACTACTATAGCTATTTTAGCAGGCTTTACTCATGACAGGAGGGTCATGGTGCAGGGCTACCACGGGACCGGTAAATCAACACATATTGAACAGATAGCAGCTAGATTGAATTGGCCGTGTATCAGAATTAATCTTGATAGTCACGTAAGTAGAATAGACCTAATAGGTAAAGATATGATTACCTTGAGGGATGGCAAACAAGTAACAGAGTTTCGCGAAGGCCTTCTACCTTGGGCAATTCAAAATCCTGTGGCACTTGTTTTTGATGAATATGACGCAGGAAGGCCTGATGTGATGTTTGTTATACAAAGGGTACTTGAAATTTCTGGAAAATTAACTCTTTTAGATCAGAATAAAGTTATAACACCTCATAAATATTTCCGATTATTCTCAACAACCAATACTGTTGGTCTAGGAGACACCTCGGGTCTTTATCATGGCACTCAGCAAATCAATCAAGGGCAAATGGATCGTTGGTCTATCGTCAGCGCATTAAATTATCTACCTCACGAAGATGAATTAAATATCGTGTCCAGGAAAGCAAAAAGTTTTAATAATAAAGAAGGCAAAGAAGTTATTTCAAAAATGATAAGAGTTGCTGATTTAACTAGAAACAGCTTTATTAATGGTGATATTTCTACAGTTATGAGTCCTCGAACTGTTTTGACATGGGCTGAAAATGCTGAAATTCTAAAAGATATAGGGTTAAGCTTTAAGCTAACCTTCTTAAATAAATGTGATGAATTAGAAAGACAAACCATAGCAGAATTTTACCAAAGATGTTTTGGTGAAGAGCTAATTGACACTTCGGTGATGCTAAGGTCAGAAAGTAATAGTGACAAATAAATTCTCAAATATCGATGAATTCAAACGTGCTCTTACAATGGCCATGCGCTCTATTTCAAAACAGGACGAACTAATTGTGAGTTTTGGATCAGATAAAGGAAATTTAAGCGGCCTCAAGGCCAGACTCCCAATGCCAAATAAAAATATGGACCACAACCAAATTAATTCCTTGAGGGGTGAGGCTGATTCTCTTGCCTTATATTTAGCTCATCATAAAGAAGTAATTGACGAAAAATATTCGCCTCAAGGACAAAATGCAAAAGGTATATACAACTCTCTTGAAAAGGTGAGATGTGATGCTGTGGGCGCCAACTCAATGACCGGTGTATCAAATAACCTAATGGAAATGGAAAGAACTAAAATACAAAGGAAGGCTTTAATTGTAAATAACGATAATCCTGAAGGAAAAATGATCGAAGCCCTATCCTACATGGTAATGGAGCGTCTAACAGGGAATAAAATTGAAGAGGCTCAGGAATATATTGACCCTTGGAGACAGTGGATAGAAAAAAGAGCTAACACCTCTATTGATGAATTGATAGATTCTTTTCAAGATCAAAGAGAGTATGCCAAAATATCAAGAAAGATAATAGGAGACCTAGAGTTAGGTGATGAATTAGGGGAAGATCCAAACGAAGAAAATCAAGAAGATGATAGTAATCAAAATGATAATGAGGAATCCTCTGATTCTCAAGAAGAAGAATCAACTACAGATGATGAATCTCAGTCAGATGATGCGGAGATTGATGATGGTACTCCAGAGGAGGATGACTCATTAGAAACTGAGATGTCTGAAGTTGGTGAAGAATCAGAAACTGAAGATGATAGTCTTGCGCAAGCGGCTCGAGGAACTGGGAACGATAACGAGAAAAGAAGAGAGTTACCTTATAAAATTTTTACTGAAAAATATGATGAAGAGATTAAAGCCATTGATTTATGTGAAATGGAAGAGCTGGAAAAATTAAGAGAATATTTAGATCAACAGCTTAATCATTTACAAGGGGCAGTTACAAGGCTAGCAAATAAATTGCAGAGAAAGTTGCTTGCTCAGCAAAATCGTTCTTGGGAATTTGATCTTGAAGAAGGCCTTTTAGATGTTTCAAAATTAACGAGGGTTATTATTGATCCAACATCAGCACTGTCATTCAAAATGGAAAAAGATATAGAGTTTCGAGATACAGTCGTATCATTATTAATTGATAATTCCGGTTCAATGAGAGGAAGACCAATTACAATAGCAGCAATGTGCGCCGATATTCTGGCGAGAACACTTGAAAGATGCTCTGTAAAAACCGAAGTTCTTGGCTTTACCACCAAGGCGTGGAAGGGAGGAAAGTCAAGAGAAAAATGGCTCGAGGAAGGAAAAGAACCTGCGCCAGGTCGTTTAAATGATCTTAGACATATTATATACAAAACAGCTGATGAGCCATGGAGAAGATCAAAACGAAACCTTGGGCTAATGTTAAGAGAGGGTTTATTGAAAGAAAATATTGATGGAGAAGCTTTAGAGTGGGCTCATAAACGATTGGCTTCAAGGCCTGAGCAAAGAAAAATTCTTATGGTCATTTCTGATGGTGCGCCTGTGGACGACTCTACTCTTTCTGTAAATGCGGGGAATTACCTTGAGAGACACCTTAAGCAAGTTATCCAAAAAATAGAGCTTGATTCATCCATTGAGCTTACAGCAATTGGAATAGGTCATGACGTTAATAGATATTATCGGAAAGCCGTAACAATAGTTGATGCTGAGCAACTGGGCGGTGCAATCACTGAACAGTTAGCCGGGTTATTCGATGAAGAATTCAATTCTTCGCGTTCTAGAAAAAAGGTAAGAATTGAATCTTAAGAGCTAAGTATTCTTTTTTTAAGCTTTTGAGCTTTTGTTGAAAGGTTAGAGACCTTTGCTTTAATTAAAAAATTATCCAACCCACCCACATGCTCTACTGAACGAAGAGCCCGGGCACTTACTCTAAAACGAACTGTTTGATTAAGCTTATCACTAGCTAGGCTGACATTACATAAGTTAGGCAAGAATCTTCTTCTTGTTCTATTTTTAGCATGACTAACATTATTACCAGTCATCACGCCTTTTCCACTAAGTTCACATTGTCTAGACATTATATATACCAATTTCTAAATTAAAGTTAAGCTTGGGTTTTATATATCTATTTAGCATACGTCAAGATAGATTTATTACTCATGAATTCAATTTCTTCTTAATTCTAACAATATCATCCTCTGAATCAAGGAAACCTCTCTTTTTAGATTCTAAAAAATAATCTAATGCAGAATTTAAATCTTTGCCAACATACCGCCCTTCTTCATAGATTTTTCCCATTTCAATTAATGCAGCATTAACATTACCATTGGCAGCTTCTCTTATAAACTTGAGACCTTTTTTAGGATCTGAAGAAACGCCAAGACCTTTTAAATACAACCTACCTAAGTGATAAGTTGCTTGAAGGTATGGTGAATTATCTCTTCTAATCTCACTTGTTCTTGCCCGCCTATACAACTTAACGGCCTCTCTATAATCACGCCTCCCTGCAATCCCACTTTCATAGCCCTTAGCAAGCTCAATTAATGATCTATCAAAATTTTTATTAGCCGAAATCTTAAACCATTTTATTGCCTCAATAGTATTAGCTTCGCCAATCCTTCCTTCCCTTAGCCATAAGGCGTAATTATACTGGGCCTGAGGTAAGCCTCCAAAAGCTGCCTTCTTATAATAATTAAATGCTTTTTTCTCATCAATGTCGACACCTCTACCTTTTGCATAGATGATCCCGAGGTTAAATGTAGCAGACACATTGCCTCCATCGGAAGCTTCTTGAAAAAGACTAATAGCTTTATCAAAATTTTGATCTAAATTTTTTCCACTATAATATAGCGTTCCTAGATAAAATTTGGCATCTGGATTGCCTTCGTCTGATTGAGCTTTTAATATTGAAATATCTGTATTAATTGATAGTTGTGATTTAACTTCATTATTGAATAAAATTATAACCATTATCAAAGCTGTTAATAAAAGAAAACTTCTCATAGATTAAACCCTTATTTTTTTTCTCGTTTCAAAAATTTAAAAAGGTATCCAGCAACTTTTCTTATCTGAATCTCCTCAGAACCCTCGGTTATCCTATATCTTCTGTGATGGCGATATATATGCTCAAAAGGTTTGTGCCGCGAATACCCTATTCCGCCATGCACCTGAATAGCCTGATCAGCTGCCTCGCAAACCATTCTGTTCGCTCGATAATTACACATTGATACCTTGTCAGACAAATTAATTGAAACTTCAGGTTTTGTCATTTGATCCATTTCCCATGCAGTCTTATAAACTAAATTCCTTATCATTTCACATTCCGTATGTAACTCAGCAAGAGGAAATTGAATGGCTTGATTAGTTGAAAGTGATTTACCGAATGGCTTTCTTTGATTCGCATAATCAACACTCATATTGATACAGTACTGCGCTGCCCCTACCCCAGATGCAGCTTGCCGAATTCTATTTTCATGAACAAAATGTTGAGCAAGATCAAGCCCTTTGTCTAATTCACCAAAGACAGATTCGGATGGAACCCAAACATCCTTTAGACTCACTCGCGCATGATCTGTTGGCATATTAAATGTCCACATAAACTCTTCAATTTTAAATCCATTGGATGATGTAGGAACTAAGAAGCATGAAACACCTTTTGGCGATCCATTATCGCCACTTGTTCGTGCAAATATCATATCATAATTTGCCTTGTGTAAACCAGTATTCCAAGTCTTTGAGCCATTAATTAGCCATCCATCTACGCCATCTCTTTTTTTAGGTATAGCAGATGTTTCCATCCATGTTGCATCGGAGCCGTGCTCTGGCTCGGTTAATCCAAAAGAAACTTTATATGCTCCATCTAACATACCGTTTATAAATTTATCTCTTTGATCTTTTGTACCAAAATCTCGAAACATTAGAATTTGTGGAAAATTTCCTACAATAGAGCTTTCATTTTGCAAGTCGTTGTGAAGGCCTAAACCTTTTGCAGCCAAGTGCTCTCTAATAATTGCCATAGATAGATTTGAGCCATCTTGACCGCCATATTCGGAAGGTAGGCCATATCTAAGGTGTCCAGCTTGATCTGCTACTTCACGCATTTCATCCAGTAAATTCTCCCAATCCTCAGAAGGTAGGCCATCTCGATCCCAGTCAGTTCTTGAATGCTCTCTACGATGATCAAAAAAACGAATATTATCGTCTTTCTGTTCTAGCGGCTTGATTGTATCTTCAACAAATCGATCAAGTACATCCAGGTAATCTAAAATCTCCTTAGGGACAGAAAAATCCATTATAAATCTCCATTTTTTATAATATACATTTTTATAATCAAATTTATAATTAAAATGAATTTATTATAAATAGTGTTATTGGTACAATATGTCTCTATATGTAGTATAGAACATAACATGAATAATATCATGTAACTGATTCGGTCATGATATGTTCTTCTAGTAGTCCATATTAAAATTTATTCATACGCTAGATACGGTGTTATCTTTATTTTTTATTTAACTTGAATATAAATTAAAATTTTGTAAAACAAATTATGACAATAATTGCAGCACTTGGACCAACTAATACAGGTAAAACTCATTATGCCCTAGAAAGATTGGTTGCCCATAAATCTGGTATGATAGGACTCCCGCTAAGACTCCTGACAAGAGAGGTATATGACAAATTAGTCAAAGAGGTGGGTCCCTCAAGGGTGGCCATGATAACAGGTGAAGAAAGAATTATCCCATCTAATCCTCAATACTGGGCGTGTACAGTAGAATCCATGCCTGTTGACAGGCCTGTAGAATTCTTGGCAGTTGATGAAATACAGCTTATGGATGACCCAGAAAGAGGCCACATTTTTACCGATAGGCTTTTGAATGCCCGAGGGATGAGTGAAACATTATTTATGGGATCAAGTATATCAGGTAACGTTATCAAAAAATTAGTAGGTGATGTTAGATTCCATAATCGTCCTAGATTTTCTAAACTCAGGTACACAGGCTATAAGAAAATTAGTCACCTTCCCAAACGTTCGGCAATAGTGGCTTTTTCAGTTCAGTCTGTATATGCCATAGCTGAAATAATAAAAAGGCAAAAAGGAGGAGTTGCAATAGTAATGGGGTCACTTAGTCCTCAAGCAAGAAACGCACAGGTTCACATGTACCAAAACGGAGAGGTTGATTATATAGTTGCAACAGATGCGATTGGCATGGGCTTAAATTTAGATCTTAACCATGTTGCTTTTGCAGAAACACAAAAGTTCGACGGAAAGACCTTTAGGAGCCTGCACCCTCATGAGCTTGCTCAAATAGCTGGTAGAGCAGGTCGCTATAAAACAGATGGAACATTTGGGGTTACAGGAGAGGCAAATGAAATTGATGACGATGTTGTATTAAGGATAGAGGAGCATAGGTTTCGGCCTATGGCATCTGCAAAATGGAGAAATAAAAATCTAGATTTTTCTTCTTTAAAAAACTTGATCGAAAGCCTTAAGACTCTTCCATCAAAAATCGAGCTTGGGGCATCGAGACAGGCTGATGATTTGAAGGCCCTTATAAGGCTGAGCCAAGATAAAGAAATAAAAGAAATAGCAAACAATTCATCTAAAATAAAAATCCTATGGGAAACCTCACAAATACCCGATTTTAGAAATATTAGTGAAGGCGAACATACAAAAATGATCTCGCATATTTTTAAACGAATCTGTAATGAAGATCAATTATCGGATGAATGGCTTAGAGAGAAAATAAAGACGTGTGAAAAATATTATGGGGATATCAGCACTCTATCAAACAGGCTTGCTTACATAAGGACGTGGACTTTTATCTCACAGAAATCTAAATGGATCAATAATCCAGATTATTGGCAAAAAAAAACTCGACTAGTAGAGGATAAGTTATCAGATGCCCTTCATGAGGCCTTAACTGATAGATTTGTTGATAAAGGAACGAATAGATTAAGACTAAAATATAAGGATAAAAAAGATATTCTATCTGGGATTAACGATCAGGGGGAGGTTACCGTTGAAGGAAAGTATTTTGGTAGAATAGAAGGATTAAGATTTTTAAGTGAAAAAATTGGTTCCGAAAATTATATGAAACAAGTAAAATCTTCAATTTCAAAACCTCTTGAGAAAGAAATGAATAAAAAATCTTTAAAAATAATTTCAGAAGAGTTTGGTAATTTCTCTTTAGGATCAGATTTATCCATCTGCTTTGGTAATGAAAAAATTGCTACATTGAAGCCAGGCAACGCTCCCCTGCAACCAAATTTTTCTTTGTTATCAGATGAGTATTTAAATGGGCAAATAAAGAAGGATTTACAAATAAAGATTCAGAGTTGGCTGGATCAATATATTACAACTAATTTAAAAGAAATTTTCTCTCTAACAAAAACAGAGGGTATGCAATCAGGTGCCAAAGGAGTTGCATATCGTTTGACAGAGGAACTAGGGTTGATCAAAAGAAAAAATGTAGAAACTGAAATAAAGTTATTAGATCAAAAGTCCAGACAAGAGTTAAGAGGGCTTGGGGTTAGAATAGGAAAATTTTCTATCTTCTTCCCAGCTACCGTTAAACCAAAGGCTACAGAAATTTTGGTATCATTATGGATTAATTTTTCTGAAAAAAATTACAATGTGAGTGATATAAAAAAAATTAGAGAAAGCTTGCCAAGGCCTGGGGTAACTTCTTGCAAAACCAACAATAATATATCGTATGAGATATACAAGGTATTAGGGTATCTTGTTTTTGGAAAAATGGTGATAAGGGCAGATATCATAGAAAGATTAGATAAAATAATTTATGCTGAGATTGATAAGGATAAAAAATATCGAAGCTTTATGATAACTGATGAAATGATTTCTTTGTTAGGATGTTCAAAAGAAAATATTAAATTTATTATTAAATACTTAGGTTTTGAAATAAATAAAAAGAAACAAAGTGCTCTTTCTGGAGATCTCGATAAAAACGATAAGAGTCATGAGAAGAGTGAAATTAAATACTGGTATACAAAAAAATATAACCACCACAAACAGAAACAGAAAAAATCTAGATTAATTAATCCTAAGGATAAATCAAAAAATTCTAATATCTTTTCAGAAAATGAGGGCTTAAAGAATTTAAAAGAAAGATTACACCTTGAATAAGGTTAAGAGTATCGATAAAAAAATATTACTCAGTGAGCAACGAATTGATAATTGGTTATTTAGGACACGGATATTAAAATCAAGAGCAAAGGCTCAAAAAATAATTTCAGAGGGGCTTATTAAGGTTAATAAGATAAAGATAGAAAAATCATCAATAAAAATTAAGGTAGGTGATATAGTGACACTAATAGAGGTAAATAAAATAATTATTTTTTCTGTAGAAAATTTTGCAAATAAGCGACTAAGTGCTAAAAAAGCAACTAGGCTTTATAAAGAAATAAAGATAGTTTAAAGGTATGAAAATTAAATGATAAAATTTTTAAAAAATTTATTCGGAAAAGAGATCTCTGGTCAAAACAAGGATGTTAATCGAGATACTCAAGATGATAAAATTATAGAGGCTGTGGCAGTCCTTTTGTTGAGAGCTGCAAGCATAGACGGGAATAAAGATGAGGTAGAGATTCTTTCAATTAAAAGATTACTCAAAAAACAGTTTGATCTTGGTGATGATGAAATCGAAATACTATTATCAAGCGCAACGAAGGAAGAAGAAAAATCGGTAGATCTTTATAAGTGGTCAAGGATTATCAATGATAACTTCAGTAAAGAAAAAAAACATATAGTCTTTAGTATGATGTGTGAAATAATTATTGCTGATGGGTTAATTGATCCATTTGAATCAAGCCTTATTAGGCGCCTATCTGGATTACTTTATATATCAGATAAAGAGGCAGGCTTTATCAGGAAAAAGATATTAGAAACTAAGGGAAAATAATGACGTACGTTGTTACAGAAGAATGTATTAAGTGTAAGTTTATGGACTGCGTTGATGTATGCCCGGTGGATTGCTTTTATGAGGGAGAAAATATGCTTGTAATTCATCCAGATGAATGTATTGACTGCGGAGTGTGCGAGCCAGAATGTCCTGCAGATGCTATTCACCCCGACACAAAAGAGGGAACAGAAAAATGGCTTACAGTAAATACAAAGTATGCTGATATATGGCCAAATATAACTATTGTGAAAGATAGTCCAAAGGACGCAGAGGACTATAATGGCAAAAAAGATAAATTTAATAAATATTTCAGTGAGAATCCTGGAGAAGGCGATTAACCTTTAAAACCTTGTAAAAATTAATTTATTCTGTTAAACGCTTTGAGCAAACTTAAACAATTGAGGGATATCTCTTATGGGCGTAGTAAAAAAGAAACAAGACAAAAAAGAATCAGAGAAAGTTTCTAAAAAAAAGAAAGGTCCTAAACAGGTAAAGACTTCGCCCATAATTAAAAAAAAGTTGATTGTTAAATCTAAAAAAAATACTTCCCAGAATAAAACAAGTCTTAAGAAAAAAGAAAACCTTAAGCCCACTCAAGATACCACAGACAAAGGATCACTCCCTAAAATAAAAGATACTTTTCTTCCGGAGCAATACGTAATCTATCCATCGCATGGTGTTGGAAAGGTACTGGAAATTGAAAAGAGAGAAATTGCAGGCGAAATTTTAGAGATGTATGTAATTGAGTTTGAAAAAGAAAAAATGACTCAAAGAGTTCCTTTGGGGAAAGTAAAGGAAAATGGAGTAAGGAAGGTTTCAACTAAAAATCAGTTGAAAGAAATATTTGTGATATTGACTGGTAAGGCAAAAGTTAGAAGAACAATGTGGAGTAGAAGGGCTCAGGAATATGAAGCAAAAATTAATTCCGGAGATATTAAATTATTAGCGGAAGTTGTGAGAGATCTATTCCGAAGCGATAGCCAACCTGAACAATCCTACTCAGAAAGGCAACTATATGAGGCATCTAGAGAAAGGCTTGCTCGTGAAGTTGCTGTCATAGAGAAAACCAATGAACAGAAAGCTATTGAAAAAATGGAAATAATACTTAATAATTCAAGTGAAACAAATGATGAATTAGAAGCTGAAGAAAAAAACTAAATTTATCAATTATAATTCAACAGTAAAAAAATTATCTCTAGGTTATTAAGTATGGCGCATCAAAAAGAAAAATTAATTGCTATAGCTAGAAGATTATTGAATCATAATCTAAACGGTTCTACAGACCAAGCTGAAGAGATAATGGTAAAGCCAGTATCTGATTACACAAATGAGGATGTTATAAGGTCACAAGTTAATAAAATTTTCTATGATCACCCTGTACCAATAGCCTTAAGTGTCGAGCTCAAAGAAAATGGCTCCTATAAAGCTACTAAGGCAATTGATACTCCTGTGCTTATAACAAGAGATAAGGATGGGGCGGTTAGAGCTTTTATTAATATTTGTAAGCATAGGGGGGCTCCTGTTTGTCCTGAAGGAACGGGAGAGAAAACTAAATTCAATTGCACCTATCATGGGTGGATGTATGATAATAAAGGTCAGTTAATTAATATTTTTAAATCAGAAACATTTGGAGATATTGATAAATCAAAAATAAAATTAACTGAATTGTTCTGTGAGGAAAGGTCTGGTTTTGTTTGGGTCTGCCTAAATCCCGATATAAAATATAATCTTGATGATTGGATGAATGGTTTCGATGATGAGCTAGATGATATCGATCTAAAAAACTGGCATCTTTTTAAAGATTTAAAACTAAGCGGTCCTAGATGGAAAATATGCTGGGATGGTTACTTAGACGGGTATCATCATCATATGGTTCATCCTGAGACTGTTGGAAAGAATACTATAGTTAATCTTATCGCTCACGATACTTTCGGTCCTCACCAAAGATTTGCCTTTGGGTTAAAGAATATTAATGAACTCTCAGATATTGATGAAAAAGATTGGGATCCAGAGAATCATTTAAGACTAATCCACTCAGTTTTTCCTAATTCATCAATCTCAGCAATCCAAAATCAGCATTGCTTAGTGAGTATAGTTTACCCAACTTCTGATCTACAGGGAACTATTACTAGTCAATATATTTTATGTTTAAAAGAACCAAAGACAAAAGAAGAAATAAAAGAGGCTGAAAATTTTGCTGAATTAGCTTTGGTATCTATAGAAGATGAAGATTACCCAATAAATTTTAAAATACAAGATAGTATAAATTCTAAGGCTAACGAAGAATTTTTATTTGGAAGGAATGAACCTATACAGCAACATTATCATAAATGGGTCGATAAATTGTCAAAAAACAAAATCTAAGATTAATAAACTTATGCTTGACTATGAGGCTATACTTCCTACAAAATGAAAGCTTGAGGGGGAAATACAATGAGTAATACAGAAGAAGCTTTTAATCCAGATTATAATCCTAATGGCGCAGAAGGGTCTTTAGATACCAATAAACTTCCATGGATATCTCTAGATAATGTAAAAGGCCTATCAATTAAGCCGGTCAGAGCCAGCTCTGAAAGCGGAATGTTTTCTTTAATTTTTAAGCTTGATAAAGGTTCTAGCTTTCCAAGTTCTATTTACTTAGGTGGAATGGATCTAATGGTTTTGTCGGGTCAATTAACCTATAGGCAAGATAAACAAGAAAGTATTCTAGCTCCTGGAACATGGGGATTTATTCCTGCTAATTCCAAAGTTAATTCTATAAATGCTGATGAAGATTGTGAGGTATTAGCTAATTTTTATAGTGCAGTTGCTTTTTTAGATGATAATCAAGCTATACAATCAGTTTTAACAAGCAATGATATTCTTCAATTGGCAAAGAAAAATAAAATTCCCCTTGTCCCAAACTCAAGCAAAGAATGCTGGGAAAGAGAATCGGAAGAATCATATAATGGTCCTGCAGAGCCTTTAACTATTGCCTCTTCAAATGCAAAGGCTTTGGTAAATTCTGAATCAGGATCTGTTATATCCTCAAAAGTAACACATCCACATTTTGTAGATACAAGAGAAATACCATGGCTGGTAATGCCAAGTATGCCAGATGTTGGGCTAAAACTTTTAAGGGTAAGTGAGGAGACGGGTTTTGTTTCAATGATTGTTAAGCATAATGGAGTTGCCCTGCCCCATACGCATATAGGTGCAAGTGATTTTCTTGTTCTAAATGGAGCATTAGGAGTTAGATCTGGTCCTCCCGAAGGTTATGGGCCTGGGATTTGGTTTTATGAGCCTGCTGGTGCAAGGCATGAGGCCACTCAAAGAGTTTCAGAAGAAGATCTAATCTATACTGCTAATATTTATGGTCCTTTAATATTTGACTCAGGTCCAGGGACTCCGGTAGAGGCTGTTGTTTCATGGCTTGATTACAAAGCAATGGCGGAGGAAGCTGATGTAAAATTAGTTCCAAACTCTAGTCCAAATGATTCTAGTCTTTTGGCTTGGGCACCTTTATAAATAAACAACTCTAGCCTTTAATTTATTAAGACTTGATTTTAATAAGTATCTTTATAGTCTCGAATTATGGTCCCGTAGCTCAGCAGGATAGAGCACCAGATTCCTAATCTGGGGGTCACAAGTTCGAATCTTGTCGGGATCACCATTATTCGAAGGTATTCTTAATTAACCAAATCTGAATTTAATAAATTAATTATATTCTGTTATTTTTAAATAAATCATCTTAAAAAAAACTTAATGAATATTGTAATAAAAAAAACCAAAAGAAAAAAAACAATATCCATTCAAATAAAAAATGGTTTGATTGATGTACGAGCACCTCAACATATAACCCAGGTTGAAATAGATTCTTTTATTCAAAAAAAAATGTCTTGGATAAAAAAGAAAGTTGATATTCAAAATAAAATAATAGCTCCAAAAAGAAAAAAATTTTTAAATAGCGAGAATTTTCTTTTCATGGGAAAAGAGTGCAAATTAAACATTACCATACTCAAAAATAAAAAAAACTATATTGATGATTCTGCTATTCAAATAGTAATGAAAGAAAAAGATATAAACAATAAATCTAAGGTTAAAGCGGTATTAGAAAAAACTTATAGAAAATATGCCTTACAAATTCTTACAGAAAAAACAATGTTTATTGCTAGCAGTATAAATGTCGAACCTGAAAAAATTAAAGTTCGTTCATATAAAGGGAGGTGGGGAACTTGCTCTTATAGGAAAGATATTTCTTTCAACTGGAAGTTAATAATGGCGCCAGAAAAAATCATTGAATATGTTATTGTTCATGAGTTATGCCATCTCATTCATTTTAATCATTCAAAGAATTTCTGGGAAAGTGTCGAAAATATTTTGCCAGATTATAAGCTGAGAAAAGACTGGTTAAGGACTAACGAAGGCTTACTGGAGTGGTGATTTAATTACAGAAATTATAAATAAAAGGAGGATAGAATGGAAAAAAGAAAATTAGGAAAAACAGATATAGAGGTTAGTAAAATATGTTTGGGTACCATGACATGGGGGCAGCAAAATACAGAAAGCGAGGGTCACCAGCAGATGGATTATGCCATGGATATGGGAATAAATTTCTTTGATACAGCTGAAATGTATGCTGTTCCTCCTAAAAAAGAAACCCAGGGATCAACAGAAAAAATTATTGGGTCTTGGTTTAAACAAAGAAAGTCTAGGGATAAAGTTATTCTTGCCACAAAGGTATCAGGAAGATCACCACTTAACTGGCTAAGGGATGGCGATATATCAACTGAACAATCAAGGGAACAAATTTTTGAGGCCGTTGATAAAAGTCTATCCAGGTTAGGGGTTGATTATATTGATCTTTATCAACTTCATTGGCCAGATCGACCAATGAATTTATTTGGTGGTGGGGGTATTAATTACGAACACATTGATAAGCCCGCCAATGATATTAGTATAATTCTAGAATCCTTAGAAGAGTTAGTTAAATTAGGAAAAATTCGTTATATAGGTTTATCAAACGAAACTCCTTGGGGTACAATGAAATTTCTTCATCACTCAAATAATTCTTCTAAACCTAGAGTCCAATCAATTCAAAATGCTTACAATTTACTTAATAGAACTTTTGAAGTGGGTGGGTCAGAAATTTCTCATAGAGAGGATGTTGGTTTATTGGCTTACTCTCCAATAGCCCAAGGATATTTGTCAGGTAAATATCAAAATGGGGCATTGCCAAAGGGTTCTAGAAAAGAACTTTTTGATAGATTACAAAGATATGAAGGTCCTTATGCAGAAGATGCAATTCAAGCTTATCTTGATATAGGAACGAAATATAATATTGACCCGTCTCAATTGGCAAATCAATTTGTAACCTCAAAACCATTTGTTACTTCAAATATAATAGGTGCGACTAATATGGAACAACTCAAACTTGCAGTAACTTCTGTTGAGATTAATTTAACAGAAGAAATATACAGCGATATTGAAAAAGCTTTTCAAAAACATGGAAATGTTGCTTCGTAAGTTAATCGACTGAGAACAATAATAAAGCATTCCCAGGCATGTGGTTGTAAATACCATAGCCAGAGTTAATTGCCATATGCCCATTTCTAACTGACGGGCCTGATCCACTAAAACTTCCTCCAGAGGCAGGTGTTCCAGATATACTATCAAAATCCTTTAAAGAATTATAAGTCCAAATAATGTTTCCATTTTTTTTATCATAAATTCTAATATTACCATCTAAGTGACCTACGATTACCGCTCCAGGGATAGCTGTGACCGCTGCTGAAACACCTGGATCACAATTAAAGTCTATTTCCTTACATTCTTTATTAGTGATATTTGACCATAAAATATTACCGGTTTCTGCATCTAAAGAATGCATACCGGGTTTACGATTTTGCCAAACTTTTCCATCATACGTATTTTTCATATCATTTATTGGGACATAGACGGTTTTTCCTTCAGCCGCCATCCCAAAATGAATACCACCTTGAGTCCCACCACCTGAGACAACGGTCGACCATAAAATCTCTCCTGTATCTGGATCTAACCCATAAACAGATCCAGATTTTTGACCTGCAACAAGAATGTCTCTATCCCCTAGGTCAATCATTATTGAACTTGCAGAATAATCCATATCAGGACCAAATTCTTTAGGACAATTAGCAAGGCCTTTTCCCATGCAAGCAAGATTCCAAGCATCCCCCGCTAAAGTTTGCCTTCTCCAAACCTCTTCTCCTGTATCAATATTATAAGCAATAATAGCATCTGAGGAGTCATCAGCGGGAGTCGAATAGTTTTCACCTGTTCCAATGTATACGTAACGTCTTTTCTTATCCACATTAGGTGAAGTCCAGATTGGAGCTCCAGATGGTCCGAACATTCTTGTTCCAACAGATGTTTTTCCAGAATACTTAGCTGGCACAGGTATTGAATGCTGTTTCCATAAAGTTTTTCCTGTCCTTGCTTCAACAGCTAAAAGTCCACCTCTAAATTTACAGCACTCATATTCATCGTCAAAAGCCGGAATAACTTCTAGCCCAGAAATGGGTATAAAGAGAATATTCTCAAATTTTGCAGAGGTCGCTGTTCGGGTGGCATTTGGATGGTCATCTGATTTTATTTTCCAAATTAATTCGCCTGTTTGAGCATCTAGAGCATATTCATTAGCAAGTATATCACCAAAATAAATATATGGATTGTTATTAGGTTTTTTCCCATTCTCCCACTGATCCATTATAATACCCGTACGAACTTCGCCTGAAGCAGAAAAATTCCATTTTACACACCCTGTTTCAACATCAAGAGCATAAATATCACCTGATTGACTTCCAACAAAAATTGAACCCATAGCAAAAAGTGGTTGGGACCTAGCTCTCTGAGAATATGGAAACCCAAAAGCCCACTTTAATTTTAATTTTTTAATATTTTTGGAGTCAATTCCTCCAGATTTTTTGGGGATGAATCTTGAAGTATTATAACCCCATCCATAGGGCTCGGGGGCCTCTTTTAGGTTAAAATTCATATTACTAGAATCACAATAATTAAGGTCTGCTTCTTTAGGAAAATCTTTCCTATCCTGCCTTACAATATATTCAACAATTTGAATCTTTTCTTCTTCTGATAAATGAGAGGCTTGTTCAGACATAATACCTCCATTTATTGTTCTTAATAAAGCCTGAGGTATAAGCATTTCTAGCCAATTTGCCGCTGGTGCTTTTTCTATAGTACCATCATGACAAATTGCACAATTTTCTTGATAAAGAGCATTACCAGGGTGCGTTTCCGGATCAATTGTAATTTCTCGAACAATTAACTCGTCTGCAGACTCTCTAACCTTAGCATTCTCATCAATTATATAATCTTGTTTTATATCAGCATTTTCCGCGCCTAATAAAGACGAAAAAAATAAACAAAAAATAAAAGTAAAAATTTTCATCAATTCCCCCAAAAGTTTACTAAAAAAATCTATTATATTATATAATAATAATCCATTATTAAGAAGTTATAAAAATTATTACTAGGCATTAGAAATGAATAAAAAACTTCCAATTAGTTGCTTTATTATTGCTCAGAATGAGGCTGATAGGATAGATAATACAATTCAGTCCGTAAAAGATCTTGTAGATGAAATTATTGTTATTGATTCAGGCTCAACTGATGGTACTCAAAAAATTTCTGAAGAGATGGGCTGTAAGGTTCTTTTTAATGAATGGCGTGGTTTTGGTCCTCAAAAACGTTTTGGTGAGAATTGTGCTAGAAATAAATGGTTGCTTAATCTTGATGCAGATGAGTATCTTACTACTGAACTTCAAAATGAAATTAGAGAGTTGTTTCTAAATAATGTTGAAGAGAGTTTTTATTCAATGAGGGTAGTACCTATATATCCAAACTGGAGTAAGCCGAGATTATTATCAGCTCATCATCTTTGTGTCAGATTATATAATATTGAATTTGGAAGATTTTCAGAATCTAAAGTTCACGATTCTGTCGAAACAGGTTCTAAAAAAATTATAGCTTTAAAAAATCCAGTTTTTCATAAATCTGTTAGATCTTTTAAGCATTTAATAGAAAAAGAAGATAATTATATAAAAATGCAAGCATCGTCTTTAAAAAAAACCAATAAACTTATACTTCTCTTAAGATTATTGACTGAGTTTCCTTTGGCATTCTTAAAATATTATATTATCAGGAGACATTTTACTGGATTTTTAACAGGTTTTTCTACGGCTATAATTCTTGCTTATTTTAGATGGAAAAGAATAATTCTTTTTTTAATAAAAAATTAAATATAGAATTTAAAAATATATTTTAGAGCTTTAGTTCTTGATTCTGAATTCTATCAAAAAGATTGCTATCTAATGGAATATATTTCTTGGATTGATGGTCGCAAAAATATAATGGTTCTGAAATATTTTTTGGGCTATATCCCTCCTTAACCAATTCAATCTTACGGTGCTTAAAGGTTCCGGTAGTCTCCATTTCATTTTTAATTCTAATTATTAAGGGTTGTGCGTATGCAGGAAGGGATAAGGAAAGTTTTTCATATAACTTAATTAAATTAATATCCTTGTTTGTCGATAGTGCTGCCATTCCCGCCTTTCCATCACTCCCAGGAATATAAACTCCATAAACATTTGCCTCAAGCACACCCTCAAAACCAACAAAAGCCTCGGCAACTTCAGAGGTTGCAACATTTTCACCCTTCCATCGAAATGTATCACCTATTCTGTCAGCAAAATATATATAACCATCCTTATCCTTACTTAGAAGATCTCCGGATCGGAAATACTGATCACCTTCCTCGAAAACATTTGTAAGGATTTTTTTCTTCGACGCCACCTTATCCACATACCCCTCAAAGGTTCCATGCATGGCAATTTTTCCAATGGCCTCCCCTATTTCATTATTCTCGCAGGGAATACAAAACCCATTCTCATCCCTTAATGGTTCTTCTTTTTCAATATCAAATTTAATAATATTAATATTGAGAATCTTTTCAAGATACCTTGGTATTCTTCCGATTGCGCCAACCTTACCGTCGTAATTTATAAGTGAGATATTACCTTCAGTTGCACCATAAAATTCTAAAATATTTCTTATTTTAAAGCGCTCCTTGAAGGATTCCCAAATATCTGGCCTGAGGCCATTCCCTATGGCTAATCGAATATTATGACTATTTTCATACTTATGCTTGGGCGCATTAAGGAGATACCTACAAAGCTCTCCAATATACTGAAAGATGGTAACATCGTATTTATGAACATCATCCCAAAAATCATTAACAGAAAATTTTCTCTTCAACACCAGTGATGCGCCTGATGTTAATGATATTCCTGCAGCTATAACGCCACCAGCAGAATGATATAAAGGTAAAACATTGTATATCCTATCTTTTCTTGTTGGCCTTGAAGCACCTTTAAATCCTAGCATCATTAAGCGTAATCTCTTGTGAGATAATGTTGCCGCTTTTGGATTTCCAGTAGTTCCTGATGTGTATATATAGAGTGCGCTATCAGTATTATTAACCTCATAATTAATTTCAGGCATCTTATCTGGTAAAGTTTTTAATGCTTGATCTATATCGTTATAATGATTTAACTCCTTGCCCTTCCCCTGCACCCAGATTGAAAAATCGTTCTTAGATTTGTCACTTGTTGAAGAAAAATTATCATATAGCTCCTTACCTAGAATTAGGTGCTTCGCATGCGAAATATTAAGGGAATAATCCAAGGGTTGCCCGATAAGGTTAGTGTTTATAAGGGCTACCGTTCCACCCACTTGTGTGATACCAATCCAGCAAGCTAAAAATTCAGGTCGGTTTTCCATCATTAGAGCTACAACACCGCCTCTGGGCATCTTATTGTCCACAAACCATTGAGCATACTTATTAGCTCTCTTAATTAAATCACCGAACGTTATCTCATCACCTTCAAAATAAATTGCAACAGAATTTGGATTATTTTCAGCGTGGAGTGCTATTTGTGAAGGAATAGTCAGGTCTGGTTTAGAATCAAGTAATTTTAGAGCTTTATAAATTCTTCCAAATGTAGACAGATAAATATACTCATTAAATATTTTTTTAAACATTTTTAACCTAAGCTAATTGATTTTTGATAAAATCTTGATGCCTTGAACCAAAACCAGGTTCTAGAATCTTATTGGGTACGCCTTTTATTTCCCAAAATGGTCTTTTAACCAAAGATGGAAATTCAATCATAATTTCAATCGCATTTATTTCAAGTTTATTCCTTAATTCTTCATCAAGATTACGCCACGTGGTACTTCGTTTATTCACAACCTTCTCTAGTGAATGAACTTCCAGCCATTTAGTGATTATTTTTTTTGATAAAGGCATCTCTCTGAGATCAAAAAATTCAAAATTAATATTATCTAAATTCAACCATTTCCTTGCCTTGTTACAAGTATCACAGTTCTTTAATCCATAAAAGGTTATCATTTGTTAGGCTAGCCAGTTAAAATTTGGTTATTATTTAAATTTATTTGTTGAAGACTGAGTTTCTCTAAGGTGTTGAGATAGAGATTTGGCTTTTTTGAATTAATTCTCTTGCGAACATCATCAAGAGGAAGTTCAATTAATTTTTCCCAGTCCTCACACGACCATAAATTAGCAATTTTTCCATTAGTATAACCCTCGTATATTACTTGCCTTAAACTCAGATTCTGATCGGCTAAAACTTTGCCAACTTTCCAGTATCCATATAGCGCAATTGCACCTACCCCTCGATTTTGTTCTTGTGCATAGGTAAAGGCTAGAAGAGAGAGCTCTCCCAGAGCATCTCTTCCATACCCCGTCGCCACATGCCAGAGATCATGCATATCTCTTTTTCTGGTGTTAAAGAAAAGTTCATTCTCTGATATTCCTCTATTAGAGTAATGCTTATCGGAACTGGCTTCGCTAGCTTCAATCAGCTCATCTGGCGAAAGGTTTTCCTTATAGATAAATTCATAATATTTAAATCCCAAGGTATCCTTAGGTAGTTTAGACAAGTATACCTTATCCTTAAGGACATCAACTAATTGAAGTTTGTTATGTAATATATTTTTTCCAATCTTTGATTCAGAGAATATTTTAAAATATTGTCTATCAGAATTACCCTTTAAGGCTTCAATGACATGAAAAACTTGAGTTGTATCTTCCCTATTTCTATCAAGCGCCCTTATTGCTCTAAATGCTTTAATTGGCTTGACCCTATTGACCCA
Source organism: alpha proteobacterium MED-G09 (assembly GCA_905182015.1). GTDB lineage: Bacteria > Pseudomonadota > Alphaproteobacteria > MED-G09 > MED-G09 > MED-G09. The sequence goes on along the minus strand of CAJIZT010000007.1, from coordinate 198,289 downwards.
AAGATTGTAAACACTTTTAAATATAAAATTTTTCATAATTGATTTTAACAAAATAAAATTAAATTTCAAAGATAAATAAATAGTAATTATTTCAAATTTATTGGATTAAATATTATAATTAAGGTTTTATGATTATAAAAAGCGGGTGTGGCGGAACCGGTAGACGCGCCAGATTCAAAATCTGGTTCAGGCAACTGAGTGGGAGTTCAAGTCTCCCCACCCGCACCATGGGTTAAGGAATGAGTTTTTTGAGTAATAAATTTTATAAAATACTAAAAGATAAAAGAAGCCCGCTCTACCTTTATGTAATATCATTTTCGGAAAGTATTTTTCTTCCAATACCAACTGATACTTTTTTAATACCAATGGCTCTTGCCAATAAGGACAGGGCAATATCTTTAGCCCTATATACGACTTTATTTTCTGTACTTGGCGGCGCGATAGCATACATGATCGGCTTTCTGCTGTTTGATACAGTGGGCATTAAGATAATAGAAAATTTTGATTTAATTGAAAAATTTCAAGAATTTTCTCTTTCAATCAATGAATATGGTTATTTATTCATCTTTATTGCTGGATTTACTCCCATTCCTTATAAAATAGCTGCGATAGCCTCCGGAGTAAGCGGAATTTCTTTTCCTGTTTTTATAATCTTTAGCTTAGCGTCAAGAGGCTTAAGATTTTTATCTGAAGCAATTTTATGCCGATCGCTCGGTAATAGGGCTGAGAATATTATAAAAAAATACTTTTTTGTATTAACAATTATACTTTTAGTGTCATTGATAGGATTCATTATAATTAAAAAGGTAATTTTTAATTGATAAATCGTAATTTTATACTTCTAGCGTCCCTTGTTCTGATAACGGTTCATATAATGGAAATAATTGGTCTTGAGCCTTGCGACTTATGCCTAAAGCAAAGATGGGCATGGTATGTTTCTTTAGTACTAGCAATTACTCCAAACCTAATTCTAAAGAATAATAATAATTACTTTTTAATGTGTATCTCATTTTTTCTTTTTTTAAACTCAATGTTGGCAGCATGGCATGCGGGAATAGAATGGGGCTTTTGGGAGGGCTTTCAAACCTGCGTAGCAAAAGAAAATAACTACGCCACCGACTTACTCGAAACGTTGAAGTCAAGTCCATCTGCGCCACAATGTAATCAAGCCTCATTTAGATTTTTAGGGTTATCATTAGCAAGTTATAATTCTATTCTTTCATTACTCACTTCTTTAATTATAAGTAAAAATATCTGGAAAAAAGAATGAAAAAAAAACGGTTAGATGAAATAATAAGAGTTGATCATGCCGGAGAACATGGTGCAATTGCAATATATAGAGGCCAACTTTCAGTTTTAAAATTAATTGGTGATAAAAAAACATCAGAAATTATTTTAGAAATGGCTCAAGGAGAAAAAGCTCATGCTGATGAATTTGATAGGCTTATTGATGAAAGGGGAACTAGGCCCACAGTATTAATGCCACTATGGAACATAGCGGGATACACCTTAGGTATTATGTCTGCAATAGCTGGAAAAGATTCTGTTATGGCATGCACTGAAGCTGTAGAGGATGTTATAGATGGACATTATTCAGATCAGATTAAGGAATTAGAAAATTCAGGTAAGGAATCTAATATCTTAGAAACAATAAGGAAATTCCATGTTGAAGAAATAGAGCATGAGAGAATTGCAAAAAACGAGATATCAGAAAATACTCCCACCCTAAGAGCCTTTAAGAGATTGGTTAAGATAGGTTGTAAAACAGCAATAAATTTATCTGAAAAAATTTAAGCCTCTAATTCTGAATCCCAGTAAAGATAATCCATCCAGCCATCATGAAGAAAATTGGGAGGAAATAATCTACCATTCTTATGTAATTCATGAACATTAGGCTTATAGGGCCATTGTGATGGCTTCATATTAGCTTCCTGATATAAATGATTGGATTTCCTCAAATTGCATTTGGAGCATGCCGTGACAACATTTTCCCAAGTCGTTTGACCACCCTTAGAGCGGGGTAGTAAGTGGTCAAAAGTTAAATCAGAACTGACACCACAATATTGGCAACTAAATCTGTCTCGCAGGAATAAATTAAATCTCGTAAAGGCAGGCCATAGAGGAGGTTTAACGTAATTCTTGAGACAAACAATAGAAGGTAACTTTATTTCAAAACTTGGAGAATGCACTGCTTTATCATAACTTGAAACAATATTTACTCTATCAAGAAATACTGCTTTAATTGCATCCTGCCAAGACCACAAAGAAAGAGGGTAGTATGAAAGAGGCCTAAAGTCAGCGTTAAGGACCAAAGCAGGGCAAGAGTCTGGGTGTTGATTTACTGATAAATTTAATTCAGATAACATATTTAATATTAATAATGATTCTATTTAAAAAAAAATAATTTTATAAAAATAATGATAAAATATAATACTAGATTCGCACCCAGTCCAAATGGTTACCTACATCTTGGTCATGCCTTTTCTGCAATCGTGGGTCAAAATTTAGCTAGTAAAAATAATGGTAAATTCTTTCTAAGAATTGAGGATATTGATATCGGCAGATGTAAGAAAGGTTTTGAGGATTCTATTTATGACGATCTAGCATGGCTAAAAATAAAATATGAAAAGGATGTAAGACGACAATCTGAATTCTTTAGTAATTATGAGTCTTATATAAGGAAATTGCGTGACTTAAATTTAATATATCCATGCTGGGCGAGTCGATCAGAAATTAAAAAAGAAATTAAAAAAAATTTAACCAGTCTTTCTTCTTGGCCGATTGACCCTGATGGACAATATATTTATCCAGGAATATATAAAGAAATCTCAAAAGTTAAAAAATCTAATATGATGCTGAGCGGCATAGATTTTTCATGGCGTCTTGATATAAATAAAGCGATAGCTTACGCTCAAGAAAAGTATGGTAAAAAAATTACATACAATGAGATTGGTTTAGAGCCAAAAGGTAAAAAAAATATAGAACCCTCACTTTATGGAGACTTTGTAATTGGCAGAAAAGAAATGCCAACATCTTATCATCTTTCGGTCACGATTGATGACGCTGAACAAGGAATCAACCTTGTTACTAGAGGTTTGGATTTATATCCTGCGACATCAATACACAGACTTTTACAGATAATTTTAAATTTACCAGAAACTAGTTGGTATCATCATAATTTATTAAGGGAGGGGGGTGGAATAAAACTAGCAAAATCCAATAACTCCACATCAATAAAGTCACTTAGAGAAGAAGGCGTATCAAGAGAAAAGATCCTATCAATGGTTCAGTCATTAGAACCTCTTCCATTTGATATCTAGTTTAAGAAAAAATATCTGGTGCGTTAAAATGACCTAGCCATAATTCATAAAAATGTGATAAAAAAACATATTAAATTATTAATGATTATCAGCGAGATTTAAAATATGAAAAGCATCAATTTGGTTCAAGAAATTGAAGGTGCCTTTAATGCATCAAAAGATATACTCTCAGAAGCAAAAGATAATAATAAAAACCTAAGCGATATTAATAACCTTAATTTAAATCAACATATAGGTCATGGAATTGCATGGTACGCGACATATATCGAAGCTATATCTCAATTAAAAAATTGGATCGAAAATCTAAATAATCAAAGTAGATTAACGCCTCTCGAAGAAGGATTGGCTGGTATCGGCGCAGGAGAATACTGTTTACAAATTCTTCATGGCATACCGATGAGTCAAAATGAGACTATAAGACCTCATGAATTAAAAATTTCTAGCTTAACTTTAGAGAATTTCAGAAAAATTTCTAAACCCTTGGTTGAGCGATCCTCTAGTAAAGAAAAAAATCGAGTAATGAAGTTACTGTTAGACAGTAAGGAATCTGGAATAAGTCCAGACGACGGTCTTGATGAAACATTTCAAGAAATAAAAAATCAATTCAAAAGATTTGTAGATGAAGAAATTTCTCCAAATGCTCATAAATGGCACCTAAACGACGAATATATCCCGTTAGATGTAATAAAAAAAATGGCAGACTTAGGGGTATTCGGATTAACAATTCCTGAAAAGTATGGTGGTCTTGGGTTAGAAAAAAAAGCTATGTGCATTGTATCTGAAGAACTATCTCGAGGTTGGATCGGAGTTGGCTCACTTGGAACACGTTCAGAAATAGCCGCAGAGCTAATATTGATTGGCGGAACAGAAAACCAAAAGAAGAAATATCTTAAAGATATCGCAAGTGGAGAAATTTTTCCAACTGCGGTTTTTTCAGAGCCTGATATTGGTTCGGATTTAGCCCACTTAAAAACAAGAGGTACAATTCATGGTGATCAATACCTAATTCAGGGGAATAAAACATGGATTACCCATGGGGCAAGGGCCGATCTAATGACTCTTCTGGTGAGAACAAATAATGATCTATCTGATCACAAGGGTCTTTCAATGTTTCTTGCAGAAAAACCAAGAGAAAATGTAAATGAATTTTTCCCTGCCGATGGCATGAGCGGCGGAGAGATCAATGTAATTGGTTATCGGGGTATGAAAGAGTTCGATATTGCCTTTGACGGCTTTGAAATTCCTTCTGAAAATCTTCTGGGGGGAGTCGAAGGAAAGGGGTTTATTCATTTAATGTCAACTTTTGAATCTGCTAGAATACAAACAGCTGCAAGGGCAATAGGTGTATCTCAAAATGCTTGTGACGTTGCCCTATCATATGCCACTGATAGAATTCAATTTAGTAAAAAATTAATTGAATTTCCTAGAATAAGTGAAAAGTTAATAATGATGTTTGCTGAAACAATGATTGTAAGGCAGCTAACATTTCATGCAGCTAATATTAAAGACTCAAACCAAAGGTGTGATATGGAGGCGGGAATGGCGAAACTCTTGGGTGCGAGAGTTGCTTGGTCATCAGCCGATAATGCATTGCAGATACATGGCGGAATGGGATTTGCTATGGAAACCCCTATAAGTAGAATTCTAGCTGATGCCAGAATATTAAGTATTTTTGAAGGAACAGCTGAGATCCAAGCACAGGTAATCGCGAGAAGGCTTATGGAAAATAAAAACAAATAATTTTAAATTTTACTTTCTATAGCCTATTAGATTAAATTTTTAGTTACTTATAATTAAAATTATATTAATTTTATGGAGCACTAATTGAAAAAAAATATAATACTATTACTTCTCTTTTTTGTTTTAACATCCACAATTCCAACTAAAGCTGCAGAATACAGGCTGGGGCTATCAATGCACGATGTTGAAAGAAGGGTGGAGGGTGGTCCATCACTATCTTTTGAAAAAATTTTTGATAAGCCAGAGAAGTGGCACCCATACCTAGGAAGGCCTCACCTAGGAACGCAAATTAGCTTAGCTAATAATACTCACTTAATTTATGCCGGATCAACATGGGAGATCTTTAAAAAAGGGAAATTCTCCGGAGAACTTGCTTTTGGAGCAGCACTTCATTCTGGTGAGCGCGATATAAAGAACAATAAACTTGGGTTTGGATGTAAAATAAATTTTAGAGAGATGATTGCTTTTGGTTATAAAGTCAGAGAAAACACAATTTTACAACTATCTGCTCAGCACATGTCTAATGGCAGTCTATGTGATCCAAACCAAGGCCTTACTAGCGTCGGCTTGCGTCTCGCCTGGAAAATTAATTAATGGTTATACTAAATAAAATATATACAAAAACTGGTGATAAAGGTTCAACAAGTCTTAGTGACGGCTCAAGAGTATCTAAAGATGATATAAGGGTTGAGACGTATGGAACAATTGATGAAGCAAACTCTATCATCGGAATAGTTAGAGCTTATACAAAAACTTCAGAGCTTATAATTCTTGATACATTCTTAGGTTCAATTCAAAATGAACTTTTTGACCTTGGTGCAGAACTATCTTCGCCTCCCAAAGAAGGCTCAAAGGGTCTTACCATAGTGCAACAGCAAGTGGATAGAGTTGAACAGGAGATTGATCAATTAAATATTAACCTTGAACCCTTAAGATCTTTTGTTTTACCAGGGGGGACTCCTGCTTCCTCTTACCTTCACTTAGCTAGAACGGTTATAAGACGAGCTGAGAGATTAATGGTACAATTATCATTATTAGAGAAAAATTCAGTCTCGTTGGTGTCATTAAGGTATGTAAATAGGCTTTCCGATCTTTGTTTTGTTGCAGCCCGGTATGCAAATCAGACCGGTCAAGGCGGTCAAGGTGATACCCTTTGGAGGCCGGGAGAAACAAACAACAACAACTAAAGCTTTGAGCATTAATATGTAATAGGTATAATTAATTATATCTATTTGAAATGTTCGATTGACACGAATGGTCAGTGGTTTTAGTTTCTGAAAATAATATGTTGAACTAAGTCGGAGATTGAAAATGAAGGTTCTTGTGCCCATTAAAAGAGTAGTTGATTATAATGTCAAAATCCGCGTCAAGTCGGATAATTCTGGTGTAGAATTATCTAATATTAAAATGTCTATGAATCCTTTCGATGAAATAGCTGTTGAAGAAGCGATAAGGCTAAAGGAAGCGGGTACTGTGTCAGAAATTATTGTAATTTCAATTGGCCCTCAGCAAGCACAAGAAACTATTCGTACAGCATTAGCAATGGGAGCAGATAGAGGTATTTTAATTAAGACCGATGAATTAGTAGAGCCGTTAAATGTTGCAAAGCTTATTAAGGGAGTTTCAGAAGAGGAGAATCCAGAGATAATTATTTTAGGTAAGCAGGCCATTGATGACGATAGCAATCAAACGGGCCAAATGTTAGCTGCTTTATTAGGTTGGTCACAAGGAACTTTTGCATCTGAATTAAAATTCTCTGATGGTAAGATTAATGTGATAAGAGAAATTGATGGTGGTCTTCAAACAATTGATATTAAATTACCATCAATTATTACAACAGATCTTAGGCTCAACGAGCCAAGGTATGCATCTCTTCCAAATATAATGAAAGCAAAGAAAAAACCTATAGATGAAAAAAGTCCTGAAGACTATAATATTCAAATCTCTCCTATGCTTGAGATTTTAAAAGTTTCTGAGCCAGCCCAAAGAGAAGCAGGTATAAAAGTAGAAACTGTAGAAGAATTAGTTGATAAATTAAAAAATGAAGCAGGAGTTATTTAAAATGACTACATTATTAATTGCAGAGCATGATAATAAAATCCTAAATGAATCTAACAAGAAAGCTATGGACGCAGCTATCAAGATTGGTGAAGAAGTTCATGTCTTAGTTGCCGGCAAAGATTGCTTGGGAATTGCTGAAGATGTATCAAAAATTGAGGGTGTATCAAAAGTCCTTCTTTGTGACAATCCAATATATGAAAAACACATGGCAGAATCGTATGCGGATCTTGTTGTTGGAATTTCAGATAGCTATAATGCAATATTAGCAATGGCATTAACTACTGGTAAAAATTTTATGCCACGAGTAGCGGCTCTTCTTGATATACCTCAGATATCTGAAATTATTAATGTTATTGATTCTGAAACATTTGATAGACCAATATATGCCGGTAATGCTATTCAAACTGTGAAATCACTATCAAATAAAAAGGTAATAACATTACGAGCCCCTTCTTTCCAAGCAGTAGGAGATCAAGATCCAGCTCCCATTGAAAATATAGAAAATGTTGATGATAAAAATCTATCAGTATATATTTCTGAAGAATTAACAAAGTCAGATAGGCCTGAACTAACTGCAGCAAAAATTATAATTTCTGGTGGACGTGGTATGCAAAATGGTGAAAATTTTGTTCTCCTAGAGGGTGTTGCCGATAAACTTGGTGCAGCCCTTGGTGCATCAAGAGCAGCTGTTGATGCCGGCTTTGTTCCAAACGATTACCAGGTTGGTCAAACGGGAAAGGTCGTAGCACCCGACCTTTATATTGCTGTCGGTATATCGGGAGCTATACAACATCTTGCTGGAATGAAGGATTCAAAAGTAATAGTGGCGATCAACAAGGATGAAGAGGCGCCAATTTTTCAAGTTGCTGATTATGGTCTAGTGGCTGACTTGTTCAAAGCTATTCCAGAGCTTAATGAAGCTTTAGGCTAGTTTAATTAGCTGTTTTTAGCTCTTGAATAATACTCATCACTTCGTCTGAATCCCATTCCCATGGTCCATTCCTGCGCCCGATCTCTTCACCATTTTTTCCGATAAGAAGCGTTAATGGTAATCCGGTAGCTTTAGTGTATAAGCCAGACTTCGTTGTTTTGTCCTGATAAATTTTTAAATGATCAATATTAGTTTCCTTATAAAAATCAATAATTTTTGAAATATTAGTTTTCTCTACGGCTATTGCAATAACTTCAAAATTATTATCCCCGAGGTTTTTTTGTAATCTATCTAGGGATGGCATCTCTATCTTGCAAGGAAGACACCAAGTAGCCCAAAGATTTACCAGCAAGACTTTTCCTTTAAAATCAGATAAAAAGAATTTTTTTTGATCTTTATTAAGAAAGCTTACAGTTTCTAACGATGTATCATTGATGAATTTTGTGAATATTTTATTATTTTTATTACTAGAATAATTAATAAATACAAACACAGAAAAAGATATGATAATTAAGCCTATTAAGAGTGGTTTTTTTAATATATTCATTAGTTACTACCTTAATAAATTAACAGGTTGAAAAATATGGTTAAGAAGACCTCAAAAAATAAAATGTGGGGAGGAAGATTTTCCTCAGAGCCCTCAAAGCTTTTACAAAATGTTAATTCTTCAATTGATTTTGATTATAAACTATTTGACGATGATGTTGAAGCCTCAATTGCTCATGCACAAATGCTAGCAAACTGTAAAATAATTTCAAAGAAAGATTCAGTATCAATAATAGCAGGTCTCAAGAGAATCAGAATTCAGTTTAATAAAGGAAAATTTAGTCTAGATAAAGAACTAGAAGATATTCATATGAATATAGAATCAAAGCTTCATAAGGATATTGGTGAACCAGCAAAAAGGCTCCACACTGGAAGATCAAGAAATGATCAAGTGGCAACTGATCTTAGGCTTTATGTTAGAAAAAAAAACTCTGAAATAATAGGACAGATATCCTCTCTTCAAATGACTTTAGCAGAAAAAGCGGAGGAAAATTATAAAACACTAATGCCTGGCTTTACACACATGCAAACAGCTCAACCAATTACTATGGGCCATCACCTCCTAGCTTATGTTGAAATGTTATCCAGGGACAAAGGTAGGATTATTGATTGTACTAAAAGATTAAACGAGAATCCTTTAGGCTCAGGGGCCATCTCGGGTACCTCATTTCCTATAAATAGAAAAATGACAACAAAGGCACTAGGATTCAATAATCCTATGAGAAATTCTTTAGATGCAGTTTCATCGAGAGACTTTGTACTAGAAACAATGTCATCAATAGCCATATGCTCAGTTCACTTGTCTAGATTTGCAGAGGAAATTGTTTTATGGCTCTCAGATGGATTTAACTTTATTGAATTGCCAGACGATCTCACAACTGGCTCCTCCATTATGCCGCAAAAGAAAAATCCTGATCTTGCAGAACTTGTAAGAGGAAAGTCCGGGAGGTTAATAGGATCTTTAATAACAATGTTAGTTGTGATTAAGGGCCTTCCACTAGCTTATTCAAAAGATTTGCAGGAAGATAAAGAGCCAACATTCGATGCTTTAGATAATATCATAATGTGTCTGCAAGCGATGACTGCGATGGTTCAAAGTATGAAGCCAAATATCAAGAATATGAGTGAGGCTGCATCCAATCAGTTTTCAACTGCAACAGATTTAGCAGACTGGCTTGTCCAAGAGTTAGACATGCCCTTCAGATCGGCACACAAGGTAACTGGTGAGATTGTTAAGCATTGCATTACAGAGAATATGACTCTGGATAAGATAGATATAGATAATCTAAAAAAATTCGATAAAAGAATAAATGAAGATATTTATAATGTTTTAAGTGCGGAGAAATCAGTTAATAGAAAAAAATCAGAAGGTGGAACCTCTCCAAGAAATGTTAAGAAAGCAGCTAATGATTGGATTAAAAGGCTAAAGAATGAGTAAGAAAAAAATAATAATTTATAGTTTTTTTATACTAACATTATTGGCTAGCTGCGGAAGAAAAGGTGACCTCTTGCCTCCAACAGAAATGAATGAAAATCTATATATACAAAAACTCACTAGGTAACATTTATGAATAGTTTTAATTATAAAAATGGTGAGCTTTATATTGAAGGCTTAAATATACACTCAATAGCCAAAGAAGTAAGAACGCCCTTTTATTGTTATTCATTTAACCACCTTAAGGATCAATATAATAAATTAGATCAATCTATAACCTTAGGTAATTACCAAATTTGTTACGCGGTGAAATCAAATTCCAACCAATCTATAATTAAAACATTTTCTAAATTAGGGTCAGGAGCAGATGTAGTTTCGATAGGGGAGCTAAAGCGGGCGCTGGAGGTTGGAATATCTCCAAATAAAATCGTTTTTTCTGGAGTAGGAAAAAGCTTAGAAGAAATGCAATTTGCCATAAATAATAATATTTTGATGTTTAATATAGAATCTATAAGTGAATTAAGAAGACTCTCCGATGAATCTATTAAATTAAATACCAAATCCCCTGTATCCTTAAGGATTAATCCTGATATATCTGCCGGTGGAAATGAAAAAATATCAACAGGGAAAGCTGAAGATAAATTTGGTATTGATTGGAGGGGTGCAAGTGAATCATACGATCTTGCCGGGAGTCTCCCTGGAATAAAAATTGTAGGTATTGATGCTCATATTGGTAGTCAGATCAATGATCTTGAGCCGTTTGAAAAATCCTTTGATCGTTTAAGTAAAATAACAAAAAGCTTAAGAAAAAAAGGTCATGAAATAAATATTTTAGATGTAGGAGGCGGTTTAGGCGTCAAATACCATCCAGACGATAGGCCGTTGGATATAGAAGGTTATGGCAAATTATTATCAGAAAAGTTAGGTGACCTTGATTGTAAAATTATAATTGAGCCAGGTAGATTTTTAACTGCAAATTCAGCAATATTAGTCACTAAAACCTTATATATAAAGAATACTGATTCAAATAATTTTATTATTGTAGATGCTGCAATGAATGATTTCATACGGCCTACTCTTTATAATGCATATCATCAGGTAGTCTCCGTTAAAGAAGGGAAAAAGGATACCGTTTTAAAATATGATATTGTAGGACCTGTTTGTGAAAGTGGAGATTTCTTTAGAAAAAATATTAAAATGGGGTCAATAGAAGAAGGTGACCTTTTAGCAATAAAATCTGTAGGAGCTTACGGGTCAGTACTATCCTCAAATTACAACACTCGTCCATCGATAAATGAAATTCTTGTTAATAACGATCAATTTGAAATCATAAGAGATAGAGTGGAGGTTGAAGAGATTATAAAGCGAGATAAAATACCTAATTGGATCTAATTAATTTATTATTTCAACAAAGATATTGGATGCATTAGCAGGATATTTTAAAAATTTAACCTCAAAATCTTTAATTTCTTGATAGTCAAAATAACTACCTTTGGATTTGATAACTTTTTTTACTAGTATAGAACCTCTTTCATCCTCAATAACAACTATTAAAGATGGAACCTTTCTAAGATAATTTTCTTGGTTAATAAGAGAGCCAGTAACAACAAGACTAGACCCATTTTCTCTAGAATCAATACGGCTTAGAAGGTTGCTAATTTCAATTCCTCTAAATTTCAAAGATGGATCAAATATTTCTACCACCGGGGCCAGAATGGGGAATTGATTAATAACAATAGCCCTATTATTCCATCCTATAATAAAAGATATAAATACTAATAGAAAAGTAATCCACAAAAAGATACTTGTTTGGTTTTCTTTTGGAGTATTAAAGGGAACAGGCAAAGGATGATCGGGTTTTAGATTCTGGTCAACTGATTGTGATGCTGCTTGACTTGATCTAAGGCCCTGACTAGAAGCAGGCTCATAAAGCTTAGGCACATCAAGGGGATTCCCTTCTGCAGAAGATGTCCAGACCATAGAACACCTGGAACATTTTAATTTCTTTTTGCTACCTTTAAGTTTTTTCTTATCAAGAAAAAAATTTGTACTGCATGATGGGCACTGAATAATCATTAATTACACTTTACAAAGAATATTAAATAAATATAAACAAATTAATTAGGCAAGACTCTTATCATTTGACCTGTATTTTTATCCTTAGAGCCATCAGTGAGTATAATCAGACTACCGTCTGGCGCAGTCTTAACGCTTCTAATTCTTGAATTGATCTCACCAAACATTACCTCTTCAGATTCAAACTTATTATCTCTTAACGTCACCCTCCTGACATCTCCCGGAGATAAGGCTGAGATAAATAAACTACCATTCCATTCAGGAAAGAGGGGACCTTCATAAAATGTCATGTCTGACGGAGCAATTGATGGAACCCAGTATTTTAATGGTTGCTCCATATTGTCTGCTTCCTTAAAAGGCGAAACGATTGAACCATTATAATCTATTCCATAAGTAATCGCTGGCCAGCCGTAATTGAGACCTGGCTTAATAAGATTTAGCTCATCACCACCTCTGGGACCGTGCTCATGACTGTAAACAGCGCCATTATTATCTATAATTAAACCCTGTTGATTCCTATGACCGTATGTCCATATCTCAGGTAGTATATCCTTTCTTGCAAAAAAGGGATTATCAGACGGGATAGAACCGTCAATATTAATACGAAGAATTTTTCCAAAGTGACTATTGAGGCTTTGCGCCTTCTCTCTATGATTAAAGCCATCTCCCGAGGATATCAATAAAGTATTATCGCTAAGGAATAGTAACCGAGCTCCGAAATGCGCTGCGGTCTCACGAAACGCATTAGCAATAAAAATAGTCCTTACATCACTTAAAGTTTCATTATTTAATCTAGCCCTAACCACCTGAAGAGTATTGCCTTGAGATGTTGTTGAAGAAAAAGATAAAAATATAAGTTTATTGTCAGAGAAATTTGGATGTATAGCAATATCAGATAATCCACCCTGACTTTTAACAAGAATAGGAGGCAAACCTTTAAGCGGTTGAGACAAAACCCCCTGTTTATTAAAAATTCTGAGGTTACCAGTTAATTCAGAAATCAGGAAATCGCCATTAGGTAAAAAATCTATATCCCAAGGCCGATCAAGTTGATTAGATAAGGTTTCTAATTGATAATTTTTTTCAGCAGAATTAAGCTCGTCACTTAAAAAAAATATAGCAAGAAAGATAAGGGTATTATGAAGATATTTTCTCATTTATTTAACTCTTCCTGAAAATCTATTAACTAAAAAATCAAACAGGAATCCACCTAAGGCTCCCACACAACATAAAACGAACAACCCAGTATTTTCACGGGCACCAGAAATAAGAATAATTCCGTCATACTGCATAATTGTCAGCGTTATCATGACATAAATACTTAAAAATCCAGAAAAACTATAAGAAAATCTAGAATTTATTGGGATCATTAATCTGACGAGGAAAGTGACCAGAAAGGCAATTAACAAAGAGGCGCTGATAACGCTATAAAAATTTATCGGGACTCCCCATTGAACTAAGATTGGAGATAGAGCGCCTTGAATATCATGAGAAAAAGTTAATAAAAAAGTTCCCCAAGATATATCAAATCCCTGCGTCTTTAACCAAAATAAGTTCCACAAGGTACTTTGAAGTATAACAGCTGAGCCAACTAGAGAGGCCGATAAGACAAAAGAAAATCCTAAGATTATAATTTTTTTTATCATGAACATATTAATTCTTCTTTTCTATTAACCATAATCCTATTGTAATGAAAATTAAGCCAAAGCCAATTATAAAATCAACTTTTTCATTTAATAAAAGAACGCCTAAAATCAATGCCCAAATAGGAATTAAATAGTTCACTAATGATAAAAACATTGGTCCCTTTAAGGCAATTACCTTAAACCAAATTATCGTTGCAACTCCTGTTGGAAAAATACCTAACAGGCAAACATTAAAAATACTTATTAACGATATTCCCTCAAGCATTACGGGAGATTTGCTTAAAAAATAAACTATAAGGAAGCCAATTAAACTTCCGCAAATTAACGATCCTAAGGATCTTTCAAATAGGTCCTCTTGCGGAGAATTTTTTATAATAACGGATGCAAGAGCAAACGAAAAAGTTCCAGAAAGAACAGCTAATTGACCAAAGATAAATTGTTCCCATGAAGCATTGTATTGAAGGTTTCCAAAGCCAATTAAGAGAATAATTCCAATTGCTCCAACAATAACTCCACCCACCATTCTCAAGCTCATCCTACTGTTTGTTAGAAAAAAATGTGACAGCAATAATGTGATTATCGGATTGGCTCCCATTAGGATAGCTACCAGTGACGATGGAATATATTGTGCTCCCCACGATATGGCGCTAAATGGTATTGAGAATCCTAGAAAACCAATTAGAAAACTCCATTTCCAAAATTGAATTGTTAGAGGTAATTTTTTTTTTAAAAAAAGAAATACTGTAGCTATGGTTAAGCTTCCAATTATCATTCTAGAAAGCATAACCCATAAAGGAGGTATCGTAGTTAATGAAACCTTTAGTGCTGCAAACGCAGAACCCCACATGACTACCAAAAGAAGGAGGAGGATGAATGGAAATAAATTAAATAGGGTTTTTTGCATATTAGTCTCTGTATTGGAAATATGAGATTCTTTTCATCACCTAAATAGACTAAGTAAAATAAATAAGATACAAAAATTAAATAGAAAACTATGCTAAAAATGTTAATATTATGAGAATAAAAAAAATTAAATCAATAAAAATTAAGCGTCTATCTGTCGTAATATTTTTTTTGATATTTTTATTTGATATTTCTAATTTTATTTATTTATCAACGAAATCTGATACTCTTAATCCAGGCGATGATAAGGTTATTATTGTTCTGACCGGCGCTTCCCAAAGAATTGAAGAAGGATTCAGGTTGTTAGAAAATAATTATGGAAAAGTACTATTTATTTCAGGTGTTAACCCAATTGTTACAAAATCTGATATCACTAAAATAGTAAATCCAAAAAATGTTTTAAATAAAACTTCTCTTTTTGAGTGCTGTGTATTTTTTGAAAAAAAATCTTACAATACTGAAACTAATGCTATTGAAACAAATAAATGGTTAAAAAGTAAAAGCTATGAAAAAATTATTCTCGTCACATCCGCAGAACATATGCCTAGGAGTATCTTCGAATTTAAAAAAAATACCAAATATATTGATATTCAACAATGGCCCGTGAATACAAATACAGACAAAGTGTTTATTTATTATAAGAATATTGAAAAAATAATTATTGAATATATCAAACTTAATATAACAAAGCTAAGATACTTTTTTAAATAGGTAAAATAAGATGAATTTAAAAAAGACTTCCCACTCTTTCGTAAGTACAGCGATAATAATTAGCCTAACACTGCTGATAGCAATCCTTGGCTCACCCTGCTTGTTTCTTCCTAGGGCATATACAGCAAAATTAATTCACTCGTGGTCGCGACTTATGCTTGTTTTGTTTAAGAGGCTAGATGGTCTAGATTGGGAAATAATTGGTAAAGAAAATATTCCTTCTGGACCTTTTATTGTCGCATCGAAGCATCAGTCAATATGGGATACTATTTTTTTTACAGCACTTTTCCCAGATTCAGCAATGGTTTTAAAAAGAATGATTATATTTATCCCTTTCTATGGCTGGCATGCAATGAAGGTAGGGATGATTTGGTTAGATCGTGGGGCACATAGCAAGTCTATTAGAAAGTTAGTTAAACAAGGGAAAAGTTGCTCCATAAGCGAGAGGCCAATAGTTATATTCCCCGAAGGAACAAGAAGTCCTGTTGGAGAAAAAACTCCATATAAATCCGGAGTAGCTGCATTATACAAATTTTTGAAAATACCTTGTATTCCAGTAGCCCTTAATTCAGGAGTATACTGGAAAACAAAAGGCTTAGATAGGAATCCTGGAAAAATTACTGTTAAATTTATGCCTCAAATTCCTCCCGGCCTTAATAGGAAAGATTTCGAAAAAAAACTTGAAAATACAATAGAAACTGAAACAAATTTATTAATAGGCTGAGTGTCGTCAAGATTAAATCTTAATCTTGAGATTTTTTCTCGGCTGGAGCAATGCTACCTTCAGCTTGTCCAGCATCAATTATTTCTTTTCTCACGGTCCGTGTTTTTTCGAAGTTTGAGAATAGTAAATTAGAATCTTTTTTACTAATAGCATCTTTTAACCTAGATAAATCACTGGAGAATAATTCTAGCATTTCCAAGACTGCCTCGCTATTGTAAGTGAATATATCACTCCACATTTTAGGATCTGATGCGGCTATTCTAGTAAAATCTCTAAACCCCCCAGCCGAATACTTAACCACCTCACTATTTGTTACATTAGCAAGATTATTTGCTGTCCCAACTATATTGTAGGCAATCAAATGAGGTATATGACTTGTTATTGCCAATACCTTATCATGATGCAAGGCATCCATACACTCAACCATAGACCCAAGGGACTCCCAAAAGGTTCGTATTAAATTAATATTTTTATCAGTATTGTCTTTCGTCGGCGTTATTATGCACCAACGATTATCAAATAATTCAGCAAATCCAGCATCGGGTCCTGACTGTTCTGTTCCAGCTATAGGATGACTAGGAATAAACTCAATATTTTTAGGAATAATATCCTTTAACTCATCAATAACCCTTAATTTTGCTGATCCAGTATCAGTTAAAATACATCCATTTTTTAAAAATGGTCCTATTTCTTCAACTATCGGTTTAAATATTGAAAGGGGTGTAGCCAAAATAACTAAATCAGCACTCCTGACCGCATCCCTTGCTTCACTTTCCACTCTATCGACTAAACCCCTAGACAAGGCTACTTCTAATGTCGACCGAGACCGAGCATGGCCAATAACCTGATTAGAAATTCCGGCTCTTTTTATAGCAAGACCGATTGAACCTCCTATCAAACCAAGACCAATAATGCATATCTTATTAAAAGAAATAGCCATTTTATTTTAAAAACTCCACAAGGGAAGAGATAACGAGACTGTTTGCCTCCTCGAGGCCAATGGTGAGCCTTAAGTAGTTTGGCAAACCATACTCATACATTTGCCTCACGATTATACCCCTTGAGCAAAGAAAATTATAAATCTCATCTGCATCATGATTTAATTCTATGGGAACTTCAATAAGGATAAAATTACAATGACTAGAAGTGACAATAAATCCTAAATTCTCTAATTCATGCTTGATTTTTGGCAACCAAAAATTATTATGTTTTACAGAATTTATTATGTGCTGCTGATCATTTATCGCTGCAACTGCCACTTTCTGTGCGGCAGAATTTACTGAAAATGGAATACGGAGGCGATTTAATACATCAATCACTTCAATTGGACAATATGCCCAGCCAACTCTTAACCCAGCTAGGCCATATGCTTTTGAAAATGTTCTTGTGACGACAACATTATTGTTATCATTTACCAGATTAAAGCCAGAATGATAACTTTCATCATGTACATACTCGGCATAGGCCTCATCAAGGATAAGCAAGATATCATCTGGCAATTCATTATGAAGCCTAATAATATCATCATAAGAGATCATGGTACCGGTTGGATTATTGGGGTTGGCAATAAAAACAATTTTTGTAGAGTTATTTACTAAATCAAGAATAGATTGAATCTGAGTTACAAAGTCTTTTTCTTTGGCCCTAACCACCCTTGCTCCCGATGCTTTTATTGCAAGAGGATAAACAGCAAAAGAATTTTCTGATACTATAGCCTCATCATTGCCCGCAAGATAGGCCCGTGCCAATAAATGAAGAATCTCATCGGAGCCGCACCCACAAATTATTTTGCTATAATCTATGGAATAGAATTCAGAAAGTTTTTTAGTGAGCTCATTATTGGATGGATCTGGATAAACAGTTATGTCATTAACAGCATTCCTATAAGCACGAACGACAGCCTTGCTAGGTCCAAAAGGATTCTCATTCGATGATAGTTTGTAAATTTTTTCAACACCCAGCACATGGCTTTTACCACCTTTGTAAGGCATTAAATCATTTAAGTGAATATTTGGTATTGGATTCTTCATGTTTTATCAACTTTACTAATTAAAAATATTTAATCATTACAAATAACATTTAAGTAATCGAACTTATTAACAAAAACAATGTTTTTTACAAATATATTAAGAGTTTTTATACCATAATTTTAAATTTCAATCCCCAGCATAATTTTTATTTGTATTTTTTAATTTTTAATTGCATTTTTTTTAATTTGAATATATTTTAAAGCTTACATTTTGAAGGAAGATAATTCCTACCAACCTGCATAACCTGCGAAGGTGGTTTTTTTAATGTGGCTAATAAGCAAAAAAAGGTCCTTATTTTCCCAAGATGTAAAATGTTAACTAAGTCTAGCTCGCTTAAGAGCTGGGTATTTGATGTTCAGATTGTGCGCCCTAGATTCCCTAAAAGCACTAAAGAGAGGAAAAAATGAAAAAACATATTATTAAAAAACTTTTAACCCTAATCCCTATTTTGGCATTAGTATTTTTTACTTCAGTAATTATATTACCAACAATATCTCAAGCACAAGAAAATACTGCATTC
Organism: alpha proteobacterium MED-G09; assembly: GCA_905182015.1. Classification (GTDB taxonomy): domain Bacteria; phylum Pseudomonadota; class Alphaproteobacteria; order MED-G09; family MED-G09; genus MED-G09. The sequence continues at coordinate 179,646 of CAJIZT010000007.1, read as the reverse complement.
AAAAGTGCTGGTACATGGCTTGTAGGACTTAAGGTACTAAATTTAGATCCGGACGTTGATTCAGTAACATCAATAGGCGGCGAAGCTACGGTTGATGATGATACTGTCCCAGAACTAGATATTAGATATTTTATAACTGATAATATTGCTATTGAAACAATTTTTGGAACTACCGAACATAATGTTGCTGCCGTAGGCACTGCCCTGGGAAATGTAAATCTAGGAACAGTAAAGGTTTTACCGCCAACATTTACTTTGCAATATCATTTTAATAGTGAAAGTAGATTTTTACCCTATGTCGGTGCTGGAATAAATTATACATTTTTTTATGATGATAATCCAGGTGATGCTGTGGGTATAAGCTACAAAGATGACTTTGGTTTTGCTCTAAATATTGGTTTTGATTATGTTATTAATGAAAATAACTATTTTAATATTGATATTAAAAAATATACACTATCAACCGATACTTCAATTGACGCCGGAGCTGCTGGAATAGCAACTGCATCAGTTGACCTAGATCCGCTAGCAATTAGCATTGGTTATGGATGGAGATTTTAGGGTTATATAAATAAGTATTAATTCTAATATTCTAAATAAAAGGCTATCTTACTGTTATGACTATTGAACCAAATAAACTACCATGTTCATATTTTACAGAAAAGATACCTCTTCTACTTGAAAATGGAACAAGTATTGTTGAGCTTACTGTAGCGTATGAAAGCTATGGTAAGCTCAACAAAAACAAATCAAATGCCATTATAGTGTGCCATGCATTGTCAGGTGACCAATTCTTAGCTAGTAAAAATCCAATAACTAATAAGGACGGCTGGTGGAATAGAATGGTTGGCTGCGGAAAACCAGTAGATACTGATAAATACTTTATAATTTGCGCAAATGTTCTTGGTGGCTGTACTGGGTCAACTGGCCCAACATCATTAGATCCCAAAACAAATAAGGAATATGGATTAGATTTTCCTATGATCACTGTATCAGACATGGTTAATGCCCAACTTAGACTGATCAATCATTTAGGAATAAAAAAACTCTTATCGGTAATCGGTGGTTCTATGGGAGGGATGCAAGTACTAGAGTGGGCAGCATCTTATCCTGAAAAACTATTCTCAGCTATTCCAATTGCAACGTCGTCTAGACATACTGCACAGAACATTGCATTTCATGAGCTAGGCAGGCAGGCAATAATGGCAGACCCAGAATGGAATGGCGGTGATTATATTAAGTTAGGGACAAGGCCCTCCAAGGGTCTATCGATTGCTAGAATGACTGCTCACGTTACTTATTTATCTGAGGCATCCCTAACAAAAAAATTTGGAAGGCGCCTGCAAGATAAGGATGAAATAAGTTTTGGATTTGATGCTGACTTTCAGATTGAAAGCTACTTAAGGCATCAAGGCCTGACATTCGTTGACCGGTTTGATGCAAACTCTTATCTTTATATAACAAGAGCGATGGATTATTTTGATTTAGAAAAAACTCACAATAAAAGCCTCACTGAGATCTTTGAAAAAACCAAAACTAAATTTTTATTAGCATCATTTACTGGTGATTGGCTTTATCCACCATCAGAAAGCCTTATAATAGTTCGCGCCTTAAGCGCGGGTGGTGTCGATGTAAGTTTTGTTAACATTGAATCTGATAAAGGGCATGATGCATTTCTATTAGATGAACCTGAATTTGATAATGCTATGAGAGGATTCCTAGAATCAGTTTCAAAGGAAACAAATTTATAATGGATAGAAAAAGATTAGATTTAGAGCTCATTACTTCACTTGTTGAAAGAAAATCTCGTATATTGGATGTTGGATGTGGTAGTGGAGAATTACTAGAATCTTTAAAGAAAAAAAGAAATATAATTGGTCAAGGCCTTGAGCTTGGACAGGAGCGTGTTAATCAGTGTGTAGCAAAAGGCTTATCTGCCATACAAGGTGATGCTGATAAGGACCTAAGCTTGTACCCCGATCAATCTTTTGATTGTGTAATACTTAGCCAGACTATTCAAGCTACGAGCCACCCTGACGTTATCTTAAAAGAACTTATTCGTATCGGAAAGAAGGCAATTGTATCGATCCCTAACTTTGGTTATTGGAGAGTAAGATTAAGCTTAGGATTTTATGGGAAAATGCCTATAACAAAAAGACTATCAAATAGCTGGTTTAATACCCCCAACATTCATCTTTGCACAATTCTTGATTTTATTAATCTTTGTGATCAATTAAATATTGAAATCGAAAAAACAATTACATTATCTTCTAAAAATACAAAGTCCTATAACGGGCTTCCAAATAAACTCTCTAATCTCCTTTCTGAGGAAGCAATATTTATAATAAAATCCTAGATATTTAGATTGCATCGACTCTTGATGCTCGAGTAGTTTTTCTTTTAATAATATTCCGTTCTTTGAGAATCGCTGCCGAGTAATTTTTTTTAGCTTTAATAATAATAACCCCAGCAAAGAAATTAAAAAATCTACTCCCCACCTTTTCAAAAAAAGAGGACTTTTTAAAAAAATAATTATTATTTGGCGGAAAAAATAAAGAGTAATCTATTGAAATAGGTGTAAAGAAATTATTCACCAGTAAGGAGTTCAACTCAAAGATACTAAATGTTCTGAGAGCAAAAAAATTATTTTTGTAGTAGCGCCTCCATAATCCAAAAGAGTGAGGGACAATTATAAAGATTTCACCATTTTTATCTAAAGCCCTCCACGACTCTCTTAAAAAAATTTTATGATCATTTAAATACTCAAAACTATGAATAACTAACAATCTATCAAGCGATAAATCATCGATTGGTAAATTATATTCATTAACTGAGGCGGTTAAATTATTTTTTTTTAAGTTAAAATCATAAAGTCCATGTAGAATTGGTATTAAAAGAAAAAAACTTTGAGCTTTTCTATTAACTAAATCTAAATATGCAGAGCCAAACCCAATTAATGCTATTCTTAGATTAGAACCCGTAGTCCAATTTTGAGAAATCTTTTTTGCGATAATTTTAGATGCTACCTTTCCTAAGGGGCTTGAATAAAAAATTTTAAAATTTTCAATATTTTTTTTCATATTATATACTCAACTAACATTTAACTTATGGAGAATATTTTGATAGTAGAACAAATTTGGACAGCTAATCAATTTCGTAATTTTAATTATTTAATAGTTTGTCCTGAAACAGGCGAAGCAATGGCAGTTGATCCACTGGATTATGAGCAATGTCTCTCTGTTAGTAAAAATAAAGGCTGGGAAATTACAAAAATATTGAATACACACGAGCACTGGGATCATATTGGCGGAAATGAATCAATTATTAAGGCAACAGGGGCAAAACTCCTTGCTCACCAAAATGCAAAAGATGCGATAGAGAATATTGATGTAGGCCTAAAAGCGGGTGATCAAATAAAAATCGGGTCGACGGTTAATTTGGAAGTTTTAGATACCCCTGGCCATACCATGAGTCATGTATGTTTGTTTGCAAATACCAATACGCCGTCACTTTTTTGTGGTGACACCTTGTTTAATGCTGGAGTTGGCCACTGTAAGGCTGGTGGAAACCCTAATGAACTCTACGAAACCTTCATTAATCAATTATTCACCCTTCCGAATCAAACAAAAATTTATCCAGGTCATGATTATTGGGAAAATAACTTAAAGTTTACTTTAGATAGAGAACCTGGAAATCTTGTAGCTCAGAGAATGATTAATGATAAAAAAATAATAGATCCAAACAATAAAACTGTTTCTACCTTAGGTATAGAAAAAGAAATAAATACATTTTTTCGTCTAAAAAACTCTAATGTTATCGAAAATTTAAGAGAAAATTTTCCTGAGTTATCTAAAGATCCTGGAATGAAAGAGGTCTTTTTAAAGTTAAGGGAATTAAGAAACGATTGGTAAAATTAACAAATAATAATGCAATTTCCCCTCTGATTAAGGATCTTAATAATCTAAGTTGAGGGGGTGACCAGAAAGCTTCGGATAGTTTTTGAGGTACAAATATAAAAGTCCAGACTAGTGGGGCAATAAGTAAAAAGAAGAAACCTTTAAATTTTGATAAAATATCAAATAATTATGGTTTATTTAGTTTCTTTTGTTTCTATCACCTTGCGACCTTTGTACATTCCAGTCTTAAGATCGATATGATGAGGTCTATGAAGCTCACCTGAATCTTTATTCACTACATAAGTAGGTATTTCAGATTGATGACCACCTCTTCTCTTTCCTCTTCGAGAAGGGCTAACTTTTCTTTTTGGAACTGCCATTTTAAACTCCACACTTTTAATTTTTATAGTTCTTGAAGGACTTATACCCCCATAGGGGTTATCGAGCAAGCATAAGATTACTTGTTACTGATGCATTCATCGCAAATCAAATAAAGGTTATTCCTATCGTTTAGATTCTTTGTCCACTTAAGGGTATTTAAAAGCTCATTCTTCATACTTTGTAAAAAGCTCTTATCTGAATTAAAACTCTCTTTTAATGAAAGAAAATTTAACAGATTCATAAGGATAGAAATATTATTTTTTATTTCGCCGTATTCTTTTATATAATAGTCATTAATGTCGGCCATACTTTTAGCTTTCAAAATAGCATCGTCAAAAGATCCTATTTCATCAACTAAGCCTAGATCAAGAGCATCTCTTCCCGACCATACCCTGCCTTTTGCAATTGAATTTGCTTCATTAAGTGATATCCCCCGACCCTTGGCAACTATTTTTATAAAATCATTATACAATTTATCAACAGACCCTTGAATAAGGTTAACAGCTCTATCGGAGGGAGATGACAAAAGAATACCGCTGTCAATTACGCTAGAAAAAGGTGAATTACTTACACCATCCTCGTTTAATCCTATCTGCTTAATTGTATCTTCTCCATCAAATAAGATTGCAGCAACGCCTATAGAACCTGTAACACTGGTTTCATGCGCAAAGATATAGTCCGACTCTGCGGATATCCAATACCCTCCTGAGGCGGCCAAACCACCCATTGAAACAACAATAGGAATATTTCTCTCTTTAATAGCCATAAGTTGTTCTCTGATAATTTCAGAAGCGAAAGCACTTCCGCCAGGGGTGTTAACTCTTAAAATTAGGGCCTTTAAATTTTTTTCTTTACGAGCCTCCCTAATCATTGATGAAATATTTTCGCCACCGGCAAATCCCCTTGGCTGACTTCCGTCTAATATCACTCCAGCCACCGGAATGACTCCGATAATATTCTTATTTTTTTTTAATTTCTGAATCTTATAATCCTTGTAATGAATAAATCTCCAGTCAGATCCATCGATAGGAAAATTCTCACTTAGAAAATTTTCAACCTCAACCCGCGTCATCAAATTATCTACAAGACCAAAATTTAAAGCCAGTTCCGCAAAATCATTTTTGCTTTCATCAACTAAAGTATCAATATTTTGAATATAGTTATCAATTTTTCCAAGCTTTAAGCTTCTATTATTTTCGATGTATTCAGATGTAAAACTCCATATACTTTGAAATAATTTAGAATTTGATTCCTTTGATTCAACACTCATTGATGATCGCGTGTAGGTTTCGAAAGCACTTTTATATTCACCCTTTGAGAATGGAAGTACTTTGACATCAAGCTTATCCAAGAAATCTTTAATGAAAACCCTCTTGGATGACCATCCAGTTAATACAACTCCGCCGGAGGGATGTAGAATTATTTGATTCGCTAATGATGCAATTAAGTATGACGCTTGTGAGTATTGATCGGCTATAGCAATTATTTTTTTATTTTTACGTTTTTTAAAATTACCCAGTGTCTCGCATAAATAAAAAATATCAGCGGGGTAGCCACCAGAAAAATTACTCAAATCAATTATTATTGTTGAAATTTTTTCATCTTCTGTCGCTTTCTTAATAATGCGGACAATATGCCCTAATTCAATCTCATTTTTTTTATTCCCAGTAACAAAATATTCTATGCTACTCATTTCTTCCATCTGCTCAACCAAGACTCCATTCAGTGGAATATATAATGCGGTATCTTTCTGGATCTTATTATCTAGTTTAGAAAAAATACTTCCAACAAGCACTATAAGTATAATAAGAGTTAGAATCCTAATAAAAAATGTTGGGATATATGAAAGAAAATACCAAAGATTTTTTATGATAAAAGCTACATAACCAATAATTTTTTTAATAATATTCATTACCTCAAACTCTCCTCTATCTCGGTTGTCCAAAATCATTTATCCCATCATCACCCCTCAAAGAATAAAAATAAAGTAACGGAAGAATTCCTATAATTGTCACGCTTAACATAACCCACCAACCTGATTTATTGATATCGTGCAACCTTCGAACAGAAACAGATAGCTCTGGAAATAAAAAAATAAAGTTAGATATAAAAAGTATACCTTTTAAACCCAGACTCTCTACAAAAGTTAAAGACAAAAACATTAGAATTCTAAAAACCTGCCAGCACCAGAATTCCTTGCGAGAAGAGCGATTATCAAAATCAAAAGCTCTATTAAAACAATTCAAGACAGAATTAATTAAATCATCAAAAATATTTATTGGCATATTGCTATATAGAAAACCTTTCACCTAGATATACGCGTCGAACATCTTCATTTTGAATAATTTCGTCTGGAGTTCCCTCCATTAAAACTGACCCTTCATGAATTAAAACCGCTCGATCAATAAGTCCTAAAGTTTCCCTAACATTATGATCTGTAATTAAAACACCGACTCCCTTATCCTTTAAATGAGAGACCAGCTCTCTTATCTCGCCAAGGGCTATTGGGTCAATACCCGCAAACGGTTCGTCTAATAATATATAATTAGGCCTTCCAGCCAAACATCGTGCAATTTCTACTCTTCTTCTTTCCCCTCCTGATAGAGCTAAGGAAGGGGTTCTTCTTAAGTGATTGATATCAAACTCAGTTAGAAGTTGATCAAGATTGCTTTCTATAATTTGCTCGTCGGTTTCAACTATTTCAAGAATAGCCCTAATGTTATCTTCTACATTTAATCCTCGGAATATTGATGCCTCCTGAGGTAGATACCCAATCCCATTTTTAGAGCGCTTATAAATAGGAAGGTCGGTAATATCATAGCCATTTAACATAATACTACCCGTATTAGGCTTTATTAGGCCAATAATAGTGTAGAATAATGTGGTTTTTCCTGATCCATTCGGTCCAAGAAGACCAACTGCCTCACCCTTTTTTATATTGAAGCTTACCTCTCTAATTACCGGTCTATTGTTGTATGACTTACTAACTCGTAAAATCTCAAGCCCTTTATCATTATCGCTAACAAGAATTGGTTTATCTAAAGAATCGCTATTTTTTCTTTTTATCATCGATTAATAACTCACCTTTAATTCTATTATTTTGTTTTTCATTAGATAAAAAATTAATTTTTCCAGATCTTAAGTCAATATGCAATTTTTCACCCTTCATGACAGTAAGGCTATTATTAACAATAACATTACCTTCAAGCAATATCTCATTATTTATTACACTATATGAAGCATTATTGCCAGAAGCTGTCATATCTTCATTTCCAAGGACTACTCCCTGAGAAGCAAATAGCTCGGTTATTAATGGGGCATCTTTTTCATTTGAAAAAGTGAATGACATTTGATCAGACTTTAAGTTCAACGGTCCTTGAGTGATGTATACTGAACCAGAAAAACCTCCGTTCAGAGAAATTTTATCAAGATACATTTTATCCGCATTTACCTTTAAGGGGGCGGCAATATTGGTCTTAAACATCATAGGATTATCTGCAAATGAATCGCCAGGAAGTAGAGTTAAAAAAAGTAATATAAAAATACCTATCAGGTTAGATAATTTCACCCTTCGCCCCGCTTACTTTCGAGGAAGCTTGCTGGTATAATCATTTCAACTCCAGAGGAAATAAATATTTTTTTACCACCCTCATGAATTTCAACATGCCCGGCATTAAACAATATACCACCTTTTTTGCCCTTTACAGGTCCATCAAGAAAAGTAAACCCTGTATCTAGGTTTACATTAACAACCTGAGCAATAAAATTATACCCATCACTAGTTTTAGCTAGAATATCATCAAAAAATATTGCCGTATTATTTTTTGCAAAATATTTTGCATTCCTTGAATCAATGCTAATTTTTTGCGAAGGAGCTTCACCAATTATAATACTAACATTTTCTAACATTATATCCTGCAGCCCAGGACCTATTGGACTTGCCCTCAAGGCATTTAATTCAAAGGGCTGTCCAGATGTTGTTTCACCCAACATCGAAGGCTTTAAAACTCCCTCATTGCGTTGCTCGGAGAGAGCTAGCTTTATGCTTGGATTGGCAGGATTGAGGTCTATATTGGAAGACTGCACAACTAATATAAAAATAATAAAAAAAGCTAAAAGAGGAAAAATTATCTTTAATTTTTTTATACGGTTTATTTGAATATGATCTTTTTTTATCATCAGAGTGATCAGTGACTAAATATATCAACATCAGGCCAACCCTTCAGATCTAAATCAACCCGGGTTTTAATAAAAGAAAAACACTGCTCAGCAAGATCTTTGCGGTTTAATTTTAATAATTCTTTGTCAAGGATACCCTTTAATTGATGTAAATATAAAACATCAGAAGCTGCGTAATGCTTTTGTTCCTCTGTAAGCTCTTCGGCTCCCCAATTAGAGCTCTGTTGTTGTTTCGAAAGATCAATACCAACAAGTTCTTTACATAAATCCTTTAGACCATGTCGATCGGTATACGTTCTTACTAATTTAGAAACTATTTTTGTGCAGTATATTGGATTACAATCAATTTCTAGATATTTTTTAAAAACCGCAACATCAAATCTGGCAAAATGAAATATCTTCTGGCATTTTTTATCAGATAATATTCTTTTAAGATTTGGAGCATTATAGTTTTCTCTATTTAGTTGAACTAAGTGTGCATCTCCATCACCTGATGATAACTGAACCAAACACAAAGGATCACGCTCTGGTCTTAGCCCGAGTGTTTCAGAATCAACGGCGACAGAGCCTTCAAAATTAATATTATCGGGTAAGTCATTTTTATGAAGTTCAATTTTCATTTCACTACCATGTTATAAACAAATATAATAAAAGATACAGATAAGAAAAATATAATTAGAAATGTTTATATAAAATTTATCATTTTTAATTATAGTTAAGTCGATAAAAAGTATTAATAGATAAATTAATAATCTTAGTGATCAAAATGACAACTTTATACCATTATCCGTTATGTCCATTCAGTAGAAAAGTAAGATTATTACTTGGTGAACAAAAGATTGGAGTTGATTTGATTGTTGAAAGGTATTGGGAAAATCGTAAAGAGTTTGTTCAATTAAATCCATCTGGTGAAGTACCTGTGATGTTATTTGATGATATAACATTTTGTGGTCACTATGCCATTACTGAACGCTTAGAAAATAAATATAGCGCCATCCTGCCGGAAGATATAGAGCAGAAGGCAGAGAATAGAAGGTTAATTGATTGGTTTGATAATAAATTTTATAAAGAAGTTAGTAAAGTAATAATAAATGAGAGAGTAGAAAAAAGATTTCGATTAGTTGAAAAGGGTGGTGGGCTACCAAATACAGATTTGATTCGTTCAGCAATCAGTAATATGAATAATCATCTTAAATATATCGAGTATCTATTAGAGAGAAGATTTTGCTTAGTAGGTAATAAAATTGAACTTGCAGATCTCAGTGCTGCTGCACATATCTCCTGCCTAGATTACTTGGGTGATATTCCTTGGAGAAATTTTCCAGAAGTCAAACTCTGGTACTCAAGAATAAAAAGCCGTCCATCCTTTAGGTCTATTCTTACCGATAAGATCGTCGGCATACCTCCAAGAGGAAACTATGCCCTACTCGATTTCTAATAATGAACTAGAAAATGATTTAAGAGAATCATTGATAAAAAAATCTAGAGAATGTGGTTTTGATTTAATTAAAATTACCGTCCCAGAAATCAATAAAGAAAATAAAAATTATTTTGATCAATTTTTAAATAAAGGTTTCCATGGGGAAATGGTTTGGCTAGAGAGCAAAAAGGAAAGAAGAAAGTCACCTAAGAAGTTATGGAAGGATGTTGAGAGCATTATAATGCTTGGAATAAATTATGGACCAAATCATGATCCTTTAGAAGATCTCAAACTAACAAATACAGGAAATATTTCAGTATATGCTAGAGGCAAAGATTACCATGATGTTATAAAAAAAAATTTAAAGGTTTTAGGAAGGTGGCTAGTTAATCAGGTAGATTCTGAAATTAAGGTATTTGTTGATACGGCACCTGTTATGGAAAAGCCTTTGGCTCAAAAAGCAGGATTAGGATGGCAAGGAAAACATACAAATCTAGTCTCTAGGGAATTTGGATCTTGGCTTTTTCTTGGTTCAATTTATACAAATATTCCCATAAGGCCTGATAAGGAAGAATCGGACCATTGTGGTAATTGCACTAGCTGCATAGACATATGCCCAACACAAGCATTTCCAGAGCCATATAAACTTGATGCTAGAAAATGTATTTCATACTTAACAATAGAACATCAAGGAATTATTCCAAAAAATTTAAGATCTAAGATAGGAAATAGAATTTATGGATGTGATGATTGTCTTGCTATTTGTCCGTGGAACAAGTTTGCGCAACAATCAAAAGAAATAAAATTCCTTTCCAGACATAACTCAAAAGATTTAAGCCTTAATCAATTATCGTTGTTAGACGATAAGGAGTTCAGATTGATGTTTTCAGGATCCCCAATAAAAAGAATAGGGAGAAATAGATTTCTACGTAATGTTTTGATTGCGATAGGTAACGCAAAATCTAAAAAATCCCTACCGTTCATAAAAAAAAATCTTCGAGACGAATCTTCAATTGTAAGAGGCGCAGCTGGATGGGCAATCCAACAAATATTAAAAAATAATGAATTGGAGGCTGTTAAGGAAAAAGTTTTAGCAGCAGAAAAAGATTTAGATGTTAGGGCTGAGTGGAACCTCGATCAATAGGCAATCTTGATCATTTCTTTAATTGAAAGAAATAAATAATTAAGATCATCTTTTCTTGAAAGACTATGATCAGCATCTTTAATAAAGGTTTTTACAACAGAGGTTGAGCTTAAAGATTCACTTACCCTTAATGACAAATCCCAAGGAACAGATTGGTCTTTCATTCCATGAATAATCTTTATCGGACAATCTAAGATGATGGGATTATTTAATAACAAATGTTTACGTCCATCCTTTATTAGCTGTGATGTTATAAGGTAACTTGAATCATACCCTTCAGAAGATTTCTCTAAATAGCCTTGATTGCAAATCAATTCTTTTTCATCTTCTTTAAAACTATCCCACATTAAAATTTCCGTCATATCTACTGCTGGAGCCAATAAAATAATACCAGAAACTTTATCTTTTCTTTTGAGTGCTGTCAGTAAGGCAAGCCATCCGCCCATGGAAGATCCAATAAAAATTTGTGGTCCTAGGCAAATTTCGTCAATAATTGATAAACTATCATTTATCCACCCAGAAATATTACAATCCTTAAATTCTCCCGATGACTCTCCGTGACCAGAGTAATCGAATCTACATAAATTAAGACCATTTTGTTCTGCATAACTAGAAATTGCACTAGCTTTAGTCCCATGCATGTGGGAGTGTAACCCCCCAAACCAAATAAGATTATATTTATTATCAAGGCTATAATCATAAATATACGCTATAGAATTATCATTTGCGGTTTTTAATGTATCGTGTATTTTTTTCATAGGTGTATTTTATATGTCAAATTCAGATTCTGATAATAAAAATAAAAGAATATTACAAATAATTCCTAATATGGAAATAGGTGGAGCCGAACGAACTGTAATAGAGATAACCGCATTTCTAAAAAACACTAATTATTCATCAATTGTCCTCACCTCTGGAGGAAAACTAACTGAAGATCTTAAAAAATTAAACATAGAAGTAATCAAGCGTCAAATCGATAGAAAAAATCCACTTTCAATTATAAAAAATATTTTTGTTTTTAAAAAAATATTTATCGAAAAAAAAATTGACCTTGTTCATGTTCGATCAAGAGGTCCGGCATGGTCTGCAATTCTTGCTGCAAAAATTTTAAGTATACCAGTCATCACGACATGGCACGGTCATGTTAATCAATCGTCCTGGTTTAAGAAGAAATATAACTCCATCATGTGCAAAGGAGATGCCTTAATAGCAAACTCTCAATATACAGCAGAAAGAATTAATAAAATATATGGTATAGATAACAGCAGCATCGATATAATACCCAGAGGCGTAGATATTAGAAACTTTAAAAAATCGAACTTTTCAGAAGAACAGATTATTAATATAAGAAAAAAGTGGAATGTCGTTGACCCAAAAAAAATTATACTACTTTTACCTGCTCGATTAACAAAATGGAAAGGTCACTTAATTGCAATCAAGGCAATCAACTCCCTGAAAGAAGAGAAATTTTTCTCTGATATCATTTGTCTTTTTGCTGGGGAACAAAAAGGTAGTGATAAGTATATAGAGGAGCTTAAGAAAGTGATTTCCTCTTATTCAATTGAAAACCAAATAAAGTTAATAGGTAAAGTTGAAAATATGCCTTTAGCATATCGAGCATCTGATATAATTTTATCCCCCTCTATTGAGCCAGAGCCTTTTGGAAGAATCCCTATAGAAGCTCAAGCTTCTGGAAAAACAATAATTTCAAGTAATAGTGGTGCCGTAAAAGATACTATAAAGGGTGGTTTAAATTCTACTGGGTTTAAGGTAAGGCCAAACAATAGTGAGGCGCTTGCTAAGGAAATAAAATTGGTATTACAGATGAAAGAATCTGAACTATCAGAGATCCATAAAAGAGCCATTCTAAATGTAAAAAATAATTTTTCACTTGAAAGTATGTGTAAGAAAACACTAGAGGTTTATAATAGATTGTTAATTTCTAAATGAATTTCTTGACATGACTAGTGTAGAAAGCAATCTTAGGGACTAAATTTAATAAAAAAGGAGAAGAATCCATAAGTAGACAATATAGCTCGACACCGCCTTCCTCCAAAGGACCGCGCGTCAATGAACAAATTACCGCAGAAGAAGTCTTATTAATAGATGCTTCTGGTGAAAAAAGAGGAAACGTATCAACTCCCGAGGCGATTGAAGTATCGAAACAACAAGGACTCGATCTTGTTGAAATATCCCCCAAGACAAATCCACCTGTCTGTAAGGTGATGGATTACGGGAAATATAAATTCGAAAGTCAAAAAAAAGCCAACCAAGCAAAAAAGAAGCAAAAAACTATTGCCATCAAAGAAATCAAACTTCGTCCGAATATAGATGTCCATGATTATCAAGTAAAAATGCGAAGTGTTCATAAATTTCTATCGGAAGGTGATAAGGTCAAGATTACCCTTAGGTTTCGAGGAAGAGAAATGGCCCACCAAGACAGAGGTACTTCCCTGTTACAAAAAGTTAAGGACGAAATAGAGCCAATTGCCAAATTAGAACTCGCTCCTAAGTTTGAGGGTCGACAGATGATTATGGTTTTAGCACCTAGATAATATTTCTTTGGTTGAAATAATATTAAAAGTAATATAAACCACCTGTAGATGATCCGGCAGGGCATGCCGTGGTTATCTAAAAAGCTTATTCCTTCAATGATATTTAAATATAGGAGAATGCAAAATGCCCAAGTTAAAGACAAAAAGTGGAGCAAAAAAGCGCTTCAAAATTACAGCTTCAGGTAAAGTTAGTCGAGCACAGGTCGGTAAGAGACATGGCATGATTAACAAAAGTCCAAAACAAATCCGGAATAAACGAGGGACTACAATCCTTTCCAATTCTGACAGCAGGGTTGTAAAAAAATTCCTGCCATACGCATAGGGAGATTGAGATGGCTCGTGTAAAAGGTGGTCCAGCAAGTCACGCTAGACATAGAAAAATTATAAAAAGTGCTAAAGGCTATTGGGGAAGAAGAAAAAATACCTTCAGGATTGCCAATCAAGCAGTTGAGAAGGCAGGTCAGTATGCCTACAGAGACAGAAAAGTTAGAAAGAGAAACTTTAGATCTTTATGGGTACAAAGAATAAATGCTGCGGCACGTTTAAATGGTTCAACATATGGACAATTTATTAATGGCTTAACTAAGGCTGGTATTGAAATTGATAGGAAGGTTCTTGCAGAACTTGCAATATCTGATGCTATTACTTTTCAAAAATTAGTAGAAAAAGCTCAAGCTTCATTAAAATAAAACTTAACTTGTGTTAAACTTCATTATTTAATGCATTTATAGTTCTTGGATGAAACTTAATGATTGATACTGTAATACTAGAAAAAGAAATTCTAAGTGCAATTAACTCTGCCAATGATCAAGATATCATTGAGAAGATTCGTGTTGAAGAGTTAGGTAAGAAAGGCCGTATTTCATTATTAATGAAAGAACTTAGCCACTTAAGCCCTGAAGATAAGAAAGAAAAGGGCTCAAAGCTTAATAACCTTAAAAATATAATCTCTGATTCAATTTCAAAAAAGAAAAATGAATTAGTTGATGTTGAATTAAATAAACGACTCCTTAAAGAAAGGGTCGATGTAAGCTTACCAGTTCAAGCCCAACAAACTATAACAGGTAAAATTCATCCCGTATCACAAGTTATGGATGAAATATCAGAAATCTTTGGCTCTCTTGGTTATCAGATAAATGAGGGGCCAGACATAGAGACTGAGCACTATAATTTTAATGCTCTTAATATTCCAGAATCTCATCCAGCAAGACAAATGCATGATACTTTCTACTTGCCCAATAAAAACATTAACGATGAAAGCCTTGTTCTGAGAACACATACAAGCCCTGTTCAGGTTAGGACTATGGAAAAAGAAGAGCCGCCTTATAAATTTATTTCACCAGGAAGAACTTATAGATGTGATTCCGATCAAACACACACACCCATGTTTCATCAAATCGAAGGCTTAGTAGTGGATGAAAAAACTCATCTCGGTCATTTAAAGTGGACTCTAGAAACATTCTTTAAATCTTTTTTTGAAATAGACACTATAAAAATTCAACTTAGACCAAGTTATTTTCCATTTACCGAACCATCTCTTGAGGTTGATGTTTTATGTGATAGGTCTGGTTCGGTCCTTAAGGTTGGCGAAGGCTCTGACTGGCTCGAGGTTGCGGGCGCTGGAATGGTGCACAGTGAAGTATTGAAAGCAGCAAACATTGATCCTAACAAATATCAAGGTTTTGCATTTGGCCTTGGCGTTGATAGACTGGCGCAATTGAAATATGGCATACCTGATCTTAGAACATTTTTTAATGGCGACGTAAGGTGGTTAAATCATTATGGATTCTCATTTCTTGATATACCAACCCTATCAAGAGGTCTGAAAAAATGAAATTTACACTATCTTGGTTAAAACAACATCTCGATACTAATGCTGATACAGGTACAATACTAAAAACATTGACTAATATTGGACTCGAAGTTGAAAATTCTTATAATCCAGCCGAAAGTTTAACTGATTTTATCGTAGCAAAAATTATATCTACAAGGTCACATCCAGATGCAGATAGGTTACAACTCTGCTTAGTTGACACAGGAACTGAAGAAATAGAGATTGTGTGTGGCGCAAGAAATGCAATAGAAAATCTAACTACTATATATGCGCCAATAGGAAGTACTATACCTGAGTCAGGCTTAAAGCTTAAAAAAGTAAAAATTAGAGGTGTCGAATCTTTAGGAATGCTTTGCTCTAAAAAAGAGCTTGGCCTAGGGAATGATTCAGAAGGTATAACAGAGCTACCTAATGAGATGAAGGCAGGAACTCCCATTGCTCAAGCTTTAGATATAAATGATACTCATATAGAAATTGCAATAACACCTAATAGACCCGATTGCCTTGGTGTTTATGGGATAGCAAGAGACCTAGCTGCTGCAGGACTAGGAAGGCTCATACAAAAAAATACAAATAAAATTGATTCACTAAAGGATAATATTTCGGTATTCGCAGATAATCAAGAAAATGATAGTGGATGTTCAATATTCTCAGGTAGATTAATAAAAAATATTAAAAATAATAAAAGTCCCGATTGGCTTATAAGGCGCTTAGAATCAATAGGCTTGAAATCTATTAACTGCCTTGTAGATATAACAAACTTTATTAATTTTGATAGAGGAAGGCCCTTACATGTCTATGATGCAAATAAAATTTTTAATCAAATTGGAGCTAGAGATGCAAAAAATGGTGAAAGATTCTTAGCACTTGATGGTAAGGAGTACGAGTTAAGACCAGGAATGTGTGTAATTGCTGATGACGAAAAAATACTTGGAATTGGTGGAATTATGGGTGGGGAAGAATCTAGCTCAAAAATCAAAACAACAGATGTTTTTTTAGAATCTGCTTATTTTGACCCCATAAAAACTGCACAAACTGGACGCACATTAAATATTGTTTCAGATTCACGCTACAGGTTTGAAAGAGGTGTTGATCCTGAATATGTGGTTGAAGGGCTTAATTTAGCAACCCAAATGATATTAGATTTATGCGGCGGTGAGGCAGGAGAAGTCTCTATGGTTGATAACTTAAAATTTAAATCGAAGGAAATAAAATTTAACCCACAGCTTGTTAGTAAATTAACAGGAATAGAGATTCCAAATAAAGAAATTGTCAAGATACTTACGTCCCTTGGTTTCAATGTATCAGATTCATGGAATGTGATCATTCCCTCTTGGCGTCCAGATATTTTTGGGCAAGCTGATCTTGTGGAGGAGATTGTAAGAATCTTTGGTTTAAGTAATATTAAATCTGAACCACTATTAAACTACGATCAACCATCAAAGCCCATTTTAACAAAAAAACAAAAGCAGACTAAAATGGCAAGAAGAGCTATTGCCTCGAGAGGTCTTATGGAAACTATATCTTACTCCTTTGTTAATAGTAGGGATGCCATAGAGTTTGGAGGAGGTAGTAGTAGTTTGAAAATCATGAATCCGATTTCAGATGAACTATCAGAAATGCGTCCAACTCCTCTCGCCTCCCTAGTAACTTATGCAGATCAAAATTATAAAAGGGGTTATCAAGATATTGGAATTTTTGAAGTGGGGCCGGGATTTAAAGGAATTGAACCAGAGAATCAAATTACAATAGCATCAGGATTAAGGGTGGGAACACATAGAAGTCAAGGATCCGGAAAGGATTGGCGAGGGTTTGAGAATGCTAATGTTTTTGATGTTAAGGAAGACGTAATATCAGTTCTAGAGTTATTAAATTTAAATCTTAATAGTAATAAAGTAGAACGTACAGCTCCTAAACATTATCACCCTGGCCGTTCGGGTCAAATCATTACTGGGGGAGGTGATATTTTAGCATCTTTTGGCGAGCTCCATCCAAAAATTATCAAAGATAGGGATTTTAAAACTGCTGTTGCGTTTGAAATCTATATTGATTCAATAGGTGATCAAAAGCTCAAAACAAAAATAAATGCAGCTCCAGATATATCAAATCTACAATCCTTAAAGAGAGATTTTTCTTTTGTAGTTTCAAATGATACACAAGCTCAAACGATAATTACAGCAGCCAGGCAAAGTGACCAGAGGTTTATTAAGGATGTAAGAATTTTTGATCAATTCCTCGGTGATGACGAAAAGTCGATAGCTATTGAGGTCATCATACAGCCAAAAGAAGATACCTTAACTGATACTCAAATAGAAACTATTTCACAAAAGATTATTAAGTCAGTCGAAGATCGAACCAAAGGAAAATTGCGTAGCTAGTTTTAATTTTTTTTTATGATATACCTTCATCAATGACAGATATTAAAAATATTCGTAACTTTTCAATAATTGCTCATATTGATCATGGTAAATCAACATTGGCTGATAGGTTAATACAGAGTTGCGATGGTTTAACAGAAAGAGAAATGAAAGAACAAGTTCTGGATACTATGGATATTGAACGTGAGCGGGGCATTACAATAAAAGCCCAAACTGTTCGACTCGAATATAAAGCGAAAAATAATGAAATATTTCAACTAAACCTTATAGATACCCCTGGACATGTTGATTTTGCTTATGAGGTTAGCCGGTCACTATCTGCTTGTGAGGGTTCAATTCTAGTAGTTGACTCAACACAAGGTGTAGAAGCACAAACTCTTGCTAATGTTTATAAAGCTATTGAGTTAGATCACGAGATTATTCCTATAATAAATAAGATAGACCTTCCGGCAGCAGAGCCTGAAAAGGTATGTAAACAAATCGAAGATGTGATTGGGATTGATGCTTCTGATGCGATATTTGTATCCGCCAAAACCGGGGAAGGTATTGATGATATTTTTGAAGCAATAATAAATAGATTAAATCCTCCAATTGGCTCTACTGATGAACCCACAAAGGCACTTTTAGTCGACAGCTGGTATGATTCTTACCTTGGGGTTGTTGTTTTAGTAAGGGTTATTGACGGGGAGCTAACTAAGGGTCAGAAAATAAAAATGTTAGGAACCAATAGTACGTATGAAATCGATGACATAGGGGTATTTACCCCTAAAAAAGTATCGGTTAATAGATTAGGGCCTGGAGAATTAGGTTATATAATAGCAGGTATCAAAACTGTCTCTGATACTCAGGTTGGCGATACAATCACTGATGACAGAAGGCCCTGTAAAGATATTCTAAAGGGGTTTAGACCATCACAGCCATCAGTTTTTTGTGGCTTATTTCCTGTTGACAGTGGAGAATTCGAAGATCTAAGGGAATCTATAGAAAAATTAAGCCTTAATGATTCTAGTTTCCAACATGAAACTGAAAATTCAGCCGCACTTGGATTCGGCTTTCGATGTGGTTTCCTTGGACTTCTCCATCTGGAAATTGTCCGAGAGAGAATTGAAAGAGAATTTGATATTGATTTAATAACAACCGCACCAAGTGTTATTTATAAAATATACCTTAATGACGGAAGCTACATAGACCTTCATAATCCTGCTGACATGCCTGACCCCAGTCTAATTAGCTATATTGAAGAACCGTGGATTAAGGCAACAATATTAGTTCCTGATGAATACTTGGGTGCGGTATTAAAGTTGTGCCAAGACAGAAGGGGGGATCAAGTCGAGCTTACGTATGCCGGGAATAGAGCCATGGTTGTTTACAATCTACCTCTCAATGAGGTTGTTTTTGATTTTTATGACCGCTTAAAATCTATTTCAAGTGGTTACGCTAGTTTTGATTGGCAAATGGATTCTTATAAAGCAGAAAAACTTGTAAAAATGACAATTCTAGTCAATTCAGAAGTTGTTGATGCTTTATCAATTATTGTACATGCGGAAAGAGCAGATATGCGTGGAAGAGCTATGTGCAAAAAACTCAAAGACTTGATACCCCGTCATCAATTTAAAGTTCCTGTTCAAGCAGCTATAGGTGCTAAAGTGGTTGCGAGGGAGACAATTCCTCCTTTCAGGAAGGATGTTACAGAAAAATTATACGGCGGCGATGTTACACGTAAGAAGAAGCTTCTAGAAAAACAAAAGAAGGGTAAGAAAAGAATGCGTGAATTTGGAAGAGTAAACATTCCTCAGGAGGCATTCATTTCTGCGCTTAAATTTGATGAGAATTAATTGTAGTATGTCATAACATGGAGAGGTGGCCGAGTGGTCGAAGGCGCGCGCTTGGAAAGTGTGTAGGCGGGTAACCGTCTCGGGGGTTCGAATCCCTTCCTCTCCGCCATACCATTCAATCCAATTTTAAAAGATTTTCCATCATTTTTTTTGCTAATATAGATGAAGATTTTTTAATTTTATCCCTATTCTCAGTATCAGAAACTTCATATGTTACTGAAGGTACTTTAAATTTATTATGAATATAATTTTTTGCAACGCCATTTTTTATAGCTTTAGAATTAATAATTAAATAATCATAGCCCAAATTTAATAAATCAGCACTTGAATCATCTAGCCAATATTTTAAAAATTCCTTCTTGATGGAGCTATTAAAGGTATCAGAAATATAAAAAATATTTTTATATGTAGAGTGAAAATCAATAAAAAGAATTAGCCTTCTATTGGTGACAAATTTATTCAATTGTTGGTTAACCGCGATTGTCTCAGGTTGAGAAAATTTGCCCCAATCACGATTCAGATCTTTTTTATTTTCATTATATCTCCAATATCCATTTTCAACTCCATCAGGATTCATAAGTGGAATAAAAATAACATTATATTGAGAGAGGAAATTTTCTGATAGCTCATTGCTTGATATTAATTCATTAATAAAACTTTTAATTGCGAATACACCCGTAACTTCAGGAGGGTGCTGTCTTCCTATAATAAGTATATAGGGATTTTTTGTATCACCTTCCACAGAGAACATAATGATTGGTTTTCTTAAAACTGAAAATCCAATAACCTCGGCCTTCACTTTGCCAGAGCCCTCAAGCTTATCGTACCAATCATAATACCAGATTTCTGTTACTAGCTCTTGTGAGGCAATATATTCTTGCCGAACGGAGGGTGGAAAATCAATGACTATAACTTTATCTTTTTTACTTAGTGAAATAGATGATTTATCAATGCTTTTCCAAAGTATTTTATCAGTACTTACCTTGGGATAATACCTATGACTATAATCCATATAATCTAGCTCTACCTTTATACTTTCAGAGTGTTTTGACTTCCTAAAACTAAACCATGGGCTTGGATTAATCGAGTCATCTAACTCGGGCTTTATGATGATTTTGATGTAGCGGGAGTTAATAATTTTACACGACACATTTCCTGTACCAGAAAAGTTAAAATCTATTTTTACAACATCTGTAATACATTCTTTCTTAAGATTATTATTCTCTGCACATAAGGGATTTATTGAAAAAAAAATTATAAAGAAAAGAATTTTTTTCATTAGTTTAAAATTTATAACTTAAGTCGATATAATAATATCTACCTAAATTATCATGCTTATCAAAATAATAACCAAATATATCAGAAGCTAGAGGAGCCCTCTCATCAGTAATATTATTTATTCCCAAGCGTATCCTGGAATTAGCATAATTGACGTTTAAATTATAATCAATGTGTCCATTAATTGTATTATAATCCTCGACTGTCCATAAGGTTCCATCGGAAAGTCTATTCCTCGTTTCATAGAATTCACCTACATGCTTCGCAAAAAATCCAAGGCCTAAGGGCCCATTGCTCCAAAGAAACCTTATACTTGCCTGCATCTCGGGTGACCCATCTTTTTCTAAAAGATCTGAGAACCCGCTGATGGCTAATTCCTTGGGAATAATATTCTTCTCTTGCGCATCAATAAGTTTAATAAAATCGTTACCAGCTTGCTGCTTAAACTCTTCTAATTTAGCAATATTTAAAGCAAATTTAAAATTTCCTAGAGAACTCTTTAGGGAATAATATAGAGAAACGTCGAAACCACTCAAAATTCTTGTGTCTAAATTTTGATAACTTTCCTCAACTCTAGAAACACGCCCTGCAGGACAAATTCCCGCGTTTAGGTAATCTTCAATCTGGCCTTCATCAGGGTCTTCTCTAAAAACAAAAGGACTGGACTGTACTAAAGAGCAATCAGTTAAGTTATTAGACTCCATACGCAAAACTAAATCTGTAAGCATAATATTATCTTCGCCAAAGAGCCCTATGGTGTCTTCTTTCTCAATTTTCCACCAATCTAATGTGAAGATTAGATTCCTAATACTTTTAGGCTCGTACACAACGCCGATTGAAAAATTTGTTGATTCTTCAGCCTTTAATTCTCCACTGCCTCTCGCAATTTTTTGAAGGGAGTAATCACAATAATCTATTGTTCCATTATTATTTATTTGTTGAAGGCACAGAAGCGCATCAACACCGTAAATCTGACGTGCTCCTATTGATTCATTGATCTGAATTAAATTTGGAGCTCTAAATCCTTTTGACCATGAACCCCTAAACATAACTTCATCATCTACCTGCCAACCAATACCAATTTTTGGGACGGCCTTACTTCCTATGTCAGAAAAATCTTCATACCTGCCTGCAAGCTGAACATCCAAACTCCTTACGAACGGAATGTTCATTTCATTAGAAATCAAAGGGATGGCTAATTCGATAAAGGCTGAAAACACATCTCTTTTACCAGAGTTATCTGGGGTCGGGCTTGAGTTAATAACATCACTTACAAAGGGGTATGTATCTCCATCACTATCCGTATATTGGATTGTACCATCCAGCCTTGGATCTCGATCATCCTTAAATGAGTCTTCGCGAAACTCTATTCCCGTCACAAGTGCAATAAATCCAGAATTTATTTGTAAAAAATTTAAATTTTCTAACCTAAGGTCCCACCCTTTTAACTCCCTTTCACCTTTTCTATAAACGTCAATAATAGCATTTTCAATTGAACCTTCCCCACTAGAGGTCTGATCCTTTCCGTACAATAAATAGTCATCATAGTTACCTCCTCCATTAAACGGGTTATATGCTTGAGGTGAAGATAACGATAATGATTCCTCTACTAAGGTATTTGATAATCGGTTACTTGTTATGTCATCAGAGCTTGCTTTAGAAATAAATAATGCTGTTTCCCAATCCCAACCTTTCCAAGCCCCCCTGAATCCCTGCAAGAGTCTATAAGTATCTTTTTCGACGTTTACTCTTCTCGGCCCCACATCAACAAACCTATAATTGTCCATAATTATTGCGAGGCCTTCATCAGGAATACCCATAGCGTCAGAATCATTCAGACGATTAGGATTGATAGTCCCATCAGGAAGAAATTTAACTCCGAAAGGATTCCAGTAATTGGACTCAGGAACAATTAATTTTGATGACGAGAATGTAGTAGAAGGGCTATTGTTTTGTTTAGTTTCTGAAGAATAATAAGATAATTCAGTAAACCCTCGAACACCGCCAGTAAAGTCATGAGAAAGGTTAACCTGGAGATTGTTCCTGCTTAGATCTGATATAACCCATCTTTCTGTATTGAGGTTGTATCGTTTTGTCGATGTATCAGCTGCTATACATGCCCCATTTTTAAGGTCGACCAAGCACTTTGGTTCAGTATCGGGAAATATCTCAAATTCACCGGATTTATCTGTTAATCCTTGCTCATTAAAAAATCTAAACCCTTTAACACTTCGTTCAACATCAAACTGTCCGTAAGGTGAGTTAATTGAGCTTCTTCTAAAACGCGTAGTATCCCATTTAGTCCCTGCGATTTGAGGAAGGTCTCTCCAGTTAGAAATGCCCATACGCTCATCTTCACTTGCCTTAACTGGATCACGATCATAATAGCTGTAAATCAAAGATAACTTAGTATTACCAGAATTAAAATTTGATCCATATTCAAAATTTATTTGGGAATCTGATCGATTAAAATTTTCAAAACTAGTCGCCTTAACTCTTAGGGCGAAACCCTCAATATTTTTTTTTGTAACTACATTAATAACACCTGCGACTGCATCAGCACCATAAATTGCTGACGAGCCGTCTCTTAAGATCTCAAGTCTTTCGATTCCTCTTACAGGCAAAGTATTTGTGTTTACTGAATTAACAGGAACAAAACTTCCTCCAACCGACTCTGATTGAAAGCTTGGCGAGTTTATTAACCTTCTTCCGTTTAGTAAAACTAATGTATTACCAGTCCCCATATTACGAAGATTAAAGGCTCCCATATCTCCACGAGCACTATTTACGCCGGCAATAGCGTTGCCAGCATCATTGAATTTATTTGTTCCCTGCTCTACCAAACTTGCTATTAAGTCATCACCGGAATCTATTCCCAGCAATTCAATCTCTTCTGATCTAATAATTGTTACTGGTAGTATTTTTATCAATCTTTCATTATTTATTCTGCTACCAACCACTACTATATCGTCAATTATGTTTTCTTCTTCAGAGATGACGTTATCAGGCAGGAATAATACGAGAATAATTAAAATAACGTGGTGTAAATTAAATTTTTCTTTAAGTGATAATATTGTTATCATTTTTTTTCTTATGTGTTTTAATGTTTTCATTATTTAATTATCATAATCTGATTTCTATTTTTATAAGATACATATCCTGTTTTATATGTGACATAAAGACCTAAATATATGAAAAAATATAATAATATAATAGAAATGATTGGGAATACGCCATTAATTTATTTAAAAAGTGCTTCTGAAGAAACTGGTTGTAAAATATATGGAAAAGCAGAATTCCTTAACCCAGGACAGTCAATAAAAGACAGGGCGGCTCTTTATATTATTAGAGATGCAGAACAAAAAAAATTACTAGGTAAGGGCGGAACAATAATCGAAGGTACCGCAGGTAATACTGGGATTGGGCTATCCCTTGTGGGAAATTCGTTAGGTTACAAAACTACAATCGTTATGCCAGACACTCAATCACAAGAAAAAAAAGATGCTATTCGTTTTTCTGGTGCAGAATTAATTCAGGTACCTGCTGTTCCATATAAAGATCCAAATAATTATATTAAATATTCTGGTGATCTTGCTAAGGACTTAAATAAAAAGCTTACTAATGGAGCTTACTGGGCAAATCAGTTTGATAACGTTGCAAACCAAAGAGCGCATATTGAAACAACAGGACCGGAAATATGGGAACAAACCAATGGTACAATCGATGGCTTTATATGCGCTATCGGAACGGGCGGAACTCTTTCTGGAGTAGGATCTTACTTAAAATCTAAGAATAAAAAAATAAATATAGGACTTGCCGACCCTATGGGCGCTTGTATGTATAGTTTTTTTAAAGATGGCGAACTTAAGTCAGAGGGAAGCTCAATAACAGAGGGAATAGGACAAGGAAGGGTCACAGAAAATATTAAAGGAATGTCAGTGGATATCCCATTTAGAGTTAAAGATTCCGAGGCATTAACTATTTTATATGATTTAATTGAAAAAGAGGGTTTATTTTTAGGGTTATCTTCTGGAATAAATATTGCTGGAGCAAAAAAATTAGCTAAATCTCTAGGTAAAGGAAAAACAATAGTAACTATTTTATGTGATCTAGCTAATCGCTACCAAGGCAAAATGTTTAATGCTGGTTTTTTAGAAGAAAATAATTTACCTATACCAAGTTGGTTGTCATATGTTCAAAAAAATTAAAGAGTTTTGTAAGCGTTATTTTTGGCTATGGATTACTTACCAAGCTATAAAGGGCTTAATAACAACCTCACTCATCTGGGTACCCCTAATCTATTACTATTTTATAAATTAGCGATCAATGGCATTAAAACAAAGTATAGATTTTAGAGATGAAAGTAATGCATTGTATGATGTATTAAAAGGCACAAAGGATGATCTCTTTAATTCTCAAACTCAATTCAAATCATGGACCATTAATGACGTTCTTTACCATCTTCATGTATGGAATAACGCTGCTTATCTATCCCTATCTGACCAAGAAGAGTTTACTAAATTTATGAAAAAATTTTTTAATACAATTAGGGCTGGTTACTCCGCAAGGGCTTATGAAAAAGAACTTTCCAATAATAGATCTGGTGCTGATCTTCTGGCTGAATGGAAAGAGGGTTTCGAAAAAGTATCTGATAAGTTCTCAGAGGCTGATCCAAAAAAAAGAGTTAAGTGGGCCGGTCCAGATATGAGTGTACGATCCAGTATAACTGCTAGGCTTATGGAGACATGGTCTCACGGACAAGAAATATATGATCAGCTTGGAATTATTAGAAAAGACGATGATCGTATTAAAAATATTGTAATTATGGGTATCAATACTTTTGGGTGGACCTATAGAAATAGATCCATTGAAGTTCCCAAAGATCGGCCTAAGTTAATTTTAGAATCTCCAACTAACGAAAAATGGGAATGGAATACACAAAATAATGATAATTCGATTATAGGAAGTGCAACAGAATTTTGTCAGGTTGTAACTCAGGTTAGAAATATTAAAGATACAAGTTTGATAGTAAAGGGTGATGTTGCCTCAATGTGGATGTCAATAGCACAGTGCTTTGCTGGACCTCCAGAAGACCCACCAAAAAAAGGAAGTCGTTTTATCAAGGAGAAGAAGAATGGATAAATTAAGAGAGATCTCAAATAGGGTATCAGAAATCTTAAAAAACAAAGAACAAACTATATCCGTTGTGGAGTCATCATCAGGAGGGTTAATATCTGCTGCGCTATTATCACATTCTGGAGCTTCTAAATATTATATGGGTGGGCAGGTTGTCTATACCGCTCGATCTATAAGGGCTCTAACAGGTTTAAGATTGAGAGAATTGAAAGAAAAAAATATACGTTCTAGCAGCGAGCCTTTTGCATTACTAATAGCTCAAAAAGGTTGTGAAATGTATAATACGGATTGGTGTATTGGAGAGACTGGAGCTTCAGGACCCTTGGGAAATGGTTATGGCGACCCAGCTGGTTACTCTTGTTTTTCTGTCGCAGGAATAAAAGAAAAAACAAATCATATATATACAAATTCAGAAAATCGAATGGAAAATATGTTAAAATTTTCAGAAAAAGCTCTTGAGCAATTTATCACTATTATTGATACTTAATTTGGGGCTCTCTTAGACAAAATTCTTTGAAGAGTTCTCCTATGCATTTTTAATCTTCTTGCAGTTTCAGATACATTCTTATCACAAAGCTCATAAACCCTCTGTATATGCTCCCACCTTACACGATTTGCGCTCATCGGTTCTTCTGGAGGAGCAGGTTTTTTAGTTGTTTTTGCAAAAAGAGCAGCGCATATATCATCAATACCTGCTGGTTTAGATAAATAATCAATAGCACCAACTTTGATTGCTGAAACAGCATTGGCAATATTGCCAAATCCAGTAAGAATAACTGATCGCGCTTTTGGGTTAATTTTTTGAAGCTCCAATATAACCTCCAACCCATCTCCATCGCCTAACCGGAGATCAATTACTCCATAGTCAATTTCTTCTGAATCTAATACCAATCTAGCTTCTTGAACTGATTTAGCTTCAAAAGTCACACACCCTCTTCTTGTTAACGCTCGAGACAACTGGTTTAACCAAACCTGATCATCATCAACGACAATAATATTTTTTCTATCGTGCAATTTAATCATACCTTTTATTTATCCTTTCTTTTACAAGCTCTAACTTCGCTCGTCTACCGGAATTGAAATTGAAACTATAGCCCCGTGGTCTGGATAAACTTTGTTATACGCAAGAACCTTGATGCCCAGTCTCTCTAATAATGTTTTTGAAATAAAAAAACCCAACCCCAGACCATTACCTTGATCAGAAGGATTTGGTCGACTTGAAACATAAGGATCTCCAAGCCTACTTAAAATGGAACCAGAAAATCCTGGTCCATCATCACTGATTTCTAGTCTTATAGAATCTTCGACATGAGTTACGTTTAATTCAACGATATCCTTTGCAAAGTCAGCTGCATTTTCAACAATATTAGATAAACCCAGAAGTAATTCGGATCGCCTTTTTAATAAAACCTTCTTAAGGTCAAGACCATCATTATTGAAATTAATTGAAAATTTTATGCCTTTTACTTTAATCAGCTCACACAATTCCTCAAGGAGAGCCTGAAGTTCTATCTTTGTAATAAGATCATCATCACTAGATGGTTTTTCTCCCAGGGAACCAAGAATTTTTTTACACTTGTCGACCTCATCAGACAGAATCATTAGGTCCTCTTTTGCCGATTGAGGGATATCATTATCATCTTTCAGTTCATTTGCAATTAAACTGATGGTGCCTAACGGAGTTCCAAGGTGATGAGCTGCGGCGGCCGCCAATCCATCCAGTGAAGACAGGTTCTTTTCTTTTACTAGTAAATTTTCTGCTATCTTTAAGGCTGCTGATATTTTTCTAGATTCATCAGTTAGGCCGCCAGCATAAAAAGTTAAAAATAAAATTGTTACAAAAAGAGAAACCCACATTCCTAAAATAAAAATCGGAGGAGAGGATAGATTGATCGCGTTATTGACAAGAGGGTAATTGACGTATCCTAGAATAGTAATAAAAATAATAGTTAGAGTTATAAGAATTGAAGTTGATTTTATTGGTAGACTTGTAACCGTGATTGCAATTGGGGTTATAAATAAAACAACAAACGGATTGGCTAAGCCCCCTGTAAAAAATATTAGCAAAGCCAGTTGAACAATGTCGCCAGCGATAACAAAGGTTGTCGAGGTTTCGCTTAATCTATTCTTGGTTGAGTAAAGGGGGTATAAAATCAAATTAGAGATAACTAGCGCAAATATTGTTAGGAGTAACTCCAGCCATGGTAATTGAAAACCAAAGAAATAACCTACAACTATACAGGTAATTATTTGACCTAATGCAGCAACCCACCTCAAATTAATGAGGGTTTTTACTCTTATTCCAGGTCCTAAACTTGCTATCGTATTTTGATTATTTTCCATAAATCTTTACACCCAATTAAGGTATTCTTTTACTTCAGCGATAGCAACATGCGGATCAATAACCTTGATGGTCGTCATCCCCAAAGTACGCGCAGGCTTTAAGTTTATACCCAGATCATCAAGATAGATACACTCATTAGCCGAGACCTCTAGAGATTTGCATGACATTTCATAAATCTTTGGATCGGGCTTTCTGATACCTATTTTTGAGGATTCAATAACATGATCAAATATCTTCATAACCCGCGATGCATCATTTATTAGAGCTGCCTTAACTTTCTCGTCAGACTGTACATTATTCGTTATACACCCAAGCTTGTATTGGCCCTTTAAGCTCAAAAGAAAATCAACCATAATGGGTCTAATTGTTCCTGATAATAATCTCACAATCTGTTTTCCAGTAATTTTAAAGCCTTTTAGCCCAGCCTCGATTCCAAATAAATTATCAAATTCATCTAAACCGATATCATTCCTTTCGAATTTCGCCCAAGCATTGTTATCTGGATTCTCAGAGTTTATTGTTCTTATTGTGTCTTTAGGAAGACCATTAGATCCTTCAAAATCATTAAAGGCATCAAAGGGACTGGAAGTTATTACGCCGCCAAAATCCCATATTATCGCTTTAAATTTCATACTATAACTCCAAATCAATCAGACAATAGCCCTCTTATAAAAAACAAGCTAGACTTGATTGTAAGGTTTGTTAAGTTGGAGTAGATAAAATGAAAAAATATAAATTAATTACCGCATTAATATTATTAATTAATAATCCGTTACAGTTAAAAGCTCAGAATACTATTTCATATTCCGCAAACCTTGGTGGTTTGCGAATTGCTGAATTAACCTATTCGGTAAACTTGAAAAAAGAAAAATGGAATATTAAAACTGAAATATTAGCAGCAGGTATAGTCGATACTTTCGTGAGTTTTGTTTTTAGCTCGGAAAGTAAAGGTATTTTGATTAATAACCAAATTCAACCGGAACTTTATACTTTCTCCTATGAAATAAAAAATAAAAATAAGTCAAGGAATGCAAGAATAAAGTATCGGGAAGGTATTCCCGTGGAATTAGAATCTGATCCAAAATATAATGACAGTGATACATTAAGCATGGATGAGCTAAAGAAATATGGTACAAATTCTAGAGACCCCAATAGTGCATTTGTTGTTTCTGGTACTCTCAAAAATCCATGCTTAGAAAATAGTAAAAGTTTTGATGGAGTCCGCTCTTATGAAATTAAAATGAGTAAAAAAAATAAAAAAACAAAACTCATTATTGATGAAATTGAATATGAAACATTTATTTGTATGGGATCCTTTAATCCAATAATTGGCTATGAGGATAGTGATTTTCTTGAAACTGCCTCAGAGCGCAACTCTATTAGATACTGGTATAGTTATTTTGAGAAAGAGAAGGTTTGGATTCCAATAAAGTTTATCATCAGCACACCACTCGGAGCATTAGTGGTTAAGGCAAATAAAATAATTAGCAATGGGGAAGTAAAGAAATGAAAATTAAGAACGCTCTAAGACCTAATGATGAACAAATAGAGGATTTTAGTAAAGGAGATGTAGATAAACCAATATCCATGATAAATCTTTTAAAGTTTAAAGAAACAGCTGTCTATAAAGATAGGCGAGAAACAAACATCACAGGACAGGACCGAACAGGACAGGAGGCTTGGGCTATTTATAGTCAAGCATGTCAAAATATTCATTTAAAAAAAGTTGGCGGTGAAGGAATTTTTTCTGGAGTTGTAAGTCAATTAATGATTGGTGAAATTGAAGAATTATGGGATTGGGTAGTGATAGTAAAATATCCTATTAGAAAAGCTATGCTTGAAATGATTATAGATAAAGACTATCTGGAGAGTGAAAAGCGCCGATCTTTAGGCTTAAAAGGTCAATTGAATATAGAAACCAAATAACTTTAAAAAATGAATATTCCAATAACCTCTTTAAAGAAAACCAATTCTAATAATGACATAGCAAAAGAAATTGGTCATGCTTGCGAAGATTTTGGTTTTTTTGCCATAAAAGATCATGGAATTAATACAAAACTTATTAATGATACCTTAAAGATTTCAAAGAAAATTTTTAATCTTCCACTAAAGAATAAGATAAATTATCAGCAGAATAATGGGGCTGGGCAAAGAGGATATACACCATTTGGCATAGAGAAGGCAGTCAACGCAAAATCCTCAGACCAAAAAGAATTTTGGCATCATGGGAGGTCTAACTGGTTGAACCCATATAAAGAAAAAATGCCTCAAAATGAAAAGATCTCTAATATAAAAAATTTCAATCAAAAACTAGATAAATTTTTCAATGATTTAGATGGTCTAGGAAAAGAAATACTTTCATATATTTCTTTATATTTAGATCTAAGACCCAATTGGTTTGATAATAAAATCAATCAAGGCAACTCGATACTTAGACTCATCCATTATCCGCCTATTAACAAAAAAATTAAGGGAATTAGAGCTGCGGCACATGAGGATATAAACTTAATAACTCTTTTGTTTGGAGCCCAGCAAGAAGGATTGGAGGTCTTAGATAGAAATAATAACTGGCTTCCAATAAATACAGATGCAAATGTCATTGTTTGTAATGTGGGAGATATGCTCCAAAGGCTGAGTAACAATAAACTAAAATCAACCACACATAGAGTTGTTAATTCTGGCAATATAAATACTTCAAGATACTCAATGCCATTTTTTATTCATCTAAATCCAGATTTTTCTATCAAAACACTTAAACATTGTATTGATAAAGAAAATCCAAATCTATACCCTGAAGAAATTCTTGCCAATGATTACTTAGAGATAAGACTGAAGGAGATAAATCTTAAATAGAAAAGCCATCGTCGATTGGGGAAGCATTAGTCAAAATTAATAAGTATTTGATGTTGTGCTAAATGAATCAATACTTTAATGTAGTTTTTTTTAACACTAACAATCAATAAAAATAATAATAAAGCATTGTTAACGTAGGGGAGACTACTATGCGTTGGCATCTATATGCATTTGCATTTATTTTAACTATAACTTTAGTTACACCGAATAACTCACAAGCCCAAACAAATACTCAACCATCAATTTTTATTGAAGAAATAGTTGTTACTGCCACCAAAAGGGCGACAACACTTCAGGATGCACCTATATCTATTTCAGTTATTAGTGTTGAGCAAATGGATCAGCTGGCAATTAGTGATGTTCTCGATCTTCAATCTTCAGTTCCATCCTTAAAGATTGCTCAACAGCAGTTTGCAAATCAAAATACTTTTTTAATTAGGGGTTTTGGAAATGGGGCAAACAATCCAGGTGTTGAACCTGCCGTCGCCATATCTATAGATGGTGTTATGATTTCAAGAAATCAATCAGCTCTTAATGATTTAATTTCCGTTGAACGCATAGAAGTTATTAAAGGACCTCAATCAACACTGTTTGGTAAAAATTCATCTGCTGGTGTTATCAGTATTACAACAAAACTTCCCGAACAAGAGTTTGGAGGAAAACTTGAAATTACTGCTGGTGATTACGGTCTAAAAAAACTTAGAGGAACGGTTACTGGGCCGCTAACAGAAAAAACCTCCTTTAGACTTTCAGCATCTACAACTGAACGCGACGGATTTGTAGATAATCTATTTTTAGGAACTAAGATCAATAATAGAGACCGTCAATCTATCAGAGGTCAGCTATTAAGTGAAATTTCTGAAAATGTAACTTTAAGAATTATAGCCAACTATGATAAATCTGATGAAAATTGCTGCACAACTGCTGGAGTTTCTAATGGTGCGGCCACTCTTGGTGGAGCATTCTTTATAGGCGGAGCACTAGGAAAACAGGTAATTGTTAATCCAGTAGATCCATATGGCTATACAACATACCTTAATAATGATCCAACAGGAGAGTTTGAAGGTAAGGGTTTATCGGCGCATATTGACTGGGAACTTGATGCAATGTCTTTCAAATCTATTACATCCTTTAGAGAAAATTCTCAAAAAGTTTTTGGTGATGTAGACTTTAGTGCAATGCCATTGCTTACAAACAGCATTGATGACGAGTTTGAAACATTCACACAAGAATTTAGACTTAGCTCTAATAATGACGGACCTTTTCAATGGATGATAGGCGCGTACTATCAAGATGAGAAGGTTAAACATGACAGAGATGTTCTTTATAAAGAGAATATTTCAACTCTAGTTGATATCATTCTTTCAGCTGTTCCTACCTCCTTGGACCAAATTTCAGGTGGTGTTGCAATTGGAGCTCTTTCACAAATATCTGCTCTACCAGCTGCTGTTCAAATGTCTCTTCTTGGCACAGCACTGCCTCCTCTAACAACAACACAAATTGGTGGAGTACTGGCCGGTGTTTCTACAGGAAGTCCAGCGCTTGATGGCGGTATTGCAGCAATAATTCCTGGCCTTGCAGCGCAGCAAAGAGCTGGATGGTATGGACTAAACTCCGGCCTTCAGCATGAATATTTTGATGTTGATAATGAGGCCTTCAGTCTATTTGCAAATTTTGATATTGATGTTAGTGATAACACTACGGTTTCATTGGGAGTAAGTTACTCTAAAGATGAAAAAACAGTTGTATCAAATGTGATTATAGACGATGCTTTTGCTGAAATACCTTTTGCTCTTGACCCTTCAACAGCTCTTTTGGCTGGCTTTCAATTCTTCCCACCGTTTTACAATTATCCAAACGCTACAGAAGATGGAAAATGGGACTCTGATGACATAACTCATTCATTTAAAGTTATTCACCAGCTTGATGATGATTTATCAATTTATTTCAGTCATTCAACAGGCTTTAAGGCTATTTCAGTAAACCTATCAGCAAATGCTACAGTTTATTCAGGTCTTCCAATGAATAATAGTATATATTATGCGGACCCTGAAGAAGCAGAAAATATCGAAGTTGGTTTTAGAAAATCTTTTAGTAACGGTTATTTAAATGTTACATTATTTGATATGACGGTCGATAATATTCAATCAAACCTTTTTGTTGGAACAGGCTTTAATCTTGTAAATGTTTCTGAACAAAGACATAAAGGTATTGAAGTTGACTCAATGTTCTATCTAAATCAAGATCTTGTTGTAACATTTAATGCAAGTTTAATTGATGCCAAGTATGGTTCATTTACTAATGGACCGTGTGATTCAACCCGATCAGCACCTGCATCAGATGATTGTCCGGTTATAGATGGTTCTCTTGCACGCTACAAAGACTTTACTGGACAAGTTCCTGGTGGAGTTCCTGACTTAGCAATCACAGTATCAGCTGCGTATACATTTGATGTATCAATGGCAGTTACTGGATTCGTTAGAGCAGAGTATGTTTATGAAGATAAAATACAAGCAACAGATAATGTTCCAACATCACTAGCGCCACGTGAAGTAGGCACTATAAATGCAAGTTTTGGTCTCCAAAACGAAGATTCGGGCTGGAACCTTTTAATTTGGGGCAGAAACATTAATGATGATGAATATGTTCAAACAGCATTTGGTGTTCCTGGCTCACCGGGATCGTTCGCGATCTATCCGAACCAGCCTAAAATGATGGGTATAACCTTAGGAAAACAGTTCTAAACTTAAGGAAATATATTTAATGAAACAAGGCGGCTTTATAGTCGCCTTTTTTTTAACTAAATATTTTTATTATAAATACTAGGAATTTTTTTTATTAATAGTAAAAAGGAGTTGCTTATTTAAAAATAAACCATAGAATTATTTACTAGGACACATTAATAATAATAATAATAATTATGATAATACATAGATGTGTGGGGGGACGTATAAATTAAGTGTTAGGCTTTCTTTAAACTTCCTTTAAACGTAGTGTACATAGTTGGAATATAGAAATATGTTGTAATAAAGGTACACTACGTTTTTTTTATTAAAATTACTATTGTCATCAATGATTTAATGCTTACCCTCATATGGTAAGGTCTAAAAAAAAAATAACAATTGCGATAAAACGTAAGTAAGGGGAGGCATTCAATGTCAAAAAGTATTTTATCTGTAGCCATTTTTATGACTGCATCTGTAATTTTTTCTAATATAGCTTTCGCTCAGGAAGTAAGGACAACAGGAATTGAAGAAATTCTTGTTACTGCTGAAAGATCTGAACAAAGCATTCAAAATGTTCCAATTGCAGTTTCTGCTTTTGGTGCTGATGCTCTAGAGCTTCAGCAAATTGAAAATTTTAGCGATCTTCAGTTCACCATTCCAAGTGTTACTTATACACGTGGTAATTTTACTGGTGGTAGCATGTCTATTAGGGGTGTTGCTTCTGC
Source organism: alpha proteobacterium MED-G09 (assembly GCA_905182015.1). GTDB lineage: Bacteria > Pseudomonadota > Alphaproteobacteria > MED-G09 > MED-G09 > MED-G09. The sequence continues at coordinate 144,962 of CAJIZT010000007.1, read as the reverse complement.
AGCTGTTGCCGCTTCAGGTGATGGTGCTGTTGCTTACCATCTTGATAGTATCCCTCTTCCAACACGCGTATTTGAAACAGAATTTTATGATGTTTCACGTGTCGAAGTTTTAAGAGGACCGCAGGGAACACTTTATGGTGCTAATGCTACAGCTGGTACTGTAAATATGATTTTTTCTAGACCGACTGCTGAAACAGAGGCTTCAGCAGAAATCGAAATTGGTGATTACAACCATAAAAAAATTAAAATTATGATGAATATGCCTTTAGCTGATAATCTTCGATTGAGAGTATCTGGAATGAAGCTTAGCAGAGAAGGCTTCTCTACTAATATGTTCCCTGGTAAGGAAGGTGAAGATATTGATGGAAGAGATATTATTTCCTACAGAGCAGTTCTTGAAGCTGATTTAAACGAAGATACCGTTGCTAGATTTACATATATGAATTTTGAAGAAGACGACAATAGAGCTCGTGCTGGTCGTCAAATGTGTAAAACGACTGAAACACCAGCATATGGTTGTCATCCTTTTAGGTTTGGACGCGAACAACCACAAGCAGGTTCTGGTCTTAATGGATTACTATTAGGAGCAGCTGGACTGCAAAGTTTTAGCCCTCTTGATGCAACTCCTAGTCAGCCATTAACAGATTTAAGGCAAACTTATCAATCTATTGATCCTGTCTACAAAGTTAACGAAAAAGCTTATATGCTGGCCATTGAAAATACTTCATTTGAAAACTTAACTATCAAAGCAAACTTTGCTTATCATGAAAGTGGCATTCTTTCTCAACAAGATTATACAAATAATGACGGTCGAACAAAGTTATTTAAAGGAACCAATCCTTTTTTCCCAAATGGAGAAATTCCTATCTCAGGCTTTACAGATCCTAATTCAGGGAATTTTGGAGCTATGGGAATTTTTGGAGGATCTAGCGGTGGTACTCACGATTACCCATTCGCTTATGATACTTCATACAATGAAAATGAATATAAATATGCCGATATTACCATTGCTTCAGATTTTGATGGTAAGGTAAACTTTGTTGCTGGCTTTAATATGCTGGAAAATGAAACCACTAATCTTTATGACGTATATTTTAATGGTGGTGATGCTGTTGCTCTTGCTCCTATATTAAGTGGTGCAAGATTATACCCTTCTCATTATAGAAATTTAACAAACCCATATGAACTTGAACGTAAAGGTGTTTTCGCCCAAGTTTATTTTGATGTTAACGAAGAGACTCGAATTACACTTGGCGCTAGATGGAATGAATCAGAAAAAAGTGTGGCAGATGCCCAGCAGTTTTTAAATTCTATTATTCTTGCTGGCGGAGCATCAGTTGGCGACCCCGTTACAGCTGCAATACAGAGAACAGATCCTAATTTAGGTTTAGTTTTTGCTGGATTGGCTCCACCTGCACTTCAACCAATTCCTGCGCCGGGTGAACAAAGAGCCCTTACAGGTAATCCTACTTCTTTTTCAGAGGAGGAAATTACCTATAAAGCTGGTATTGATTGGTCACCCAATCTAGAATCAACTGATTCTACATTAATTTATGCAAGTATTTCTCGAGGATATCGCCCAGGCTTATTTAATCCGCCTGTAGATCCAGTTTTATTCGCTGGTGTAGATCCTCAAGCAGATCCAGAATTTATTGATGCATTTGAAATAGGTATGAAGAACGTATTAAATGATAATACATTGATTGCTAATTTCTCTGCTTTTTATTATGACTACCAAGGACTTCAAGTCTCAAAAATTATAGCTCGAACTTCTGTTAATGAAAATATTGATGCAGAAATGACTGGTCTTGAGGCTGAACTTGCTTGGTCACCTTCTCAAGTACCTGGTTTAAAAATTGATGCGCAGTTCTCTCTCCTTGATACAGAGGTGGCGCGTGGAACTAAATCGCTTAACCCTCATGACCTTACTGGCAGAGGCGTTGGTGATACAAAGGGCTGGGTTCTTAAAGATATTGGTACTGGTTCTACATGTGGGTTTACTAAGCAACAATTAACTGCTGGTATAGGTGGTGGAGTTCTTAATGCTAATCCTGCAGCTGGTGCTTTAGATGTATACCTTATTCCAAAAACTCTATCAGTTAATAATTTTGACTCATCTGATCCTTCTGGAACAATGGATCCAATAGCGCAAATTTTTGGAATGGGCGCACTACCAACACTCGGTAACTGTAATTCTATATCTACAAAATTAACTGCGGCCGGCTTAGGTGGTTTCTATGAAGTAGAATATGATTTAGGTGGAAATGAATTAACAAATGCACCTAAGGCAACTGCTCATATTGGTATAGAATATACTTCAGATTTTACAGATTCAAATCTACAAATTATTTCTCGTTTAGACTTTTATTGGCAAGATTCAATGTGGACTCGTCTTTATAATAGCACTAGAGATAGTATAGATTCTTGGAATGTTATTAATGCACAGGTTATATTCAAACCAACAAACTCTGATTTTTATGCAAGACTTTGGGTTCAAAATCTAGCTGATGATAATAATCAAACTGGTGCATATTTTACCGATCCATCCTCAGGCCAATTTAGAAATGATTTCTATATGGAACCAAGAATGTTTGGTATTTCAATTGGTGCGAAGTTCTAAAATTAGACCTATAAAAAAACTAAGCGCGGTAAAAATATCGCGCTTTTTTTTGTCTAATTTTTTGATGTGATTGATAAAAAAACAGTTTCTAGTGATGCGCCAGAAACTGAAAAATCTCTAACCTCGAGACCGGAATCCTCAACTTTTCTTAAGATATCCCTGGAGGTCTCGTTTTTTGGATTATATCCTATTAAAATATTATTATCTTTATCAAGTAAGGCCCCCATATCTTTAAGGGCAGGATTCATATCTTTAATATTTTTAGATAATTTTATCGTTATACTTTTAGAATCAGCATCATTTAAAATTTCTTTAGTAGGAGCACATCTTACAATCTTGCCATGATCTACGATAGCTATTGTATCACAAAGCTCTTCAGCCTCCTCAAGGTAATGAGTTGTTAAGATAATAGTTGTTCCAAATTCATTTAACTTTCTAATATACGCCCATAGTTGTTGACGAAGTTCAATATCAACACCAGCAGTAGGCTCATCCAAGATCAATATTGGAGGTCTATGAACCATAGATTTTGCAACTAATAACCTTCTCTTCATTCCTCCAGAAAGTGTTCGGGTATATGAATCTGCCTTATCCTCAAGATTAAGAGTCTTTAAGAGGAAATCTACATTACGGTCTTTAGGCAAAACTCCGTACATTCCAGCTTGTTGATGAAGTGTTTCTTTGGGTGAAAAAAACGGATCGACATATATTTCCTGTGGAACAACTCCTAACGATGCCCTGACAGATCTTGGGTTTTCATCAAGATCAAACCCCCAGACAACTGCCTTACCTGATGTTTTGAGGGTTAGACCAGCAAGAATATTAATGAATGTTGATTTTCCAGCTCCATTGGGTCCTAAAAGACCAAACATTGATCCTCTTGGTATTTTTAAATCAATGGCATTTAATGCTAATAGATTCTCACTCCCACCAGAAGTTTTATATTCCTTTGAAAGGCCGCTAATCTCTATTGCATTTTCTGGAAGATTATTATTTTTCATATCTCTCTATATTTTTTTGTCGTAGTATAACTAAATCTTTCACCTCCTTAAACTAAGTGCAATAGTAAAATAGAAAAGAAATGAACAATAACCAAAAACATATATATCTGGTAGATGGGTCGACTTATATATTTAGAGCTTATCATGCCCTCCCCCCTCTAACACGTAAATCTGATGGATTTCCAGTGGGGGCGATTTCTGGATTCTGTAATATGCTTGATAAGCTTATAAGAGATGAAAAAGAAAAAAATAATTTAACACACCTTTTAGTTATATTTGACGCTCCAGGAAAAACATTTCGTAATAGTATTTATCCAGAATACAAGGCAAACAGATCAAGTCCGCCCGATGATCTCATTCCACAATTCCCAATAATACGTGAAGCTACGAAAGCCTTTAATGTTCCGCATGTGGAAATGGTTGGTTATGAGGCTGATGACCTTATAGCTAGTTATACAAAAGCAGCAGTATCAAAGGGGATGAAGGTAACTATTGTTTCATCAGATAAAGATCTTATGCAGTTAGTTGATGATAATGCGTCAATGTTGGACACAATGAAAAATCGTACAATTAAGGAAAATGAGGTTATCGAAAAGTTTGGTGTCAAACCTAATAAAGTAATAGATGTCCAGTCGTTAGCAGGGGATTCTGTTGATAATGTTCCTGGCGTTCCTGGAATAGGAATAAAAACAGCGGCTCTATTGATTAATGAATATGATAATTTAGATAAATTAATTCAGAATGCTTCCAATATTAAACAAACAAAAAGAAGAGAGAGTATAATAGAGTTTTCTGAGCAGGCCAAAGTAAGTAGGGAATTAGTTACCCTAAAAAATGATATTACCTTACCGATACCAATCGAGGATATTCAAATACAATCAATTGAACCAAAAAAATTAATATCATTTCTCAAGGGTATGGAATTTAAAACTCTTGCAGAAAAAAAGGCTAGAGAATTCAATGTGTCATTAGAAACTATTGATTCTCAGGAAATTGAATTAAATTTCGAAGCAAAAAATATTGCTCAAGAGCCACTGAAGGACTCAGTTGACATAACGAATTTTAATTATAAAAACTACTCAACTATCACAGATATTACTCAGTTAAATCAATGGAAAGATAAAATTTCTGAAAAAGGATTTGTTGCAATTGATACAGAAACAGACTCCTTAAATGCAATAGACGCACATCTTGTCGGTTTTTCAATGGCTATTGATAATAACGAAGCTTGCTATGTACCCATAGCTCATTCAGAAAATAGTCCCCAAATAGAAATAGAAAAAGCATTAGAGGTATTAAAGGAAATAATGGAAGATCAGGGAGTATTAAAAATACTTCATAATAAGAAGTATGATGGGCTAGTCCTTCAAAAATATAATATATCAATTACCCCATATGACGACACAATGTTAATTTCTTACTCTATTGGATCAGGGGGAATGAGGCATAACTTAGATGCTTTATCAAAAAATTACCTTTCTCATGATGCAATATCATTTAAAGAAATTGCAGGAACAGGTAAGGGTCAGAAATTATTTACTGATATTGATATCGATACTGCTACCAAATATGCCGCAGAAGATGCAGATGTAACCTTACGATTATGGAAACTGTTAAAACCTAGACTAGCGAAAGAAAGGGTCTCTTCTCTATATGAAACAATTGAAAGGCCATTAGCAAAAATAATAATGGAAATGGAAAAACATGGTGTATCTGTTGATGAAAAAATACTAAATAGATTATCTGAAAAATTTGAAAGAAAAATTCAAGAGATTGAGAAGAATTGCTTCAAGATTGTTGGTGAAGAATTTAACCTTGGCTCACCCAAGCAAGTAGGTGAAATATTATTCGATAAATTAGATATTAAGGGAGGAAAAAAAACACCGTCGGGCGCCTGGTCAACTGATGCTGACACTTTGACATTTTTAGCATCCAGTGGGAATACCTTGCCTAAATTACTTTTAGAGTGGAGGGGTATTTCTAAATTAAAATCTACATATACTGACGCACTTCCAACATTTATCAATAAAAAAACTAATAGAATTCATACCTCTTACGCAATGTCCTCAACATCAACTGGCAGACTATCTTCGTCAGATCCTAATTTACAAAATATTCCCATCCGAAACGAGGATGGTAGAGAAATAAGGAGTGCTTTTGTTGCAGAAAAAGGATGCTCTCTTATTAGCGCCGATTATAGTCAAATTGAATTAAGAATAATTGCCCATATGGCAGATGACAGTAATTTAAAACAAGCTTTCAAAGAAAAAATAGACATTCACTCGTTAACCGCTTCTGAAGTCTTTGGAGTACCATTAAAGGATATGGATAATGAAATAAGGCGCAAGGCGAAGGCAATTAACTTTGGAATAATATATGGAATATCTGCTTTTGGCTTATCCAATCAATTAGATATTTCGAGATCAGAGGCATCTGATTATATAAGATCATATTTTGAAAAATTTCCATCTATTCGTGATTATATGGAAGCAACAAAGGAATTTGCTAGAGAAAATGGATTTGTAAAAACTTTATTTGGTAGAAAGTGCATTATAGATAGTCCTATGAATAGAGGCCCTGGAGGAAAAGCGTTTATGGACAGGGCTGCGATCAACGCTCCAATTCAAGGTACTGCAGCGGATATAATAAAAAGAGCAATGATAAAAATTCCTCAATCTCTAAAAAATGAAAACCTCTCAACAAAAATGATTATGCAGGTACATGATGAATTAATTTTTGAGGTGGAGGATACACAAATCAACAAAACACTCGAGATTGTAAAGAGAGAAATGTCAAATGCTCACAAGCCTATTGTTGAGCTATCAGTGGAGTTAGAGGTTGAGGCGGCTTTTGGTAAAAACTGGAATGAAGCTCATTAAAGAGCTAAAATTAAGCCTTAATAAGACTTGGAGCAGCATTAATAACATCAGCGTCGACATGCTCTTCATAAATAGAAAAGTTATTAGAAAACATCTCCACGAGTTTAGTCGCCTGGGAATCATAAGCATTTTTGTTGGACCAAGTGTTTCTGGGAACCAATATAGTTTCGTCAATACCCTCAACTGACAATGGTACTTCAAATCCAAAAAATTCATCTACTCGCATAGCAGTATTATTAAGTGTGCCGTCAAGAGCCGCAGAAAGCAAAGATCGGGTCGCCCTTATCGGCATTCTTTTACCTTCGCCGACCGGACCACCGGACCAACCAGTATTTACAAGCCAACAATTCACATCATACTTATGAATAAGATTTTTTAAAAGATTTCCATACTCAGAAGGGTGTCTTGGCATAAATGGTGCGCCAAAACATGCAGAAAAAGTTGCCTCAGGCTTCGTAACTCCCTTTTCAGTACCCGCTACTTTTGCAGTATACCCTGATAAAAAGTGATACATAGTTTGTGAGGCAGATAACTTTGCAATTGGAGGCAAGACTCCAAAGGCATCACAAGTAAGAAGAATAATATTTTTAGGTGTAGGCCCTCTTCCGCTTTCACTGGAATTAGGAATAAAAGACAAAGGATAAGCACCCCTTGTATTTTCAGCAAGAGTGTCATCATCTAAGTCTAGCTCACCCGTTTCTTCGTTTAGAACTACATTCTCTAAAATAGTACCAACTTTCCTAGTTGTTTCATAGATTTCAGGCTCAGCCTCCTTTGAGAGCCTAATCATTTTAGCGTAACATCCGCCCTCAAAATTAAACACACCATTTTCTGACCAACCATGCTCATCATCACCAATTAAAGTTCTATTGGGGTCTGCAGACAAAGTAGTTTTTCCTGTTCCTGAAAGTCCGAAGAAAATAGCTGAATCATTTTCAGAACCAACATTAATTGAACAATGCATAGGCATAACATTTTTAGGTGGAAGCAAGAAATTCAACATCGTAAATACTGATTTTTTAATTTCACCGGCATAAGAGGTTCCGGCAATTAAAACAACTTTTTTTTCAAAATTAACTGCAATGATTGTTTCAGAGCGTGACCCATGTCTGTCTGGATCAGCCTTAAAACTTGGTAAATCGATTATTACAAATTCAGGGACAAAACCTTTCTTTTCTTCTTCTTTCACGGTGATTAGAAGATTTTGAATGAATAAAGAGTGCCAAGCATACTCAGTATAGATCCTTGTAGGAAGTCTATATTCAAGGTCAGCTCCGCCAAATAAATCTTGCACAAACAGATCTTTATTCTTTGAGAAATCAGCCATATCCTTATGAAGTGTATCAAAATTCTCTTCTGACATTTCTTTGGCGTTATCCCACCAAATAGCATCCATATTCTTTGATTCTCTAACAACGAATTTATCTTTTGCAGATCTACCGGTATGAACACCTGTTGCGACGACCATGGCTCCATCTTTGGATACCTTTCCTTCGCCACGCTCAAGTATAATTTTATATATATCTTCCTGACCTAAGTTCCAGGAAACGCTGTTTAATGATGAAAACCCATGATTCTCAGGACCAGATGTTGAAAAATTTTCGCCTACTTCTTTCACTATTTACCCCTTAATTTATAAATTGAATTCTCACTTATATCAGAAAATTCTCAACAAGCAATGCAACGTACTATATAGTCTACTCAAGTAAATTAGTTAACTAAAAAAAGGTACCAAATGACTAAAATATGTTTAATTGATGATGACCAAAATATTCTGGCTTCTTTAAGCCTAGCCCTTAAGTCTGAGGGCTATGAAATTAGTACATTTCCAGATGGTTTTTCAGGCTTAAACTCATTAAAGGAAAATATTTATGATATTGCTATTTTAGATATTAAAATGCCAAGACTTGATGGTCTAGAGGTCCTTCAGAAACTAAGGAAAACGTCGGATTTGCCTGTAATTTTCTTAACCTCAAAAGACGAAGAAATTGATCAACTTCTTGGTCTTAAGATGGGAGCAGATGACTATATCACTAAGCCATTTTCTCAAAAACTACTAATAGAGAGAGTAAAGACTATCCTAAGGCGCTCAATAGTTAAAAGTACAAATACTACTGATAATGCTGATATCATAATAAAAGGTAGATTATCTTTAAATATGAATAGGCATGAGTGTTTTTGGAACAACCTCCCTATTAAGCTAACTGTAACTGAATTTCTCTTATTGGAGACTTTAGCAATAAGGCCCGGATACGTTAAAAGTAGGGATCAATTAATGTCGGCTGCTTACGATGATAGCGTTTACGTTGATGATAGAACAATTGATAGCCACATAAAAAGGTTAAGGCGAAAGTTTAAAAATATAGATGAAGGATTTAATTCGATAGAAACCCTTTACGGCGTAGGTTATCGATATATAAGTGATTAATGTTTAGTTTTCTTAAAATAGAATCTTTAGGTGCCAGAATTATAGCAATCAATTTAATTGGATTGATCCTTCTGGCGATTGGTTTTATTTTAGTTGATAAGTCAGAGAATAATTTAATTGAAGCTAGAAAGGAGGCTTTAATCCTGCAAGCAAACCTTATTGCTTTTTCTTTTACATTGGATTCCAGCGTAACAAATCAAGAGATAAATAATATTGATAATTTATTTTTAACAAAAAAATGGACTTCAACAAAGATAGCTAGAACTCAAATTTTTAATGACAATTTAATCAAAATATTTGACTCTAAGAACTATCAGAAAGAAAAAAATCAAGACCAAGATTCATCTAACTATTTCTTTTCAGATATCATAAAAATAATTAAAGAATTATTTGGAAGAGATGCGCCTCTCCTTCCTGACCTGGGTTATTCATTAAGTGATTTAAAAGATGCTATTTTAGGAAAAACAAAGGCTACTGAATATAAACTTAAAAATGGTGGAATTACTGTCCACGTCAGCATACCTCTACAAAGAAATAATCTTAAAAAAGAAGTACTTCTACTTTCAACTCAAGAGGGGGATATCGGTAGAATAATTCGAGAAGAAAGACAAAGGTATTTAAGGGCCTTTCTTGTAGCCTTATCTATAAGTCTTTTTTTATCAGTATCTCTATCAAGCACGATTGCTCGTCCATTGAATAGACTTGCCAAGGCTGCAGAGGGCGTCTCGAATGCTGGTATTGGTGAAATACCAATAATGGAGAATCGGAAAGATGAGATAGGAGTTTTAGCAAATTCAGTGAAAAGAATGACTATAGCACTTCAAGATAGGGTTAAATCAGTAGAGGCTTTTGCAGCTGATGTGGCCCATGAACTGAAAAATCCCCTAACATCTCTTCAGAGCGCTATAGAAACCCTTCAACTTTCAAAGGAAGAGGAAGAAAGAAAACAACTCATTAAAATTGCCATTAAAGATCTCAAAAGATTAGATCGTTTAATTTCTGATATTTCGTCATCATCAAGACTTGAAGTTGAATTAGCCAGAGGTGAATTTGAAGTAATAGACATAAGAGACGTATTACAGTCGGTCATGGAGGTTACAAGAACTAATATTACAAAAAAAATTGATATCAAAATAAACCTCAAATTACCTAAAAATAAAATAGAAGTTCTTGGTATTGGAGATCGTATCGCGCAAGTTTTTTATAATTTGATTGATAATGCTATATCATTCTCTAAGGCTGGCTATAATATTGATATTAACGCATCAACAACTAAAAGTGATGCTATAATTGAAATAAGAGACGAGGGTCCGGGTATTCCAAAAGAAAATCTTGGTAGAATATTTGAGAGGTTTTACACATATCGACCTGAAGAAAAAATATTTGGAAATAATTCTGGTTTAGGCCTATCAATATGCAAGCAAATTATAAAGTCATTAAATGGAACAATAATTGCCACCAATAGGCTGGGTGGTGGGGCGGTATTTACTATAATACTTCCACTTAATAAAGAGAGGAAATAAAAGTAATGATTGGAATAATAATTATAACACATGGAAACCTAGCCCTAGAGCTAAAAGCAGCTATGGAGCATGTAATAGGGTTACAAAAAAATACAGAAATAATATCTATAAACCCTGATGATGATCTGGAGACAAAGAAAGGGGATATAGCGAAGTCCATAAAGAAGGCTGATAATAATTCAGGCATAATAATATTAACGGATATGTTTGGTGGAACACCTTCAAATTTAGCAATAACTTTCCTTATTCCTGAAAAAATTGAAATAATTTCAGGCGTAAACCTCCCGATGTTAGTTAAAATAGCTGAATTACGGGATTCTAAAAATCTTCTAGAAGTTATTGGGGCCGGAAAAGATGCAGGACAGAAATATATATCAATTGCCAGTGAAATCTTGTCAGAAAATATTAAATAAATATCTTTAGCTATCTTTAGCTATTTAAGAAATTAAAAAAATTTAGCATAATTAAGTTATTTAATTTTCGTGTAATATATTAATTTTCACTATATATAGTTATTAAATATTTAACCTGGAGAAAATTATGAGTTTTAATGATTATAAAGTTGCGGATATTAGTCTCGCGGAATGGGGGCGAAAAGAAATATCTATAGCTGAAACAGAAATGCCAGGGCTAATATCATTAAGGAATGAATATAAAGACATACAGCCTCTTAAAGGAGCTAATATTGTTGGGTGCCTTCATATGACTGTTCAAACAGCTGTGCTAATTGAAACTTTAATTGACTTAGGCGCGACAATCAGGTGGTCTTCCTGTAATATTTTTTCTACACAAGATCATGCGGCGGCGGCGATGGCGGCGGTAGGAATTCCTATTTTTGCATGGAAAGGAGAAACTGAAGATGAATTCAATTGGTGTATTGAGCAGACAGTGCGGGGTCCGGAAGGATGGATACCGAATATAATTCTTGATGATGGTGGTGATTTAACTCACCTAGTTCACAACAAATATCCTGATATTCTTAAAAATATTGTTGGTCTTTCAGAGGAGACAACGACGGGTGTTCTTCGATTATATGAAATGGAGAAAAATGGAACATTAGGTGTACCAGCAATAAATGTTAATGATTCCGTAACTAAATCAAAATTTGATAATTTGTATGGATGCAGAGAAAGCCTTGTGGATGGTATCAAAAGAGCGACTGATGTGATGTTGGCAGGAAAAACAGCTGTAGTATGTGGTTTTGGTGATGTAGGAAAGGGTTCGGCAGAGTCGTTAAGGTCACAAGGTGCCAGAGTTGTTGTCACAGAAATTGATCCTATTTGCGCACTACAAGCAAGTATGGAGGGCTATGAAGTGACAACTATGGATGAATTGGCATCTAAGGGTGATATATTTGTAACTGCTACAGGCAATAAAGATATTATTACAATCGAACATATGAGAGAAATGAAGGACAGGGCAATCGTCTGTAATATTGGACATTTTGATAGCGAAATACAGGTTGATGCCTTAAAAAACTTGAAATGGCATAATGTAAAACCTCAAGTAGATGAGATTGAATTTCCAGATGGAAAAAGAATTCTATTACTTGCCGAAGGCCGATTGGTAAATTTAGGTTGCGCCACAGGTCATCCAAGTTTTGTAATGAGCGCTTCATTCTCAAACCAGGTTTTAGCTCAGATAGAGCTCTGGACAAACAATAGCAGTTATGAAAAAAAGGTATATGTTCTACCTAAAAATTTAGATGAAAAGGTTGCATCGCTACATCTTGAAAAATTAGGTGTAAAGCTAACAAAACTGACAGAGGATCAAGGTGAATACTTGGGCCTCAGCACTGAAGGGCCATTCAAACCAGATCATTATAGGTATTAAATAAAAAGATTTAATAAAACTCTATAGAATAACTTCTTTGATATTAATTTCTTTGTCCTCAAGCTTTTCTAAGTTAATTTTAGACTTATTGAAGATGAGTCTTCTTGACATCATGTGTTCTTGAGCGGAATTAACACAATCAGATGAAATCATTAAGCCATTTTTAAAATAAAAAACAGAAAAAGAATTCTCCTTAGGGCTGCCCCTAACGATCAAATCATCATAATCAACATTTAATCCAGCAATTTGAAATTTTAGATTATATTGATCGGACCAAAACCATGGAATTTGATTGTAGGGAATAAATTCTTCCATTATTGATGATGCTACAGTTTTTCCTTGCTCAATAGCATTATGGACCGACTCTAGGCGTATATCCTTTTTATAAAATGCGCTTGGGTGCAGAGTGCAGTCCCCTGCAGAAAAAATATTACTGTCAGAGGTGACACAATACTCATTTACCATAATACCATTTCCAGTTTCAACACCACACTCTTCTGCCAGTGATTGGCAAGGGAGTACTCCAATTCCTACAATAACAATATCCGCATCAATTGTTCCGGACGAGGTTTCAACAGAAGAAACTTTTGTATCTCCATTTATTCCATTTACTGATGTGCTAGTCATAATTTTAACACCCTTTGATTCATGAAAGGAATGATAAAAAGAAGAAATTACAGGACTAGTAACTCTTTCAAGTATTCTACTCGCCATCTCTACAACGGTAACATTTAGGCCTATGGTTTTTGCTACAGCTGCTACCTCAAGCCCTATATAGCCACCACCAATTATTACCATATTCTTGGCGCCAGTTAGGGATTTCTTAATTTCCTCTACATCAGCAATCGATCTTAAGTAATGAACACCTCCTAGGTCAGAATTTTCGAGAGAAATACGCCTTGGGGTTGTTCCCGTTGCAATAACAAGGTTATCGTAATTAATCTTACTTTCTTTTGCTCCAAGCCCAGAGAATATAAGAGAAGAATTTTTTCTATCAACCGCTTCGACATAAGAGCCTAGCATTATATTAATATCTTGTTCTTTATAAAATTTTTCTGGCTTTAGATATAGTCTCTCGGAATCAAGTTCGCCTGATAAATATTTTTTTGATAATGGCGGCCTTTGATAAGGAAGGTATCTCTCAGAAGATAAAATAGTAATTTCACCTGTAAAATTTTTTTGTCTTAAAGATGTTGCGACCTGAGAAGATGCTTGCCCACCTCCAATAATTACTATTTTTTTTTCACTCATCTTGAAATCTTCTAAAAAGGTTATAAAAAGGATTATCAGTAATATACTATTTTAGTATGTTTAACTTATAAATGTTAATATAAAAAATGTCAGAAATTATTCTAAATTTACCAACCCAAAATGCAACACATGAGTTTGGGAAAAGTGTTTCAAGGTTTATTGAGGCAGGAGATATTATATACCTCAGCGGAGATATGGGGTCAGGTAAGACAGCATTAGCGCGCTCTATTATTAGAAACCTTCTTCCTGATGAATTAAAAAAAATAGAAATACCTTCTCCTACATTCACACTGGTTCAGGAGTATCATTGTAAGGAATTTAACTTAGCCCACATTGATCTATATCGAATCAAACACTCAAGTGAATTAGAGGCCCTAGGAATTGAAGATATTCTTGAAAAGGGTGCTATTCTGATAGAGTGGCCTGAAAAAATGGACAGAAAATTAAATTATAATATTTTAGAAATTAAATTTACCCAGATTGATGAACTAAGAATAGTTGCAATAAGTAATATATCGGGCTGGAGTGATAGAATTAATAAGATTTTATAAAAGGGGTATAGAATGATAGAGACTGACGGAATATTTGATTGGGAAACAAACGGGATTAATAATGGATTCCGCTTTCCCCATCAAATAGCAATTATTGACAATGATAATGAAGACAGGCTGGAGATAAGAAATTTTAGATTACCCCATTATGAGCTTCCAAGCCCTTATGCTTTAGCCGCAACCAATATGAACTGGAAGAAACTTAAAGAGGGGAACTCTCTTTACGAAACACTCCCTGAGATATTAGAAATCCTTTTAGAATTTGATATATTATGGGCATATAATTCACAATATGATACTGGCGTTCTGACTGAAGCATTGTATCTAAGCGGTCACTTTCCTTATTTATATAAAGATAAAGTTGTCTGCGACGCCCTCCCATTTATATCACTAGCTGCGAAGCTTTTTCCAGAGACTCTCTCAATACCAAAGAAAGATGACGGGAAATTTAGTCATAAATTATCGGACGTCTATAATAATAATTTCCCTAAGGATACCTCAATTATATGGCACCAGGCTGATGGTGATGTTAAGGCTACATCTAGAATGCTCAATAAGATTAAGACAGAACAAAGAGAGTTTTGGGATTACAGGAGTCGAATGTTTAGCAAATTTTCTAGACAAGATTTATTTAACGATAGATCAATTTGGATACGCTATTATTACCCTTCACAACAAATGAGCCCAATGCTTCCTATTTGCGAACGAGATAGGGATAATTATTTTTCTATTGACCTCAACAAATATGAGCTATCTGGAGGCTTTGTAGAAAAGGATAAGAAAAAAATTATTAAACACAGTCAGGACAGTAAAAAAAAGCTTCCTGATTGGCTTCATGCGTCTTATCTCAAGACACCTGGGATAATCTTTAATCCAGATTGGTTTAATTTATCTCTAGAGTATAAATTACCAAAGGATTCAGATATTCAAGAAATACTATCTATAATTAATGAATATATGCCGGGACCAAAAATCTGGCCAAAGAAAGATGTTAAATACCTTGAGGAGGACTACTTTGGATTCCCTTCCAGCCAAGATAAAGTATCGTGGGATTTATTCCATAAATCTGATAGTTGGGATGAAAAAATACAAATTAAATTTAGAGATCAGAAGTCAAAACGAGTTGCACAGAGAATTATCTTTGATAATGCGCCCGAAACTCTTGATGATCAGCCTTATAAGGTAATAGTTGAATTTATTAAAGCCCGCTGGAAAGAAAATGATCACAAAGTACCCTGGGTCACTATACCTAAAGCTCTAGAGGCTATAGTCTCGTTAGAAAAAGATGGGAATCTTGAAATTTTTAATGGTTATAAACAATATTTATTGAATTTAAATAAAGAATTGTAATATTAAGAAACTACTTGCATGATTGCCCCGTCTTTCTTAGCTTAGGGCATACTGATTCTTGGAGATAATATGAGTTTAATTAATGTGACGGATGAAGAATTCCAAAATAAAATTTTAGAAAAAAAAGGCCTGTGTTTGGTTGATTTTTGGGCAGAATGGTGTGGGCCGTGTAAACAAGTCGGCCCTATTTTAGAAGAGTTGGCATCCGATAGTGACATGCAACTTACCATTGCAAAAGTAAATATTGATGAGAACCCAAGAACCCCAACTAATTATGGAGTCAGGAGTATTCCTACCCTTATGCTGTTTTTAAATGGTGAATTAAAAGATACAAAGGTAGGGGCTATACCTAAAAAAGAACTAAGGGATTGGATAAAACAAAATAGTTAATCCCCCAATAGGGCTTCCGAAACTAAAGAAAAAGAACCACATATCAATACTCTTATATTTTCTCTTTTTTTAAGGGTCTTTAAGGCATCATTGATATTACTTTTTCTTGCTATACTGTAGTCCATAGCTTCAGCTGGGTTTTTAATCTCGATAAAATTTATACTTTTTCTACCCCGTAGGGGTACAACTATAATCTCTCTTGAGATATCTCTAAAATTCATAATAAACTTATTAATATTTTTATGTTCCGATAATCCTAAGATTAAGATTGTCTCTTTTTTATTAGATATATTCATATCAGATATTGCCTTACTGATTACCTTAGATCCAGCAGGATTATGGCAGCCATCAACCCAAATTTCACAACTATCCATAAGGAGATCATTAGTTTTCCCAGATAATTTTGATAATCGTCCCGGCCAACTAACTACTTTAATACCCCTTCTAATTTTCTCATCGTCAATTTGAATCTTTCCTTCTCTTTGAAGAAATTTTAAACTAGCTATACATATTCCAGCATTAATGATTTGATGATCACCATTTAGTCCAATAGAATTAATTTCTAATTTATCATATTTATCTTCGTATACAATTAGCTCAGTTCCTTTTTTTTGAATATCCCAATCTTCACCATAAAATAATCCCTTAGATCTTCTTAGTAATAAATAATCAATAATTACTTCCCTTAATGAGCTATCTTGTGGGCCAAACACTACTGGTGATCCTTCATTGATGATTCCTAACTTTTCTTTTGCAATTTCTACCAAAGAATTACCTAAAAAAATTTGATGGTCAAAAGAAATAGGAGTAATTACGCAAAGATCCTTTTTTGCTAAAGTATTCGTGGCATCATAGCTACCGCCCATTCCAACTTCTATAAGGTTCCAATCAGATAAATTTTCAGAAAATATCTTAAGTGCACACGCTGTAATGAATTCAAAAAATGATAACCTTTTCTTATTTGTACTCTCTAAACACTGGACAATAATTTTATTAAGAAGGAGGTCATCTATAACTTTATTATTAACTACGATCCTCTCATTAAGCGACCTTAGGTGAGGCGATATAAAAGCATTCACTGAATAATTATTTTGTATTAAGCAGGACTGCAAAAAAGCCAAGGTTGAGCCCTTTCCATTTGTACCAGCGATATGGATAGTGTTCCCAAGGTCTTTTTCAGGGTTTCCTAATTTGAATAAAATATCTTTGATTCTTGATAAATTTTTATCTGGATTCCTAATAAATTCATCATAAAAAGATTTATTATCAGTTAGGTTGTAAGGCACTAGGGACGAATATTATTATTTTTGTTAACTAAAATATCAATGATATTTGATACCTTTTTCCTGAGATCTTTTCTATGAACAACCATATCAACCATCCCGTGATCTAAAAGATATTCAGATTTCTGAAAACCTTCTGGTAAATTCTCATTGATAGTACTTTCAATAACTCTTGGGCCAGCAAACCCAATTAAAGCTTTCGGCTCGGCAATATGTATATCTCCAAGCATAGCATATGAGGCTGTAACACCCCCTGTTGTTGGATTTGTTAATATTACAATATAAGGAAGCTTTTCTTCACGAAGAGCTTGGAGCATTACAGTTACTCTGGGCATCTGCATTAACGACAGAATTCCTTCTTGCATCCTTGCCCCACCAGAGGCTGCACATAAAATAAATGGACATTTCTTCTTAAGAGATTCCTCTATAGCTAACACAATACTTTCACCAGCAGCCATCCCTAAAGACCCCCCCATAAAGGAGAAGTCGTGCACTGCCATAACTACAGGGTTCGCATTAAGAAAACCTGACCCAATAAGGATTGAGTCCTTTTTTTTGGTTTTTTCTCGAGTTTCTTTTAACCTATCAATATATCTCTTTTGATCTTTAAATTTTAAAGGATCAACAGGAACATCTGGGCAGTCAATATAATCAATTGACCCTTCATCCAACAATTGCTCAAACCTTACTTCTGCCGTAACCTTGAGATGGTGATCACATTCTGGGCAAACAAAAAGGCTTTCTTTGGCATCTTTATGAAAAATCATTGAATCACATTCAGGACATTTTAACCAAAGATTATCCGGCACCTCTCTTCTTTTAAAGATTTTTTTTAAACCTGGAGGTACTATATTTTTAAACCAACTCAAAATTGAGTCCTCCCTTGAAGGCCATTCGACAAATTTAACAAAAACTTTACCAACGATTCAATTAACTCATCATCCCTTAAGTTCTGAATCTTTAAATCTTTTATTTTATTAACTATCGATGAACCAATTACGATCGCATCAGAAAATTTAGAGATATTTTTTACTTGTTCTGCATCTTTAATTCCAAATCCAACACCCACAGGAAGATTCGTATAAGTTTTAATTTTTTTAATCATATTTTCTAATATTTTTATATCAGGAGTCTTCGTTCCAGTTATTCCAGCTATTGAAACATAATAAAGGAATCCTGTACTAACATCTAAAATATTTTTAAGTCTCTCGGGGCTTGTTGTCGGTGTAATGAAATTAATAAAATCTATCCCGGCTTCTTGCGCTGGCTTACATAGCTCTTGACTATGCTCAATCGGTAAATCAACTACAATCAAACCATCAACTCCAGATGTACTGCATTCTGATAAAAAGTTCTCATTCCCAAACTGAAGAATAGGATTGTAATATCCCATTAAAATTAGAGGTGTATAATTATTTTGCAATCTAAAATTTTTTACCATGGAAAAAGTCTTTTTCATATTTTGACCGTTACCAAGGGCTCTGATTCCCGCCTGCTGTATAGCCGGTCCATCGGCCATAGGATCAGAAAAAGGCATGCCAACCTCAATAATATCTGCACCACCGCTTGGGAGAGAATTGAGTATCTTCTGCGAAAGATTTATATCTGGATCTCCCGCTGTTACATAAGGAATAAAAGCAGATCTTCCTTGAACTTTTAGCTCTTTAAATGTTTTTTCAATACGTGAAGGCATCAAATTTTAATTCCCAAGATATCTGCAACAGCAAAAATATCCTTATCTCCTCGGCCACACATATTCATAATAATAATATGATCTTTTGGCGTATCTTTTGCTAGCTTAATAACAAACGACAGTGCGTGTGATGGTTCTAGGGCGGGTATTATCCCTTCATATTTCGAGCATATTTGAAAAGCACTTAAAGCTTCCTCATCAGTAGCTGAAACATACTTAACTCTTTTCTCATCCTTTAGCCAAGAATGCTCTGGTCCAATCCCCGGGTAATCCAAACCAGCTGAAATAGAGTGTCCTTCGGTAATTTGTCCATCATCATCTTGCAGTAAATAAGTTTTATTGCCATGGAGGACACCTGGAGAGCCCTTGGCCAGAGAAGCAGCATGTTCATTAGTATCTAAACCTTTACCTGCGGCCTCGACACCGTACATTTCAACATCATCATCAAGAAATGGATAAAATAAACCCAATGCATTAGAACCCCCTCCGATACATGCCACTAAAATATCAGGATTCCTTCCTTCTTTTTCATGAATCTGTCTTTTTGTTTCTATTCCTATGATTGATTGAAAGTCCCTTACCATTGATGGATAGGGATGAGGTCCGGCAGCAGTACCTATTAAGTAAAAAGTATCACTTACGTTAGAGACCCAATCACGAAGCGCCTCATTCATTGCGTCCTTAAGGGTTCCGCTTCCAGAAGTTACTGGGATCACTTCACCGCCCAATAATTTAATTTTAAATACGTTGGGTTTTTGCCGCTCAATATCTTTCGCACCCATATAAATAACGCACGGAAGTCCAAATCTTGCACAAACAGTTGCCACAGCAACTCCATGCTGTCCCGCACCTGTCTCAGCTATAATTCTTGTCTTACCCATCCTTTTTGCTAAAAGAATCTGGCCTAAACAATTATTAATTTTATGGCTACCAGTGTGATTAAGTTCATCCCGTTTCAAATAAATCTTTGCACCACCGGCATACTCAGTTAATCTTTCGGCAAAATACAAAGGGCTTTCTCTTCCAATATAATCTCTTGAAAATTCATCACGTTCTGTAATAAAGCTTGGGTCTATTTTTGCTTCATTATAACATTTTTCTAGATCTAGTATTAATGGCATTAGAGTTTCCGCAACGTAGCGACCACCAAAATTTCCAAAATTTCCTGAAGAATCAGGCCCTTCTTTATAAGTATTTTTATTCATCTCTCTTTCCAAACGCTGACTTAGTGGTATCTATAAAATTTTTAATCATTTCTTCATTCTTAATACCCGGCTCACTTTCTACACCAGAGGAAACATCAATAACTACAGCATCAGTCATTTTAATCGCATCTTCTACATTTTTAATATTTAAACCCCCGCTAAGAATATACTTTGGACCTGTCCATTCTTTTAATAGCGACCAATCAAATACTTTATTTAATCCACCTTTCTGACTTTTATCATCAATACTTGGCTTAGCATCAAATAAAAAATAATCTACATGATTAATATACTGTTGTGCGCCCTTAATATCCATTATATTTGAAACACCGATTGATTTTATTACAGGCAATCCTGTTAGGCTTTTAATTTCCAAACACCTGCCTGGAGTTTCATTACCATGAAGCTGTATTAAGTTTGCATCAATAGAATGCACTGCTTCTTGTAAAAATTTATTATCAGGTTCTACAAAAACTGCAACTCTCTCAAGGTCTTTTGCGGCAGATAAGAAAGATAAATTTTTAGCGTATGAGGGGGTGATTTCTCTAGGACTTGGGCTTGCAAAAATAAAACCAATCATATCGGCTCCAAAAGATTTGGCCATATTTATTTGATCTAAAGTCGATAACCCACATATTTTAATTTTATAGCTCATTTTATTTGATTAAGAATTTCTTTTGTTGCTTTGATTTGATTTTCAGCGTTTGTTATTGGCCTTCCAATCACAAGTAAATCTGCACCAAGAGAAATAGCCTCCTTCGGGGTCATAACCCTTTTTTGATCATTAAGTTTATCTTTATGAGGCCTAATACCGGGTACAACTAAAATAAAATCATCACCTATACTCTTCCTAACTAGTGATATTTCCTTGGCAGAACAAACAATGCCGTCAAGCCCTGAATCCTTTACAAGATTCGCTAACTTGACAACAAGGGTATCGCTTTTTTCATCAAATCCTATTTCTTTAAGGTCATTATTATCAAGACTTGTTAGGACCGTAACGGCAATAATCTTAGTTTTTACGTTGTTGCTTTCCTTTAATGCCCTTGAGGCTGCCATCATCATTTCTTTTCCCCCAGAAGCATGAACATTAATGATTGCTGGCTCAAGATCTAATAGTGATTTAACTGTTTTATATACAGTTATAGGAATATCATGAAGCTTTAGATCTAAAAATATTGGGATATTCAGTTTTTTTATAGTTTTAACCCCCTCCGGTCCAAAAGAATTAAAAAACTCCATACCTAATTTTATTCCACCAATATAATCTTTTAGATCTAAGGCTAGGGTTTCAGCCTCGATTATTGATGAGGAATCGACTGCTAAGATTATCGGATTTGAGAAAACCTTATTCATATAAAACTCCATAGTGGTTTATGCATTAGAACCATTAAGAAAATGAACTAGGATTTATAATTAAGTCTGTCCCTTATACTTTTCCCAGCCTTAAACATAGGCACATTTTTAGCAGGAACTACTACTTTTTCACCTGTTCTAGGGTTTCTTCCATTTCGAGCATTTCTATGCCTTACAGAGAAGGTGCCAAAGCCCCTTATCTCTGCTCTACCTTTCTTTGATAAAGCATCAGAGATATTTTTAAGAACAATCTTAACAATACTTTCTACATCAGCTTGGATTAAATGAGGGTTATTTTTTAAAAGCCTCTTAATTAAAGATGACTTAATCATTATCAGCCTCACCCTTATCAGATGAAGAGCCTTTATCCAATGCTTCGCCCAAAATATCACCAAGTGAGGCACCTGAATCTTTTGACCCGTATTGTTCAATAGCTTTTTTCTCATCAGAAATTTCTAATGCCCTGATTGAGAGAGAAATCCTTCTTGTCTTGGGATCAAGGCTTGTAACTTTAGCATCAACCTTCTGTCCAACCTCAAACCTATCAGGGTTCTGCTCTGATTTATCTTTTGAAAGATCACCACGTTTAATAAATGCGGGAATTTTATCACCAATTTCAACTTCAATACCACCAGCCTGACTTAAAACTACCGTACAGGTAACAACAGTTCCTTTTTTCATCTCATCAAGAGATGCCATGGGGTCGCCATCTAGCTGCTTAATACCTAATGATATTCTCTCTTTATGAGGCTCAATATCTATAATAATAGCATCAATATCCTGGCCTACCTCAAAGTCTTTTATTGCATCAGAACCACTTTTACGCCAATCAATATCCGACATATGAACCAAACCATCTAACTCGTCACTCACTTGAACAAATAAACCAAAGTCAGTTATATTCTGAATTTTTCCTTTTAATTTAGTTCCAATTGGATTTTTCTGAGCAAAATCTTCCCATGGATTGTTAGCGCACTGCTTAAGTCCTAGGGATAGACGTTTTTTCTCAATATCAATCTCAAGAATCATAACCTCGATCACATCATTAGCTGAAACATACTTATTTGGGCTCTGAATCTTAGATACCCAACTCATCTCAGAAACATGAACAAGCCCTTCAATACCACCCTCAAGTTCAACAAAGGCACCATAGTCAGCAATATTAGTTACTCGGCCCTTGTATCGTTCGCCAATAGTATATTTATTTTTAGCCTCAACCCATGGATCGCTCTGAAGTTGCTTCATTCCAAGTGAAATACGCATATTTTCTTCAGAAACTTTAGTAATTACTACTTTTATTTTTTCACCAATGTTAATTACTTCAGATGGGCTGCTAATTCTTTTCCATGAAATATCAGTTACATGCAATAATCCGTCTATACCGCCAAGATCAACAAACGCACCATAGTCAGTTATATTCTTAACAATTCCTTCTAGGATTTCGCCTTCTTTGAGTTTTCCAAGTAACTCAGATTTATCCACATTAAGACTTTCCGAAAGAACTGATTTCCTTGAGACAACTATATTTCCCCTACGACGGTCCATCTTTAATATATGGAACGTTTGAGTCGTGTACATTAAGGGTCGCATATCTCTTATTGGCCTAACGTCTACTTGACTTCCTGGAAGGAAGGCTTGGGCACCATCAAGGTCAACAGTAAATCCACCTTTGACTTTGCCATTAATAACACCCTCAACTATTTTATTTTCTTTTTGAGAAACTAAAAGATTTGTCCAACTTTCTTCTCTCCTAGCCTTCTCTCTTGATAGGACCGCGTCGCCTAACGCATTTTCTATTCTTTCTAAATAAACATCAACTGTATCACCAATTACTAGGTCGTGATCTTTTCCTGACGCACAAAATTCTTCAGAAGGAATTCTTCCTTCCGTTTTCATACCTACATCAACGACTATAGTATCGGATTCTACTCCTACAACTGTCCCTTGTATAACCTGACCTTCTTGACACGCATTTTTCTCAAAGCTTGCTTCAAGAAGTTTTGAAAATTCCTCTAAAGAACCCTCAGGAACTGACTCAATTAAATTTGACAAACACTATTCTCCCTTACTTATTAATTTTCATATAATCATCTAATTCAACGATGATTAATGAAGAAACTATTTTCAATGCCTCTTCTTTATTAATGCAAGTAGTATCAACAAGATGAGCATCTTCTGCTGCAACTAAAGGTGCAACGCTTCTTTCCTTATCTCGTTGATCCCTTTTTTGCAATTGTTTTATTACTTCATTGTAAGAAATTATTTCATTCCTTTCAGAAAAGTCTATTAATCTTCTTTTTGCGCGCTCCTCAATTGAAGCAGAAACAAAAAATTTAATGTTTGCGTTGGGAAATATTACAGTCCCAATATCCCTTCCATCAACAACTATTCCCTTTTGATAGAGATTTTCTTCCTTAAAACCTCTTTGAATTTTTATTAATATGCTTCTAACCTCAGGGATAGATGCAATTATAGATGAATATTTCCCTATTTTAGATGAACGAAGGCTTTCTTGGTCAATAGAATTAATAGAAAAATTTCTAGCTAGAGTTATGACATCATTTTTGGTAAAATTTTCTCCATGAACATCTAAAGCTTGTAATGCCAAACCTCTATATAAGCTTCCAGTATCAAAATATGAAAAATTAAATTTTTTTGAAATACCAATTGCAAGAGTCCCTTTTCCAGATCCTGCAGGTCCGTCAATGGCAACAACAAAAGTCATGAATCAGAGTCCAGTTCTAATATTTCTAATCTAGCGCCAAGCTTATTCATTAGATCAATAAATCCTGGAAAACTAGTGTTTATAGTCTCAGAATCATCAATATAGACCGGGTTATCAGAGACCAGACCTAAAATAAGGGACGACATCGCAATCCTATGATCAAGGCTTGTCTTAACAAGACCTCCTCCCTTTATTCCACTTGGATTCCCTTTGATAATAAGATCATCATTGCTTATTGAAGCCTCAACACCATTTATTTCAAGGAAATATTTTATACCTGCCAACCTATCACTTTCTTTTACCCTAAGCTCAGAAAGTCCTCGAAAAATTGATATTCCTTCTGCTACTGAAGCGGCTACAGCCAGAGCTGGATAATCATCAATCATGCTTGGAGCTCTTTTGGCGCATATCTCAATGGCCTTCAATGAACTTGATTTTACTAAAATATCATGCACCTTTTCTCCAGCATTTGATCTCTCGTTCAAAAATTCTATATTAGCACCCATTTCGATCAGTGATTTATATAGCCCATCTCTTGTGGGGTTATCTAAAACATTTTTAATAGTTACGTTTGAGTTTTTACATACCAGCCCTGCTATAGCTGGATAAGCCGCAGATGATGGATCACCTGGTATATTTATATTAACAGGCCTAAGCTCCTGTTGCCCAACAATACTTATTTTTGTTCCCTCTGCACTTTCCTTTATATCAACATTGTAACCATAAAAATCAAGTAACTTTTCGGTGTGATCTCTAGTTTTTTGTTTTTCGAAAATCGAAGTTACTCCTGGCGTGTTTAGGCCCGCAAAAAGAATCGCTGATTTAACTTGGGCTGAAGGAATCGGCATATCGTAAGAAATAGGAATAGGCAAATTACTTCCCTTGATAGTTACAGGTAGAAACTCTGAATCTCTTAAATCGAATTCCGCACCAAAGCCTAATAATGGATCAACCACTCGCCTCATTGGTCTTTTTGATAAAGATTCATCTCCAATAAAAACTGAAGAAATCGGATGAGAAGTAACCAACCCCATTATTAATCGTGCAGCAGTGCCCGAGTTTCCAAAATCTAGAGGTTTTTCCGGTTCAGCAAGGCTTCCTATACCTATTCCATTAATAGTGCACATATCAGGCTGTAAATGGATATCAGACCCCAAGGACCTCATTGCGTTAATGGTACAAGAAATATCAGAACTATTTAGAATACCTGTTATTTTACTCTCCCCAACAGCAAGGGATGATAGAATTACGCACCTATGAGAAATCGATTTATCGCCAGGAATATTAATTTCACCAAATAATCCTTGGCTTTGCATTGCCATAACCCTACCATCAGGTTTATTATTTTTTTGATTCTGATTCATAGTTATTAAGGTTTAGCAGACAAATTATAAGAAAAAAACTTTTTTTGGTTTTGACACTATTGTTTCTTCATGGCAATGGAGAATTAGTTTTTTAATTATAGGAAAAAAAATGAGCAAAGGAAAATTAGGAAAAAAAATATTATGTCCCTCTTGTGAAAACAAGTTTTACGACTTAAATCGTAAACCAATCATATGTCCCAAGTGTTCAAATGAAATCACGCCGGAGGAAATTATAAAAAAAATAACAAAGCAGGCCACTAAAGAAGTTCTCGCTACAGCTAAAAAAGCCGAGACTGTTGATGAAGAAAAAGAGAATGACGATATCATTGATATAGATACTGAGGTTAAGGAAGTGGGTCCAGAGATTGATGAGGATAAGATACCTGACTTAGAAAATTCTTCTGATGACGAAGTTACTGATGATGAGCCTGATGAAGTTGATGAAGAATTAGCTGAATTTGAGGACGAAGAAATTAATAAAATAGAAGAAGAGGACGAATTTATGGATGATGATGTTTCTAATGTAATTAAATCTGTTCCTAAAAAAGATGATATTTAAAATAAATAAAGGGGCTATAGCTCAGCTGGGAGAGCGCTTGCATGGCATGCAAGAGGTCAGCGGTTCGAACCCGCTTAGCTCCACCAAATAAATGAAATTTTCTATTATATTAATAGTTGTTGGATTATTGTTTTGGACTACAGTCTTCTTGTCTCAATAACAAATCAATAAAAAGACTTAGACAAAAGGGCTATTAAAATAGAAAAGAGTGCACATAAGGGTTACTAAAAATATTAAAAAAATTATAATAATGGATCGCATAATCTATCTACCGCATCTATACCATTTAATCGCATCAGAGATATCTTTTTGAGTAGCTAGCCCTTCCTGATAAAGAAGGTTAAGATTGTACTGTGCTCCACTATGCCCCCTTGATGCAGAAGATTTGTACCACTTTAAAGATTGTGTAAAATTCTGATCCACGCCAATGCCGAGTCTATAAGCTAAACCAAGGCTATATTGGGCTTCAATATTACCTTGCTCTGCGGAAAGAGTGTACCACCTGAAAGCTTCCTTACTATCAAAATCAACACCGAGACCATTTTCAAACATTTTAGCAAGTTGGTATTGGGCATCTTTATTGCCTTGTTCAGCGGCTTTTAGAAACCAGTATGCTGCTAACTCGAAATTTTGATCAACAGACTCACCATTCGAATATATTCGAGCTAAGTTATATTGAGCATCAACATAACCTCTTTCCGCAAAATTATTAATTTTCTTCATAAACGCAGATTCTTGAGCCAGACTATCTTGGGCCGAGAGTGCAATTAAAAATATAAATAAAAGTTTTCTGCACATATTACTCTTTCGAAAGTTAATGACTATCTTCCTCTTCTTGCCCCTCATCATGGCTATTACTATGGGGTACGGCATAGACAGTCGGTGGCTTCCCTGTATCAAAAAACACCTTCCTTCCTAGCTGAGTATAGTCAGATTCAAATCCCATTATTCCTACAAAAACTACAATTGCAAAAGTTGGGATAAATAAGGCTAATACCAGAGCCATTCGTTCCCAAACCATGTGCATAAAGACAGCGCAAATAAAGTAAGCCTTTAAAAACATGAATAGGATAACTAGACTCCAGCGAGTAATTCCCTGAAACCCTATGTAGTCAACTGCGTATGAACATGCGCTTAATACAAAGAGCAATATCCATACCGCTAGATATGTACTAATTGGATGTTCTTGTCCGTCTTGTGCCATTGTTTACCTCACCAAAGATAGAAAAATGCAAAAATGAAGACCCACACTAGATCAACAAAATGCCAATATAAACCAAGTGTTTCAATAATTTCATAACGCCCTTTTTGCCAAGTAAAAAAACCCCTACGACCAGTGTCATAATCACCGCGAAGAACTTTTCTTGCCGTAAGAAATAAGAAAATTACACCAAATGAAACATGAATGCCATGAAAGCCCGTTACCATAAAGAATACAGAGCCAAATTGTCTTGCGCCAAAAGGGTTTTCCCAGGGACGAATACCTTCCGATATTAACTTAGTCCACTCAAATGCTTGCATGCCAACGAAAGACATACCCAGAATACCCGTAAGAAATAAAAGTGCTGCAGCTTGTTTACGCTTCTTCTGATAACCACTTCTTACAGCCATAGCCATAGTTCCACTACTAGTAATCAAAATAAATGTCATTATTGCAATTAAAAGCAAGGGGACGCTTACCCCGGCAACACTAAGAGAGAAAACCTCACTTGTATTAGGCCAAGGTTCTACAGTTGACCAACGGGCGGTCATATATGAAATTAAGAAACAACTAAAAATAAAAGTATCACTTAGAAGAAAAATCCACATCATGGCCTTGCCCCAAGGAACTCCCTTAAAAGCCCTTTGGTCAGATGACCAATCAAAAGCAAAACCTTCGAGTCCATCCTTTAAGGGTAATTTTGATGAAGTAGCCATGAATTTATATCCTATTAAAAATAAAACTTATGTTAACAAAAGCATAACAAAAAGAAATGCCCATACTATTAATAAAAAATGCCAATAAATTGCACAAAGATTGACTTTCAGGGCAAAATTAACTGGATCGTTTTTAAGAGTAAAACTTTTGAGCGTCACAACTAACCAAGCAATCAGTCCACCCAATAAATGCAAAATATGTAAGGCTGTTAATAAGTAAAAGAAACCATATGAAGGGTTAGTTGACACAAAATAACCAAAAGAAATTAGCTCTCGCCAAACAAATAGCTGCCCAACAATAAAACTAATAGTTAGGGCTCCAGACACTAACAGATATATTCGTGTTTTTTTTATATTGTTATGATCTGCATTTACATTTGCACGGTAAAAAGAAAAGCTGCTAAATACCATTATAGCTGTATTCCACCAAAGCAACAATGGTTCAGGAAGAGTCCGCCAATCGCCATAAGCCATCCTTCCTATATAAGCCACAGAAAACAATGTGAACAAGATAGCAATTACTATTAGCAAAAGGAAAAGAGTTGCCTTTCGCAATGATAGAGTCATTGATTTCCCCATGTGCTCGTTATCAACGAGGGCTTGATCGGCCATCCAAGGTTTTTGTGATAATGTACTAAATATACTCAAGTACTTTCTACTCCAAGCTGAGAGTGTCCTTTAGCTAATTTGACTTTCTCATTAGGAACATCTTGAGGAATAAAATCATCTTCTGCTCCTGGCACACTATAATCATAGGCCCAACGATAAATTACAGGTAACTCTTTTCCAAAATTACCATGTACTGGAGGTTGATCTGGAGTTTGCCACTCTAAAGATGCAGCTTTCCAAGGGTTTTTTTCAGCAACAATTCCTTTTTTTGCACTCCAAAAAACATTGAACACGAAAACAAGTTGAGCAAAACCAACGGCTAGGGCGGCTAACGTTATGAATACGTTAAGGTCTGCAGCAGATGATGTATAAAGAGCTTCAGTTTGCCCCATTTCATAATATCGTCTTGGAACCCCTATAAAACCAAGATAATGCATTGGAAAATAAATTAAATATGACCCAATAAATGTTACCCAGAAATGAAATCTTCCCATACCATCATGAAGCATGCGCCCGGTAATAAGAGGGAACCAATGATATATAGCTCCAAGAATAACTAGGACTGGGGCAATACCCATTACCATATGAAAATGTGCAACTACAAAATATGTATCTGAAAGAGGGACATCCACAACAACATTTCCGAGAAACAATCCAGTTAGACCGCCATTTAAGAAAGTAACAATAAAAGCGAGACAAAATAACATTGGAATAGTTAAATGTATATTTCCTTTCCATAAGGTCAGAACCCAATTATAAACCTTCAAGGCAGTTGGGACTGCAATAATAAGAGTTGTTGTAGCAAAGAAAAACCCAAAATATGGATTCATGCCGCTGACATACATGTGATGAGCCCAAACAATAAAACTTAATGCTCCAATTCCGACAATAGCCCAAACCATCATTCTAAAACCAAAGATATTTTTACGGGCGTGCACTGATATTAAATCAGACACAATTCCAAATGCTGGGAGGGCAACAATGTATACTTCCGGATGGCCAAAGAACCAAAAAAGGTGTTGGAATAAAATAGGGCTACCACCTCCATATGTTAAATTTTCACCAAATTCAACTAGAGCAGGCATAAAAAAACTTGTCATTAATAACTTATCAAAAAGCATCATTACGGCACTTACAAATAATGCAGGGAAAGCAAAAAGAGCTAAAACAGTTGCTGTAAAAATACCCCACACCGTTAAAGGCATCCTCATTAATGTCATTCCTCGTGTTCGAGCTTGAAGAATGGTGATAACGTAATTAAGGCCGCCCATTGTAAAACCAACAATAAAAATACAAAGTGACACTAACATAAGTATTATACCAGATTCTTGACCTGGAGTACCGCCTAGAATTGCCTGAGGAGGGTAAAGGGTCCATCCAGCACCAGTGGGACCGCCCGGAGTAAAGAAGCTCACAAATAGAACTAATACAGCAACCAAATATGTCCAATAGCTAACCATATTAAGATAAGGGAAAACCATATCTCTTGCACCCACCATTAGAGGAATCAAGTAGTTACCAAAAGCTCCTAAAAATAAAGCAGTCAGCAAATAAACAACCATTATCATTCCATGCATAGTAATGAATTGATAATAAGTTCCTTCGCTAATAATAGATAATTCGGGAAAGGCAATCTGGATTCTCATAAACCAAGATAAAACGAGAGCAACAAATCCAATTGCAAAAGCTGTTAAACCATATTGAACAGCTATTAGCTTTGCGTCTTGAGTAAAAACTTTTTCTGTCCACCAGCTCTTTGCATGGTAAAGTTCGACTTCTTCTAACTCACTTTCTGGAACTATAGATTCTGACATAATAAAAACCTCTTAATAATTAATTACTTTTATGAAAAGCTAGCTTTTCTTTATTCTCTAACTTGGCTTCTTCTTGAAGCGCTTTAAATGTTGACTGATCATCAAGCCAATTTTTATAATCTTCTTTGCCCTCTACTTTAACGAAACCTCTCATAGCGTGATGACCAACACCACATAACTCAGCGCATAGGATTTCATAGCCGCCAGCAAGTGTTGGTCTAATCCAATAATAAGTAACCATACCAGGTACTAAATCCATCTTTGCTCGAAATTGGGGAACGTAAAAGTTATGTAAAACATCTATAGATCTAAGTAAAAACTTCACAGGTTTCTCTAGCTCTAAATGCAAATCATCGCCCTCAATTAGTATATCATCTTGACCGTTTGGATCATTTTTATTCATCCCAAAGGGATTATCAGCATTAATATTTCTTGCGTCAGTCGTTCCTAATACTCCATCTTCCCCAGGAAGTCGGAAACTCCAATACCATTGTTGCCCCATAGCCTCAATAGGCATTGCATCTTCAGGAGGCGAAACATATTCGTCCCAAACAATAAGTCCGGGAGCAAGTAACCCTGCAACCCCGATTGTCGTCAAAACAGTAAGAATAATTTCCAACTTCTTGCTTTCAGGCTCATAATCTGCGCGATGACCTTCTTTACTTCGAAAGCGAATAACGCAATAAGTCATAAATCCCAATACTGCGACATAAACCCCGCCAGTCATCCAAAAGGTTAGCTCGATTGTCTTGTCAATGTTGCTCCAATTGGAAGCAATTGGAGTTGAATACCATGGAGTAAAAATATGGAAAAGAACTGAACCAACAATTACTAGCAAAAGAATAAAAGGTACCATAAACGAAGCCTCATTTTGATTATTATTAACTTAAGAAAGTGATTCCTTAAGTTCTATTACTTATTGGTTCCCAAACTACTTATTGTCCCTATAAAGTCAAGATATTCTAGAGTCACAATTTAAGACTTTTAATATACATTTCTTTAAGGCAGTTTAGTTATTATAAACAACCGAGAATGTATTTTATGCTTACTTTTTTTAAATTATTAATCAATATTTTTAAGGTTAGAATAAGTATAACTATAATGTTATGCGCCATTTCGGGTGCATTCATCATGCCGAATAATACATTGAGTTGGTCTCAAATCTTGATATTAGCAGTATCAACATTCTTAGCCTCAGCTGGTGTCAGTGCATTTAATCAATACTTTGAAAGAGATCTTGATGCCTTAATGCCAAGAACATCTGAGCGACCTTTTGTCACAGGAAAGCTAAGCCCAAGTTTAATTTGGCCTATCTTTTTTATGCTTATAACCTCTTCAGGAATAATGCTCTCATATCTAATGATAAATCCGTATTCCGCCTTTTATAATTTTCTTGGAGCATTTTTTTATGGATGTGTATATACGATTTGGTTGAAAAGAAAGAGTGTTTGGAATATTGTTATTGGAGGTTTGGCAGGTAGTTTCGCAACACTGGCTGGCTCTGCAGCGGTGAATACATCACTTTCCCCCGAAGCTATTATACTGGCAGTTATATTATTTTTATGGACTCCACCTCATTTTTGGAGTCTGGCAATGGCAATAGGCGAAGACTATAAGAAAGCAAAAATACCAATGCTTCCAAATATCATTAGTTACTCAAATACATCCTATATCATATTATTTCATACAATTATTTTGGTCTTAGTCTCTCTTCTCCCGGTCGTATATAGTATGGGATGGCTGTATTTAGTGGGTGCAATATTAGGAGGGGGATACTTTATTTGGACCAGTCTGTTATTGACTTTTAAGCAGACCAAAGATACGGCAATGAAGAATTTTTTTGCTTCGTTCATCCAGTTAGGATTGCTATTAGTGCTCATCATAGCAAATGGAATGGCTCCTCTGTAGATAAATTAATTTCCATAGGCACCATGTTCTTTAAGTGTATTCTCAATTCTTTTGAAGTGTTTTATTTGTGACCATTGCAAAGCCGTTCTGCCTGTAAGGTCGGTATCATCTGGATAAGCACCACCCTCCAGCAACGCTCGCACTGATTCATAATTTCCAAAGCGAGTTGCAATTATCAGAGGCGTTTCCTTGTTGGCACCATATCGATCAGGTTTTGCACCAAATTTAATCAATTCATTAACTATTCCAACATTATTTTTACGCGCAGCAATAGAAAGTGCCGTTCTTTTTTGTTCATCCCTTTGATTTGCTCGCGCTCCTTTCTTTAAAAGAAAAGTCGTCATATCTGATCTTCCTCTGTCAATCGCAAGTAATAGAGCTGGGACTTCGTCAAAATCCAGTTCATTAACTGAATTACCCGCCTGAATGGAGTTTATTAAATCCTCCATTGTTCCAGATTTAACTGCCGTAACAACTTGGCCTTCCTTAAAAGGGCTATTTTTATTTGATTGAGCATAAGAATTTACACTTAGAATAGATAAAATAAATAAAAATAGAAGAAAATATCTTTTTTTTAAATTATCAAAGTTTATATTTTTAAATATCATTTTTGTTTCCAAAAAGAAAAGTTATAGCAAGAGTTTAAGAAATCATATAAAAGCACATTATGTTAAAGAAAAATATATTTTTATTTCTAATTTTTTCTCTTGTATTCGCCTCAGTTTATTTCTTTTTAAATAAAGATTACAAACAAAAAGGCATTGTTCAGCAAGTGGAGAACCAAGACAACCTCCCTGGGGGTCATTTTTTATTAACATCCCAAGATGGAGGTATGTTTGATTCGAGATCATCTGACAAAATAATGCTTTTGTATTTTGGGTTTACATATTGTCCAGATGTGTGTCCTACAACTTTAATTAAAATGGCTGATATTATAGATAGGTTAGGAAAAGATTCAGAAAAAATTAATCCTATATTTATAACAGTCGACCCTGAGAGAGATACAGTGAAGGCTATATCAGAATACATAGGTGCATTTCATGAAGATATAATCGGGCTAACAGGGACAAAAAGTGAAATTGATAAAGTGGCCAAGGATTGGGGTGTTTATTATGAGAAGCAGCCTATCAAGGGCGTTGATGACTATACGGTCAACCACCTTGATATAATTTTCTTAGCAAACTCTAATGGTGATTTTATTGATTATTTCCCACCAAAAATTCAGTCTGTCTTAATAGTTGAGAAAATAAGAAATATTATAAATAAATAATTATATATCTAAATTTACAACAAGATCGCCCGAGCTAATACTCTCTTGAATAAACTCTCTCCTTTTGATGACCTCATCACCCATAAGATCAGAGAATACCTCACTATTATCAACTCCCTTATCTAACTTGACCTTTAAAAGTCTTCTAGCATCTGGATCAAGAGTAGTATCCCATAATTGATCCGCATTCATTTCACCCAGCCCCTTATATCTCTGAATTTGTAAACCCTTCCTCCCCTCTAAGAGAACAGACTCAACTAATTCACAAGGGCTGCTGACGATATACGATCTTCCCGCCCTCTCAAAGGCATTACTAAAGCTGTCTTCTAAAGGAAAATATTTAACAATATCAGAGGCTAGCTCTGATAAACGAAGAGCATCTGACGACATAAATATTCCCGCCCCTAACGTTAAGGTTTCGTAAACACCACGAATTTGTCTTTTAATTACCAGGCCATTACTTGCATCATATTCAGCGGCCCAATCGGCCTCATCATCATTATATTTTAATGTTAGCCGTTGAGATATACTTTTTAAAATTGCTTCATTAATGTCTGAAGGCTGCTTAAAAGCTCCGCTTAATGCCACAGCCTCAACAAGATGGGAATTATAGCGGCTAGGCAATTGATTGATTAATGATCGAAATTTTCTACTCCTATCAATTATATTTAGTAAATCATTTGAAGAAATTGTTTCGCCTGAACCAAGAGCTAAAATGGAGTCGTCAACACCAGAATTTATCAAATAGTTATCTAAATCATCATCATCTTTAAGGTATGTTTCGGAATTTCCTTTTTTAGCCTTATAAAGGGGTGGTTGGGCGATATACAAGCAACCAGAAGAAATGAGAGGGTACATTTGTCTGTAAAAAAAAGTAAGAAGAAGCGTTCTAATATGAGCACCATCGACATCCGCGTCTGTCATTATAATAATTTTTTTATATCTTAGCTTATTAACATTAAAGCCATCCTCATCCTCGTCCTCAGAGACATCCTTACCTATTCCAGCCCCAAGAGCTGTAATAAGGGTTCCTATTTCTACCGATGAAAGAACTTTGGACAGTCTAGCTTTCTCACAATTAATAATCTTTCCTCTTAAAGGAAGGATTGCTTGAGTAGCCCTATCCCTTCCTTGCTTCGCTGAACCTCCAGCTGAATCACCTTCCACGATAAAAATTTCACATTTTTCAGGATCCTTTTCTTGGCAATCTGCTAACTTTCCTGGCAAAGAAGAAATGTCTAAAGCACCCTTACGACGTGTTAGCTCTCTTGCTTTTCTAGCAGCATTTCTTGCTGCTGCTGCCTCAACTACTTTTCCAATTATTTGTTTTGCTGCACTAGGATGCTCTTCGAGCCATTCTCCTAGGGCATCGCTAACCAAACTCTCGACTGCAGGCCTTACTTCTGAAGAGACTAGCTTATCTTTAGTCTGACTTGAGAATTTAGGATCTGCCACTTTTATTGATAAAACACACGTGAGACCTTCTCTTATATCCTCACCTACCAGCTGAACATTTTCTTTCTTTGCTATACCAGAATTCTGAGCATAAGAGTTAACAACTCTTGTTAAAGCTCCACGTAGCCCGGCAAGATGCGTTCCCCCATCTTTTTGAGGAATATTATTAGTAAAGCAATTAACTGTCTCATAATAACTATCATTCCACCACAACGCTAAATTGACTTCTACACCACCCTTGCTTGTATTAAGACTGATTGGCTCTTCAATCATTGGTTTTTTAGTTTGATCAAGATATCTAACAAATTCCTTAAGACCCCCCTCATAGCTCATCATTTTTTCCCAAGGCTCATCTTTTCTTAAGTCCTGAAGAAGTATTGAAATATTTGAATTTAAGAAGGCCAGCTCTCTTAATTTTTTTTCCAGAACACGTCTATCAAACTCAATCATTGTGAATATTTTTTTCGATGGAAGAAACTTTATTTCGGTACCAGTTTCTTCTCCGCAATCACCAATAACCTCTAAAGATGATTGTGCATCACCATCCTTAAATGACATAAAGTATCTCTTTCCATCTCTGTTGATGTATAATTCTAAATTTTCAGATAAGGCATTAACTACTGAAACGCCAACTCCATGAAGACCGCCTGAAATCTTGTAAGAATTTTGATCAAATTTACCGCCGGCGTGTAATTGCGTCATTATAACCTCTGCAGCTGAAACACCTTCGTCATGTATATCAGTTGGTATTCCTCTTCCATCATCCTTTACCATGACGGAACCATCAGGATTGATCATAACAATTATATTCTTACAGTGTCCTGCCAAAGCCTCATCAACAGAATTATCTACCACCTCATAAACCATATGATGCAAACCAGAGCCATCGTCTGTATCGCCTATATACATTCCCGGTCTTTTTTTAACAGCCTCTAAGCCCTTAAGAACCTTAATTGAATCGGCCCCATAATCTTCATCATTATTTTCTATTTTCTTTTTAGTCATTACCCTACCTTATTAAATTTGAAATTCCTTTAGAAGCCCCATGCCAACTGAAAAAAATTCAGCAGAACCTTTGATTGGTGAAAAAGAGTTAACATCCGTTCCTGTCATAAAAACCTGAGCTTTTGTTCTAACTATCTGATCAAAGAGTGACGATCTTCTTACTTGATCTAGATGCGCAATTACCTCGTCTAATAATAAAATTGGATAACGGTTTGAACTTTCAGCAATTAAGTCCAGGTGACTTAATATAAGTCCTAGCAAAAGACCTTTTTGTTCTCCAGTTGAGCATTGATTAGCATAAACCCCTTTATTTCTTTCGCTAACTAAAAGATCACTTCTATGCACACCTTCTAACGTCCGCCCAGAAAGAGAATCTTTTCTTCGATTGTCAAATAAGGTTTTTGAATAATTTTCCTTTACTTCATCTGAATTATTTGAAATTAATTCTTCCTCTACATCCCCTTCAATCTTTAGAAATGCTTTTGGCCAAACAGGATTCTGGTCTTTTCCCAATATATCGTTAAGACTTTTAACCAACTCAATCCTTGTTAACCCTATAAGAATACCTTCTGACGCCATTCTGGTCTCCAATGTATCCAGCCAGGTCTTATCAGAAAAACTGTCTTGCAAGAGTCTGTTTCGTTCTCTCATTAATTTTTCGTAATTCTTAATCGAGCTAATATGATTATCGTTAAAAGAGGAGCACATTCTATCTAAAAATTTTCTTCTTGAAGAAGGCGATTCCATAAAAATTTGATCCATTGATGGTGTCACCCATGATAATGATATTAGCGAAGGCAGAGAGCTATAACCAGATACTTTTTTATCGTTAACTTTCACATCACGTCCTCTCAATCGTCCAGCTGAAACACCGGTCGATATTTTTATAATCTGATTATGCGATGCGACCTCTGCTATCACCCCCCACTCGCTGGGGCCTTTGAAATTACGAAACTGATCGAATGAAGCCCCTCTTAGGCCTTTACCGGGAGAGAGAAGCGATAAAGCTTCAAGAATATTTGTTTTTCCTGACCCATTTGGGCCTAACAAAACTACGGGGCCACCATTAAAAGAGCACTTTAAGTCCTTATATGATCTAAAATTTTTTAACTTTAAGGAATTTACTCTATTAAAGTCATACTTAAAATCTTCAAGGTTATTGGTGTTATGTTGATTCACTGAAAAAAATCCATCTATACTCAAACCCTCATAGGCATAAGAACATAGGTAGCCTGATCATCATTAGAATCTCTGATTAATGCCGGAGATCCAGAGCCCTCAAGTGCGAAAACCATATCATGACCATCAATTTGGCTAGCAATATCTAAAAGATATCTTGCATTAAAACCAATCTCTAATTCTTCATAGTCATACTGCACCGGTGTTTTTTCGACCGCTGTCCCTGCATCTGGGTTAACAACAGTTAGAGTTAAGGCTCCGTCTTTCAGTAAAAACTTTACCGCCTTAGACTTATCAGAGGATATTGTTGCGACTCTATCAATCGATGATGAGAAAATCTTTGTTTCTATGGAAAGTTCTTTATCGTTATTCTTAGGAATAACTCTTTCATAGTCTGGAAAAGTTCCATCAATCAACTTCGAGGTCAACTGAACATCCTTCAGATTAAATTGGATTTTTGTATCAGAAACTTTGATGGATAAATCATCAGAAGAGCCCTCTATCAATTTTCTAATTTCACCAACTGTTTTTCTTGGAATAATAACACTTGGCATTTCTTCTGCCCCTGCTGGCAACTTAGATTTTACACAGGCCAGCCTATGCCCATCAGTTGCAACAGAACGAAGCTCATTATCTATGGAATGCAAAAAAATACCATTGAGATAATACCTTGTTTCTTCTGTAGAAATTGCAAATTTAGTTTTATCAATCAATCTTGCAAGGTCGTTTGATCCCATCGTAAAGCTGCATGGCATTTCCCCAGATGACATTTCAGGAAAATCCTCATCTGGTAAACAAGGTAAGTCAAAGTTTGATTGTCCAGATCTTAATTCTATTTGATTGTCTTGTTTCTGTTCTATTTCTACAAAAGACCCCTCAGGAATCTTTCTAATAATATCATATAAGGTATGGGCTGATATGGTAGTAGAGCCAGCCCTGGAAACAGTGGCTTCAACATTTTCAATAATCTCTAAGTCCAAATCAGTTGCTATTAAAGCAATACCTTTTTTATTAGCATCAATTTTTACATTAGACAGAATTGGAATAGTATTTCTTCTTTCGACAATACCCTGCACATGATTCAGCGCCTTAAGAAGTATACCTCTTTCAATTGATACCTTCATGAATAACACTCCCAATAATGAGTAAATTAAATAAGTTGATTAACTTAAAAATCTACAAGAATAAAATAAACGAATCAATGAGTTATTATAGCAGAACTTTAACAAAAATCACTTAGGAATTAACTTTCAAGAGACCTTGTTAATAAATCAACCTCTTCTTGAATAGCGGCATCACTATCCTTAAGGCCTTCTATTCTTTTAACTGCATGAATAACAGTGGTATGATCTCTTCCGCCAAACTTTCTTCCTATCTCGGGTAAGGATCTTGTCGTTAGGATTTTCGATAAATACATTGCCACCTGCCTTGGCCGCGCAATAGTGCGGGATCGCCTTGCAGATAAAAGATCAGACAATCTCAAATTATAATAATCAGCTACTTTTCTTTGAATATCGTCAATAGTAACTCTTCTTTGTGACGCTCTTATTAGGTCTTTGAGAACTTCTTGCGCCATATCAATAGTGACTGGACGCCCGACAAGAGAAGAGTAGGCAATAATCCTATTAAGCGCACCCTCAAGTACCCTGATATTTGAGTCAATCTTTTGTGCTAAAAACTCTAACATGTTATCTTTAATAACGATATCAGGATTTTCTTTTAAATGAGCCTCCGCCTTAGATTGTAAGATACCAAGGCGCAACTCATAGTCTGAAGGGTGAATATCAGCTACCAAACCCCATCCTAGTCTTGATCTAATTCTCTCTTCTATTCCATCAAGGTCAACGGGCGATCTATCTGCAGAAATTACAACCTGGTGATTATGATCAATCAGCGTATTAAAGGTATGAAAGAATTCTTCTTGAGTAGAGTCTTTGCCGGCAATAAATTGGATGTCATCAACCATTAAAACATCGACAGATCTAAACTGTTGCTTAAAAGACATTGTATCTTTAAATCGCAATGCTCTAATGAATTGGTACATAAACTTCTCAGCCGATAGGTATAAAACCTTCCTTTCGGGCCAATTTTTTTTTATCTCTAATGCAATCGCGTGCATTAAGTGAGTCTTCCCTAAGCCAACTCCACCGTATAAGAATAAAGGATTAAATGAAACTTTATCCGCCTCAGCTATTCTTTTTGCTGCCGCATAAGCTAATTCATTAGAGGCTCCAACAACAAAATTTTCAAATGATAAATCTGGATCCAAAGGGGCACCAAGCATAGTATTGTGATCACCAGTCTCTTGGATCTTAACACCCGACGATCCCACTGAGTTATCTTTCGTATGATTAACATCGTTAGTATTGTTGGAAATTTTCTGAGGTTTATTAAATTTTTGCAAATCAAAAATAATATTATCAACAGAGGC
Source organism: alpha proteobacterium MED-G09 (assembly GCA_905182015.1). GTDB lineage: Bacteria > Pseudomonadota > Alphaproteobacteria > MED-G09 > MED-G09 > MED-G09. The sequence continues at coordinate 105,363 of CAJIZT010000007.1, read as the reverse complement.
TGAATTATTCTTTAATATGGATAAGATCCGATCCGCATAATGAGTATGGATCCAATCCTTCATAAATTTTGTTGGAACATAAAGAATTAAATTTTTATCGGCCAATTCTCCAAACTTAATATGCCTAAACCAACTTCTAAATGTTGCCTCACCCAACTCAGCCCTTAAGACTGAAAGAGTACGTTCCCAGACTTTCTTTATTTGAACATTATTAGAATTTTTTTCGTCCACAAAGACCACCATTATAAATTTTAACGAACAACCTCTTAATATTATGAGATCTATGACGGACTATTAAAGAGATTTAACAGGCTCCACTTTTTAAGATAATTTCTGTAAAAGAAAAAATATTTAAAAATTACGTTAGAGGTGAATCTACGATCATGCAATAGGCTAAGTTACGATTTATTAAAAAAAATAAAATATTCTTCTTGCAAAAATGAAATCGTATTAATTAGGAGAGGTTTTTAACTCTTTTAGCAAGTCTAGATATCTTTCTTGACGCTGTATTTTTATGAAGAATACCTTTTTGCGCAACACTCATTATCTTGGGCTGAGCTTCCCTAAGGGCTAATTTAGCTTCATCAGCGTTACCGGCAGTAATTGCTTCCTCAACTTTCTTGATATAAGTCCTCATATTAGTCACATGAGACTTATTTCTTTCAGTTCTCGTTGCAATTTTTCTAACCATCTTTTTGGATGATGAAAGATTTGCCATTTACTTAACCTCATAAAAATTTAATAGAGTGGGCGTTATATTTGTATAGTTATACTTCGTCAAGCATTACTATTATTTTACCTAAATTATTTATCTTTGAATTCAGGTTTTCTCTTGTCGATAAAAGCTGACATTCCCTCTTTTTTATCTTCAGTTGCGAACATGGAATGAAATAGGCGTCTCTCAAACCTAATACCTTCAGACAAGGTGGTTTCATAAGAACGATTAACCATTTCCTTAGTCATCATAGTTGCTATCATAGATTTTTGAGATACAGCTATAGCCACTTCCATTACATCCTTCATAAAGCTTTCATTTGGAAACACCCTACTAACTAGCCCGCTTCTTTCAGACTCTTCGGCATCCATCATTCTTCCAGTAAGGCACATATCCATCGCTTTAGATTTACCGATGAATCTGGTTAATCTTTGACTACCACCAGCTCCAGGGCTTACACCTAAGTTGATCTCTGGTTGTCCAAATTTTGCACTTTCGGATGCCAGAATAAAGTCACACATCATTGCTAGCTCACAGCCGCCGCCAAGTGCATACCCAGAAACTGCTGCAATAATAGGCTTGCGACAACTCGCAACGCTCTCCCAATTTCTTGTTATAAAATCTTCTTTGTATACATCCATATAGGATTTAGGCTGCATTTGCTTTATATCCGCACCTGCAGCAAAAGCTTTGGACGAACCCGTTAAGATCATACATCTAAGAGAGTCATCTTTTTCATAATTATCAACAGCAGTTAATAATTCATCCATTAACTCATCATTAAGGGCATTAAGAGCATCCGGTCTATTTAGAGAGGCGGTAATAATACCATTTTCTTTTTCAATAATTATATTTTTATCTGACATTTTTTCTCCTAAGTACTCTTAATTTTAATGATCAAGTTATAGTCTATATAGTGGTAAAAATTCAATACAATTATTTTATCTGTCTCAGACTTATTTTTGACATTTTGGACAATAAAAAGTTGACCTACCCGATTGTATAAGCCGCTTTATTTTCTCATTACAATTTTCTGATATACAATTTTCACCCTCCCTCCCATAGACCCTAAATGTATTCTGAAAGTATCCCATTTTACCCTCAGCACTGGAAAAGTCTTTTAACGATGAACCTCCGAGGGCTATAGAATCTCGAATTATCTGATTAATTTTATTCTTTAGAAGTATTAAAGAATCCTTGGGCGAGCCATTAGCGTAAACAAGCCGCTTAACCTTTTTTTTAGGATTAATCTTAGACCTAAAAAGAGCCTCGCAGACATATATATTACCCAAACCAGACACTATGGTTTGATCGAGCAGGGCGTTTTTTATTGGCCTATCTTTTCCTAAAAAAGATTTAGCTAAAACCTCCTCGTTAAAGCTATTGCTCATTGGCTCGGGTCCCAATGAGGCAAGGAGCTTGTGGTCTTCTGGACTTTTTGTTGTTATTACCATATATCCAAATCGTCTTGGATCATTATAAACAACCTTAAAATCACTTAGGTCAAAAATTAAATGATCGTGTTTTGCCGGTGTGTAATTCTTAGATTCACTGGAGCTTAATACCCTATAACTTCCTGACATACCAAGATGAGAGATAATTGTTAAATTACCCGATAAGCCAATTAAAAGATATTTTGCACGCCTTGAGACCGATAATATTTTTTTATTAATAGCCATTGAAGTAAAGTTATCTGGCAGTGGGAATCTTAAGGACAGCCCTGACAAATAGATTTTTTCTATCTTTTTATTAACTATAGATCCTTCCAAGCCTCTTTTTACAGTTTCAACCTCTGGTAATTCTGGCATTTAAATCTTAACTCCTAGGTGGTAATATTAATAACAAACGGCTATGTTCTCTCACAAAGGTTGATATTGCAATGACAGAAAGTAATTTTGGATACGAAAAAATAGGTAATAAAGAACACTCCTCAAGAGTAAGGGGCATTTTTAACAAAGTGGCTAATAAATACGACCTTATGAATGACTTTATGTCGCTAGGCATGCAAAGGCTATGGAAAAAGACTTTTATCAGTAGCATTAAAAGCGTCAAAAATGAGGACCAGATTGTCATTGATTTAGCTGGCGGGACCGGTGATATAGCATTCAAATTTTTAGAAAAATTTCCGAAAAATAATTTTGTTAATATTATTGATATTAACCAAGAAATGTTAAATGAAGGGCGGAAAGTGTCTGTAAGAAAAAATCTTTTATCAAATTGTAATTTTATTTGTTCTCCCGGGGAGTCGATCGCTCTAAGGAATAATTACGCTGACATATTGACAATTGCATTTGGTATTAGGAATGTAAGTGATAGAAAAAAATGCCTAGAAGAGTGCTTTCGGGTTCTTAAGCCAGGTGGAATATTTATCTGTATGGAATTTTCTATGCCAAAGGACATAATGCTTAGAAACTTATATGATATTTGGTCATATGGTTTTATACCAAAACTAGGAAAGCTTATAGTTGGAGATGAGACGCCATATCGTTACCTAGTGGATAGTATAAGAACATTCCCTAACCCTGAAGAATTTAACGATATGATTATTAAGGCAGGCTTTATATCAAATACAATAAAGCAATTAACCGGAAATATTGTTTGTATTTATAGGGCGGAGAAACCATAAATTGTTTGGATTTTTTAAAACATTTAGACTTCTGAGAGGCCTCCTAATCCTATCGAGAGAGAAGAATCTTATTCCTGACAATATTCTTAAATCCTTCCCTAGGGTTATACAAATATACTATAAAATTTTCTCGCCGGAGGGTCATGATGGACTCTCGAAATCTCTTCAGAAGCTTGGTCCAACATGGATAAAAATGGGACAATTTTTATCGACACGCCCAGATATAATAGGGAATAAGTTATCAGCTCACCTTAGAGAGCTACAAGATAGCTTACCCCCTTTTCATAAAAAATATGTAGAAGAATCCTTGATAGAATCTTTCGGTAAAAACTATAAAAGCAAATTTAAAAAAATTGGAGAACCTATAGCCGCAGCCTCTATTGCCCAAGTACACAAAGCTATAATTGAGATCAATGGTGTTTCTCAAGCTGTGGCGATAAAAATACTACGTCCAGATATAGGCCGTAAAATTGAGAGAGATTTGGAGGATTTTTATTTAGGCGCTAGAATTCTAGAAAAAATATCTCCTGAGGCAAGAAGGTTAAGGGTAGTGGAGATTGTTAGAACTCTTGAAGAAAGTTTATTTATGGAAATCGACCTCAGATTAGAGGCCGCGGCGCAATCAGAAATAATTGAAAATACAGAAAATGATAAATTTATAGAAATCCCAAGAGTATTCTGGGATTTAACCACAAAAAATATATTAACAACGGAATGGGTTGATTCAAATTCATCAAAATCTCTTAATAAAATTAGAAAAAAAAATATAGATTTTAATGAAATTGGTGAAAATATTATGAAAACTTTCCTAATTTTGGCAATACGCGATGGATTCTTTCATGCAGATATGCACCAAGGAAATCTTTTCATTAAAGATGATGCTACAATTATTCCTGTTGATTTTGGTATAATGGGAAGACTTAGCGTTCAGAGTAGACGCTACCTATTGGAAATATTAACCGGCTTTGTTAAAAAAGATTATAAAAAAATTGCTGATATTCACTTTGAGGCTGGGTATATTCCAGAGGATCAAGATCGTGATAAATTTTCTCAAGCCTTAAGAGCTATTGGCGAGCCAATTCAGGGACAAGATTCTGATAACATATCAATGGGCCACCTCTTATCACAACTACTTGAAGTCACTAGCCAATTTAAAATGAAGACTCAGCCACAATTGTTATTGCTTCAAAAAACTATGGTTGTGACTGAGGGTGTGGCAAGGGAATTTAATCCAAAGCTAAATATTTGGAATCTTTCCAAGCCAATACTTGATAGCTTAACGACAATAAAAGATTTTCAGCCATCTAAATTTCTTTTCAATGAGACATCCCTTAATGCTAATGCTAGAGAAATATATACATCAATTATCCGAGATATAGAGAAAACAAAAAATGATTTTAATAAAATAAAAAAAGCTTTTGGTGAGGATGGCTTAAAAATAGACAAAAATTCATTACGCCTAATAAAGGAAAAAAGGAAAGTGGAATTCAATTCCTTTAGAGCTTATTTTTTAATTATTTCCACAGTAATTCTTTCTATCCTATTGATAAATAAATAAATTAAATTTCTATGATAGATTTTACTTTTATATAATTATGGTATTATCTGGTTTTTTGAGTTAAGGAATCATTATGAAAAAAATTCTTTTAATAGTAAGCGGGGGTATTGCCGCTTACAGATCACTAGACCTTATAAGAGAAATAAAAAGGCGTGGTGATGATGTCACTTGCGTTCTTACTAAAAGTGCAACCCAATTTGTTCAGCCATTATCATTTGGTGCTTTATCACAAAACAAAGTTTATACAGATCTTTTTGATCTAGAGAGTGAAACTAATATTGGTCATATTAAGCTGTCCAGAGACGCTGATTTAGTTGTTTTGGCTCCCGCAACTGCAAATATACTAGCAAAAATGTCCTATGGGATTTCTGATAGCCTAGCCACATCAGTTCTACTTGCAAACAATAAACCCCTCTTAATAGCACCATCAATGAATGTAAAAATGTGGAATAACCCGTCGACAAAAGAAAATATCAAAACTTTAAAAAAATATGGCCATATTTTTGTGGGCCCCGATAATGGGGAGATGGCATGTGGTGAGACTGGGGCAGGAAAAATGTCAAAAGTTGAAGATATATACAAAGAAATAGAACTTTTACTTAGCCCCGGACCCTTAACGGGAAGAACAGCTCTTGTTACATCAGGGCCAACAATTGAGCCAATTGATCCAGTAAGGTTTATTTCAAATCAATCCTCAGGAAAACAAGGACATGCGATCGCGGAAAGATTGAGCAAGCTTGGTGCCGATACTCACCTAATTTCAGGACCAGTGAATATACCCCACCCAGATAATGTGAGAGTTACAGAAGTAAGAACAGCAGAAGAAATGTTAAATGCATGTCAGGAATCTATGCCTGTCGATATTTCAATTTTTGCAGCAGCAGTATCAGATTGGAGAGCTTTAAAGGTATCGGAAAATAAGTTAAAAAAATCAGATTCATTGAGGAATCAAATCAATTTACCGCTAATACAGAATACTGATATACTTAAAACAATTAGTGAAACAAATATAAACAGGCCAAAATTAGTAGTAGGTTTTACTCTCGAAACTCAAAACCTTATTAAGTCAGCTAGAGGTAAATTAACTAATAAGTCGTGTGACTGGATAATCGCAAATAGCCAAACGCAGGATAATAAAAGTGTTTTTAATAATGAGATGAATGAGGTTTCATTTTTAAGTAGTAGCACTGAAGAGGGCTGGGGATTATTAACAAAAAAAATTGTTGCTGAAAAACTTTGCCATAAGATTATAAAATTCTTTAACGTTGCGGCATGAAAAATTTACCAACAAAAATTCTTAAGAATGGTCTCAATCTGCCCCTTCCAAAATATGAATCAAAGGGTGCTGCTGGAATGGATTTATTGGCCGCTATAGATGAAAAAAAAACTATTTTAATACTACCGGGAAACGCTGAAATGATTCCAACAGGCATTGCTATTGCTCTACCGCTAGGATTCGAAGCCCAAGTAAGACCAAGATCTGGTCTTTCAGTTAAGAATGGTATTACAATCCTTAACTCTCCGGGAACTATTGATAGTGACTACAGAGGAGAAATTTCTGTTATGCTTATCAATCATAGTAAAGTTAATTTTCAAATTAAGCGTGGTATGAGAATAGCCCAATTAATAATTGCACCTATTGTTCAGTTTAATTTATTACCTACTGAGGAACTAGACGATACCGAAAGAGGCGAAGGTGGCTTTGGCTCAACCGGAATAAGCACTCAATATGAAAAAAGGTGATCCATTAGAGAGATATTCTCGACATCTTCTTTTAAAGGAAATTGGAGGGCAAGGTCAGAAGTTACTTGATAATGCTAAGGTACTAATAATTGGATTAGGTGGATTAGGCTCACCAGTCTTGCAATATATTTCAGGATCAGGGGTAGGAGAAATAGGATTAGTTGATGATGATAAGGTTGATATCTCCAACCTTCACCGACAGCCAATATATTCAATGAAAGATATTGGTCTTTATAAAGTTACTCAGGCAAAAAAATTTGCTCACTCCATCAACCCTAATATTAATATTAATATATACAAAAGTCGAATGACCTCAGGTGGAACTAAAAATATCATTAAGGAGTATGATATAATTATCGACTGCACAGATAATCATTTAAGTAGTCTGGCTATAAATGATATCTGTTTTAAAGAAAAAAAACCTCTTGTTTCTGCTTCTGTGGCAGGTTTTTTTGGACAAGTCACAACATATCGGTCTTATGAGTTTAATGAAAATGGGATCCCTAATCCTTCGTATAGATGTTTAAAAATTAATAAGGAAAGCGAAAAGAATTGTGAATCCCTAGGTATACTGGGTTCTGTTGCTGGAATAATTGGGTCAATTCAAGCAACCGAAGCTATTAAGCAAATTCTAGGACAAAAAGATAATCTTGTGGGAAGACTATTAATCTTTGACGGATCCTCATATGCCATAAGATTAATAAAAATTAGGTGGGATCCTAAGAACCCACTCAACGGAAGCTTGTAATAAAAGATGAAAATAATTAATATCATATTAATAAATATTACAGTTATTCTAATTTTAAATTGCCCTCTTTATGCGGATAATCTGAATCAGGAGTGGGGATCCCTAAAATACAATAAGACATATTTAAGGACAGGTCCGTCCAAGGCCAATAAAGTTATTTGGGTTTATAAAAGAAGAGGTCTCCCTATTAAAATACTTAGGGAAAAAGGGGACTGGATTCAAATATTACTACCCGGAAATCAAAAGGGTTGGATTAGCTCTAGTCAGTTATCTAAGAAAAAAACTGCACTTGTTTATGACTCAACTAGTGAAATTGACAAAGCATTAAAAAATAGAAAGCCTTTAACATTAAAAAATGCTAGCGGTAAGCCAATTGCCTATATCCACAACGGAGTAATAGTTAAATTAATAGACTGTGATAAAATAATATGTGAAATAGAGTTATCAATAAAAAAGGAAAAATACTTCTTTAAAAATACTTATCGTCTCAAAGGTTATTTTGAGAAAAGATATTTATGGGGTGCTAATTAAAATCACTAGAAAGTGTTTTAATATTCTCTTCATTCAATATAGCAATATGGCTATAACTAGCATGCTCAATACCCAGACAAACTTTACTTCTTTTAGATAAAAATTCATTCTTTTGAATATCACTAAAATCAAAATGCAAAAAATGGACTGAAGATGCTTTTCCTTTTGAGTTTGTTCTTTCAATATCATCCTCAAATCTAGCTTTAATTTTTTCGTCCCCAACCATTATAAAAATAAATTCTTCAACATTTCCAATTGAGGATAAAAACGCAGTCCTTATTCTCTCATCATTAATTTCAAACATAAGAGTAGTAACTAAATCTGACCCCTGAGGAACAAGAGGATTATAAGCGATCAACTCATCTTCGAGCTGTCCGTCTGGAGCCCCTTCAACAAAAAGCATTTCCTGAATCTGATAAAGCATAGTCCTGTATGATTCAAAATAAAAAGTCGCATAAGGACCGACACTTATTCGTCTGAGTTTTTTATATGAAAGAATCTTGTTTCTTTTTTCTTTTCTAATTAATCCATATTCATCATTAGGCAATATATCTTTAGTATCTATTATTTTCATTACTCACTCATTTCATCTTTTTTTAAAAATCCGTAAGACACCGCCATTAGTTCAACGGGGTGTCCTGACTTAAAGTCCTTACTATTGTTATCATTAATATCTTCTTTGATAATCTGCGATAAATGCTTAGATGCTAGAGGGCAGCTCGAAATAACATAAGAGGGGTTGCTTTGGTCAATTTTTCTTGCGGCAGGTTTGCCAATTTTTCTAGCTAGGTCATGTGTTTCAGATAAAACTCCAAAAGTACCGCCATGACCAGAACACCTCTCAACAATGGATATTTCCGCATCAGGAATAAGCCGAAGTAATTCATTAGATTTTGGCCCCATATTCTGTGCTCTTGAATGGCATGCCAGGTGAAGAGAGATTGCTCCATCAACTGGATTCATTCCATCCACTAAGCCTTCCTTTTTTGCAATATCAACAATGTACTCATCAATATCAAATATATTTTCTGATAAGATTTTAACAGCATCATTTTCTGGAAGAATCAGAGGCCATTCATATTTCATCATTAAGGCACAAGAGGATCCAAGTGCAATGACATCGTAACCCTTATCAATAAAGCTTATAAAGCTTTGTGATATTCTTCTTGCTGATTTTGATACCTCTTCGATGTTACCTTGCTCTAAAAGAGGCATACCGCAGCAACTCGGGTAGTTGATTTCAATTTCAACGCCTTGAGCCGCCAAGATAGCCAGTGATGCATCCGCAATCTCAGTCCGATTATAATTTGCGTAGCAAGTTGTAAAAATAACTGCTTTACGGTTTTTTGCCTTACCGCTTAAGTTGACGCTAGGAACCTTAATCTTTTTCATATCAAATTTTGGCAATAAGACTTTAAAGTCAATACCAAAAGAAAAGTCGAGGAATTTTCTAAAAACCTTATTGCTTAGGCTAGTGAAAAAATTTAGAACAAATCCGATTAGTTTACCAATTTCTCCATTCCTGTCGGTTTTTGCTAATTGGCTTTGTACGAACGGTGGTTTCCCATTTTTCGAAAGCTCAACAGCTCTAGACCTCAACATCAGGTGGGGGAAGTCAATATTAAATTCGTGAGGAGGAACATACGGACATTTCGTTAGAAAGCACATATCACATAAAGTACAGGAATCTGCAATTTTTGGAAATAAATCGCTATCGACTGTATCAAGTTCACCACTTTCAGATTCATCGATAGCATCAAAAAGTTGGGGAAAGCTATCACAAAGATTAAAGCATCGTCTGCATCCATGGCATATATCAAATACCCTTCTTAGCTCCTCATCTAAAGAGGCCTGATCAAAGAAATCATCTTCGCGCCAAGGGATAGGGTGCCTGATAGGAGCCTGAATAGATCCTTCCATGATAATGCCTAAAAATTTGGGCAAAGAGTAGTTACCCGATGCCCAATAATAAAAAGATTATTTATTCGTCTAAATTATCCAATGCTTTTTGAAACCTTCCTGCATGACTTTTTTCTGCTTTGGCAAGAGTTTCAAACCAGTCAGCTATTTCATCAAATCCCTCATCTCTAGCTGTTTTAGCCATACCAGGGTACATATCAGTATATTCATGCGTTTCGCCTTGAATGGCAGCATTAAGATTCGCAGCAGTTGGTCCAATTGGTTCGCCTGTAGCAGGATCACCGACCTCTTCAAGAAACTCTAAATGACCATGCGCATGGCCTGTTTCACCTTCGGCTGTTGATCTAAAAACAGTTGCAACGTCATTGTATCCCTCAACATCTGCCTTTTGTGCAAAATATAAGTATCTTCTATTTGCCTGACTTTCTCCAGCAAAGGCGGCTTTTAAATTTTCTTCAGTTTTACTTCCCAATAAAGACATATGATTCTCCATAAATAATAATTAACTCTTAAGTTTTAGAATAATTCTAAAATAAAGTCAAACTAATTTAGAACAATTCTAAACTAATAATAATAATTAGAACTATTCCAATATGGATAAATATTCCTTGCAATCTATCCTTAATAGGCACAATGCAGAATAATTATTGAAGGTAGGATTTTCGAATAGAAATTATTGATTAATAACTGACCGCACTAATCATTAACTTTCACAACAAGGTCAACTCTTCTTATTTGACCAGTAATTAGTTTGTTGGAAATCTTGATATCAATATCGTCAGGGCTAATATCAACTAACTCTGAACTATTTTCTAAGAAAATATGGTAATGATGCTCAACGTTTGTATCATACCAAGTCTTATCATCATCAATATTGACCTTGGCCAAAAGACCGGCACTATAAAAATCGTTTAACACATTATAAACGGTCGCCTGGGAAACCTTTAAGTTTTCCTTATCAGATTCATTCTTGAGAATTTCAGCAGTTATGTGTCTATTTCCTTTATCAAACAGTATTTTTCCCAAACTTACTCTTTGTTTAGTTGGTCTAAGTTTGTGCTTTCTTAATATGTTAACAAAATTATTCATAAATTCAGTAGTATAGCTTATGTAACTTATAATCAATAAAAAGTAGAAAAAATATACTTATGTCTTACCAGCAATACTCATCTGTGCTAAAATTTTCATAAGGAATGTTAATAATGCAAAAAAATAATTATACTTTAGAAGACTTAATTGAATGTGCAAAAGGCAATATGTTCGGTGAAGGTAATCCTCAGCTTCCTATGCCCCCAATGCTAATGTTTGATAGAATAACAAATATTACCAAAGATGGTGGTGAGAATAATAAAGGGCTAGTATTAGCTGAGCTAGATATTAAACCTGATCTCTGGTTTTTTGACTGCCACTTTGTTAATGACCCAGTAATGCCGGGATGTTTAGGGCTTGATGCTATGTGGCAACTATTAGGATTCCATCTTGGCTGGCTTGGCCTCGAAGGCAGAGGACGAGCACTATCGGTTGGCAATGTCAAATTCTCCGGTATGGTTTTACCTTCTGTAAAAAAGCTAGAGTATAGAATTAATTTAAAAAGAGTTTTAACAAGCAAACTCATTTTAGGAATCGGTAATGGCTCGCTATTTTCTGATGGCCAAGAAATATATAAGGCAGAGGATCTGCGAGTAGGCTTATTTAAATAAATATAGAGGGCGAATATGAGACGTGTTGCAATTACAGGCATGGGAATAGTCTCATGCATCGGAAATAATAAAGAAGAGGTTTTAGAGAGTCTAAAAGAGGGTAAATCTGGAATTACATTCTCCGAGGAGCATAGAGACCTTGGTTTTAGGAGCCATGTCTTTGGGAAACCAAGTCTAGAGCCGGAAGAATATCTTGAAAAAAAAGTTAGAAGATTTATGGGAAATGGTGCGGCATGGAATTATATTGCCATGCAGCAAGCGATTGATGACTCTGGATTAGAACAAAGTGACATTATTAATGAAAGGACTGGGTTAATCATGGGCTCCGGAGGGCCCTCAACAAAGGCACTAATTGAAGCTGCAGACATTACCAGAGAAAAAGGACCAAAAAGAGTTGGTCCATTTGCAGTCCCCAAGGCAATGTCTTCTACAAATTCCGCTACTCTTGCCACTCCCTTTGGCATCAAAGGAATTAATTACTCAATTTCGTCTGCTTGCGCAACCTCATCACACTGCATTGGCAATGCTTATGAGATGATACAATACGGAAAACAAGATATTATGTTTGCGGGTGGCGGCGAAGAGCTTAACTGGGCGTTATCTGTTTTATTTGATGCGATGGGCGCAATGTCTTCCAAGTATAACGAAACACCACAATCATCGAGTAGGGCCTACGATAAAGATAGGGATGGCTTTGTTATTGCTGGTGGTGCAGGAGTTTTAATTCTTGAGGAAATGGATAAAGCAAAATCTAGAGGTGCTAAAATTTATGCTGAACTAGTGGGGTATGGAGCAACTTCTGATGGACATGACATGGTTCAGCCATCAGGTGAGGGTGCGGCGAGATGCATGAAGATGGCAATGAAAGATATTCCTTATAATATTGATTATATAAACCCTCATGCAACTTCTACTCCGGTCGGTGACTCAAAAGAAATAGAGGCTATACAAAAAACCTTTGGCTCAAAAATTCCTCCAATGAGTGCAACAAAATCACTTACAGGGCACAGTCTTGGCGCTGCTGGTGTTCAAGAGGCAATATATAGTATTCTTATGATGAATAATAAATTCATTTGTGAATCTGCAAATATACAAAACATCGATCCACTTTTTCAAAATATACCAATAATAAGAAAAAGATTAGATAATATAAATCTAGGGTGCGTACTCTCAAATAGTTTCGGGTTTGGAGGTACTAACGCATCGCTAGCCTTTAAACATCCAGACCTGTAGGTAATATTATGAATCATAATTCTCAAGAATCACTCGTTCTCTCAGGGCCTTTAATGAAAAATAAAAAAGGTCTCATCATGGGTGTTGCAAATAACCATTCTCTTGCCTGGGGAATTGCATCTGAATTACATAATCATGGCGCTAAAATGGCATTTACTTACCAAGGCGAATCTTTTAAAAAACGAGTAAAACCATTAGCGGAATCAATAGGCTCTGACCTTTTATTTGATTGTGATGTAACAAAGGAAGAGCAGCTTAAAAATGTCTTTTCTACTCTTTCAAAAGAATGGGGTGAAATAGACTTTATTGTTCATGGTATTGCTTACTCTGATAGAAGCGAATTAACAGGAAGGTATATTGAAACTTCTAAAGAAAATTTTTTAAAGACCCTAGAAATTTCTTGTTACTCTTTAACGGAGATAAGTCGCCTTGCCGAACCCTGCATGAATGAGGGGGGTTCAATTATAACTCTTAGTTTTGGTGGATCAACAAAAGTTATACCCAATTATAATGTAATGGGGGTAGCAAAAGCAGCTCTCGAGGCATCTGTCAGATATCTAGCATCAGATTATGGAGAAAAGGGAATAAGGGTTAATGCGATTTCTGCAGGTCCGATGAGAACTCTTTCAGGGTCAGGTGTTGGCGGCGGAAGAGAAACTTTTAATTATGCAGAAAAACATTCGCCACTTAAGGGAAGGCTCTCTCTAAAAAATATTGGTTCCGCCGGGCTATATCTTCTTTCAGATCTATCTAAAGGTGTCACAGGCGAAATACATTATGTAGACTTGGGCTACAATATAATTGGAATGCCCAAGCCTGAATAATGTATAATTAGATTCCTAAGAAGATTCTGAGTCTTTTTCTTTCTTGGTCTTTCTTGGTTTCTTTTCCTTCTTTGGCTTAACTTCTTCTTCTATGTCAGAGTCGCCAGAAACAATTTCTTTTCCGGTCTTCTGATCCACATCTTTCATTGAAAGTTTAACTTTTCCTCGGTTATCAAAGCCAACAAGCTTAACTTTAACAATATCACCTTCACTGACAACATCAGTTACAGAATTAACTCTCTCATCAGCAAGTTGTGATATATGTACCAATCCATCCTTCTTTCCGAAAAAATTAACAAACGCTCCAAAATCCATAATCTTAACTACCTTGCCTTCATAGATTTCACCAGCCTCTGGTTCAGCAACAATTGAGTTAATTAGTTCTAGGGCTTTATTGAGGGAGTCAGTGTCATTTGACGCCACCTTAACTAGACCTTCATCATTAATATCAACTTTTGCTCCGCTTTCTTCAACTATCTCTCTGATGACCTTACCGCCAGCACCAATAACATCTCTAATTTTATCTACAGGAACCTGAATTGTTTCAATTCTAGGGGCAGTAGAATTCACGCTATCTCTGCCCGTATCAATAGCTTTCGCCATTTCAGCTAAGATATGAATTCTTCCATCTTTTGCCTGAATAAGAGCAGTATTCATTATTTCTTTTGTTATACCTGTTATTTTAATATCCATCTGAAGAGATGTAATTCCTTCTGAAGTTCCTGCTACCTTAAAGTCCATATCACCTAAATGATCCTCATCACCTAAGATATCTGAAAGAACTGCAACACGATCACCTTCTTTAATTAAACCCATCGCAATACCGGCAACGGGTCTCTTTAATGGAACGCCTGCATCCATTAATGCAAGTGAAGAGCCGCAGACTGTTGCCATGGATGATGAGCCATTTGATTCCGTAATTTCTGAAACAAGCCTAATTGTATAAGGGAAATCATCGTAGTCGGGCAGTACTGCTTGGAGAGATCTCCATGCCAGCTTACCATGCCCAACTTCTCTTCTTGAGGTAAATCCAGTTCTACCAGTTTCGCCAACAGAGTATGGTGGAAAATTATAGTGAAGCATAAATTTCTCTTTATATGTCTCATCTAGACCATCTACAAATTTTTCATCCATTCCTGTCCCAAGAGTTGTAACCACAAGGGCCTGAGTCTCGCCACGAGTAAATAAGGCAGAGCCATGAGTTAAGGGTAAAATACTAACATCTGACTGAACAGGGCGAACCGTCTTCAAGTCTCTTCCGTCGATCCTTAATCCCGTATCTAATATGCTTCCCCTTACAATATCTTTTTCAACATTTTTAAATACACTCTTAATATTTGTTTCAGAATTTCCTGAGGCATCATCACTAATAAGGCCTAACAATAGCTCATTCTTTATTTCCGAAATTCTATTAGATCTAATCTGCTTATCACTTTCTTTATATGCTTTAATTAATTTATCTCTAACCAGGCCATTTACAGTTTTCTGAAGGTTAGAGAGGTCAGCATTAACTAAGACTCTAGGCTCTTTAGCTGCCTTTTCAGCAAGACTAATAATTGCCTCAATAACGGGCTTAAAAGAATCTTGGCCAAAACTTACTGCACCGAGCATAATATCTTCAGATAGCTCTTGTGCTTCAGATTCCACCATAAGAACCGCTGTGTCCGTTCCAGCAACAATTAAATCTAACTTACAGTCTTCGTCCAATTCATCTTTTGTTGGATTAAGAATATATTCCCCATCAACATAACCTACGCGTGCTGCGGAAATAGGGCCCATAAAAGGAACTCCCGAAAGAGTTAAGGCCGCTGAAACGGCAACTAACGCAACTACATCAGGATCATTTTGACCATCGTAACTTATAACTGTTGCTATTACCTGTGTTTCATTTTGAAAACCCTTTGCGAACAAAGGTCTAATTGGTCTGTCGATTAATCTTGAAACTAGTGTTTCTTTTTCAGTTGGTCTACCTTCGCGCTTAAAAAAGCCACCAGGTATTTTACCTGCAGCATAAGCTTTTTCCTGATAATTCACAGTAAGAGGAAAGAAATCTAACCCCGGTTTTGGTTCGTGATCGGCAACAACAGTCGCAAGAACAGAAGTTCCTCCGTAGGTTGCTATGACTGAACCATGAGCTTGTCTAGCCACTCTTCCTGTCTCAATTGTGAGGGTTTTCCCACCCCATTCTAATACTTCGTTTTCTATTTTAAACATTTTATATTTTACCTATTTCGTATATCTATTTTTTGTAAATAGATTCTTATTTATAAATTTATTATGAAATTATTTTCATTTATCTTCTAAGACCAAGTCTCTTAATAAGGTCCTCATAACGTTTTTGATCTTTAGATTTTACATAATCTAAAAGCTTTCTCCTGAGGTTAACCATTTTCAAAAGACCTTGTCTTGAGTGATTATCTTTTTTATGGGCCTTAAAGTGCTCAGTGAGATTAACAATTCTCTCTGTCAAGATTGCTACTTGAATTTCAGGAGAGCCAGTATCTCCCTCTTTTAATGCATATTCAGAAATTACTTCTTGTTTACGTTCAGCTTCAATCGACATCGTTTACTCCTTATATTATATTATACTTGAAAAAACTTTTTTTGGTTTAAGTTTTGATTCAAGAAAAACTGCAATGCCAATAGATTTTTCACTATTTTTAATCAAAACATCACTACCTTTAGGAATTAAATCATTCGATATTTCTTTATATATCGTTTGACCATGACAAAACATTTTAGCCTCTTCATCTGAAATAGCCAAAGCCGGGATGTCGTCCAGCACACTATCGAGAGGAAGAAGAAATTGTTTCTCCACGCTTCCTGCGGGCGCACTATGCACTAAATTATCAAAGGTTTCTAGGGGAAAAGAGTTTTTAAGTTTAAAAGGCCCAACCTCCAGCCTTTCAAGCCCTTTTATGTGACCAAAAGTATTAAGTTTCTCAGCAAGATCTCGTCCCAAGGATCTAACATAAAAACCTTTTTCGCAATAAACCTCAAATTCTGTTAAGTCAGTTTTTAATTCTCTTGTAACTTTTAAATCCAAAACTCTTACAGTTCTACTGGGCATCTCAAAAGACTTATTTTCTCTTGCAAGCGAGTAGGCTCGTTTACCCTTTATCTTAATTGCGGAATAACGAGGGGGGATTTGAGTAACCTGACCAATGAATGAACTAAGAATATTTTCTATTTGATCAATTCCAGGATAAACATTACTTTCATTTATAATATCTCCCTCAGAGTCATCAGTATCAGTTTGCTGGCCCCATGAAACACTAAATTTATATCTTTTTTTAGTATCCACCAGGTAAGGGATAGTCTTTGTAGCTTCGTCTAATGCAATAGGAAGAACTCCAGACGCCAAGGGATCTAAAGTACCGGCATGGCCGGCCTTCTTAACATTAAAAAACCTCTTAACAACATTAACTGCCTTAGCCGAGGAGATACCTATTGGTTTATTTAATATAATCCAACCAGGGTAATGAGAATAAGATTTTTTAGACAATAAACTAACTCTTTAGATCGTTCCGTACTTTATTAGATAAAAATATTTTATCTAATTTCCGTATTTCTGAAATACTATCATCAAAAACAAAGCTTATACTTGGAACATATTTTAGTTGAACTCTTTGAGCAATTTCTTTTCTTATCTGCTTGTTCGCACTCTTGAATCCCTTGATAAAATCTTCTCTTTTTTTTTCATCAAAAGGGAGAAATATAAATTTTACATGTTTTAAGTCCGGAGAAACATCAACATGCGTTATAGTGATCATCTTGTTATCAAGAATCGGTTCTTTTGTCAGGCCCCTTTGAAGAATATCAATTAAAGCTGCTCGCAAAATTTCTTGAACCTTCATCTGCCTTTGAGATACCTTGCCCCTAGGAGAGTCGAAAGAAAAATCATTCAAAATAAATACTCCTTTTGGTTACATGGTTCTTTTGATCTCATCAACCTTATAGCATTCAATTTTATCGCCAGGTTTAATATCTTGATTGTTATCAAAAGAAAGGCCACATTCCTGTCCCGCCTTTACTTCTTTGGCTTCGTCCTTAAACCTTCTTAGTGTAGACAGAAGCCCATCATAAATAACGATGTCGTCTCTTAAAAGTTTACCGTGAAGTCCTTTGATGATGGTTCCGTCCAATACATTACAGCCAGCTATATTGCCGATTTTCGAGTTTTTGAAAACCTCTAAAACTTCTGCTGTTCCTGTTATCGTCGAACGAAGCTCTGGATCTAGCTTCCCTTCAAGCAAAGCCTTAATATCATCTAATAAATCATAAATAATTGAATGGTAAAGAATGGTAATTCCAAATTTTTCTGCTGCTGCCTTAGCCTGAACATTTGCTCTAACATTGAAACCAAGAACAATGGCATTTGAGGCCTCGGCTAATGTTATGTCGCTTTCAGAAATTGCTCCAGCTCCAACATGGATCATTCTACAGGCAACCTCATCATTTCCAAGAGCCATCAAACCTTCCTTTATTGCCTCAGATGAACCTTGAACATCAGCCTTAACAATTACTAAGATTTCTTTTAGTTGTGTTGCGTCTGATTTAGAAAATAATTGTTCTAGATTAACTTTCGTTGGTACAGTTGATTTTGATTTTCTTTGTCTGTACTCGGATACCTCTCTTGCACGCGCATCATTTTCGACAACAGAGAGAATATCCCCAGCTTCAGGTGTTTGACTCATCCCAAGGACTTCAACTGGCTCGCCAGGGAAGCATTCTTTAATTGCATCGCCTTGATCATTGGCCAAAGAGCGTACCTTCCCGGAACGTTGGCCCATCACTAGAATGTCACCTATCTTAAGTGTTCCTCTTTGAATTATCGCCGTAACTGCCGGACCTCTGTTTTTGTCTAGCTTGGCTTCAATAACAAAACCTTCAGCAGGCCTATCTGGATTTGCTCTTAAGTCAAGAAGCTCGGCCTGAAGCATAATTGCATCAATAAGATCATCGATTCCATTTTTTGTTAAGGCAGAAAGTTCGACTGATTGAACATCACCTCCAAGCTCTTCCACAACTATCTCATACTGAAGCAAGGCATTTCTTGCCTTGGTTGGATCAGCGCCAGGCTTATCCATCTTATTTATAGCAACAATTATGGGAGCATTTGCCTCTTTCGCATGACTTATAGCCTCTACAGTTTGAGGCATAACACCATCATCGGCAGCAACAACTAGAATAACAATATCAGTTACTTTTGCTCCCCTGGCTCTCATAGAGGTAAATGCAGCATGACCCGGCGTGTCAATAAACGTTATTTTTTTATTATCTTTAACTTTTGTCTGATACGCACCTATGTGTTGTGTGATTCCACCAGCCTCTCCTGAAACGTTATTTGATTCTCTTATGGCATCAAGAAGAGTTGTTTTGCCATGATCAACATGTCCCATAACTGTTACAACAGGAGATCTTGGCTTTTTATCCTCCTCGCGATCATCAATTGTTGAGATGCCTTCTTCGACGTCAGATTCTGAAACCCTAGTTACTGTATGACCAAACTCCTCAGCTATTAGCTGGGCGGTATCGGAATCTAAGGTATCATTAATTTTTACCATCATTCCTTGGGCCATTAATGATTTTATTATATCAATTCCTCTCTCTGCCATCCTATTTGAAAGCTCTTGAACGGTAATGACCTCTGGAATAATAACATTCCTAGAGATTTTTTCTTTAGGGGAGGCTACTGATGAAGCCTTTTTTCTCGCCTTCGCTTGTCTTCTTTTAATGGACGCCAAAGAACGCTGCTTTTCTTCTTCATTCAGTGCTTGAGAAATAGAGAGCTTCCCGGACCTTCTTTTTTGACTATCTTTACTATATCGATCAGATTTATCTTTTTCTGTTTTTTTAACATCTTTCTTTTTAGGACTTCCGGAACTATCTGATTTTATTGACTTAGATTGCTCCTTTAGCCTTTCGGGATCTTTTTTTGCTGGAATATTTTCAGGGTTAACAATATCTGGGTCAATTGTTTTAGTTTTATTTTTTTTAAGGACTTTTTCTTTTTTAATTTCTTGATCAGAAGCACTTCTAATCTTAGCATTCTCTAGGGCTTTTTCTCTTGCATCTCTCTCGCCCTCAGTAAGATTCCTAATTGATGCAGAATCTTCTTCGAGACCTTTTGGCTTAAAGATATTAGGTGAAATCGGCGCACCCCTAACATTAACTTTTGGAGCCTGAGGTTTTCTTGTCTGTGATAATTTACCTCTTCTTGATTCAACGACAACAGTTGAAACCCTTGATGGAGACCTTGATCCCTTTGGACTTGTTGGCGAGGTAGTTCCAGACTTTAGTGTCAGAGTACGCTCTTTATTACCTTTGGTTGTTTTTTCTGTCATCATCCTATCTTTAAATTTATTCTGCTAAAATAATTAAAATTTATATTTCTTTTTCTTGGTCCTAAACGATATCATCTAAAGAGTTATCTGCTTCATTATCATCACCTGCAGCAACCTCGTTCGTCTCTTCTGTGTTATCAGGAATAATCCCTAACTTTATTCTTGCTGATATAATTAAGTCATTGGCTTCCGATATTTTAATATCAAAGCCCTCAAGAATTCCTTCTTCACGCTTCTTTTCACCCTCAATTACCTCATCCCATCCCAATAAATCATCAGAGGAACAGTAGGCAAAATCTTCTAGGTTTTTTACATCATTCTCGCCCAGAGCAACAATCATTTTGAGTGATAGTTCTTCAACACTCAATAAGTCATCACTTATTTTTAGCTTTTTACACTTATCCTCTAATTCTTTATTTTCTTTATTTAGAAAATCAGCAGCACGCGCTTGAATTTCCTCAGCAGTATCCTCATCAAATCCCGCTATATTAGATATTTCCTTTAGCTCAACGTCCGCTAGCTCATTGACATCGGTAAATCCTTCAGTAACCAATAATTGTGATAATAGCTCATCGACATCGAGAGCTTCCATAAACAAGCTGGTTCTTTCTTGGAACTCTTTTTGCCTTCTTTCAGACTCCTGATCCTCAGTAAGAATATCAATATTCCAACCACACAAGCTAGACGCTAGCCTTACATTTTGACCTCTTCGTCCAATCGCCAATGATAGCTGTTCCTCAGGCACAACGACTTCAAGTCTCTGTTCACTATCGTAAAGAACAACTTTTTGTACTTCAGCAGGCTGAAGGGCTTTAACAACAAAGGATGCAATGTCATCGCTCCATGCTAAAATATCAATTTTTTCACCTTGTAATTCATTGACCACTGCCTGAACCCTACTTCCTCTCATTCCGACACAGGCCCCTACAGGATCAATCGACGAATCTTTTGAAAGAACCGCTATCTTTGCTCTACTACCTGGATCTCTGGCAACACCTATAATTTCAATAATTCCATCATAAATCTCTGGTACTTCTTGAGCAAAAAGATTTGCCATAAAGTCTGAGTGAGTTCTTGAAAGAAATATTTGTGGTCCTCTTAATTCTCTTTTTACTTCCATGATATAAGCTCTCACTCTATCACCTGGCTTGTATACCTCTCTGGGCAAGAGGGCATCTTTGCGAATGACCGCTTCAGCTCTGCCTAAATCAACTATAACGGTTCCATACTCAACGCGTTTAATTACACCACTAATAATCTCACCGACTCTATCCTTAAACTCTTCATAATGTCGCTCTCTTTCAGCTTCGCGCACTTTCTGAAATATTACTTGTTTTGCGCTTTGTGCTGCAACTCTTCCGAAGTCGATAGGGGGAAGCTCCTCTTCAATTGGTTCACCGCCTATTACTGCATCCGGATTTCTCAATTTAGCATCGTCAATATTAATTTGAATAGAGAAATCCTCAACTTTTTCAACAATATCCAATAACCGCATTAATGTTATTGACCCCGTTTCAGTATTAATTTCAGCTTTTATATTATTTTCAATTCCATACCTGGATGCAGCAGCTTTTTGAATCGCTTCTTCCATCGCAGAGATAACTATAGCCTTATCAATAGATTTTTCTCTTGCAACTGCATCTGCAATCTGAAGCAATTCAAGTCTATTTGCGCTAATTCCTTTTGTTGACATTTTTTCCTCTTTGATAATAGTTTAAAATTAATTTGGCTTAGATATTTCTGGGGACCATACAATACTTATACTTTTAATAATTTCCGGCTTTATAGATATAATATCCTTTTCATCACTAGAAGTATAAACCTCAACCTTTTCATTAAAAAATCCCTTTAGAGTACCTGTATATTTTTTTAAAGAATTAATTGGTTTATTTAATTTTACAGAGACATTTTTACCAGCCCAGTAAGAAAAATCTTCTTTGCTTGTCAGAGGCCTATCAATTCCAGGGGACGAAATCTCTAATATATAATCATGTGTGAAGGTTCCTAGCTCATCAATAGCCGCAACTAGGGCATTGCTTAATATTTTACAATCCTTAATAACCATTGATTTATTTTCTTTCTCTGCCATAATTTGTATATTCAGCTCTTCCTTACCACTGACTTTTAACCTTACTAGACTATAAGATGTTTTTCTCATAACTTCCTCAAACAATGAAAAAAACTCGCCTGCTTTATCGGGCGCGACAAGATGTTTAAAATAGTTTACAGCCTTTACTTCATCTAACATTTTTACATTCTAAAAATAAAAAAAGCGGGAAAGGTCCAACCTACCCACTTCGTATTTTAATCAACAAATTCGAAATATAAGTATGTTTTAGCTTAATTATAAATAAACTTCAAGATTATTAATTTATCCAATTATATCGCTACAGCTTTTTAAACTTAAGAAAATATGGCTCTCTGTCATTTTTAATTCCTTTATTCTCATAACGAGATCCAAAATAATCATTAGTTGGGGCTTGCCAATCATTGGGTCCATCGGCAATCCAGTCAAAACTATTTTCCATAAAAAAAAGGCTTAAGGTCCAGGCAATATAATTCTTATCATCAGAGGATATTAGTAGCCTTCCTCCTTTCTTAATTTTACTATTTAACGTCTGAATCATGCTTGATTGAACAAATCTTCTCTTTTCATGACGATTCTTTGGCCAGGGGTCGGGGAAAAAGAGCCATATTTCATCAAAAATATTACTTGGAATATCCATCAGAATTCTACGCGCATCTCCGTGAAAAATTTTTAAATTACTTATCTTATTCTCTATAATTTTCTCTATAAGTTGTGTAATTCCTTTCTTATAGTACTCAACACCAATATATATGTTGTTTGGATTGAGCTTTGCTTGTTTACAGATAATCTCTCCTGATCCAAACCCAATTTCAAAAAATAATTTTTTTCCTTTGAGAAAATTAGAATCTTTTAGAGACAAGACGTTAATTTCGTATTCTTTTAAATTAGTAAATAACTCTTTTTGTTTGGAGGTTAAGGACCTCTCTCGACCACGAACAGTGATGATATTTTTATCTATATTATTTAAGGGCATCAGATATAGAGCCAACTAGATCTAATTTTTCCCAACTAAAACCACCATCTGCACTAGGGCTTCTACCAAAATGTCCGTATGATGATGTACGTTTATAAATTGGCTTGTTTAGTCCAAGGGTTTCTCTAATACCTCTAGGAGTTAGATCAACTAAATCACGCAATACCCTTACCAAGTCCCGCTCTGAAACAATCCCAGTGCCGTGCATATCGGCATAGACCGAAATGGGATCCGCGATACCAATTGCATAAGATAGTTGAATCGTACAACGCTCCGAGATACCTGAGGCAACAATATTCTTTGCTAAATACCGGGCAATATAAGCAGCGGAACGGTCAACTTTTGTAGGATCTTTTCCTGAAAATGCACCGCCACCGTGAGGTGCTGAACCTCCGTAGGTATCGACAATGATTTTTCGTCCTGTTAATCCTGTATCACCGACAGGGCCACCAATTACAAATTTGCCTGTAGGATTAACTATAAACGAAGTATCAGCCCTTAACCATTCCTGGGGCATAACGCCATCTATTGTATCCCTTACTATTTCCTGAATTTTTTTTTGAGAACAATCTTCCGTGTGCTGGGAAGAGACAACAATAGAGTCAATATATTTTGGCTTACCCCCTTCATAGCTGAATGTAACTTGTGACTTGGAGTCTGGAAGTATTCCTTCAATTAGGCCCGAATGCCTTTTATCTGCTAATAATTTTAATATTTTATGTGAATAAAGTATTGGAGCAGGCA
This sequence comes from alpha proteobacterium MED-G09, assembly GCA_905182015.1. Lineage (GTDB taxonomy): Bacteria > Pseudomonadota > Alphaproteobacteria > MED-G09 > MED-G09 > MED-G09. Next base: position 81,612 of record CAJIZT010000007.1, on the reverse strand, counting down.
TAAATTCAGGCGTCTCGTCACATGCATATCCAAACATTATTCCTTGATCGCCAGCGCCTTCCTCCTTTGAGTTACCAATAGAGTCAACGCCTACGGCAATATCTGCAGATTGCTCATGAAGAAGAATTTGAGTCTTGAGAGTATCCCAATGGAAGCCATCTTGTTCATAGCCAATTTCTTTAACAGAGTTTCTTATAACGTTCTCTATAGATTCTTTTGTAATATTAGCTTTCGATCTAATCTCTCCAGAAACAATCACTAGATCGGTTGTAACTAAAGTTTCAACAGCCACTCTGGCCTCCGGATCAGCCGTAATATATAAATCAAGTATGCTATCGGAAATACAATCACAAACCTTATCTGGGTGGCCCTCTGAAACGGATTCGGATGTGAATAAATAATTTTTATTTTGCTTCATAAAAGTACTCTCTTAATAAATCTCTTCTAAACCTTAAAATGCATAATATAAATAAAATTAATAATGTGAAGTCGCCAAATTTTAAAAAAACTGTCTCGCTCGCTCGGATCGGAAGATTAGAAAAAATAACCCCCTCTTCTTTTAAGTCAATTTTCTTCAAGACCCTGCCGTAAGGGTCAATGACTGCTGAAATTCCAGTATTAGCAGCCCTTAAAATTGGCAACCCATTTTCTATAGCACGAAATCGAGCATTATCAAAGTGCTGGTATGGTCCCGAATAGTCATTAAACCATGCATCATTTGTTATATTAATTAATACGTCTGGCCTTGGTTTACTTCTTATTATTTCATTGGAAAAAATTATTTCATAACATATCAATAGTCGTGCGGTCCCAATTGGTGTGGCGATGGGATCATCCAATAAACCTCTGGAAAAGCCATCGTCAGAGGCTACGATATCTAAAAAATTGTATTTGTTAAGTAATCTTTGAAAGGGAATGTATTCTCCAAAAGGAACTAAGTGAATCTTGTCATAAAAGCTTACCACCTCGCCATCTTTATTGATTAAAAGGGAAGAATTTTTTAATAAATTTTTTTCATCAACTCGGATACTCCCTGTTAATAATTTAGAATTTCCATCAATACTTTCCATAATAAATTTTCTTATTGATTTATTACTTCCAAGAGAAAAAGGTAATGCACTTTCAGGCCATACGATTAAGTCAACGTCAGGACGGCTTGACGAAAGTTCAATGTATTTCTTTACTAATAAAGAAATATTATCTCCACTCATTTTTATATCTTGTTCAATATTCGGCTGGATTAATAAAAAGCTCTTATCAGAAAATTTTATTTCCTCTGGAACTCTCATAGAACCGTAAATAATTAGAGCTGGCAATATTAAGGCAGTTGTTAGACCTGATACAATGGTATCCTTCTTTAGAAATAAAATTGGCGTTAGTGAAAAAAGTATAACAAAAAAACCAGCAGATTGGACGCCTATAATCGCCGTAATTTGCATTGCCCGGTCATCAAAGGCTAAAGAATGACCAAATAAATTCCATGGAAAACCAGTAAATAAAATACTTCGGCAATACTCGCCCACCAAAAGCCCTAATGATATTGCGTAGCAGCTTTGAAGTCTTGAGCCCCAAAAAAATGCTGTAACTAACCAGCCAGGGATTGTCAAAAAAATCAATAAGAGGGGAAGGCCAAAAATACTTATAAACTTTAATTCCTCAAACCCCTCCCTATAATCAAATGCAGAACTAATCCACGATAAACCAAAAAAGAAATATCCATATAAAAAAATACTTCCAAAATAAGTAATTTTAAGAAACTTATAAGAAAAGGAATTCTCTGTAAGACTTTGATCAAGAACATAAAACAGCACGGGAAGGGTTATCAAAAGAATAAAGAAAATATTCAATGGAGCCTGAGACAATACTGATAAAGAGCCAGCCAAAAAAACTAATAGATTAAATAATAAAAATCTCATAATATTTAATTTCCAAATAAATTTAATTAATTAAGAAAATTTCTTGGTATTAATCCTAAATCGAACATTAATAATTTTTCTTTGATCCACTTCCCTTATCTCAATCTCAAAACCTTTTGGGTGTGGAATTAATTCACCCCTCTGGGGAACCCTCCCCGCTAAAAGAAAAACTAACCCTCCAATAGTTTCTATTTCCTCATCGACCTCTTCCTCCAATAATGAAAATCCTAAAATTTCTTCAACCTCACTAAGTGTTGTGCGTGCGGATATATCCAAGTAATTTTCAAAAACATTGATCTTCTTGGAGTTATTATCTGAATGCTCATCTTCAATCTCACCAACGATCTCTTCAATAAGATTCTCAATAGTGAGCAATCCATCGGTTCCTCCATATTCATCTACCACTAGAGCCATATGAATTCGTGAAACCTGCATCTTTAAGAGAAGTTCTCTTGATTTCATTGAGGGTGGAACAAACAGAATATCCTTAATTAATGGTCTAATTAATATGTCTGAAATATCTTTTCTGGACAAGGCACCAACGAAATCTTTAATATGAAGCATTCCGATGGGGTCGTCTAAGGTAACCCTATAGACAGCAATTCTGGAGTGATTACACTCAGCAAATAATTTGACTGTCTCTTCTGCGGAAGTTTCAACGTCGACAGCGATAATATCAGCCCTAGGAACCATTGAGTCCTCAACCCGGGACTCTCCAAAGCCAATAATATTGATTAGCATATCCTTTTCTTCTGCACTAAACTCGCTCTGATTATCAACATGATCTTCTAATATGGTTCTTAAGGAGCTAGGCTTTTTTTTAATTAAAAAAGTAATGATTTCTTTTAATAGCAGTTTTAATTGGTCGGTTAGTTTTTTTAACATTCTATCGAATACCTTTATAGGGGTTGGATATTCCAATCCTTTCTAATATATCAACTTCAATATTTTCCATAATAAGAGCATCCTTTTCTTCATCATGCAAATATCCTAATAAATGCAATAAACCGTGAATTACAAGGTGTGATAAATGATTTTCAAATGTTTTATAGGAGTCTTTTGCCTCTTTCACAACATTGTCCCTGGAAATAACAATATCACCAAGAATCTCGCGCGCATCCGGATGAAAGTGTTCATTTACAGAACAAAATGATAGAACATTGGTTGTTGAATCTTTATCTCTATACATTTTATTTAATTCTTTAATTTCCTCACGCCCGGTCAATCTGATGCTTATTTCAGTTGGATTATTCTTAGACATAAATTTTATAGAGAAATTTAGAACCTTCCTTACTAAAGAAATTTCATCTTTGTTCCATTCATCACTAGCTGAAATATCAATGACAATATCAGGCTTTATTTTTAATTTCTCTTCCATTTTTCTCATAAGCTCTTACAATTTTTGTCACAAGACTATGTCGCGTGATATCTTTATTCTTGAAATGAACATTACCAATTTCTTTGGTCTTCGGCATTATACTAAGTATTTCAGCTAACCCAGACCGCTCTCCCCTGGGCAAATCAATCTGGGTTGAATCTCCAACAACAACCATTCGTGAATTTCTTCCCAATCTAGTTAAAAACATCTTCATTTGCATAGATGATGTATTTTGTGCCTCATCTAGAATGATAAAAGCATTTTCTAGGGTTCTTCCTCTCATAAAAGCCAGTGGAGCAATCTCTATAGTACCGTCTTCCAAATATTTTTCTAATGCTTTCTCCGGCATTAGATCATTTAAAGCATCGTAAAGTGGTCGAAGATATGGATCAATCTTCTCTTTTAGGTCACCAGGAAGGAAGCCCAAACGTTCCCCAGCTTCAACTGCTGGCCGAGAAAGTATTATTTTATTAATATCTTTATTTAAAAGGGCCTCGACTGCACATGCAACAGCAAGATAGGTTTTCCCAGTGCCGGCAGGGCCAACACCAAAAACTAGATCCTTTGTGTGGATTAAACCAACAAATTTAGACTGATTGCTAGATCTAGCAAAAATATTTTTTCTTTTTGTTTTAATTAAAACTGTACTTAATTTTTCAGAATTATCGGCGGAATATTTTTTAGAAAAATTATCGAAAAGACCTGAGTTTATCTTTTCCCCCTTACTAAGTTTTTTATAAATTTTTAGAACTAACTGGCTTGCAGTTTGACAGGGCTCCGATTCACCTCTGAACTCTATAGTATTTCCTCTGTAAGAAATATTAATACCAAAGTTATTTTCTAGCTTTGATAAATTTTCATCGTGCTCGCCATAAAGGTCTGTTAAGAATGAATTATTTTCTAACTCTATAACCTTCCTTACTTCCTTTAGTTGATTGATGTTTTTTTTCATTGTCATTTCTTTATGAAGCAATACCTTCAAGGCTATTGTCTCTAGATTTAGTTACTTTTACTTTTAAAATTTTACCAATCATAGAGGCGCCGCCATCCATATGAACAGATTGCAAGTACGCTGAGCGTCCAGACATTCTATTTTCACCCTTACCGGGCTTATCAATAAGGACATCGATTTCTTTACCAACAAACGATTTATTAAAATCTCGCGTCTGCTCCTTGATTAAGTCCTGAAGAATTTTGAGTCTCTCGCTCTTAACATTCTCTTCAATGTGGTTTTCCATAAGAGAGGCAGGGGTTCCAGGCCTTGATGAGTACTTAAAGCTATAAGCGTGTGCATATTTAACTTCCTTAACAATTTTTAGTGTATCATTAAAATCTTTGTCAGTTTCCCCTGGAAAGCCAACTATAAAATCTCCCGATATAGCAATATCTGGTCTATATACCCTTGTTTTATCGATAATTCTCATATACTCGCCAAAAGTATAGCCTCTGTTCATCTCCTTTAAAACCTTATTGGAGCCAGATTGAATCGGTAAGTGAAGATAGGGCTGAAGTTTTTCAACGTCTTGGTGTGAACGCATTAATTCATCAGTCATATCCCTTGGATGACTCGTTATATATCTAATTCGAGCAATATCCAGCTTGGATAATTCTCTAATAAGATTTGGAAAACTCCAATTTTTATTGCCGCTCACACGCCCATTCCATGCATTAACATTCTGGCCCAATAAGATTAATTCTTTAGCTCCAGCCTCAATAAGTTCGGATGCCTCTTTCATGATCTGATTTGCTGGTCTAGATATTTCTACACCCCTGGTATAGGGAACAACACAAAAAGAGCAAAACTTATCACACCCCTCCTGAATAGATAATAGTGAACTTATTGACCTTAGGCTTTTCCGAGAGCCCTTCATCTCGTTAAACTTATCGACGTCAGGTACATCAATATTAACTAACTTTTTATTAGGGAGACCTTTCTCGGTATTTATATTCTCAAGCATCTCTGGTAATTGATGATAGGTAAGGGGTCCAAATACTAAATCAACGATGGGAGACCGATTAATTATTTCTTGTCCCTCCGCTTGACCAACGCACCCCGCAACGGCAATTTTAGTATCCCTTTTTTTAGTACGATAAATTTTTTTAATTCGCCCAAGTTCAGAATAAATTTTTTCTGCGGCTTTTTCTCTAATATGACATGTGTTTAATATTATTAAATCGGCGTCTTCTGGTCCTGCTACTGAAGAGTAGTTAAAGGGTTCAAGAATTTCTAACATTCGCTCAGAGTCATATTCATTCATTTGACATCCGTAGCTCTTTATAAAAAGAGATTTCTTTTTATCTTTACTGTTTTCCATTTTATTTTAGCTCTTTTTAGTGACTTTTGGTCTGCCATAAAGCTCCAAACGATGATCAATGAGATCATAGCCCAAGGTATCAGCGATCTTCTTTTGAATGGCTTCTATTTCTTCATTGGTAAACTCAATTATTTCACCTGATTCTATGTCTATTAAATGATCGTGGTGATCGCTTATGTCAACATTTTCATATCGCGACCTTCCATCCTTAAACTCATGCCTAACAAGAATCCCTGCTTCCTCAAAAAGTCGAACAGTTCTGTATACGGTTGCCACTGAAATATTTTTATCAATCAAACAAGCTCTCTTGTGAAGCTCTTCCACATCAGGATGATCATCTGCATTATCGAGAATTTTTGCAATAACCCTTCTTTGGTCTGTCATCCTCATTGATTTTTCTTCACACATTTCTTCAATTTTCATGTCTTTATCCTAGCAAGAATACTTTTCATTGTAATCATCAAATATATAATTTCGATAATAATAAACCATCTTGACGTCCTTTGTCAGTCTTATAATAATTTTTTAAGATTTTAATTTCTTTGAAGCCAGCAGATCTATAAAATGACAGTGCCGTAAAGTTATTAATAGAGACCTCGAGCATAAGTTGTGATTTTTTATTACTGATAATAAATCGCTCTGCCTCTTGAAGCAAAATCAGTCCAAACCCATTTCTTCTAAACAAAGGAATCACACCAAAAGATAATACTTCGACTTCTCGAGAAAGTGAACGAAGCATAATATAACCAGCAGGTAGTAATTCATTAAACAGAATAAAACCTGATCCACTTCCATCCTGGAAAAGGTGAGTTAAAGATTCCTTGCTCCAAATAGTTTCATTACATTCTTTCTGAATTTTTCGGATTATATTAATATTTATAATACTTAAACGATCTAAACTTATATTTTCTTTTTGGCAAACCATAATGGATCCTTTTTCTCCGCAACAGGATCGGATAAATAAACAGGCTGAAGGTTATTCTGGTAATATGAGATATTTTTTTTCATACCCTCAAAGACTAATAAAAAATCAATCTCATCATTATCGCAAATAATATTTTTTTCTTGATCTAAAGTCTTCGCAACACCTAAAGATCCGGATCCTACGAAAAATAAATTATTGTTAAAAAAAATTATTTTTGCTTCCTCTAGTGAAGTTTTTATAGGATCACTAATGGGGTTGGATAAATTATCAAATAACTGAAAAAAATAATCATTGCCCCTCGCTTCTGCAGTAACTAAAAAATTTTTGTACTCTTTCCAATTTTTTTTATGACTAAACATAATTGCTTGTAATGAGGAAATTCCATATATCGGAATAGCAAGGCCTTTAGATAATCCAACTCCAAAAGAAATACCAACCCTCAGGCTAGTAAAATTACCTGGACCAGTTGTAACAATTACTCCGTCAAGGTCAGAAATATTCAACGAAGAATCAGATAAAGATTTATTTACCAAAAAAGAAATTATATCTGAAGGAGGTTGAGTTTTATCTCTTAATAAAGGAGTGATTTTTCCAGGAAGAATAATTTGAGCAGCACAATTATTTAGAGTTGTGTCCAGGCAGAGTAATTTCATTTACTATAAGATCTCGCAAACTTCGTTAAATTCAAATCTTGGGGATCGAGGAAAAAGTTTTTCTGATTCTCCGTAGCCAATATTGCATAAAAAATTAGACTTAATTTTTGAGTTAAAGAAAAATTCTTTATCAACTCCAACCTGATCAAATCCCGACATCGGTCCGCAATCAAGACCTAGCATTCTTGCAGCAATTATAAAGTACCCACCTTGAATTGATCCGTTTCTAAAGGCAGTAATTTCAGAAACCTCTTCAGAATAATTGAACCAATTTTGTGCATCCAGGTTGTGAGGAAAGAGCCTGGGCAAGTGTTTATGAAATTCTGTATCAAATGCAATAATAGCAGTAACGGGGGAATTGATAGTTTTCTCTAGATTAGATTCAATTAAAAATGGAATTAATCTCTCTTTTGCTTCAGAGGACTTAATAAAAATAATCCTGGTTGGCGAACAATTCGCACTTGTGGGTCCCCATCTCATAAGATTAAATAGGTCCGTCAAAATATTGTTTGGAATATCTTTTTTTAACCAATCATTATGGGTTCTGGCTTCAGAAAAAATTATATTTCTAGCCTCTTCTTCAGATACTGACACCTTGCACCTCAGGAATATAATGTTTTAAAAGATTTTCAACCCCATTTTTTAAAGTCATCGCAGAAGATGGACAACCATCACATGACCCTTTCATACTTACGTATACTATCCCGTCCTTATAACTTTCAAAAACAATATCGCCGCCATCTTGTGCGACCGCAGGTCTAACATGCGTTTCAATTATATCTTTTATTTTTTCAGAGATATCATCAAGATTGACTGACTCAGTTGGCTTAACTTTTTCTTCAAGGAGAATCTTGTCTCCTGAAATAAAATGATTCATAATTACACTCAAAATCGAAGGTTTTATATTTTTCCATTCTTTACCGCCTACGGTTATCGTCAGGAAGTCAGATCCGAAAAATACTCCGACAACTCCTTCAATATCAAATAAGGATAAGGCTAAAGGTGATGATTGAGCTTCATTTGAATCTTTAAAATAAATAGTTTTATTACTGTTACCCATCACATCTTCCCCGGGAATAAACTTCATAGTAGACGGATTTGGCGTTTCCTCAGTTTGTATAAACATATCTTCTCCTCAATTAAATTTATATAGTTACTAGCCTATCAATAGTTTCGTTAGTTAAATTACCCGGTAAAACTGTTACCGGAATAGAATAACCAACACCTGATATTGTTTCAACAAGAATACCCGGCTTCTTATCTTTATTCTCTGAACCTAAAACAAGAAGCGATATTGAATCGTTACCTTTAATTAACCTCCTAACCACCTCCAGCTTGGAGCCATGCTCAATAATGTAGTTACAATTGATATCAGAGTACGAACGAATCTCTAAAGATAATACATCTAACATTTCTCTAGATTCTTTTTCTATATCATTAATCATTTTGCTGTTCACACTTAGCCAATATGTAAACTCAACAGTATCAACTGTTGCAACTATTAACAAGTCAGCTTCATTTATCTTCGCCCTTCTTGCGGCATACCTAACGGCAAACTTGCATTCATCTGTACCATCAAAAACAGCTAAAAAAACTTCTTTCACAAAACCACCTTTTTAAAAATTTTATCCTAGTCCGATAATATTCCTTACTTTTTTTATCGTAACTTCAGATTTTTCTATAGCCTTAGTCCGCCCATCATCTAAAACATCTCTAACATAACCCTTGTCATTCTCAAGTTTAATTAATTCTTCCCTAATTGGCGAAACAGAGCTTATTAATAAGTCTGATAAATCTTTCTTAAAATCAGAAAATTGCTTACCCTCATATTCCCTCAAGGTCTCATCAACTGCTGTGTCACTTAGAGAGCTAAAAATACTTAATAAATTTTTTATCTCAGGCCGACCTTCCAATTTTTCTATTGAATCGGGAATTGGTAATGGATCGGTTTTAGCCTTCGAAATTTTCTTTCTAATTAAGTCGTTGTTATCCTTGAGTTCAATCCTAGACATTGCTGAGGCGTCAGATTTTGACATTTTTTTTGTTCCATCCCTTAAAGACATAACTCGAGAAGATTCTGCAAGAATCAATGGATCTGGAATAGGAAAAAAATTACTGCCCCCAAAATCAGAATAATCATTATTAAATTTTTGAGCAATATCCCTAGTAAGCTCAAGATGTTGTTTTTGATCATCCCCAACAGGAACTAGGTCAGTAAGATACAAAAGAATATCAGAAGCCATTAGGTTGGGATAGGTATATAAACCAGAGGAAACGTTTTCCCTATTCTTTCCTGCCTTCTCTTTAAATTGCGTCATCCTATTAAGCCAGCCTATTCTAGTAATACAATTAAATATCCAGGCAAGTTCTGAATGATGCGAAACATTCGATTGAACAAAAATAGTTGATTTCTTTGGGTTAATTCCTGATGCCAAATATATTGAAGCAACCTCAAAAATATTATTCTTCAGATCTGTAGGATTTTGCCAAACCGTAATAGCGTGAAGATCTACTATACAATAAAGGCAGTCGTAATCATCCTGCAGGTTAATAAAATTCTTTATTGCGCCCAAATAATTACCAAGATGCAGCGCCCCAGAAGGCTGCACACCTGAAAAAACTCTTTTTTTATTATTTAACGACAAATTAATTCCTTAAAATTTTACCTACTAATGATACTACGTATATCATTTTTGTTTAATACGCCCAATAAAGATAGTATTAAAAAATAAATCAGCATCCCCATCGGGGTTATAATTAGAATTTGGCTAGCAATGGAAAAATCAGTCAAAATATTTAAAAGAAAAAATATTGCATATGCCATAGCGGCCGAAGATAAAATAACTTTTACAAGATCAAAATACAGTCTTGCTGAAAAAACAGATATCATAAAACTTTTTGATTTATTGCTTAATAATAAAAAATTAACCCAAGAAGAAAAAGAAGTAGACAGCGCAATACCGATAATACCGTATTTAGAAAATAGAAATAAAGCCATAAATATATTAATTGCAGTAGATATAAGACTGTACCGTAAGGGGTTTTTGGTGTCGCCCATGGAATAAAAGATAGGAAGGTATATCTTTATTAAGATAAACGCGGGTAATCCGATAGAAAAGGCAATAAGCGTCTTGGAGACGAGTATTGTATTTAATTCATCAAATAAACCATGTTGATATATCAATGTTATTATCGGAACTGATATAATTATAAGTCCAGTTGCAGCAGGAATACTCATTATTAAAGCAAACTTTACTGATCTCCGTACTACTAGATTTATTTCTGCGATATCATTCTTAATATCCAAAGAGCTTAAGGTAGGTAGCAAGACGGTACCTATCGAAATACCAAAGAGTGCCAAAGGTAATTGGTATAACCTTTCTGCATAGTAAAGAGTAGAAATACCTCCCTGAGCAAATGAAGCTATCGCGCCAGAGAGAAGAATATTGGCCTGTAGAATTAAACCAGTAATAATCTGAGGATTAGCTAATTTCATAAATTTATTGATTTGATCATAATTCTTTGGGCGCCTAAGTTTTAAAGAATATCTATTTTTTCTTAAAGTAAGAAAAATCAAAATAAACTGAAGAAACCCAGATAGCATAACGGCAAAGGACAGAAAATAACCCGTTAGAAGAATATCATCACTGGGAAGTGCTAGAGCTATTATTAAAAGAATATTCAAAATAACAGGTGATAGAGACGCAACAGAATATTTACCTATTGAATTTAGAATACCCACCCCAAGCGATGACAATGAAATAAATAAAATATAAGGGACTGTGATCCTAGAATATATTATAGCAAGTTCAAACTTAGCTATATCACTGCTAAAGCCATAGGCCATAAGGTACATTACCCACGGCATTAGCAATTGCAGCAAAGAGGTAATTATTATAATGGAAATAGTAAGAACATATAAAATATCTTGAGAAAAGTTTATTGAAGACGCCTTTCCTTCCAGTAGTTTTTTAGAAAAAATAGGTACAAAGGCTGCGGAAAAAGCACCCTCTGCCGTAATTCTTCTAAAAATATTTGGTAATCTTAATGCAACGATAAAGGCATCCGCCACAAAGCTTACGCCAAGCACATTGCTAATCAGAACATCCCTTATTAAGCCTGCAATTCTACTTAAGGCGGTAAGGGATGCAACAATAAATGTTGACCTAAATAGTGAGAATTTTTTTAGTCCTTTTTTCATTCTTCGAAAATCTTTGATAGTTTTTTTATGATAGATATTTTTAATTCGCGATCAATTATTCTTTGATTACTAGCATCCAGTACATAAAAAACATCAACAACACGCTCGCCAAAGGTTGCGACTTGCGCCCTAAACAAGGTTAGGTTGAGCTCATTAAGCTCTTTAGCCAGGTTATATAAAATACCAGGCCTATCTTTTCCACTAACCTCTATAACTGAATAATTCAATGATATATCATTCATAATTTTTATAGAAACAGGAACATTAAAGGCGTTGGCCCTTTTATCCCTAAAGCCTCTCAAATCGAATCCTTCAGTAGTTTTTTCTTCATCCATAAATCGAATAATATTTTTTTTAATTCTATCAATTCTTCCTTGCTCATTAATTGGCTGGTTATTGTTATCTTGAATCCACAGAACATCTACAGCAACCCCGTCAAAATTTGTAAATATCCTTGCATTAACAATATTGATATCCATTGAAGCAAATGCGCCTGTTAGTTTCGTAAATAAGCCAGGACTGTCTTGTGACATTATTGAAACTTCAGTTGTTTCTATTCCCTCTTCATTATGAATCGATATGATTGGCTTTTTATGAAAATCTCTAACGTACATAAGCGCATGACGGGAAATTATTTCACTATCTAAGCCCAGCCAGTATTGTTCGCCATGACTTCCAACCCATTTCTTAAAAAGATTAGTTTTAGTTATCTCGGATCCAGAAAATATTTCTTTTATTTTCTTTTTAACTTTAAGTTTCTTGTTTTCTCCCAAAGCATCACCAGTTAAATAAGAATAAGATTCCATATATAGCTGCTCTAGAAGCTGACCTTTATGAGCATTCCATACATCAGGGCCAACAGCGCTTATATCGGCAATAGTTAAAACCAGAAGTAACTTTAGTCTTTCGGGAGTTTGAACAATTGAAGCAAAATCCTTAATTGTTTTTTGATCCATAATATCTCTCGTTTGAGAAAAATCACTCATAACTAAATGTTCCTTCACAAGCCAAGAAATAGTCTCCACCTCGTAATCGGATAATTTAAATCTCTCTGAAAATTTCTTAACAATCCGAGCTCCGGCTTTTGAATGATCCTCTTCCCTTCCCTTGGCAATGTCATGAAAAAATAAGGCTATTGTTAATATCTTTTTGTTTAATCCAGCTCGTACAAGACTCTTAACTAATTTCTGTTTTCCATGAGTTTTTGAATAAAAAATCTTATTTAATTCACCTATAGCCCTCAATAAATGTTCGTCGGCTGTATAATGGTGATACATATTAAATTGCATTAGCCCAACAATCTTTCCAAAATCTAAAATAAACCTTCCCAAAATACCTGCCTCATTCATCGCCCGTAATGTTGTTTCAGAATTTTTTTTGCTGAGTAAGATTTTTATAAAAAAATCGTTTGCCTCCCTATTAGATCTTAGTCTGGAGTTTATCAGGCCACTGCATTGTCTAAGCGCCCTTATTGCGCTCGGGTGAATAAATAGGTCATCCCTGGCCGAAAAATAAAACATCTTTAATATATTTATAGGCTCTTCTTTAAAAAAACTATCATTGGGTACATTTATTCTTCCCTTCGATATGATAAATCCATTAATATTTTTTTTGCCAACAAGTGAGATGGCTTTTGAGATCACAGGTATTGATTTTTTTTGTCTTTCTTCAAGAATTGAACAAATAGACCTTGTTAAATTACCGACCTCTCTAGCAATAAGAAAATAATGACGCATAAATCTTTCAACACTCATGAGGCCCTTGCGGTCCTCATAGCCAAGCCTTAGAGCCATCTCTTGTTGGTCGTTGAAATTAATTACTTCTTCCGGCCTCTTGGCAACATAATGTAGTTGGCACCTAATATGCCAAAGAAAATTTTCACACTTTAAAAAAGTTCTTTCTTCATCTTTTGTCAAGATTCCCCTTATCTGCATATCCCCGGGCCGTGAACAGTTATAGCAAAAATTTGTCATCCAGCTTAACATCTCGAGATCTCTTAGGCCGCCCTTGCCATTTTTAATATTCGGCTCGACAAGATAGCGTGACCTCCCAGCTTTATTCTGCCTTTCTTCTCTTTCATCGAGCTTTTCTTGAATGAAATCAAATGAAGACATATTTTTAATCTTTTTTCTAAACCTTGTAATAAATTCTTCACTTAAACTTACATTTCCACATAAATGACGAGCATCCAATAGTGATGTTGCGACAGTCTGGTCCGCCTCTGAAAGAGATAGGCACTCTCCTATCGTCCTAGTTGCCTGACCAACCCTTAGACCAATATCCCACAAAAAATATAAAATATTTTCTATTGCCGTTTCAGACCAGGCAGTCTTTTTGTAAGGAAGAAGAAAAAGTAAATCTAAATCTGAGCCAGGAGCTAAAAGTCCTCGACCATAACCTCCTGTAGCTAAAATAGATATTTTTTCGGCTTCTGTTCCATTGTTTATTGGATATAGGCTTTCTCTTAAAAAATTAAAATACTGGCGTATAAGGGAATCGTGCAGAAGTGAAATTTGCCTCGCCCCCTCAGCCCCTTTGTATAAACCAGACTCAATTCTTTCTTGAGAAGTCTTATGAGCCTTCTTCAGCTCCGCCTTAACATATTTCCTTAAATCATTATTTATATTCTTTGAGTGAATCTCTTTTTTACTAAAAACCTCATCAAAGGCAAAGTTGCATTCATCTAATAATTTTCTAGGTTTCGAAGTCATTTTTTCCTACAACAAAAGGGTTAAAGCTAACCATAATTCAAAAGTTATCTTATTAATACCTCATAAAAGAAATGAAAATTAATTTTTTGTTAATATATTACTAATATAGTATGTTTATAGTAATATAAATTTGTATATTAAATTAATTTTATTATTTTATTATAAATTACTTGACGCTCTTAAGACTATTATATAGCTTTCCTTAGCATGCATATGATACGCCGAGAGAGATTATTAAATAAACTATATTATTAAAGAGAGGAAAATTGGATAATAAAAAAGATACATCAGAAACAAGTTATGACAAAAATGAGGCATTAAAATTTCATTCTGAAGGAAGGCCAGGAAAAATTGAAATAAATGCAACAAAGCCAATGGCTACACAGAAGGATCTTGCTCTAGCCTATTCTCCTGGTGTGGCTGCCCCAGTTTTAGCTATCGCAGATAATCCTGATAGTGTTTATGATTATACCGCAAAAGGGAATCTTGTGGCTGTTATCTCCAATGGTTCTGCTATTCTTGGCCTTGGCGATCTTGGGCCCTTGGCATCAAAACCAGTTATGGAAGGAAAGGCCGTCTTATTTAAGAGGTTTGCTGACGTCGACTCGATTGATATAGAAATCAATGAAACTGACCCCAATAAAATAACAGATATAATAGCTAGCCTAGAGCCGACTTTTGGAGGGATAAATCTCGAAGACATAAGTGCCCCAGATTGCTTTATTATTGAAAGCAATCTTAGAGAAAAATTAAATATTCCTGTTTTTCATGATGACCAGCATGGGACTGCGATAATCTCTACTGCCGGGATTATAAATGCATTAGATTTGACAGGGAAAAATATTGCAGATGTAAAGGTTGTTATTAATGGAGCTGGAGCGGCTGGAATTGCATGTCTGGAGCTTTTAAAGGCCATGGGATTGCCACATGATAACGCCACGTTGTGTGACTCAAAGGGCCCTATTTATATTGGCCGTGAAGGAAATCTTAATCAGTGGAAGTCCACCCATGCAATTGAAACAAAAGATAGGAATCTCGCTGATGCCGTAAGGGGTTCTGATATTTTTCTTGGGCTATCTGTTAAGGGTGCGTTAACTCCAGAAATGATTAAAACTATGAATAAAAACCCGATTATTTTTGCAATGGCCAATCCTGACCCTGAAATTGACCCGAAAGTTGCAAAAGAAGTCAGACCAGACTGTATAATGGCAACCGGTCGCTCTGATTATGCAAACCAAGTGAATAATGTTTTAGGGTTTCCTTATATTTTTAGAGGGGCTCTAGATGTTAGGGCGACAACTATTAACGAAGAAATGAAAATAGCTTGTGCAGAATCTCTTGCAAAACTTGCAAGAGAAGATGTTCCGGATGAAGTTGCGGCTGCATATTCGGGCACAAGACCAAGATATGGTCCAGAATATATTATTCCCGCACCTTTTGATCCCAGACTGATAAGAGAGATTCCCGCAGCAGTTGCGAAGGCCGCAATGAGCTCAGGAGTTGCTCGCCTACCAATAGTCGATCATGATGCTTATAGAAGTAGGCTTTCGGCAAGGTTAGACCCAACAGCAGACATTATGCAGCCAATATTTGAAAAAGCAAAAAGGTTGATGAAGAAAGTTATATTCGCTGAAGGCGAAGAAGAAAAAATAATAAGAGCTGCTCTAAATTTTAGAGAACTGGGTCTAGGGGTTCCAGTCTTAATAGGACGTAAAGAAAAAATAGAACTCACATTACAAAAAATTGGTTTGCAGCCTCATACAGGTATTGAAATAGTAAATTTAAAGGAATCTGAATATTCTGATGAGTATGCTGATTTTTTATATAAACGCTTGCAAAGAAAAGGTTACCTAAAAAGAGATTGTTTAAGAATGGTTAATAATGATAGGAATATTTTTTCTTCCTGTATGATTGGCCTTGGTCATGCTGATGCAATGATCACGGGAGTAACTAGAAATTACTCTTTAGCCCTAGAGGATATTCGTCAAGTTATAGATCCAATTAAAAATAAGAGAGTTGTAGGTATTTCTGCGATGGTTTCTGACTCTCGTACTGTATTAGTTGCTGACACAAATGTTCATGATATGCCATCTGCTGAAGAAATAGCTGATATAGCAGAGGCAGGAGCAGATCTGGCGAGAAGGCTAGGGTTTGTTCCAAGAGTAGCTTTGCTTGCATACTCATCTTTTGGTTATCCTGAGGGTGAAAGATCAACCTTTATGAGGGAGGCTGTAAATATATTGGACAAAAGAAATACAAATTTTGAGTATGACGGAGAAATGGCAGCAGATGTTGCTCTTAATCCAGAGGCAATGGCCCTATATCCATTCTGCAGATTATCCGAACCTGCTAATGTCTTAGTTATGCCAGCAATTCATTCTGCATCAATTTCAACTAAATTATTACAAGAGCTTGGTGGATCAAATCTTGTCGGCCCACTTCTTGTGGGGCTTTCTAAGCCAATACAAATAGTACCGACCGGATCTAAGGTTTCAGAAATAATAAATCTAGCAGCGATAGCCGCCTGTGATCTGGGAAGATAGCAAGACAAAAGGTATACTGAGTAATGGTTATTTTACGAAAGAAAGCGTTCTTCAACCTTATCCCAGAATAAAGAAGGAATATCTGCACCGCCCATGCCTTTAATTTGTCTAACCCCGGTTGGACAAGTAACATTTATTTCGGTCAGGTAGTCACCTATAACATCTATTCCAACAAAAAAAAGATCCATTTTTAATAAAATTGGCTTTATAGATGAACATATTCTTTTGTCGTTTTCTGATAACTCTGATAGCTCTGGAATACCTCCAACTCCAAGGTTTGATCTAAACTCGCCTTCCGCCGGAATTCTGTTTAGACAACCAACCGGGTCTCCATTTAAAATAATTATTCTTTTGTCTCCATATTTAACTTCGGGCAGAAAAGGTTGAATCATGATTGGCTCTTGCTCCACATGTAAAAATTCTGAAAGAATCTTATTTATATCATTCCCCTCCCTTACTAGGATAATTCCTTCACCTCCCTTACCGAAGAGTGGCTTTATAACAATGTCCCTATGTCGCTCATAAAACTCTAGAATTGAATTCTTATGTCTAGTTATGATTGTTTCTGGCATTAAGTCTTTGAAAAATGTAACTAACAGCTTTTCAGGTGCGTTTCTTACACTTACAGGATTATTAATAACTTTTGTAGATTTTGGAAGATGTTCAAGTAGGTGAGTGTAGGTTATATAGTTCATATTAAAGGGCGGTTCTTGCCTCATCAACAGAACATTGATGTCTGAAAAGTCACTTTTAATTGGCGCCTTTAAAGAAAAATGATTGTTTTCTTCATCTCTAACATTCATAGGTTCGATATCCGCTCGAATAACCCCATGGTCATAAATAAGGTTTTCCGGAATATAATGAAAGAGCTCATGTTCTCTTTTCTGAGCCTCTAAGCATAGGGCAAATGTTGTGTCCCCCGATATACTTAAAGAGCTAATATGATCCATCTGAAAGGCTACCTTAAGATTCATTTTTTAATTTTCCTCGCCATAGTTAGAGCCATATTATATACCTCTTTTCTAGAAAGATTAGTAAATTTTGATACTTCTTTTGCCGCCTCCGATGCAGGCATTGATAATAGAGCGTTTGAAAGCATTAATTCAATATCTCCTGTTGTATTTTCAAGGTCGTTTGCCCCCTCCACAACAATGACTATTTCTCCTTTGATGGATTCTCTTTTTGAAAAATTTTTAATAATATCTTCTGTGCTGCCAGTCACAACCTCTTCAAATTTTTTAGTGAGTTCGCGGCAAATAGAAATTTTTCTATTTCCAAAACACTCAAGCAAGGTAGCGAGGGTTTTTTTAACTCTCTTCGCACTTTCAAATAGTATTATTGTGACCTTTATATTTTTTATCTCCAGCAAATACTCTTTCTTTGCATTAGTTTTTGTGGGTAGAAAACCTATAAAAAAGAATTTATCCGTTGGCATACCAGATATACTAAGGGCCATAATTGGGGAAGAAACTCCGGGGGAAGAAGAGATTCTATATCCTTTTTTTTGTACCTCTTTTATTAGCTTATAGCCTGGGTCGGAAATTAATGGAGTCCCCGCATCAGATACCAAGGCAATATTATTTCCCGCTTTGAGCTCCTCAATGATTTTTTCTCTTGCTTTTGCCGTACTATGCTCATGATAAGATTTTAGCTTTGTGTCTATATCATAGTGATTGGTCAACTTCATGGTTACTCTTGTGTCTTCACAATAAATGATGTCCGACATATTTAAAGTTTCTAGAGCCCTTAGAGTAATATCTTTTAAGTTTCCGATGGGAAGTGAGACTATGTTTAGAGTTCCATTGGAGTTATTATTATTTTTCAACAAGGAGCTCCTTGGAAAATAATTCAAAGGCCTTCGATCTATGGGATATTTTGTGTTTATATGTCGGATCCATTTCAGCAAAAGTTTTATCATGTCCTTCGGGAATAAATATCGGATCATACCCAAACCCAAACTTTCCTCTCGGAGGAAAGGTTAGTGTTCCATTTATTCTGCCCTCAAAGACCTTATTTTTTCCATCAGGCCAACAAATAGCTAAGGCGCATATAAAATATGCAGAATAATCACTAGACCCGAACTCGGTTAATTTTTTCTCTATATCTTTAGATGCTTTTAAAAAATCTTTCTTGGGACCCGCCCATCTTGCAGAGTAAATTCCTGGCTCGCCGCCCAAGGCATTAACGCACAATCCGGAATCATCGGAAAGGGCAACTAGACTACAATATCTGGATGTCTCAAGGGCTTTAATTAATGCATTTTCTTCAAAAGACGATCCATTCTCTTCGGGCTCGACCATACCATGGTCTTTCGAAGAACTGACCCTTAAGCTATACTCAGAGAGGAGGTCACTAATCTCTTTAACCTTCCCTTTGTTGTGACTTGCTATGATCAATTGTTGATCTTTTATCTTTTTGTTCATGTCTTATATTTTAAGAAAAAGGTTTTTTTGTATAACATTTATTTCTTGTATTCCTGTTTGTGCTAGGGCAAATAAATCAGAAAATTTATTTTCAGAAAATGGAAAAGTTTCTGCAGTTGCTTGAATCTCAACAATACCACCTTTATCAGTGAGAACAAAATTTGCATCAGCCTCAGCTACGGAGTCTTCATCATAATCAAGATCTAAAACGGCACTGCCTTTATATATTCCGCAAGAAACAGCTCCTACGCAGCCAGTTATGGGATCGTTCTTAATTGCTCGAGAGCTTAAAAGGCCATTAACAGCCTCCCTTAACGCCACCCAAGCGCCCGTTACAGAGGCCGTTCTTGTTCCTCCATCAGCTTGAATAACATCGCAATCAACACTTATTTGAAACTCCCCAAGAGCTTTAAGGTCTATAATCGCTCGCAATGATCTTCCAATTAATCTTTGAATTTCTTGAGTTCTTCCTGATTGCTTCCCTGAAGATGCCTCTCTTCTCATCCGATCGCCAGTTGACCGAGGGAGCATGCCATATTCGGCAGTAACCCATCCCGACCCTGAATTTCTTAACCAAGGGGGGACTCGATTTTCAACAGAGGCTGTGCATAAAACATGGGTATCACCAAATTTTACTAAACAAGATCCCTCTGCATGCTTTGATACACCTAAGTCTATATCAATTTTTCTTAACTCATTAATCTGTCTTCCAGATGGTCTCATCATACGTTATCTCAATTTTTTTGTATATTTGGGTTGAAAAACTCTATCATATACCACACATAACACATTATGGTGCTATCAATTTTAACTTTGTTGTTGCCGGAACTATAAATTTATAAGGAATATAATCGATGAAAGAAAAAAACCAAAAAGAGTCTGCCGAGGGCAACATTGAAGAAAATATTGAAAAAGAACTTAATGAAAATAAAGCCACTCATGCTGAGGTATCTGATGAGGATAAAATAGCTGAGGTATCTGATGAGGAGAAGATAACAGATCTTGAGGACAGGTTATTGAGGTCGGCGGCAGAGATTGAAAATATAAGGAAGAGAGCTGAAAAAGAAAGGGCTGAAGCCTATAAAGTTGGGATAAGTATTTTTGTTAAAGACTTTGTTCCAGTTTTAGATAATCTACAAAGAGCGCTAGGGTCCATAAAGACGTCTGAAGAAATAAACTATGACTCTTTTGTCGAGGGCATCACGGCTACCGAGAAAGATATAACATCGCTTCTTGAAAGACATGGAATAAAGCAAATTAATCCTATAAATGAAAAATTTGACCCTCTTTTCCACGAAGCATTGTTTGAGACACCCTCAAAAGATCATGAACCCGGTTTTGTTACACAGGTTATTGACCTGGGTTATATATTAGACAAAAGATTAATTAGACCTGCAAAAGTAGGTGTTTCATCAAAAAAATAAAAAACTTACACCTGGTTCTTGTAACAAAGAAAACAATAGCCATATAAGAAATGTATTAGTTTTATATATCCAAACAAAGGAGAATATTGTCATGGGTAAAGTTATAGGTATTGATCTTGGAACAACGAATAGTTGTGTTTCTATTATGGAAGGATCTCAACCAAAAGTCCTTGAAAATTCTGAAGGAGCAAGAACAACTCCGTCAATGGTTTCTTTTGATGAAAAGAATGAGCGCCTTATAGGTCAGCCTGCAAAACGGCAGGCGGTCACTAATCCTGAAAATACTTTGTTTGCAGTTAAAAGATTGATAGGAAGATCATTTGATGATCCTGCGACAAAAGAAGATCAAGGAATGGTCCCATATACTATAGTTAAGGGTGATAATGGAGATGCTTATGTCGAGGCCGAAGGTGAAAAATATTCACCCGCTCAAATATCAGCTTTTATTTTACAAAAGATGAAGGAAACAGCCGAGGATTATCTTGGCGAAAAGGTTGACCAAGCTGTGATCACAGTGCCGGCATACTTTAATGATGCCCAAAGACAGGCGACTAAAGATGCGGGGAAAATTGCAGGTCTAGAGGTTCTTAGAATAATAAACGAACCTACAGCAGCCGCTCTTTCATATGGCCTAGAGAAAAAAGAGGCTGGTATGATAGCCGTTTATGACCTGGGAGGTGGAACTTTTGATATTTCAATATTAGAAATAGGAGATGGTGTTTTTGAGGTTAAATCAGTCAATGGTGACACATTCCTTGGTGGAGAGGATTTTGACGCAGCCCTTGTTAATCATCTCGCAGATGAGTTTAAGAAAGAAAATAGTGTAGATCTTCGACAAGACAAACTAGCTCTACAAAGGTTAAAAGAGGCTGCAGAAAAAGCTAAAATTGAGCTATCATCAGCATCTCAGACTGAAGTTAATCTTCCTTTTATTACGGCAGATCAAAGTGGGCCGAAGCATCTTACTTATAAGTTAACAAGATCAGCTCTTGAAGAGCTTGTAGAAAAATTAGTCGAAAAAACTATTATTCCTTGTAGGGCTGCTCTTAAAGATGCAGGAATAGATGCTTCAAAAATTGATGAAGTTGTTCTCGTTGGTGGCCAAACAAGAATGCCTAAGATAAGAGAAGTTGTGAAAAAATTTTTTAAACAAGAACCGAATATGTCTGTGAACCCAGACGAGGTTGTTGCGATGGGGGCAGCTATTCAGGCCGGCGTTCTTCAGGGAGATGTAAAGGATGTATTACTTCTTGATGTAACTCCTTTATCCTTAGGAATAGAGACTTTAGGAGGTGTTTTCACGAGACTAATAGATAAAAATACAACGATTCCTACCAAAAAATCTCAAGTTTTCTCAACCGCTGAAGATAATCAATCCGCCGTAACAATAAGAGTGTGTCAGGGTGAAAGAGAAATGGCGAATGACAATAAGCTTTTGGGACAATTTAATTTAGAGGGAATTAGCCCGGCCTCAAGGGGAATACCACAAATTGATGTTGCTTTCGATATTGACGCAAATGGTATTGTTTCTGTTTCCGCAACCGATAAGGCAACAGGAAAAGAACAAAAAATTACTATTGAATCTTCGGGCGGCTTAAGCGATGAAGAGATAGAGACAATGATTAAGGAAGCTGAATCTAATGCTGAGGCAGACAAAAAAATAAGGGATCTTGTGGATGCAAAAAATCAAGCAGAGGCTATTATTCATTCTGCAGAAAAAGGTGTTATTGATGCGGGAGATAAAATTACTGATGAAGAAAAGGGTCCTGTTGAAGAAGCCGTTAAGGAATTAAAAGAGGCCTTAGAAAGCGAAGAACTCTCTGCAATCCAAGAAAATACAGCTACACTTTCTCAGGCAGCAATGAAGATTGGAGAGAAGTTATACAAACAAGAGCAAGAGGCAGCCGGCCCAGAAGGTCAGGGAGCGAAAGAAGATTCTGATATAGTCGACGCAGACTACGAAGAAGTAAAAGAGGAAGCCGAAGAAGTAAAAGAGGAAGAAAAAAATTAAAGTTAAAATTTAAATTATCCGGTTAGAGCGCATATGGCAAAAAGAGATTACTATGATGTTCTAGGTATCCAAAAGAATGCTTCTGATGCAGAAATCAAAAAAGCCTTTAGAAACCTAGCTAAAGAAAATCACCCCGACAGCAATCAAGGCGATGCTAGTGCTGAAACGCGATTCAAGGAAATAAGCGAAGCTTACGATAGCTTAAAAGACCCTCAAACCAGAGCTGGATACGATCAATTTGGGCATGCCGGGGCGCAAGCAGGTGGAATGGGTGGTGGTGCAGGTGGTGGATTTGGAGGAAATTTCTCAGATATATTCGAAGATCTCTTTGGTGGTTCCGGTAGGCAATCTAGTCAAGGATCAAGGCAGCAAGGTCAGTCGCGTGGTTCTGATCTCAGGGCCGAAGTAGAAATAGAATTTAAAGATGCTTACTTTGGAACAAGTAGGGATCTTATGATAAATTCTGCAGCTGGTTGTGAGGATTGTGATAGTTCAGGGGCGGCAACCGGGAGTATGAGATCCACATGTCAGCAGTGCGGAGGATCTGGAACTGTTAGAGCAACACAAGGATTTTTTACCTTAGAAAGAACATGTAGTGTATGTGCAGGTAAAGGCACAATGATTGAAAATCCTTGCAGAAGTTGTTCAGGAACTGGTCGAGTTAAAAAGAAAAGAAAACTCTCGGTAGCTATACCTCGCGGAGTCGATGATGGAACACGTATTAGGCTGGGCGGAGAAGGTGAGGCCGGAGAAAACGGGGGCCCTTCTGGGGACCTCTATGTATTTATATCTGTTAAGGCCAATGAGTTCTTCAATCGAAGTGATTCAGACGTATTAAGCGAAGTTCCTATTAGCTTTGCAACAGCTGCACTAGGCGGCCAAATAGAAGTTCCAACACCCGATGGAAAAAAATTAAGGATTACCATACCTGAGGGGTGTCAAAATGGAAGGCAGTTTCGCTTGAAGGGCAAAGGTATGCCTGTTTTGCAGACAAACAGGCTGGGTGATTTATATGTTGAAATACACGTTGAAGTTCCGACAAAGCTTAACAGCAAGCAAAGGAAAATATTAGAAGAATTTTCTGAAATTAATACAAAGAAAAGTAGCCCCGAGACAAATGGATATCTTGATAATCTGAAAAGATTTTTTACTGGTTAAGAGTTATTAAGGTTTTTTATGAATAAACTTTCTTTTTCTTTTTGGGTAACAAGATTGGCATATTTCGCACTCAATACCCCAACAAGAGCGTGCAGAACAAAACTCTCGTCCCCAAAAAATTATTTGCAGATGAAGCTTGTTCCATTTGTCTTGATTAAAAATCCTTTTAAGATCTAGCTCTGTTTGTTTAACATTCTTTCCATTAGTTAGTCCCCATCTTTGAGCAAGCCTATGGATATGGGTGTCTACTGGAAAAGAAGGAATGCCAAATGCCTGACTAATAACTACAGAGGCTGTCTTATGGCCAACCCCTGGTAATTCCTCAAGGAGATCGATATTCTGAGGTACAACCATATTATAGTTTTCAGTCAAGATTCTCGATAACTGAATAATTGCCTTGGCTTTCTTAGGGCCAAGTCCGCAAGGTTTAATTATTGAATACACCTCGTCATAAGATATACGCATCATATCTTCTGGGGTGTTGGCTTTTTGAAATAAAATTGGAGTTACCTTATTAACCCTCTCGTCAGTACATTGCGCCGATAACAAGACAGCCACTAGCAAGGTATAAGGACTATTATGATCAAGGGGAACGGGTGTTTCTTTATACTCCCTTTCTAGGATAGAAACTATCTTTTCCGCCCTTTCGTGCTTTTTCATGAAGAAATCCTATCGCGATGGAATTATTTTAAATAGATCAAATTTCTATAAAACTATTATCTTTGTATTTGTAGGTTATGGGCTGACCGGTTGATATTTCTTTTTTTAATATTTCTTCAGAAGTTAACGATTCAATAAACATTGCAAGCGCCCTCAGTGAATTTCCATGTGCGCTTATTAATACGCTATTTCCATCAACTATAAGTGGTAGGATTTCTTTCCTAAAATATGGCAAAACTCTATCCGCTGTATCTTTTAAGCTTTCGCCTGATGGAGGTGGAATATCATATGACCGACGCCAGATATGAACTTGCTTTTCTCCCCATTTCTTCCTTGCATCATCTTTATTTAATCCTGTCAGATCTCCATAATCTCGTTCATTTAACGCCATATTTCTGATTGTTTTAATTTCCCTTACATCTAGTGCGTCTAAAATAATATTCGCAGTATGAATTGCCCTATCCAAAACAGATGTATAAAGATAATCATATTTTAAACCACCTGCTTTTAATGCAAGACCGGTTTCTCTCGCTTCACTGAGTCCTTGGTCTGTTAGTCCAGGGTTTTCCCATCCGGTAAATAAGTTTTTCTTATTCCATTCGCTTTGTCCATGTCTCACGAGAGTAAGATACGCCATTTCATTTTCCTATAATTTATTAAACCCGAGAACATCTTTGGTAGAAAAAAGTCCAGGGCCTTTGTCAATACCCCATTGAGCGGAGCGCAAGGCGCCTTTAACAAAAATATTCCTATTCTCGGCAAAGTGAGAGAGGACAACTCTTTCTCCGTCTCCAGCAAAAATTACTGAGTGGTCACCAATAACAGAACCACCCCTTAATGAAACAATCCCTATATCACCGTCTTTTCTCTTCAAGGCATTACCGTTCCTCGCGATATCCTTCACCGATTCTAGATCAACACCTCGCCCACTTGCTGCTGCCTCTGCTAAATCAAGAGCAGTTCCAGAAGGAGAATCAGCTTTATGCTTATGGTGCATGTCGGAAATCTCTATATCCCATGAATCATCAAGTACACCAGAAAGTTTTTCAATGGATCCAAGAAGTGCATTTATTCCTAAACTCATATTGCCGGACTTAATAATAGTTGCGTGTCTAGAGGCAGCCAATATCTGATCTTCTTGCCTATCACTAAAGCCTGTTGTTCCTATGACATGAACCTTCCTGGCCTGTGCCGTCAACTCGCAAATTGCGACTGTTGAATTAGGTGAACTAAAATCGATGATAGCATCAGAGTTTAAAACACAGCCAAGAGAATCCTCTGTGATAGTAATTCCAGTTTTATCAATACCAATAATCGATGCAATATCTTTACCGAGAGACTGAGAGCCCTTTGCCTCTATTACTCCAACAAGCTCAAAAATCTCTGAATTAAGAACCTGGAGGGCTATTTGAGACCCCATTTTACCTGCGGCCCCTACGATTGATATTTTAATTCTTTTTTTCATAGTTTTATATTACCACAATTAAATATTTCTTAACCATATTTCGTCAATCTTATGATCTTTAATTTTCTTTATAACTAGGTCGGCCCTGCCTCTCGTTGGCAAAATATTTTCATTTAGGTTTACTAAATTAATCTTCTTCCATATTGATTTTGCGATGTTAGCCGCCTCATCATCAGGTATTGATGAAAGCCTATTAAGGTGAGACTCTTTATTGTTAGAGGCCTCTACCTTTAGAGATAAGAATCTCTTCACAAACCATTCTCTCAAATATTTTTCTTCTGCGTCAATATAGATTGAGAGGTCAAAGAAGTCTGAAGCCACTAAAGTTAAATTTTTATTTTCAGAAGTCTGAAGTATGTTAATGCCTTCTAAAATCAATACATCAGGGCTCTTTATTTTTATTTTTTTTGAAGGCGAAATATTGTAGAGAAGGTGAGAATAAACTGGAGCCAGAACCTCTTTCTTTCCCCTTTTAATTTGAGATAAAAATTCAAAAAACGTTTCAGTATCGTAGCTTTCAGGAAATCCCTTTTTCTCCATTATGCTATTTTTTTCCAGATATTCATTAGGAAATAAAAAACCGTCTGTGGTCACAATATCTACCTTGAGGCCGCCTAAGCTTCTGCCAAGAAGTTCTTTTATTATTTTAGAGAAGGTTGATTTTCCTACTGCCACCGATCCTGCAACACCAATTATAAAAGGTCCCCTTGTTTTGTTAAGGTTAAGAAGGCTATCAATACTTTTATTTAGGCTCCTCGAGCTGTTGATGATTGTGTCTAAAATCTCTGAAAGGGGGAGGTAAATTTTATCAACCTCATCTAAGGATACCACCTTACCAAGCCTACTTAGGGAGGCCGTCTCTTTTTTTGTTAACGTTAATTTTTTTTTTCTGGCAAAAGGAGGTAGCTTGGAGAAATTAAACTTTTTATAAGGAGTTGAGTTTTTATTTAAATTTCTCATGGTTTTAGCTAGGATGAATTCCTTCTTCTTGTGAGCTCTTCGTAAACTTCGTCAGGGCTAATTTCTAACTTCTTGATTAAAAGGAGCCAGTGAAATAGTAAATCAGCACTTTCGTTTATCACGTCGGATCTAGACTGACCAATAGCAGCAACAATTGTTTCAATGGCCTCTTCGCCCATTTTCCTAGCAAGGGTGTTTGCATCCTTTTCTAACATAGTCTTTGTATAGGAATCGGAGTCTG
Source organism: alpha proteobacterium MED-G09 (assembly GCA_905182015.1). Classification (GTDB taxonomy): domain Bacteria; phylum Pseudomonadota; class Alphaproteobacteria; order MED-G09; family MED-G09; genus MED-G09. The sequence continues at coordinate 54,628 of CAJIZT010000007.1, read as the reverse complement.
GAGAAGATGATCTCTCTTCAATAACCTGCCAAAGGTCATCTAAAATTTTTATATTATTCGACATTTTTATACCTTTTTTATAATTAATTAAAATCTAACAGAAATTCCAGCCTTTGACATTGCTTCTTTTGCTTGGGCTATTGAAGATTCTTCAAAGTGAAAAATTGAAGCGGCTAAAACAGCGCTTGCTCCTCCTTTTTTTACGCCATCAATCAAATCCTTAACACTTCCGACGCCACCTGATGCTATTACCGGAATAGAAACCTCTGATGAGACAGCCTTTAGTAGATCAAGGTCATACCCTTTTCGTGTTCCATCTCTATCCATTGAGGTTAATAAAATCTCACCTGCACCCAGTTCTGTTGCTCTTTTTGCAAACTCAATCGCATTTATTCCTGTTGGGGTTCTTCCCCCATGGGTAAAAATTTCCCAACTAGCATTAGCATTTTTTTTTGCGTCAACAGCAACTACAATACATTGCCTACCAAATATAACGCTTGCCTCTTGAATTAATAATGGGTTTTCTACAGCTGCCGTGTTTATCGACACCTTATCTGCTCCTGAAGAAAGAAGTTTTTGTATATCGCTAATTTCTCTTATACCACCACCAACAGTCAGAGGCATAAAACATTGTTCGGCAGTTTGCCTAACCACATCAAGTAAGATTGGTCGTTTTTCATAGCTAGCTGTTATATCTAAGAAACAAAGCTCGTCTGCTCCGCCGCTATCGTAAGCCTTTGCTGCCTCCACCGGATCCCCTGCATCAATGAGGTCTACAAAATTTATACCTTTGACAACTCGACCATCCTTTACATCTAAGCAGGGTATGATTCTTGTTTTCAGCATTAGCCTCTCACAACCTCTAGCGCTTCTTTAATATCAATTTTTCCATCATAGATTGCTCTGCCGCAAATCATTCCTGCTACACCGCTGCTTTCAATCTTTTTTATTTCTATTACATCATTAATATTTGATATGCCCCCGGAGGCTATAACAGGTATAGAGACTTTTTCAGCAATCGTCTTTGTAGATAGGTTGTTAGGACCAGACATTACCCCATCTTTGTCGATATCTGTAAATATAATTGCGCACGCTCCTTTTGATGCTGCCCTCAGGGCAAATTCCTCCGCGTCAATATTGGAATCTTTTGTCCATCCATCCGTTGAAACTTTTCCCTTTCTTGCATCAATTCCAACAGCAATATTTCTAGGAAATAAATCAGACGCTGCCTCTAAAAATTCTATGTTTTTTAGGGCCTTCGTTCCAAGGATAACTCTTTCTACGCCGAGATCTAGGAGTTTTTTAATTTTTTCAAAAGACCTCACGCCACCTCCAAACTGTATTTTTAGATTTGTTTGAGAGGTAATTTCCTTTATAAACTCGTAGTTATTGGAATTACCGTCTCGTGCTCCATCAAGATCAACAACATGTAGCCAGTCGCATCCAAGACTTTCAAAAGACATGGCTTGGTTTAGTGGGCTTTTGTTAAAAACAGTTTTTTTATTAAAGTCGCCCCTTTCAAGTCTTACGCAGGCTCCTTCACAAATATCAATCGCAGGTAAAAAAATCATGGGCTCCACTCTAAAAAATTTTTAAGCAGCGTTACTCCAGATTTTTGGCTTTTTTCCGGATGAAATTGTGCTCCTACAATATTGTCTTTGCAAAGGACTGATGGAAAATTATCTCCATAATCGGTAACAGCTAGCACAAAATCATTTGTTTTGGGTTTGAATCTATATGAATGGACAAAATAAAAGTTCTTTTGATGAAGTCCTGATAAGACACTGTGTTCTGATTCAACAGATACCTCATTCCAGCCAACATGGGGGATTTTTAGGCTTTTATTTTCAGGTGAAAGAGGGATTACCTCCCCTTCAATCAATGAAAGACCTTTGTGTTCTCCCCCCTCAAAACTTTTTGATGCCATAATCTGAAGTCCTATGCATATACCAAGAATGGGTTTAGCTATCTTCAAAGCACATTCTTCAATAGATTCCCTTAAACCATCAATATTGTTAAGCTTATCAATGCATGCTTTAAATGCCCCGACACCAGGTAAAACTATTTTGTCCGCAGCTATAATCTTTTCAGGATCCCTTGTTAAAATTACAGACCCTTGAAGGTCAGATTCTAGCATTGCCAGCTCTAGAGCTTTAGATGCAGAGTGGAGGTTTCCACAATCATAATCAATAACTGCTACCAATAAATTTTTCATCTAAATTAACTTCCGAGAGAACCTTTGCTTGAAGGAACTCTTCCAAGCTCTCGAGGATCTATGGCCAGCGCATCTCTAAGAGATCGAGCAAGACTCTTAAAGCAAGATTCTGCGATATGATGGTTATTTTCTCCATAGAGATTTTCTATATGAATATTGCCGCCAAGATTTTGAGCAAAGGCAGCAAACCACTCATGAAATAATTCTGTATCCATTTCGCCTAGAACCGCTTTTGAAAAAGATACTTTCCACTCAAGGCTAGGCCTTTTAGAGATATCAATTGCCGCCCTAGTTAGGGTCTCATCCATCGGTATTAGGGCACTTCCAAAGCGCTTGATGCCAGAAAAATCTCCTAAAGCTTTAGCAATTGCAGAGCCGATAACTATACCGGTATCCTCGGTTGTATGATGTTGGTCAACATGCAGGTCGCCTTGTGCGCTTAAGTTTATATCAATAAGAGAGTGCCGAGAGAAACTCTCAAGCATATGATCTAAGAATCCTATTCCTGTTTTTATATCAGAGACACCAGATCCATCAATATTTATTTCAGCAATTATTTTTGTTTCTCTGGTCTCTCTTTCAATTCTTGCTGTTCTGTCTTTTTTCTGAGCGCTCATTTTATTTTGCCTTACTTAATAATTACAACACTACTGCTTATTTACTTTTTTCTCAAATGAAGGATGAAAGCACCTTCTCCTCCTTGTAGCCTGTGTGCATGAGAATATCCAACAATTAAAGGAAAAATTTGTTCCTCCTCAATCCAGAGGAGAAGGGCTTGTTTTATAAGGCCTTTTCCTTTGCCAGTTATCACCAAAACATATTTATAATTTTTGTCGCAGCATGATTTAATAAAAATTATAAACTTCTCTCTTGCGGAGACTCTATCCGTTCCATGAAGATCCAAGGAGGCCGCAAGATTAAGTTTTCTTGTGGTAAGCTTCTTAACGAGTTTTTTTGTTAAGGGGGCTGGTAAAGGAAAATTTCGAAGATATTTTTTCTCATTAAGAACACTTCGCTCTTTCATTATCTTTTCTTTGGCATCATCTTGTTCGCCCTTATAGCTAGCCCCGTTTTCGATAAACTCTTTCCAAGCTTTTTTATCGTCCTCATCAGACATGCCTAGTCGTCTGCCCCGGTTGAGATAAGAAGCCAGTTTGTATCACGGCCTTTAATTGACTTCTCAAAAACCCAGATGTCATTTATATTTTGAGGTGAGTCCTGGTTACCCTCTATTGTTTGTCCAGTTTTATCTGTTGCATAGCTAATAATTTTTGTTTCAAACGAAACTGTAATCTCGACCGTCTTCTCCAGAAGGATAGCTCCGTTTATGGAAACTTCATTAAAGTCCACAATCTTATTAAAGAGCTCTTGTCCAGATTTTTTTCTAGATTGAATTGCAGCTGAAAACCCGCTAAGGACATCTTTACTAAGGAAAGATTTGACTTGTTTTAGATCACCCTCCGCATATGCCGTTACTATCATTTTATAGGCATTTTTTGCTCCATCAGTAAAACTTGGTGCACTGAAGTTTTTATCATTAATCGATAATTGTTTGAGAACTTCTTCGGTAGACATCATGGTTTTTTCTTTTAACGCCGGCGCCTTGGTTTCTTCATGGAGTTGTGAACGAATTGTTTTGCCATCAGTTAAAGGGTCTTCATTGCCAGTTCTCTTCCCCAAGGCTGCTCTAAGTCGAACAAAGGCAACCACGGCAAAAAGAACAAGTACGATATTCATTGGATCAAACGGATTACCCATAATATTTTATCCTTTTATAAAAGGCTATTATACTACTTGGTAATATAAGAATATAGAGTTAGTTTAAATAAATTTATTTAGTGTTGCGAAAGGTTTTTTGTGTCTTCTTTTATAATAATTTTTATGCTTATTTTACCTGTGGTTGAACTATGGATCCTAATTAAACTTGGTGGTTATTTTGGAGCATTGGGAACTCTTGGACTAATTATAGGAACCGCCGGTGTCGGTGTCTTAATAGCAAAACATCAAGGCCTCAATATGCTTTACAACCTTCAGTCAAAACTTTCACAAGGACGGCAAGCTTTACCTGAGATTGTTGAGGGTCTTGCGTTGCTGGTTGGTGCGTTCTTTTTTATTGTTCCAGGCGCCATTACAGATCTTGTGGGGATATGTCTTATAATTCCAAAAATTAGAAAGCTGATAATACAGTTAGCTGTAAATAAAATAATTTATGAAATGAGAAAGAGGGAATCGAGATTTTAATTTTTACTTGTACCAGAGTGGTTTTTCTTTAAACGTCTCAATAAAACTTCTATGGTTCAGCTCATCAGCCTTAGTTAGTCGCTGATCTAGCATTTTATTTCTTTTCTCCACCGCTCTATTATGGTTTCTATTGTCCTCCTGATTTTCATTTTTGCTCTCAACCAACAGAGCAAGATCTGGTTCTTTTCCTCCGATAAGTTCTAAATAAACTTCGGCCAATAGCTCTGAATCAAGCAAGGCGCCGTGAAGGGTTCTGTTTGAATTATCAACTAAAAACCTTTTACATAGAGCGTCTAGGCTATTTCTGGCACCGGGAAATTTTTGACGTGCTATCTTTAATGTGTCGATAACCTTGTCATCTGAGATTTTATTTTTATTTACCTTTAAGAGCTCATTATTCAAAAAATTAATATCGAAACTTGCATTATGTGCAATAATTTTACTATTTCCGATGAAAGAAATAAATTCAGCTGCTATTTCTTTAAATTTCGGTTTATCAAGAAGAAATTCATTAGTTAGTCCGTGTACCCTTTGAGCACCTTCGTCCATTTCTCTTTCTGGGTTCAGGTAAACTTGAAAGGTGTTCTTTGTTGGAACATGGTTTAATAGTTCAACACACCCGATTTCAACAACTCTGTGCCCTTTTTCTGGACTAAGGCCGGTTGTCTCAGTATCTAGTACAATTTCTCTCATTTTAAATTCCAATCGATAGAATAATATTCTTAACTTGTTTTTTAGCGTCGTCAATACTTACGGAGGTGTCGATAATAAAATCAGCCCTTGCGCACTTATCTGCGCTTGGGAGTTGCAATGAAATAATTTTCTTAAATTTTTCTTCTGACATGTTTTTCCGCACAAGAACTCTTTTTTTCTGAATTTCATATGAAGTAAATACGACAACTGTATAATCTACATTTATCTGCCCGCCCGTTTCAAAAAGAAGAGGAATGTCTAAAACAACGGCCTTTAAACTTTTATTTTTTTCAAAAAAAAGCTCTCGGTCCTCCACCAAAAGTGGGTGAATAATTGACTCAAGAATTTTTAGTTTATTTTTATCTCCTACAACAGTGTCGCTTAATATTTTTCTATCCACGCTGCCATCTGACGAGAGAGCGGCAGGGAAAAATTTTTTTACTGCTGCTGCCCCTTTTTGATCTTTCCCGTATAGTTTATGGACAGATGAATCGGCATCGTAGACTGGAAATCCGAGCTCTTGGAAGATTTTAGCTGTCTCGCTTTTTCCCATTCCGATTGAACCTGTTAAACCAATTTTAATCATTTTTATCTTCTTGAATTTTATTTTCTAAGAAAGCGACGAGGGCTTTTGTATTTTTTGGCCTTTCACTAAAAAATGCCTCGAAAGCAGGTATAGCCTGATTAATTAGCATCCCAAGTCCGCCAATCACTTTTATATCTGCTGCTGCTGCCCCTTCCATTAACTGAGTAACTCCGGGGTTATAAACTATGTCAGCGAAACATTGAATGTTTGGAAAACTCGAAAATTTTATTTCTGTGCTTGGGGGACCGCCCTTCATTCCCATTGATGTTGCGTTTATAACAAAAGAAGCCTCTCTAAGTCCTTCTGTAATTTTTTCATTTGGACAAACAGCCACAGCCTTTCCAGATTTTTCTGCAATATTTTCAGCTCTTTTTATATCTCGATTAATAATGATTATCTTTTGCGCCTTATTTTTAATTAACGAATGAATTATACTTTTTGCAGCACCTCCAGCGCCTAAAACAGCAAAAGTATTTTTTTTAAAAGAGATGTTTGGGAGAACGTCTAGTATGCTGTCTACAAAACCGTCGCCATCAGTGTTGTGGCCATACACCAGGTTATTCTTAAACTCCATTAAATTAACGGCTTTAAGTTTTTGTGCTGAAACGGATAAAACATCACAGTACTGATATACTTCTTCTTTATAAGGAACCGTAACATTTAAGCCTGAGTAACCTTTTTCTTTAACCTCCGAAATAAAATCTTTTAGATTTTCTTTTTCAACCTTAATCTTCTCATAAGAACCTTCTATTTTTTTCTCATTAAGCCAAAACTCATGAATGGCGGGGGACCAACTGTGATCAATAGGATTTCCAATAACTGCTGCTTTGTTCATTACTCACAAACCTCAGCAGAATTTAATATTCTTAATTTTTTCAATAAAGGTATCAACGGGAGACCAATGATTGTAAAGAAGTCGCCCTCAATTTTAGAGAAAAGCTGAGACCCTTCTTTTTCAATAGAATAGCCGCCGGCCGATAGTAACGTTTTCTTGCCGGCTTTTTTAATGTATAGATTTAAAAACTTATCTGAAAAGTCTCTCATTTTTAAAGCGGGTGAGTCCTGGTGTCTCCAGATTATTTTTCCATTCAGCGCTATCGCGGTTGCAGATTCTAGTTTGTGGGTTTTTCCTTTAAACCGCCTTAAGCTTTCCTTGGCTTGGTTAAGTGATTTTGGCTTGCCGTAGGCCTTTCCGGCGAAAGAAAGAACTTGATCTGCGCCTATAACAAGAGTGTCTTTATGGTCTCTAGAGATAGAAAGCGCCTTTTCTTCTGCAAGCATTATAGCCAACCTTTTCGGACCCCCTTTAAAGGTTTTTTTTAAAGCATCTTCATCAACGCTTGGTGCTTTAGATAAAATATTTAGTCCGGCATCTTTTAGAATGCCTCTTCTTGATTGGGAGGAGGACGCCAAAATGGTCTTGTATTTTTTTATGGTTTTATTGCCTTTTTTAGTCACTTTTTACGCCTTTTTTTAGAGAGATAATATTCATAATAGCCGATGCAGTTTCCTCAACTGACCGCCTTGTTATGTCAATAACAGGCCATCCTTTATTTGCAAAAATTCTTTTTGCTGCTATTATTTCTTCCTCAACCTTATGTAGATTTATATAATCGGTGTTGCCCCTTGTAAGGCCTAGCTCTATTGATCTTTTTCTTCTTATTTCAACTAATGTTTGAGCAGATGTAATGAGCGCAACTATAACCGGGCCTTTAGCGCACTCTAGCTCTTTTGAAATTCCAACGTCTGGGACTAGCGGATAGTTAGCCGCCTTTACGCCTTTGTTAGCAAGATAAATACATGTGGGCGTTTTAGATGTTCTGCTAACACCAACAACAATGACATCTGCTTTTTCTAAGTTCTTTTGTCCCTGTCCGTCGTCGTGGTCTAGCGTATAGTTTATGGCCTCAATTCTTTTAAAGTATTCTTCGTTTAAAACATGTTGGCCGCCCGGCTTGTTAATGGCTTTAAATCCAGTCTCATTTTCTAAAATATTAACTATACTTTCCATCACAGGCATATAGGAAATTTTTTCTTTCTGACAATAGCTTTTTAACTTACCCCGCAAAGCCTCTTCAACAAGGGTACAAAGCACAACACCGCCTTCTTTTTTTATACTATTAAGTACGCGTTTTAGCTGGGTAGAGGTTCTTACCATTGGGTATGTTAGATGTTTATATTCGACTTCATCGAACTGCGCTGCGGCTGCTGCTGACACGGCCTTTAGGGTCTCTCCAGTTGAATCGGAGACCAAGTGCATTGTTAATTTTTTCTTTTTTTCTTTATCCATTTTGTTAATACTCTGTTGGTAGTTTGTTAGTATCTGTTCTTTTTGAGACTTTTCTTAGTATTTTTAATGTTGTGAACTTTTTAATAACTTTTTTTTAACACCTTTAAAATAATAGGTTTTTATGTTTATTAAAACACTTTTTTTCTATCCCCATTTTTAACACTTAAAGAGCATTGGTTTTTTTAAGCTTTTAACTCTTTGTTAATATCCTGTTAGTTGTTATTTTTAAAACCTTATTGGTAACTCTGTTGATAATAATTTAATCCCCTTTATTCTTCTTACAACAACTAATACTACTTATTTATCTTTATATTAATAGTTTGCTATATAAAAAATTTTTAATAGATTAATTCTCAATGAGCTTTCCTTTATATTCTTTTGACTAATTTTATTTTAGGAGATATATTCCAACCACACCAAAATAAAATTCCTTTTTATTTTTATAGGTACCCCAATGAAAGAATTAAAATTACAAGAATTAAAAGAAAAATCTGCACCGGATTTAATTAAATTTGCAGAAGAAAACGATGTAGAAAACGCTAGCTCTTTGAGGAAACAAGAACTTTATTTTGCTATACTACAAAATTTAGCAGATCAAGATATAGAAATCATAGGTGCTGGGGTTATGGAAATTCTCCAAGACGGGTTTGGGTTTTTGCGCTCAGCAGACGCAAACTATTTGCCGGGACCAGACGATATATACATAAGCCCCTCTCAAATTCGAAAATTTTCTTTAAAAACAGGAGACACTGTAGAGGGACACATTAGAGGTCCAAAAGAAGGGGAAAGATATTTTGCACTAATAAAGGTTAATTTAATTAATTTTGAAGATCCAAAAAACATGAGAACCAAGGTCCATTTTGATAATCTAACACCACTTTATCCAGATGAAACCCTTATAATGGAAGTTGAAAATGAAGAAAAAAAAGATCTCTCTGACAGGATAATTGATATTGTAGCACCCTTAGGAAAAGGCCAAAGAGCTTTAATTGTTTCTCCCCCAAGGACAGGAAAAACAGTTTTGTTACAAAATATTGCAAATTCGATAACAAAAAATCAGCCTGAGTGCTATCTTATTGTTTTGCTTATTGACGAAAGACCAGAAGAAGTAACAGATATGCAGCGCTCAGTAGATGGAGAGGTTGTTTCTTCAACATTTGACGAACCAGCAACGCGTCATGTTGCAGTGGCAGAAATGGTTTTAGAAAAAGCAAAAAGGCTCGTAGAACACGGAAGAGATGTTGTTATTCTTTTAGATTCTATAACGCGCTTAGGTAGGGCCTTTAATACTGTTGTCCCATCATCAGGAAAAGTTCTTACAGGAGGGGTTGATGCAAATGCACTTCAAAGGCCGAAAAGATTTTTTGGGGCTGCGCGAAATATAGAAGAAGGCGGATCACTAACAATAATATCTACAGCTCTAATAGACACCGGAAGCAGAATGGACGAAGTAATTTTTGAAGAATTTAAAGGCACCGGTAATTGCGAGCTTGTTCTTGACAGGAAAATTTCTGACAAAAGGGTTTTCCCTGCAATAGATATAATGAAGTCAGGAACAAGAAAGGAAGAGCTTTTATTGGATAAAGATAAACTCCATAAAATATATGTGCTAAGAAGAATTCTTGATCCTATGGGAACCGTTGATGCAATAGAGTTTTTACTGGACAAGCTAGGGCAAACAAAAACAAACAGCGAGTTTTATGACTCAATGAACACTTAGTCCATTTACAGACTTAAAAACAACAATAGAATAAAGTTAAAATTAAGGGGCTAGCAACCAATGACAGTTTTCGCTCTCTCTACAGCTCAGGGCCAATCTGGAGTTGCCATCATACGCGTTTCAGGACCTTTTGCGGAAAAGGTAATTAAAAAATTAACAAAGAAAAAGCTTAAGCCAAGAATGGCAACGCTTTGTAAAATATATAAAAATGACAAAGAGATCATAGATGAATCAGTTGTTATTTTTTTTGAAAAAAATAAAAGTTTTACAGGCGAGCCTGTTGCGGAATTCCAGACACACGGAAGCATCGCAATAATATCAGCTGTCTTAAGTGAAATAGCAAAAATAAAAGGCCTTAGGCCTGCCGAGCCGGGCGAATTTACCAAGCGAGCATATCTATCAGGAAAAATAAATCTAGTGCAGGTAGAGGGCCTCGCAGACCTTATTGCAGCACAAACAGAAAGACAAAGACAGCAAGCTATTATGCAATATGGAGAGGAGGCCTCAAACAAGTATTTAAAATGGGCTGAAGAAATTAAAACATGTTTAGCCTTTATTGAAACATCAATAGACTTTTCAGATGAGGATATTCCAGTTGATTTATTAAAAAGGACAAGAAAGATAGCAAAAAAAGTTCAAAAAGAAATAAACGACCATTTAAAAACTGAACAACAAAACGAGATAATAAAAGAAGGAATAAGGATTGCCATAATAGGAAGAGCAAATTCAGGAAAATCTAGTTTAATCAATTACTTATCAAAAAAAGAAACTTCAATAATTTCCTCAAAGCCGGGAACTACTAGAGATGTTTTAAGAGCGGAAAGGGCATACGATGGAATTTTTGTTACACTAATAGATACGGCGGGACTTAGAAAAGCAAAAAATAAAATAGAGGTTGAGGGCTTAAAAAGGGCAAAAAAAGAGTCAGACCTTGCACATATAAGGATTTTCTTGGGCTCTAATAATGAAAAAAACCCGTTTTCTGGCCTAAATATCAACCCTTCAGCAAATGACATTGTTGTTATTAACAAAAGTGATTTAAAAAAGAAACACAACATAAAGCCAAATCTTACGATTTCCCTGAAAGAAAAAACTAAACTTAGTATTTTAGAAACCAAAATTAAAGAAAAGATAAGAAAAATTGCATCCCCCCATACAGGTGCGATTCTAACAAAAGAAAGACAAAAGAACCACCTTATCTGCACAGAAACGGCCTTAAGGAACATATGCGGGGGCGATATAGAGATCATATCTTTAAATATTAGGGATGCCCTTTCTCACATCGGAAGTATAACAAAGGAAAGCAACAATGAGGAGATACTAGGGATTATCTTTAGCAAGTTTTGCATTGGTAAGTAGGAATTGTTTCACGTGAAACATATTGCGCTTGTAAACACCTTAATTAAGACCTAAAAGAAAATATGATTAATTATGATGTAATTATCATTGGTGGAGGACATGCTGGTTGTGAGGCGGCAACAGCATCCGCTCGTGTTGGCGCTAAGACTCTTCTTGTTACAAATAAACTCAAAACAATTGGTGCTATGTCTTGCAATCCAGCAATGGGCGGCATAGGAAAAGGACATCTAATTAGGGAGATTGATGCTCTAGACGGCGTTATGGGCAGGGTGTCAGATCTATCCGGAATACACTTTCAAGTTCTTAACAAAAGAAAGGGCCCGGCCGTGCAAGGTCCGAGAGCTCAAATCGATAGGGAGCTTTACGCCCTTCACATGCAAAATGAAATAATAAACACTAAGAACCTTTCGGTTTTAGAGGCGTCAGTAGAAGACTTTATTGTAAGGAAGAAAGGAGCCATAAACGGCATTGTTTGCAGCAACGGAGAAAAAATATATGCGAATCAAACAGTCTTAACAACAGGAACATTCTTAAATGGTGTTATTCACTGTGGTAAAAAAACAACACCAGGAGGAAGAGTTGGTGAGGCACCTTCAGTCGGGTTGTCTAAAACTCTTTATGGGTTTGGCCTCAGTCTAGGAAGACTAAAAACGGGAACTCCGGCTAGGCTTCTATCGAGCTCTATTGACTATACTTCCCTCCAGATTCAAAAAGGAGATTCAGAGCCTGAGAATTTCTCATTTATTTCTAAAAAGATAACAAATAGGCAAGTTCCTTGCTATATAACAAAAACAACAAAAAAAACTCATAAAATAATTAAAAAAAACATCTTAAGCTCATCTATAAATGCTGGTAATATCTCAGGTGTTGGCCCTAGATACTGTCCTTCAATTGAGGACAAGGTTGATAGGTTTTCAGACAAAGATAGCCACCAAATTTTTTTAGAGCCCGAGGGTCTTAATAGTGATCTTGTTTATCCCAATGGTATTTCAACATCGCTGCCGGAAGATATCCAAGATAAATTTCTTAAAACAATTCCTGGACTTGAAAATGTTAAAATTGAGAAATATGGATACGCAATTGAGTACGATTATATTGATCCAAGGGAGTTAGATCACACACTTGCAGTTACGGCTGTTTCTGGGCTTTGGCTTGCAGGGCAGATAAACGGAACAACCGGATATGAAGAAGCCGCCGCCCAAGGCCTGGTTGCAGGAGCTAACGCGGGGTTAAAAAGTCTCAAAAAGGAAAAGATCATCTTTGATAGGGCGGATGGATATATCGGGGTTTTGGTTGACGATCTTGTCGTTAAGGGAGTCTCGGAGCCATATAGAATGTTCACCTCCAGATCTGAGTATAGGCTAAGCCTCCGAGCCGATAATGCAGACGAAAGGTTAACCGATATTGGTATTAAGGTTGGGCTTGTTGGGGAGAAAAGAGAAAAACTTTGGCTTGAGAAAAAGAAGGACTTATTTGACGCAAGGCACAAATTAAAATCTTTGGTCATAAGTCCAAACCTAGCCCAAAAAAAAGGACTCAAAATTAACCTCGATGGGAAAAAAAGATCAGCCTACGATATTTTAGGATATTCCGACATTGTTTACCGGGATCTAAAGAGGTTTTGGACAGAAATTAAAGACCTCCCCCCTCAGATTGAAAAGACTATCTCAGCCGAGGCTCTTTATAAAAAGTATCTTGTTCGACAAGAAATAGAAATTGAGCGCTTTAGAAAAGAAGAAACTAAAAGAATTAACCTTGATATTGATTATAATAAGATAAGCGGACTTTCTAACGAGAATAAAGAAAAGTTATCAAAGCTAAGGCCGAAAACACTTGGTCACGCGCAGCGCATAGATGGAGTTACGCCAGCGGCTATAGGGCTTATAATTGCCCACATAAAAAACAGTAAAGGTGCCTGAAGTGCCTTTTTTGAACCCCAGCAAAAACTTTAGTGTTGCTAGCGAGACCAATATTCAGCTTTCCAAGTACTCTAGCCTTGTTTTATTAGCAAACAAGGAAATGAATCTGATAGCAAAAAGTACCGAAGCTTCAATATGGGAACGCCATATTCATGATAGTGCTCAACTTCTTAAGCTTTTTCCTGAGGGGACTAAATCTTTTTGCGACGTTGGTTCTGGGGCTGGATTTCCAGGAATTGTATTAAAAATTTTAGATCAATCACTTAATTGCTTTCTTGTTGAACCAAGTAAGAAAAAGGCCGATTTTATGAAAAGAACTGCATCATCGCTAGATCTAACGCTTAATATAGCTCAAAAAATGTATGAAGATTTAGAAAATACACCCTTTTGTTCAACAGACATTATAACCGCACGGGCCCTTATGCCATTATCCCGGTTGCTAGATCTTTTATCTGGACCTATTAACAATGGCGCCATAGGCATTTTCCCCAAAGGTAGGTCTTGGGAGAAAGAGTTGACTGAGGCTCAGAAAAAATGGGAAATAAAACACACCTCTTTTCCAAGCGAAACGAGTACAGAATCGAGAATAATTGTTATCGAAGAGGTAAAAAGAAATGATTAAAAAAAAGATATATTCTGTAATTAATCAAAAAGGAGGGGTTGGAAAAACAACAACAACCATAAACCTTGGAACCGCAATGGCCGCATGTGATGCAAAGGTTCTTTTGATAGATATGGATCCTCAAGGAAACTTATCCACAGGCCTAGGGGTGCCGCCTATAAATAGAGCTACTGGTATTTATAATATCTTAACTTCAAATAAAAAGATTCAAGACTGTTTGCTAAAAACAGAAATACCAAACTTAGATCTTGTTACCGCAAACGATGATTTGCTAGGGGTAGAAATAGAGCTTTCCTCCTCAGATGACAGGGCGCTCCGACTTAAAAAAGCGCTAGAAGGCGTCAATAATTATGATTTTATCTTACTAGACTGTCCGCCAGCCTTAAATATAATTACTTTGAATGCCTTAGCTGCATCAGACGGTGCTTTAGTTCCCCTTCAGGCAGAATTTTACGCTTTAGAGGGCTTAAGTCAGCTTCTAAAGACAATAAAAAGTATTAGCTCAACGGTCAATAGCAGACTTAAGCTCTCAGGAGTCGTTCTCACTATGTTTGACAAAAGAAACAACCTCTCGGTCCAAGTTGAGGAAGATGTAAGAGGCTATCTTGGGGGGGATGTTTTTTTAACAAAAATTCCAAGAAATATAAGACTGTCTGAAGCACCCTCTCACGGTCTCCCAGCATTAATATACGATCATAAATGCACAGGTAGTAAGGCCTATATTGATTTAGCAAGAGAATTTTTAAAAAGAGAAGGTTGGAAGTTTAAATAGTAATTTTACAAGAGGAAGGCTTATGAAAAAAGGATTGGGAAAAGGCCTCGCGGCACTAATTGGCGACTTAAATGAAGGAGCTGAAAATGAAAAAAAAGCTGTGAGCATGGATGAAGAACAGAGTCAAAAAACTCTCCCAATAGAACTTCTAATTCCAAATAGAAATCAACCAAGAAAATTTTTTAACGATGATTCCATTATTGAGCTATCTGAATCGATTAAAGAAAAAGGTATATTGCTTCCGATACTTGTTCGGCCAATAGAAAATGAAGATGAATATCAAATTATTGCTGGCGAGAGAAGGTGGCGAGCCTCTCAATTAGCCGGCCTCCACAATGTACCTGTTGTTATTAGAAGCCTGAACGAAAGGGAGGTTCTTGAGGTTGGCCTAATCGAAAATATGCAACGTGAAAATCTTACAGCCATAGAAGAGGCTCAGGGCTTTGAGCGGTTGCAAAAAGAGCACGGCTATACTCAGGAAGAACTATCTAAAATACTTAGTAAATCGAGGACTTATATTGCTAATGGTCTTAGGTTGTTGTCTTTACCGCACAAGGTTCAACTCCTTTTACAAGAAGGTGATCTTACCGTAGGACACGCGAGAACTCTCGTTGTTTTAAAAGATCCCCTACCAGTTGCAAAATATGCAATTAAAAAACAAATGAGTGTAAGACAGCTGGAGGCCTATGTTTCATATATTAAAAGCGGGAAGAATAAAAAAGAAACTAAGTTAAAAATTAAAAGACCAGATACGACAGCCCTTGAAAAAAAACTTACGGATCAAACAGGCCTTTCTGTTGAGATCATAGAAAAAGGTGATGAAAAAGGTGAGCTTAAAATTAAATACTCTACATATGACCAGCTAGATATGATCAGCAAGAAACTCCTTTAGTGACTATTTTCTTGCAACATTTGCTAGCCGAACAACTACATCACCAACTATACTTTGGCCTAAGGTAGAAAGGGTTTTTGTTTTTAGGTCTGTTTCAATTAAAATCTCAAGAGCCCGCTCGCTTTTTTTAACCCCCCACAACTCTACTTGATTTTGAAAAAGGCCGATCTCTTTAAAGAATACTGGGGGCTTCAACTCCTTTATTGCCGAACGGACAGGTAGTCCTGATAAAACCTTAAGTCCTACAAAGTGGATTTTTTGAAAGTGACTCAAAAAAAATGATATAAATTGAGGCGGCGTAACACCTTGCAAAAAAAGCCTGGAAAGAGCCTGCTGAGATTTTTTTATTTCTCCCAAACACATGCTCGAACAAAGATCATTTATCTGACTTTGGTTTGTATCAAATAACACGGACTTAACGTCTTCTGTCATTATTTCTCTATCTTCAGAGGAATCTAGATAGAGCATCAGCCTGTCAACACTGTCATTTACCCTGCCTCGCTCCAAACCAGTCAAATATAATATTTCTTGTGAAGCCTCTCTTCCTATAATAAATTTTCCTTCATGCACTTTCTCACTTATAAAACTTATTAGGCTAGCGCTATCATCATCATAGCATGGAATAATTAAAGCGCTGTTTGAGTTTTCAGTTGCTCTCCTAAGTGATGATCTCGGAGAGAGAGCCCCCGCCCTTACAATTAAACAAACATCTGAGGTTTCTCCCTTAAGAAACTCTAGGATTGCTCCACCAGCCTCTGACCCCGACATATTAATTCTTATATAGCTTTTTTCCAGACCAAACATTATGGACTGTGTTTCTGTATAAAAATTTTCTGGACTTGTTGTTATTTCTTTTGCAGTAAACTCTTTTGAACCAAAAACATCCTTATTTTTATCAATCAATGAATTTGCGAGTTTTGAGTAGAGCTCATTAACCAAAAATATATTTGGTCCATATAAAAGAATAATACTTAAGCTAGTTTCTTTGTTTTTAATGATAGACAGGACATCTTGTTGCCTTCCCTTCATGGGGTAAGCTTTTGTTTTCTTAACAAGACAAGCTGGTTTCTAATATCTTGGGCTAAGGAATAAGCAAGCCTATTTTCAGAATCTGTTTTTGCTGTCTCATTTGAATAAGGTTCTGAAACCCTATTAAAAGCAATAGAAGCTGAGCTTTCTCCAGAAAATATTATTTTTTTTGATTTTATCTCACTTAAAGTAAATGTTACTTTTTTTGAGATACCCATCCTAGTGACTTTCTCATCTTGCCTAACATCAATATCATCAAACCTTTTTTCTAAAGACAGAGAAACAATATATTTCTTTTCAGAGGCACTATTTGTGAAAAATAACCGATCTAAATTCCTGTATATATTATGGAGATCCTTATTGGACTTTTTTGGCTCAAGGAAAACAATACTTGATAAGGAGTGATTATTATATAGGGGCGAGAAAGAACACCCAGAACTGATAATTAGAAGCACAGTTAAAAAAAATATTTTTATATTAAAAAACAATATTTATAATCCTACCAGGGACCACTATAATCTTTTTAATTTTCTTGTCTTGGGTAATATTTTTAATTTCAGGTAGCTCAAGCACCAAAATCTTTACATCATCACCCCCTAGCCCAACAGCTATTTTAATTTCCGCTCTTTTTTTCCCATTTACCTGAACAGGTAAAAGGATTTCGCTTTCTTTGATTAAATTTTTATCGTACTTAGGCCAAGGTTCTTCACACAATAAACTCTTTTTCTTCTGAGTTTTCTTCCAGCCCTCTTCTGCAAGGTGGGGAGTAATAGGACCAAGCATCAAAAGAAGAAAGCGAAGTGTCTCGTTAAGAATCTCAGTATTTATTCGATCCTCTGTCCTTAATTTTGACGCTTTCCCTACAAACCCATAAAGACGAGCAATTGCTTTATTAAAACTAAGACCATCAAGGTCTTTAGTAAACCCAGCAAGAATTTTATGATTATTTTGTTTCAAATTTTGACTTTTTTTATTTACTAGAATTTCTTCTTTTTTGGAAAGGGAATCTAGCCCTAGTATTGTTTTCCATATTTTTTTTATAAACTTCCCTGCGGCCTCAACGCCATCCTCAGACCAAAAAATATCTCGATCAGGAGGTGAATCTGATAAAACAAACCATCTTGCTGTATCTGCACCATATTTCTTTATGATTATATCAGGGTCTATAACATTTTTTTTAGACTTCGACATTTTTTCTGGCGCACCTTTTATTATTAATTCTTCTGTCTCGATATGAAAAAAATCATCCTGTTTTTTTATTACGAGGCTCGGCTCTACCCATACCCCGCTCTCGGTCTTATAGGTTTCATGGCAAACCATTCCCTGGGTAAACATTCCTTCGAATGGTTCGCTTATATTTAGATGCCCTAAATCCCTTAGGGCATTAGAAAAAAATCTCGAATAAAGTAGGTGAAGAATTGCATGCTCAATTCCACCTATATATTGATCAACAGGAAGCCAATAATCAACAGCCTCTTTATTTGTTGGTGACTTGGTATCTAATTCACAAAACCTTGCAAAATACCAAGATGAGTCAACAAAAGTATCTAATGTATCTGTTTCGCGTTCTGCATTATTCTTGCACTTGGGACATTTTACATACCTCCATGATGGGTGTTGCTCTAGAGGGTTTCCTGGCTTATCAAAAGTAACATCGTCTGGAAGCTCAATTGGCAAATCTTTTTCTGGAACAGAAACCGGGCCACATTCTTTACAATGAACTATTGGTATTGGACAACCCCAGTATCTTTGTCTAGATATCCCCCAGTCGCGCAACCTAAAATTTGTTTTGTGAATACCACTATTATTTAATACCAAAAGATTTGAGCTCTTTTTCTTGGCTTCTGGAATGCTTAAATTATTAAGAAAGTCTGAGTTAATAATCTTTCCATTGCCAGTAAAAGCCTCATTTTTTATCTTTAGGTCCTTAGGGTTCTCACCCTCCGGACACACAACAGGTATTATTGGAAGCTTGTACTTTTTGGCAAACTCAAAATCCCTCTGGTCATGCGCGGGGCATCCAAAAATTGCACCAGTTCCATAATCGCTTAGAACAAAATTTGCAATAAAGACATCCAACAAAACCCCTTTTTTGAAGGGATGTTTTATTTTATAACCAGTTAAAAATCCCTCCTTTTCTGCTTTGTCAATGGCTTCGGCAGTAGATCCATTCTTTTGGCATTTTTCTACAAACGACTTTGCCTCAATATCTTTTTTACAAAGACTTAGCGCTATAGGGTGATCAATTGAGATACCGCAAAAAGCTGCTCCAAAGAGCGTATCTGGGCGAGTTGTAAAAACTTTAATTGGTGAAGTTTTCTCTCCTTTGGAGTCTAGGCATTCAAATTCGAACGCAATTCCATCAGACCTTCCAATCCAATTCTCCTGCATTACTTTCACTCTTTCTGGCCAACCTTTTAGTTTTGGAATTTCATTTAACAGCCTATCTGCATCCTCAGATATTTTTAAAAACCACTGAGTAAGGGTTTTTCTTTCAACCGTGGCTCCGGACCTCCAACCCTTACCGTCAATAACCTGCTCATTCGCTAAAACAGTTTTATCAACAGGATCCCAATTAACTAAACTTTCTTTCCTGTAGGCAGTTTTATTCTGAAAAAGGTCCAAAAATAATTTTTGCTGATGCTTAAAGTAGCTCGGATCACAGGTTGCAAACTCTCTTTTCCAGTCAATTGAAAGACCCAGCGACTTAAGCTGATTTCTCATTGCTGCAATATTCTTATAGGTCCACTCTTTGGGGTGTACATTTTTTTCCATAGCTGCATTTTCAGCTGGCATCCCAAATGCATCCCACCCCATTGGGTGCAAAACATTATCGCCTTGGGACTTTCTGTACCTTGCAACAACATCCCCAATTGTATAATTTCTTACATGTCCCATATGGATATTACCAGATGGGTAGGGGAACATTTCTAATATATATTTTTTTGGTGAAGAGGTATTGATAGGCTTTGGTTCAAAAGATTTATTTTTTAACCATATATTTTGCCAATAAGACTCAATTTCTTTTGGGGAGTATTCAGACATCTCTTTTTAGCTATTCCCCAAGGTTCCAAGCCTTAGCTCTCTAGCCTTTGTAAGTATAGCTGCTTCAATAAGTCTGGCAGTTTCTGGGTTTGTTTCTGCTACAACCCATTCTTCAGAAAGTCTGACCTCTCTAAATACACTAACACTTAAGGCGTCGGCCCTTAATCTCCTATCCTTAATATAGATTGTTAACTTTATTCTTTCATTGGAGTTATTTGTATCTAAATACCACTGAGTTACTATAACTCCACCTATTGGGTCGGCTATATCTAAAGAAACAAATGAAACAGTATCTAGGCTTGCTCTCCACAAGAATGCGTTAACAGCCATTGATATTTGTGAACTTTCTATTTCGGATATATCTAAATCAACTTTTTTGGAGCAGCCACCCAAGAAAAGCAAAACTGGAAACAATAGAATAGCAATATTTTTTATTTTCATCGGGTTGCTCCTTTGGCTCTTATCTGTATTAAGTATAATTAATCAATAACAGGATTTTTAGTTTATCTCAAAAATAATTAATCATAATTTATATTTTAATATTTATGATATTCGATAAAGTAAACACAATTGAGAAAGAAAAGATATGCACATTATTCAAAAAAATTTAATTAGCGTAAAAGAAAAAATTTGCCGTATTGCGTTAAAGTTCAATAGAGATCCCAGTGGTATAAAACTGGTTGTTGTAACAAAGAAATTTAATAAGGAATCTATAAAGCCTCTTTTGGACTCTGGGCACCTTTTTTATGGTGAAAACAAAGTACAGGAAGCAACAGGCAAGTGGTCAGACGTTCTTCTTTTAAATAAAGATATAGAAATACACATGGTCGGAGGACTTCAGTCAAATAAAGTAGCTGAAGCTATAAAAATATTTACCTGCATTCATTCAATAGACCGGCTAAAGATTTTAGATGTTATAAATAAGAACTTGGCTGATAATTCTTTGTTACGAGAGGTTTTTGTGCAAATAAATATTTCTGGCGAACCCACTAAGGGTGGTATATCAGTTTCAGAGATAAAGAGTTTTATTGAAAAAAGTAGAGTGTATAATAAAATTAATGTATCTGGGCTGATGACAATGCCTCCTCCGAATGAAGAGCCGTCAGTTTATTTTGCTCTTCTAAATAAACTTGCCATAAGCAATAATTTAAAAAACCTGAGTATTGGTATGAGTAATGATTATGAAACAGCAATTGCCTTGGGTGCAACGCATCTAAGAGTTGGGGAGGCTATTATGGGCCCCAGAGAGATAAGTTGACCCAAAAACTTTTGCTTTTTTCTCAAGATAAAGTTTTTAACAACATGGCAGCTGAGCTTTTTGCGGGCTCTAAGAATTTTGAAATAGAGATTGCTGAAGAACTTACTCATAGAAAAATTAATATAGAGAATGGAACCGCCGATGCG
This sequence comes from alpha proteobacterium MED-G09, assembly GCA_905182015.1. Taxonomy (GTDB): domain Bacteria; phylum Pseudomonadota; class Alphaproteobacteria; order MED-G09; family MED-G09; genus MED-G09. Next base: position 33,841 of record CAJIZT010000007.1, on the reverse strand, counting down.
TTTCTTTTTTTTTATTCGGGCAAAGGCTCTTTAGAAAAATTTAAAAGCCTTCTATCTAAAGAATCATTAAGAACTCCGATCCTAACCATCAACCTAAACCAAGAAGTAGTAAGTTTTAAAAAAAATAGAACGCTTCATTTTGATCTTCCGATAAATTTTAGTGAATTGTGCCAAGCGCTTCACAATATATCTCCTGCAAACGCGGACCCTGACTATTGCGATCTTAAATTTAAGAAATTATACCTTAATATGACCACTGGAGTTATTAACGGTCCAAAAAATAAAATTAGGCTAACAGATAAGGAGGCAAAAATTCTTTGGCACCTTATTGATGCAAAAGGTCTTATTGTTAATCAAAATTATTTATTAGATAAGGTTTGGGGCTATAGAGATGATATTGAAACAAACACATTAACAACTCACATATATACACTCAGAAAGAAGTTAAACGATTTTATAAATTTTATATCTATAGAGAGCTCTGATGGGGGATATTATATCAATTAACAACAAGCTATAACTTAAAATCAGCAATCAGAGGTACATGATCTGAAGGACGCTCCCACCCCCTAATAGATCTTTCAATTGACACTGACTCAATTAGTTTATTTAATTCTGGGCTTGCCCATATATGATCCAATCGTCTACCTCTATTTGATTCTTCCCAGTTCTTAGATCTATAACTCCACCAGCTGTATATCTTTTTATTAGTGGGGTAAAAATTTCTTATAGAATCTATGAAACCATAAGAAGCCTTAAATTTATTAAGTCTCCCAACCTCTACAGGTGTATGACTCACAATTTTAAGGAGCTGCTTGTGTGACCAAACGTCATTTTCATGGGGAGCAATATTTAAGTCACCCACAAGTGCGACCAAACTATTCTTATCTTTGATTGAATTAAGCCATTTAGTTGCTTCATCCAAGAAATCAAGCTTATGTCTAAATTTTTCATTAATGATAGGGTCTGGCTCATCACCTCCGGCAGGGACATAGAAATTATGAACAGTCAGGAGTTTATTTTCTACATTAACTTTTACTGAGATATGACGGCCATCTTCTTTTTTACAAAAATTCTTTTGCTCAAAACTTTCAACCGGAAGACTGGTCGCGATACAAACACCATGGTAGCCTTTTATCCCATTTGAATAGATATTTTTTAAGCCCGATTCCGCAAGACTTTCATAGGGGAATTTGTCGTTAGGGCATTTCGTTTCTTGAAGACAAACTATATTTGGCTGATAATTTTTTATTATTTTTAGGAGAGAATCTATTCGTAAACGAACAGAATTAATATTCCAGCTTAATATTCGAATAGTCATTTTAGAGCCTAAGCATCTAAGATATTATCCCACATTTCTTCAATCATCATTTCATAATCAAAATCCATAATTATAGACGTATCTTCAAAGCGCTCAATTATTTGGGTATTTGGAAATATTGTATGATCTTCTTTATAGCTATCTTTACAGATATCTAGTGCCATGAGGTTTGGTGTGGCAAATTGAAGATTTTCAGCAAGTAATTTTCCATTTTCAGGTTCTAAAAGGGAATTAATTACAGCGTGTGATTCATTGGGCTGTGATGAGGATTTTAAGATAGAAGCGCAATCTTGCCATATAAGACTACCCTCCCTTGGGAAGGTAAATTCAATATCACTATCGTTAATTGTTTTATAATCTTCATTGCTTAAAACAGCTATATCAACTTCACCGTTAATCAATAATTCTTTTCCATTACTCTGTCCAAAATCTTTAATATTCTCTTTTTGTCTTTTTAACAGTTTTTCCGCCTGATTGATCCACAGAGGATCATTTGTGTTTAAGCTAACACCCATATATTTAAGGGCTAGCTGTATCAGTGTTCTCCCATCACCAATAAGGGCAATTTTACCAGCGTATTTATCAGAATCTAGTAACCATCTCCAGGTTGAGGGTGGCTCAGAGAACCTGCTCTTCCTGTAAGCGATCCCTATAGCACCATAAGATAGCGGAATACTAAATTTTCTCTCAGGATCAAAAGAAGAGGTAAGGAACTTTTTATCAATAAAGGACCTGTTAGAAATTAAATCATTGTTAAGCTCAAGTAATTTTTCTTCGTCTATTAAATTTTCAATTGATGAATCCCTACCCACAATAACATCATAAGAAGCATCGCTTAATTCAAAATTGGATGGCGAGCTGAAGCATACTTCATTAATTTCAGGTTCAATAATTTTATTAATTTTTGACAGAAGTTTTTTTGATAAATAATCTTCAGGGCAATATAGGCTAAATGTAACAGCTTCATCTTGAGCAAATAAATTGAATGGCCTCAAGGCAAAACCTGCGGCAACAAAACCAACCCCTGAAATGAATTTTCTTCTTGTTGTTTTAATCAGTTTTTTATCTTTATGCATCGTATATCCCCTCAAAAAATATTTCACTGTGAATTATGTATAACAGTTCTTGTAGTTTGTTATTAATCTATATTAAAGAAACTTTCATCTAAAAAATCAAATTTTCTAATCTTTGAGAAAAAAACTAAAGTCTCTTTATTTTGCGAATCAATTAATTTCCATTGTCTTAATAGGGGCTTAGGGTAATCACCGGTTAGGATGATAGAATTTCTTACTGAATCTTTTTTTGTTCTTAACTCCATGGTTCCAATCCCTCCCTTTATTTCTATTTCATTGACCACAAAGCTTTTTAAAGAAAACTCTTTAGAAAATAGTTTTGAGAGCGGGTTTTCTTTAATAGAGTAGCGGCTTATTGAATTGTCTGAGCCCTCCCTTATTAAAAAAATTCCATCCTTAATAACTATTAATAAAGTAGAAGGTGGATCATAATTAAACTTTATTGAACCCTTTCCGTTAGACCAGAAACTACCTTTTGTAATTCTTCCAATCTGGTCTATCTGTGAAAATTTTCCAGTTACAGATCCAAGATTAAATAAATAATTCTCAAAAGACCTGGACCATGTCTCTGGCGAAGTAATAACCCTTTCTTTGCACAAAGCTGGGGAGGGTAAAGAGAAAATTAAAAGAAGAAAAAGAAAAAAGATCTTTATTTTTTGCATTAGTCCTCCCGGCCTATAATTTCTCTTTTACCCTGAGAGTTTGGACCTGAAATAATACCTTTTTCTTCCATTTCTTCAATTATTCTAGCTGCCCTATTGTAGCCTATCTGAAGCTTTCTTTGTACGTAGCTTGTTGATACCCGCTTATCTTTAATAATTATAGAGACAGCCTGGCTAAATAAAGCGTCACCTGTGTCACCTTGGGAGGGGGAAGACCCAGTCATTACTTCTTCATCCCTTGTTATTGACTCTATATATTCGGGCGTTTCTTGTTTCCTTATAAAACCAACAACTCTTTCTACCTCTGTGTCAGAAACGAAAGGTCCATGGACTCTAACAACCTTACCACCATCTGACATATACAGCATATCACCCCTGCCTAGGAGTTGCTCAGCTCCCATTTCATTTAATATTGTTCGACTATCTATTTTGGATGCAACCTGGAATGCTATCCTTGTTGGAAAATTTGCTTTTATTGTTCCTGTTATGACATCAACCGAAGGTCTCTGGGTTGCCATAATTAAATGAATTCCAGCAGCTCTGGCTTTTTGAGCAAGGCTTTGAACCAAATGTTCAATATCATTCCTTGCAACAAGCATAAGATCTGCCATTTCATCAATTATGACAACAATAAAAGGCATTTTTTCTGGTTCGATTTCTTCTTCTGTATAAAGGGGCTGACCTGTCTCATTATCGTATCCAGTATGAACTTTTCTTATAAATTTTTTACCTTTATTTCTATAGTCTTCAGCCTTTGTATTGAAGGCCTCCATTGTTCTCACAGAAAGCTTTGACATCCTGTTATACCTATCATCCATCTCTTTAACTACCCATTTTAATCCGACCACAGCTTTTTTTGGGCTGGTTATAACGGGAGTTAAAAGGTGGGGTATTCCATCGTATACAGATAGTTCTATCATCTTAGGATCAACCATAATTAGCCTACATTCATCTGGCCTAAACCTGTATAAAATAGATAAAATCATTCCATTTATCCCAACTGACTTTCCAGAGCCCGTTGTACCTGCGATCATAAGGTGAGGCATTTTGGAGAGGTCTGCAATTGTTGCTCCTCCTCCAATATTTTTCCCCAGACCAAGAGGTATGCCCCCTTCCTTTTTTTGGAAAAGGTTGCTTTCTATTATTTCTCTTAAATAGACAGTTTCTTTACTATAGTTTGGCAGCTCTATACCAATTGAATTTTTTCCTGGAATAACTGCAATTCTCGCGGAAGTTGAACTCATGGATCTTGAGATATCGTCAGCAAGGGATATAACTCTTGAGGACTTTACGCCGGGTGCAGGCTCGAGCTCATATAGAGTCACAAACGGACCGGGCTGTACGCTGATTATTTTTCCATTTATACCAAAATCATCAAGTGTTTTGGCAAGGAGATCTTTGTTTTTATTAATTTGATTTTCTGAAATTCTTTTTTCTTTCCTTTCCTCTGAAATTTCGCTTAACAAGTCTAGGCGGGGAAGGACATAACCATTAATACTTTTTTCTGACTCAATTTTTTTATTTTCTAGGTAACTATTTTGCTTTGCTTTTGCAATCCTCCTCCTTCGCGAAGAGAAAAGTCGGCTTTTTCTTCCCGCCTTAGTAGCCCCAGCTGAAGTTTCATAATCTTCTTTTTCAGTTTCAATACCTTCATTCATCTGGGCTATATTTTTTTTAGCAACGCTAGGGAAAAGTCCTGACGTTATTAGAAGGCATCCAAAAAGGGTTAAGCTAAAATAAAAACTATAAATAAATGCATCAACCTCTAATAGATTTAAATTTATCCGAACACTAACCTTATGCATCAAAGATTCAATCTCTCCCATAAAAATTAACCCAACTAAGCCTCCGGCATTAGAGATTTTAGCAAATGAGGCAGTAAGAAAAACTAATCCAAAAGAAATAAAGGATAGCTTGATCCAAGGCTTTTTTAGTCTTTTAATAATTTTATAAAATCCAAAGACTATTATACTAACTGGAATAAGTATTGATAGTAATCCAAACATTTGAACAATAATGTCAGACGCGTATGAGCCAGGTAGTCCTAATAAGTTTTCGGGTGGGCTATCTGATATTGTGTTTAAGCTTTCATCTAATCCATTATGTGAAACTAGCGCAATAAGAATTATTATCCCAAACGATATATATAAAAGACCCAAGACAAAGTTCGTTATTCTTAAAAGAGCTCTATAAATAAACCCTTTCAAAATAAGAAGCACTTTGGACGGAAGGGCTATTATCTTTTTGATAATACTCATTTTTTAGTGCACCACTAAGTTAAATTAAAAAAAATTAACGAATCAGATTGATAATCACTTGCTAACACGACAATCTGCAAGAACTTTTTTGCTTAAATGTTAATTTAATTTAAACTAATACAGAACTATACTATTAGGACTATCATGAAAGAAAATAATTTTGATATTGTTATTGTGGGGAATGGACTTACCGCTCAGATAATGTGCCTTGTTGCTGACCACTGCAACATGAGTTTTATTAATATTCAAGGAAAACAAAAACACTCAAAAAGAAAGAAAGATTCAAGGGCTCTTGCCCTAACGTCTTCCACAATAAATATGCTCACAGCCCTTGGTTTAGAATTTAATTATCAAAAGGTTACAAAAATGATAGTTTTTGAGGGAGGGGTTTCTGACATCAAGATAAAGAGCAAGGTTATCTTTGATGCCGAGGATCTAGAAGAAAATATTGCCTTTATCGTCGAGCATAGCTTAATCGAAGAAGCCATAAGGGGTAATCTAAGTTTAATTAATAAAAATATAATTAAAGAGGATGTAGTCCAGGTAATTAATGGTAGCACTTTTTCAAGGGTTATTCTTAGCAGCCAGGAAGCTGTAAGGGCTAAAATTATTATTTTTACTGAAAGATTGGACACTACTCTTCAAGAATTCCTTCAAGTTAAGTACAACACTTTTAACTATGGCCAAACCGCAATAACTGCAACGCTTGAGCATAGCAAAAAACATCAAGGTCATGCCTATCAGTTCTTTCTTAATAACGGCCCCCTTGCACTTCTGCCAATGGAAAAGAAAAAGGAAGAAAATTATACATCCTTAGTCTGGACCGAAAAAACTGAAAATATTGATAAAATTTTATCAGCCAAAGGGGAGTTAGAAAGAAGACTAAATGAAATGTGCTCTAACTACCTGGGGGATATAAAAATATTTTCTGAGCCAAAGAACTTTCCTCTAATAAAAACAAAATGCAAACTAATTTTCTTCGATAGAAATATTCTCACTGGAGAAGCTGCTCGATCCATGCATCCATTGGCTGGACAAGCTTGGAATCAAAGCCTAAGAGACCTTGCCTACATAGCCGATGGCCTTATTGAGTCAAGAAAGCTTGGTTTAGATATTATATCATGCCCATCTATCACAGCCTTCCAAAAAAAAAGAAAAATAGAAAGCGATGCTTTTGTTGATGGGGTAGGCTTTATTAATGACATTTTTATAGCAAATTCTTCGGTAGCAAAAGGAGTTAGGAGGAATTTGATGAAGGCCGCTAATGGAAATTTTTTTTTAAAGAAGTTGATTTTAAACGAGGCTTCGGGCGGAGCTCTTGATAAACCAAGTCTTTTGATGGAGAAACCTGCAGGATCAAAAATTATCTAACTAATTTTTCTTGCTTCATCAACTAACATTATAGGTATTCCGTCTCTGACCGGGTAAGCCAGACCTGCTTTTTTACTTATTAACTCTTGATTGTCTTTATCCCAAATAAGGGTTTCTTTTGTTAAGGGACAAACTAATATTTCTAATAACTTTTTATCTATTTCTTTAGTCATTTTTCCTCACTGTATTTTTTCTGTTCCGGATTCGGATGATAATGACATTTCCGTCATAGCTATTAATATTTCATTTCTTTCAGAAAGATCTTGAGCCTCAAGCAGTGCTTGTTTTTCTTCGGGCCTGTATGGGCTTAGCAAGCATAGTGAGTTAACTAAAAGCTCTGTTGGGGAATTTTTTATTGAATTCCAGTCTACCTCGAGGTTATTCTGATCTAAATATTTCTTTAAACATACTAAAAGCCCCTCTCTGTTGACATTTTTTTCACCAAAGCCTTTCAAAAGATCATTCGCAAACTGTTCGTAGTTAACCTGAAATTGTCTGTATGGGGTAACAACCTCAAGCTCTTGACCAACAGAGAATCTGCATACACCCGTCAACGTTATTACTATTCTATTATTTGTTAGCTCACTATAGGACGTAATTTTCCCCACACAGCCAACTTTAAATAAACTATCCTTATTATCAGATTGATTCTGTATCATTGCAATTAATCTATTGCTCGTTAATGCATCATCAACCATTTCAAGATATCTTGGCTCAAAAATATTTAAGGGCAATTGAGTTCTAGGTAACAATAGGGCTCCTGGAAGAGGAAAAATAGATAGTTTGGGAGGAAGCTCTTCAATATTTTTATATTCTTTTAATGACTTCATGACTAATTAAAAAGCAAAGACGATAATCTCTTCCTCCCCTCAATAACGAGCTCACTTTGGTCTCCTAGGGCACTAAAAATTTCTATAAGCTGCTTGCGCCCCGCACTATCATTCCACTTTAGATCCATTTCTATCATAACTAAAAGCTCTTCTATTGCGGTTTGGCTATTTCCGGAAGTCGCAAGTAAAACTGATAGATCTAATCTAGATTGTTGGTCTTTAGGATTTTCTTGAATTTTAGTACGCAGATTATTTTCTTCATTTTTATCAAAAGGTCTCTTTTCAGCCTTCCTTAAGAGATCGATTTCAGAACAGACGGACACATAGTCCTGATTTTTGGAAGCTTCATCTGGTAGGTTTTCAATTATCTCCAAGGCCTCATTAAGCTTGCCCAGCCTTATAAGGCATCTAGAAAGCAAAGAGATTGCAGAGATATTTTTTGGTTCAATATTTATAATATTTGAAAGGATTAAAGACGCCTCATGAAAATTTTCATTTTCTAATTCAGTTTTTGCAATTAAGAAATCCTGATCAATAGAGGATGAGTTATTTTTTGCTGCTATTTTTTGTATAAACTCTGAAATATTTTTTTCTGGTTGTACTCCAACAAAACCGTCCAAAGGCTGACCATCATGGAAAGCCATCACGGCAGGTATGGACTGAATTTTTAGCTGTTGAGCAACCTCAGGAGATTCCTCGATATTCATTTTTGCAAGTATCACCCTGCCATTTTGCTCTAAAATCAATTTTTCTATTATTGGGGTCAACTGTTTGCAGGGCTCGCACCAAGGAGCCCAGAAATCAACTATTACAGGAATTTCTTTTGATTTTTCAATTACATCAGACATAAAGTTTTCTGTAACTACATTGATAATAATTTCTCCATTGACGGAGCTCATATTTGCATCTTTACTATTGGGATTCTCAGAAACCATTTCTATATTGCATCATCTTGTGTTTCACCAGTTCTTATTCTTATCGCCTGGTCGACATTAGTTATAAAGATTTTTCCGTCTCCAACTTTTCCAGTTTCAGAGCTTTTCGTTATTGTGTTAACTACCTGATCTAATTTTGTTGCAGGTACTACAAGTTCAATTTTTATCTTCGGGACCTCGGTTGTTTTATATTCTGCCCCTCTATATATCTCTGTTTGCCCCCTCTGCCTTCCAAAGCCTCTAATCTCTGTGGCTGAAAGTCCTTCTATTCCTATGTCGATTAGTGCGTTACGAACCTCTTCGTATTTATGTGGCCTTATTATTGCTACAATCATTTTCATCATTTCATTTTCCTTTGAGCGCAGCGCAATTTTAACCAGTCTCCTTATCGCTTCAGAATGAGATGGTAGATCATTTTGCTCTCTGCGCCAGCTATCAACATCATTACGAAAATCTGTTGAGGCTACTAGCTGTATTCTTTGATCTTGTTTTTTCATTTGTTTTCAATCTTATTATATTTAATATGATTATAATAGTTAAATAACTTTATAATTATGTTTGTTTACATATTCTTAACTTTCAAATATTGTCACAATAATTTTATCAAGCGGGTGTAGCTCAGTGGTAGAGCATCACGTTGCCAACGTGAGGGTCGAGAGTTCGAATCTCTTCGCCCGCTCCATCTTAAAAGAAGGTGATTACTGATATAAATTATCAATCAGGCCCTGTTCTTAGGTGTCTTTAAAAAACTTTAAGTTAACTAAAGTCTTATTATTTCCACTGGCATACTTTGTTGCTATTGCTTAAGTTACACACAAAACACACTTTAATAATGCTAATGATAATATTAAAAAAATTAGGTTGATATTTTTTTAAAAACTAAATAAAAAGAATCTTAATGGTGCTTTTTAAAGTTAAAAGGGAAATAGGTTAGACGCCTATACTGTACCCGCAACTGTGTTTAAGAAGTAAGAGGTCATTTATGTCACTGGATTTTCTGGTAAGGCGACCTCAAGCTACGATCTTTAAGTCAGGAAACCTGCCATTATGTCGTTCGTTCTAGACCGGGACCAGTCTTTGAGCAGGAACTTCCTTTGAAGCGACTAGTTTAATGTCAGCCTCGTGCTGTTTTTATTAATGTCGTTTTGTGAGGCACCCATGAAGACTTTTTATTTTTTTTATTTTCTATTTCTGTTAAGCTTTTTTCATCTCGGAGCCTCTCATGCTGAAGAGTCTCAGGGATTAAAGGGAATACAGGAAATCATTGTAAGCAGTGTCCGAATTCCAACTGCAGCAAAGGATATCAGCTCGAGTATTTATATTATCTCGAGAGAGAGGATTAGGGAACGCGGGTATATTTATGCGATTGATGCAATAGCCTCAAGTCCCGGAGTCACAACAAAACAAAACGGCAGCTTCGGAGGTGTAGGAACTGTAAGAATCCGAGGTGCCGCAAGTTCGCAAACGCTTGTTTTAATTGACGGCGTTCCCGTTAATGACGCTTCTTCGCCCGCAGGCGGATATAATTTTGATTATTTAGATACAGCAAATATTGAATCTATTGAGGTATTAAAAGGTTCTCAATCTACGCTCTGGGGTTCTGATGCTATAGGTGGAGTCGTTAGTATCTTTACGAGGAGACCTACCGAAGATTCAATTGATATTTCATCTGAAGTTGGATCTTTTGGATTAAGAAGACACAATGCTAATATTAATTTTTTAGGACCGCTGGGTCAATTAAGATTAACCGCCGGGGAAACCTCCATTAATGGCATTAGCAAGGCAGATAAAGCTGATGGAAATACTGAAAAGGATCCATTCAACAGCGAGTCTTATTCTCTGAATGGGGCCCTTGATTTTAAATCCTTAACCTTAAGGGGTTCGCTGTCCTATGTAGATTCTGAGGTTGAGTACGATAGCTATGGTTTTATCACAGGTGTTCAAGATGGAAATGAAAAAAGCAATACTGAACAATTTATAGGATCTGCTTCTGCTTCATTCCAATCCTTTAATGCAAGACTTCAGAGTAGTATATTAATTTCTCAGTCCGATGTAAGCCGAGATTATTATACAAATAATTTACTAACCTTTGGTGCGAGCGGAAGAAGAGATTCTTTCAGGTACCAAGGAAATATTAATCTCAATCAATTCAATAAAATAGCCTTTGGTTTTGAAAAAGAAAAAAATAGAGTTAATAATGACGAATCTATCATTGACGGCTCTTTTCTTCTTTATGAATATCGGCCCACTAGTATGGTTACTATTTCTACTGGAATAAGGAACGATGATCACAATCAGTTTGGATCAAAAACCACGCGTAAAGTAAGTGGAGTTCTAAAGGCAACAGAAAATTTAACCATTAGGTCTAGTTGGGGAGAGGGGTTTAAGGTACCAACTATCTTCCAAGCTACCTATTTTTGTTGTGGAGCAAACGAAGCTAATAAAAAGATAGGAGCCGAGACATCATCGGGTTATGATTTTGGTCTGGAGCTGCTCTTTAATGAAGGGGTCGGAAGTTTTGCAATTACATACTTTAATCAAGAGGTTGATGATCAGATTAATTTTTCATTTGGGGTCGGCGGGTATGAAAACATTGATAAAGTTTTCTCTGAGGGAGTTGAGGTCTTATCCGAATATAAAGTTTCTGACTTTGTTAATCTTTATGCGAATTACTCTTATATTGATTCAACCGATGGTGATGGCTCATCTCTTTATAATGTAGCTAAGAACTCAGGTGAAGTTGGTTTTATTTTTAATCTAAACAAGAAATATTCAGGATCTTTTTTGTTTAAATATAATGGCTCAGAAATGAATACTTATGGAAAACTTGATTCATGGGTGAGGGCTGATGTTAACGGTTCCTTCAAGACTTCTAATTTTGGAGAATGGTTTTTTCGTATAGAAAATTTATTTAATGAAGAGTATCAGCAAGTCTTTGGCTATGGAACACCAGACTTGTCAGGCTCTATTGGGATCAGAATGAGTTTCTAACAAATTATCGCTTGTAGCGGTTTTGCTTGTTATTTTATTTAGAATTATGTTATCAGATTTATACTTAAAGCTCATTTATTTTCAGCCTTTGTACTATCTAAGATGGAGAAATCTCAATGCTAACAAAATTTTTCACTTCTAAGTTTAATCTAAGCCTTACGGCTAGTTTATTTTTGTCTGTTCTCTTGCCTTTAGAGACTCTGGCTTCAGAAGTCTCCCAAGGCGTTGACTTAACTGGCAGCAATCTTGGATATTTAGCCATTACTATTTTTGTTTTGGCTTACATTTTTGTAATTGCCGAGGAAAAACTTCACCTTAAAAAATCAAAACCCGTCGTTGTGGCTGCTGGATTAATCTGGCTATTAGTCGGTATATCCTACGCTGCGGCTGGCCAGTCTGAACTTGCTGATAAAATTATTTCACATAACTTGCTTGAGTTTGTTGAGTTATTTTTATTCCTCCTTGCTGCAATGACTTTTATTAACACAATGGAAGAGCGAGGGATTTTTAACCTTCTTAGGGCCAAACTTGTGACATCCGGATTTTCTTTGCGAAAGATTTTTTGGATCACAGGATTAATTGCTTTTTTAATGTCTCCAATTGCTGATAATCTTACAACGGCTCTTTTGATGGCCACTGTTGTTATAGCTGTTGGCGGAAAAAATATAAAATTTATTTCTATCTCTTGTGTAAATATTGTTGTCGCTGCTAATGCTGGTGGTGCCTTTAGCCCTTTTGGGGACATTACAACATTAATGGTTTGGCAGGCAGGTATTGTCCAGTTTGACGAATTCTTAGTTCTTTTTTTCCCGTCTCTTGTTAATTGGCTGGTAACCGGAACGATTATGAGTTTTGCTATACCTAATGAAAAACCAGAACAAATTAAAGATGAAGCGATTGTAGGTTTTGGCGGATGGTTTGTTGTTGGGCTATTTATATTTACCATAATAATGGCTGTCTCATTCCATAACTTTCTTCATTTGCCGCCTGTTCTGGGTATGATGACGGGGCTAGGCCTTTTGATGCTGTTTAGTTATTATCTTCAATTGCGAAATGAAACTTATATGAATCCATCTACATTAAAAAGTTTAGTTGAGGGTCACGGTCACTCTGATTCTGGATTTGAGGCTAAACTCAAAGGTAATAAAAAATATGATATCTTTGTTAACTTACAAAGAGCGGAGTGGGATACATTAATTTTTTTCTATGGAATTATACTTTGTGTTGGAGGTCTGGGCGCGTTTGGATATTTGGCTCTAATATCAGAATTTATGTATGGAGATCTTGGCGCAACAACTGCAAATATTATCGTAGGCTTTGCCTCCGCTATAGTTGACAATATACCAGTTATGTTTGCTGTCCTAGAGATGCAGCCTGAAATGAGCCAAGGACAATGGCTTCTTGTTACATTAACTGCCGGAGTTGGCGGATCTATGCTTTCAATAGGGTCTGCGGCAGGTGTCGCTGTTATGGGGCAAGCGCGAGGTATCTATACTTTCTTCTCTCACCTAAAGTGGACGTGGGCAATTGTTTTAGGATATTTTGCGAGCATATTCACCCATTATTTAGTGACTGGCTTTTAATATTCAATACTAGAAGAATTAGAGAGATCTTAATGGTTAAAGTGTCTGACCCCAGTGAATAACATTGCAAGGCCAGCGTCATCTGCGGCGGCAATAACCTCATCATCCCTTATAGATCCTCCCGGTTGTATAATAGCGGTAGCCCCTGCATCTGCCGCTGCCATTAATCCGTCAGCAAATGGAAAGAAAGCATCTGAGGCAACAACAGACCCTTCTGCCATTGGCCTCTCTATTCCCGCAGCTATTGCGGCATCTTCTGATTTACGCGCGGCTATTCTAGATGAGTCCAACCTATTCATTTGACCTGCGCCTATTCCGACTGTCGCTCCGCCTTTGGCATAAACAATAGCATTTGACTTAACATGCTTGGCAACTTTAAAGGCGAATAGCAGATCCTGCATTTCTTGTTTAGATGGCTCGCGTTTAGTAACAGCTCTCAAACTACCTTCATCAAGAATAATATTATCTTTTGTTTGAGCAAGAAACCCTCCAGAAACTGAACGTATCATTATGCCAGGAAGATTTGGCTCTGATAGGCCGCCTGTAACTAAAATTCTAAGGTTTTTCTTCGATGATAATATTTCTTTTGCTTCTATGGAAATCTTTGGAGCAATAATTACCTCTGTAAATATCTCAGCTATCTGAGAGGCTGTTTTTTTATCTAGCTCTTCATTAAGAGCAATTATTCCCCCAAATGCAGAAACGGAATCGCACTCTAACGCCTTGGAGTATGCTTCTGAAAGACTTCCCCCGGTCGCCACTCCACAAGGATTAGCATGTTTGATAATTGCAACTGCAGGCCCCCCCTCTAGGCCAAACTCTGACACAAGGTCAAAGGCTGCATTTGTATCATTAATATTATTATAGCTTAGTTCCTTTCCCTGTATTTGTGTCGATGTGATCAGACCTTTTCTGTTTGACCCATCATTATAAAATTTTGCCCTTTGGTGAGGATTTTCTCCATAACGAAGATTTTGCTGTTCCGTACCTCCCAGAGACATATATTTTCCCAAAGGCTCATTTAATTCCTTCGACATCCAGTTTGAGATTGTTGAGTCATAGGCAGCTGTTCTGGCATAAGCCTTTAGCGCCAATCTTTGAAGAGTTACCTTATTTAGTGAAGTCTGATTTTCATTAAGCTCCTTTATTACGTCGCCATAATCATCTGAATCCACAATCACACCAACATGGGCATGATTTTTTGCAGCAGCCCTAATCATTGCCGGCCCGCCTATGTCTATATTTTCAATACAAGTTCTATAATCGGATTTTTTAGAAATAGTTTCTTCAAAAGGATATAAATTAACAACTAATAGATCTATGTCCAATATATCATGCTCTTCCATAACCATTCGGTGTTCATCGTTATCCCTAACCCCCAAAAGACCACCGTGTATTTTAGGGTGAAGCGTTTTAACTCTACCATCTAAAATTTCTGGAAAATTTGTAACTGAAGCAACATCTTTTACCCTTATTCCCGCCTGAGAAAGAGCGGAATAAGTTCCCCCCGTTGAAATTATTTCTATACCTAGGGCCGAAAGCCCCTTTGCAAAATCTACAATTCCATTTTTATCTGATACAGAAATTAATGCCCTTTTAATTTGTGCCATATCCTTAAAATCCTCTTAGTCTTTTTATATTCTCACTGTACTCTGACGGCCCGCCCTTAAAGGTTGCGGTGCCCGCAACTAAAACATCTGCTCCTGCTGCAATAGCTTTTGGGGCTGTATTAAAATTGATCCCTCCATCTACTTCTAGGTCTATTTTTTTCCCAGAAAGATCTATCATTGTCCTTATACTTTCAATCTTAACCAACTGATCTTCCATAAAGCTTTGGCCTCCAAAACCGGGCACAACGGTCATGACTAAAATGAGATCTAGTTTATCAATTAATCCATCAAGAACACTTATAGGTGTTGACGGGTTTAATGAAAGTCCTGCCTTACATCCCAGGCCTCGTATTATATCTATAGTTTTTTCTGGCTTATTTTCAGCCTCGGGATGAAAAGTAATGATATCAGATCCTGCCTCCGCAAAACTTTCTAATAATGGATTCACTGGCTCAATCATTAGGTGAACATCAAATACTTTATTTGTTGATTTTCTTATATCCTTAATCACCTCAGGTCCGATAGTCAGATTTGGAACAAAATGCCCGTCCATTACGTCTACATGAATATAATCGGCGCCAGCTTTATCGATGTATTCAATCTCCTTTCCTAGACATGAAAAGTCAGCAGAAAGTATCGAAGGAGAAATTTTTATTTGATTAACCATCTAAATTAATTAACAGAGCTTTTATTTTGAAGCAAGCGTTCAAGATACTTTCTTTAATCTTGCAACAAAGAAACCGTCAATGCCTCCAATCTTACTAAATTTATCCGGGAAGATTCTTAGTAACCCTTCGGTCGTTATTAGGTCCTCAACACCTTGAACTTCGGAAGGTATTATTTTATCTATTTTAGCATCTTTATTATCTTTAAGAAACCTCGATATTTGATCTTCCCCTTCATCCTTTTCTAAAGAGCATGTACAGTAAATTAAACAACCGTCTTTCTTTAAAAGTTTCCAGCTAGAGTCGAGCAATTGTCTCTGCAGGATTGAAAGAGAAAGAATGTCATCCTCTTTTTTGAGATGCATTATATCGGGGTGTTTGCGGAGTGTTCCTGTTGAAGAGCAAGGAACATCTAAAAGAATTTTTGACCATTTTTTTTCAGAGAAAAAATTTCTTATATCCGAATGAATTATTAAAGCATCAAAGCTGAGGCGCGCTAGATTTTCCTTTAAGCGGGCTATTCTTTTTTTGTTTGAATCAACTGATGTAACTTTTGCGCCCATTGCAATTAGCTGCGAAGTTTTCCCGCCTGGTGCAGCGCAAAGATCAAGTACTTCATCATTTTGTTTTATGTTCATGAGGACGGCGGGTATTTGGGAAGAGTAATCTTGAACCCACCAATCACCTTCATTGAATCCTTCAAGCTCAGTAATTAAGCCAGTATTTTTTAATCGAACTGTTTTATTGGATATAAAGTCACCGCCAAGTTTGTTAGCCCATAGCTCCGGCTCATTTTTAACACATATATCTATTGGGGGGCTTAATAATAGATGAGATTTTTCAATACAAGGATATTGTTCTTTCCAGTCCCTCTTCCATCTCTTAGAAAGCCATAGCGGAATTTTAATGGATTCACTTTGGTATTTTTTTATTTTTTCTTTTTCCCTAATAACCCCTCTCATTATAGCATTAATCAGTCCCTTCCATTTTTTCCCGCCCAGCTCCACCGATGTATTAGTTGCAGCGTGACTAGGGGTTTTTAGATATAAAATCTGTGTAATCCCTACCCTAAGAATCATTTGTGTTTTAGTAGGGGATTTGGCGAGTGGTTTTGTGAGAAATTTATTAAGTATATAGTCTATCTCAGTTAAATTTCTTAATGTTGAAGACACAAGGAGCCTACAAAAAGAACGGTCTTCTATTTTCATTTTTGAAAGATGTGTGCCTTTTTTTAAAAATTTACTAAAAACATCATCAAGAGGAATGAATCGTTCTAAGACCTCAAGTAATATTTCAATAGCTATTTTACGAGCAGCAAGGCCATCATTTGGAATAAATTCTTTTTCATTTTTTTTCATAAACTCTCTTTCAATTTTGACCAGAGATAGGCTATATAGTTTTATGTCTAAAGACCTAAATAAAAATAAAGAATCTCCAAATGTTATTGCCCAACGGGCATTAGATGAGGCTATCGAAAGAAAAAAGATAGAGAAGAATCTTAAATTACCAAAAGAATTTGATGGAAGGGACGGACTCGAGCCAACAAGGTACAGTGATTGGGAAAAGAACGGGATTACTTCTGACTTTTAATTAAATAAGTTTTTTAAATTTATAAATCTCCACCGATCGAAACAACCCTGCCTTATTATAGGGGTCGTTTTTGGACCAAACTAAAGCCTTTTGTTTACTTTCCGCCTCAATAATTATAAGACTCCCAATCATGTCCTCATCCTCATCAGAAAGTAATGGACCTGCGTAGCTAACTAGCCCTGTTTCCCTTACATATTTAAGATGTTCCGCACGCGTTGATAATCTTTTTTTCAATGAATTATCATGATCTAAGCAGATAATAGAAAATAACATTTTAGGCTTCCTCTTTTATTGGGCGTGATAATAATTCTTTTATAATGGTGTCGATATCCGATTGATTATTTATTAATTTATTAATTGAATCGGTTATGGGCATGGCAACCTTATAATTTTCTGCTAACTTAATTATGGCTTTTGTGGAAAACATTCCTTCTGCAATAGACTTAAGGCCATTAGTTGCCTCCTCTATGCTTTTGCCTTTCCCTAGATTTACTCCTAGAGTAAAATTTCTAGATGTTTGGGAGTTGCATGTTAGTATTAGATCGCCCATCCCAGACAAGCCTGTTAAGGTTCTTGCCTCTCCACCCATAGCCACAGCTAGACGACTGATTTCAGAGTAGCCCCTGGTAATTAATGCAGATCTTGCGCTATCACCAAGCTTCTTTCCAAATACAATTCCAGAGGCTATGGCTATTATATTTTTCGCAGCCCCACCTATCTGGGCCCCAACAACATCTTGGCTTTGGTATATTCTAAATTCTGCCGAGTTGATTGTTTCCGCAATTATCTTTCCTATATCATAATCCTTGCAAGCAAGGGTTAGTGCGGTTGGAAGGTTAAGAGCGACATCTACGGCAAAACTTGGCCCAGAAAGAATTGCTATAGGGTTTTGTGGAAGAATATCTTTTGTTACCTCGCTCATTAGTTTAAGAGAACCTATTTCAACACCTTTCGAGCATAGTACTATTGGTGTATTAATTTTAATTTGGTCTTTAATATTTTCTAGTGTTGCTCTTAGGTATTGAGCCGGAGTAACTAGAAATATAAGGTCGCTTTTATCAAGAAAATTAAAATTACTATATGCTTTTATTCTTGGAGAAAGGGAGACTCCTTTTAGAAAGACATTATTTTCATTTCTTTCATTAATGGATTTAACAACCTCTGGTTCTTTTGCCCAAAGTCCTATTTCATTCTGATTTTTTGATAAAGTGGCTGCAATTGCAGTGCCCCAGGCTCCAGCCCCTATAACTGAAATAGAATTATAGGACTTACTCCCTTGATTGACCGAGCTATTCATGTCTATCTCCATATAATTTCATCTCTGCTAGAGGCCATCTAGCCTTTGTTGGAATATCTAAACTATCTCTTTGTCCGCTAAGCAACCTTAGCCCGCCTGCCCAAGCTATCATAGCTGCATTATCAGTACAAAGCTTTATGGGGGGTGCAATAAATTCCATCTTGTTATTTTCTGCAAGTGTTGTCAGACTATCCCTTATTGCCTTGTTAGAGGCTACGCCACCTGAGGCTACAAAATACTTTATATCCAGGTCGCCGTATTCTGCTTTAACTCTAGCGATAGCCATATCGGATTTAACAGTTAAACAATCGACTATTGCCTCTTGATATGATGATGCTAGATCAGCGAGATCTTCTCTTCCTAAGGGCTCGATTGATTTTGCTTCTCTAATTAAAGCTGTTTTTAAGCCCGAGAAAGAAAAGTTACAATCCTTAGATTTTAAAAGTGGCCTTGGAAAATTAAATCTATTTTTCGAACCTTTTTTTGATACTTTTTCTAAGGCGGGCCCTCCAGGGTAACCTAAATCAAGAAACTTTGCGGCCTTATCAAAAGCTTCGCCCACAGCATCATCAAGTGTGGTCCCTAGTTGAATATATTCACCAAGACCTTTTACGAGAATTAGCTGAGTATGTCCGCCCGAGATCAAAAGCAAAATATATGGATAGGTAACTTTATTTGTTAGGAGTGGCGTAAGAGCATGCCCCTCAAGATGATTGACCCCTATCAAAGGAATGCCTGCACCCAAGGCGATACCTTTTGCAGTTGTTAGACCGACTATGAGCCCACCAATAAGGCCGGGTCCGGCAGTTGCAGCAATACCATCAATATCCTTTAAAGTTAGGGCTGCTTTATCCAGTGCTTTGTCTATAAGAGGGCTTAGATGCTCTACATGAGATCTTGATGCAATTTCTGGAACAACGCCCCCGTAAGGAAGATGCTCGTTTATTTGGCTAAAGACTATATTGGATAGGATTGAACCTTCTTTTTTATTTTTAAGCATAACAATGGATACAGCGGTTTCATCACAACTACTTTCAATCCCCAAAACGTTAATATGATTACTCTTCATTATTATTTCCACACTCTATTGTTAATCTGAAAGTTATCATAAATTAAATAACTAACCTCAATGATCTTTTAATACGACTATGCTAGGATGTTAACAAACAAATACAATTAGAAATTTACTAAACACCTTGATATTTAGCTAGAGTAGGATAGTTAAACAGTTATGAAAAATTTTTTTATTTTTATTTTTATTCTTTTGATAACTCCAAGTCTGGCTCAGGGCAAAATTGCTAAAGCTGTTACGGACCATGCCAGTGTTGAGATCTTAATTGAATCAAAGGAAATTTATACAAATGAAAATCTTGTTTTGGGAATTAGATTTGACCTAGAGCCCGGCTGGCATGTCTACTGGAAAAATCCAGGCGATTCTGGCCTACCTCCCGATATCAATTGGGTCACGGAAGATGGAGCAAGGCTAGATAAAATACTTTGGCCTGCGCCGGAAAAAACTCCAGAAAATCCCTTAATGACCTATGGTTACTATAATGAGCTGGTGCTGCCTCTTATTTTTAAAATTGATAAAAAATTTTCTGAGTTTAAAGAATCTAGTATTGAAATTAACTTTCTTATTTGTGAGTTAATATGTATCCCTGAGCAAGTTATAATTAATTTTGACGCCAAGGATTACACCGACGAGGATATTAAAAGATCACGAAATATCTTATCCTCTTGGTACACAAAAATTCCCAAGGATGATAAAATAGAAATCTATGCCGAGGCTTCGGATAGTTTCCTTTCCTTATCATGGGTTAACGAAGATAATAATACGTCAGGGGCATATTTCTATCCAGACGTAGGAGGTCTTATCAGATATGCAGCAAAGCAATTGTATGTTGAAGAGAATAAAACCTCTAAAATAATTATTGAAAGACCGCCAAGTTATTTACCAGGTATTTTAGAGGCCTCAGGTGTTTTAGAAATAAACTCTGGAAGAAGAAAACAAAGTTTTAATATTTCACCCTCAATCGCATATGTTTCAAATATAGAGCCCCCCAAAGAGTCTTCCCTGTCTTTTTGGTTTGCTATTGTCTTGGCTTTTTTTGGGGGAATTATCTTGAATGTTATGCCTTGTGTTTTCCCGGTCATTGCTCTGAAGGTGATGTCTTTTGTTAAGGATTCTTCTAGTGAAGGAGCCTGGAAACATGGTGTAGCTTTTTCAATAGGAGTTGAATTGAGCATGCTTGTCTTGCTTGGCATAACATTCATTTTTAGAAATCTTGGTCAAGCAGTTGGATGGGGTTGGCAACTTCAGTCTAGTGCAGTCTCTAGCCTTCTGTCTGTCTTATTTTTTGCGATTGCCTTTACCCTACTGTTTAAAATTGAGTTTGGTTCTTCTTTGACCCGCCTAGGAAATGTTGGGTCCAAGGGAGCTGGCTATTTAAATTCTGTGTTTTTGGGCGGATTAACTGTAATAGTTGCAACACCATGCACTGGACCATTTATGGGGGCAGCCATTGGGTGGGGTCTATCTCAACCATTTTATATATCTGTTGTTATTTTCTTTGCATTGGGCCTAGGAGTTGCTTTTCCTACCTTACTTTTATCCACTATTCCATCGGGGTTAAGTCTTCTTCCAAAACCAGGACAGTGGATGGTACGCGCAGGACAAGCAATGTCTATTCCTATGGCTTTGACAGCAATTTGGCTAGCTTGGGTTGTTCAAAGACAAGCTGGATTTCTAGGGCTAAGGGATCTTCTGATTGGGCTTACTTTTATTATTGCTTCTTTAGTAATTTATAAGATAAATATAAAAAATATAATTTATCGAATTACCTCCTTAGTTTTAATTGTAATAGGCTCTGTTTATATTGTTATTTCGAGCAACAGCGATAGGATCATCCCAACCAAAGACTTATTTCTAGCTGAGAGATGGACTCATGAAGCCGTTAATCAATATAAAATTAGCAAAAAGAATATTTTAATTAACTTTACTGCAGACTGGTGCCTAACCTGTAAAGTGAATGAGGCCGTCGTCTTCAAATCTAGCTCATTTAATAGACTTATAGAAAATGGAGAACTTGTATACCTTGTTGCTGATTGGACCAACTATGACCCCAAGATAACCAAAGAGTTAGAACGGTATGAGAGAGGTGGAGTACCTTTATATTTATACTGGAAGTCTGGAGAAATAAGACCTAAGATCCTGCCTGCCATTCTAACTAAAAAAATTTTTTATGATGAAATAAGATAAATCTAGTCATTTGAGATTTGATATATAGAATAATTTAAAATTTAAAATGTTACCCAATGAAGCTTTTTAGGAGTTGAATATGTCTGAGCGTGTAAATGGTAAAATGGCTTTTATTACTGGTGCGGCACAAGGTATAGGTGAGGCAATTGCTTTTATGCTGGCTAAAGAAGGTGCCAAAGTCGTAGTCGCTGATATTAATAAACAGGGTGTGACTTCTGTAACCAAAAAAATTAATGATAAGTATCCTGGCAAGGCCTTTGGAGTCGATCTAGATGTTACCTCGGAAGAACAATGGAAAGACACGCTAAAAAAAGCGGAAGAACTAATGGGCGGTTTAAATATTTTAGTAAATAATGCTGGGATATCAGCGGGCTCAACAATTGAAGAAACTGATTATCAAACTTTCCAAAAAGTGATGAAGATTGATACAGACAGCGTTTTCTTGGGATGCAAGTATGCCGTTCCAATTATGAAAAACTATGCACCGGGATCTATAGTAAATACATCATCTATTTCTGGACTAATTGCCGGTCATAATATGGTAGCATACAATACCGCCAAAGCAGGCGTCTGGCTAATGTCTAAGTCGGTAGCTCTTCATTGCGCAAGGCAGGGATATCAAATTCGTTGCAATACGATTCATCCTACATTTATAAACACTCCGATTCTTGATGGATGGCTGACTGATAACAGAGGTGATAGGCCTCCACTCGAGCGTGATGAGCTTTTAAGAAAGCTTGGGAAACAAGTTCCCTTAGGCGTTGTTGGGGACACAGATGACGTTGCTTATGCTGTTCTTTATCTTGCGAGCGATGAATCAAAATTTGTTACTGGATCAGAATTAAAAATTGATGGTGGCATAAGTGCAATGTAAGGACTGTAGTATGAGATTGTTTATTAATTTATTTTTTTTGTTTTCATTTTCTTTTCTTTTGAATGAAACTTTCGCCAAAGATTCTCGATCAGGCATTAACCCTGAAGAGTTTAATTATCTTATAAGACCACAAGATAGTCTATACGATCACATCAATAGTGATTGGTTAAACAATACCCCGATCCCAGATGATCAAATTGGGTGGGGCTCTTACATGACCCTTCGTGAAGAGTCTTATATCAATCAAAAGAAGTTAATTGACGATATTATAAATAAAATTAATCAAAAGAGTACAGACCTAAGTCCTGAAGAATTAAAAATTGCCAACCTCTACAAGAGCTTTATGGATCGCGATCGAGTAAATAAGATGGGCCATCAACCGATTGAAAGTGGCATAAAAAAAATACTCGCTATTAAAAATGTAAAAGACCTATGGGAGTATTTTTCTTATTCCATCATATCAGGGCCATCTGTTCCATTTACTATAGCTATATATGATGACTTAAAAGATCCCCGTAATTATACTGTTTATATCGATCAAGGCGGATTAGGTTTACCCGATCGTGATTACTATATAGAGGATAACTATAAGGAAGCGCGAGAGGCATATATTGTCCACATAGAAAATCTATTAAGATTGGCCGGAATAGAATCAGAAAAGAAAAAAGCATTAAACTCTTTTGAAGTAGAAAATAAAATTGCACAAATTCAGCTATCTAGAACTGAAAGCCGTGATCCAGAAAAAATTTATAATCCCTACAATAGATCTGAGCTTCAAGCCCTTGGGGAAGGTGAGTGGGACGCATGGATCACAAACCTTGGCTTGGATACTCAGGAGAAGTTTATAGTTGAATCTCCTGACTACCTTAGCACTATTCTTGATTTGATGAATGAAATTCATATTAAAAAATGGAAGGATTACCTTCTGGTCAGACTTATAAAGGGGTCCGCAGGATCTCTGTCAGACGATTTTGTTGACGAGTCATTTAGATTTGCAAAAATCTTGACTGGAAGACAGAAGTTGCCTGATTTATGGAAAAGGGGTGTCGGTCTCACCAATGGGGTTATGGGAGATGCCATAGGGAAAATCTACATTAACGAATATTTCCCTCCAGAATATAAGGTTCGCATGGAGGTGCTAGTAAATAATTTATTAGAAGCTTTTAGGGTTGGAATAGAGGATCTGGGCTGGATGACAGATCAAACAAAAACTAAAGCACTGGAAAAACTATCCAAGCTTAATGTAAAAATTGGATACCCTGAGGTGTGGGATGATTATGAGGGGCTTGATATGGCTTCGGATAATTTATATGAGAATTTGCAGAAGGCTGCTATTTTTGGATATTCTAAAGCTTTAGCCAGGTTAAAGGGTCCTGTTGATAGGCGGGAATGGTCTATGTCACCCCAAACTGTAAATGCATATTTTAGTCCCACGAAAAATGAAATTGTATTTCCGGCTGCTTATCTTCAGCCGCCAAATTTTAATCCAAAAGCTGATGATGCAGTCAATTATGGAGCAATTGGAGTAACTATTGGGCATGAAATAAGCCATGCCTTTGATGACAAAGGCTCTCAATTTGATGGGAATGGGAATTTGAATAATTGGTGGACAGAAGAGGATAGAAAAAACTTTGATGCAAGAACCAAGAAGCTTGTTAATCAATATTCTGAATACGAGGCTATCCCAGGAATGAAGTTGAATGGAGAACTTACCCTTGGAGAGAATATAGCAGATCTTGGGGGAGCAAAAGCAGCCTTTAGGGCCTATAAGATATCTCTCAACAATAAGCCATCGCCAATAATAGATAATTATACGGGTGAACAAAGATTTTTTATTGGAACTGCCCAGTCAGATCGAGTTAAATTTCGTAAAGAGATCTCTGCAATGAGGGTGGCGACAGATCCACACTCACCTGCTCGTTACAGAGTTGATGGTGTTGTGATGAATATGAAGGAATTTCATCAATCTTTTTCAACTCGCCCTGGCGATAAGCTTTATAAACCTGATGATGAAATCATCCTTATTTGGTAATTAATTTGAATTAAAGAGCAAAGATTAAATTTGTTTATTGAAAAGCTCTATAACAAATAGTAAACAGTTATAATGACTTCACTTTTCCTATTACTAGACACTGTTCTCGATCTTTACTCCTGGGTTATAATTATTACGGTAGCATTAAGCTGGCTTTCATCTCTAAATGTTATTAACAATTCTAATCAGATTGTTAGGATGGTTCATGAAACTTCATGGCGACTTACTGAGCCGGTCTTGGGGCGGATTAGATCTTTCTTGCCGAACTTTGGTAACCTCGATATTTCTCCAATTATCGCTCTTCTTGTGATTTATTTTTTACGCTCTCTTTTGAGAGAATACCTCCCTTTGGTCTTATAGGTCTATGGTTGGATCACCTATAGATGGGAAACAACATGCGCTTAACCTAAGGGGGCGCGTAAAGCTAGCTGTTGATAATTTAAAAATGCATCATGAAATTACGCCTGGCCTAGCGGTTGTATTGGTCGGGAATGATCCTGCTAGCGAAATATATGTTAGAAATAAAGGTATCCAGACTAAAGAAGCTGGCATGGAGTCCTTAGAATTTCGTCTTCCAGAAGACACTTCCGAAGAAGACCTCTTAAGAAAGGTAAGAGAGCTCAATGATGATAAATCAGTTAATGGTATTCTTGTGCAATTTCCTATTCCTAAGCATATGAGTCAGCAAAGAATTATAGAGACAATTTTACCATCCAAGGACGTGGATGGATTACATCCAGTTAATGCTGGTTATTTAGCAAGTGGCCTAAGCGGAATGGTTCCTTGCACCCCACAAGGATCTGCTATTCTTATAAAAGAAACAGCCTCGGATCTATCTGGCTTACATGCCGTAGTCGTTGGACGATCTAATTTAGTAGGAAAACCAATAGCCCAATTATTGCTACAAGAAAATTGTACAGTTACTATTTGTCATTCCCGGACAAAGAATTTGAAAGAAGTTTGTCTTTCAGCAGATATATTGGTGGCTGCTGTTGGTATTCCAGAGCTGATCAAGGGAGACTGGGTAAGCGAAGGTGCAATAGTCATTGATGTTGGAATTAATAGAATTGAGGCACCCGAAAAAGGTCTCGGAAAAACTAGGCTGGTTGGCGATGTTGATTATGGCGGTGTAATAAAAAATGCAAGTGCAGTAACGCCTGTCCCGGGTGGAGTTGGCCCAATGACTATAGCATGCCTTCTTTTGAATACTTTAGTTGCTACTTGCGCTCAAAATAATATTGAATTTTCGAAACTAGGATTTTAATCTTTTTGAGCCAACCTGAGCCTTAAGGCGTTTATTTTAATGAAACCCTCAGCATCCATTTGGTTATAAACACTATCTTCCTCAAAGGTTACATGTTCAAGGGAGTACAAGGACTTTGTCGAGCTTCTTCCAACTACAGAAACATTGCCTTTATAGACCTTAATCCTTACATCACCCGAGACATTCTTTTGGCTCTCATCAATCAGAGCTTGAAGCATTCTTCTTTCTGGTGAAAACCAAAACCCATTATAGATTAATTCTGCATATCTTGGCATAATTTGATCCTTTAAGTGGCATGCTTCTCTGTCTAGAGTAATTTGTTCAATTCCTCTATGTGCCTCCAAAAGAATTGTCCCACCTGGTGTTTCGTAAACCCCCCTTGATTTCATTCCAATGCTTCTGTTTTCAACAAAATCTAGTCTTCCAATACCGTTTTTTCCACCAATTTCGTTTAATCTTGTTAAAAGATTGGAGGGAGATAATTCTTCCCCATTTATTGCCACTGGATCACCCTTAGAAAATGAAACATCAAGATAAGTTGATTTATCTGGTGCATTTTCTGGTGATATAGTTCTCTGGAAAACGTCCTCAGGACATTCTGTTGCAGGATCCTCAAGTAACTTACCTTCGGAGGATGTATGTAAAAGATTTGCATCAACAGAAAAAGGTGCCTCGCCTCTTTTATCTTTTGTAATTGTTATTTGATGCTTTTCTGCAAACTCTATTAACTTAGATCTTGAATTTAAATCCCACTCTCTCCAAGGAGCAATAACATTTATATCCGGATCTAAACCATAATAAGCTAGTTCAAACCTGACCTGGTCGTTTCCTTTTCCAGTTGCTCCATGACAAACTGCATCTGCTCCAACCTGCTGTGCTATTTCTATTTGTCTTTTGGCAATCAAAGGTCTGGCTATAGCCGTTCCCAGTAAATATTTTCCTTCGTACAGAGTATTGGCTCTAAACATTGGAAAAACATAATTTTTAACAAAATCTTCTTTTAAATCTTCTATGAATATCTCTTTAACCCCATGAGATTTAGCTTTTAGCTTAGCCTCCTCAAGTTCGGCACCTTGTCCAAGGTCAGCTGTAAAAGTAACAACCTCGCAGTCATATTTTTCTTCTAACCACTTTAATATAACTGAAGTATCTAGACCTCCGGAATAGGCCAAAACGACTTTATTTATATTTTTGTGCGCACTCATATTTATTCTCCAGATTAATTATAGCCGTCCTATACGATTACTTTCCATTTTTGCGAGCTCTTTTTTATATCTATCAGAGGCCCTTTCTTTTTTTGTATCACTCTTTAACTGTCCGCAGGCAGCAGAAATGTCACTACCCCTTGGTCTTCTTATCGGACTAGCATAACCGCCAGCATTGACAATATCACCAAATTTTTCAATCTGATCCCAGTCTGAGCATTCGTAAGATGATCCAGGCCAGGGATTAAAAGGTATCAAATTTATTTTTGCAGGTATACCGGAAATTAATTTAACCAAATCTCTTGCTTCAGCCTCAGAGTCATTAATGCCCTTAAGCATGACATATTCAAAAGTTATTCTTTTAGAGTTTGATAGACCAGGATAATTTTTGCACGCATCAAGTAATTCTTCTATTGGATACTTCTTATTTATTGGAACGATCTGATCCCTAAGATCATTTTGGGTTGCGTGCAAAGAAATAGCCAGCATTGAACCTATTTCATTCCCTGCTGACTTTATCATAGGAACTATTCCTGAGGTTGATAATGTTATTCTTCTTTTGGATATTGATAACCCTGCATCATCCGACATAGTTATTATACCATCTCGAACATTCTCAAAATTATATAAAGGCTCACCCATTCCCATCATCACAACATTAGTAATTTGCCTTGGTTCAGGGTTCCATTCGTTCAAGCAGTCTTTTGCAACGATCACCTGCGATATTATTTCTTGGGCAGTTAAGTTTCTTACAAGATTTTGTGTTCCTGTGTGACAGAAAGTACAATTCAAAGTACACCCAACTTGGCTTGAAACACATAAGGTCCCTCGGGCGTTATCTGGAATAAACACTGTCTCTACCTCAGAGCCATCTTTAAACCTAAGAAGCCATTTTCTTGTTCCATCTTTTGAAACTTGGTCCTCAGATATCTCCGGCCTTGAAAGATCGTAATACTCCTCAAGGTCTTTTCGAAAGTCTAGCGATAGAGTTGTCATTTCATTAATTGATGAAGAACCTTTATTGTAAAGCCACCCCCAGACCTGGTTAAGGCGCATATTTTTTTGTTTTTCCGGTATATCAAGGACCTGCAAAGCCTCAGCAAGCTGTTTCCTTGGAAGTCCCATTAAACTTTTTTTATCGGCAACTTCTTGTTTGCTAGCTTCCATTTATTGTGGACCTCCCGGAACCATTGGTCTTTGAGAAAATTTTCCTAAGGATAGAACCCTATCATACATCACTATTGACCCAGCTATTTGGACATTAATACAAAATTTAGTTGGTATCTTAATCATATAGTCACATTTTTCCATCATTTCACCAGATAATGATCCAAGTTCTGGCCCTAAAATATACGCTGCCTGCTTTGGATGGTGAAATGAGGGCAGCTCTACAGCATCCTCAACAAGCTCTACACCAACTAATTTACATTTATTGGGAAGAATCATATCATTTGGGTTATTCCAATCATACCATGGTAAATGATTTGGAGCTTTTGAGGTATCAGACTTTCCTTCCCTAACAGAATAATGTGCAGAAACTGTAAAAACGAACTGCGCACCAAAAGCATGAGCTGACCTTACAAGATTTCCCATATTCATTGGCTTAGAAATTCCTTCAGCTCCGAATCCAAAATAACCGCGCATTTATAATATACCTTTATTAATTTAATATCTTATTGATCTAACACTTTTTTAATATCTTGGCGTATACTTTTTTTCAGTTTAAAGATAGTAGATTAATTTAAGGAGGAACTAATGAAGGCTCTTTTATGTAATGAATTTGGTCCACCGGAAACTCTCTCTTATGAGGATATAGAAGATCCAGTGGTTAGCTCAGGAAAAGTCATTGTGGATATTTATTCTGCGTCTGTAAATTTTCCAGATGTTTTAATAATTGAAGATAAATACCAATTTAAACCATCCCTTCCTTTTTCTCCAGGAGGAGAAGCTGCCGGAATAATATCCGAAATTGGCGAAGGTGTTGAAGGTTTTAATGTGGGTGATAGAGTAATTGTTTCCTCTGGTTGGGGGTGTTTTGTTGAAAAAATTGCAGTTGATTGCTCTTCATTGACTCCGATTCCTGATAACATGGACTTTGATACAGCTGCATCATTTCTTATGACATATGGTACGTCCCACCATGCCCTAAAGGATAGAGCAGACTTGAAAAAGGGCGATAGCCTTCTAATTCTCGGAGCTGCTGGGGGCGTAGGTCTTGCCGCAGTTGAAATAGGAAATGCCATGGGCGCACATGTGATAGCCGCCGCGTCTACTGAAGAAAAAGTTCAAATATGTCGTGATCATGGGGCAAAAGACGGTCTAGTTTATAAGGCGGGTTCCTTAGACAGAGACGAACAAAAATCTCTCTCAAATGAGATCAAAGACCTAACATCAGGCTTGGGGGCAAATGTTATCTATGACCCAGTGGGCGGTGATTATGCGGAGCCATCCTTAAGGGCAATTGCCTGGGAAGGCCGCTATCTTGTAGTTGGTTTTGCGGGGGGGTATATCCCGAAAATACCATTGAATTTAGCTCTTTTAAAAGGTTGTCAAATTGTCGGAGTATTTTGGGGAGCCTTTAAGTCGCAATTTCCTGATTTGCATAATGATAATGTTAAAGATTTATTAAAAATGTATGAATCAGGTCATTTAAAGCCACATATTTCTGCTAAATATGATCTAAAAAATGGAGCTCAGGCTATTAAGGATCTTGCTGAGCGAAAAGCCAAGGGGAAGATAGTAGTTCAGGTACGAGCTTAATGCTGGAATATTTTTCAAGGTTTATATCTGGGTTATCAAATAATCTTCAAGGTGCTTTTTGGTTATTTATGTCTGTATTTGCATTTACTGGAATGGCATCTTTGGCAAAATATCTTGGAAATGATTTTCATGCCTTTCAAATTGCATTTTTTAGAGCCTCCTTTAGCTTGATAGTAATCTTACCTTTTTTAATAAAGGCTGGTTTATCAAAGGGCGGAATTAAGACGAAAATACCTTTGCTTCAGTTAACAAGAGGGGCCGTAAGTGCAATTGGGATAATGCTTGGTTTTTATGCAATCGTTAATATGCCATTAGCTGATGCTCAAGCAATACGGTTTTCTAGTTCACTTTTTGTGGTCCCACTTGCGGCAATATTTCTAAATGAAAAAGTTGGATTTAAAAGAACATTAGCTACCCTAATAGGTTTCTTGGGCGTTATTGTAATGCTAAATCCAACTGGTGACTATAATATTGCATCACTATCGGCCTTAGGCGCAGCTTTCGTATTTGCTGTTGCGGCAATCCTTGTAAAAATTGTCTCAAAATATGATCAGCCTATAACATTAATGTTTTATTCTAATATTGTAAGTATTCCTATAATGATTATTCCTGCCTTATTGTTTTGGGTGACTCCAAACTTAGAACAATTAGGTTTAATAATTCTGATGGCAATATGCGCATCTATCGCACATAACTTTTTTATTAGAGCTTATGCTATTGGTGAGGCATCGGTCATTGCTCCAATTGACTACGTTAGACTTTTGGCAAGCGCAGCAGTTGATTTTTTAGTTTTTGGTATAGTTTTTGGCATTAATACTTTAATTGGATCGTCAATTATTATTCTATGTACATTGTACATTGTAAGAAGAGAGGCTAAAATTTATAAAGATCAGAAAAAAGAATTTGAACAAATATAAAAATATAGGGAAAGAAAATGAATCTTGATAAAAATATAAGTGCAGTTATTACGGGTGGAGCATCTGGTCTTGGCGAGGCGACAGCAAGAGAGCTTTCAAAGCATGGGGTGAAATGTGCTCTTTTTGATTTAAACATTGAAAAAGGTGAAGCTGTTGCTTCTGATATTGGAGGTGTCTTTTGTGAGGCAAATGTAACAAGCGATGAAAGTATTGTCTCTGCTTTTGAAAAAGCTAGGAGCATTAATGGCCAAGAAAGAATTTTAATAAACTGTGCTGGTATTGGTATAGCTGTTAAAACTGCTGCTAGAGATAAAAAAACTGGTGATATTGTACCCCACCCCTTAGATCCATTTAACCAAGTGATTCAGATAAATCTAATTGGTACCTTTAGATGTATTGCATATTCTTCAGCGGGCATGATGAGTCTTGACCCAATAACTGATGATGGTGGGCGAGGTGTAGTTGTTAATACAGCCTCTGTTGCCGCCGAGGACGGTCAGATTGGCCAAGCAGCTTATTCTGCCTCAAAGGGCGGAATAGTTGGAATGACATTACCGGTCGCAAGAGATTTATCTCGAGAGGGGATAAGGGTAAATACGATCTTACCGGGACTATTTGATACTCCCTTACTAGCTGGTGCCCCAGAAGAATTAAAGAAATCTCTAGGGGCTCAAATTCCCTTCCCATCAAGACTAGGCTATCCATCAGAATATGGAGCATTGGCAAGGCACATTTGTGAGAATGAGATGCTTAATGGTGAAACTATAAGGTTGGATGGGGCAATCAGAATGGCGCCAAGATAGCTATTTAATAGTTTTTGATATTCGATCCATTTCCTTTGCAAGATCTACATCAAGCTGAGTAATACCATTTGAGTCATGTGTTGATAAAGTGACATTTATTTTATTATAAACATTAAGCCATTCCGGGTGGTGATCCATTTTCTCTGCAACTAATGCAATTTCTGTCATCCAGTCAAAAGCAATCTGAAAATCTTTAAAAATAAATTCTTTTTCAATTGAATCTCTTCCTTTAGATTTTTCCCAGTCCTTTAGTTTTCCCAGACTTTTATTTACTTCTGATACTG
Organism: alpha proteobacterium MED-G09; assembly: GCA_905182015.1. GTDB lineage: Bacteria > Pseudomonadota > Alphaproteobacteria > MED-G09 > MED-G09 > MED-G09. The sequence goes on along the minus strand of CAJIZT010000007.1, from coordinate 2,257 downwards.
TTAACTTTTTTCTCATAGGAGATACCTTTTTTTACTTATATAACTCTATAACTATAATTAAAAAAATTATATTTGGGATTGAATAAAATTATTGTTATAACATAATTAATAATATTCAATATAACGAATTATACGGAGCACAAAATGAACAACTTTAATAATGTACAATCTAGTGTAGGCAATCTTAGCGATGCTCAAGTCGATGAGGGACTAAGAACACACATGTTACGTGTTTACAATTACATGTCTGCCGCACTTGCCCTAACTGGAATTGTGGCCTGGTTTTCTGCTACTTCTGGATTATATGTTGCGATTGCAAACACTATGCTAATTTATGTTGTAATGTTTGCCCCTTTGGGAGTTGTCTTCTATTTTGCCTCAAAGATTAATACTATGACGGTCTCGAGAGCTCAGTCAGTTTTTTGGTTTTTTGCTGGCCTTATGGGCCTATCTCTATCGTATATATTTTTAGCGTATACTGGAACTGCTGTTTTCCAAGCATTTTTTGTAACAGCGGGTGCCTTTGCCAGCTTGAGTCTATGGGGATATACAACAAAGAAAAATCTTTCTGCTATGGGAGGGTTTCTTGTAATGGGGCTTTTTGGTCTAATAATAGCATCTGTAGTTAACCTCTTTGTGGGTAGTGGACAGCTATCATTCTTAATTAATATCTTTGGCGTCCTTATTTTTGCAGGCCTTACCGCTTGGGATACTCAAAAAATTAAAAGAGATTGGCTGAATAGAGTACAGTACGGTAGTTCTGAGGCAGCAGAAAAGTCTGCAATAATGGGGTCTCTGACTCTTTACCTAGACTTTATTAACTTATTTCTCTTTATGCTTCGTTTTATGGGCGGCAATAGGAATTAAATTGGATTATAAATGCGACTTAATGGTTTAAATTGTATTGTTACTGGTGGATCAAGCGGTATTGGCGCGGCGACTGTTAAACGTTTTATCAATGAAGGTGCAGAAGTTCTTATTGCTGACATCGATATAGATTCTGCTAATTCACTTGCAGAAGAATTGGGTCCAGCTGTTGGTGCAATTAAATGTGATGTAAGGATTGAGGCCGATATAAAAGCTGCCGCAGATCATGCCTATAATCGATGGAAAAAGGTTGATGTTTTAGTAAATAATGCTGGGTCCGAATTAAACCAAACCTATGATAAAACAACATTAGAAGAATGGGACCGTGTTCTTGATACTGATTTAAAAGGTCCTTGGCTTATGTGTAAGCATATTGTTCCTGGAATGGTAAAGGCTGGCTCTGGGAGTGTTATTAATATTTCTTCATTAAATGGACTCGTTGGCTTTCCTCTTTCAACAGCATATGGAAGTGCAAAAGGTGGCTTAGTAGTCTTCACACGAGATATGGCAATCGAATTAGCAAATACAGGGGTTAGAATAAACTGTGTTTGTCCTGGTGTTATCGAAACTGGTATGATGGACAGATGGACAGATTTAATGCCCGATAAAGTAGAAGCTCAAGAAATGCTAAAAGGTACAATGCCTATAGGAAGAATGGGTACTGCCGATGAAGTAGCTGGTGCAATTTATTTCTTTGCTTCACCAGATTCAAGTTTATGTCAGGGATCTGTATTAAGTGTTGATGGTGGCTTTACTGCCCAATAATTAATTCAAACCCTATGTATCTCCGATAGGGCTATTTGCATTCCATGTTGGGAGTTCTGTAATACCAAGATCATCAAGAGTTATTGTAAAATCTTTAATTTTTTTATTCATTATAACAGGCTAGCGATTAATGATATTTACACAAGGAATTATTATCTAATTTTTCAACAAAATTAGACGTTTACCATTTAAAAATTTTAAGATTGAATCTAGGCTTCTATTACGTTTTATTTCATGGCCTGACATTGATAAGACTCTCCAATTATCATCTAGTTTTTTTACTTTATGATTTTTAATTATTTTATAGAAAGGCATTTCGCTTGTATGACGATAAACTGAAAAAGATGATTTCTCTTTATCTCTATCAATTGCATAATCTCTCCATTCACCGGAGGCAACTCGCATTCCGTAAAAGGATAATATTTTATTTAATTCCTGCTTAGAAAAAAATTTTTCTTCATCCTTGAGTTTTGCTTCATAAAGATAGGCATTACCAGATAAAGTTTTTGTTTTTCTCATTTCTTAAATCTCACAGCTTAATCTTTCGAAGAATAATTTCTCAATTTTGACATAATTCTAACATCATGTTGCCTCAACAATTTGTCAATATATAAAAATTATTCAA
>CAJIZT010000006.1 GCA_905182015.1 alpha proteobacterium MED-G09 | reverse complement strand
GAGAGAGACTCATTTATCGTTTAGAACTCTTTCATAGAGAGAATTAATTCTATCTTGCCCCCAGTACCTTTCGTTTTTATATAAAAATGTTGGTACTCCAAAAATCTTATATTCTCTCATAATTTTTGTATAAGACTTTAACTGTGAGTTATAAATTTCGCTATCCATGGCGGAGGCTGCCAAGCTTTTATCAAATCCAATTTTTTCACAAATACCCTCAATTACCTCTATATTGCCAAGATCAAGATTATTTTTCCATCTTGAATTGAAAGCTTCAATCATAAAGGAATCTCCAAAACCATTCTCGTTCGCACAAAGCCATGCGGCATGGACTTTTGGCCAATTAGCTTCTTTTGATATAGTTTGAGATACATTTTTTATACCTATTTCTTCAAATAAACGTTCGCAATCTTCAAATAAATAAGATCTTTTATATTCGTTCTCTGAAGCGTCTGACAAAAACTTTAACAACTCCTTCGGAAGGTAGCACACAGGTATGAAGTCTAAGTTCATCCCTTTTTTTATTGCCTTTAAAACTCCGAGGTATCCATAAGGACTTCTAAAATTAAAAAAACATATTACTTTACCCAACTTACTCTCCATACATTAATAATTTAACTTAAATATCTGATATAATTATAATTTTTCTAATTTTAATATAATTACTTGATTATTTTTATTAAAATTAAAAACAGCATCTCTCCATTTTGGTGGTCCAAACTTCCCTTTTGCATTGTTAGAAAATCCAAATGGCTCTTTTGGTATTCCAAGAAAATTCCCAGACATAACCAAGTTACCGTCTATATCTTGAAAACCTGAAACAGCATAAAAACCAAAAGGTATATCAATCTTGATTTGGGCCTTATTGTCTACAACTTGAATTGCAGCACCGGTAAGAACCTTTTCTGAATCAAGTTTTTTATTTACCTTCGCTTTTCCAAAATTACTCTCTTTGTCATATACGCCAACAAGGGCAAGACCTTGATTATAGTTACTTTCGACATTTATTATAAGAATTTCAGCGGCTAATTGCGAGCTTAAACCAATAACTAGTAAACCGAGTTTAAAAATAATTTTTATCATTGTCATTAGTCAATCATAAGTAATTTTGCAGTTTCAGAGGCCCTTATTGCACAATTCTCATCATTTCCACCACTATCTCCAGAAACTCCAACACCTCCAATATGTGTTCCGTCATTTAATATTATTGGAACACCACCCCTAAGTAAAATTGTACTTGGAAGAGTCAGGAGTCCGGTGTTAGGAGAGTCCCCATTAAAAGCCATATCTCTTAGTTCGGATGTTGAGAATGGCATACCTGCAGAGGTCTTTCCTTTAAGTCTAGAAATTTCCTCAGACGCAGGGTACGTACCATCCATGGATGCATAAAACTTCAATGAGCCTGGAGATTCATATATTGCAATATTAATCTTCCATCCATTTTTCTTTGCTAGACTTAAGCATGATTCAGCCATTTTCTCAGCTGTATCTAAGGTTAATATAGGTTTCATAACGATTTCTGCATTTAAATTTATTGATAAAAGCATAATTGTAAAAATAAATAATATTTTTTTCATTTAGTTTCCTTAAAGTAAAATTTTTGTTTATATTTGAAACTATAACATTAAATATAACAACAATAAAAATAATAGAGGCTAAAATGAGTATTCAAACAGTAGCTACAAAACTTCTTTTTAAACTCCCTAGAACAATTCTTAATAGAATTATAAAATCAGATCCAAAAGATGTTGAGCGTAAGAATAATCTAGAAAAACCTTGGCATCTGAAGGGTAATTGGGCTCCTGTTAAAGATCAGATTTCTATTGATAACCTTGAGGTTAAGGGTGAGATTCCTAAAGAAATAGACGGTATGTATATAAGGAATGGGATGAATCCAGTTTCGGGGCATAGCGATCACTGGTTTTTTGGAAATGGTATGCTTCATGGAATTAATATTAGTAACGGGAAGGCATCCTATAAGAATAAATATGTCAGAACTCCTTATTTTGAAAAGGATATGGGAATGATGGAGAGTTCGTTTGATTTAAGGGCCTCTCCCGCAAATACTCATATAATTAAACACGGAGGAAAGATTTTAGCCCTTGAGGAAGCGCATCTTCCATGGTCTGTTGATAAAAATCTTGATACAATTGATTCTTACGATTTTGGCGGGAAGCTTAATGGTCCTATGACCGCTCATCCAAGAGCATGTCCTGAGACTGGGGAGTTATTATTTTTTGGGTATCAAATCATGAAGAAACCCTACTTAACCTATCATCGAGTTTCGAAGGAGGGTGAGTTGGTTCAGTCTGAAGCTATTGATATTCCAAAACCTGTTATGATGCATGATTGGAATATTACTAGAAATTATGTAATTTTTATGGATTTACCTCTGGTATTTGATATTGATCAGGCGGTTAGCGGGTCAGATCCCTTCGGTTTTAAGCCAGAGTGTGGTGCTCGCTTAGGAGTCATGCCTAGGAATGGCTCTAATGCTGATATTAAATGGATCGAGATAAATCCATGCTTCGTCTTTCATCCCATGAATGCTTACGAGGATGGTAATAAAATAATTCTTCATGTATGCAGACAAAGCAAGGCAATGGTAGGTGGAATGGACGAGATTTACGGGGGAGAAGACACAACGGGGAAATTATGGAAGTGGACCATAGATTTACCCTTAGGGACATGCTTGGAAGAGCAAATAGATGATAAAGCCTGCGATTTTGCTAGGATAGACGATAGACTGGTCGGCCTTAAGGCTAAAAATGGTTATGCTATGGCTATTAATGAAAGGGCAGAAACTTTAACTTTTGGTCATCACTTGTATAAATTTGACCTAGAAAAAAATAAACGCCTCGAACATTGCCTGGGTGATAATGTATTTGGTGGTGAGCCAATATTTGTTCCTAAAAAGTCATGTTTATCGGAAGATAAAGGTTGGGTTATGGCAATAGTCCATGATGAAAATGTTGATAAATCAAAATTAATTATTGTAGATACTGAAAACTTTGATAAAAAGCCTGTAGGCGAAATTCTTTTACCCCAAAGAGTACCTTATGGAGCGCATGGCAGTTGGCTGTCGAATTGAACATATGAAAGCTTTAATCTACAGACCATCAAAATCCGTTACTCAGTCGGGATCCAAAAAGACAGAAAAATGGATTCTTGAGTTCTCCAGATCATCTAGCACCTCCATTGAACCGATTATGAATTGGATCTCTTCAAACGACACCCAAAGTCAAGTTAAGATGAAATTTAACTCCAAAGAACTTGCAATTGCCTTTGCTGATAGAAATTCTATAGAATACACCATTAGGAATCCAAAAAAACATAGGATCAAGCCAAAATCGTATTCTGATAACTTTTCTTATGATAAAAAAACCCCTTGGACCCATTAATTAATAGGTTGATATGGACGCTATTAAAACACTATTAACAAGAAAGTCTTCTCCAAGACTTCAGGAACCATCGCCGTCATCTGAGGAATTGGAACTTATTTTTCAAGCAGCTTTAAGGGCTCCGGATCACGCAGCGCTAAAGCCTTGGAAATTTATCAAAGTCTCCGGGAAAGGAAGAGAAAAATTAGCAGAAGTGTTGCTAGATGCTGTTAATAAAATAAATCCTATAAAGGCTTCTCAGGATAGGGATAAAATATTAAGTGCGCCCTATAGAGCCCCGTTAATTATAATAGTCGTCGCATCAACCCAGGATCACGAAATTGTTCCAGAAATTGAGCAAATTTTATCTGCAGGCGCTGCAGCTCAAAATATATTAATAGCAGCGCACTCGATGGGGTATTCAGGCATATGGCGAACTGGATTGGTTTCCTTCAATAAGGAAGTCTCAAGGTCTTTTGATTTAGCGGATAATGATATTGTAATTGGTTATTTGTATATTGGCACCTCAGAAAAAGAAATGACTTTACCGTCAAATTCAAATATTAATGACTTTGTAATTAATTGGGATTAATCAAGGAGTTTTTTGATGAAAAATTTTTTTAATAAATGCAAAATTATTTTAATTTTAAATGTAATATTTTTTTCTTTAGGGTCGTTTAATGTAATGGCGATGCATCATGAAAATGATGCTGACCTGACTAATATTAAAAAACTTTATAAAGATTGGGATATTGCTGTGGAATCAAGCAATATTCAGGGATATATCGATTCTTTAGATGAAAATGTTACACTAATACCTCCGGGCGGTTCTGTAGTAAAAGGGCGTATGAATTATAAAAAATTTCTTGGCCCAGTGTTTGATTATGCGACTTATGAGATTGAAGAAAAATCACCACGTGAATTTGAATTCTTTGGTGATGTTGCGATAGTCCGTTATCATTTAGTTGTTTATATAACCCCCTTAGGTAATTCAGATGTAACCCCTTCAGAAGGAGCGTTACAAGATGCTGTATCGGATAGTGTTTATTTTGATATCTTAAGAAAGCAAGAGAATGGCTCCTGGAAATGCTTAGTTCATACATGGAAGCAAATTAATTAATCTCTTTATTAGTTGGTAGTTCTGAGCCCATAAAGATTGATTGCCTTTCATTATCTTTCCAAATAATTAGAGCTTCATTTTCGTGCTCCAAATAAATAACCTTCGTTTTGTTAAAAAAGCTCCACATCAGCCCTTCGTAGCTATTTATGGTCGCCTCGAAGTCTTTATTGTTTTGGGGTTCATTACCTTCCTCAATATGAGTTCTTAAGCTAACCCTGGTATCAAGGTATTCATTAAGTATTTGACTTGCTTCAATACTATCTTTTCCAAAATCGTTTATAACTCTGTCATGTTTTTGTGATAAGAAAACTAAACTTTCTACAATCGGAAGGAGTATTTTTGGACTTTGAGTTTTTTTTAGAGTTGAAATTGATTCTTCAAATTCACGATAATATAAGTCAAGAAGATTTCTTGTTACTGGATTCAGCTTTAGCTTTTCCTTTAAAGATTCCGGACATAGCTTTTTAAGAATATGGAGATCGTATAGGTCTTTGGTCCAATTATAAATTTTAAAAGCTCTAATAAATTTTAGAAACTCTTTATCTGCAAGGTACTGTGTAAGTGTTTCAGTCATAATTTCTCAAAATTAAATTATATACATATCAGCTATGCCTATTTCAGATCCGCTTATCGAAAGAACATCATTTATTTCAAAAATTTCTGCCATTTCTAAAAATGTTATGTTAGTCCCCTGGTCTCCGGCTGTTATGTTTCCACCTAGATTGTATATATATTTATCAGCATTATTAATTGTGACTTCTCGATTTTCAGAAAAAGTAAATCTAATGGCGTCTGATGTAAAAAGAATATTATCTATATAAGTGTTATCTGGAATTTGAATAATTCCACCACTATCAACAATTGAAATGGATGAATTTTCGGCTTGTAAATTGGAGATTAAATATAAATCAGATCCATTTAAACCTCTTAATGTTGAGTTGCTTCCAGTACCAATTATAATATCATCTAATTTTGAATAATTAAGGGTACCGGATTGTTCGAAAATCATCATGGCCATCGATACAATTTTATCTGGTGTAGCCGACGGACTCCCTCTCTCTATTAGGTCAATAAAGCTCATGCCATCTGTAACTTTTCCAAAAATAGTATACTCACCATTGAGTCTGGGTATCGAATCCATTGTGAAAAAGAATTGGGTAGTTGCGCTATCAGGGTCTGAGGCTCTTGCCATTGCAACAGTTCCTCTATCAAACGGTAATGATGAAAACTCAGCTTTAATTGTTCCTTCTATTTTAAAGCCAACACTAATTAAGTCGCCGGTTTGAGCTATATAACCATCGCCCAAGTCCATAACTCTATGAAAGATAATACCATTATAGTAGCCTCCATTGATTAATTTTTTTATTTCAGAAACATGGTTTGGCGCTTCATCTGGTAAAAGCTCTATTGTTACGATCTCAACCGGAACTACTCCCTCCGACGTTGTTTTAGCTACCTGCGTAACACTCATGAGAGCAGTATTTTTCGAATTATCAAAAGATTTTAGAATTATCTTATTAGGGTCAGGTGACTTTGACAGGACTAATGATTTATCAATGCTCAACTTTTACTCCATTCACTTTTATAGCTTAATAATAAATTATTGTAATGATAACTAGCACTTTTTTTAATCAATAGACTACATGCAATGATATTTATTTTGTAGCAACGTAAAAGCCCTTATAGACATTTTTTTGTTGAATATAATATGCTTGGAGTTATAAGTAGCTTAACGATAGCGTAAAACCATTTTTTGTAACATATTGATGTCAATTACTATACGATTTGAAAATCCAAAATGTTCTAATAACGCCAATGAAACTGATACAAAGAATAATGCAATAAGTGCTTTTGTTGAATAGTAAGTATAGTGGTCCCGTAGCTCAGCTGGATAGAGCAACGGATTTCTAATCCGTAGGTCAGTAGTTCGAATCTACTCGGGATCACCATTCAAAAATAGCTATAAAATCTTATTTAAATTAGATTATAATTATAAATTTTTAAAAAGAGATAGTAACTAATGGATAATGATTTAGACAAGATTATTAGAGTTATCTGTCCAGAGCATGGAGAGTTCAAGATAAGGAATCGAGATCATGTTGGCGAAAATGATGAAGGGATAGCTTATGGCTGTTCTGAATGTTGTGGTTTTATAAAAGATGTACATTTTGACTAATTCATTTCCTCCCTCAAACATCTCAAAATTTGTATAAATTATTATTTACATAACATTATATACAAACGATCAAAAAGTAGTTGTGAAGGTCCTTGAAGCGGGATATTACAGCGATCTATATTCTATCTACAGCGAATTAATAAAGCTCTGAACAATGAGAATGTTTAGAAGGGGCTAGGTTGGCTTGCCGGCTTGTGTCTGACTAAGCTCTTTTTCTAGTCTGTTGAGCTCTAAATTCACATGCTCTCTTTTGGTATTTTGCTCTATAGCATAACCAATCTTTTCAAGGATTTCTTCTTTCTCATCTTCACGGTAGCCAGTTTTAGGATCAAATAAATAATCCAACCCACCATCAATAAAGCGTTTAATTATTTTTTCAATTTCCTCTTCTCTCTTTTTTCTTTTTTCTTTATTCATCCACTTCCATTTCATTTTATTCATCCATTCTGTTATTTTGAAATTCAATCTTCTCTCAATTGTTAGTAAAGGCTATGTAAACTATTTATTATCTATTTTGAATATTTTTATAAAAATAAGAATTTCTGTCTATTTTTTTTCAATTGAATCCATCTAGGTGCCATTAATTTTAAAGAATTAATACTTGTATGTTTTTAACAACCATTATTAACTATGATATCTTATTAAGAATAAGGGCATAAATTAATAGAGGTACCATTAGATGTTTTTTTTAAAGTTATTTTTTGGAACTATTCTATGGCTTACAATTACATTCTTTTTTTGGAGCTGGATTACTAGCTAGCCTTGCATAACTAAATTATTACTTGGGGGAGTTAGGTGGGAGGTTTATTTACTAAGAGTTTTGAGGGGCATTTCTTAAGGGTCAGAAGGTGGATCTAAAATTTTTAAATAAATGACTAAATTAATTAAAGAAAATCTAGATAAGCTATCAGTTGACTATAATAAGGGCTATATCCCATGTTATTCCTGTAAGCACTTAAATCCAATAAAAGATTTATCTAAAAATTTATGTATAAAGTGTGGTTTGCCTCTTCCTTTTATTTACTAGTTTAACGATTTTTTATCTCAGATAGTACTTTTATTTTTTCTACATCACTAAGAGTTATCCATTTACGAATCTCGAGAGGTGTTCTTTTGCAACCAGAGCACGAGGTAATGTTATTAATTTTCTGTAACATACATATTCCGATGCATGGCGATTGAGCTTCAACTGTTATATTTTTTGGAGAGGACATTATATTTTCAAAACATATGGTGCGTTAATTTTAGTGTCAATATTTTTCGTTACAAGGCATCATAATGACGAATAGTTGGTTCGCCATCAAAGCAATCCTTAAAAAGCTTTCTCACTCTTGAGACATGATTGCTTTTTGAGTGTTGTTTTATGCTCTCATAATCTTTAAAGTTTTCCATTATTATATAATTATAGGGATTTTCCTTATCTCTAGATACCTGATAAAAAATATTTCCTTTTTCTGTTCTTCTTATTTCCTTGGAGAGTGACGTGAATATTTCTTCAAATTCCTTCTGCTTATTTTTTTTTACTTTTATATTAACGAGAACACAGATCATGTTTTTCCTTTGATTATAGATTTTCCTTGCAATCATTAGAAATTTAAATGATTAAGTAGCAATGTTTAGAATTATTTGTTTATTTATGTTTCCTGTAGCTACAGTATCGACTCTTCTTATGTATTTAAAATGTTATATATGAAAATAAAGCTATCTATTATTAAATTAAACATTTAAAACCCGTTCAAAATATATATCAGGTAATTATGAATCAAGAAATTAGAAATATTGCTATTATAGCCCATGTTGACCATGGAAAAACTACCCTTATAGACTCCATTATGAAGCAAAGTGGGCTATTTAGAGACAATCAACAGGTTGATGAACGAGTTATGGATTCTGGTGATCTTGAGAAAGAGAGAGGAATCACAATTTTAGCGAAGCCAACGTCTATACCTTGGGGTGATATTAGAATTAATATTATAGATACTCCTGGTCATGCAGATTTTGGAGGTGAGGTGGAAAGAGTTCTTGGTATGGCTGACGGAGTTATTCTTCTTGTTGATTCAGCGGAAGGGCCTATGCCTCAAACTAAGTTTGTTCTTGGAAAGGCTTTAAAGTTAGGCTTAAAACCAATTGTTATAATTAATAAAATTGATAGACCGGACCGTCGCCCTGACGAGGTTGTTAATGAGATTTTTGATCTTTTTGTGGCTTTGGATGCTGATGATGATCAGTTAGATTTTCCAATCTTGTATGCGTCTGGAAGGGCGGGTTGGTGTGTAAGCGATTTAGAAAAGGAATCTGATAATCTCGATGAATTAATGGATTTAATTATTAAACATGTTCCAGCCCCTCAAATTGACGAGGTTAACGAGTTTGCCATGCTTGCAACTTTACTGGATTATGATCCATACCTTGGACGTTGTTTGACTGGGAAGATTATTTCAGGTAGCGCGAAAATAAACGATCAAGTTAAAGCTATCGATTTAAATGCTAAGTTGGTTGAAAGCGGAAGGTTAACCAAACTATTTAAATTTGAAGGTACCAGTAAGATTCCAGTTTCGGAAGTTTTTTGTGGTGACATCATCTGTATAGCTGGTTTAACCAAGGCATCAGTTTCAGATACTATATGCTATCCCTCTATTAGCGTTCCATTAAAATCAACACCGATTGATCCACCAACAATGTCAGTTACAATTACTGTGAATGATTCTCCTTTTGCCGGCAGGGAAGGCAAGAAAGTTACTTCAACTGTTATTAGAGAAAGACTTCTTGCTGAATCCGAAACTAATGTCGCCATTACTTTCGCCGAAGGCGATGGAAAAGATTCCTTTGAAATTGGAGGAAGGGGAGAGCTTCAGCTAGGAGTTTTGGTTGAGACCATGAGGCGGGAAGGCTTCGAATTGACCGTATCTCGACCAAAAGTTTTATATAAAAAAGATGATTCAGGGAAAAAGCTTGAACCAATTGAAGAAGTTATCATTGATGTCGATGAAGAATTTTCTAGCTCTGTCTTAGATAGTATGAATAGAAGAAAGGGCGAAATGGTTGATATGAGATCATCGGGCTCCGGTAAAACTCGAATAATTTTTCATGCTCCATCAAGAGCATTGATAGGATATCAGAATCGATTCCTTACACAGACAAAGGGAACCGGCGTGATAAATAGAATCTTTCATGAATATGGACCCTATAAGGGAGATATTGAAGGAAGAAGAAACGGTGTTCTGGTTTCAACTGAAACTGGTGCAGCGGTTGCATATGCATTATTTCACCTTCAAGACAGGGGTATTATGTTTTTAGGTCCTCAAACTGAAGTTTATGGCGGAATGATTGTTGGCGAACATAATAGAGAAAACGACTTAGGAATTAATGTTTTAAAAGGAAAAAAACATTCAAATGTCAGATCTTCTGGTGCGGATGAGGCTGTTGTTTTAGTTCCTCATCAACAGATGTCATTAGAGCAAATGATGGCTTATATTGATGAAGATGAATTATTGGAAATAACACCAAATAATCTTCGGTTGAGAAAGAAATACCTTGATCCGAATGAAAGAAAGAAGATGGGAAAATAGCAGTTTAGGGAGAGAAAAATTCCAAAACGAGTCCTAAAAAAAAATATAAAACAAAAAATATGCCCAGTTTGCAAAAAGAATTTTTCATGGAGAAAAAAATGGAAAATTTCTTGGAAAGATGTTTTGTATTGCTCTGAGAGGTGCAGGAGAGGTAAAAATACCAATGTTTAAACTAACTTATTCTTTGGTTCTAACCTTACTTGGTAGCTTACCTTTTATAATGCTAGCAATGTTGAGTATATTTCCCTTAAAACTCACATCAATGTATGATTTAGACTTTATTGCATCGATATATAGTCTTGTGATCATTTGCTTTATAGCGGGAAGCCATTGGGGAATTTTTTTAAAAAAAAGTTCGGCTCGGATAAATCTTTTTTTATTAAGTAATGCCATTACTTTAATAATATTTTTTGGTTTTTTAATTCTGACTACTTTGTATTTTATTTTATTATCTGTAATTATTTTTATATTTCTTTTTTTAATTGATTTTTATATTTTTAAAAAAAACATGACATCAATTGAATATCTTAAAATTCGATTCTTTGTAACGACTCTGGTAATTTTATCTCTGCTTATTTTGTTCCTTATTTAGTCATAAAATAAATTTTTTTATGTATTGAGAAGTTTACTCTAAAATATTATTACGATTAATAAAAATAAGTATTGGATTTTGATTGCAATGGATACTAATGTTAAGTGTACATTATCTTCTAAATTTATATACTTTTGCCAGGAAGCTAAATGGAAAAAATATTATCAGTTTTTTATAATTATATTTTTATAAATCAATTAAAATACTGAAGTATTCACAAAGGAGAATATCATGAGTAATGAAGAGATCTTATCAAATGAAGAATTGATAGCTGTTAGAGAGCTGCTAGATGTGGAAAAAATTAAAGAACTAAGACTGCAGTATTCATACAATATGGATGCTAGAAATCTTGACACCTTGATGGAAGTTTTTGCTGAAGGAGCCATCTGTGGATACGGACCTTATGGTGATTGGGTGGGTAAAGATGTTATCTATAATAATTATAAAGAAACATTTAAAGACACTCTTAATACTCCATTCGTTAGTATGCATGTTAATACCAATCATTTAGTCAAGGTTACAGGACCTGGAACTGCTAAGGGAAGAGTTTATCTTCTTGACGGTATGACAAAGAATATGGATGGTTCAGACATAGAGCCTGGTAAAAGTAACTTTCTTTGGTTCGGTCTCTATGATGAAACCTATATTAAAGTTAAGGGTGAGTGGAAAATAGAAAGAATGAATTTAGAATTTTTCTGGCCTGAAAGGCATATTTCTAAAGATTTTTCTTCTGATTTTTAAATATTTAAATGCTTAAATATCTCATCCTCTTTGTAGCCTTTTCCCTTTTTCAAACCACTCACTTGAGTTCGGCAGTAACTGTGCTTGGTAATACAGATGCCGTGACATGTTTCAATCACGCAAGAATGGGATATTCCTCGAAATCCTCAATCATAACTTGCAGAAATGTTTTTTCTGAAAAAGCCGTTTCAAAAGATGTTTTGGCTGGAACGAGAGTAAATTTAGGGATTATTTACAATAACGGGCTAAAGCCTACTCTTGCTTTGAAAGAGTTTAAAATAGCTATACTTAATAAATCCGTAGAATCTGAGGCACTTTTAAATCAAGGAAATAGCCTCTTTCTTCTGAATGATCTTTCTGGTGCTTTAGAAAAATATGATGAATCCCTGAAGCTAAATATTAGAGATTCCTCCGCTGTGTTTTTCAATAAAGGTTTGGTATTTGAGAAAATGAATAATATGAAAGAGGCCGTTCGTTTTTATAAAAAAGCTATTTCTCTTAACCCTAATTTAGTATTATTTTTTAATAAAAAAAAGCAATTAATTAAGGATGGAGTTTGGGATAAGATTAATGAAAGAGAAGAATCCTAAAAAACCTAGAATCGTAAGACAAAAACAGTCAACCCACCAAAGGGTTGTTAAAAGCAAAAAGCCTTATAATAGAAAGAAAGGAAGAATTCATGATTAAATTTTTAATTGGTTTAATTTTTGGACTGGTTCTGGCTTTCAACATAAGTCCTGATTTAAAAACTATTATTGATAATTATATAAGTTTATTCAGACAATTTATTGAGTAATAAAATTTTTTAGTATTCAAAGCTAAATTTCACACCATAAAAAGAGTTTGATCTATCTGTTTGCGGAGGAGGAGAGGAGTCATGAGTGTTCTCATAGCTTATTATTGAAGAAAACCTTTCTGATATTTTTAATCGTAACCCTAAAACAAGATATGACCTTAATTCCGAAAAATCTTCAATGTCTGGTTGGAGATATAAAGTTGAATCAAATGATGTGCTTTCAGATATTTTAAATGAATTCGTAAAATACGAATTAATTCTTACGGTCTCTCTGGCTTCAGATAGTATCCTTTCCTCATTTTCATTAAAGACACCTAAGCCAATTCTAATCGCCTTATAGGGACTTAATCGAATTCCTGCGCCAATAAGCTCTCTTCTTTTTATTTTTTGCAAGGGCTTCTCGCTAATTTGTATAAATGCTTCTGTGGCTATGAGTGGAGTAATCTTCCTTACGGCTCTTAAGTGCATAAATGTATTATTTGATGTTATAGAATTATCTTTTTCTGAGCGTTTATATGAAAATATTGCAAATCTTTGCCATTCATCGGAATTCACATCAAACCTTCCCTCTAGACTGTAGTTAGATCTATCGACAGTACCGCTAGACCCGCTTATCCCAAAATTAAGCTGATAATGCGCCCCTATCAGGTTCTCTTTTCTTGATGATTCCATGTTTACTATTTGAGCAAAAGTATCCTCTGGAAGAGAAAGTAGGGTTACTATTGTTATAATTATAAGAAATCTCATTTTAGGTTTTGCCTATTGCCGATTCTTTAATATTAATATCTCTTTGTGGAAACGGTATTTCAATATTATTTTCTTTAAACTTATCCCATATTGAAAACAGGACATCACTTCTAGGACCGTACCTTCCCTCGATAACATCATGAACCCAAAACAAGAGAACAAAATTAACTGAACTATCAGCAAATTCTTCAAGAAAGCATGATGCTCCAGGTTTCTTGGCTGTTCTTGGGTGATCGTTAGCAGCTTCGAGAATAAGCATTTGAGCTTTTTTGATATCACAATCATAAGAAACACCAATGCTAATTTTTATTCGGGCCTTCTTATTGCTATGTGTATAATTAATAACACGGTTTGTTATTAAGTCTTCGTTTGGAACCATTACCTCTTTTCCATCAAAGGTCTCAATCAGGGATGCTCTAGAACCTGTATTCCTTAAAAACCCTAGAGTTCCATCGTTAAGCTCTATCAAATCATCATTTTGAACATTTTTTTCAAATAATATAATAATACCACTAATAAAATTGGAAGTAATTTTTTGTAACCCAAACCCAATACCGATACCAAGAGCACCACTAAAAACAGCTAGGGCTGTTAAATCAATACCAAGAAAATTCATGCCAATTTGGAAGGCAATAAAGTAAATAAGGATTTGAAGGGCTTTAGTTATTAAGTTTCTATTATTTGAATTAATCCCTGGAATTTTCTTTACAAATTTTGCAGCGATATCGGATAGAAGACCTGTTAACCAAAGGAGGGTAGCTATAATTAGTGTCCCTTGAATAATTAAATATGCAGAAAATTTTGATTCACCTATATTTATAGATAAGGAATCTGAATTAAGGAAATTTTTAATTGGGTTAAGGAAAGGTAAAAATTCTAAAGAAAAGAAAAATAAAACAAACCCGAATAAAAGAAATTTAGTCAGTCTTGAATCGGGCTTTAATAAGTATTTCCAAAAATCAGTCATTTATGATTAGTATCAGATTCGTTTGATTTATATATAAATTCAATTAAGTATGACAATTACTTTTTCTAAAGTGTTTCATAATAATTTTGGAGATAAAGCATGAGGGGAATATTTATTTTTGGTTTTTTAAATTTAGCTTTACTAGGCTATTCATTTGCCGAAGTCGCTGAATCTTATAAATGTAAGTTAAAGTCAGGTGTTTCAAGAAGCCAGATTATTGATCTGGGGGAGGACTATATTGAGACCGGAAAGAAAAATGGGATGGATTTTAATTTAAGCGTACTCTTTCCGATTTACTCCGATGATATGTCCGATGGTTTATTTTATTGGAACGGAACATCTTCAAGTCTGGAAAGTCTTGGAAAGGCTATTAAGATTTGGGAAAGTAAGGACAACAAAAGAGCTATCGACCAATGGGTGGCGATTGTTGACGGCTGCGAAAGCTCTAGCTTGTTTAGCTCAGTTAAAATAAACTAATAGTTTTAAGGTAAGGTTTTCTCGACAACTGATTGTTTATACTTGATTATATAGCTATCAATTTTCCAAATATTCTTTACATCCTTAATAACGGTAAAGATATAACGAGCAGTACCTGTAATATTTGTATTGTTTAACGTTTCTTCAGGTACATGTAATTTTTCCGCATCAAGAGGCACGTAAATAACATAAGTTTCAACAACGGCTTTATTTTTTGTTTGCTCTTTTACATTAAGATTTGTAATAAAATGAAGCGGAGAGACCTGATTTTCTAAGGCACTTAGTCTAAAACCCCTCATCATTTCTATAAATTGTTTAGATTGAACGGTTATGGGGTCACTATCGTTTAAATAAACCGTACATTTAATATCTTTAGTGAATAACCTTAGATACTCTTCAAAGTTATTGTAATCATAATCATCTGCATATGAATTCACTAAATTTATAATTGCCAATCTATCTTGAACGTTAAATTTAGTCCCCCCAGGGTGTGAAACTTCTTTTGATATAGCTGGATTTAATAAAACAATAGTTAGAAATAATACTTTTATACTTTTAAGAAGGAGTGTTTTCAATTTACATTTTTTACTATTAATTTTCAATTTATATGCCTACTTTGTGATGATTAAATAATAACTTTTAGGGAAATTAGCATGGAATTCAATGATTATGAAACAATAAAATTTGATAGATCGGATAGGGTGCTAACTGTGACATTCAATCTTCCTGAAACCATGAATGCAGTTAGCGCTAAGCTTCACTCAGAAATGTCTAGACTCTTTTATGACCTTCAGACAGACAAGGGCAGTGATATTATAATACTAACCGGTGCAGGAAAAGCCTTTAGTGCCGGCGGTGACGTTGAGCAAATGAAAAAAGATAATCAAAACTCAAAAGAGGCCAATAGCGATCTTTTGATAGAAGCAAAAAAAATGATTTATGGCCTTCTCGATTTGGAAAAACCTATAATTGCAAAAATAAATGGTGATGCAATGGGCTTGGGTGCAACAATAGCTCTTTTTTGCGATATAATATTTGTTAACGATGAAGCTAGAATAGCCGATCCTCATGTTAGCGTAGGAATTGTGGCGGGTGATGGCGGTGCTGTAATTTGGCCTCAGCTAATTGGTTACGCAAGAGCAAAACATTACTTAATGACTGGATCTATGATTAAAGGAAAGGAAGCAGTTGAAATTGGCTTGGCTAATTTTTCTTACCCTATTGAAGAGTTGGATGAAAAAGTTGAACTATATGCAAATAAATTATCGCAAGGATCTGTAAATGCTATTCGATGGACTAAAGTTGCAATAAATGTTGGATTAAAGCAGCTGGCTCACAGTATAATGGATGTAGGTCTTGGTTATGAATCAATAACCATACGCTCTGCAGATCATGCAGAGGGAATTAACGCTTTTCTTGAAAAGCGAAAACCTAAATTTGGATTGAAAAAGTAATTTATCTTGAGTGATTCTTTAATTAATAAGTATAACTTATTTATTCTTTAAATAGAAAATGAACTTTATTACTTTAATGCTGTTTATAAACAATAATTTAATTATATAAGACTTTATATTGACTATAAATAAGTTTCACTTAATTTGTTGGATAAATTAAAATGAGGTAGAAATGTCTGAAACTTATAAAAAACTAGTTGCTAATAAATACTCAAGAGATTTTCGTGCTGCAGGTGAGGTAATTGAAGTTCCTTTGGAACAACCTAAAGCTGGTCAATTATTAATGCGTAATAAATTTGGTGGTGTTAATGCATCAGACATTAATATTAGTGGTGGAGTATATTTTTCAGATGGTAACTTCCCATTTGACCTAGGTTGTGAATCTGTTGGAGAGGTTATTGCTGTCGGAGAAGGTGTTTCAGACTTCGCTGTTGGCGACAGTGTTGTTTCTCCTTGGCTTGGAAGTGCTTATAGTGAGATGGTGTGCCGTGATACTGATCAGTTTATCAAGGTGCCTGAGAGCTCACCAGCATACATGGGTGCCGCAGTGGCAGGCTTAACTGCCTCAATCGGCCTTAAGGAAGCTGGGGAGATGGGTACAGGTGAAACTGTTTTAATTACAGCTGCGGCTGGTGGCGTGGGTAACTGGTGCGTTCAGTTAGCAAAGGTAGCAGGAAATCACGTTATTGGAACATGTAGTACTGAAGAGAAGGCGAAAGAATTAAGAAGAATAGGGTGCGATCGAGTTATTGTTTATACAAAAGAAAATTTAGGACAAGTTCTATCTTCCGAGTACCCTGATGGAATAAACTTGATCTTTGAACAGGTAGGAACAGATACTTTTGATACATGCGTTGATAATATTGCAACACGCGGTCGAATATTGATTTGTGGCTTTGTTACTGAGTATACAAGTGGTCCTCAAGAAGTTTTAGCTCCTCGTATTTATCATAAACTACTTTGGAAATCTGCTCAAATACGAGCATTTTTATATAAAGATTGGCCAGATAAGGTTTCTTCTCATATTCAAGAATTAATAGAAATGGTCGATTCAGGAAAAATTGATCCTTTAGTTGATGGCACTATCTTCAAAGGGGTGGAAAGCTCTATTGATGCTGTAGAGTATCTACACAGCGGAAAAGGAATTGGAAAAGTAATTGTTACGTATTGATAATATTTAATAAAAATAGTTTAGGAGGCTAAAATGGCTAATGGAGTAAAAAAATTATCAGATCGATCACCATTTGAAAGTTACATGGATATTCTTGATGGGGATACAGTTTCATCACCGGACTTTCTTAGGGAAGGCCCGAACCCAGAAATAGAGAATAAGCCTATTGACGCGTCACGATATTATGATAAGGATTTTTTTAATAAAGAAGTTAAGTACGTTTGGCCTAAAGTATGGCAGTGGGCATGTAGAGAAGAGGATATACCCGAAGTAGGTGATCATCATATTTTTAATAATGCTGGAAAATCTCTTATTATTGTTCGCACTAAAGAAAATGAAGTTAAGGCTCTAGTTAACTCTTGCCTCCATCGTGGACGTCAAATATTAGCAGATGATGGTAATTTAGATGAGTTTCGTTGTCCTTTTCATGGTTTGTCATGGAATTTTGACGGAACATTCAAAGATAATCCATTCGGCTGGGATTGTCCAAGCTGGAACGGCGGTGCCCCTAATTTACCTGAGGCTAAGGTGGAGTTATGGGAAGGATTTGTTTTCGTTAATATGGATCAAAATGCAGAACCTTTAGCTACAGTTCTAGGGCCAATGTCTAGTCACTTTCAACGTTACGACCTTGGAAACCGTTATAAAGCCGCCCATGTTCAGAAAAAAGTAAAGGCAAACTGGAAGTTAAGTTCAGA
Organism: alpha proteobacterium MED-G09; assembly: GCA_905182015.1. Taxonomy (GTDB): domain Bacteria; phylum Pseudomonadota; class Alphaproteobacteria; order MED-G09; family MED-G09; genus MED-G09. Next base: position 323,158 of record CAJIZT010000006.1, on the reverse strand, counting down.
AGCTTTTATGGAAAGCCATCATGTTGTTGGAACTCACCCGCAGGGGTTACCAATGACTGCGGATATTAATAGTCAGTATGATGTGTGGAATGATTATGTTGGTAGGCAGCTTTCTGCTCATACTGTTCAGAGTCCCCATATAACTGATTATGTTCATACAGAGCAAGAAATCTTCAATGCATTTACCGGAGGTGATCACGATTTAGAAAAGAATCCTGAGCTAAGAGTTCCTGAAGGTGTTACCGCAAGAACTTTTACAGCTGAAATGTTTAGAAAAAATCTATCAGATGAAACTGGTTATGATTATAGCCATGCGGGTGATGCAGAGATGGTCGATTCGCTGATTTATAATGTATTTCCAAATTATAGCATTTGGGCTGGGATGGTTTTTAATACTATTTATCGTTTTAGGCCTAATGGCTTAGACCCTAACTCTTCAATCATGGATATTGTTCTTTTAAAGCCTGTCCCTAAAAGCGGCATAAGGCCTAAACCGGCGCCTATTAGACATTTAGATTTCGACGAACCTGTTACTGATGCAGCTGATATCCTTGGAGCCGGGCTTTCATTAGTTTTTGAACAAGATATGGTTAACTTACCCTTTGTTCACGATGGATTAATTGCAAGCTCAACTCAAAAAGTTGAATTTTCAAGCTATATGGAAAAACGATTATTAATGCATCATATAATGCTTGATCGGTTAATTGAAGAGGGCGAATCTAAGGAAAATTAGAAATTACTTTATTCTCTTGCTATAATGATCCATTAATATGATCATTATTAAAAATTTATTGAGGATAATTAATGGAAAAGACAGATATTATAATTACCGCAACTTTTGATTTCCCCCCCGAGAATATCGAAAAAATTGTTAAAACATCAAAAGATTTGATTGAGGGAGCCCTTGATGAGGTTGGCTGTCAGGCTTATAGCTGGACACTTGATCCTTATGTGCCAGGAAGGATTTGGGTAATGGAAAGGTGGGAGAGTGAACAGTCCTTAAAGGATCATTTTGATAGCAATTGGTATAAAGATATGAGTGCTAACTTACATACATTGGGTATTTTAGGCGGTGATGCTTTTAAATACAAGGTTACTAAAACAGAGCCAGTATACGATACTACTGGTGTCCCAAGGGCAGATTTCTTTAGTGAGGAATAAATTATGAGTGATAAAGAAGAGATTAGAAGTTTAGTAGAAAAGTACGCAGATGCAGTTTGTCGTCGCGATAAAGATGATTGGTCTTCAACCTGGTGTAATAATTCTGTATGGAACTTAGGGAGTATTCCTCCCGTTGAAGGAAAAGAGGCAATTGTAAATCTATGGGTTCAGGCCATGGGCGGATTTCCATTTGTAGCTCAATTAATTCAAAATGGAACCGTTGAAGTTAATGACAATGAGGCGAACGGAAGATGGTATATAACTGAACATTTGCAATTTCCTGAAAAAGATGAAGATGGCGATCAAACTGGAATGTTTAATATTGGCGTGTATCAAGATAAATATATTAAAGAGAACGGAAAGTGGCTTTTTTCTGAAAGGCATTATGGCGTTATTTATAATGATAGTGCGAAAAAAAGAATGGCTGGCATAGTTAATCCATACCCAGAGCTTATTAAATAATTTAAAATTCTTTAAAATCTTTTCCCAAAGGCACATCTTTTGACGACCAAAGTGGATTCATTTTGTAAGTTAAATCTCTCAAAAATTTTGATAATTCAGTATTTGATAATTTTTCATCTATATCGCTATACGGAATTGGATTACCTATCATAACAGGAACATCAGTATTTACCCTTCTTTTAACTTCATGGAAAAGAAGCGAGGATCGTAATGTTGGGCTGATATGACTTGCGGTTTGAAACAAAAAACTATTTTGACCCGAAAAGTGCAAGGGAAGTATTGTTGGCTTTGATCTTTTTATTAGCCTAGCTGTAAAATTTCTCCACTCAGGATCTACGGCAGTCTTGTTGTAAAATCTTTTAGTAGTTGAAACTGTTCCTCCTGGAAAAACAACAATAGTTCCGTTGTTCTCAAGTATATTACGAGCCGCCTTCCTTGTTTCGAGATTTGTTTTCATCGCATCCTTACCATCACTAAAGTCGATGGGGAGGAGGAAGCCTTTTGTTTCAGGGGCTCTTAATAGCAACGAATGGGTTAAAACCTTAAAATCAGACCTTATCTTACTTGTTAACCAGCAGACTATTAATCCATCGAGAACACCAAAGGGGTGATTTGCTACAATTAAAAGGGGTCCTTTTTTTGGTATAGCCTTTATTTTCTCTTCATCAAATTGGACGTTTAATTTTAATAACTCGACGCAACCATGCCAAAAGCTTTTCCATTTTTTAGGGTCTTTTTGGTATTCTTTGTAAACATTGTATAGGTAAGGTTGTCCAGAAACATATTCTATAGACCTTATTAGCACCTTCCTATGAATAGGGTCGCTAGGATCAGCGTAACTAAAGTATTCTGTATCTAAATATTCCATTATAAATCCCAGAAATTATCTTCTGACTTTTTACTCTTCTCAAACTTAGGGATATGTTTAAGTGAATTTCCCTTTTCTAGTTCATCTGAAATATATGATTTATCATTGCTAAGTGTAAAGATTTTTGTATTCTTTTTTTTAAAAAATGGAGTTAAAATTATACCGGTTATAAAACCACCAATATGGGCTGAATAGGCAACACCAGAGGATCCTTGATCGAAAACATTCATGATCTGTAGCAATATCCACGCTCCAATAACAATAAATGCAGAAACTTTTATGATCTTTACAAAAATTATGATCCAAGCAAATACATGTATCTTTGCCTTGGGGTATAAGACTAAATAAGAACCTAGTATACCAGCTATAGCGCCGCTAGCCCCTATCATAGGAACATTACTTTGAGGGTTAAATAATATTTGGGCGATAACCGCACCAATACCGCATAAAATATAAAAAATTAGAAATTTTATTTTACCAAATTCATCTTCGACATTGTCCCCAAAAATCCATAGATAAACTAAATTACCTCCCAAGTGCATTATTCCACCATGTAAAAACATTGAGGTGATTGATGAATACCAGTAATCAAAGGTATATTCACTTAGCAGAAATGGTGTGGCTCCATAGTTCTTTATAAGAAAAATCCCTTGATTCTGATCCAAGCTTGCTTGAAATAAGTAAGACAAACAACACAATGCGATAAGCGTATATGAAATTATAGGTGATGTTTGAGTTGGGTTATCATCTTTGAATGGGAAAAAAAACATTATATTCCAATAGTTTATGATACAATTCTAATATAATTTTTAAGTTACATAGTGAAACAAGAGTTTATTTCAATTTAACTAAGATTTATTAGATATTAATCCCTAATATTTATAAGGCATTACCTCGAATATGAAAGAAAAAAATTTAGCCATAATACTTGCTGCTGGAAGAGGCTCTAGAATGAACTCGTCTACACCAAAGCCCCTTCATGAGGTTGCAGGTAAGACCATTGTAAATCATATTTTAGATAATATTAATGCTATTGGGTATAATGAGACTATCATTGTCATCAACAATGACCATATAAATTACTTCCAACATTTTTCTGATTTAGATCCTGGTATTAATCTTGCAATTCAAGATGATCCTCTCGGGACGGGGGACGCAGTCAAGTCTGGCTTGGCCGGTTATGATTTATCAGAGGTTAATAATGTTTTGGTTGTTTTTGGCGATACACCGTTGCTTACAAAAGAAACTTTAAAAAAATTACATAAATCAAATGAGGTCAATGATCTTTCAGTTTTAGGTTTCACTACAGATAAGCCTGGGCGATATGGTAGGTTGGTAATAAAAAATAATTGTTTACAAAAAATTGTTGAATTTTTTGATGCAAATAAGGAAGAAGAAAAAATAAACCTTTGTAATGGGGGTGTTATGATTGTCAAAGCAAGAAGCCTTAACGAAAACCTCTCTAAACTTACAAATAAAAATATAAAAAGTGAATTTATTCTCTCTGATCTAGTAGAGATTGTTAATAATTCAGGTGGAAAATCAGCATGTGTTGACTGCGAGCATGATGAGACAATAGGGGTTGATAGCAAAAAGGGCCTTAGTAAAGCTGAGGGAATTTATCAAAATAGGTTAAGGGATAGCTTTATGGATAACGGAACAACTATGCTTGACCCTGGTACTGTGTTTCTTTCTTGGGATACTAAAATTGGAAAAGATGTTGTTCTGGGAGCCAATATAGTTATCGGAGAGAACGTTATTATTGAAGATAATGTTGTAATTAAATCTTTTTGCTCCCTAGAGGATTCAATTGTCCTTAAAGGGGCTTCTATCGGACCTTTTAGTAGATTAAGGAATGGAGCTGAAATAGGACAAGATTCTAAAATTGGTAATTTTGTTGAAGTAAAAAACTCTAAATTAAAAAAAGAAGTAAAGGTTAGTCACTTATCCTATATCGGCGATGCAGAAATTAACGATAAGGCGAATATTGGTGCTGGGACTATAACTTGTAACTATGATGGTATAGATAAACATAAGACAAGCATCGGTAAAAGGGCCTTTATTGGTTCAAATTCGTCTTTGATAGCCCCTATAACAATTGGCGATGATGCTATTGTTGCTGCTGGCTCTGCGATTTCCAAAGATGTTGAATCTGGTGTTCTTGCGATTACAAGATCTCCAATAAAATTTATAAGAAATTGGTCAAAGAGATTTAAAAAAAATAATAATGAGGAAAAAAAATGTGCGGAATAATTGGTTTAGTTAGCGATCAGGAGGTTTCCTCAACACTACTTGAAGGCTTAAAAAGACTTGAATATAGAGGCTATGATTCATCTGGTATAGCTACAATTAATGCAAATAAGATAGAAAGAGTTAGATCAAAAGGGAATTTAAGTTTTTTAGAAGAAAAGCTATCAAATACTAATCTTCCTGGAAATATTGGAGTTGGCCATACAAGGTGGGCTACTCACGGTACGCCAGATGAAAAAAACGCTCATCCTCATATCACCGATAAAGTGGCTGTTGTTCATAACGGTATTATTGAAAATAATAATCAAATAAGAAATCAATTAATTGAATCTGGTGTTGAGTTTTCCAGCGATACAGACACTGAGGTAATTTGCCATGTTTTAACAACCTACCTTAATTCAGGCTTAAGCGCCTATGACTCAATTAGGGCAACAATGAATGATATTAGAGGAACTTACGCACTAGGTGTATTGGTATTAAGTGAACCGGAAAAACTTTACGCAGTTAGGGGAGGAAGTCCTCTAGCAATTGGCTCAACAAAAAATCAAAATTTTATTGGATCTGATACTTATTCGCTAAGTGCTTATTCTGAAAATATTACGTACCTTAAAGATGGAGATATAGCGGTTATTGAAAGCCATTCCTATAGTATCTATGATCATTCTGATTCTTTAGCCATCAGAGAAAAGCAAAGTATTATTGAGAGTGTTTCTTTATCTGAAAAAGGTATATTTAAACATTTTATGGCCAAAGAAATTCATGAACAACCTGAGGTTTTAGCAAAATCATTAAGTAATTATATCGATATGGAAACAGGAACTCTTAATATACCAAGTTTACCTTATGACCTCTCGGGTATAAGTAATGTAACATTAGTTGCGTGTGGGAGCTCCTATTATGCCGGCTTAATTTCTAGAGATTGGTTTGAGAAATTTACAAATGTTAAGGTTGGTGTTGAAATAGCCTCGGAGTTTAGGTATCGAGAGCCTCCTATGGATATTAATGGGTTAACTGTTTTTATTTCGCAATCTGGAGAAACTGCAGATACTTTAGCGGCATTAAGACACTGTAAGTCTTTGGGTCAGAAAACGATTTCAATCGTAAATGTTGGTGATTCATCAATGTGCAGAAATTCTGATGCCTCTCTTAAAATATATGCTGGTCCTGAGATTGGAGTAGCATCCACAAAAGCATTTACATGCCAACTAGGTGTTCTTGCTTGTTTAGCTATTAAAATAGGTGTTTCTAATGGCTCCTTAAGCAAGGATCAGGAAAAAGAATATGTTCAATCCCTTCTATCTATTCCAAGGTTAATTTCCAATACACTGGACAAGGAGGATGAGATTGCTGATCTTGCTCACGATCTTTCTAACATAACGACGACTTTATACCTTGGAAGGGGACAAATGTACCCTGTGGCCATGGAGGGGGCTTTAAAGCTTAAGGAAATATCCTATGTTCATGCTGAGGGGTATCCTGCCGGTGAAATGAAACATGGTCCAATCGCATTATTGGAAAAAGACCTACCAGTATTTATGATGGCCCCAACTAATCGACTTTATGAAAAAACTATATCAAATTTAAATGAAGTTATAGCAAGAGATGCATCTGTTATTTTATTAACGGATGAAGAGGGTCTAAAGAATATTGGATATTTAGCAAATAAAGTTAAAGCATTTGTTTTAGATAAAACTGATTTTATTACTGCCCCCTTTGTCTACACGCTTCCAAATCAGTTGATTGCTTATCATATTGCTCTTCTGAAGGGCACAGACGTAGATCAGCCTAGAAACTTAGCTAAATCGGTAACGGTAGAGTAGTTTATAAGCGTTATTCGGTAAAAACTTTATCCTTTAATATCCTTTTTCAAAGCAATGATTTGGTGTATCTGCGTCCTTATTCAGAACGGCAAGTAAAACTCCATAGAATAATAGAAAAGCTCCAAGAATATCGTCATATGAGCTTAAAAAGCATAGCGGATAAGCTAAATGCATTAGGAATTAAAACTCATCGAGGAAAATCATTTTCAAGTGGCTCTATTCATTCCATTCTCAAAAGAAAAAAAGAAAGAGCTAAATGAATAGAGGGAGTTCGTAATAAAAAATCTCCTATTAAAATCCTAAATTTCGTCCTATCTTAATATTATGGAACAAATTGTAATTAGTGGTACAGGTGTTTTTACACCAGAAGAGTCAATCACAAACGAAGAATTGGTTAAGGCTTATAATACATATGCTGAAATTCATAATTCAGCCAATAAGAATGATATAAGGCAAGGGAATAAAGTTGCTCTAGAACTATCAAGTGAAGAATTTATTTACAAAGCATCAGGAATAAAAAATAGATATGTGATGGACAAGAAGGGTATTCTTGACCCTAATATTATGCATCCAATTTTAGAGAAAAGAAGCAATGATGAACCCTCAATTCTTGCTGAAATATCTGTAAAAGCAGCAAAAAAAGCTATGGAAAACGCTGGGAAAACAGCTCATGATATTGATGCGGTTATCACCGCATGCTCAAACCTTGAAAGAGCATATCCTGCTGTCTCTATAGAGGTTCAGGAATTACTTGGGATAAAAGGTTTTGCTTTTGATATGAATGTAGCCTGTTCATCAGCTACTTTCGCAATACAAGCTGCTGCGGATATGATCAAATCAGGAAGTGCTAAAACTATTTTAATAGTAGACCCTGAAATTTGTTCAGGACATCTGGATTTTAAAGATCGTGATTGCCATTTTATTTTTGGGGATGTCTGTACAGCTATGATACTTGAAAAAAAAGAATCAGCTAAATCGAATAATTCTTTTGAAATACTCTCTACTAAATGCATTACACAATTTTCAAACAACATAAGAAATAATTTTGGATTCTTGAATAATGCAAAAAAATCTATTCCTTTAGATAGGGATCTTTTATTTATGCAGGAGGGCAGAAAAGTCTTTAAAGAAGTCGTTCCGATGGTTAGTCAGCTTATTAGTGATCATATTGGGGAAGAAGAAATTAAAGTAGAGGAAATAAAAAGATTGTGGCTTCATCAGGCCAATAAAAGCATGAATGACTTTATAGGAAAGAAAGTTTTAGGTAGAGTTCCGGAGGATCATGAGCAACCAAATATATTGCAGGATTACGCAAATACCTCTTCAGCAGGTTCTATAATAGCCTTCTCTTTATTTAACGATGATATGAAAAATGATGATATTGGGGTTTTATGTTCTTTTGGAGCCGGATATTCAGCTGGAAGCATAATTCTCAAGAAAGTACCTTGAATCAAAGAGATATATTTCGAATTTTTTATTGATTTAACCTAATATAAAGCTATTATTATTTAATGGATTTCTTCAAAACTTTAAAATTTAAATAATGTCTTTTTATGAAAAATATATTCTTCCAAAATTCTTAAACTGTGCGTGCGCATCTGAGCCAATAACTTATCAAAGAAAGAAAGTTGTTCCTCTTGCCGAAGGTAAGGTTTTAGAAGTTGGTATTGGTTCAGGTTTAAATCTACCTTTTTATGATAAAACTAAAATAAAAGAAGTTTGGGGTATAGATCCATCCCAAGAACTAACTCTGATGGCTAAAAAAGTAGCATTAAAAGAGGGTATTAAAGTAAACTTTATTTCATCTAGCGCAGAAGAAATTTCTCTTCCTGATGAATATTTTGACTCTATTTTAATCACCTACACCATGTGCACTATTCCAGATGTTTTAAAGGCTAATAAAGAAATTAAAAGAGTTTTAAAAAAAGAGGGCAAGCTGATTTTTTGTGAGCATGGGATTTCTCCTGATGAAAAAATACAGAAATGGCAAAAAAGAATAAATCCCTTCTGGGGTAAAATAGCTGGAGGTTGTAATATCAATAGAAGTATTCCTAAATTAATAAGAGATTCTGGATTTGATATTATTGAAATGGAAGAAATGTATCTCCCTAAAACACCTAAAATCGCTGGATATAATTATTGGGGCTATGCTTTAAATCATTAAATAATATGAGTACTAAAAAAGCTAAATATGAAAATGAAGCGACTTCTCTTATGAGATCTAGCGATGTAGCAATACTTTCAACATTATCAAAAAAACAAGATGAATATCCATTTGGAAGCTTTGTTACTTACGGCTCCGGGATTGATAGATCTATTTATATTTACGCAAGTGATATTGCCGAACACACAAGAAATATTAAGAATAATCCAAAATCTTGTTTAACAATTTTTAAAATTAACAATGAATTTGATAAGCAAAATAGCCCAAGGCTAAGTATAATGGGTGATTTGAGAAAAGTATCTGAGGATGATATTAACTCATGCAAGGAAAGATTTTTTAAGTTTTTACCTGATAGTAAACAGTATTCTAAAATGCATGATTTTAATTTTTATAAGCTACATACAGCGAAAATAAGGTGGATCGGTGGATTTGGTCAAATAGGGTGGCTAAAAAATGATAACTGGCTAGGTTTGGATATAAATTGGCAGAAGAAAGAGAGCTCAATGATTGCTCACATGAATAAAGATCATAGTGATGTAATTATTTCCTCATTAGAGACTTTCGAAAATATAAGTGATAGTAAGGCAAAAATGTTATCTATTTGTATTGATGGTTATTATATCGAATCCAATGATAATTTTTATTTCATTCCATTTGATAATATATCGTTTAATGCATCTGAAATTAAGGAATCTTTAGTTAAACATTCAAAAAAATATAAAGACTAATAATATTATTTTTACTTATTATAATTCCCTTTAATAAAGAAATACAAACCAAGAAGTAAAAGAAAAAGCTGCTCACTTGCGAATAAAACAGAACCTCTCTCACCAATAAAAATTGACCAATGGGAGTGCGCAAATAATAGTGCATTAATCATTATTACTACAATCGCTAATCCTGATATTCTTGTTACTAAATTTCCAAGAGTTTGAGCTTTGATAGCAATAATTCCTCCAAAAAGTATGCCTATACCTGCAGATATCTCACTCCATGCAACCAAAGGTGCGATTATATGAGCTAACGGAACACCTTGTGATGAAAGCCAGTCTATAAAGCCCTGGTTAATCGGTAACTTACCGTAGCCGTGCAAAAAGAATGCTATTCCCAACCCAATCTTTAAAATAAAATCTGTATAAGCCTGGAATGGTGAGGTTAAATTTTCTAGTAAATCGTTAACTTTTTTCATTTTATTCTCCAATTAATATATTAAAAATTGAAATCAGACATTGCCTCAGATTTCTTTTTACTTTTTTTTATTGTTGCGCCAAATAGGGCAGTTTCTGCGAGTGCCGTATCAAAGAATTCATGCACTTCTGAAATTAGGTTTTTTTTAATTGTTAAAACAACACAGTAGCGTTGTGGGTAGTTATTTCCATCAGTTGAAATTCCTTCGGCTTCATTTATACTAACGACACAGTTATCATCAGCGCACATTATCTTTCTTTTTGTAGACATTTTTGAACGCTCTGCATCAATGAATTTAAAAACATAAGGGTTTAGAACTTCAAATAAGACCTTTTTTCCGACCCATTGCCCAGAAATTTCAGTTGTTCCACTGACATTGTACAAAACATCTTCAGAGAATAAATCAGCAAAAGCTTCGAAATCTGAATCTGCAAGCGTTTGGTAATACGCCTCCATGATTTGAATATTTTCCTCTCTCCTCAACTTTTCTCTCTTTTGTTAATAATTATTATAGTAAACATAAAATATCATTAGTCACCAAGGCTATTTTTTATTATATATATAATACACTATAGCTTTAGTTTGGGAGAGTAAGACATGAGCAGAGAACAATTAATTGAAATGGCTTTAAATAATAAGAAGCATTCTGATGCTGGAACGCAAGAGTACGTTGATAATATTGTTAAAATACCAGCAATTAATTATTACGATCGTGAGATATGGCAAAAAGAAGTTGATTTAATTTTTAAGAGAACCCCATTGGTCTTAGGGGTATCAAAAGAAATCCCCAACCCAGGTGACTATAAATCGATTGATGTTTTAGGCATACCCGTTCTTATCTTAAGAGACTCTAAGGGTGACCTTAGGGCGTATTTAAATGCTTGCAGGCATCGCGGCGCTCCCTTGGTTGAGAATGGTGTTGGGAATAAAAAAAGATTTAGTTGCCCCTATCATGGCTGGACTTATGACGAGAAAGGTTCGTTAATAGGTATTTCATCTCAACAAGACTTTGGTGATTTAGATAAATCTTGCAACAGCCTTGTAAGCTTACCAATACTTGAAAAAGCTGGAATTATTTGGGTAATTTTAACAGCAGATTCAAAAGTTGATATGGAGAAATTTCTTTTCGGTTATGATGGTTTATTGGAAATGTTTAATTTATCTGATTGGCATGTTTTTGATACTCGAATTTTAAAGGGACCAAATTGGAAAGTTGCTTATGATGGTTATTTAGATCTCTATCATTTACCCGTCTTGCACAGTGAAACTTTTGGTAAAGACTTTTCCAATCAAGCAAACCCATACGAATGGGGTCCCCACCAAAGGGTGAGCTCTCCATCTATGGTTATATCCTCGTCAGAGGGAGAGGATCTCATTCCTGACTATAATACCATTAATGATTGGCCACTTGAGCATCTTATGGGCGGTGTTTGGACAATTTTCCCCAATGTTTCAATTGCATCATTCATGGGCGGAGGAAGATCCATTCTTTTATCACAACTAATGCCCGGAGAAAGTCCGGATGAATCTTATACAACGCAATACTATTTAATGGAAAATAAACCAACGAAAAAACAAGAAGAGGAAGCAAGAAAACAATTCGATTTTCTTGAATATGTTGTTGAGGTTGAGGACTACAAGACAGGAATTAGGCTTCAAAAGGGTCTAAAAACAGGTATGATTAAAGATGTACTTTTTGGAAAAAACGAAGGGGCTGGACAAAGTTTCCACGGTTGGGTTGATAAAATAATTAATACTTCCGATGAAGATTTGCCGGATCTATATAAAGATTAAATTATCCTAAAAAATGTCTTTTTTTAAAAAAAATAATTCCTTCATAATAGCTTTGATATCTTCAATAGTTTTTCTTCTTGGATACCTTGTCTTAGGAAAATCTGGACTAATTTTATCACTTGAGCCAGGCGAGACTGTTGGTGATATATCAAAATGGTGTGAAAGAGTTAGTCCGGGGCTATTTCGTGAACCAGTAAATGCACTAAGTAACCTAGGATTTATGTTTCTTGGCTTGCTTATGTTTTGGATATTATCAAAAGATAAGTTAAGTGACGATAATTCTAATCAATTTATCGGTTTAACAAAAATATCTATTTTATATGCTGGGGTATCAATTTTTTTAGGCCCAGGATCTTTATTAATGCATGGAACTCATTCTTATTGGGGTCAGTGGATTGATAATGTCAGCATGGTTATGTACATAATTATACCATGGCTATTAAATATTAAGCATTTAGCTCGCTGGTCAGATAAGAAATTTTTTGTGTCCTATATTTCAATAGTTATATCTTTTTCTTTACTGAGTTGGTTTTTTGGAACGAATATGGGAATAAATCTTGATTTATTCGGACTATCAATTGCCCTTTGGTTTATTTCAGAAATTTTATTCCGTTTTTGGTCACCTCTATTAAGGTGGTCTTCTGGATTTATTGGCTTTCTGGTTGCCGCAATTTTTGGTATTATGCCATCTGAGATATTTAATAACGTATTTGAGTATTGGTGGATTATCCTTTTTTGGCTTCCCGCTATTTTATCTACCCACCCACCAACAAATATTCGAGATTATAATCCCTGGTTTTTTCTTGGAACGGCTTCATATATCATAGCTTTTTCTATCTGGCTTCAGGGCTACCCTGGTACAAAATTTTGTAATCCAGACTCAATAATTCAACCTCATGGTATTTGGCACCTATTAACTGCCTTTGCTACCTTATGTTTCTTTAAGTTTCTTCGAACTGAGAGATTATTAGATAAATAAGTTTAGATAAAATCAAAAAAGGCTTTCATTAATGTTAATAATTTGCTGTATATGTTTATAAAAAATGAGGTGTTTTAATGTCTGATGTAGGAATTTCATCAATTGCCGGATATCTACCGCGTCTAAGATTATCAAAAAAAACTGTTACACAAGCTAATGCTTGGCTAGCCCCTAACTTAGCAGGAAAGGGTAAGGGTACAAGAACTATGGCAAACTGGGACGAAGATAGCGTAACTATGTCTGTAGAGGCAATTCGTCGTATCTTAGGCCGTGATGACGATAGGTCACATGTTGATACCTTATTCTTTGCTTCGACTACAATGCCATTTGCCGACAGATTGAACTCTGGAATAATTAGAGCCGCCTTAACTTTAGAAGAAGAAACACAATGTATTGATATTACTTCAACATTAAAATCAGGTACATCCGCTCTAATTCAAGCTTTAGACAAAGTTAAAAGTGGTAAAAGCTCTCACTCTATTGTTTCTGCGGCTGATAAAAGAAAGGCTAGAGCGGCAAGTCCTCAGGAACTAAACTTTGGGGATGGCTCGGTAGCTATATCTGTTGCTACAGAAAATTTAATAGCAAAATACATTAATAGTTCTTCATTAAGTATTGATTTTATTGATCACTTTAGACAGCCTGGTGAAGAATTTGACTATAATTGGGAAGAAAGATGGATTAGGGATGAAGGGTATTTAAAAATTGTACCAAAAGCTATTAATGACTTATTTCGTAAGTCTCAAATAGACGGATCAAGTATCGATCATTTTATTCTTCCTAGCGTATTCCCTAAGCTAGACCAAAAGATCGCTAAGAAATGTGGTATTGACCCAGATAAGGTAGTTAACAATATGGGGTTGTCAGTTGGTGATACTGGTTCCGCACATTCACTACTGATGTTAGCTTCGGTTTTAGAGAAAGCAAAGCCTGGTGAAAAAATATTAGTTTGTAGCTTCGGTGGTGGTTCAGATGTTTTGTTATTCGAGACAACAGAAAATATAACAAACTTTAAGCCTGAACAAACAATCGAAAATCTTATAGAATCAGGCACTGAAGAAAATAACTATATGAAATATTTAACTTTTAATGATTTAATAAAGTGGGAGAGAGGAATGAGGGGTGAGCAAGATCGTAAAACAGCTCTAACCACTCTTTATCGTCACAATGATGCTATTATGGGACTTATAGGCGGTAAGTGTTCAAAAACTGGTACAATTCAATACCCTGCTTCACCAATATCTGTAAGTCCAAACAGTCCTGACTTAAATACCCAAGAGCCTTATAAATTTGCAGAAAAGAGAGCTAAGATTCTTTCTTGGTCTGCAGATTACCTTTCTTTTTCAATTAATCCACCCAATCATTACGGGGTTGTTGATTTTGAAGAGGGCGGAAGAATTATGATAGACTTTACTGATGTTGAGAAAGGCGAGATTGATTCCGGTATGGAAGTTAAGATGGTCTTTAGGGTTAAGATAGTTGATGAATTAAGAGGTTTTACAAGATATTTCTGGAAAGCAATTCCAGTTTAATTTTTTGAGTTTTTATAATATAGTCTTATTAAACATATATGGAGAGTTTCATGGCTACTGGAATTAGAGATAAAGTTGCGATACTTGGAATGGGTTGTTCTAAGTTTGGAGAACGCTGGGATGCAAGTCCTGAGGATTTAATGGTAGAATCTTATGTTGAGGCAATGGAAGATGCTGGAATTGAACCTAATCAACTTGATGCTGCTTGGTTCTCTCATCACATTGACGATATAGGGGCAGGTAAGGGCGGTACGCCTATGTCAATAGCCCTAAGATTACCAAATATTGCTGTTACAAGGGTTGAGAATTATTGCGCCTCCGGTTCTGAGGCCTTTAGGGGTGCTGTTTATGCCGTAGCTGCTGGAGCAGCCGATATTGCTATTGCCGTAGGAATGGAAAAACTTAAAGATACTGGCTTTGGTGGTTTATCTCCAACCAATTACGGAACATTAACACCGCAAATAGGCCCATCGGGTTCAGCACCAGGTAATTTTGCTCAACTTGCCTCTGCTTACCGTGCAAAACATGGTGTGTCTGCCGAGGATCTAAAAAGAGCAATTGCTCATGTTTCGGTCAAAAGTCATGCTAATGGAGCAAAAAATCCAAAAGCTCATTTACAAAAAATAGTTACAGAAGAACAGGTTTTAAACGCACCAATGATTGCTGAACCACTTGGATTATTTGATTGTTGTGGTGTTTCTGATGGTGCTGCAGCAGCAATTGTGACAACACCAGAGATTGCTAGAAGTTTAGGGAAAGATAACCTTATTTCGGTTAAAGCTCTTCAGCTTTCCGTATCGAATGGTCTTGAAAATCAACACAACAGTTGGGATGGGTCATATTTTCATACTGTTAGGATAGCTGCTAAAAAAGCATATGCTGAAGCAGGGATAACTAAACCTCGCGAACAAATATCCATGATGGAAGTCCATGATTGCTTTTCTGTGACAGAATTGGTTACTATGGAAGATTTATTTATTTCCGACGAAGGTAACGCTGTTAAGGACGTTATGGATGGATTTTATGATGCAGATGGTAAAATTCCCTGTCAAATTGATGGTGGGTTAAAGTGCTTTGGTCATCCAATAGGTGCTTCCGGCCTTAGAATGCTTTACGAAATGTATCTTCAGCTTCAAGGAAAGGCTGGAGCTAGACAATTGAACAATCCTTCAATTGGTCTGACTCATAATCTAGGCGGTCAGCCCGCTAATAATGTTTGTTCTATTGCAATAATTGGAGCTCTTGATGCTTAAGCTATTTCTCTTTTTCAGCTAAAAAGCTGGAATAGGATGGTTGATCAATACTGAGTTTTTCCATAGTTGTCTTAAATAAGTGATCGATTAAATGGTTATCGCTTATATCTATCTGTTCGTTATCAATATTCTGACAAAGAAGTTTATTCATTTTCTTTATTGAATCGTTAGTTCTAAGAATCTTTTCTAATCTTTCTTTTTCTGATTTATTGTTGCTTTCCTCAAGCTGAATCTCCCTTAGAATCACACTTAAAGAATTTTTGGCAACATGTGCATGAAATCTTTTCTGCCCCTTAAGCTCATGAATTACATCATCCTCTAAAAATTTAATTATTGACGTTATAAGTTCTTCTTTTGAAGGTGGATTATTCATTATCTTCCTCATTAGTAATTAATCTTAAAAGGTCTATCTCAGTTTCTGATACTCTTCTACCAATTGCAGCCCTATCAACACTTGTATCATAACCAGATCTATACGCATCATACATCTTTAAGCACATTATTCCCCACTTTAAGCTACCCATAACTTCCCAAAACTTTAGTGACTTTTTATTTAATTTTCTTCCAGATAATTTTTCATATGCATTGTAAAAATCAATTCTCTTACCAAACCCACCTACAGGTAAATCTATTTTACCAAATCTCCAGCTATTAACGCAAATCCAAGCCAAATCCTCGTGGGGATCACCTAAATGTAATAGCTCCCAATCAAGAACAGACATAATACCCTTTGCTGGAGATATTAATATATTCCCATTTCTATAATCACCATGGAGAAGACAAAGCTCTTTATTCTGAGTTAAATTTTTTTCCAGCCATTTAAAACTCAGATTAAAAACAGGGATATCCAAAAAAAAATCCCTATAAATACTTTGGTATTTTTTAAGTTCATCAGGCGCTAAAGATATGGTTAATTTTTTGGTATCGGAGGTGGGAATGGAATGGATTTTCGCTAGTATACTTCCACATTGTGATGCCAGGTTTGGCCTTAGCTCTTTAAGTGAATTATTTTCAACTATTTTATTTCCAAGGGCAATTCCTTCAACAAATTCCATAAAAAACCCTTCACCTAAGGGTGAATCATTTTTTAATTTATAAATTATTTTAGGAACTGGAACTTCGTATTTTTGTGCTAGCTTCATAACATCGCATTCTATCAATAGAGGAAGGGGGGGGTATGAGTTTTGTTTGTTTGTTATTCCCAAATAATGACGCCTTAAAATAATTTTTTTTTGTATTTTTTTTTCAGAATACTCAATAACCCATGTTTCATTGCTTGATCCACCAGGGAGTTTTTCAATCCTAAGTATTGATTTAAATTTATTATCTTTATTGATTAAATATTCTTTTATTTGGGATTTAGTATCATTCATATTGTATCAATTTTGTAATAGTTTTTAATATAACCATTTTATGATACAAACTAGTTATGACAAAGAATAAAGATTCTAAAATAAATCTCAAGCCAAAACTCTTTAGTAAGTTAAGAACCTATTTCTTAACAGGAATTGTTGTTGCTGCACCAATCACTGTCACTGGTTGGGTTGTTCTATGGTTTATTCAAGCGATTGATGGATGGTTTTCTCCTTTTGCACCAAATAGATTTGAAGGTCTTCCATTAAGCATTCCAGGGTTAGGAATTATTTCTGCTCTTGTTATTCTCACCTTACTTGGCGCCCTGACAACTAATTTTTTTGGTAAAGCTATAATAGGCTATGGTGAGCGTCAGGTTGATAGGCTCCCTGTTATTAGAAATATTTATGGTGCCCTGAAACAAATTTTTCAGACAATTGCATCAAAAAATGAAAATAATTTTCAACGAGTTGTAATGCTTGAGTATCCAAGGAAAGACTGTTGGGCAATTGCATTTGTAACAACAGAGTCAAAGGGAGAAATAGCCGCCAAACATAAAAAGGAATTGCTGTGTGTGTTTTTACCGACAACACCTAATCCCACATCGGGATTTCTTTTATTTATCTCCAAAGATGATGTGATTGAGTTGGATATGACTGTAGAGAGTGCCGCTAAGCTAATTATATCTGCTGGACTCGTCATGCCTGAAAATAATAGTTAACCGGCCTCTAAGTATTTTAAAGCCTCTTTTTTATTAAAGAGGTGTAAAAGAATCTGTAAATTTTTACCTCTTTCCGAATTACTAAGCAAGTTGTTTGCTATTATATAATTTGAGTCATTTCTTGCTGTTTCTAGTAACTCTCTATCTATGGTTAAATTGGCAATTTTAAAGTATGGAAGGCCAGATTGTTTCGTACCAAGGACCTCTCCAGCACCCCTTAGAATTAAATCTTCCTCAGCTATAACAAATCCATCATCAGTTTGTCTTAATGTCTCAATTCTCTTCTTTGCTTTTTCCCCAAGGGGTGATCTATATAATAATAAACAACTTGATAATTTATCACTTCGTCCAACTCTACCCCTTAACTGATGCAACTGAGATAGTCCAAATCTTTCAGAATGCTCAATTATTATAAATGTGGCATCAGGAACATCAATTCCAACTTCAATTACGGTAGTGGCAACGAGTATATTTTTTCCACCATATTTAAAATCCCTCATGGTTTCCTCTCTTTCATCGATTGGCATTCTTCCGTGGACTAAACCAACCTGATCACCATAAATATATTTTAACGAAGCATATCTATCCTCCGCAGCAGCTAAATCTATTTTTTCTGATTCCTCTATCAATGGGCATACCCAATATGCCTTTTCACCATTTTTTATTAACCTTTGAAGCGATTCCATTGCCTCGTTAACCTTACTGAGGGGTTTAGCTATTGTCTTGATAGGCTTTCTACCCATTGGTTTTTCTAAAAGTCTTGATACTTGCATTGAGCCGTAAGCAGTCAGCTCCAAGGTCCTAGGTATTGGAGTTGCGCTCATTATAATTATATCTGGAGGGTTTTTAGAATTTTTAGATGTTAGCGACAACCGTTGATGAACTCCAAATTTATGCTGTTCATCAATAATTACAAGCCCAAGATTATGGAAGGATATTTTTTCTTGAAAAAGAGAATGGGTTCCCAAAATTATATCAATTTTTCCATTAGAAAGGTCGTAAATTATACTCTCCCTCTCAGATTTCTTAGTTTTCCCAGTTAATATCTGTACATTAATATTAGATTTTGCACATAAGTCTTTAATGCCTTCAAAGTGTTGTCTTGCAAGTAGCTCGGTTGGAGCCATCATTGCTGCTTGCTTTGAGTTTCCACTTGCTTGAAATAGGCCCGCAAGAGCTACGATTGTTTTTCCTGAACCAACGTCACCCTGTAGAAGTCTTATCATTCTATTTGGTTTTTCAAGACCCTTTGAAATCTCCTCAATTGCAATTTTTTGTGAATTAGTTAATTCGAAGGGTATATTTTTATACAATGAATCCAATAAGTTATTATCTTTTACAATACTTTGACCGGCTGGTGCTTCAAAATTTTTCGCAAGCAGAGCTAAAGACAGTTGATTAGCAAGTAGTTCATCATATGCGAGCCTTTGTTTTGCAGGGTTTTTATGATCAAGATCATTTTCATTTTCTGGGTTGTGAACAATTTTGATAGCTTCAGAAAAAGTTGGCCATTTCATGCTTTTAAAAAATTCTTTATCCTGCCATTCATTGAAATTTGGGACGATATCAACTGCTCGTTTAATGTGATTCGATATAACCTTGTTTGTAAGACCTTGAGTTAGACTGTAAACTGACTCTATGTTTGGCAAATTAATATTTTTGCTTGATAGAGCAATATGCTGAGGATGTATAATTTGTTTTTTATTTTTATAAAACTCTAGCTTTCCGCTTATAATAAAATCTTGCCCAATTGGCAAAAGCTCTTCAAGGTACTGCTTTCTTCCATTGAACCAAACGAGATCCACTTCTCCAGTCTGATCTATACATGTTACTTTATAGGGCAGACCTCTTCTTTTAGAAGGATTATGCTTAAGAACTGTAACATCCATCGTAACAACCCTATCTTCCTCAGCCTTTGATATTGTCGGATTATAGCTCCTATCTATGATGTTATTAGGTAGATGCCAAAGAAGGTCTACAATACTTTCACCTATTAGATATTTTAGCCGTATTTTTAGCCTAGGGCCAATACCTCTGGCCGTTTCAATAGGTTTAAATAATTCATCTAGAATCTTTGGTCGCATTACTCTATTAAAGTACAAATTATGATAAAAGAAACAGAAATTATTAGAAAAAAATTATTATTTAGAGCTTGGCACAGAGGCACTAAGGAGATGGACTTAATACTGGGTCCATATTCCAAAGAAAATTTACACAACATGAATTTTAAGGAATTACTAAAGTTTCAAGATTTTCTTAATTTATCTGACCCTGACTTGTATAAATGGATTATCTCTGGAGATAAGTCTTACCCTGAAGAGTATAAAGATATTATAAAAGATGTAATCTTAAGTAAGAGTTCCTAGAGATACATTTAATGGCGAATCTAAAAGAAATAATTAAAAAAGAGTATTTAAATGATATCGAAGAGATAAAAGAATTTAACGAGATACCGGAAGGATCAGAATCATTAATTTTTAAAGAACTATTTCCTTCTGTAAACAGAGATATCCTGATTATATCAAGGGATCTAAAAAGATATCAGCAATTAAAAGATTCTATGGAGTTTTTTTTAGATCAAGATATTCTTTTTTTCCCTCAATGGGACTGTATACCTTACGATAGAATATCGCCCAATAAATCCATTGTATCAAAACGTTTAGAAACTCTATCAAGTCTAGCAAATGAAAATAGAGAGAATAAAGTTGTGCTCTCTACAGTCCAATCTTCCTATCAAAGAACCTTGGCTTCCAAAGAAATTAAAAGTAAATCTATTGAACTTAAGCCAGGTCAAATTCTAAATCTAGACGACCTTTTGTTATTTTTTGTAAACAATGGTTATTCAAAGACTGGGACTGTTAGGGAATATGGAGAGTTTTCTGTCAGGGGTGGGATAATTGATTTTTATTCACCTTTAAACCCGCCCATTAGGGTGGATTTATTTGGAAGTACAATTGATTCAATTAAAAGTTTTGATTTAATTTCTCAGCGATCTATTGAGTTAGTTAAAGTTGTACAAGTTTTCCCTTCTTCAGAGGTATCTTTAAATGACCTTACCATAGAAATGTTTAGAAAAAATTTTAATCAAACCTTTGGAAGCCAAAGAAAAAAAATAAAAATTTATGAAAGTATTACAGAAGGTATTACATACCCTGGAATGGAGCACTGGCTTCCTTTCTTTTACAATACAACTGATACAATTTTTGATTACCTTAATAACCCATTAATTCTATTAGATTCTTTGTATGAAGATTCTTTGGATAGCTTTATTGAGACTATTGATGATCACTATATTTCAAGAAAGGAATATGATGATAATGAGCTATCAAAAGATGAAAATAAATATTTCTCATTAAAACCATCGCAACTATATCAAGATAAAAAATTATTTTTAGAGAATTTATCAAAAACAAATACCGTTGAAATTAGTACTTTTAAAAAACCTACAGGTATTAATTTTAGTGGAAAATTATCTAAGAATTACTCTGGTAGGGATGCTAAAAGTAAAGATCAGGAGATATATGATCAATTAAAAGGTGACATTGAAAAATACCTTAGTGAAAATAAATCTGTAATTATTGCTTGTTCAAGCATTGGCTCGGCAGATAGAATTTCAAAAATATTAAAAAATAAAAATATTCAAAGTACTCCAATAAATTCACAAAAATTTAAAGAAAATAATTTAAAATCAATACTTTATACTACAATACTAAATTTAAATTCTGGTTTTATTATTGACGATTATGCTTTTATTTCCGAACAAGATATTTTTGGTGAAAAGTTTTATAGGACAAGAGTAATTAGGAAGGCTGAAAACTTCTTAAGGGAAGTATCTAGTATTATGCCTGGTGATGCAGTTGTTCATATTGAACATGGAATTGGACGATTTGAAAATTTAATTACCCTCGAGATCAATGATGCAAAGCATGAATGTCTTTTTCTAAAGTATGCAAATGATGATAAATTGTATCTTCCTGTTGAAAACATTGATGTATTATCTAGATACGGATCAGAGATAGCCGATGAATCTCTTGATAAGCTAGGTGGATTATCCTGGGGTTCAAGAAAAGAAAAACTTGAAAAAAGAATTAAATTTTTAGCTGAAGAGTTAATGGCTGTTGCGGCTAAAAGACAGATGGCTTCAGCTGATATAGTCAATGTTCCTGATGATTTTTATGAGGAGTTCTGTTCAAGATTTCCGTTTGAAGAAACTGATGATCAATTTAATGCCATACAGGATGTCGTAAAGGATTTAGAAAAAGGCCAACCTATGGATCGATTAATTTGTGGTGATGTTGGGTTTGGTAAAACTGAAGTTGCATTAAGGGCATCTTTTTTATCTGCAATGAGCGGTAAGCAAGTTGCTATTCTTACCCCAACAACGCTCCTTGCCAGACAACATTTTGAAACTTTTAAGGCAAGATTTAAAGGTTTTCCAATAAATATTGCTGAGCTATCAAGGCTATCCTCCAACAAAGAGGAGGTTATTCGAGGTATTAACTCAGGATCCCTTGATATTATAATTGGAACACATTCATTGCTAGGCGATAGAGTTGAATTTAATGACCTTGGATTATTGATCATTGACGAGGAACAACATTTTGGTGTTAAGCATAAAGAAAAAATTAAAAAACTAAAAAGCAATATTCATATCTTAACCCTTACCGCAACCCCCATACCTAGAACACTTCAGCTGGCAATGACTGGTGTAAGAGACTTATCGATAATTGCATCACCGCCCGTTGACAGGCGTACAATTGAAACGTATGTTTTTCCAAATGATCCCTTAGTTATAAGGGAGTCGATTTTACGAGAAAGACATAGAGGGGGCCAGACCTTTTATGTAGCGCCAAGAATAGCAGATATTGATGATATAGAGGTATTTTTAAGAGAAAGTATTCCTGAGATTAACTTTATAACTGTTCATGGTCAAATGCCTTCAAGGCAAATCGAAGACAGAATTAATGACTTTTATTCTGGATCTTATGATGTTTTAGTTTCTACAACTATTATAGAATCTGGGTTAGATATTCCTAATGCCAATACTTTAATCGTTCATAGGGCTGATATGTTTGGCTTATCACAGCTTTATCAAATAAGAGGTCGAGTAGGGCGCTCAAAGATAAAAGCTTACGCTTATTTAACTTATAAAGATCAAAGGATTCTAGGTAAAAAAGCATTAAAAAGGCTTGAGGTTCTTCAGTCGCTAGATTCATTGGGGGCCGGGTTTAATTTAGCTAGCTATGACTTAGAGATAAGAGGGTCCGGTAATCTCCTCGGCGAAGAGCAATCAGGCCAAATTAAAGAGGTAGGAATTGAGCTTTATCAAAGCATGTTGGAAGAGACAATCGATGACCTTAAAAATAAAACTGATAGTGTTGTTGAAAATCAATGGTCTCCTAAGATTTCTTTGCCCTTAGCCGTCCTAATTCCAGATGATTATATTTCTGATTTAACGACACGTATGGAGATATACAAAAGACTATCCATAATTTCTGATGAAAATGAAACAAACGAAATAGCTGCAGAGTTAATTGATCGGTTTGGAAAGCTTCCTGATGAGGTTGAAACATTAATTGACACAATAGATTTAAGAAATATTTGTAAATCAACGAATATTGAAAGGGTAGATTGTGGTAAAAACGGATATTTAATAAAATTTAAGAATAATGAATTTGCGAACCCAAAGGATTTAATTTCATATATTACGTATCATAGTAATAATTTTAGTATCCGACCAGATCAAAGGATATCAGTAAAATTTACTAAAAAAGATGTATCAATAATCGACAGCATTAAAGCCACTGTAAAAGAGCTAAGGGATATAGCTATGCTCGAAAACTAATTTTTATTTAAGTGTTGTAGCAATTTAACAATTGAGTTGACTGGCTGCGATCCCGTTAGTGTCATCCCATCGTTTATAATATATGAGGGAACGCCCATTACTCCATTTTCTCTGGCTTTTCTCTCCTCATCTTCAACTACCTTTCTGTCTTCATCATTTTTAAACCTATCCATAATTACCTCACTGTCCATACCCAGTCTTTCAGCTATCTTTAACAACACAGTAATATTTCCAATATCTTTCGATTCTTCAAAATAAGCTTTAAAAATCATTTCAACGGCCTCTAATTGGCACCCATATTCAATTGCCCAATATATTAATCGATGACTATCAAAAGTATTGGGTATTATATCTAAAGTATTAGTTATATTTGGTATTCCTGATTTTAATGCCTCATTACTTATATTCTTCTTTATTTCAGTGTAGCGATCCTTATTAAATTTTTTTTCAACATAATTCTTTCTATTAACACCCTCTGACGGCGTATTGGGGTCTAACTGAAATGTTGTGTATTTAAAGGAAATATTCATTTCTGGTAACTCTTTTAGGGCTAAGTCAAAGTTTCTTTTTCCAATATAACACCATGGGCATATTGTATCTGATACGACTTCAATTTTGATCATAGTTATTTATCCCTTTATTATTAAATCTTAATCTTGCTTATTCTAAAATCTATAGGCATAACTGTCTATAATGGAAATTAAATCTTCATATTTAGTAGACAGCCATTGTCATTTGAACTTTAAGGATTTTAATGAAGATTTTGATGACGTCTTGAAGCGTGCAAAAGAATCTAACATTGGTATCATGGTGTCAATTTCAACAGAAATAGATGAAATAGATGAAGTGATTAGTATTGCAGAAAAATACGAGAATATATACTGTACTGTAGGAGTGCACCCTCATTCATCGAATATAAACGATAAACTAAGGGAGGATTATCTTATAGAAAAATCCTCTAATGAAAGTGTTATAGGAATAGGGGAGACCGGCTTAGATTTTTATTATGAAAAATCTAATAGAAGCGATCAAATAGAAAGTTTTATTAAGCACATCAATGTATCAAGAGAGACTAAATTACCGCTAATTATTCACACAAGGGATGCAGATGAAGAAACTTGTTCTATACTTGAGGATGAGTACAAAAAAGGTCCTTTTTCAGGAATAATTCACTGCTTTACTGCTGGAGAGAATTTGGCCAGTCGAGTTCTTGATCTTGGATTTTATATTTCTTTATCGGGAATAGTGACATTTAAAAATGCATCACAATTAAGAGATACAATTAAAAAAATACCTTTAGAAAGAATAATTGTTGAAACAGATTCACCTTATCTATCTCCCGAACCCTTAAGGGGTAAAAGAAACGAACCTTCACATGTAGTGCATACTGCAAAATTTTTAGCTAACTTTTATGAAAAAGATGAAAAAGAATTTTTTTCTATGACTACTGATAATTTTTTTCAAATTTTCAAAAAAGCAAAAAGGATATAGCTTTATGAGAGAAAGAATTTCAGTTACTATTCTGGGGTGCGGTTCGTCTGGCGGTGTTCCAAGAATAGACGGAGATTGGGGTGATTGTGACCCAAAAGAGGTTAAGAATTTACGATCTCGATGCTCTCTACTAGTTCAAAAATTTAATGAAAATCAAGAATCTACAACTGTTCTCATAGATACATCACCAGATATAAGGAATCAGTTGTTAAGGGCGGGCATTAAAGATATTGATGCTGTTCTATATACTCACGATCACGCTGATCAGTGTGGCGGTATAGACGATTTAAGAGTTTTTGCTCTCCGTAAAAGAAAAAAAGTCCAAGTTTATCTTGATAAAAAAACTGCAAGTAGATTAATTCCTCGCTTTAGCTACTGCTTCAGTACATTTGACGACAAGGTATATCCTGCAATTTTAGAAAAAAATATTATAAACCCTTATGAGAGCTTTGAAATTAACGGCAAGGGTGGAAAAATAGAATTTTTACCTTTTCTTCAAAAGCATGGAAAAATTGATTCACTTGGTTTTAAGTTCAATAATATTGCTTATTCAAGCGATGTCGTAGATTTTTATGAAGATGGTTTTGAGTTATTAAAGAACTTAGACTATTGGATTGTTGATGCCTTACGCTACAATCCTCACCCTACGCATGCACATTTAGATTTATCTTTAAGTTGGATTAAGGACCTTAATACAAGGAAAGGTATCCTGACCAATCTTCATATCGATCTTGATTATACTAAACTAAAGGAATCTCTACCAAGCAATGTTGAACCTGCTTACGATAATTTAAATTTCGAGGTATTGTTATAAGGTTTCTTTTAATTACTTATACATAATATATATTATGCGCACAAATATGATAAAATTCATTGTCAAAAGGTTGCTTATTGCAATCCCCACTCTCCTGGTAATAATTGCATTTGGCTTTATAATGATGAGAGTTGCTCCTGGCGGACCTTTTACTAGTGAAAGAGCCTTACCTCCTGAAATTGAAAGAAATATTCAAGAAGCCTATAACTTAAATAAGCCTATATGGGAGCAATTCTATATTTATATTAAGAATCTATCAGTTGGTGATTTTGGCCCTTCTTTTAAATATAAAGATTTTACTGTTAACGAATTAATACTAAGCGGTTTACCAGTCAGTGTTACATTGGGGTTATCATCTATAATTATCTCTTTATTTATTGGTTGTTTTCTAGGTATTGTTGCTGCGATTAAAAGAAATACTTATTTTGATTACTCAGTTATGAGTATCTCTTTGATTGGAATTTGTATTCCAAGCTTTGTTATGGCCCCCCTCCTTTCTTTATTTTTTGGACTTTATCTAGGACTACTCCCAACATCTGGTTGGAATGGAGGCAATGTATTGAATTTAATTCTTCCAATAACAGCATTATCTTTACCTCAAATCGCTGTAATATCCAGAATGATGAGGGCAAGTACAATCGAGGTGCTGAATTCAAATTTTATTCGCACAGCTAGATCTAAGGGTCTTAGTCCGTCTTATATAGTAAGAAAACATGTTATTAGAGCCTCTATATTACCTATAATTGAATATTTAGCACCCGCTTCAGCAGGGCTTATGACGGGCTCCATTATTGTAGAGCAAATTTTTGGATTACCAGGTATTGGTAGGTATTTTGTTGTTGGTGCACTACAGCGCGATTATACATTAGTAAGCGGTGTAATGATTTTGTACGCATCCCTCTTGATTGCTCTTATTCTTGTGACTGATATTTTAAGAGCACTGCTAGATCCGCGAGTTAAACTTTAATGTTTGGTATAAGAAAATATGATAATAAAATGGTGAACAAAGGTGCCTCCATTGTTAAGGGAAGATCTTTATGGATTGATGCAAGAAGAAGACTTTTTCAAAATAAGGCTGCAGTTACTGCATTGTTTTTATTGATAGTTATATCATTACTTTCAATTTTTGGTCCTTTTTTCTTGCAGCATAACTTTAGTGATACTGACTGGGGATCAATATATCAATCACCAAACCTCCAAACTGGTCATTACCTAGGAACGGATGGCAATGGAAGGGATTTGCTAGTTAGAATCCTGTATGGAGGCAGACTGAGTCTCTCGATTGGCTTAATAGCAACGCTAGTGAGTGTTTTTATAGGAGTTATTTATGGAACAATTGCAGGATATTTTGGAGGTAAATTAGATATTTTTATGATGAGAGTTGTGGAAATTTTGTACGCAATGCCCTATTTGATTTTTGTGATCATCCTGATGGTTGTTTTTGGAAGAAATATTTATTTTCTCTTTCTAGCTATTGGAGCTGTTGAATGGCTAACAATGGCAAGGATAGTAAGGGGGCAAACTATATCACTGAAAGAAAAAGAATTCATAGAGACCAGCAAAGCCCTGGGTCAATCGGATTTACTAATCATTATTAAACATATTATTCCTAATTTAGCGGGTCCTATTGTTGTGTATATAACGCTTATGGTGCCATCTGTTATTATTTTAGAAAGTTTTTTATCTTTTCTTGGCCTTGGGGTGCAAGAACCTCTAACCTCTTGGGGAGTTCTTATTTCAGAAGGATCCAGGGAAATGGAGGCGGCATGGTGGCTATTAATATTTCCTGGATTATTCATGGTTATCACTTTGGCTTCTTTAAACTTTATAGGGGACGGTCTTAGAGATGCAATTGACCCAAAAGAATATTAATAACAGTAATTTATTATTAAAAGTTAACAATTTAAGTGTATTTTTTAATACACCTGAAGGTAATATTCAGGTTGTTAAAGATGCTAACTTTTCTTTGAATAAGGGTGAATGTTTAGGTGTTGTTGGTGAATCAGGGTCTGGAAAGACTCAAACATTTTTTTCAATAACTGGCCTCCTCTCAAGCAATGGTTACTGCAAGGGTTCAGCTATATTCAAAGGTTTTGATCTCATTACATCTTCTGAGGAAGAAAAAAGAAGATATTTAGGAAAATCTATTGGATTTATTTTCCAAGACCCAATGACAAGCTTAACACCCCATATGAAAATTGGTAAACAATTGTCAGAAATTGCTATTTTTCATGAAAAATTAAGCTCAAAGTTAGCTATGGAAAGGTCTTTAGAGGTTTTAGACATAGTGAAAATGCCAAAATCTAGAGATTTAATTAATTCCTACCCCCATGAGCTTTCCGGTGGAATGAAACAAAGAATTATGATTGCAATATCATTGATGTGTAGGCCCGAGCTAATTATAGCTGATGAGCCTACCACAGCCCTGGATGTGACTACTCAATCAGAAATATTAAGTATTTTTAATGACTTAAAGTCTAATATGAATATTGGAATTATTTTAATTTCTCATAATATAGGGGTTATTGCTGAAACCTCAGACAATGTTGCGGTAATGAAAAATGGTTTGATAGTTGAAAATGGATCAACATTTAATGTTTTGACTAACCCAAAAGATGAATACACTAAGCATCTTCTTTCTTGTATTCCTCCATGGCTAGAGAAGTGACCCTATGAAAAAAGAAATTCTTAATGTTCAAAATTTAAAATTACACTACCCTATCTCAAGAGGATTTTTTGTAAAAAGAAATTTTATAAAGGCAGTTGATGGTGTGTCCTTTAGTCTTTTTGTAGGAGAAACCTTAGGAATAGTTGGCGAGTCAGGTTCTGGAAAGTCGAGTATATGTAGATTAATTCTAAGTCTTATCCCTAAAACCTCTGGAAATATTAAGTGGTTTGGTAAAGATTTTAATTTATATAAAAAAAAAGAAATTAAGAGCTTTAGAAAAAAAGTACAAATAATTTTCCAAGACCCTTATGGTAGCCTTGATCCCAGAATGACTATTGGAAGCATCATAAAAGAACCGCTTGGTATCTTTAATAAAAATTTATCAAAGAACGAGAGTACAGAAAGAGTAATTGCTTTAATGTCTGATGTTGGTCTTTCTAGTGACTTATACAATCGTTACCCGCACGAGATATCAGGAGGACAGTGTCAAAGAGTCGGTATAGCTAGAGCATTGATTAATAAACCTTCTGTATTAGTATGTGATGAGCCTGTTTCCGCCTTAGATCTCTCCATACAGGCTCAAATACTAGATCTTCTTGATGTATTAAAACATAAGTACAACCTAACATTAATTTTTGTTAGTCATGACCTTTCTGTTGTTAAGGCAATTTGTGATAATGTTATTGTTTTAAAATCAGGTAAAATTATCGAAAATGGAATAACGTCTGACTTATTTAAAAACCCAAAAGATCCATATACAAAAAAATTAATATCATCGGTCCCCTCTCCAATTCCAGCAAGGTAAGGTGTGGGGAATTTAATTCCTAATGAAGGTATTATAAAAGATGTATGCAGTTTTATTTGAGAATATAATTCCTACTGTGCTCTAGGGGCGACAGCTAATATAGTTTCTGCTCCAGACCTTTTTCTTGTTATACTTATAATAGCAGTCCTTAGATCTTTTTCGTAAACCAAGAATACGTGATTACCCTGCTGTTCCATGATTAGAAACCAGCCAGTGTCAGGCATGTGTTCTTTAAAATAATTAAATACATCATTAGCATCCAATCCAGAGTTAAAGTAAATCTGTCCAAACCAATTTTCATCACTTCCAACAACAACAGATTTTGTTAAATCAAGGTAAGTCTCAGGAGGAAAAGCTACATCACTAAACTGATTTAAGACATCTTGTTGAGTTGGTTCTTCATCAATCATTATATCGTTATTATTTACGGTTGCTCCACCCGGACTTGTTATCGATTGCAATTGAGAGCAAGAAGCCAAAAATATTAGTGAAATGCTGAGTAAAAAATTTCGAAATAAAGACATTAGTTCCCTCCTAAACAAATAATAGTAACAATTAACCCTTAAAAATTGAGTCGGTCAAATAATTGCTTAAAAAATACACATTAATGCAGCTAAAATCATTAACCCCCAGCTACCAAGTGCTCCAATCATTCTTGGAAGATTATCTGGCCCCATACCTTCTTCTGCAATAAGACCGTACGCATGAGAGATTCTAGATAAAATAAAGCCGATGCCAAAAATATGAACAAAGAACTCACTACCTCTATACTCCATTAACATTAAAAGGATTATCATTAGAGGGGCGTGTTCAATTAAATTACCATGTGCTCTTGATCGTTTAATTAACGTTAGATCGTCACCTCCAAGCTCTTTTTTTAACTCCATCCTTCGGAAAGCTGTATTTAATGCTAAAGCAACAGCCATTATTGTTAAAATTCCAGCATATAAAGCCGATCCGTTTAAATCATCCATTTTGTACCTATAAATTTATAAATATTATTACTCTATGATTCGATTAAAAACGACAATATCTAAGATCTTATTTGTAATTATATAATTTTGTTATACCGTGCATTATGTCTTTAACTTTAAAAATTATTATAGGTATGGTCTTAGGTTTCTTAACTGGATTAGCGATAAATATTTTTTCGTTAAATGATAACCAAGTAATCAATTTATATTTTGTTGATGGATTGTTTGACACGGTTGGTTCAATTTTTATTGCATCATTAAAGCTTATGGTGGTGCCATTGGTATTTTTTTCATTATCAACCGGTATCGCATCCTTTGATAAAAATAAAAAATTATCCTTAGTTGCCACTAAAACGGTTGCCCTTTATTTATTTACAACAGCACTCGCTATAACAATCGGCCTATTAGTAGCAATTATCGTTTCTCCAGGATCTGGCTTAAACTTAACAACAACTGTTGATTATATAACACCAGCATCCCCTAGTATTAAATCAGTTATTATTGATATGTTTCCTACAAACCCAATCAGTGCTATGGCTGAAGGAAAGATGTTGCAGATAATCATCTTTTCTATTTTCTTTGGTGCTGCATTAAGATCCATTAAGGATACTAACTCAGATTTGATTAAGATAATGGAAAGCATCACAAATGTAGTGATGAAAATGGTTTTCATTTTAATTAATTTTGCACCTTTTGGTGTCTTTTGTTTAATGGCAGCTTTATTTTCAACCCAAGGTGTGGGTGTTATTGGAAATTTATTTCAATATTTTTTATTAGTAATATTTGTTTTGTTGCTTCACGGTTTAGTTGTTTACCCTTCATTGCTTTATATATTTACAGGAATAAAACCTTTAGGTTTTTATAAAAAATTACGCCCAGTCATGCTCTTTGCTTTTTCCACTTCATCCTCAAATGCAACAATGCCCGTTACACTAAAGACAGTTACTCAAGACTTGGGAGTAAGTCCAAAAATTGCTTCTTTTACAATACCCTTAGGGGCAACTGTAAATATGGACGGAACAGCTATTATGCAAGGCGTGGCAACTGTTTTCATTGCTAATGCATATAATATTGATTTATCTAGTATCGATTATTTAATGGTTATATTAACTGCAACTATGGCATCAATTGGTACTGCTGGTGTTCCGGGGGTGGGATTAATCATGCTTGCAATGGTCCTAGCTCAAGTGGGTCTTCCCACAGAGGGTATTGCGCTTATACTAGGAGTTGATAGACTTCTTGATATGGTTAGAACCGTAGTGAATGTGACTGGTGATAGTACTGTTTCAGCTATAGTTGCATATTCTGAGGATGCTTTAGATATTAAAAAGAGTAAGTAAATTTTATGGAGATTTATAATGAAAAGCGAAGCGATTGTTGAATTTGGAAAGCCTCTTCAAACTATAGAAAGTGAAAACCCTGTTCCAAAAGAAAAGGAAGTTTTATTAAAGATAACTAATAGTGGAGTTTGTCATTCAGATGTTCATTTGCATGATGGGTATTTTGATTTAGGTGGAGGAAACCAGCTACCTGTTGGGGCGGCGCTTAGTTTACCGCATGTTTTAGGTCATGAAATAGAGGGTGAAGTTGTTAGTATTGGACCTGATGTCAAAGATTTAGAGATTGGATCGGATGTTGTTGTTTACCCATGGATAGGCTGTGGGGATTGTCCCACATGTTTATCGGGTGATGAACACTACTGCAATGCTCCTCAACAGCTAGGAATTCAGTTACCGGGAGGTTTTTCTGATTACTGCCTCATACCTGATTCAAAGTATGCTTTGGACTATACGGGCATAAGGCCTGGTTTAGCCGCCACTTATATGTGCTCTGGTTTAACTGCTTTTGGAGCGTTAAAAAAGCTCGTTAATATAAGTGATGACGATCATATTCTTGTAATGGGGTTAGGCGGTGTTGGAATGATGGGCCTGCAATTTGCTAGATCACTGTTTAGTTGTAAGATTTTAGCAGCGGATATTGACCCAAATAAGTTACAAGCGGCGAGAGGTGCTGGAGCCCATGAAGTATACAATACATCGGATGAGCTTTCCCTTATGAAGTTACTAGACGATACTAAGGGCGGTGTAAAAGCGGTTGTTGATTTTGTTGGAGCTGAAAAAACTCTCAAATATTCATTAGATTCAACAAAAAAAGGCGGTCAAATTATTGTAGTTGGTCTTTTTGGGGGAGCATTTCAAATGCCTATCCCTATGTTTCCGTTATCTGCCAAAAGTATTGGCGGTAGCTTCGTTGGAAGCTTAGATGAAACAAGAGAAATGCTTAATTTGGTTAAAACAGGTAAGGTTGATCCAATTCCTGTATCAAGTCGAGGTATGAAAGAAGCCACCAAGACACTTGATGATTTAAGAGATGGCGCAATTACTGGAAGGGTTGTTCTTCAGCCATAAAGTAGTTAAGTATTATTAAAAATAGATTATTGGGGGATAATTATGAGTAATTGGGAGCATATATCAACAAAAGACTTTGGCTGGAATCTTTTTGAGGATAAGAACGGAAGAGAAACAAATCAAGTAAGAACTCTTTATGAAGGAAATCAGTATATTTGGGAGGTGTCCTTAAAAGCAAATTATAAAGCTGAATCACATTGGCATCCTTATGATATTATTCAAATATTCCTGGAAGGAGAATTTAAATCTGAAGGTGAAGGATCTTTTTATCCTGGAGATATCAGATGGGTTAAAGCCGGTCAATCAACAATTGAAAGTGGCGGCAGTGAGGGTTCTAGGTTTTATCTGATAGCCCTAGGCGGCAATATTCCATTGATGTGGGATGATTTATATGAAGTTCCTGAAGACCTAAAAAAGACACTGCAAGGCAGAGGGAGCGGAGTTGGGAAAGCCAATATTAATAAATTACCGTTTATTCCTTTTGAAGATGAATATGGACGCCCTACCCAGCCAGTACAGGTAATTTGCAATGAATCTCCTCACATTGTGAGAACAACTTTTGACCCTACCTATACCGCATCGGATCATTGGCACAAACACGATACAATGTATTTTATTATGGACGGTGAAATGTCTTTTAGTGATGACGAACCTATTTATAAAAAAGGTGATGTAAGAGTCGTTAAAGGGGGTTATTCATATGGCCCAGAGAAACCTGGAAAAGAAGGGGTAACGTTTATCTTAATATCAAACGGAGGACCTATTGATTTAAACTGGTCTGATATTAAAAAACCACCTTTAGTTAATTAGTTATTATTTTATTCCCTACTCCTTTCTTCCTGCTAACCAAAACATCGGGATAGAAAAGGATGAAATAATAGTAAAAAATAATAAAGTTTTTGTATAGGGTTCTTCAATTGGATTTATAGCTGTTTCGTTATAGAGAATTAGTGAGTCTAAAATTATACCCGCTCCTGTTGTTCCTAAAAACATTCCAATCATATTTAAGTTTAGTATAAAAAATGCAATCACAGTGGCCTTCATGTGAGGCGGCGCAAGCTCTTGAACTGTAGCAAACGCTGGCCCATAAACCGCCCCAAGCTGAAAAGCGCCAGCCATCATGGCAATCCAAAATATATATGATTCTGGTGAGATAATTCTCCCCACTATATTTAAAGGGAGAAGAAAAAGCATAACCCAGAATAAAAACATCGGTCTTTTAAGATTAAAATTTTTCAGGAACCAATCAGAGCCTAATCCTCCAAATAAATTCCCCAGTATACCAAATACTATAACAATTAGTCCTACATATTGAGCTATTTCGGCTCTATCAAAGCCCCTTTCCTGCACATACCATACCTGATCATAAACAGCTGCGCCAAGTACAAAATGATAAACAACACTGCCATAAATACAAAGCGTTAATGGCCTTGAGTTTTTTAATACTTTTATTAAATCATCCCTAATGGCCCGAAGATCTATTTTTTTATTTCTAATATCTTCATTATTTATTAATCTTGGAGTCTCCTTAATAAAAAACATTATTAAAGCAAGGAATACGCCTATTGTTCCTAATAAATAAAAGCACATTCTCCAACCAATTACTGGTCCTAGATAACCGGCTATTATAAGACTAAGGCCTGCCCCAATTGGTATGCCCATATAATAAGCACCAGTTACAAAACCCATTTTATTTTGAGGAAATCTATCACTAAGAATAGAAATAGATGTTGGGGTTAAAATTGATTCACCAACACCGATGAACATTCTAGGCAGTAATAGTCCAGAAAACCCTCTGGCGGCTCCAGATAGGACAGTTAAACAACTCCATAATGCAACACCTACAGCAATTAACTTAGGTCGATGAAATTTATCAGCCATAATTCCCATAAAAAGTCCCATTATGGAGTAAAAGAATAAAAATCCAAATCCTGTTAAAATACCAAACTGAGTATTTGTTAAAGAAAGGTCGGGAATAATAAAATTTGCAAAACTAGCCAGTAATTGTCTATCAACAAAATTCATTACATTTAGTATGATTAAAAAAACTAAAAATAAGTAATGGCTAGATTCTATTTTTTCTTTTTGTTTATTATCTGTCATTATGAATTATGTGATATATATAGTTATAGAATATTTTTTTATTATTAATTAAACAAGATGAAAGAAATGAAAACAACTACTATTTTTATATTATTAATAATTTTAATTTTACCTTCTAATTACGCCCTTTCCGACGAAAGAGTCTGTTTTGACACAAAGGATATAGACAGCATTATATTTAAAAAAGATTATTTATTATTTAAAAATAGAAGAGATGTTAATTATTCCTTAACCTGTAAGGGTAAAAGACACCTAACATTTCAAAGCCCGTTGATTATCGATCCACAAAAAATGGGCTATAAAATTTGCTCTAATGATGTGCTAAAATTGAAAGAATACTCATGTTTTGTTGATGAGATCATTTTGCTTGAAGAAAAAAAAGAAAATTAATTTAGTTACTTTGAAAAGTTATCTTAAATGAATAATAAAAAATATCTTTACTTGCTAGCAATTGCCATAGGAATACTTATTTTTATAATTTTATTTCTTATTATGATTAATAAAATTCTTTTATTTTTTTATGGGTTTTAAGTTATGAGCTTCTTATTGATCTCCAAGATCAAAAATATCTAAATTATCCAGTTCTTCGTTCCAACCTAGACTTAAGTAGTCGTCAATTTTTATAGACTTTTTGATGCTCGGATCATCTCTGGTTAAATCGTCAATATAACCATCTACTTCTTTTTTTGCGTCTTGTATCTCTTTCTCTGTAAGGTTATCTGAAAAATACTCTGCCAAGTAAAGGGCCTCGTTTGATTGCTCTCTAGTCGGCGCTGTTATGTGTATGACAAGAACATCTTTAAAGGATTTATAAGAATTTTCTATTTTCTTTTCTTTTTTTTAGTCATTAAAAGCTTTTAATTTTAAAGTTCTTGTTTCTTAGTTCAGTCTCAACTTCTTCTTTGGCTTTTTTTATTTCATCATTCGACAGTTTATTTACCAATAAAGAGCCCTCTTTCCCTAACAAAAGCGCTGATTTGTAAGCTATATAGTTAGATTTTCTCATTAAAAATTAATTATCTCCCTCTTTAACAAAGATACCATCCACCATTCTACCCTTTCTATCCTTAATATCATTATATGCCGTTAAAAGGCATTCCTCCATGGTAACTCCCTGACGTTCCATAATATTCAACATAACAACCATCATATCGCCAAGATCATCCTTCACATCCTTACCCTTGCAAACACTATCGCTTAGCTCTCCTAGCTCCTGCATTAATTTAAGAACCTGATCTTTATCTGTACTTCCATTTATTAGGTTTCTATCCTGATGCCACTGTATTATTAGCTTTGATAGTTCTTCCATTTTTATCTTCCTTTTTTAGCTTGTATCCAAGGGGTAATTACATTTGATGCAGGATTCTTGGGTTAACTCCTTAACTAGACTTTTATGATTACAGTTGATACATGCAATTTCATCTTCAAGGCATTCAACTAGAGATTTAACTTCTTTTTCAGCCTTGTCTAGCTCAGAACTAGGTAATTCTGAGGCCACTAGTTTTGCTACCTCTAAATACTCTCCAGCATTATCTTGATCTTGAGCTGTAACAGACATAAATAAAGCATTCCTGAATACTTCATAAGAGTTTTTTGGGTTTTCTTTTAAGTGAAATGGAAACATTCGATAATAATAATATATTTAAAAGAAATTATAAATAATTAATCTTTATTTTTTTTTATTATTTTAATTTTTAGTATATTGGCTACTTCATTAATACCACCAGCATTTACAATATCAGTATAGCCAAGAGATCTCATAATTTCTTTAGCCTCTTCCGATCGTCGACCACTTCGACAGTATAAAAATATTTTTGTATTCCTGTCCTTAATTACACTAGTGATTTTACTTTTAATATTCTGTAATGGGACGTGAATGGCACCATTAAGATGACTAGCATTCCATTCTTTGAGAGTTCTAACGTCAATTAGGGTGGCGTCACTAGCGAAGGCATTAACGCTTACTAAAGCTGCCAAGACTAAAGATAAGATTAATTTCTTCATAATTTATCCTCCCTAGCCTTTTTTAAGAATATTTAAGTGGTACTACAAAAAATAATTTTTTTTAAGATTTTAACTGTTTAATTAAGATATTTTTTAATCAAAAAAAGGGGACTTAAAAAATTAATTAAGCCCCCTTTAATTCTAAACTAAAGTTATTTAAGCGTTTGAGTCTTTTACTGCTGCTGCGTAGATCACAAGGCCAAATAAGATTTTGTTAACAAAATCTGCAAGGTTGTAAATTAGGTTTAGACTTGATGCGTCTACACCCCCAACCGTTAGATACCCAAGGAAGTAACCAGCAGGATAAATAGCCCAACCGAGTGTTATAATCCATTTCATTGCGGAATAAGCAGTTTGCGCAGTTGCATTTCCACTTTCAGAGTTTGCTTTTGCAGTTTCACCAGCAAAGATTTCATAAATAATGAATAACCAAGCCGCAATTCCAACAACAAATGCTGGAAGTGCAGGAACTAATCCTGCTTCGCCAAGATACCCGGATATTAACATTACTAAAGAACCTATAAGCAATTTATAAAATATTGCAGCTCTAACAGTTGTTACAGCTTTTAGAATTAAATAAAATTCAATAACTAAAAGTGGAACAGTTAGTAGCCAATCAATATATCTGTATACAGTTGGTGATTCGCCAGTTTCTATCCACATTCCTCTCATATAGAGGTAGTGCCAAAAGGCTATTCCTGTTACCAAGCCAGCAACAGTTAAAGATGTTTTCCATTTGTCATTTACAGATCCTCTTTCTAAAAAGAAAAATGCTGTAGCAGCAAGTAATGCTGCAGAGACAAACCAGAAAGAAATACCGACATAATCGGTTTGTGCTAAAACAGTATGCATAATTTTAATCTCCTTTGATTAATAATGTTTTGATTCGAATTAGAATTGACCTTATGTAGCAACTAAACCACTGTCAATTTTAATTATCACAAATTTAATAAATTTAAATATAAAGATAAAATAATATTTAGATAGCTTTGATATTTTATTTAACTAGAGATTCTCCAAATTCAAATAAAATTCCATCAGGACCCTCAACAAACATAACGATAGCAAGGTTTCCAATTACATATGGCTCAGTATGAATCTTGCCTCCACGAGCCACAATTATATCGCGAGCAGCCCTAACATCGTCAACCACAAATTGGACCATTGTCATACCAACAATATCATTTGGTTTTCCTACCCAGGTAGGCCTAGAGATAGGAACATCCCAGAATTTAATTTGAGTAAGGCCCATAACGTAGCGATGCACACTACCTTTTGTTTCAATAGGCTCTAAGCCAAGAATATTGTTTAAAAATGCACCCATTTTATCCATATTTGATACACCAAGACCAATCTGAGCCTGCTTAAAGCTAACACCAGGTGACTCTTCGTCTAAAAATATAAGCTCTATCTGGTTATCATCAGAATCCCTTATCTCAAATCGACTCGAGCCAATAAGACCAATATTTTCATCGGAAAACTCAGGTAATTCCATTCCATTTTCTCTCATGCGCGTAATAATCCCTGCTCGCTTTTCCTTTGGTAATAATATAGTTAGCTGTCTGATCCCACGCGCATTAAATCTTCCACCTTTAATTTGTGAGTTTTCTTTCTTTTTTATAATAAATTTTAATTCTGTATCACCTGCTAAATAGCGGATCATGAGACGTTCGCCAGGAAGAATGACATTGGGTA
The DNA here is from genome assembly GCA_905182015.1 of alpha proteobacterium MED-G09. Lineage (GTDB taxonomy): Bacteria > Pseudomonadota > Alphaproteobacteria > MED-G09 > MED-G09 > MED-G09. Next base: position 284,806 of record CAJIZT010000006.1, on the reverse strand, counting down.
TCCTTTTAAGATCAAGAATTTTTCCATATAGATTCTCTGTTTCAGGCCCATTTGATGCAGAATAAACTAAATTAAGGTGACCCTCAATCAAACCAAATGGTAGCGGTAAATTTGATTCTGAGAAAACATCACCAAACGTTATAACAGCCAGCAGTAAGGATAAGATTAATTTACTCATTAGCTAACAGACCTTTCTTACAAAGGTACTCAAAATAGATAATATTACCTTTTGCATCGACAACATACTTATCAGAAACCTTCATTGACCACCTCCCAACGCCTGTTTTATTTATATATTCTGGAATAAAATCCAAAGAACTGTATGTTGGTGGAGAGCATCTTCCCAGCACCTTAACTTCGTCTATAGAGCTAATTTCACAATTCGTTAAACCAGATAAAGATATTTTTTTATTATTTAAATCAATTTTAAGAGATATATTGATATCTGTACCTGAGTAGTTACACTGACTTTCAATGCTTTCATTTTTAGCTTTAGCACCAGCACCCATTGCAATTACCAAAACTAGAGCTATCAATAATTTATTCATCTACCCTACTCTGTTAGTTTGTTTAAAATTAGATTATTTGATTTAATAATAATACAAATAACTCTCAAAAAAAGCTACGTCAAAATTTTAAGAGCAAACCTTATCCGCAATCCAACCAAAAGAACTCCTCTATTGGTTCTTGGGTAATTAACGGTTAGTATCTTACAATGTTCGATACACTTTGGTCATTATACATTAAGACTCCGTTTTTAGGTTTTATCATTTCCTCAATTTTATTTATTTACGGATGGAACAGAAATAAAATCTTTTCTGGCTTAGTTGAAAAGAATAAAGAGAGTTGGATTAAGTATAGGATTCTTGGATTTGGTTCAGTTCTGTATCTCTTAGCCTTATGTCTCATTGGTTATTGGATTTTAAGATTTTTTGTCAGAGACCTGATGTTGGTTTTTAATACTTTCTAAAGGATTTCAAATCACTAATAAAAAAGCTAAATAAACTTTTTTTTCGACACTTTTGATTTTTTGAAAGCTAATAAACACCGAGAATAGCTAAATGACTAGTTAAAAACCGAAGAGTTATCCATCAGATGGAGTTTTTCCGTCTTTAACATTTGAAGCTATCATTTTTTCTGGGCTTAAATGAACGCCTTTTACGAAACCACAACACTCAGAACAACCATAGGCAATCTCTTTTTCGTTCTCACCTATATGATCGCGAGCCTTTATCTTATACCCCCCATGCTCTTGACAGATAATCGTTACAATCTCATCTAAATCATTAAATTTTTGTTTTGGCATAAGTTAATATCCTTTTTTGGAAACGTATAATCATATTGTGTTTAATATTTGCCATATGATGAGCTTTCAGTCTTAAAAAGTCTAGGGATTCGAAACCAAAATATTGAAGCATCCTCATATTCATCTTGTTAGCAATAATAAGCTTAGTCTATTTATTTTATAAAAATTAACCTTAATAGAATCGTGGTAATTATCAAAATAATCAGAATTCAGGGGAATTTATAATGACTGATACTCAAAAATGTGGATGTGGACGCTCGCCAGTTGAAAATTGCATAGGCTGGCACGCACTTAGTGAAGAGGACTATGAGAAAAAGAAGGCAAGTTATGAAGAACGGCAAGCCCTAAAGTCGAAATAAAGTCAAAATCGACTTGTAATGGCTGTATTTAGCCTTAAATACCTTGGTGAGCCCTGCGGGGTTCGAACCTGCGACAAGCTGATTAAAAGTTATTAGTAACGACTTGGTTGAACAGGCCAAGAGGAAACAGCATAATCTTTAACTTCAGCTAAAATTTTTAGCCATGAATTTCTATCAAGTAAAGCATTTCCCTCATGCCCAGGTGCATTATTAAAATCACCGAAGTAAAGATAGCTAAAGTTTTCTAGGTTTCGATTCTATCAGAAATCAGATGTGCTACCACGATAAAAATAGGGCCAACCACAGCAAAAACCGCAACTAATCCGATCATATTGAATAATACATTTCCAATACCTAGCTCAGTTACGTTCAAAAATGGGTAAGGGTAAACATTAGTTAATAACCCTCGGATGATTGAAGTCACTCCATAAACGGCAGGAAATATGAGCCAATAAGGAAGATTTTTATAGAAAATCGGTCGCTTTTCAGCAAAGAATAGCCAATCGATAATATAGAGAATGGGCATGACTGTATTCAAGCCTGTAGCGGTCAACCAAGTGAAACCTTGAGGATCCCAATAAGGCACGATCAGTATATGATAAACAACCGACACCATAAGAATATAGGATGCAAGGGCTGCACGAACGGCAGGACGCATGAAAAAATTAGATAACTTTCTATCTGGATTAAGTAATGGCGCTGTAAACGCAATCGCAATAAGGATATTAGCCCAAACTGTGAAATACCCAAAATAGACAAACAGTGTTTCAGCAATACTACTGTACTCACCGATTATCAACATATCGACAAATCTAAGAGATAGCACCACCCATGCAATGAGAGCACACATAATTCTATAATTATTCTTCATTTTTTACTCCAATTATGAAAATATACAGTTCTTTCGCAATCATTTATTCCCACTCATCACAACTGCTAAGACTAACGCTATAAGTATTTTATTGATTTTCCCCCAACCCCATTTCGTTAAAATTAGATTACCTCACTTAAATAAGAATGCAAATCATTGCTAGAAAAAGCTAAGTCAAAGTTTTTTGTCCAACATTTATATTTTGGAGGTTTTTTAAGAAATATTTGGAAGTTGGTAAAGACTTATAATGGCTGAATTTAGCCTTAAATACCTTGGTGAGCCCTGCGGGGTTCGAACCTGCGACAAGCTGATTAAAAGTCAGCTGCTCTACCAACTGAGCTAAGGGCCCATATCTCCAAGGTACATTTGTCCTTTTACTCAATTCATTGTTTCAAATCAAATCAAAAATATATTATATTAAAATTAAACTATATACCGATTTTATATTCATAGCGTTATTGTATTTTTATGCTAGGCTTAATTAACGAGGTATGCATTGAAGTTTAAAACTATCATTTTTCTTTTTACACTTTTACTTTTGAATTCTTGTTCAACTGTTGAAAAAATCGGTGAAAGAATTAATATTTTAAAAACTAAAGAAACTCCTGATGTTGCAGGAAAGCTAGTCTGTGCTGCTGCTGGCATTGAATCTGACGATTGTATTGAGGCAGTGAAAACTGATAAAGTTAATGGTGAAGAAAATAATAATACAAATGATAATATGGAAAGTTTAAATCAAGATTTAGATCCACTTCTCTTAAAATAGAAATCTTTCCTAAAATTATCAAACCTCTCCTCTAAAATAGAAGCCCTTATACCCGCCATCAATTCTTTATAGTAATTAAGATTATGCCAGCAAATAATCATACCTCCTAAGGGCTCATTACTTTTAATTAAATGATGAATGTAGCTTTTCGAAAACCTCTTCGAAAAACTAAAATTTGATTCCTCGTCAAGTGGTGAGTGATCGTCAGCATACTTTTGATTCTTTAATTTGAGATTACCTGTCTTGCAGTAGGCATGACCGTGTCTACCTTCTCGTGTCGGAATAACACAATCAAAAATATCTATACCCTCTGCTACAGATTCGATTATATTTTCAGGACGCCCTACACCCATTAAATACCTCACCTTGTTATCAGGAAGGATAGGAAGGGTGTACTTTAATACCTTAACCATCTCATCATGCCCCTCTCCGACAGCTAGTCCACCAACTGCATAGCCATCAAAATCGATGTTAATTGTTTCTAATGCTGATTTAATCCTCAGATCTTCATAAATACTTCCTTGAACTATTCCAAACTGCGCATCTGACCTTAGCTTTGTACTAAGAAATTTTTTTCTGGCTCTTTCCGCCCAATCAATTGATAGGTTCATCGACTTTTCTGCGCTTTCGTGTGTTGAGGGGTATGGCGTACATTCATCAAGCACCATTTGTATATTAGATCCAATTATATTCTGAGTTTCAACAACATTTTCTGGAGTTAATAGGTGAGATGATCCGTCAATATGAGATTGAAATGTTACACCATTTTTGTTTATTTTTCTTAATTTTGATAATGACATTACTTGAAATCCACCTGAATCTGTTAAAATTGGTTTATTCCAGTTCATAAATTTAGATAGGCTTCCAAATTTTTCAATAACTTCCAACCCTGGTCTTAAAAGAATATGGTAGGTATTGCTTAAAATCATTTCATAGCCTATTTCCTCTATGATATTTATAGGTGTCGATTTTATCGCTCCCTGTGTAGCAACCGGCATAAATGCAGGAGTTTTTATTTCACCCAGAGATGTTTGTAATACGCCCGCCCTAGCATTATTATCACTTTTTTTTAATAAAAATTTAAATTTACTCATACTTATTTCTCTAAAAAGCAGGCATCACCATAAGAAAAAAACCTATATTTATTCTTAACAGCGTAATTGTAGGTGTCCAGCATCGTTTTTGTTCCCATTAAAGCACAAACAAGAATAAACAAAGAGGATTTAGGAAGATGAAAGTTAGTAATCAATGCATCAACGGAATTAATCTCTATCCCAGGATAGATAAATTTATTTGTATTAGTGTTTACTGGAGTAAATTCATTTCCATTAAAGGATGTTTCTAGAGACCTTAAAGCAGTTGTACCAACACAAACAATTCTTTGATTTTTATTTTTTTTTGCAGTATTTAATTTTTCAACAATTTTATCGGAAACATGGCAATACTCAGAATGAAGATTATTCTCTTCTACTACCTCGTTTCTTAATGGGGAGAAGGTTCCTAGACCAATATTTAAAGTTAAAGTTTCAAAGCTAACACCTTTTTCTGATAGTTTTTTATTTAGAGATTCTGTGAAGTGTAACCCTGCTGTCGGGGCTGCTATTGAGCCCTCCTTATCACTAAAAATTGTTTGATAGTCTTCTTTATCGCTTTTTTTAATATCTCTTTTAGAGGTTATATAAGGAGGTAACATAACCTTTGCATCGTTTGATAAAATTTGAATAAATTTATCATTGTCATTTGCAAAGTCAAATGTCACCTCGCCATTATTTTTGTTAACAATTTGAGAAAAAATATTATGTATATTTCCATTTTTATCCTTGAAGAATATTAAATCATTGATGAATATCTTCCTTGCAGGTTTAGCAAGGGCCTTCCACAGACCATTTTGTAAGTTTTCAAAAAAAGTAAACGAGATTTTAGTTAACTTCTTTTCAGAGTTCATTTTATACCCCTCAATATTTGAGGGCATGACCTTGGTGTCATTAACCACAAGAATATCTCCATCCATAAGGTAATCAGGAAGCTTGCTGAAAATACTGTCTTCAAATTGACCGTTGGACGCAACTTTTAATAGTTTGGATCCATCCCTTGGCCTAGCCGGGTTTAACGCAATAAGTTCTGGCGGCAATTCAAAATCAAAATCCGATAGATTCATTAAATGTTTTATTTATTGGAGGAAAGATTCATGGAAATAATCTTATCTGGGAATTCAGGTGGTTCGCCTTTTACAAGGGCATCAATGAATTCCATTCCTTCAATAACTCTTCCAAAAACCGTATATTGATTATTTAAAAATGAAGCCTCTTGGAAACAAATAAAGAATTGAGAGTTGGCGCTATCTGGGTGTCCTGATCTAGCCATTCCTAACGTTCCACGCTCAAATGAAGTTTGAGTGAATTCAGCTCGAATATCAGGAAGATCCGATCCACCAGTTCCGGTTCCTGTAGGGTCTCCAGTCTGAGCCATAAAACCCTCTATTACCCTATGAAACACAATGCCATCATAGAACCCCTCATTAACTAAGGTTTTAATCTGCTCAACATGATTAGGGGCAATATCTGGAAAAAGTTCAATAATAACAGTTTGAACTGGTGATACCTCAACAGGGTCGGTTACCTTTTCATTTTGGGTAATAACCATAGTAATTATATTTTCATTATTTGAATCTGCCATAAGACCTCCTGTAGCAATAAATAAACCTAAAATTATATAAAATATTTTATTAACTTTCATCTTTAAGACTTTGTTTTTAATATAGTTTTAATTTTTTCACTAACAAAACCTGTAACATCACCGCCCATTAATGATATTTGCTTCACAAGAGAAGAGTGAATAAAGCTAAATTCAGGCTTTGACATAAGAAAGATGGTTTCAAGATCTGGGCACATAACAGTATTCATGCCAGCCATTTGAGCTTCATAATCATAGTCAACGGGTCCTCTAACTCCCTTTATAAGGGATTTAGCATTATGCTTAGAGGCTAGATCAACAATCAAACCTTCAAAGCACTCAACGGTAACCTTATTATTCTTTCCAAGCTTAATTTCACTAACCTCTTTTTCAATCATAGCGACGCGCTCATCTGCAGTGAAAAGAGTTTTTTTATTTTGATTTACTCCAACAGCGATAACAACTTCATCAAAGATTTTGAGGCTTCTTGATAATATATCACTATGCCCCAACGTAAATGGATCAAAAGATCCTGGGTAAACGGCTAAGGTCATAGATCTTGCTCCTCGTCAGAATCTAAATCAATATTAGTATCTTGTTCTGCAACTCTTTCGACACTAACAACAGAAGATTTTTCATCAATATTAAATATTTTAACACCTTGAGTATTTCTTCCCATTATTCTTATACCTAAAACAGGACAGCGAATTAATTGACCGTTATCGTCAATAAGCATAATTTGATCGTTCTGATCAACAGGGAATGTCGAAACTACATCCGCATTGGATTTGGCCAACATCATGCTAATAACGCCCTTTCCACCTCGATTTGTTAATCTGTACTCATAGGAGGATGTTCTTTTTCCTTGACCATTCGAGGCAACTGTTAATATCACCTCTTCTTTAGCCGCTAATTCAGCATAACGTTCAGTGGACAGCTCAGCACTATTTTCACTCTCATCGTCATCAACATGATCGTCTGGACCATCTTTTGCTCTTCTCATTATTGATGAGGCCTTTAAATAAGATCTAAATTCATCGTTACTTCCATCAACATGATTTAATATAGTCATTCCTATAACACTATCACCTTTATCAAGCTTTATTCCTCTCACTCCAGTTGACGATCTCGAAGCAAAAACTCTGACCTTATCAACTGAAAACCTTATACATTGTCCTTTTTGTGTGGCTAATAATATATCATTATCATCAGCACATGTTTGAACAGAAATTATTGTTTCACCTTCAGCAGGTTTCATGGCAATTTTTCCATTTTTATTAATTCTAGAAAAATCAGATAGGTCGTTTCTTCTTATACCTCCAGAGGAAGTTACAAAAATAACAAAAAGATTACTCCACTCAGACTCATCAGCTGGTAGCGGCATTATTGTAGTTATTACCTCATTTTCTGCTAATGGGAGTAGATTAACTAAAGCCTTACCCTTAGCTTGAGGGCTGGAAATAGGCAAAAGGTATGTTTTTAAACGATACACCATGCCTGTTGAGGAGAAGAATAATATTGGCTGATGAGTGTTCGCTACAAATATATTAGTAACAAAGTCCTCATCTTTTGTCTGCATTCCAGAACGTCCTTTTCCACCCCTATTTTGCGATCTATATGTAGATAGAGGAACTCGTTTTATATAACCTGTATGACTAACAGTTACAGCCATTTCTTCTTTTTTTATAAGATCCTCATCTTGAACATTGTCGACATATTCAATAATTTCTGTTCGTCTTGGAATTGCAAAATTATTTTTTATATCGATAAGTTCATTTTTAATAATCTCAATTACTCTATCTTTACTTTTTAGTATCAGCAAATAGTCCTCGATATCTTTTTTCAAGCCATCAAGCTCTGCTTCAATGTCTTCTTTTCCAATAGCAGTAAGTCTTTGGAGTCTTAACTCTAAGATTGCCTTAGCCTGCTCCTCGGAAAAAGAACAGAAACCTTTTTCTGATATTCCGTGTCTTGGGTCGTCGATAAGCTCAATTAAAGAACGCACATCTTTAGCGGGCCACTCTTTATTCATTAACCCTTCTTTTGCCTCAGCTGGACTTTTTGAGGATCTTATCATTTTAATGATTTCATCTATATTTGAAACAGCAATAGCAAGACCGACAAGAATATGAGCACGATCCCTTGCCTTGTTTAAAAGAAATTTAATTCTACGTGTTACGATTTCTTCTCGAAAATCAAGAAAACATTCTAACAATTCTTTCAAATTTAGTGTCTTTGGGTGACCCCTGTCGAGGGCAACAGTATTTGCTCCAAAGGAAGTTTGTAGTTGAGTAAATCTATAAAGTTGATTCAGTATTACTTCAGCTACTGCATCCCTTCTAAGCTCTACATAAATCCTCATTCCATTTCTATCACTCTCATCCCTTAAATCGGTTATGCCATCTATAGCTTTATCACGAACAAGTTCTGCAATTTTTTCAATCAAGGAGACTTTATTTAATTGATAGGGTATTTCAGTTATAATTATTGCCTGTTTATCCTTTGGGAGATCCTCAATGGATACCTTCCCCCTCATAATAATAGAGCCTTTTCCTGTCGTGTACGCGCTTCTAGCACCAGCGTATCCAAGAATCAATCCGCCAGTAGGAAAATCTGGGCCAGGGATAATATTTATAATTTCATCGATTGAGGCGGCAGGATTCTCTAAAAGTAAAAGACATGCGTCAGTTACCTCGCTCAAATTATGAGGGGGAATATTTGTAGCCATTCCAACAGCAATACCACCCGCACCATTAACTAAAAGATTAGGGTATTCAGCAGGCAAGACGATAGGTTCGGATTCAGAGTTATCGTAATTTTCTTGAAAATCAACCGTTCCCTTATCAAGGTCATCTAACAAATGCTTACTTACCTTCTCCATTCGGACTTCAGTATATCGCATTGCGGCAGGGGGATCCCCATCAACAGACCCAAAATTACCTTGCCCTTGAACAAGAGGCAAGTGCATTGAAAATGGCTGCGCCATCCTTACCAGCGCATCATATATGCTTTGATCTCCATGAGGATGATATTTACCAATAACCTCTCCTACAACACGAGCTGATTTTCTGTAGGGCTTATTCCACTCATAGTTACTTTCGTACATTGCATAAAGAATTCTTCTGTGCACAGGTTTGAGGCCATCCCTTGCATCTGGTAGTGCTCTTGAAACAATAACACTCATAGCGTAATCAAGGTATGATTGTCGCATTTCTTTATCTAGATTAATACTAGAGATGTTTGGATTATCATCAACAATATCTGACATAAATACCTTTGCATTAAGAACAAAAAAAACGAATCAAACTTAAAAGCTACTTTTTTTTATAATAACATCTGATAGTTTTTACAGCAATAGCTATTAAGTATTAGAAAATAAAAAATTTATATATAAATCAATGATTTAGAAAGGAATATCATCATCCATATCTGTGCCAATGGAAGCAATGCTATCCTGAGGATCATTTGAAGAAAAATCACTACCAGCATTATCAGATCGACCACCTAACATAGTAAGATTACCGTTATAGTTTTGTAAAACAACCTCAGTTGTATATTTCTCTACCCCATCTTTATCCTGCCATTTTCTAGTCTGTAACTGACCCTCTAAATAAACCTTTGAACCTTTTTTGAGGTATTGTTCAGCAATTCTTACTAAACCTTCGTTAAAAATTACAACACGATGCCATTCTGTTTTATCTCTTTTTTCACCAGAATTTTTATCTTTCCAGCTTTCGCTGGTGGCGATTGAAAATGTACACAAAGACCTTCCGTCCTGTGTATTTCTAACCTCTGGATCATTCCCTAGATTACCGATAAGTAAGACTTTATTTAAACTTCCTGACATAAAAAACTCCAATATTTATTATTTATATAACAAAAACTCTTCCTACGTTAAAGCACTATGATATAACCTTTCATAATTATACTTAATACAAAAAAATCTAGGATTCACAATGTCATCTAAAAAAGAAGAAAATGCGAATAAAAAATATATAAACATTATAGGTGCTCGTGAACATAATTTAAAGAATATTGATGTAAAAATTCCCAAGGATAGCATTACTGTAATAACTGGTCTTTCAGGATCTGGTAAGTCATCTTTAGCATTCGATACTATTTATGCTGAAGGCCAAAGAAGATATGTAGAAAGCCTATCTGCATATGCGCGCCAGTTCTTAGAAATGATGCAAAAGCCTGATTTAGATCAAATTGATGGATTATCGCCTGCCATAGCAATTGAACAAAAAACAACATCAAAAAACCCAAGATCAACTGTTGGAACAGTAACTGAAATATATGACTACTTGAGGTTATTATTTGCAAGAATTGGTGTACCCCATTCTCCATCAACAGGATTACCAATTGCAAGTCAAACAGTTACACAGATGGTGGACCAGGTTAATGAAAATAAAAATGGAACAAAGGCCTACCTTCTTGCTCCAATAGTTAGGGGCAGAAAAGGAGAATATAAGAAAGAATTTTTAAATTTATTGAAAAAGGGATTTCAAAGAGTAAAAATTGATGGAGAATTTTATGAATTAGATAATATTCCAAATTTAGAAAAAAATATCAAACATAACATTGATGTTGTTGTTGATAGAATAGTAATAGACAAAAAACTGGGAAACAGATTAGCTGATAGTTTTGAAACAGCGCTTCAATTAGCTGATGGTTTGGCTGCTATTGAAATAGCTAGTGGTAAAGATAAGGATAAAAGAATTATTTATTCTGCAAATTATTCATGTCCAGAATCTGGCTTTACCATAGAAGAAATTGAACCTAGATTATTTTCTTTTAATAATCCAGTTGGCGCATGTCCTCACTGTGATGGCCTAGGAACAGAATACTTTATTGATAGAGATCTAGTTATACCAAATCAAGATATTAGCATTAGACAAGGAGCAATTGCCCCTTGGTCACGAACATCCTCCCCTTCCCCCTATTACCTTCAAACACTAATGGCTATAGCAGAAAAATATGACTTTTCAATCGACTGTAAGTGGTCTGATCTTCCAAAAAAATATCAAAATATTATTCTTGATGGGTCTGATGATGAAAAAATTATAATTAATTATGACGATGGTTCAAGAACATTTAAAACGAACAAACCATTTGAAGGAATAATAAATAATTTAAAAAGACGCTATATTGAGACAGATAGTAATTGGATGCGCGAGGAAATAGAGAAGTATCAATCAAAATCAAATTGCTCAAAGTGTAAAGGTTATAGACTAAAAGAAGAGGCCTTATGTGTAAAAATCAATAAATCAAATATTGGTTATATATCAACATTAACAATCGATGAGGCCCTTAAATGGTTTGAAGATTTACCGTCAAAGCTTTCTAAGAAAGATACTGAAATATCAAAAAATGTTATTAAGGAAATTCGAGAACGTTTAAATTTTCTTAAAAATGTAGGCTTAAACTATCTTACCCTTTCAAGGGAATCAGGCACTCTTTCTGGAGGTGAATCGCAACGGATAAGACTAGCTTCTCAGATAGGGTCTGGATTAACAGGTGTTCTATATGTGTTGGATGAGCCATCAATAGGTCTCCATCAAAGAGATAACGATAAGTTATTAGGAACTTTATCTAGATTAAAGGATTTAGGTAATACAGTTATTGTCGTTGAGCATGATGAAGAAACGATGAGGTCTGCGGATCATGTTATTGATATTGGACCAGGAGCTGGTATACATGGTGGACACCTAGTGGCAGAAGGCTCATTTGATGAAATTGCCAATAATCCAAAAAGTATCACTGGTCAGTATTTATCGAAAAAGAAGAAAATAGATATACCGAAAAAAAGAACAATAAATAAAGAAAGAATGATTTCCATTAATAAGGCAAATGGAAATAATTTAAAAAATGTATCGGCTAATTTTCCAGTAAGTACATTTATATGTGTTACAGGTGTATCTGGTTCGGGTAAATCAACCCTATTGCTTCACACTCTTTATGCAGCGTTAAACAGAAAGCTAAATAATTCACAAAAGAGTCCAATGGAGTACAAAAGTATTAATGGTATTCACTTTATTGATAAAATTATTGATATAAATCAAGCTCCAATTGGAAGAACTCCAAGGTCAAATCCGGCTACGTATACTGGTGCATTTACACCAATAAGAGATTGGTTCTGTCAATTGCCGGAATCAAAGGCTCGTGGCTATAAGCCAGGACGTTTTTCATTTAACGTTAAGGGTGGAAGGTGTGAGACATGTCAGGGTGATGGAGTTATTAAAATTGAAATGCACTTTCTTCCTGATGTTTATGTTCAGTGTGATCAATGCAGAGGAAAGCGCTATAATCGTGAAACTTTAGAGGTTAGGTATAAAGATAAGTCAATTTCTGATGTTTTAAACATGACAGTGGCTGAATGCTCTGACTTATTTAAGGCAGTTCCAATGATAAGAGATAAGATGGAAACATTAAAAAAAGTCGGCCTTGGTTACGTAAAAGTAGGCCAGCAAGCAAATACTCTTTCCGGAGGAGAAGCGCAGAGAATAAAATTAGCAAAAGAATTAGCAAAAAAGGCTACAGGAAGGACTTTTTACGTTCTTGATGAGCCTACAACGGGGTTACATTTTGATGACGTTAAAAAGCTTCTAGAGGTTCTTCATGAGCTTGTTGATAATGGTAATACAGTAGTTGTTATAGAGCATAACCTTGATGTAATAAAGACAGCTGATTGGATTCTAGATATAGGACCTGATGGAGGAGATAAAGGTGGGGAAATAGTCTATGAGGGTAAGATCGAAGGAATTTTGAAAACAAAAAAGAGTTATACAGGTCATTATCTTAAAAAGATTATATGAATAAATAAAAAGGGGCAGAAGCCCCTTTAATATTATATAAATTTAATAATTAAAAAATATTTTGTGCAGCCACCATTGAAAGCAGCATTGGTATACTTAGTAATGTATTTGTCCTAGAAAACAACATAGCGGTTCTTGCAGAAGCCGCTTTAACGCTATCTTCAGCAGAAACAATTCCTAAGGCTCTTTTTTGATTAGGCCAAATAACAAACCAAACATTAAAAAACATAATTATTCCTAGCCACATCCCAATACCAATCGCAATATGCTGAGGAGCTCCATCGCCTCTAAAGCCTAAAGTCATCGCCGACTCTAGATAACCATTTAAGTACCCAAGAACAAGACCCGTTGCAACTGTTGCCATTGCTCCCCACCTAAACCACCAAAGAGCAGCCGGGGCTATTACTTTTGAAATAGCAGGCTTTTGATCACTGGGAATATTTGGCATATTAGGTATTTGAACAAAATTGAAATACCATAAAAGACCTATCCACATGATTGCTGATAAAACATGTAGCCACCTAAAAATAAAAGAATAAAAAGCTTGGTCTGAAAAACTTGAAGCATCAATAACGCCCCAAGAAGAAAAAGTAATAAGTAGCAGTAATGACAAAAAAATTCCTGCAATCACTGTATTTTTTAACGAAGATAATATTGTACTCATTTTAAACCCCTGTCCTATAGAATCGATAATAGTAGTTATTTAATAATTAAGAAAGACTAGATGTTGTTATTTTTTGTCCAATCTCTTTTTACCCCAAGATAAAGCAATAATTGCGATGCTATAAACGTTGATGAATATGTTCCTATAAAAACACCAATAATCATTGCCAGTGTGAAGCCTTTTATAACTTCACCACCTAACAAGTATAAAGAAAATAAAGCTATTAATGTTGTTAATGACGTTAATACCGTTCTTGATAAAGTTTGATTTATCGATGAATTAATCAAGCTATAGAGGTCTAGTTTTTTATACTTTCTTAAATTCTCTCTAATTCTATCATATACTACAACTGTGTCGTTCATAGAGTAACCAATAATTGTCAGTAATGCTGCAATAATTGATAAGTTAAACTCTATTTGAAAAAATGAAAAAATTCCTATTGTTATTAGTACATCATGAATAAGAGCAATAATTGCTCCAAGAGAAAACTGCCACTCAAACCTAATCCATATATAAAATAACATTAAGCTTACAGCCATTATAATAGCTGTTATTCCTTTCTGAATCAGTTCTGAACTAATTTTTGGACCAACAACCTCCACCCTTTGAATCTCTCCAAAGGACCGTAATTCATCCAGAGTGCTCGAAGACTTACTACTTGATATTTGGTTTTCGACCCTAACAAGGATATTTTTTTCAGATCCAAAGTTTTGTATTTGGAGGTCACCAAGATCTAAGACAGATAAGGATGACCTTACCTTTGCTATCTCAATGATTGATGAGGACTTAACCTCGATAAGTGTTCCTCCCTTAAAGTCTATTCCAAAATTTAAATTAAAAAATAAAAACGATATAAAGGCAGAAGCACAAAGGAAAACTGAAAGTATCGTTGTAAATTTTCTTATTTTTAAAAATTCAATTTTTGTATTTTGTTTGACTAATTTTAAAGTTTTCATAATTTTCTCAAAATGATAATTCAGTAGGTTTATTTTTTAATAACCAAATAGAAATAATAAGCCTTGTGATAACAAAAGCAGTAAAGACAGATGTAATAATTCCTACAGAAAGAGTAACGGCAAAACCTTTCACGGGTCCAGTCCCTAAGAAAAACAATACAAGTGATGCTATTAATGTTGTTACATTTGCATCAAGTATTGTACCAAGAGACTTTGAGTAACCAGATTCTACAGCAGAAAAAGGGCTTTTACCGTTCGCATACTCATCCCTTATTCTTTCAAAAATTATAACATTAGAATCGACTGCCATCCCAATAGTAAGAACAATGCCTGCAATACCAGGCAGAGTTAAAGTTGCCTGAAGAAGTGACAGAAGGCCAACAATCATGATTACATTCAGTATTAGAGCAAAATTAGCATAAATACCAAAACGCCCATAGCTAATCGAAATAAATAACAATACTCCTATTAATCCGACAATAGTTGCTAATTTTCCAGATTCTATTGAGTCCTGGCCAAGGCCTGGACCAATTGTTTTTTCTTCAAGTATCTCTAGAGGCGCAGGAAGGGCCCCTGCCCTAAGTAATATAGCAAGATTATTAGCTTCCTCTACACTAAAACCACCCTCAATCTGACCAGAACCACCTAATATTGGGCTTCTTATAATTGGGGCAGAAATAACCTGATTATCTAACACTATAGCAAAGGGCTTGCCGACGTTTCCAGAGGTTGCTTTTGCAAAATATTTACCTCCAACGGTATCGAACCTAAAGTTAACAATAGGTGAATTAGTTGTTCCATCAAAACTTGCCTGAGCATCAACTAAACGTTCGCCCGATACTAAGATTTTCTTCATAACCAAATATTGTATTCCGTCCGTATCGGAAATAATTTCTGAACGACTTGGTACTTTTGTTCTTTTTGCCTCTCCAGCCGAAACACTAACATCAACCATACGAAAATTTAATTTTGCTGTTTGACCTAGCAAATCTTTTAAGCGCTGAGGATCATCAAGTCCCGGGACCTCGAGTAATATCCTGTTATTACCCTGCCTTTGAATCGAAGGTTCGGTGACACCAAGACCATCAATCCTTCTTCTAATTATCTCAATTGACTGCAGAACAGCTAGTCGATATTTTTCTTTTAGTGAGCTATCATTTAAAATAACCTGAAGTAGGTTATCTGATGCAGTTATAGAAAATTCATCAGCTTTTTGTGTATTAAATATATTACCAGAGGTTCCGTTGTTTAGATCACGAATTAATTCTTCAGCATCTTTTATTTTAAGACTATCCTGAATTCTAACTTCTGCACCAGATTCTAAAGATCTTAAGCCAATATACTTAATCTTATTTTCTCTTAATGATACCCTAATATCCTCCACTAAAGACTGGCTTCGATCCTTATTTATTGAATCAGTATCCACCTCAAGAAGTAAATATGAACCACCTCTTAGATCCAAGCCTAGGTTGATTGTTTGACTTGGGAGAAATGGGATGTTTATTTTTGAGAAATTTGGTAAGGCTAGAAAAAAACCGAAAACACAAATAATTAGCAAAAATAATATTTTAGAGTTAGAGAAATAAAGCATAATTTATTTTGGTTTTACACTAGCTAATGTAGATTTTATCGCCTTAATTGAAACATCATTACCAAAATCTATCATAACCTCATCGCCTGAGACTTTTGAGACCTTTCCAATTAATCCACCCTGAGTAATGACTTCATCACCCTTTTTTACTGAATTAACCATAGCGCTATGATCTTTAATCTTGTTTTGTTGTGGACGTATAATTAAAAAATAAAATACTAAAAAAATTAGAACTAAAGGCATTATTTGAAATAGAATATCTTGCATAACTTTTCCTTAATTTTGATAAATGATTAATAGGGAAAAAATTTAATAATATCAAACCCAATCAACATAATTAATTATAAAAAACTAACTTGTTAAACCAATTTTTTTTAAACCACCCATGTATGGTTGGAGAGCTTCCGGAACACGAACAACACCAGAGCCTTCATAATAATTTTCTAAAACAGCAACAAGGGTTCTTCCCACAGCCAATCCAGATCCATTTAGCGTGTGAGGATATATATTTTCCCCTGTTTCATTGCTTTTGTATTTTGTGTTCATTCTTCTTGATTGAAAGTCAGAACATGAGGAGCATGAGGAAATTTCCCTATAAAGATTTTGACCTGGAAGCCAAACTTCTAGGTCGTAGGTTTTATTAGCTGAAAAACCCATATCACCAGAAGACAAAGTCATTACTCGATATGGAAGATCAAGGGATTTCAGGATACCTTCCGCACACAACAAAAGCCTATCCAGTTCGTCAATAGATGATTCTTCACTAACTATACTTACTAATTCAACTTTAGGAAATTGATGCAACCTGATTAACCCTCGCGTATCCTTACCTGCTGCCCCCGCCTCCTTCCTAAAGCACTGAGTATATGCAACATATCTTAAAGGAAGGTCAGATTCCTTTAAGCTAGAGTTACTAACCATATTGGTAAGGGGCACTTCGGCTGTTGGAATAAGCCAAAACCCATCTTCTGTTCTAAATTGATCATCTGAAAATTTTGGCAATTGCCCAGTTCCAAACATAACATCATCTTTGACAAGATAAGGAACACTAACCTCTTCATAACCATTTTTATTAACATGTTGATCGATCATAAAATTTGCTAAAGATCTTTCCATGAAAGCTAAATCTTTTTTTAAAATAGAAAACCTTGACCCAGATAGTTTTATTGCAGTATCAAAATCAAGCAAGCCCATTTCCTCGCCAATATCATAATGATTCAACGAAGGACCTTTTTTTGTACCCCACTCTCTAACCAAAACATTTGAGTTGTCGTCTTTTCCGATAGGGACATCTTCATTAGGTATGTTGGGAAGTGAGGATAATTCGGTTTTTAACTTCCTTGATAAGTTAACTTTAGTTACTTCTAATTCATGCATTGAATCCTTAAGACCCTGAACATTAGACGTTAATTCGCTAGCCCTACTTTCATCACCGTCTTGTTTTGCTATTCCTATTAATTTTGAGGCCTCGTTGCGTTGCGTCTGAAGGTTCTGAAGGTTAGTTATCGCTGACCTTAAATCCTCATCGAGATTAAGAATATTATCTAAATTAATTTCCAAACCTCTTTTCTTCCAGCCATTTAGAAAAAAAATCTTATCTGTTCTTATTTTATTTATGTCATGCATTGTTTAACCATAATTTATTTCTTATTAGCGTTGTTATTCTTTTCAATAATCGAAACCAAAAGTATAGAAAATTCATACAGTAATATTGTAGGAATTGCTAAACCTATTTGACTAATAAGGTCTGGAGGAGTTAAAAAAGCAGCAATTAAAAATGTTAAGACTATTGCATATTTTCTTCCCTTTTTTAATTGCTCGCTTCCAACTATACCGACTCTTGCAAGAAGGGTTAAAACAACAGGTAACTGAAAACAAATTCCAAAGGCAATTATCAGAGACAAAATAAGTTGTAAATACTCACTTACTTTCGGAAGCAATTTGATAGAAAAATCATCTATAGGCGAGACAACCTGCATAGACAAAAAGAATGCTAGAGCCAGTGGGATTATAAGGTAATAAACAAGAAGACTGCTTAAGAAAAACAAAAATGGTGTTGCTATAAAATATGGGATTAATGCACTTTTTTCATTTTTATATAGACCTGGGGCAAGAAAAGAATAGATCTCAATTGCAAAATAAGGTAGCCCGATCATTGAGGATCCAAAAATAGCAACTTTCAATTTTGTAATTAAAAACTCTTGAGGGGCTGTAAAAATCATTTCTCCAGAAGAGCCTGTTGCCTCAAAGAAAGGTTCAACTAAAAATGAATAAATACTCGATGAAAAATAAAATGAAACGCAAAAACCCAAGAAAAATACTATTGAAGATCGAATTAATCTAGCTCTCAACTCCAAAAGATGATCGAATAGTGGCGCCTGAGACAAGTCTTTTTGATTTTTATGCTTATTGATTGGTTCAGACATCTAATAACTAACTTTATTTCTCTTTTTTCAATTCTTTATTTTCTTTATCTACTTGAGATGAGACTTTATCTTCGGGATCGTCGGGCAAAATCGTTTTCTCAGCATTTTTGCTTTTTTTAGAAACTTTTTCTATCTCAATATCATTAGCTATACTTTGAATTCCAGTTCTTAACTCAGACGAATACACCTTAATTTTAGAAACAAAATCAAAAATTGATCTTAACAAAAGAGGTAATTCCTTTGGTCCAACAAATATTAGAAGCACAACCGCAACAAGAAATATTTCACTATATCCAAAATCAAACATACTTATTAATTAATCATGATCTTTATCTTCTAGCTTAGATTCAGGTGTTTCATCCTCAAGGCCCTTTCGAAAACTTTTGATACCACTGGCTAAGTCGCCCATAAAATTTGAAATTTTTCCTCGGCCAAAAAATATTAAAACAAGAAAAACTACTACTAAAATCTGCATTAAGCTTGGAGACATAATATAAATCCTTTTTCAATACTTAATTAATACCACTAAATAAGGTCTATCATAAATAACTATCTTAATTATTTTCTTCGACAGGCTCAATATCATCGTCAATTGGAAACATATCAGGTGGTAAATTACTATCCAGAAGCCCTGTTGACTTAAGTTCGTCAATACCTGGCAGGTCTTTAATATCCTCAAGGTCAAAGTGGACTAAAAATTCCTCAGTTGTTCCATAGGTAATCGGATTTCCTGGGGCTTTTCGCCTTCCTTTGATTTTAATCCAATTAACCTCTAGGAGTGAATCAATTGTACCTGGGGATACACTAACTCCCCTTACTTCTTCAATCTCAGCACGTGAAACAGGCTGGTGATATGAAACAATAGCAAGAGTCTCAAGTGCTGCTTTTGAGAGTTTTTTTTGAACTTTAGCCTCTTTTTGCATTATAAAAGATAGGTCCGAAGCAGTCTTAAACATCCATTTATTGTTTATTTTTTTTAATTCAACACCCCTACCCTGATAAAGTTCTTTAATTTTGTTTAGAATTTCATCAATATCAGCTTTTTCAGGCAAGATTTCACATAAAGTTTTCTCATCTAATGGGTCTGAAGAGGCAAAAAGAAGTGCCTCGACAGCTCGAACCTGATCCCAAAGATCAGTTAATATCCCGCCATCCCTAAATGAGTCCCCCTCAATCATTACGCGCTCATCATTTCATTTATATTTTTTTCAGATTTTTTCCTGTATTTAAATTTAATTACTCCAAAAGATTTATTTTGACTTATCTCAAGAAGACCTTCCTTTGATAGCTCTAAAGAGGCTGAGAAGATTGAAGCAAGAGAACTTTTTCTAAATACCAATGCCTCAGGAGAGTTATCCGTGTTTGGCGGAAGGAAATCCTCAAGTTTAGTCCAATCAATAATTTTTCCTAGCATTGATTCAAGACGTTTCCTTGCATCCTCAATTGAAAAAATTAGAAATCTCTTTGGTTTCCAGTCGTTATTAAAGTTTCTATTCCTTAACCCCGAATACGCAGTCATTAAATCAAAGAGATTGTCGCGATGATGGAAGTTTTTAATTAAAAACGTTTCTTCAGGCATGCCTCTCCGGAATAAATGAACTCCTATTCGATTCCTTGTCATCAACTTAATGCTAACTTCCCTCATAGCCTCAAGCCTTCTTAACCTAAAGGCAAGAATTGCTGATAACTCTTCTAAAGATGCAGCATCATCACCTTCATCAGGAAGAAGTAACTTTGATTTCAGGTAAGCAAGCCAGGCTGCCATAACAAGGTAGTCAGCGGCTAAATCAATATTGATTCTCTTCATTTGATCAATAAATACTAAATACTGCGAGGCTAACTCAAGAATGGAGATTTCTAGTAAATCGACCTTCTGCTCCTTGGCCAATGAAAGGAGCAGGTCTAAGGGACCTTCGAAACCATCAACATCAACAAGAAATAAATCTAATTGTTCGTCACTTTCGTTTAATTCACTTAATTCCATGCACTATATATAGCGTTTATTGGTTAAACTTACACCATATAAGTACAATATTTATTAAAAAAAATATTATATTATAATTAAAATTACAATTAATACTTTTATAACAATAGTTTATTTAATAAACATAGTTATTATCTTTGAATCTGAGTTTGGCAACGAAAATTTAAATTTAAAAGTTTATCACAAAGGTCTTCAGCGGTTTTCTTTAACTTGATGTTCGTACTGATGATTCTATACTTTAAAGAATCTCCTGGAATTATTAAATTTTGACCAATACGAATATTATTTGGATTCGTTATATTGTTATCATCAGTTATTTTCTTAACCTTTAGGGAGTGTCTTTCAGCAATTCTCGACAGAGTGTCCCCCCTTTCAATTATAATACTTTTATTTGTGGCCGGTATTTCGTCTATTTTTACAATATAGCTACTTAGAAACTTTAATTTTTTTAGCTTCTTGAGGTGAATTTTAGCATCCCCTTCACTTGAAAAAGTACCAAATAGCAATGAAAAATATTTATTATTTAGCTTTTTTTCTTCAAAAATATTTTCAGATGACCCGCAGGATTCATTACTATTCTTCCATAACGAATAAATGCACGGAATGCTTGATGGCCTAACCAATTCTGGAACATTAGCAGGAATCTCTCTTAAAGGCCCATCAGGTGGATAAATAGTTGGTATTTTATTTTCTGTACTTAAGTATAAAAAAAATCCAACAACTATAACTAAAGTGGTTGTGGCGATAATTATAAAATAACTTTTATTCATTATTACCTAAGCTCTTTTAATGCCTCAATACCCAAGAGGTTTAACCCTTCCGAAATTGTAATACCTACTGACCTCAGTAAAGCAACTCTAGCTTTTGAAACTTCAATATTATTAGGATTTATAACTTTTTGATTATTATTTTCATTCCCAAGATTCCAGTAAGAATGAAGTGATGATGCAAGATCCTTTAAATAAAACGCTAACCTATGAGGCTCTTTAAAAAAAGCAGATTGCTCAATAATTCTTGGAAAATTAGAAATAACTTTAATTAATTCTATGTCATTGCTTTGATTTAATAGGCTTATGTCTGCATCAAGAAGAGATTTATCATCCGCTTTAAATAAATCACCCTCATCAACCTTTCGAAGAACAGAGGAAATTCTTGCATGAGCATACTGAATGTAGAAAATTGGATTATCCTTGGTCTGCTCCTTAACGGCCTCATAGTCAAAATCCAAAGGTGCATCGTTTTTTCTTGTAACCATCATAAATCTAACAGCATCCCTTCCGACCTCATCAACCATCTCTTTGAGGGTTATAAAGATACCCGACCTTTTAGACATTTTAACAACCTTATCACCTCTTGTTAACCTCACAAGCTGACAAATCTTAACCTCTAGATTAGATTTACTATCCGTAACAGCGTTAACAGCAGATGTAACTCTAGATATGTATCCAGAATGATCTGCTCCCCATACATTAATCATCTTTTTAAAGCCCCTGTCTGACTTATTTTTATGGTATGCAATATCAGGCATAAAATAAGTCCAAGAACCGTCATGTTTTTTAACCACACGATCCTCATCATCACCAAAAATTTTAGATTTAAATAATACATGTTTTTTTTTAGACCACCCTACTTGACTGGCCCCCTTAGGAGGAAGCGTCTCCCCTTCATAAAGTAATTCTTTGGCATCTAGCTCATCGTAAACATCTTTGACAAACCCACTACTCAATAACTCAAATTCAGACGTGAAAACATTGTGAGTAATACCGAGTGACATTAAGTCACCCTTAATAAGACTTAACATTGAATCAATTGCAGTCTTTTTTATTAGTGGAAGCCAAAAATCATCATCTTTTTTCAGAAGATCTTCTCCATACTTTTCTTTTATACTCTCTCCAATTGGTCTTAAATACTCTCCAGGATATAAGCCTTCGGGAATTAAATCCAATTTTACACCACAGCTCTCTTTGTAACGATGAAAGACAGATCTCGCTAGTTTGTCAACTTGCTCACCAGCATCATTTACGTAATACTCCCTACAAACATCGAAACCAACTTTAGTTAATATATTGGCCAAAGTATCACCAAAAACAGCTCCCCGAGTATGTCCTACATGGAGCGGACCGGTTGGATTAGCAGATACATATTCAATATTTATTTTCTCACCATTCCCAAGGGAGGCGCTCCCATATGATGAGTTTGCTTTAATAATTTTTAATATCAATTTTTGCCAGGATTCATTCTTTACCCTTATGTTAATAAAGCCTTTTCCAGCTAATTCAGCACTCTCAATATTAATATCATTAGTATTAAGAATTATATCAATAATTTTTTTAGCTACTTCATTTGGTGAAATTTTTAACCTTCCGGCCAACAACATTGCCGCATTAGTAGAGAAATCCCCCAATGAAGAATCTTTTGGAAATTCAAATGAAATATTTTTAATATCATCGTATTCAAGTGAAAATTCTTTTATAAGAATTTTATTAAGAATTTCTTTATAGTAATTAACAATGTTCATATTAGTAACCAGGTTGTTCCCTTGTATCCTTTCCGTAAATTTTTGCGTAATTTTCAACAGCAGATCTATCTGTCATTGAGGCGATATAATCACAAACAACTCTTGCAGAAATCTTAGATTTTGGTGTATCACATTTTTTCCTTAAATCCTTAGGTAAAAGATCGATATTATTTATTAATTTCGTAAATAGTCCTTCGATTATTTTCATTGAATTAAGTCTTTCCGACTTTATTGAGTTATGCTCGTAAACCCTGGACTTAAGAAATGTTCTTATTTCTTCATCTTGCTTTATAAAAAAATCAGAAAAAGAGGCAACTGGGAACAAATGACCTCTAATATCTTCAGCGCTTTTTGGTGAAAAAGAATTAATATTTTTTCTAGTTTCTTTAATCAAATCATCGATCATAAGCCCTATTAGCCTTCTGATGAGCTCTTTAACGATCATATGATCGTCTATATCTTTAAACTCAGAATTAATCTGATTAATGATTTCAGAAAGAAAGTTTATACCCTTAAGGTCACTTAATGTAATAAACCCAGCCCTAAAGCCATCATCAATATCATGATTGTTATAAGCAATATCATCAGACAAAGATGAGATTTGCGCCTCAAGACCTGGATAAGTCAGTAAATCTAAATCAAATTTGTTATTAAACTCACCGATAACCAGGTGGGGATTTTTCAATGGTCCGTTATGCTTAACGATTCCCTCAAGTGTTTCCCATGTCAAATTTAAGCCATCAAACAATGGGTATCTTTCCTCAAGTGTTGTTAATATTCTTAGTGTTTGAGCATTATGATCAAATCCATCATAATTTTTCATACATTTATCTAAAACATCCTCACCTGAGTGAGCAAACGGAGGGTGACCAAGGTCGTGCGCTAAAGCCAAGACCTCTGAAAGATCCTCATCAATATTTAGCATCCTTGCAACTGTTCTAGCTATTTGACTGACTTCAAGCGAATGCGTTAATCTTGTTCTGTAATAATCACCTGTATGTGCAACAAAAACTTGAGTTTTATGCTTTAACAACCTAAATGAATCCGAGTGAATAACTCGGTCTCTATCTCTTTGAAAAGGATTTCTGTTTACACTTTCCTCTTCTAGGTAAAGCCTACCTTTGGTCTTTTTATAAGAAGTTGAATATATCGCTCTTTTAATCATACGGGATTCCTGTACCTTAGTAAAAGTAACAGGAATCCCATATATTTAAAATTCTTATATTATAAAAATTAATGAGCTAAAATTGCTAATAGCAACAATGCAACAATATTAGTAATTTTAATCATTGGATTAATGGCTGGTCCAGCAGTATCTTTGTACGGATCACCAACTGTATCACCAGTTATAGCGGCCTTATGAGCCTCAGAGCCCTTACCGCCATGATTACCGTCTTCAATATATTTTTTAGCATTATCCCAAGCCCCTCCGCCTGCAGTCATCGATAGTGCAACAAAAAGACCTGTGACAATTACACCGAGAAGCATTGCACCTAAAGCTGAAAACGCATCGCCTTTGGTTGCGATAAAATTAATAAAATAAAATAATACAACAGGAGAAAGCAAAGGCAGGAGAGATGGTACAATCATTTCCTTTATTGCGGACTTAGTTAATAGGTCAACTGCCGCAGAATAATCAGGCTTGTCCTTACCCGTCATAATACCTGGCTTTTCTTTAAATTGACGCCTTACCTCATCAACAATAGATGCAGCAGCTCTTCCAACAGCAGTCATTCCCATTGATGCAAATAAATAAGGAAGCATTCCTCCAACCAAAAGGCCAACAACAACATAAGGGTTTGAAAGATCAAAGTTAGTTTCAACACCAAAAAAATAGCTACCTTCAGAAGCATTAGATATAAAATACTCCAAATCAGCAGTATAGGCGCCGAAAAGAACTAAAGCACCTAGCCCGGCAGACCCAATAGCGTAACCTTTTGTAACGGCTTTTGTTGTATTACCGACGGCATCTAATGCATCAGTAGTTTTTCTAACTTTTTCTGGTAATTTTGCCATTTCAGCAATGCCACCTGCATTGTCGGTAACTGGACCAAATGCATCAAGGGCAACAACCATTCCAGCTAAAGCAAGCATAGTTGTAACAGCGATAGCTATCCCAAATATACCAGCAAAACTATATGTAGCAATAATACCAAAAACGATAACTAGAGCCGGAAGTGCTGTAGCCTCCATAGAAACGGCTAAACCTTGAATTACGTTTGTCCCATGGCCGCTTTCAGATGCTTTAGCAATTGACTGAACTGGTTTATAGTCAACACCGGTGTAATATTCTGTAATCCAGATAATTAAACCAGTTATAATCAAGCCAATAACGCCACATATATACAAATCAAAACCGTTAAATGATTTTCCATCAACTAATAAAACCTTATCAAAACCAACAACATAATCCGTTACAAAGTAAAGAATTATTAAAGATAAAATTGATGTCGCAATAAACCCCTTGTATAAAGCGCCCATAATGGAATTATTTTTACCTAATTTAACAAAGTAAGTGCCAATAATAGAGGTTATTACGCAAGAACCACATATAGCCATTGGATAAAGCATCATAATAGGGTCACCAACAAAGAAAATTGAAGCTAGAACCATTGTAGCAACAACAGTCACCGCATAAGTTTCAAACAAATCTGCTGCCATACCAGCGCAGTCTCCTACATTATCACCGACATTATCTGCAATAGTAGCTGGATTTCTTGGATCATCCTCAGGAATACCCGCCTCGACCTTACCAACAAGATCACCACCGACGTCAGCGCCTTTAGTGAATATTCCCCCACCAAGTCTTGCAAAAATTGATATCAAAGAAGATCCAAAGCCAAGAGCAACTAAAGGATCTATAACAGCCCTACCCTCAAAACCCCAAATATTTGTTAAAACGTAATAATAAACAGATACGGCAAGTAAAGCTAAGCCAGCAACTAACATTCCTGTCACAGCTCCAGATTTAAAAGCAATACTTAAGCCGCTAGCCAGGCTAACTGATGAAGCTTGGGTAGTACGAACATTTGCTCTAACGGAAACTAACATACCAATGTATCCAGCAAGACCTGACATTACTGATCCTATAAGAAATCCAATAGATACCTGTATACCCAAAAGAAAGTATGAAATTATTAAAATAACAATACCCACGACTGCAATCGTTGAGTACTGTCTTGATAAATAAGCACTTGCACCTTCTTGAATTGCTTTTGCAATCTCTTGCATTTTTTTATTTCCAGTATCTGCAGATAAAACTGATATAGCTGTAAATATTCCATAAAGAACAGCCAGAACTCCGGATCCAATAATTAGCTGCTGAAGTAGCAGATGATGCATAATGTCCATAATAATCTCCTCAAAAATAAAATTCAAATCTTAATAATATTTCGCGAAACATGCCAAAAAGTTATTAAAATATCAAGTAAAGCTTTTAGATTTCATGCTTATAGCCGTCTAAATTAATTCTGTCATCAAAATCAACTATATTTATTTTCTTCTCTTTAGTAATTTTTCCAATTTTAGTAATGTTCTTTTTTTTATCAAGACCATTAGGGCCTGTGAACAATATCTCATAATCATCACCGCCAGTAAGAATTAATTTTTTTAGATTAGGTTTTTTTTTCAAAACCCTTAAAGCGGCTTCAGATAATGGTAATTTTGAGAACTCTACCTTAGCGCCTACCCCAGAAGATTTACAAATATTATTAAGGTCACTATACAGACCATCAGATATATCAGTTGAGGCTGAGGCATTTTTATTTATAAAGCTTACCAATTCTATTCTTGGAATGGGCACTGAAAATCGATCTATCAAATAATTAATGTGCTTTTTAGGAACATCAATCTTATTTTTTTTACAAAAAAGTCCTAAGGATGAATCGCCAATAGTTCCAGTTACATATATATTATCGTTTATTTTACTAGAGGACCTCTTAATAAATTTCTTATTATTTAAATTACCGAAAATTGTTAAAGACAAAACAGTGGTCTGAAGAGTCTTTGATGTGTCGCCTCCAATAAGATTTAAATTGTAAAACTCTAAGTCTGAGTCAAAGCCCTTCATAAATTTTTTTATCCATATTTCGTCAACATTCTTTCCTATGGATAAATTTAATAAACAATATTTTGGATTTATACCCTTTGATATTATATCAGAAACATTTACTCTAATTAACTTTTTTGCAACTAAGGATGGGCTGTCATCAGAAAGAAAATGCACCCCCTCACAAATTGTGTCAGTTGAGAATATTGAGTTATTTGCGTAACCAACATCATCCCTAAAGCTTAAAGAGAATTTTTTACCTTTCTTTTTTGAAGAAAGGTATTTTTCTATGAATTCAAATTCATTCATAATATTTAAATTTCGTTCTTTCTATTTATTCTAGCAATGGAATCCAAAATTGCATTAATAAAATTTGGCTCTTTGCTACTAAAAAAGGACTTGGATATATTAACATACTCGTTAATAGTCACTTTGGGGGGAACATCAAGACACTCTCTAATCTCATAACATGCAGATCTTAGTATAGCGCGAGAAACAGAATCTATTCTAGATAGAGCCCAGTTATTAAGATTATCCTCAATATCCTTATCAATTTCTTTCTGATGAAAGGAGACGCCGTTTAAAATCTTAATTAAATAGTCCTTATCAGAAACTTCATTTTTATTTAAACGCGATATTTCCTTTAAATATTCACCTGTTAGTCTTTTAATAACCGTCTTAGTGTTTTTACCACTAGCTTCCATTTCAAATAGAATTTGAACACTTAAGAGTCTCGATGCAGATTTTTTTTTATGAGATTCTTTAGACAAAACTAAGAATTTCCTTTGAGTCTTACAAGGCTGTGGCAAGCAAGTGCAGCTTGGTATCCTTTATTTTCCTCACCTTTTGAAGACCTTTCAATTGCTTGACTTTCATTTTCAACTGTTAAAATACCATTACCTATAATAAGTGAGTAATTTAAGGAAAGGTCTGTGAGACCCCTTGAAGACTCATTGATGACTATTTCAAAATGACTTGTCTCCCCTCTAATTACACAACCCAATGCTACGTATCCATCGAATAGAGTATTATTTTTTTTATTGGAAATAATTTTAATAGCGCTTGAAACTTCTAATGCACCAGGGACAATAAATTTCTCATATCCAATATTGTTTTCTTCACAATATTTAATTGCACCTAAAAAGAGGCCATTGGATATTTTCTTATAATAATCAGAAACTATTATTGCCAAGCTATCTTTAATCATCCCCTTCAACCCCCTCTCCTAGCGGATGCCTGCTGGATATCCTTAAATCATAGCCTTCCAAATTTAATGGAATAGTATTGGAATCTGATATTAATTTCATTTTCTTAATACCAAGATCAATAAGAATCTGAGCTCCAACGCCATACTCCCTTAACTTACTTTCACTTTTGTTTTCTAGTTTTGAATACTTCTTAAGAAGATTTGAAATTGCACCCTCATTTGTATCTCGCACCATTATAAGAACACCCGAACCCATCTTATTGATCTCATTCATTGACCTTGGTATTAAATTTTTTCTTAATGGATTAACGCTTATTAAATCTTCAAATAAATTTATTGAATGCACTCTAACAGGTACCTCAAGCTTATTATTAATTTTTCCTTTAACTAAGGCAACATGTTCAACATTATCTAAATCATTTTGATAAATAATACACTTCCAGTCATCTCCAAATTCAGTTTCTATTTTTTCTTCATAAATCTTTGAAATGATATGATCATTATTAATTCTATAAGAAATTAGATCAGCAATTGTTCCAATTTTCAAATCAAATTTCTTTGCAAAGGTTATTAACTCTGGTAATCTAGCCATAGTACCATCATCATTCATGATTTCACAAATAACCCCAGAAGGATCTTTTCCAGCAAGTTTGGCAATGTCAACAGCCGCTTCTGTATGACCTGCTCTAACAAGGACGCCCCCTGCCCTCGCCTTAATAGGAAAAACATGCCCGGGTGACACTAAGTCTGAATCTTTACTATCCTTTGAAATGGCCTGCGCTATTGTTAAGGCTCTATCTTTTGCTGATATTCCAGTTGTCACACCCTCCTTAGCTTCTATAGAAACTGTAAAAGCAGTCTCATGACGTGATTTATTGTTAGAAGACATTAGTTTTAGCCCAAGCTCCTCAACTCTTTCTTCGGTCAATGTAAGGCAAATTAATCCACGCCCATTCTTGGCCATAAAATTAATAACTTCAAAATCAGCGTTTTCTGCTGGTATTACTAAATCACCCTCATTCTCTCTATCTTCAGCGTCCACTAGTATGAACATTTTCCCAAGAGAAGCTTCCTTAATAATCTCTTTGATCGGAGAAATATACTCTTCCATTATTTAGCTCTCCTCAAGCTGTCTTGATACATATCTAGAAAAAATATCAACTTCGGTATTAATTTTATTACCCACCTTCATATTCTTCCATGTTGTGTTGTTTTCTGTATGAGGGATAATATTAACAGAAAATTTATTCTCAAAAACTTCATTAACAGTTAAAGAGATTCCATCTAAGCAAATTGATCCCTTGTTTGCTATAAACTTTTTATATTCATTTGGATATTGAATTGTGATTACGTTACTGTTTTTATCTTTCTGTATTGAAACAATTTTTGATATAAAATCAATATGCCCTGTAACAAGATGACCACCCACCTCGTCTCCAAACCTTAAGCTTTTTTCTAGATTAATTAATTCACCTTTTATCCAATACTCAGCTGATGTTTTAGATAAAGTCTCATCAGAGATATCAACACAAAAATATGAATTATCATCATTCTTGCCCTTTTGAGTAACAGTCAAGCAAATACCTGAGCAACAAATAGAAGAGCCTATATCGATCCTTTTATAATCAAAGGAGGTTACTACTTTCATTGTTTTATTGCCTGACTTTATAGATAAAATTTCTCCAACATCTTTAATGATTCCAGTAAACATATGATATATCCTAAATTACTTTAAAAATTTCTAACTTATTATTCTTAAGATTTATACTATCTTTTATTTTAAGTTTAGATTCTTTTTTGAGTTTATGTAGGTACCGGTCTCCGTATGAGAGTAATTTATTATTGCCACTCTCTTCATTTGCAATAAACCAATACACTAAGTTAACAAGGCCCTTGTCTAAAAATGAAGAAGATAACATTGAGCCACCCTCAATAAGAATACGATTAAGGCCTTTTATCCTAAGAACCTTCAAAGCAGAATTTAGATTAACAAAACCATTTTCCATTGCATCAACGCAAATGACCTCAACACCCTCACCCTCATACTGTAAGACCTTATCTTTATTATTTTTTAATTTAGATATAATGATAAGACCGGTTTGATCTGCGTTCTTAACTAACACCGAGTCCATAGGCGTGGTTAAGTTTGAGTCAATAACAACCTTTACCGGAGAACGATCCATTAAACCTGGCAACCTACAATCAAGACTGGGGTTATCTAACTTTACCGTATTAACACCTACAACAATTGCATCGTGATTTGAACGTAACATATGGCCATAAGATCGAGATAACGAGTTTGTAATCCAGCTTTTTTTATCCACCGAAACGGTATCTCCATTTTGATAAGAGGCAACTTTCACATTTACTTCAGGGTTTAAACCTTTGATTGTTTGAGTAAATCCTAGTACAATATTATTAGCTATAGGTTCATTTACTCCCTCCTCAACAACCACCCCATTGTCTTTAAGGATTTTAATTCCACTGCCGTTTACCAAAGGATTTGGATCATTTGTTGCAATAACAACCTTAGATATTTGCCTTTTAATGAGCATGGCTGTGCATGAGGGGTTATTTCCTACATGAGAGCATGGCTCTAAAGTTATATATGCAACTGTATTAGGGGGTAATTTTTTAATTTTATTTAATGCAACAAATTCTGCGTGGGGTGATCCCCCTCTACCAGTCACACCATAGCTAACGATTTTACTATTTGAAACTAAAACACAAGCAACAGAAGGGTTTTTACCTGTCAGCCCTATATTACGTGCAGCCAACCTAAGGGCATAATTCATAAAAAAATTATCGTCATGACAAGAAAGAATCATTTCTTATAGCCTAAACTTAATTAGTTAATCGTCGTGAATAATACTAGAGGGGTTCCCAAGTTCACCAACGAAATCTTCAAAATCTTTGACTTCTCGAAAATTTTTATACACAGAGGCAAATCTTACATATGAAACCATGTCAACCTCTCTCAAGGCAGCCATAATTAAACTCCCAATTAAATTAGAAGGTATATCGGTTTCCCCAGTACTTTCAAGTTGGCGAACAATACCGCTAACCATTTTTTCGAGAACGTCTGGGTCAATTGAACGTTTTCTAACAGATATTTCAACAGACCTCATTAGCTTATCCCTATCAAAGGGAGCTCTTTTTCCAGACCTTTTTAATACAGTAAGATCTCTCATTTGAATTCTTTCAAATGTAGTAAACCGACCACCGCAAGCTAGGCATTGCCTTCTTCTCCTTATTGCGGAATTTTCTTCTGTTGGTCGGGAGTCTCTTACTTGAGTTTCTTGATTATTACAAAAAGGACACTGCATCAACTAGCCTCATAAATAGGAAATTTATCACATAGTTTTTCAACTTTATTTTTCACTCTTAACTCAACTTCCTCGACAGGATTATTGCCATTTAAAGAGATTGCATTTAAAACCTCGCAAATAAGCTTACCTACAATTTCAAATTCAGCCGCCTTAAAACCTCTTGTTGTGCAAGCTGGAGAGCCCAGCCTAATACCAGAGGTTATCATTGGCTTCTCTGGATCAAAAGGAACACCATTTTTATTA
This sequence comes from alpha proteobacterium MED-G09, assembly GCA_905182015.1. Lineage (GTDB taxonomy): Bacteria > Pseudomonadota > Alphaproteobacteria > MED-G09 > MED-G09 > MED-G09. The sequence goes on along the minus strand of CAJIZT010000006.1, from coordinate 253,047 downwards.
CAAGTTATACCAGCTCTCCCCAAAGACTCTTCTGCTGTATTTCCCTTAATACCCTTGGGTCTTAAATCAACCAAGACAATGTGGGTGTCCGTACCTCCTGAAACTATATCGAAACCATCATTTTTTAAAGTTGATGATAGGGCCTTAGCATTCAAAATAACATTATTTGTATAAGCACTAAAATCAGGACGTAAGTTTTCACCAAAAGCTACTGCTTTTGCAGCAATTGTATGCATCAAAGGTCCGCCTTGAATGCCCGGAAATATAGCTGAATTAATCTTTTTTGATAACGACTCATTATTAGTAAGAATCAAACCCCCTCTTGGACCCCTCATAACCTTATGCGTTGTTGTTGTTGCAATATCAGCGTACGGAAACGGACTTGGGTGTGATTTTCCAGCAACAAGCCCAGAAAAATGAGCCATATCGACTAATAAATAAGCACCAACCAAATCAGCTATTTCCCTAAAATCAGAAAAGTTGATATGCCTTGGGTAGGCAGAACCACCTGCAATAATTAGCTTTGGCTTATTTTTTATAGCTAAATCCCTTACCTCCTCAATGTCTATGAGGCTATCAGATTTCTTAACCCCATAATGAATTGCATTGAACCACTTTCCAGATTGGTTTGGCTTTGCTCCATGAGTTAAATGACCGCCAGCTGCCAAACTCATGCCAAGAATAGTATCGCCAGGAGATAGGAGTGCTGTATAAACAGCTTGATTTGCTTGAGAGCCAGAATGAGGCTGAACATTTGCAAAATTTACTCCAAACAACTTACAAGCCCTATCGATGGCGATATTTTCAGCAATATCAACATACTCACACCCACCATAATACCTTCTTCCTGGATAACCCTCAGCATACTTGTTGGTCATTATTGAGCCTTGAGCCTCTAAAACTGATTTAGAGACAATATTTTCTGAAGCAATAAGTTCAATTTGTTTCTGTTGGCGGTTTAATTCCATAGACATAGCATTATGAATATCCTGGTCAGAAACACTTAAACTGTCACTAAAGAAACCAGCTGATTTAATATTTTCTATATTTTGATTCATTTGAAACTTTCGATCTGTTTATACTACATTTTGTATAAGTATTTTTAAATTAACACAAGTGATATGACTTTTACCATAAATTCTCTTCAATAAGAACTTTCTTTAAAAGAGATATTTTATCAGTCATAATGCCATCAACACCTCTTTTAATTAATATTCTCATTTCATCTTCATTATTTATAGTCCAAGCAATTACTCTCTGATTATTAGTCTTTAAATAATCAATATAGCTTTTATTCAATAGCCTTATCCCATATCTTTTAATTGGAAGCGATGCATAGGTGGACTTATAGTAATGATTAGACGAAACAAAAGATAATGCTTTAGCTAATAAAATCTCCTTAGGTCCCATAGAAGTGTTTACAGATTTTCCTAGATTGTTACGAATAAAATCTATTCTTTTTTGAGAGAAGGAGCCAACGCAAACTCTTTCAACTATTGATCTGCTCTTAATTAAACTAATCAAAGGTTTAACTGTTTCATCAACCTTGCAATCAATATTAAAAAAGCAATTTGAAAATGAATCCAAAAGCTCCGAAAGTAAAGGAATTTCTTCACTGCCATCGATTTTAGCCTCCTTAACCTCACGTAAGTTAAGGTCCTTAATTAAACCAGTTTTATTGGTTACGCGATCCAATGAATTATCATGAAAGGCGATCAAGTAGCCGTCCTTTGTTAAATGAACATCTGTCTCTAGGTACCTATAACCCATATCAACAGCATTTTTAAAAGATTTGTAGGAATTTTCTGGAGCAAATTCATTTCCGCCCCTGTGAGCAAAAGCTAAAAAATTTTCTTTTAAAAATAAATTATTATTCATTATATTCAACTATTTATAAAGATATACTAATTAAAAAAAAGTATATTGAGTTTAATAAAAATTTTTTTTAATATATACAGATTCTTTTATTCTTCTGATAGAATATTAATAAATTAGGAGATAACTTAATTAATTATAAACTAACATACTTTGATAAAATAATTATTCGAAGAGTTTTGGCATCGATTTGTGATTTTTTAATCTGCCTTTTTTTAATTCTTATTACCTGGCTTACGATAACTATTGTTGATTTTTTTACGTTTGGTATTGTTGGAAAAGGCGCACCATTCATAGTTCCGATTACTTTAATAAGCTACTATTTATTTTCCCTGGGAAGTCAAAAAGGCATTACATTAGGAATGAGCCTATTTAAAGTTAATTTATTAGATAGTAAAAACCAGAAGTTAAATATAAAACAATTACTAATTTATAATTTATTATTCTTTTTGGTAATGCCAATTGGTATAATATTGCTAATTTCTATAATTTTTCCATTAGCAAATAAGAAAAGAAGGTGCCTACAAGATTACGTCCTTAACACTAAATTTATTTTAATAGATTAGGAATTTATATGGCTTTAATCGATTTATATATGTGGTTTATTTTTAGCCTTATATTTATAAGTGTTATATTCTTTTCTATTGAAAGAATACCGATAGAGATAACTTCTATTGGGATAATAACATTACTCGTCATAATATTTCAAAATAGCCCTTTTTTAGGTGTAAACTCAGGTATCCCGCTTTCTTTGGATGTGGTACTCAAGGGTTTTGCAAATCCAGCACTTCTTGCATTAATGAGCTTACTAGTGATTGGTCATGGTTTACTTATTACGGGAGCGTTAGAGAATATAGCGGTTTGGGTATCTGGCGATAAGTCGAAGAATACGCAAATTAAGTTTTTATCGGTAATGTTCTTAGTGTTTATCTTAAGTGCCCTATTAAACAATACGCCTATAATTATTATGTTTATCCCAATAATACTTTCCTTGTGTAAACAGCTCAAGAGGTCAGAAAGATTAATTCTTATACCGCTGTCATATGTCTGTATTCTCGGAGGGATGACAACCCTTATCGGGTCATCTACCAATTTACTTGTGTCAGGCTCAGTTTTTTCAATCTTAGGCAAAGAAATAGGTTTTTTTGATTTTGCAAAACAGGGTATATTTTTAGCATTGATAGGTTTTTTTTATGCCACGTTTATACTGCCCTTAATATTAAAATTTTTTAATAGTGGGGAAAATGAAGAGACCGACAACATCAACGATGACGGAAAGCAATACCTAGTTCAGGTAGAGATAGCTAAAGATAATCCACTTCTAGGGAAAACATTTATATCAGGGCTACTTCCAGGGTTAGAATCTTGTACTATTAGATTAATTACTAGAGATAACGTAAAACTAATACCTCCTTTTGATGACCTAACGATCAAGAATAACGATCAATTGACAATCACAATTACCAAAGGGAACTTAACGGATTCTTTAAAAAGAAATGATCCTATTTTTCAAACTTTAAATACAGTAGAGCTGTCGTCAAAGACTGAGATGATGCTTGAAGCATCAATAACTCCTGGATCATTTTTAATTGGGAGGACATTAAGTCAAACAAATTTCGAAAATGATTCAAATTGCAGTGTTATTGGTATACAGAGAAACAGAAATGCTGACCGAGAATCGTTACAGAACTTAAAGCTTAACGCTGGTGATAATTTTCTTTTAAGGGGATCGGAAGAATCACTTAGATCACTTAGGGGCATTAAGGATATATTTCCAATAGAGTGGTCTGCAATATATCTACCATCAAAGCATCTGGCTGTTAGGGCAAGGCTAATATTCCTTTTAACGATTTTCTTAGCCTCAACCGGACTATTTAATATAGCTGCCGCAGCCGTAATGGGCGCAACCTTAATGCTTATTTTTAAAGTTATTAGCGTAAGGGATGCTATATCTGCACTAGACCTTAGGATATACCTGCTTGTTGCATCGACCATCATGCTGTCAATTGCATTGCAAGAAACTGGAGGGGCAATGCTTATATCCGACACCATTATTAAAACTACATCAGGCCTAGGAATTACCTCAATCCTATCAATTTTGTTTCTAACTGTAGCAATAATAACAAACTTTATAAGCAATAACGCTACAGCAGTATTATTTACACCGATTGCAATAAGCATGTCCTTGGATCTAAATATGCAGCCTGAACCATTTATTTATTGTGTATTATTTGCAGCTAATTGTTCGTTTGCAACCCCAATTGGATATCAAACAAACCTAATGGTCATGGGTCCTGGTAATTATAAATTTAAAGACTTTCTAATTTCAGGAATACCTCTGATTTTAATAATTTGGGTATCCTATAGTTTTATGATTAATTATTTTGGTATTTAGATTGATGAACAAGCTAATAAATGATTATAATTTTTATTTATCGAATACTGAGGCATGCTCTTATATTGAGAATAACGAAGAAAGAAAAATTTTTACAGTTATCGACAGCCCCATAAAGCTAGATGATTATGAATCACTGATACAATTCGGATTTAGAAGAAGTAATAATATCCTCTACAATCAAATTTGTGATGGATGTGACTCATGTAAATCAATAAGGATAAATTCAAAAACACACACCTCAACTAAAAGTCAAAAAAGAATTCTTAAAAAAAACTATAATCTTTTTCAAAGAACACAAAAAAATAAAGCATCTCTTGCACAATTCAACTTATTTAAGAAATACCTAAAGTTTAAGCATGAGGAAAGTGATATGAATAAAATGAATTATACTGATTATAAAAAAATGCTCGAGGCTCCAGGGGTTAATACAAAAGTTTATGAATATTACCATCAGGACAAATTGGTGGCTTGTGTGATATCAGATCTTTTAAATGATTCTATTTCTATGGTTTATTCATTTTACAGTAATGATTACTTAAAAAATTCTATTGGAAAATTTTTGATTTTAGATCATTTTAATTTAGCTAAAGAATTAAGAAAAAAATTTGTATATCTTGGGTATTGGGTGGAAGGATCAGAAAAGATGGATTATAAAAGTAAATTCAATTCGTCTGAAGTGCTAATTAATAATCAATGGAAAAATATTTAATAGTCAGGAAGATATTATGAAAAATAAAACTAAAAAATTTGGTAGAAGAGACTTTCTGTTAGGTAGTGGGTCCTCACTTTTATTAGCAACCTCTCTATCAACGCCAGCAATTTCAAAAAATATTAGAAGATTAAATATGGTTACGACTTGGCCGAAAAATCTACCTGGCCTAGGAACATCTCCTGAAAGAATAGCGATGAGAGTTAGAGAGGCTACAGAAGGTCGTCTAGATATTAAAGTCTATTCTGCTGGTGAATTAGTGCCTGCCTTTGGAGCCTTTGACGCTGCCTCAAGTGGTCTTGCTGATATGTACAATGGAGCAGAGTATTACTGGCAAGGTAAAAATATTGGTTTTAATTTTTTTACCGCAGTTCCCTTCGGAATGACGGCTAATGAATTAAATGCTTGGATTGATCATGGTGGCGGTCAAGAGCTATGGAATGAGTTAGCGAGTGATTTTAACGTTATATCTTTTCAGTCTGCAAATACTGGTGTTCAAATGGGAGGATGGTTTAATAAGGAAATAAATTCAATCGATGATCTTAATGGTCTAAAAATAAGAATGCCAGGTCTTGGTGGCGAGGTTTTAAGAAAGGTAGGGGCTGCAGCGGTAGCAATACCGGGCGGTGAGATATTCTCAAGCTTAAAATCGGGTGCAATTGATGCCACAGAATGGGTTGGGCCTTGGAACGACTTGTCTTTAGCATTTTATCAAGCAGCAAAATATTATTATTGGCCTGGATTTCATGAACCAGGAGCAGGATTGGCAACTGGAATAAATCTAGATACATGGAATTCCTTTTCAAGATCTGAAAAATCAATAGTTAGACAAGTCTTAGCTTACGAAAATACATATACTCTTGCAGAGTTTAACCATCACAATGCTATTGCTTTAGATACCTTAATAAACAAGCATAATGTTCAAATGAGAACATTCTCACCAGAGATTATGAGTACATTAAAAACAATTTCAGAAGATGTAATTGAGGATGTTTCAACCCGTACGGAAATTTCAAAAAAGATATACCTATCATTCAAAGAATCCCTCAAAAGACTTAATAAATGGTCTAGTAAATCTGAACAAGCCTACATGAAAGCTAGAGGATAAATGATATTTTTATCAAAAATTTCTAATTTTTTTGAGAATACCAATGAATTCATAGGAAAGAATGTTTCATGGTTTATTATCCTTATGGTGCTGGTACAATTAACTATAGTTATGGCTAGATATATCTATGGTATTGGTTTTTTAAAACTTCAGGAACTTCTAATTTACCTTCATGGGTCGTTATTTACTCTTGCAGCTGGCTATACTCTGTTAAAAGATGAGCATGTAAGGGTTGATTTAATATACCGCGGGGCATCTAAAAAATATAAATCAATAATCAATATTTTTGGTTCAATTTTTTTCTTAATCCCCTTTTGTTTAGTGACTTTCTCAACAAGCCTACCTTACGTAAGAAGATCTTGGAAAATTCTTGAAGGGTCTCCAGAAACAAGTGGTTTAAATGCTGTTTATATTCTTAAGACTGTGCTGGTAGTGTTTCCGATACTACTCTTAATACAGTCTTTTTCATTAATTTATAAAAACTTTATAATTTTATCCGAGAAAAAAGTTGATTGAACATTTAGATCTTTTGATGTTTGCGTTTGCCTGTTTTGTACTGATACTAGGCTATCCCGTTGCCTTTTCACTGGCGGGTTCAGCAATCATATTTGCTTATATTGGTGATTATTTTGATGTTTTCCCTATACAGTTTATGAGAGCAATCCCTCAAAGAATTTTTGGTACCATGACAAACGAGATACTTATGGCCGTACCATTATTTATCTTCATGGGAACAATGTTGGAAAAATCAAAAGTTGCCGAAGAGCTTCTAGAGAACATGGATCGAGTGTTTCGTAAGGTTCGAGGTGGGCTTGGTATATCGGTTTCTATTGTAGGAGCTTTACTTGCTGCATCAACTGGTATTGTAGGAGCAACAGTAGTAACAATGGGCCTGCTCTCTTTGCCAACAATGCTAAAAAAAGGATATGATCCTAAAATAGCGACTGGAACTGTTGCTGCCGCTGGAACATTGGGACAAATAATTCCTCCATCAATTGTTTTAGTCCTACTTGGTGATGTACTATCAAATGCATATCAAAAATCACAATTAGATATGGGTGTTTTTTCACCAGAAACCTTATCAGTTGGAGAGTTATTTGCAGGAGCCTTAATACCAGGCCTTCTTCTTGTTTTCTCATATATCATCTATCAGATAGTAAAGTCTTATACTGATCCATCATCCATCCCCCCTGTATCAAAAGAGGACTACAAAGGAGGTGAAGCAAAAAATATTCTGTTCGTTCTTTTTCCACCTTTATTTCTTATAATATCAGTTCTCGGTTCTATTTTAACTGGCTTTGCAACACCCACAGAGGCTGCTTCAGTTGGAGCAATAGGTTCCATCTTACTAGCAACCTATAAAACCTCTGGCAATAAAACCTGGCCGATAGTCTCAACTGTAATATTTATAATTTTAATCATTTCGTCAGTATTTTTTGACCTAAGAATGAATAGAGAAGGTATAAGCCCCCTAAACTCTTCGGTAATTGCTTTTTCATTAATACTTGTATTGCTATTTTCTTTTTCAATTATTAAATGCCTGAAAGATTTGTACAATAATAATGTCTTATCTGAAACTGCTTATTCCACTACAAAAATTACATCAATGGTTTTTATTATACTTATTGGTGCAACCTTTTTTAGTTTAGTTTTTAGAGGGTTAGGTGGTGATGAGACTATTGAAGGGCTACTCCTATCAATACCCGGGGGAGTAATTGGAGCTCTTGTGGCTGTAATGATTACAATGTTTATACTTGGATTCTTTCTTGATTTTATAGAAATTACTTTTGTTGTTGTGCCAATAGTGGCACCAATTCTTTTCAAAATGGGGATTGATCCAGTTTGGCTCGGCGTAATGATGGCTATTAATTTACAAACAAGTTTTTTAACTCCTCCGTTTGGATTTGCCTTGTTTTATTTAAGAGGTGTAGCTCCAGATTCAATTAAAACAATTGATATATATAAGGGAGTTATTCCATTTATATTCATTCAATTATTAATGCTAATCCTCCTTTCAATATTTCCGATAATAGCGACATGGTTGCCAAGTAAGATTCTTTAATCTAACCTGGGGAAACCTTTTGGAACAAGACGGCCAGATTGAGCTCTTTTCCCAATCCATTCAGTAACATCTGAAAAGACCCTTTTTCTTCCTCCACTATCTTCAATAATAAGTCCATTTTCCAAGTCAAAGGTTTCAACAAACAAAACGCCAGATTCTTTATATTTCTGTAACCTAACGCCCTTGCCTCTCGACATAACCGGAAGATCTTCAATTAAAAATATTAACATTTTTTTATTTTCACCAACAATAGCAAGATGAGATCCATTAACTTTTTTACAAACCACAGATTTTTCATTTATTTTAGTATTCAAAACAGTCTTGCCAGATTTACGATTTGATAGCATATCTTCATGGCAGGCAACAAAGCCATTACCAGAAGATGAGGATAAAATAACTCTTTCACCTTTTTTATATGAAAAAATACTTATTGCATTACACCCATCATCAATATCAAAGATAATATTTAGCGGATTCCCGTGACCTCTCCCGGAAGGTAAATCAGAAGCATTAATAGTATATGCTTTTCCATTTGAACAAAAAATAATTATCTTATCATTACTGATGGCATCAAGACTTATAAATAGTGAATCTTCATCCTTAAACTTCAAATCACCCAAGTCTTCAACACTACCTTTTAACGATCTAATCCAGCCCTCCTTTGATAAAATTATTGATATTGGCTCACTTGGTGCCTCATAATTATTTTTGTAAGTAATCTCTTTCTCAATTAACTCAATATTTGTTCTTCTTTCTCCAAGAAGTGAGTTTTTTGCATATTTCTTTTTTAAAATCTTTATTTCTTCAGCGATATAACCCCATTGCTCATCGTTTGAGTTTAAAAGAAATTCTAGATTATTTTTTTTATTATTAAGGTCGTTAAACTCATTTTTAATTTTTATTTCCTCAAGCTTTCTTAAGGATCTTAGGCGCATATTTAAAATAGATTCTGCCTGAAATTCAGATAATTCAAATCTTGCAATAAGCTCTTTCTTGGGATTATCTTCTTCGCGAATAATAGAAATTACCTCATCCATATTAAGGTAAGCAATCAGAAATCCTTTGAGGGCTTCTAACCTTTCATCAATTTTATCTAATCGAAAATTAGATATATTAACCAAAACCTCCTTGCGATGATCAAGCCAGGAAAGCAAAAGGTCTCTTAACCCATGAACAATTGGTATATTGTTACTTAGGGCATTTAAATTAACTGAAAATTTAGTTTCCAGGTCAGATAAAAGAAATAAACTATCCATTAAACTGTCAGCATTAATTTCTTTATTTTTGGGAATTAGAATAAGTCTAATATCCTCGGCAGACTCGTCCCTAACATCATCAAGCATTGGTAGCTTTTTATCTATCACTAGTTGTGCAATTTTCTCTATTAATTTTCCCTTGCTTACTTGATAGGGAATTTCAGTTACTACAATCTTCCATAAACCCCTTTTCTCGTTCTCAATATTCCATTTTGACCTTATCCTGAAGCCACCCCGACCTGTTTTATAGGTTTGAATGATATTCTCCTTAATATCGAGTACTTGGCCACCTGTAGGAAAATCTGGTCCTGGGATAAATTCAAATAACTTCTCATAACTTGCATTTCTGTGTTTAATTAAATACAGGGATGCATTACATAATTCCTCAACGTTATGTGGCGGAATTGATGTTGCCATTCCAACCGCAATTCCTGATGAGCCATTTGCTAATAAATTAGGAAAATTTGCAGGTAGGACGATGGGCTCTTTATCAACCTCATCATAAGTTGATCTGTACTCAACAGCATTCTCCTCTATTCCATCCAACAGAAGCTCTGAAACGGCAGTAAGCCTAGCCTCCGTATAACGCATAGCTGCAGCATTATCACCATCAATATTACCAAAATTACCTTGCCCATCAATCAATGGCCATCTAACTGAAAAACTTTGAGCAAGGCGGACAAGGGTATCATAAATTGCCTGGTCTCCATGTGGATGAAAACGACCCATAACATCGCCAACGACTCTTGCAGATTTTTTAAATGACGATGTCGGCTTAAGATTAAGTTGATGCATTGCGTAGAGTAGTCGCCTATGCACAGGCTTAAGTCCATCCCTTGAATCTGGAAGAGCTCTATCCATAATAGTTGTCAAGGCATATGCTAAATAACGCTCTTCCAAAGCATCAATAAGCTCAATATCCTGATATTGATCAATAAGTTTCATTTACTGCCCATTAAATTTATATAACAAAAGATTCACTCTTTAAGTAATCTACTAGCCTTGATCGCGATGATGAAAGATTCTTTCCATGTTGTGAATACACTCTTTTAATTAAAAAGTATTCAGTAAGATTGAGGCCATCTAAAAGGTCACATTTTGAAAATGTGGTGATTTTTTTTTGATTTAAAAATTCTGGAAATTTTAATAACCTATCCTCCCAGCCCTTAGCAGCAGAAGAGCTGACAACTCTTCCTGATTTTGGAGAAACCCAAGACAAATCATTAGTCGAGCCATTTACAGCACAAGATGATAAATCAAGTCCATATCCCATTTTTTCTATAAATAATAATTCAAATTTTATATAGAGTAATGGCCATATTACTGCATCTTCCAGGCAATCTAGAAGCTCTTCGAGTAAGGTAAACAGATCGTTGCACTCCTCTCTCTCTGGAAATATATCCACTAAAGAACAAATTGAATTTAAAACCTCAAGGCTTACAGGACTATTAAGGTAATTAGAGCTTCGAGATTTAATTAACTCTGTATTAAAAAACCCTAAGTGTTCAGAAAGTCTTGCTCTCCAATTTACAGACAAAGTATTACCAGGAATATTCACACCACTAGTCCCTTGATTTTTCTTTATTCTAAAAAGACCAGAGTAAATACCGGCATTTTTAGTTAATATTTTCATTATATTTGTACTGTCAGAGAATTTTTTAACGCTTATAACTATACCTTCGTCAGTTAGGTCCATTCTAAGTCTCTTTTTTATCTAAATAGTTTAGTCCTATTTTCTCGTAATGCTCTTCCTGTTCAACCCAGTCTTTTTTAAATTTAACATTTATCTTTAAATTAATTTTTGTATCAACAATTTTTTCTAAATCTATTCTCGATGCAATCCCAATGGTTTTTATCATTTTACCGCCCTTCCCCAATATGATTCCAACATGGTTTTTTCGACCAACAAAAATAGTTTGCTCAACAGTTATTGATTTATTTCTGTTTTGTGTCCAGGATTCTGTCTCAACGGTTGAAAGATAAGGAACCTCTTCGTGAACAAAAAGAAAAATCTTCTCTCTTGTAATTTCCGAGGCCATACGAGACATTGAGGTATCTGCAATTTGATCCTCCGGATAAAGCCAAGGGCCATCTGAAGATTCATTACAAGTAATTTTTAAGAGATTCTCAACGCCATCCCCGCTTTCTGCTGAAATTAAAAAAGTTTCTTTAAAACTTATCATATCATTAAATTTTTTTACTTTTTCAAGCAAGTATGACCTTTGAATTAAATCAATTTTATTAAGTATTAAAAAAACTTTATCCTTATACCTTTCAATTTCTTTTAAGAAAATAGGATCAAAATCAGATAAAGATTTTTTACAATCAATTAGCAGATATATTAAATCCACATCACCCAGGACACTAAAGGCGTTTTCTAGCATAGCTTTTTCAAATTTAGTTCGAGCATCAAATATGCCAGGCGTATCAATAAATACCATTTGAATGTTGTCAATTATCCTCAATCCCCTTAATCCAGACCTTGTAGTCTGAGCCTTATGGGTAACAATTGATAATTTTTCGCCAATAATATTATTAAGGAGGGTTGATTTTCCTGAGTTAGTTGGACCAACAATACCTATTATTATATTTTTTTTATTCATTATATTTAATAATTGTTAACATTTGTGTTGCACTATTCTTTTCGGCATCTTGTTTGGTCTTTCCCTTAGCCGTTACCAGGTCATAGCCATCCACCTTAAGCAGGACAGTAAATTCAGGATTATGGTCTTTACCGGAGGTGGTTAACAGCTCATACACGGGCAAACCTTTTTTTAAAGAAAGGACAATTTCTTGTAACTCACTTTTTGGATTTAATATTTTTTTTGAAAGATTCTCATGACTTAGAAAATCAGACCATAATCTCAATACAGCACTTTTAGCATTATTGTAATCAGAATCAATAAAAATTGCTCCAATTACAGCCTCTAAAACATTAGATAAAATAGAATCTCTTGGCCCCTTCTTAGAAAATTCAGATTTACCAATTATAATAAAATTTTCTAAATTTATTTTTTTTGCAACATCTACACATGAGCTTCTTTGTACCAAATGATTGTAATGTTTCGATAACTGGCCCTCCTTAAAGTCATCAAATTCTAAATACAGTTTCTCAGAAATTATCAACCCTAAGACTCTGTCACCTAAAAACTCCAACCTCTCCATGTTAAAATCCTTACTGCCTTTCGAACTAGGGTGTGTCAAAGATTGATTCAATAACACTTTGTTATCGAATGAGTAACCTAGAATTTCTTCTAACAATTCAAGATTCGGTATTTGTTTTTTAAAATTCATTTAATCCTTTGAAAAATTCTACCCCATTCCACTGAGGTTTTGCAATTAGGCCGAGAAAATTTTTTCCAATTCCAAGAAAAGAATATTATCTCTGCCCGCCCAACCAAATTATCAAAAGGAACAAAACCTACGGATTTTAGGTACCTGCTATCTTGAGAATTATCACGATTATCACCCATCATAAAAAAGTGTTTGTCAGGCACATTATAGACACGAGTGTTGTCAGCATAAGATTCTATTTTAGAGTTTAGTACCTCATAAGACCTCCCGTTGGAAAGAGTCTCTGAAAAAACTTCCAAGTTTTCACTCCTACAACCAAGAGATTTTTCTTTACGATTAATAAGGTTGTTATCATTAAAGGTACCGACTTTTTTATAGCTTAGTTTCTCATTGTTAACAAAAACTTCTCCACCTATGATTTGTATTTTATCACCCGGAAGACCAATAACTCTTTTAATATAATCAGTCCTTCCGTCGCTAGGAAGCTTGAAAACTACAACATCCCCTCTTTTGGGAGAAGATTTAAAAATTCTTTTAGGAATAATAGGGATACTAAAAGGAAGGGAATGCTTTGAATACCCGTATGCGTATTTTGAAACAAAAATATAATCACCAACAAAAAGATTCTTTAGCATAGAGCCTGATGGAATATTATAACTTTGAAAAAGAAATGCTCGAAAAATTAATGCAATTAATAAAATCCAAAAAAATGAAATAAAAAAATTATCTTTTTTCTTTAAAACTTCGGTCATTTCAAGCCCTATGAATTAATTAATCTTTAACGCTTCAATAATTACAACCGCTTGAGCCCAAGGAAAATCGTCAGAAATTGAAACAGAAATATTCGCGTAATAATTTTTAGGTATTATTACATTAAGTCGCTTCTTAGCACCACCGGTTAATTCAATACCGGGTTGACCAGTTTTTTTATTAATAACTCCAATATCACGCCAAAAAACACCGTCGCGAAAACCTGTTCCAAGAGCCTTTGCGCAGGCCTCCTTAACGGCAAACCTTTTAGCATAAGATTCCGTTCTTTTTAATTTATTTTCAGATTTAAGAATTTCATGTTCTGTATAAATTCTATTTATAAATCTTACTCCAAATCTATCTAGAGTTTTTTTAATCCTCCGAATATCAATTAAATCGATACCATTTCCAATAATCACTTTTTATCTCCAGGATACCTTCCTTGATACATAGACTTTTTAAGGTCCGAAATAGCAGAACCCAAACCCTTAAACAAAGCCTCGGATATTATAAAAAAACCTATATTAAGCTCTTCGATATCATTGATTGAACTTAAAGTTTTTGATGTATCGTAATTTAACCCATGACCGGCATGCACCTCTAAGCCACTTTGATTGGCAATTCTGGAAATATCCTTAATCTTTAAAAACTGATTCTCACAAGATTCCTCATTTCTTTCAAAAGCCCCGCAATAAGACCCGCAGTGAATTTCTATACAATCGACACCTAGCTTTATACAGCTCTCTAGCTGTTGTTCGTCAGGATCGATAAAAAAAGAAGTCCTTATTCCGGAATCTTTTAATGGATCAATAATTTTCTTTAATTGATTGTGCTTACCAAGAACGTCCAAACCACCCTCTGTTGTCAATTCCTCTCTTTTCTCTGGAACAATGCAGCATGAAAACGGTTTGACCGTTAATGCTATTTCGAGCATTTCATCTGTTGCAGCCATTTCTAAATTTAATTTACCTGGAAAATTAACAACAATTTTTTCTATATCCTGATCCCTAATATGTCTTCTATCCTCTCTTAGATGAGCCGTAATTGAATCAGCACCCGAATCCAAAGCTACTTCAGCAGCTTTTACGATATCAGGAAAATATTCATCTCTAGCATTTCGCAATGTAGCAACATGGTCAATATTAACACCTAGCCTAATAATATTATCTCTATTCAATTATTCACCCTTTCTTGATCTATTGTTTTTTAAAATAAGTATTAGGTATTTTATAAGAAAATAACTAACAAGAGCAAATAAAAACCTTAGAATTAATCCTCCGAAAAACAAAGGAAGGAAAACTAGCTTAATGGTCATAAAGAAATCTGTTTTAAAAAAATTAATGAATTAGATTTATTATGATCTAGTGATTGCCTGTTTAATAAAAAACTTCCAATTCCGATTGAAGCTAAAAATATTCTCGGATAAGTAATGGGATTTCTTACAAAGGTTCCAATTATGCTTGATAGTATGCTAGCACCAATTACCCATGAAAAAAATACACAAAATATTATGAATCCCTAGAAATGGTGAAAATTCTATAAAAACACCAATTGAAAAACCTAACGCAATTGAATAAGGTGCGTTAAGAATTCAAACAAGCCTTTTCCAGCAATATAAAAAGTTTGTTTTCCAGCATTTTTCTAGCCAAAAAAATTGCTTTGATTGAGTGATAAGGTCTAAGGGCTTTCTTATCTTAAAGATTAAGAGATATTTCTACTACCTGGTTTAATGGCAGCTACATTTACAAGCTCCAGGGGAATTTTATCTGGGCTGAATGTTGGAATATCAAAGGATGTTAAGGAAACTAACTCAGTCATTAAATCTGCTTTTCCACAAGATCTATCGATTAGGCATGCTTCGCCAACAACATTACCGCCATGCTTAGAGATTACCTCAATACTCTCATTTGAAGATAAGCCAGTTGTAACAATATCCTCAACCAGTAAGCAGTTAGTCCCTGGTTTTATAAAAAAACCTCTCCTTAACTCAAATTCGCCACCTACTCTTTCTAAAAAAATAGATGGCACATTAAGGTGCCTTGCTACCTCATGGCCAATTATAACACCACCCATTGCAGGGGATATTACAAGATCAATATTTTTTTCTATTTTACTGATTACTTTCATAGCTAATGCTGAAGAAAGCCTATCAGATCTAGCCGGATCTGATAATGCAAGTGCACATTGGAGGTACATTGAGGAATGCAGACCTGATGACAAAATAAAATGCCCTTCCAATAACGCTCCTGCGTCTTTGAATTCATTTAAAACTTCGTCTTTATTCATTACACTAACCAATAAATCTTTTAACATTTTCGAGAACAGGGAGGCCCTCTAAGCTCTTAACTATACCACTAATGTGTTTATTATCATTAACATTTATGTCAATGATAAGATTATAAAAATCACTATCTTTTTCATTAAGAATAAGATTTGAAATATTACCGCCATAGTCGGCTATAGTCGATGTTATCGAATTAAGAACGCCAACTTCATTAATTAATTTAACAATAATTCTTGCAACAAAAGTAAATTCAATTTCTTTTTTCCATGTTAACTTGATCCAGGATTCAGGGAATTTTTCATATTTTAGGAGCTTCTCGCTCTCAACAGGAAAAATTGTAATTCCTTTATCTGGTATAATTATTCCTACAATTTTATCACCGGGAACTAAAAAAGTATCTTTAAGGAATTTAGCGGGAAGGTCGGAATAAAGACCGTGAATAGGAATAGAAATATTTTCCTCGATATAATTTTTTTTTCTTATTTTTCTTTTATTATTTGGAAAAACAAGGTCGTAGACATCTGAACCTGACGCAGATCCACCGCCAACTAATTCATAGAGTGTAACCAAGGAGACAACATTAAGAGGACCAAAAGATCTTTCAAGAATATCTCTAGTAGGTTTTTTTCTATGAGAAGAAAATACACTCTTTATAATAGCTTTTCCGATTAATCTATGGTTATGAGATTTTTTCTCTCTTAATGATCTTATTATAGCAGATTTTGCTTTTCCAGTTTTAACAAATTCCTGCAAAGACTCTAGCGCAACAGGTGTTTTGGACTTAACGATCTCAACCTCATCGCCATTTTCTAATACTGTTCGTCTTGGTTTATTGGCGCCATTAATTCTGACGCTACTACAAAAATTACCTAGGTCCGTATGTACAGCATATGCAAAATCTAAAGCAGTTGCATTGCGAGGTAACGCAACTAACGTTCCCTTGGGAGTAAAAGCGTAAATTTGATCATGAAACAATTCTAACTTTGTATTTTCTAAAAATTCTTCAGTGGCTCCATCACGATTTAAGATATCTACTAAATCATTTATCCACTCGATGGATGCCAAATAATCATTTCCTGCATCATCCTGATCTTTATAAACCCAGTGAGCGGCTAAACCTCTTTCACACATATCATTCATTTTATAAGTTCTTATTTGCACTTCAACTCTCTGATTTTCGGGACCCATTAAAGTTGTATGAATAGATTGGTAACCATTTTTTTTGGGAGTTGAAATATAATCCTTGAACCTTCCAGGTATCGCCCTCCACTCTCCATGAAGTATACCTAAAACTTGATAACATTCTGTTATTGAATTAACGCAAACTCTAAATCCAAAAATATCCGAAAGTTGTTCTAAGGATTTTTGCTGAACTTCTAACTTTTTCCATACAGAGTAGGGTTTTTTAACCCTTCCTGAGACCTCAAAGGCAATACTGTTATCTATTAAAACTCTTTGTAGCTCCTTATCGATTAATTGAACAATTTTACTCTTTTTCTTTTTTGAAACCTTAAGTCTTTCTGTTATAATATCTCTAATTTTTGGCTCAATATAAGAAAAAGATAAGTCTTCAAGCTCTTCCTTAATTTCTTGCATGCCTATTCTTCCAGCAAGTGGGGCGTATATGTCTAAAGTCTCAATAGATATTCTCTTTCTCTTATCTTGATCCTTGATGTAACCCAAGGTTCTCATGTTGTGAAGTCTGTCAGCTAATTTTATTAAAAGAATCCTTATGTCACTTGCGCTTGCTAAAAGTAATTTTCTAAAATTTTCAGCCTGCTTAGAACCTTCTAAATTGCTCTCGAGTAATGTCAATTTTGTTACACCATCGACCAGCTTAGCAACCTCAGTTCCAAAATTCACATTAATATCATGTATTGTTGCGCTGGTATCTTCGATAGTATCATGAAGCAATGCACAAACTACGGAAGTTGTATCTAGCTTTAGATCAGCAAGTATTCCCGCTACTTCAATTGGGTGGGAGAAATAAGGGTCTCCAGAGGCCCTGAGTTGTCTTCCATGCATCTTAGTGCCAAAGACATATGCTTTTTTTAAAATATCTTGATCTGCGTCTGGTTTGTATGAGAGTACTCGGTCAATTAGCTCATATTGACGCATAAAATTTTCTCATTATTAAAATGAACGTCTGTTATTTTTTTTATCAACCATATTGTCCTGCATCGCCTTAAGTAGGTCTTCTTCAGACATACGAACTTCGGGAGCCTTAACAATATTATCGTCATTATCTTCCGAGCCTAACTTTTGGTTCTTACTATTATCCTGAACAAGGGGGATATAATCCTCATCTGCTTCATCAACATCAATTTGATTTTGAAGACTGGAAATCTTTGCTTCCACAAGTTCGGCGGGGACAAGTTTTTCATCTGCTATTTCCCTAAGAGCTACAATTGGATTCTTATCATTGTCACGATCAACAAGTATTTCTGCACCCTCGGCCATTTCGCGAGATCTGTGTGCCGCCAAAAGTACTAAATCAAATCTACTGGTTATCTTGTCAACGCAATCTTCAACTGTTACACGAGCCATTTATAAAACCTCTAATAATATATATATTAGTTAAATATGCTTACATTCGATTAAATGCAAGTATTAGATTACAATATTGATAAATATAACTAAAAAGATTTAAATTAAAAATCATAAAAAGGTAAAAACTTGAAAGAACCTAGTAAAAATTGTTCGAAATGCAGTAGACTAAAAAAATTTCGAGATGAAAATAAGAAAAAACACCCCCTTTGGTTTAATGCTCCAGTTCCATCAATTTTTAATATTAAGTCTGAGGTTTTAATTGTTGGACTGGCACCAGGCATAACTGGAGCTAATAGAACAGGAAGGCCATTTACGGGTGATCATGCGGGGTTAATTCTATACAAAACACTAAATAAATTTGGCTTTTCTGAAGGTATTTATAAAGAAAATGGTTACGATGATTTAAAGCTATATAATTGCAGTATTACAAACGCAGTGCGCTGCGTTCCTCCTAAAAATCTTCCGAAACCCGAGGAAATAAAAAATTGTGGGATTTTTTTAAAATCAACTATTAATTCTCATAGAAATTTAAAATTAATAATTTCTCTAGGATTGATTTCGCATAAAAGTATAATATCATCCTTTGGTCTTAAACAAAAGGATTGTAAATTTTCACATGGTGGAAAGCACTTACTCACAAAAAATTTAACTTTAATAGATAGCTATCATTGTTCACGTTACAACACCAATACAAAAAGGCTTACACAAAAAATGTTTGATGATATTTTTTTGGAGAGTAAAAGAATCTTAGCAAACTAATTACTATCCTTTAATAAACGCGCCTTTTGCTTATCCCAATCTTTCCTTTTTTCATCCTGCCTCTTGTCATGAAGTTTTTTTCCTTTGCCTACTCCAATTGAAATTTTAGCAATACCCTTTTTGTTAAAATAAAGTTTTAGCGGAACTAAGGTCATACCTTTTTTTTGTGAGGAATTCTTTAATTTATTAATTTCCCTTAAGTGCAGAAGGAGCTTTCTTTTTCTTTTTGGCTTATGATTTCCAAAAGTAGCGTTTTTATATTCTGGGATATTAGAGTTAATTAAAAAAATCTCTCCATCTTCCTCAGACGCGTATGACTCAGCAATATTTACTCTGTTTAGCCTAAGACTTTTAACCTCTGATCCTAAAAGCATTATACCGGCTTCAAAAATCTCATCAATTGAAAACAAATAATTAGCCTTTCTGTTGTCGGCTATAACCTTCTCTCCTTCAGTATTTCTTTTGGCGCCACCAGATTTAGAAGACATTAGCTTATGTCCAAATCAATAATTATCTTATCGAGTATATCTCTTGTGTTTTGTTGAATATTTACCAAAGGTAGCCTGATATCCTCTTCGATAAGTCCCATTTTTGACAAAACATACTTTACAGGGGCTGGGCTAGTTTCAATGAACAAAGCATTGTGAACAGGCTTAATCTTGTCGTGAATTTTCTTTGCCTCACCAAAATTTCCTTGCAAACAAAAATTTTGAAATTTAGAGCATAACTTAGGTAAAACATTTGCAGTCACTGAAATACATCCATTTCCACCATTTTCCATAAACTCATAGGCAGTGATGTCCTCGCCAGAAAACTGAAGAAAATCATCCCCACAGAGGTCTTTTTGTTTTTTTACTCTAGACAGATCGCTTGTAGCATCCTTAACCCCAGCTATATTATCTAAATTTGATAATTTAGCCATTACTTCGATTGTCATATCAACGACCGACCTTGGAGGGATATTGTAAATTATTATAGGAATTCCATTAGAGGCGTCATTAATCGCTTTAAAATGAGCATAGAGCCCTTCCTGAGTAGGTTTATTGTAGTAAGGTGTAACAACTAAAGCAGCGTCAGCTCCAGCGCTCTCAGCATGTTTTAGGAGGTTAATAGCCTCAGATGTTGAGTTTGATCCAGCTCCTGCCACAATAGGGACTCTACCATTTGTTTGGTCAATAACGATTTCAACCACACTTTTATGTTCATTATGGTCTAGGGTTGGGCTCTCTCCCGTAGTTCCCACAGGAACAATACCGTGAGTACCATTGGTAATATGCCAGTCTACAAGGTTTCTTAGAGAGGTCTCGTCTACGTTACCATTTTTAAAAGGTGTAACTATAGCAACTATTGATCCTTTTAACATTTTTTATCCTTTTAATTCATAAATTTATAATAAAAATCTAAATAATTTTTAATTATTAAGGTAGAGATTAAATTTACAATCTTATTAAGATTTACTATATTAGATGATATGTTAAATTAAAATATTTAAATAATAGTTTTTACTAAGCTATAAAAATATTTTTTTATTCAACTTGGGAGAAAAATTTTGGATAAACCAGTTTTTAAACAAACACCGCGAACTAAGCACCCAGATCCAGCATTAAGGGGTGATAAAATTACCGGCGATAGGTATTACTCAAAAGAATTTATGCAAAAGGAGTGGGACCACGTCTGGACAAATGTTTGGCAGATAGCAGGAGTGGCATCGGAAATTCCAGAGCCAGATGATTTCTTTGTATATAAAATTGGGACAGAAGAAATCCTTGTTGTTAGACAGAAAGACCTCTCCATTAAAGCTTTTTATAATGTTTGTCCTCATAGAGGAAATCTCTTAGTTCACGTTGATAAGGGTTGTTTAGAAACCTTTAAATGTACTTACCATGGATGGGTTTACAATACAGAAGGTGCCTTAATAGATCTTCAAGATCCAGAGGATTTTGATAGCGGAAATCCATGCGGAAAAGTAACGTTAAAAAAAATTAATTGTGATGTTGCGCTGGGGTTTGTTTGGATAAATCTAAAAGATGATTGTCAGGATTTTAAAGAAGCACTTTATCCAATTATCGATCATATGATGCCCTATCAACCAGAAAAATATGTAAGGGTATTAAATATAACTTGTGAAGTTAATTGTAATTGGAAAATTATTCATGACAATTTTAATGAATCTTATCATGTCCCTACTCTGCATCCTGATTTATCAACTCATATCGAAAGCGACTACAAACTGTGTCAATTTGATATGTATGAAAATGGTCACAATAGAATGTTAATGCCAGGCCATCGACCTGCCTTGGGAAGT
Source organism: alpha proteobacterium MED-G09 (assembly GCA_905182015.1). GTDB lineage: Bacteria > Pseudomonadota > Alphaproteobacteria > MED-G09 > MED-G09 > MED-G09. The sequence continues at coordinate 231,697 of CAJIZT010000006.1, read as the reverse complement.
CAAGTACTTGACTTCCCCTTGGATGCTGCATTAGAGGCCTGGGATTTAAATCCAGAGGATTTTAAAGGTAACGCTCAAGAAACAAGATTGGCAATACAAAAAAAGAAAAGAGAATTGTCAGGTGATAGAGGTTTTTGGCATTATGAGTTTTTAACAGATGAGCAATTAACAGACTATTATTTTTACAATTGCTTTCCTAATTACAGCATAACAATGACACCTGATGGTATTCAAGTTTTAAGACCTCAGCCACACCCAACTGATCCTGAAAAATGTTTATTTGAGCATTGGTGGATGGTTCCAGAAATGGAAAGCTTGTCAGCATCTGCAACATTTATGGCTTCAGATACATCAAAAGGTCCTGCTGGTGAAAAAATGACCGAAACACCAGTTGGCCCAAGACCTCTTAAACCTGCTGAACATGAAAGTATAATTTATCCTGAGGGATCTATGGGCTTTACTGCCGATCAAGATATAAGTATGGCTTTAGGACAGCAAAAAGGATTGAAGTCTAAAGGGTATGGCGATGATGCAATACTAACTAACCAAGAAAGAAGAGTTAGAAGATATCATGAAGTTTTAAATGATTATATTGAAGGTAGAAGATAGTTTCTAAACTTCATAAACATCCTTTGCATTTTTAAAAAATAGCTTATTTTTGTCTTCAGTGGAATAATTTGAAACCATTTTTTTAAAGGCATTCCATAATACATGATAAGAAATAGATCTTCTATCAACGGGAAAATTACTCTCGAACATACACCTATCAACACCAAAACACTTAATGGCGTGAGAATAGTAATCGTAATGCATATCTATAATTTGATTAGAGGTCGTCGGTTTATCTTGTTTATGTAAATCCCATCCGTTTACTGGCATAGCTAATCCACCAAGCTTACTATAGACGTTCTTGTTTTCTGATAATAAACAAATATCGTCTTTCCATTTTTTAAATATTTCTTGTTTTTTACCTTGGTAAGGTCCAACCCCTAGCGGTCCGCCAAAATGATCATGAATAATAGTTAATTCTGGATAGTTTTTGGCAAAAACACTCAAATCATTAATTTGATGATGGTAATGCCATGCATCAAAGGTTAAATTTAACTTTATTAACTCCTCAGCACCCTTTCTAAAGCTCTTGTTATGATAAATATTTTCTACTGGATTACTGTGAGAATTATGAATTTCATCACTTTGATCCCACCCAGCAGCATGTCTAATACCTTTAAACAAACCTTCGCCTGTAATAATATGTTGATTAAGGACATCTTTAACTTCAGATCCCAGCATCAAATCTGCAAAACTTATAATACCTAGTATATTTACAGAATTAGATAGATTTTTTGACTTTTTAATAATCTTCATAACATATTCAGTTTCGCCAATAGGCTTATATTTATCTTCCCCATACAGATAATAACCTTGAGCGCATTCTACAAAAATAGTCCCAGCAATATTATGTCCGGAATTCGTATCTTCACTAAGGTGTTCCATTAGGTATGGAAAAGAACCTGCTAGATGATTATCACCATTCCAAAGGTGGTGGTGAGGGTCAATAATAGGTAACTCAGGATCAATAATTTCTTCTTTTACCTGAGCGAGCCAGTCATAGTAACGTTTATGTTTTTCACTAATTGTCATAAATAATCATAAATCGTAACTAAAGAAATTAATACAACCATTGTAATTATTTAAAGCATTATCAATTTTGCTCTTGCATCAATATCAAGATGATTTAAATTTCTAGAATAATATTTGGCGGAGAGAGTGGGATTCGAACCCACGATACGATTGCTCGTATACTCCCTTAGCAGGGGAGCGCCTTCAGCCACTCGGCCACCTCTCCAAATATTATCGACAAAATGCCAATTTTATATCACAGTGTAAAGCTATTAGTTTATTAATATATTCATTATTATCTAATATTGAAAGAAGATGTTTGAGTGATATATTGTATATTACAGTTAAAGTAATTAGCTCGAGCAGGCTTAGAAACTTAATAAGGGAATTTAAACATGAGCAGTAATTTAACAGCAGAACAAAAACATATTCTTTATGAATCTGGAACAGAAATTCCAGGCTCAAGCAGTCTACTGAATGAAAAACGTTCGGGAACTTACGTCACGGCAGACAAAGGATTGCCTGTTTTTCGATCAGAAGCAAAATTTGAGTCAGGTAGTGGCTGGCCAAGCTTTTACGATGCAAAAAAAGAAAATATCATTATTAAAAAAGATACCTCTAACGGAATGATCAGGGAGGAGGTTTTATCTACAAATGGGGAGCATTTAGGTCACCTCTTTAATGACGGTCCTAAACCAACCGGTTTACGTTACTGCATCAACGGCCTTTCACTAAAATTCATACCTGATGAAGAATAAAGCTAATCGTAATTAGAATCTAAAATAAAACTAGTAATAAAAGGACAAATAACCATAGATAAACCGCTTATACCTGAAAGAATATACATCTGCCTTAAAAAAACCTCTTCGAATCCGGAAAAAACTAATGATGAAATAGCTCCTGATCCAAAAATTAAAGTCGGGAGAAAGAGTGGAAAAACGATTAGCGGTAATAAAAGGTTATGGTGTCTCAAAGACAAGGTTAGTGCAGAGCCCATACTTCCAATAAAACTTAATGATGGCGTTCCAATTAATATAGATAAAATTATATATAACAATAAGTTATTTGGTAAACCTACCATCAAGCTTAAAAGGGGCGTTACCATTACAAGTGGTAAAAAATTAGTAATCCAATGGGATAAACTTTTGATAAAGGCAATTTCAACAAAAGAAAGTGAGCCCATTCTATAAATATCCAGAGTTCCGTCATAGAAGTCTTCATGGAATAAGCTATTTAATGACAAAAGAGATGTGAGAACTATAGAAACCCATATTAGACCTGGTGAAATATTGGATAAAATATTTTTATCTGGCCCTATGCCTATTGGTAAGAGAATTAAGGTAATTGAAAAAAAAGCTAAAGAAAGAATATAGCTACCCCTAAGAGACATTGATCTCTTAACCTCCTTTATTAGCAAAACCTTAAGAAAAATCATTTCTATTATCCAAATTAATATTAATATCTACTTTATCTAAAAAGTTATTGTGTGATGAAACTATTGCAATACCCCCTCCATGCACATGGTCATAAATTATTTCCTCTAATAATAAAATGCCAGACCTATCAAGAGATGAGGATGGCTCATCTAAAAGCCATAACTTGCTTTTTGATGTTAGCAATCTTGCAATTCCTAGTCTTTGTCTTTGTCCTTGAGATAAATACTTGCATTGAGTTTCCTTAACCCCAGACAAACCAACCTTCTTTAAGGCATCACACTTATTGTCAGAACCAAAATATGAAGACCAAAAACTAATATCGTCTTTTGGAGAAATATCCTCCTTGATTGCAAGATTATGACCCAAAACAAACAAACCTTCAGAGCAATCAGGGGTAATTGAAAGAATCCCAGAGCCCAAAGGAACAAACCCAGCGATCATTCTTAAAAGAGATGTTTTTCCAGATCCATTAGATCCTGAAACATAACCAAGCTGACCATCCCGTAACTCAAATGAGATATTATCAAAGATTATTTGCCCAGACCGTATGCAACCAGCAGATGAGAGTTTAACCTTCATCACTATCACCGATTTTACCAACCTTATTTCTTTGATTCAAAAGAATAACAAATAAACCAAGAAAAAATACAATAACCGGGGTAAACCATAGAATTATAGTGTTATATCTAAATGGTGGTCTTAAGATTATATAATCACCATACCTTTCGCTAAAAAAGGTATATATCTCTGTATCAGTCTCACCACTTAAAACTTTTTTTCTTACAATAGACCTTAGGTCTTTTGCCAAGGCAGAATTTGAATCGTCAATTGTTTGAGACTCGCAAACCATGCACCTAATGTTTTGATTAATCGAATGAATACGTCTTTCAATTAAATTAACTTCATCTGAATTAACGGGTGTATTAGCGAAGGAGCTTAAAGGCATTGTCATAAAAATAATAAACAAGATAAGTTTTATTTTTGATATTTTTTTAATAAAAACCCTGCTAAAGAGACTAATTGTTCCTCCCAAGGCCACTACTATAGCACCTATCCAAATTAACAAGATAAGAGGTTTATACCATATTCTAACAACCCACTCTTCATCATTTATTTTTTCTCCCAAAACAATATAGATATGAGAAAAGTATCTCGTTAGAATTGCTGCTTCAGTTGTCACAGATCCCTCAACTGGATAAAATCTTTTTTCAGGCCTTAAAAAAGATTCAATATTATTATTCTTAACAGAAAAATTACCCACTGAACTTATATAGTTTGGACCTCTAAGATTATCTACCCCATTAAAATTTATTTCATACCCAGAAATATTAACAGTTGAATCGACCTTCATTATACTTTCAAAGTCTTCCTGTGATGATATTGATACAGATGCTCCTAGGATAAACAAACCCAGCCCAAAATGACCAAGTAAGGAAGAGGATGAGGCTTTAAATGATGCGCTTGAAAGATATGTATAAAAAGACAAGACAATAATCCAAAAAGAAACGAATACTCCTAGAAGAGACATAATTGAATTAATGCTAAAATATAAGTAACAGCACCAGGATAAGAAAACTATTACAACATATAATATAAGAAAATTTTTATACGACTTCTTGGTCTCTAAATTACCCCATGGCAAAAAAATAGCTACCGGAGCAAATATAGCAATTAGAAATACCATAGGAATTACCGTAACAGTATAAAAAGGGGTTCCGACAGATATTCTGTCACCAGAAAATATTTCAAGAACCATTGGATAAATTGTGCCAATAAAAATTGTAAAAGTTATCGTGATTAAGAATAAATTGTTAAGAATAAGGAAAAAATCTTTACTAAAAAATTTAAATTTAAAGATTATTCCCGATGATATTGGTTTCAAAGCAAAAATTGATAGGCTTGCAACGATATAAATTGTAATTAAACTTAATATAAATATCCCCCTATCAGGATCATTGGCGAATGCATGAACTGATGTTATTAGGCCAGAGCGAACAATGAATGTTCCTACCATAGACATTGCAAAGGCAATTATAGAAAGCAAAATACACCAATTGGCTAACATCCCTCTTTTTTCCATAACTAAAATAGAATGCAATAGGGCTGTTGCTATAACCCAAGGAATAAGAGATGCATTTTCGACAGGATCCCAAAACCAAAAACCACCCCACCCCAATTCATAATAAGCCCAGTATGAACCCAAGGTAATTCCAATAGTTAGAAATATCCAAGACAACAAAACCCAGGGCCGAGCGCTTCTTGCCCAATTTCTATCAAAATTTTCATTATATAGGCCCGCTAAAGCGAAAGACCATACGATCGACAATCCAACATAACCAAGATAAAGAAACGGAGGGTGAAATGCCAGCCCAGGGTCTTGCAACAAAGGATTAAGACCAACTCCCTCAAGAGGAATGGGAGATAGTCTAACAAACGGATTTGATCCAAAAAATAAAAATGATACAAATCCGAAACACAGAGCACCCTGAAACATCAGAATTCTTATCTTAAAATTATATGAAAGTTTCTGAAAATTTAAAGAAACTAGAAATCCATACAAAGACATAACCCAGCACCATAAGAGCATTGAGCCCTCGTGATTACCCCAAGAACCAGAAATTTTATAAAGCAAAGGTTTTGACGTATGCGAGTTTGCCCAAACATTCTGAACGGAAAAGTCTGAATCAATAAAAGACAAAACTAGAATAAAGAAGGATACGCTTAAAAGAAAAAAACTTAATGAGGCTAAAAAAGGAACACAAGTATTAATGCTGTTAGCCTTCTTTCTTAAGAAGAAAAGAGGAATTAAAAACTGAAGAAAGGAGAGGAATGCAGCCACAGCAATGAATATATTTGCTAACTCTAAGAACATTATTAATATCCTCTTTTTAAGACATCATATACCTCAGGAGGCATATAATTTTCATCATGTTTTGCTAAAACTGTAGAAGCGTTAAACCTAAAAGATAAATCACCATCCTTGGTATCAGATTCTATATATCCCTCTGCTATAACGCCTTGCCCCTCTCGAAAAAGATCTGGAAGAATTCCCGAATAAGAAACATTAATTACGTTAGCATTATCGGTAATAGAAAAAAAAATTATACCGTCTTCGTCGCGATAGAAACTCTTATCCAAAACAAGCCCGCCAAGTCTTATAAGCGAGTTGTTTTGAATTTTTCCATTTAAAACACTATTTTTAACATCCGATGGAGAGTAAAAGAAAATCACATTATCCCTTAGCGCATATAATATAAGAAAAACAGAAAACCCAAGAATTGTAAATAAGCATAAGATCGTTGCAATTTTTTTTTGTCCTTTATTCACTTTTATTATCCATATCTTTAATTTTTTTTCTTGAGAAAACAAAATTCTTATATGAAAAAACGAAAAGAATAGCCAGGCTAATTAATGCAAAAGAATAGGCTATTGATATATAGAAACTATAATCAGCCATCTAACCCGTCCTATGTACTTTCATATTCCTTATATTCAAGCGCCTATTATTCAGCTCCAGCTGAAACCTGATAATTAGAAGATGAAGGAAAATAAAAACAAAAGAAAGAAACATTACAAGTAGAGGGATAAGCATATCAGTATGAATAGAAGGAGCCCCTATCTTTGAAATACTTGCCGGCTGATGAAGTGTATTCCAATAATCAACAGAGAATTTTATTATAGGTAGATTTATTAGGCCTATGATTGATAAAATTGAAGAAAACTTTTCTCCTTTTGAAAAATCATTGAAGGAGTTAGAAAAGACAATATAACCAACATAGAAGAAAAATAAAACAAGAACTGAGGTTAATCTTGCATCCCAGACCCACCATGTTCCCCACATTGGCTTACCCCACGCAGAACCAGAAACTAAACAGATGGCTGTAAATGTTGCGCCAATAGGAGCCGCAGCTTTTGCTAGGCAATACGCGGTTATATGGCCATAAACTATTCCAAACAAACTAGACATAGCCATAAACGTATATATCATCATACTCATCCAGGCTGCAGGTACGTGTACATACATAATTCTTACGGCATTACCTTGCTGATAATCTATTGGAGAATGATAAAAAGAAAGCCATAAACCAAATGCTAGAAGCATAACTGATGTGAATCCAAGCCATGGCGATATTGGTTTTACAAAATTTAGTAAGGTTCCTGGGTTAACAAACTTGTTTTTCATTACAAAGGTCTTTCCTTTAAGTTAATTAATGGAGTAACATTTTATAAAAAGTATTACTATTATTACTATAAAAGTTTATACCGTATTTCTATTATATTTTTGAAAAATATCTTACAGGTCTACTTATGACTAAAAACATAACAGAATATTTAAGCTCACCATCAATAGATATAGATGATTGGAAAAAAATCGCAGAAGCCTCGTTAAAGGATAAAACACTCGAGGATCTAGAAAAAAATATAGATCAGGATATTAAAACAAAACCACTCTACACCTCACAAGATGTTGATGAAGACTACAGTAATTCATCAAGAAGAGGCTTAAAGAAAAAAAATAGTAATTTTATGCCATGGTATATCTGTTCAATAATTGATCACTCCAATGATACAAAGATACTGAACTCTAGAATTATAAATGAACTGGAGCGAGGGAGTAATTCGCTAGAGTTAACTTCATTAGCCAATGGAGATTTAGATACAATATTAAATAAAGTAGACCTGTCAATTGCACCTATTTACATTAAAGACCTTAAAGATCCTTTTTCGAAAATAAATGAATTTCTTTCATATGCTGAAAAGTGGAAGGTGTTAAATAAAAAAGAACCTCTTGGGGGCTTTCAAATTGATCCAATTGCTACCAATTTATGGTTAAGCGAGTTTTCAAAAGAAAAGTTCGGTGAATTTATTCAATATGAAGATATATTAGAAAATTCATTAGGCCTACAATCAGAGTTTAAAGGTAAATTACCAAAAATTAATGTAATACATTTTGATGGCTCGTTATGGAATGATCTAGGAGTAGGCTTATCAAAGGAAATTGAATTAATTACGTCTAGCTTTATAGAGGTATTTAGGAATCTAGATGTAAATAAAAAAAAAGAACTCAAGGTTTCCATAACAATATCTGCCGATACTAATTTTTTTGCCTTAATTGCAAAATTTAGATCCGTTAGAATAATTTTTGATAATTTATTTAAACATTTTAATATAAACGGCAAATTGAATATAACCTCCCGTTCATCATCTCGTATTATCTTTAATGAAGACCCCTGGGTGAATCAGTTAAGATTGACCACGGCAGCCTTAGCCTCTGCAATTGGTGGGGCGGATAGAATAATATCTCAAAATATTACTCAAAAACTTGGTCAGGCACCAGAATTTATAAGGAGATTAACAAGAAATACACATATTATTCTTCAGGAAGAAGCTAGAATATCTAGAGTTCAGGATCCAATAGGTGGATCATTTTATGTAGAAAGCTTAACAAATAATTTAGCAAGGAATGCATGGAAGAATATAAAGCTAACTGAAGGAAATGGAGGCATTACAAACTTGCTTACCTCTAAAGAATTTATTAATAATATGAGAAAATTAAGATATAAAGAATCTCAGGATATTTTAAATAAAAAGATAAAAAAAATTGGAGTCAATATATTCGAAGATCCAGATTCTAACCCAATTAACGTAAAGCCATTTGAGGAAGTGCTGTAATGAACGAAATTAATACACTTCATGGTCTAGATTTAGATCTAAATATTAATAATAACAATGATTTAATTGATAATACTAATACACAAAGTACGCTTGAAGGAATAGACCTTAAAGAGTTTTATTCAAAAAAAGATACCAAAGAACTAACACATTTAGGATCTCTCCCTGGAATCGATCCGTTCGTTCGTGGTCCCTACCCCACAATGTATGCAAATAAGCCCTGGACTATAAGACAATATGCAGGATTTTCTACGGCTGAAGATTCTAATGCCTTTTATAAAAAAAATTTAGAAAATGGTCAAATGGGTCTATCAATTGCTTTTGATCTGGCTACGCATAGGGGTTATGACTCAGACCACCCTAGGGTTTCAGGTGACGTTGGTATGGCAGGTGTTGCTATAGACTCAATTCTAGATATGAGAGTCTTATTTAAAGATATTCCATTAGATAAAATGTCAGTTTCAATGACAATGAATGGCGCTGTTGTGCCTATAATGGCTTTATATATAGTCGCCGCAGAAGAGCAAGGTGTAACAACCGATCAATTAAAAGGCACGATACAAAATGATGTTTTGAAGGAGTTTATGGTTAGAAATACATATATCTACCCACCCAAACCATCAATGAGAATAATTTCAGATATTTTTCAATATACCTCAACGAATATGCCAAAATTTAATTCTATTTCCATCTCTGGTTATCACATGCAAGAGGCGGGAGCATCAGCGGATCTTGAATTAGCTTACACTATCGCCGATGGACTAGAGTACGTAAAAGCTGGAATTAAGGCTGGTATAGATATAGATGCTTTTGCGCCACGCTTATCGTTTTTTTGGGCTATAGGTATGGATTACTTTATGGAGATAGCAAAAATGAGAGCAGCCCGATTAATTTGGGCAAATCTAATACGGGAGTTTAATCCTAAAGACAAAAGGTCTTTAGCTCTTAGAACACACTGTCAGACATCAGGATGGTCATTAACTGCTCAAGACCCTCTTAACAATATCACCAGGACTTGCATCGAGGCCTTAGCAGCAACTCATGGTCACACCCAATCCCTGCACACTAATAGTTTTGATGAGGCAATAGCTCTACCCACTGATTTTTCTGCCAGAATAGCAAGGAATACTCAATTATTTATACAAAATGAAACAAAGACATGTGATGTTATAGATCCCTGGGGCGGCTCTTTTTTTATTGAAAAACTAACCTCTGATTTGGCAAAAAAAGCCTTGAGTCATATAAAAGAAATTAATGAATACGGAGGTATGACCGAGGCAATTGAAAATAATATACCTAAAATGCGCATAGAAGAGTCTGCAACAAAGATTCAGGCAAGAATAGACTCCAACGAACAAACCGTAGTTGGTGTAAATAAATTTACACTTTCTGAAAATGAAGAAGAAAAGATTGATATTAAAAAAGTAGATAACTCTGAGGTTTTAGAAAATCAACTCAAAAGATTAAAAAAACTTAAGTCTGAAAGAGATAACTCTGATGTTGAGAATAAGCTCAAAGAGATAACAATAGGAATACAGGAAAATAAAAATGTTTTAGAACTAGCTGTTAACGCGGCACGAGTAGGTGCAACTGTTGGAGAAATATCTTATGCACTTGAAACAGTTTGGGATAGACACAAAGCCAAGGTTACTCTTATAAAAGATGTTTATGCAAAAAATTTCTCATCAGAAACCATTGATTATATTAGAAAAAGAACAAAAGACTTTGAATCAAAATTCAACAAACAACCAAAGGTCTTTATAGCGAAGTTAGGTCAAGATGGACATGATAGAGGACAAAAAGTTGTTGCGAGCGCTCTTGTTGATATGGGTTTTGATATTGAAGTTGGCTCTCTGTTTCAAACGCCTTCAGAGGTTGCTGAGCAAGTTCTAGAAACTAAATCTGATATAGTTGCAGCATCATCACTGGCGGCCGGTCATTTAACACTAGTTCCACAACTCAAAGATGAGCTAAATACTAGAGGGTTGGATAAAATACATATTGTAGTGGGTGGTGTAATTCCTAAAGGTGATTTTAATGCTTTGATTGAATCTGGGGCATCTGCGATATTTTCAACAGGTACAAACATAGTTGATGCGGCGGCGGAGTTACTGAATCTTCTTGAGACAAGCTAGCTTAGGATTTAATTACCCTAATAAGACCTTCTTGGGCGACAGATGCAACAAGGTTTCCAGATGCATCATAAATACTACCCCTGTTAAATCCCCTAGCACCAGAAGCCGATGGACTATCCTGACTATATAGCAGCCACTCATTAGCCTTAAAAGGTCTGTGAAACCACATAGCATGGTCCAAGCTCGCGGACTGAAGGTTGTTGCTCATAAAGTTTATTCCATGAGGGTTGGTGCAGGTATCCAACAAAGACATATCTGACATGTACGCTAAAACACATTGATGCAATGAAACCTTGTCTGGTAATGACGATTTCGCTCTAAACCATATAAAATTTTGGGGTTGTTTTGGTTGTGGGTCCATTAAATCAACAGGGTCAATCGGTCTGACCTCAACTGGCCACTCTTTATTAAAAGAATCTTTGTATTCATCAGGAACGCTATCAATAATTTTTTTTCTTAAGTCATGCTCAGAAGGAAGATCGTTATAGCTGATAGCATCTGGCATGCTGTCTTGATGATTCAGGCCCGTTTCCTCTATTTGAAATGATGCAGCCAAATGAAATATTTGCTTTCCGTGTTGGATAGCAACAACACGTCTAGATGTAAAAGACCTTCCGTCTCTTGAGCGATCCACTTCATATAAAATTGGAACCTTCGGATCACCGGCCCTTAAAAAATAAGCATGGAGTGAATGACAGTTACGATTCTCAACCGTTCGACTAGCTGCTACCAAGGCTTGTCCTATAACCTGACCTCCAAAGACTCTTTGCCACCTATCACTCGGGCTATGGCCCCTAAAGAGATTAACCTCAATTCTTTCAATATCTAATAAGTTGATTAAATCCTCTAACCGCTCATTCATTTTGATTACCTAGCCCTTTGATTAAAAAGAATTGATTTGGCCTTCTTTGCCTCCTTAGTGTCTTCAGACAAAAGTTTTTTTCTTAACTCCTTACCTGTGGCAAATCCTCTTTTAACAGCCGACCTACTTCCAACCTGCTCAAACCATCTCTTTAAGTCAGGAAAGTCAGATAATTTTTGCCCTTGATTTTTCCAAGGAATAATCCAGCCCCAACAGGCCATATCCGCTATAGAATAGCGTCCTGACAAATAGTCATTCCTCTTTAACTGTTTATTCATAACTCCGTACAATCTATTAACTTCATCGGTATAGCGTTTTACGGCATACTTAATTTTTACAGGAGCGTATTGACGAAAATGGTGTGCTTGTCCTGCCATAGGACCCAGCCCGCACATTTGCCAATAGATCCATTCATCAACCCTTACTCTCTCACGCTCATTCTTTGGATAGAACTTACCTGATTTTCTACCCAGGTATTGAAGTATCGCACCAGATTCAAAAACAGAAATAGGCTTATTACCGGGTCCCTCAGGATCAATTATTGCAGGCATTCTATTATTTGGAGAAATTTTTAGAAATTTAGGTTTAAATTGATCGCCTTTCCCAATATCAACTGGCTTTAAAACATAAGGAATTTTACATTCTTCTAACATTATTGATATCTTCCAGCCATTTGGTGTTGGCCAATAATATAATTCAATAGGTTTTTTTTGTTTCATAGGGCTAATCTTTTATAATTAATTTTTTAATTAAAATTTCATTTACTGCTTTTGGGTTTGCCTTTCCTTGCGTTTCTTTCATTACCTGCCCGACAAACCAGCCCATTAGGTTGGGCTTTATTTCAAGCGCCTTAACCTGATCGGGGTTCGATGTTATTATTAAATCAACAATCTTCTCAATTTCACCTTCATCACTAACCTGCCGCATATTGTTAGAATCAACAATTGTCATTGGATCATCACCACTTTTAAACATCATTTCGAAAATATCTTTTGCAATTCTTCCAGTTATGGTTCCGTTATCGATAAGATTTATTAGTTTTCCAAGATTTACAGGCGTTACGGGGCTTTCATCTATACGCTTATTCTCTTTATTCAAAAAGGAAAACAATTCTCCAGCAATCCAGTTGCAAACCAACTTTGAATTACTGCCGGTAGCTGCTATTTCAAAATAATCAGCAGTATCTTTTTCGGAAACAAGCAACCCTGCATCATATGGAGACAAGCCATACTCATCAACAAACCTTTGTTTTTTTAAATCTGGAAGTTCCGGAAGAGTTTTTCTGATACTTTCAACGAATTCGTCAGTAAAAACTAATGGAAGCAAATCAGGGTCAGGAAAATACCTATAGTCATGAGCCTCTTCCTTACTTCTCATCGCTCTGGTTTGTCCTTTTTTTGGATCAAAAAGTCTTGTTTGTTGTTTAATAACTTTTCCATCTTCGATAATATCGATCTGTCTTTTTGCTTCATATTCAATAGCTTGTCCAATAAACTTAATTGAATTTACATTTTTTATTTCACACCTTATCCCAAGCTCATTTCCAGGCTTTCTAACTGAAACATTTATATCAGCTCTTAAAGAGCCCTCATCCATATTTCCATCGCATGTTTGAAGATATTTCATAATATTTCTTACTTTCTTAATATAAGCTTGAGCCTCTTCAGCAGAACTCATATCCGGCATAGACACTATCTCCATCAAGGCAATGCCAGACCTATTCAAGTCAACGTAAGAATAGCTTGGATGTTGATCATGAAGGGATTTTCCGGCATCTTGCTCAAGATGAAGTCTTTCTATTCTTACTTTTTTTATAGTATTTCCATCAAGATCAATCATTATCTCCCCATTACCAACTATAGGTTGCTCAAATTGAGAAATTTGATAGCCTTGAGGTAGGTCTGGATAAAAATAGTTTTTTCTGTCAAATATAGAAAAATTATTAATTTTAGCGTTTAATCCCAGTCCTGTTTTAACAGCCTGCTCGATGCAAACAGAGTTAATTACGGGAAGCATTCCGGGCATTCCAGCATCAACAAAACTAACCTGAGTATTGTGCTCTGAACCAAATAATGTTGAAGATCCTGAAAAAAGCTTAGATTGTGAAATTATTTGAGCATGAATCTCAATTCCAATTACTATTTCCCAATCACCAGTTTTGCCTTTTAGTAAATTACTCATTTTTGTAACCACCATTTGTTATCTATAGACTCAAAGCTTGATGATTCTTCAATAATATTAGCAAAAGAGTATAATGTTTCTTCATCAAAGGGTTTACCAATTAATTGAAGGCCTAATGGTAATCCGTTTTTGTCCTTTGAAGAAGGAACCGATATTGCTGGTAATCCAGCAAGATTTGCAGGAACAGTAAAGACATCATTTAAATACATTGATAAAGGATCATCGTACTTTTCATTTATTGCAAATGCTGAATTGGGGGTGGATGGCGTAAGCAATACATCCACTTTATTAAAAACCTCATTATAGTCATTAGAAATTAATGATCTAACTTTCTGAGCCTTAAGATAATAGGCATCATAATAGCCAGAAGATAGAACATAAGTCCCCATCATAATTCTTCTCTTAACCTCTTCCCCAAAGCCATCTGACCTAGTTAACTCATACATATTATTAATGTCGTCAGAACTAACTGAGTGACCAAAGCGAACCCCGTCATAACGTGCTAAATTGGAAGAGGCTTCAGCTGGAGCAATAATATAGTAGCAAGGAAGAGCGTATTTAGTGTGAGGTAAGGATACATCAACTATTTCAGCACCGCTCTTTTTTAGCCATTCCTTACCATTTTCCCACATTTTAAGAATTTCGTCAGACATGCCGTCCTGAATAAATTCAAGAGGAATTCCAACCTTAAGACCCTTGATACTTTTTCCAACGGCTTTTTCAAAATTCGGAATTTCCTTAGATGAGCTAGTTGTGTCTTTTAAATCATGGCTACACATACTTTCTAAGAGTATAGAATTATCTTTAACATTTCTCGTTATTGGACCAGCTTGATCAAGGGAGGATGCAAAAGCAATAATACCCCACCTCGAGCACCTTCCGTAGGTTGGTTTCAGACCGACACTTCCTGTAAATGCAGCTGGCTGCCTTATCGACCCACCTGTATCAGTTCCCAGAGAACCAACACCAATATGTGCAGCAACTGAAGCTGCCGAACCACCCGAGGAACCACCTGGAACTAATGGAGATTTATCATTATTTTTTATCCAAGGGTTAATCACTGGACCATAAAAACTAGTTTCGTTGGAAGAACCCATCGCAAATTCGTCATTATTTAACTTTCCTAACAATATGGCGCCATTATCCCATAGATTATTGGTAACAGTTGATTCATAGGGAGGGATAAAATTTGAGAGCATTTTGCTAGAGGCAGTTGTTAAAACCCCTTTAGTACAAAACATATCTTTAACACCTATTGGAAGACCTTCTAGGGGTCCGTTAGTATTTTTTGAAATTTTTTCATCTGATGAATCAGCAGATTTTAATGCAATTTCAGGAGTTTCCGTTATAAACGCATTTAAAGATCTAGAAGATTCCATCATATCAATGTGATCAGTTATTAACTCTCTTGAAGAGAAAGACTTATTCTTAAGACCGTCCCTAGCTTCATGAAGACATAATTCATTTAATTTAGCCATTAATCAATAACCTTTGGTACAAGAAAAAAACCATCTTCTGAATTCGGGGCATTTGAAATTATTGCATCCCTACAACCACCATCTTTGATTACATCATTTCTCTGATTTGTATCCTCTTCCAATCCAAAGGAGGAGAAAGTTGGGCTTACTTTATCAGTATCAACATCTGTAAGCTGATCAACCCAATCAATAATTTTATTTAAATCAGTTAAAAAGCTCTTAACCTCATCATCACTTAGAGAGATTTTTGAAAGTTTTGCAATTTTTTTAACATTATCTATAGTAACAGACATGCTTTCTCCTTAAAATAAATTATAAAATAATAAAGTCTTGCTTGCATCAAAACATTAACCGTTGATACTTATAACCGTGATGACAAATGATTCAAATAACTTTCGTGAAATAATTCCATACAACAAAACTATTTTATGTCTCGATCTTGGAAAAAAAAGAATTGGTTTGGCAATTTCTGATGTTAATCAAAAGATAGCATCACCCTACATGGTTATTGAAGAAAAAAAATTCTCAGAAGTGTCCGTTATCATAGAGGGGACTATTAAAAAATTTGGAGTTGGCTCAATAATAGTTGGTGACCCAATAAATATGGACGGATCTCTTGGCCCAAAATCTCAATCAAGTAGATCTTTTATTCGGAATCTATACAAAAATATAAAGATACCAATACTATTATGGGATGAAAGACTCTCGACTGTTGCGGCTGAAAGATCTTTGATAGAAGCAGACATATCCAGAAAAAAAAGAACAAAAGTAATTGATAAAATTGCCGCTACTATAATTTTACAAGGTCTTTTAGATTTCCTAAAACCTAACTCATAACATTTTCCAAGAGTACCATTCTACACCAAAGACCATAGAGCATTTGATCGAAATATTTAGCTCTCGGATCATTATCAAAAGCTCTTGGAATTTCATTTACCCTTGGCAGTGGGTGCATAACTATAGATTTTCTTGGCAATAAGTTCAATTGATCTAAGGATAATGAATACTGATGATTACTCCCTCTTTCGGATTGCACTCTAGTAACATACAAAACATCAGTGTCAGAAATAACCTCTTCTATTTTTTCGGTTTGAAAGGAGTTCTTAGGAAGTAAATCTTTTGGAAGCCTTAAGTCTGGAGGGCTAACAAAATTAAAGTGATTACCAGAATATCTAGATAGTAACTTAACAAGACTCTTGACCGTTCGTCCGTTTTTTAGATCACCAACCATAGTTATTCTTAAATTATCAATTTTTTCTTTATTATTATAAAAAATTGTAAAACCGTCTAGCAGAGTTTGTGTGGGGTGTTCGCCCTTTCCATCACCGGCGTTAATTACAGGAACAGAACTTACTTTAGCTGCCCTAGAAACCGATCCGATTTCTGGGTGTCTTAAGACTATACAATCACTCATAGTTCCCATTGTAATAATTGTATCTTCTAAGCTTTCCCCCTTTATAGCGCTTGAAAACTTTACATTATTTATAGGAATTACAGAACCGCCCTGCCTAACCATCGCGCTATAAAAAGAAGAAGATGTTCTTGTTGAGGGCTCGTAAAAAAGATTTGTTAAAATTTTATTTTTTAAAGAACTAGAAAAGTTATCTTTTTGATCGCTAGCTCGTTCCCAGAGATCAAGTATGAATTTTTCATTTATATCGTCTACTGACAGAAGATGTTGCACGTAATTACCTTTCAGACTACTTATATATTAAAATGATAATTTTAAACCTTATATTTTTATATTTTTTTGTAATACTTGTTAGTTATTTAATAGGATCGTTTCCTAGTGGGTACGTTTTATCAAGGTATTTTAATAAAATTGATATAACAAAACAAGGGTCAGGCAATATTGGTGCAACAAATGTATTAAGGTCTGGTTCAAAGATTCTTGCAATAACGACACTTCTTATCGATGCTTTAAAAGGAGCGATACCAGTATTAATATTTAAATCAAATATATACCTGGGAATTTTATCGGCATTATTTTCTTTTTTAGGTCATAATTTCCCCGTATGGTTAAAATTTAAGGGTGGAAAAGGGATAGCAACCTACCTTGGGATTTGTTTTGCTTTTTCTCCTTACCTGGGTTTATCGTTTATAGTTATTTGGATAGTTACAGCATTGATTTTTAAAACAGCCTCAACAGCATCTTTAACTGCCGTATCCCTAATGCCATTTATTTCCTTTCTTATTACCAAGAATATCTTAATAACCTTAATCTTTATACTTTTAAGCATTATCTCCTTCTGTAGACATGAGTCAAATATCAGAAGAATTCTAAGGGGTGAAGAACCTAAAATTAAAATTATTTAATTTAGAAATAAAAAAAATTTCTTGAATTATCATATGAAATTTGACTTATTGAATAATAATTATATTTTTTTTCTAAACAAAGGAGCTTAAAATGCATGTAGTGGTAGTTGAATCACCAGCTAAAGCAAAAACTATAGAAGGTTATCTTGGTTCAGATTATAAGGTAATAGCATCCTTTGGGCATATTAGAGATCTTCCTTCTTCGGAGGGATCTGTTCAGCCAGATAATGACTTTGAAATGCTCTGGGAAATGGATGCTAAAGGAAAAAAGCAAACAAAAATAATTCAAGATGCGTTAAAAAGCGCAAGCTCTCTTATACTTGCAACAG
Organism: alpha proteobacterium MED-G09; assembly: GCA_905182015.1. GTDB lineage: Bacteria > Pseudomonadota > Alphaproteobacteria > MED-G09 > MED-G09 > MED-G09. The sequence goes on along the minus strand of CAJIZT010000006.1, from coordinate 213,667 downwards.
ATCCTGATCGTGAAGGTGAGGCAATAGCTTGGCATGTATTACAGACACTTCAAGACAATGGCAGTCTTAAGGGCAAGGACGTTACTCGCGTTACATTTAATGCCATAACAAAAAAAATTGTCACTGAAGCGATTGCGAATCCAAGAGAGCTAGACAAAGAGTTAGTTGATGCCTATCTAGCCCGACGTGCATTGGATTATTTAGTTGGATTTACACTTTCACCTGTTTTGTGGAGAAAACTCCCAGGTGCAAGATCGGCCGGAAGAGTTCAGTCGGTTGCCCTAAAGCTTCTTTGTGAGAGAGAGATTGAAATTGAATCATTTAACCCAAAAGAGTATTGGTCAATAAATGCATTATTGTCTCATTCAGACCATGCTCCATTCAAGGCATCATTAACCCACCTTGATGGAAAAAAGCTTGATCAATTTGATATAAAAAATTCTGAGGAAGCAAATAAAATAAAATCGAAATTAGAAAACTCTGAATATATTGTAAAAGAAATTGATGAAAAGGAAGTATCAAGAAAACCTTCGCCGCCATTTATAACATCATCACTTCAAATGGAAGCCTCAAGAAAGCTAGGTATGTCAGCAAAAAATACCATGCAAGTAGCCCAGAGACTATATCAAAATGGATTAATCACCTACATGAGAACAGACGGTGTTCAGATAGGAGAGGAAGGAATTAACGAGATAAGATCAACAATTGATAATACCTTTGGGAATAGTTATCTTCCCACAAAACCAAATGAGTATGCCACCAAGGCAGCCAACGCCCAGGAAGCCCATGAGGCTATTAGGCCTACTGATACAAAAATAAACCCCGAAAGAATGAATAGTGACTCCTCTAAAGAAGAAAGGGATTTATACGGGCTGATCTGGAAAAGAACTCTCGCGAGTCAGATGGAGAATTGGAAAGGGTTAAGAACTACAATAAACATTACTAATAAGGAAATGGATTTAAATCTCAGGGTTTCTGGGACTGTCACACTATTTAATGGGTTTAGAACCCTCTATGAGGAGGGGCGAAAGGAAAGCTCTAGCGAAGAAATTCAGGAACTTCCAAAACTTGAAAAAAATCAAACATTAAATAAAATTGAAATTGAAGAAATTCAACACTTTACCAAAGCGCCACCTAGATTCTCTGAAGCAACTCTCGTCAAATCACTTGAGGAGAAAGGAATAGGTCGCCCCTCTACATACGCATCAATTATTTCCGTTCTTCAGGATAGGCAATATGTAAGAATAGAGAGTAGGTATTTTCATCCTGAGGCGAAAGGTAGGTTACTATCCTCGTTCTTAGAAAATTTCTTTACTCAATACGTAAGTTATAATTTTACAGCAGATCTTGAGAAAAATTTAGACAAAGTATCGAACGGTGAGATGAATTGGAAGGATTTTTTAAGTAGCTTTTGGAGTGAATTCAGTATTTGTGCAAAATCAGCTTTAGAATTAAGAACAAGAGAGATACTCGAGACATTAAATGAAAGTATTGGGAATCATGTCTTTAAAGATGAGAATGGTAAAATTAATAGAAAATGTCCTAAGTGTGAGGATGGTGAATTAAGTTTAAAAACAAGTAGGAATGGTGCTTTTGTCGGTTGTTCGTCTTACCCTGAATGCAAGTATACAAGATCTTTTGGGTCTTCGGAACAAAATGTAGAAGCAAAAATTCTGGGAAAATACCCTGGTACTGATGATGAAATACATCTTCTAATTGGAAGATATGGACCATATGTCCAGATAGGAGATGGGGAAGGTAAAGAGACAAAGCCCAAAAGATCTTCAATTCCAAAAACTATAGACCCTGCAGATTTAACCTTGGAAAAAGCAATTGACCTTCTGTCCCTACCCCGAGTAATTGGATTGCATCCAGACGATGGTAATGAAATCAGTGGAGCCTTAGGTAGATTCGGACCTTATCTTTTGCATGAAGGTGTATACGTAAATCTACAAAATGTTGATGAATTATTTACAATAGGCCTAAATAGAGCTGTTGATTTAATTGAAGATAAAAGATCTAACCCTGGGAGAGGAAGGGGAAGTAAAATTATTAAAGAACTTGGCTCTCATCCAAAAGATAAAAAAAATATCAATTTAATGGATGGAAAGTATGGTCCATATATTAAGCACGGCAAGACAAATGTTGGCATCCCAAAAGATAGCTCTCTGGATAGCATCACTCTAGAATCGGCAATTGATCTTTTGAATAAGTCAAAAAAGAAAAAATAAGTTTTAAAAATGGTAAAAATAATCAAACCAAAATCTGCAGCAACTATAGTAATTACAAAAAAAAACAAAAAAAAACTTTATGTTCTTATGGGGAAAAGACCTGATAAGTCTCGCTTTGCACCAGGAATGTGGGTATTTCCAGGAGGAAAACTAGATAAAAATGATTTTTTAACATCAAAAAAGTACTTAACAAATGACAAAATTATAAAAAATCTATCATCACTTAAGGCGAATCCTCCCCTTGGCGAAGCATTAATTCATGCTGCTATAAGAGAAACTGAAGAAGAAACTAACCTAAGATTAAAGAATGACGATATAAGGGATATGTGGGTTCTTGCTAGAGCAATCACTCCCTTAACCCGTCCAATGAGGTTTGATACAAAATTTTTTGTAGCACCATCAAGTTCCTTTAAAGGTGGGGTTAAGGGTAATGGTGAGTTAGATAAGTTAGAGTATGTTGAAATAAACAAATCTTTAAAATTACCAATGTTTGATGTCACGGAATTTATACTAACAGAGATAAGAAAAAGAATAAAAAATGGTAATGAAATTAACAGTAATCCAATTTTTTGGCGTTACAGAAGGCAGCACAGACTAATCACCGAAATTAAAGTACTTGACTAATAGGTAATTATACTTAATTTCCGCTTAATATAAGGATGTATCATGGCTAGAGCAGCAACAATAAAAATTAAACTTAATAGTACGGCAGGGACTGGCTATTATTACGTCGCAAAGAAAAATGCACGCACAATGACTGACAAAATGGTCGTAAAGAAATATGACCCAGTGGTTCGTAAGCATGTAGAGTTTAAAGAAGGTAAGATAAAATAACCCCTAAGATCTCAAAAAAAAATTATCAAAAAAATCTGATAAGTTTCGAAATACAAAATCAAATAAATGATGTCTTTATCGACCCTAAAAAACCTCTGATTATCTCAGATGCAGATGAGGTCTTGTTCATGTTCTTAGAGGGTTTTGAAAGCTTTCTCCTAAGGAATGATCTGCACCTCGATCTCTCTAAGGCTAGGCTAAATGGTAATATCAAAAATATAAAAACTGGAAAATTCTTGAACGAAAAGGATATGAGCACACTTATGCCTAAGTTTTTTAAAGAAGAGACAGAGTATTTAAATCCAGTATTAAATGCATCAGAAACACTTAAAAACTTATCGAAAGAATGTCAGATAGTAATTTTAACAAATATAGCAAGCAAAGATAAAGGTAGAAGGATTAAAGCATTAGAAAAAAATGATATGAACTATCCAGTGATAACAAGTAGTGGTTTAAAGGGTCCTGTAGTAGCTGAGTTATGTAAAAATATTTCATCGCCTGTTTTCTTTATTGATGACCTTCCGCAGAATGTAGATTCAGTTTTTAATGAATACCCAAGCTCTACCTGTATACATTTTGTACAAGATCAAAGATTGGATAAATTATTGGTGACTCCATCGTCTATCAAACATAGATTAAGTAAATGGGAAGATATAGAAAAGTTGATTTTAAAGAAATTGTTGATCAATGATAAAAGAGAGAGTTAAAAAAATAATTTTATCAATTTGTAGAGAGTGCTTTTCAAGCTTCTGTGAAAAAAGAAATTACTGCGAAAACTGCTCTTCCTTAAAAATAATAAATAACAATGAAATAGAAAGCCTTAGCATTGCTCATGTTGACTGTGATGCGTTCTATGCCTCAATAGAAAAAAGAGATAATCCGAAATTAAAAAACTCAGCTGTGATTATTGGGGGCGGGAAAAGAGGGGTGGTCTCGACCGCATGTTATTTGGCAAGAACCAAGGGAGTAAAGTCAGCTATGCCAATTTACAAAGCACTAAAATTATGCCCTGAGGCAATTATAATTAAACCAAATATGAAAAAATATAGGGACGCTTCAAAAATAATAAATACTTTGATGGGGGAAATAACCCCTCTCATAGAACCAATTTCCTTAGATGAAGCATTTTTAGATTTATCAGGAACAAAAAGATTGCATAAAAAAATACCTGCTATCCTACTTGCTGAATTATCAAAAAAAATAAATAAAAATATCGGAATATCAGTATCAATTGGTCTATCCTATAATAAGTTTCTAGCTAAAATCTGCTCTGAGATTGATAAACCAAAGGGTTTTTCAGTTTTAGGAAAAAGAGAATCTAAACAATTTTTATATCAACAACCAGTTGAAATCTTATGGGGTGTTGGGAAAATATTAAAAAGAAAGCTAAATAATGATGGAATAAAGACAATAGGACAAATTAAAGAAATGAACCCACAAGATATTATAAAGCGCTACGGATCTATTGGATCACATATACACTCTCTATCTAACGGCCAAGATTCAAGAAAGGTGATACCTTTTCGTCAAATCAAAAGTATCAGTCATGAAACTACCTTTGATCACGATATAAGCAACAAAAAAATACTTGAAAAAACATTATGGACATTATGTGAAAAAGTTTCAAAAAGGTCAAAGATTAATGGCCTGGGTGGACAAACAATAACTCTAAAATTAAAAACAAATGAGTTTAAACTGCTAACAAGATCGTTTACCATTATTGAACCAACTCAGCTGGGAGAGTTAATATTTAATTACTCGAAAAAACTTTTATACAAAGAAAAAAATAATTTAAAGTATAGATTAATTGGCGTAGGGATATCTAATTTAAAAGATTCAGAATTATGCGACCTTTATGATTTAATAAATACTTCAAAAACAAACGATACAAAAATAGAATATGCAATGGATACTATTAGAAAAAAGTTTGGTGAAGATTTAATTAAAAAAGGAAGATCACTTTAGGGGCTAACAATATGTCAGGAAAAATAGAAAAAAGATTAGGCGAGTTAAGTATTAATTTACCGAATCCAGCTCTACCAGTTGCAAGCTATTCGGCATTCATTTTAACAAATAACCTTTTGTTTATTTCAGGACAGGGACCCCTAAAGAATGGTAATCTAATAACAGGAAAAGTTGGCCTAGATTTATCACTTCAGGAGGGTCAGAAGGCCGCGCGAGCTTGCGGTGAGATGATACTTTCTCAAGCAAAATTTGCATGTGATGATTTAGATAAAATAAAAAGATGCGTTAAACTAGGTGGGTTTGTTAATTGTGAGGATACCTTTACCGATCACGCTCTGGTTATCGAGGGAGCATCTCAACTTATGATAGATTTATTTGGCGATAGTGGATGGCATTCTCGTTTTGCTGTAGGCGCAAACTCCCTACCCCTTGGAATGGCTGTAGAAATTGATGCAATTTTTGAAATTCATGAATAAAAAATAAATGGAAAATTATAAATTTAAGGTAAAGTCATCTCTCTCTGATATCAATAAAGATAATTGGAATAGCTGTGCAAATAATAATGAAAATGAATATAACCCATTTATAAGTTATGAATTTTTATATGCATTAGAAAAAAGTCATTCAATAAACCATAATACAGGCTGGAACTCTTCATATCTAATTCTTGAGAATGAAAAAAAAGAAATATTAGGATGCATGCCATCATTTATAAAAACTAATTCAATGGGCGAATATGTTTTTGATCACGACTGGGCTAACGCTTACCACAGAACGGGAAATTCATATTATCCCAAAATACAGGTCTCGATCCCCTATACACCAGTGACAGGCAGAAGATTCTTAATAAAAGACGAATTAAGTTATATGAAAATCATAGAAGGTCTATCATCTAAATTACTAGGTCTTGTGGAACAAATTAAAGCCTCATCAGCACACATTACTTTTTTAACAAAGGAAGAGGCTGGAATTCTCAAAAGGCTCGGTTGGTTAATAAGAAAGGATCAACAGTTCCACTGGAAAAATAACAACTACAATTGCTTTGACGATTTTTTAAATGAATTGTCGTCAAGAAAAAGAAAAAATATCAAAAAAGAAAGACAGCTCTTCAAGGATAGCTCGATTGAGATTGAGCATATAACGGGTGAAGATATTCAAGAGTTTCATTGGGATTTTTTCTATAAATTTTATCTAGACACTACCATGAAGAAATGGGGACAAGCTTATCTAAATGTAGAATTTTTTAAGATGATTGGTAGGAGCATGAAAGAAAACATACTCTTAGTTATGGCAAAAAGAAAAAATAAATACATCGCAGGGGCATTAAACTTTATTGGAAGCAACAACCTTTATGGAAGAAACTGGGGGTGTATTGAAGATCATAAGTTTCTTCACTTTGAATTATGCTACTATCAAGCAATTGAATTTGCTATTAAAAATAACTTAAAAATTGTTGAGGCAGGAGCTCAGGGAACTCATAAAATTTCAAGAGGATACTCACCTGAAACTACATACTCAGCACACTGGATTAGAGAAAAGAATTTTTCTGATGCAATTGAGGAATACTTAAAATATGAAATTAAAGAGGTTGAAAAAAGTAAAAAAATACTAGAAACCTACCTTCCCTATAAAAGAGGTGATTAAGATGGTCTATGACGATCAAAATATATTTGCTAAAATAATAAAAGGCGATGTAAGTTGTGTCAAGGTACTGGAAAATGAATTTATTTTAGCATTTATGGATGTGATGCCTCAAGCTCCTGGACACACACTTGTTATTCCAAAATGCAAAACTACTAATCTTTTAGATCTTCCTGAAGAATACTTTCCACACCTAATGGGGGCTACCCAAAAAATAGCAAAATCGATTAAGAAGGTTTATTCACCAGCGGGGGTTATGGTTCTTCAGCTTAATGGATCGGAAGCAGGACAAACCGTATTCCATCTCCATTTTCATATTATACAAAGAAGAGGGGGTTTAAATTATAAATTTCACTCTTCAGGCGTTAAGAGTTCTCTGGAACTAAAGAAAGAGAGAGATAAGATAATTAAAAACCTATAATTAGCTAACTTTTTATTAATTCTTTTTTATTTTTCTTCATATTTTTCAATGGTTTATAAGAAAAATTTAATTCTGCTTTCTTTAAGGAAACGTTTACAGTTCCGCCCTTTTCAAGAACACCGTATAAAATTTCTTCAGCAATTGGTTTCTTAACTTTTTCTTGTATCAATCTAGCCAAAGGTCTTGCACCCATATTGTGATCATAACCCTTTTCTCCAAGCCAGTGAGCTGCTTCATTAGATATATTAATAAAAACATTCTTGTTGTCTAACTGGGATTCAAGCTCAAGTATAAACTTCTCTACAACTTTGCTAATAACCTTGCCAGGTAGAGTGTTAAAGGAGATTATTGAATCTAATCTATTTCTAAACTCAGGATTAAATAATTTTTCAATCGCTTCAGTATCATCCCCTGCTCTTTCGCTTCTGTTGAAGCCTAGGGCTGGTTTAGCTAAATCTGAAGCTCCAGCATTAGTTGTTAAAATTATAATGGTATTACGGAAATCAACCTTTCTACCATTTTGATCTGTTAGCGTTCCATGGTCCATAACCTGGAGTAAAATATTAAATATATCTGGATGAGCTTTTTCTATTTCATCCAACAAAACTATACTGTAAGGATTTTGATCTACACCGTCAGTTAACAAACCACCCTGATCGAAGCCAACATAGCCAGGAGGGGCTCCAATAAGGCGCGATACAGTGTGACGCTCCATATATTCAGACATATCAAACCTCAGAAGCTCGACACTCATAACAGATGAAAGTTGCCGAACTAACTCAGTCTTGCCAACGCCAGTCGGTCCAGTAAAGAGGTAAGAGCCAATTGGTTTTTGTAGATCCCTAAGACCTGCGCGCGATAATCTAATGGAAGCAACAATCTCCTCTATCGCTTTATCTTGACCAAATATAAATCTTTTTAAGGATTTATCTAAATCTTTTAATTTTTCACTGTCATCTCTAGTAATATGTTTTGAAGGAATCCTTGCCATAGTAGCAATTGTTTGCTCAATATCTTTTTGAGTTATAGTTTTCTTTCTTTTGGATTCCGGCCTAAGCTTTTGAGAGGCACCAGTTTCATCAATAACATCAATTGCCTTATCTGGAAGCTTTCTGTCGCTCATGTATCTAGAGGAAAGCTCTACAGCTGTTTTTATCGCTTCATTTGAATATTTAAGTCCATGAAATGATTCAAATCTTGATTTAAGGCCCATTAATATTTTGATCGTATCAGGGATACTAGGCTCTTCAACATCAATTTTTTGAAACCTTCTAGATAAAGCTCGATCCTTATCAAAAAACTGCCTGTATTCTTTGTAGGTAGTTGAGCCTATACATCTCAACTTCTGACCTTGAAGTGAAGGCTTTAGAAGGTTTGATGCATCCATTGAGCCACCAGAAGTTGCTCCAGCCCCGATAACAGTATGAATTTCATCAATAAAGAGAACTGCGTCCTCCGAGTCCTCAATTTCCTTTAAAACAGCCTTGATTCTCTCCTCGAAATCACCACGATATCTAGTGCCAGCCAAGATCGAACCCATATCTAAAGAAAATATAACAGTTTTGCTTATGATATCCGGCACATCATTTTCAACAATTCTAAAGGCTAACCCTTCCGCTATAGCGGTTTTCCCAACACCCGGGTCACCAACCAACAAAGGATTGTTTTTTCTTCTTCTGCTGAGTATTTGGATTAATCTATTAACCTCGCTAGCCCTTCCTATCAAAGGATCGATTAATTGATTTTTTGCTTTCTCATTGAGGTTTTCACAAAATGAATCTAAGGCGCTATCTTTTGATAAGGGGGAATCCTCATCATCATACTCTCCTTCTTCACTATCTGACTGAATATCTCCGAAGGTCTGATTTTTTTTTATTCCGTGGGCTAAAAATTGAACTGCGTCATACCTAGTCATGTCTTGTTTTTCCAACAAATACACTGAGTAGCTCTCTTGTTGAGAAAATATTGCAACTATAACATTTCCACCATCTACTTCTTGACCACCTGATTGTTGAACATGGATAGCCGCTCTTGTTACCACAGTTCTATAGCCTGCTGTTGGCTCAGGAACACCATCATTATCTACAATTAAATAATCTTGTTTATTAATAAAATCAGTTAACTCACTTTTAAGCAAATTCACATCGACGCTAGATGCAATTAAAACCTTATAAGCATCTTTATCGTCTAGTAGTGAGATCAAAAGATGTTCAATTGTTACATGCTCGTGTTTATTTTGAGCTGCAAAGTCAATTGACCTTTGTAAACTTTCTTCTAAAGTTATTGAAAATGAAGTCATTTATGCTTTCTCCATCGTACATTGCAAAGGGTGATTATTTTTTCTTGAAGTATCGAGAACTTGAATAACTTTTGTTTCAGCGATTTCATAAGAAAAAACTCCACAAACACCTATACCATTTTGATGAACATGAAGCATTACTTTTGTTGCCTCTTCATTACTTTTGTTAAAAAAATTTTTTAAAAGGTAAATAACAAATTCCATCGGAGTATAGTCATCATTTAGAATAAGAACTTTATACAAAGAGGGTTTTTTTACTTTATTTTTAATTTGAGTTTTTAGAGATGAATCACTGTCGTTAAATTTATCATTTTTAGTCACTTTTTTCACCTCCATTTTCTCTTTCTTTCATTATGGTATCTCTGGCTTCATTAATTCTTGAACTTAAGTAAGAGGAACCACCTTTATCAGGATGCAGTCTTGATATCAATTCCTTATGTTTCTTAATTATATCCGAATTAGAGGCATATTTATCAACTCCAAGTAATTCATATGCCTCTAAGGCATGCATAGACGGGTCTTTTTTTCTCTTTAAGATGCCTAATAAAAAATCAAAAAAAAGCTTTCTTTTGAAAAACCAAATAGCAAGAGAGATAAAAAAAGTTGAAAAATAATAAAGTCCAAATATTAAAAATATCAAAGCCAATACAAGCGATACAAATATAATTACCAATCTAACCTTTTCTTTAAAAATTTTTTTATTAGATGATAAAATCCAATTAAAAAAGGAAATTAAAAAAATTAAAAATATTACCCCTAAAAGAAATACCGCCAACTAAACCAACCCTAGGTTATGCAAATCAGAAACCATTTCTTGATCACTATTATCATCAATTATATCAAAAATCCTAGTATCCTGAGGGGAATCTTTTGTTTCTAAATAACGCCATCCTTGAAAAGGTCTCTCCTTGTGGGGAACGGTTAACATTAAACTTTCGTTTAATTCAATTTTACATCTCTTAACGCCATTGCTGTCAATAAACCTTTCAATATTTAAAATTTCCTGTCTAACGCAAAGCTTACTTTTTATAACCCAGTATAGTGATCCACCCTGAAGCACCTCCTCAAATCTCTTAGGAAACATTCTAGTAATATGAACAGTGGACCTAAGGTTATCTCTTATTTGCTTTTGACGGTAATAAAGATCGGATAAAGAATCCGCGCCAACACATAATTTTTTAATATTTAATGTCAATTTACACCAAAAATATTGCGGCAAGGCCTAGAAATGAAAAAAACCCAACAACATCTGTTACAGTTGTAACAAACACACTAGATGCCACCGCCGGATCAACACCTATTTTATTTAAAATTAAAGGAATTATAATACCAGAAAATCCAGCAACAACCATATTTAAAACCATTGCAAAAGCTAAAACTACTCCCAGCGGAATATTTCCAAACCATAGCGCACTTAGAGTCCCTAAAATTATGGCAAAGAAAATTCCATTTAAGAAACTTACAAAAATTTCTCGATTAATAATTCGTTTATAATTTAAGGGTATAAGGTCTCTCGTCGACAATGAGCGGACTGCAATTGTTAATGTTTGAGTACCTGCATTTCCTCCCATAGATGCGACAATCGGCATCAGGACAGCTAAAGCAACCATTTCTTCTATTGTTCCATCAAAAATACCTATCACCATTGATGCAAGAATCGCCGTAATAAGATTAACAAAAAGCCAAGAAAAACGGCCTCTGGACGCTTGAATAATATTATCGGTTATATCCTCATCACCAACTCCACCAAGAAGCTTAATATCCTCCCCCGCCTCATCTTTTAAAACTTCAACTACATCATCTGCAGTGATAACACCGATCAAACAACCTTTCTTATTAATGACGGGAGCGGAGACCAAGTCAAACCTTTCAAATTGATATGCGACTAACTCTCTATCCATTTCACCTGAAATAGTAACGAGCTCATGAGACTGAAGGCCATCCAGCACTATATCGCGGGGCGATCTAATAATATTTGATAGAGATATGGCTGCAACAGGCTTAAACGATAAATCAACCAAATAAACTTCATAAAATTCTATCGGTAAATCGTCACCAGTTCTTAAGAAATCTATGGCATCACCAACATTCATATTTGGTTTTAAAGCAACAAAATCTAATGACATTAAACGCCCGGCACTATCCTCGGGATAATTTAATGATATCTGCAACTCGTCTCTTTCTGTCTTAGGAATTTTATCAAGAATTAAATTCTTATCGTCCTCCTCAAGGTCCTCTATTACATGAATAGCATCATCTGTTTCAAGCTTCTGTAAGACTTCAGCAACATATGAATGGCCAAGTAAATTAATAACCTCCTCTCGAAGGGTTTCTTCAAGCTCGGATAGTATTTCTGGATTAAAATCATTTTCAATAAAATGAATAAAATTCTTTACCTCTGACCTTGGTATAAGATTAATTATATCAGCAATATCTACAGCTGATAGATCCTTCATAAGTGAGACTGTCTTGGCGCTATCAGAGGTGTCGAGAGCATCCATGATTTGAGAGATCAAAGATGGGTCAAAAGGAGTGAATAATTTATTCTGATTATTAACTTTAATTTCGTTCATAAGAATCTCTTACATTAAATTTAATGGTGCGGCCGAGAAGACTCGAACTTCCACGGGTTTTACCCCACAGCGACCTCAACGCTGCGCGTCTACCAGTTCCGCCACGGCCGCATTTTAAATTCACAATATATTTAATACATAAAGAATTAATATATTATTTAACAAAAATTGAATCTTACTTTAAAACATATATCTTAAAATAAATAGATGGTCATGAAAATAAAAGAAATAGAGTACGCAATATCAAATGAGTTAGTTAGCTATCAGGACGCAATTTTTTTAATGGAAGAAAGAGTTGAAAGTATTAGCTCTAAAAAGAAACCTGAACTAATTTGGTTTTTAGAGCACCCACCTATTTATACTGCTGGTACAAGTGCTAATGATTCAGACCTTCTAAAGAAAGATACTTTTCCCGTCTTTAATGCCTCTAGGGGTGGGGAATACACATATCACGGACCAGGGCAAAGGATTGTTTACGTAATGTTAAACATTAGAGAGAGAGGTTACGATATAAGAACATTTGTTTCCACTCTAGAAAAGTGGATTACAGATACATTAAAAGATCTGGGGATTGATTCTTTCTTAATAAAGGAAAATGTTGGTGTTTGGGTAAACAATAACAAGACAAGCTATAGTGAAGAAAAAATAGCATCAATTGGATTGAGGGTTAGAAAAGGAATAACATTTCACGGGGTAAGCCTAAACATCAGTCCAAATCTTAAGCACTTTAAAGGTATTGTATCTTGTGGAAACAAAGACAAAGGAACAACAAGTTTAAAAAAGTTAGGGGTAACCCTATCAACAAAAGATATAGATAAAATTCTTTTAAAAAATTTTAAAAGTAACTTTCATCTAAATACAAGTATTACTCAAATTCAATCATAATTTGATCTGTTGATAAACTCTCGCCCTCTTTGCAGTGTATTTTTTTAATTACCCCAGCAACCTCTGATCTAATTATGTTTTCCATCTTCATTGCCTCAATTGTGCAGAGCTTATCGCCATCTTCTATAATTTGGCCTTGCTCTATATCAATAGAAATAACTAGGCCAGGCATTGGACATTTAATAATTTTTGTATTTTTTGTGACAACTTTCTTTATCATATAAGCAGAGAGCTCTTGGGCAATTTCACTTCTTATTTTAACAGTTCCAGAAAGCCCAAATCCACTTACTTTATAACCCTTAACGCCTGATTGAATCTGAAGAGTGACAATATCTTCATCAATTTTTATTTTTATTGACCTGTCTCCAGGGTTCCAGTCTGACTCCAGGGAAATAACTCTCCCGTCATGCTCAATAATTGTATTTTTTATTGCATTATAAACCTTGAATTCAAAAATATTATTACCTACAGAGGCTACTAAAGATCTCTCATTAAGCTTAAGGTTGTTATTGTTGTTGCTATTATTATTTTTTATATCGGCAAAAATGGCAACTAGAGAAAACATTAATGAATCCTCCCTACTCTTAATTTCTGAAGAAAATCCATTCGGATATTCCTCGGCGATAAATCCAGTATTTATATCACCATCTAAAAACTTCTTACTCTTAACTATAGATGCCAGAAGATTAAGGTTATTTTTAATACCAGAAATTTCGAAGTTATTTAATGCATTCTGCATAAGCCTACATGCCTCTAACCTTGTATCTGCGTAAGAACATAGTTTAGATATCATTGGGTCGTAGAACATTGAAATTTCACCACCTTCATAAACCCCAGTATCATTTCTAATATTACTCATACCCTTAGGTGGTTTGTATCTTATTAATCTTCCCGTGGAAGGCATAAAATTTCTCTCAGGATCTTCAGCATAGATTCTTGATTCAATTGCCCAGCCTTTAAATTTGATATCGTCTTGAGTAACATTAAGTTTTTCACCTGCTGCAATTTTGATCATCTCTTCAACCAGATCAAAACCCGTAACTAATTCCGTAACAGGATGCTCTACTTGGAGTCTAGTATTCATCTCAAGAAAATAAAAATTTCTTTTTTCGTCAACAATGAATTCAACAGTGCCAGCGCTTGTGTAGCCAACTTTTTTTGCTAGTAGAACAGCTTGTTCGCCCATTTTACCTCTTAAGCGGTCGTCAACAAAAGGACTTGGTGATTCTTCAATTATCTTTTGATTTCTTCTCTGGATTGAGCATTCGCGCTCACCTAAATGTACTACATTTCCATGACTATCTGCGAGAATTTGTATTTCAATATGCCTTGGTTTCGTTATAAATTTTTCAATAAATATCCTATCATCACCAAAACTTGATTTTGCCTCATTAATGGAAGAGGTAAAGGCGTCAGGGACATCATTTTCATCATTGGCAATTCTCATACCTTTCCCGCCTCCTCCCGCAGAGGCCTTAATCATAACAGGGAAACCAACTTTCTTTGCTATAAGGAGAGCATCTTCAACACTTTTGACAACCCCTTGATGCCCTGGAACAGTATTTACTCCAGCATCAATAGCAAAAATCTTAGATTCTATCTTGTCTCCCATTACTCTTATTGGTTCTTCTGAGGGGCCAATGAATGTAATATCTTCTTTTTCAAGTCGATTCATAAAAATATGATTCTCGGATAAAAAACCATAGCCGGGATGAACTGCATCAGCTCCTACTTGTTTACAAGCATCGATTATCTTATCGATTGATAGATATGAATCAATTGATGGAGCGGGTCCGATATTAACTGACTCATCAGCTAAACTAACATGAAGAGATCGCTTATCAGCATCTGAATAAACCGCTACAGTTGGGATTGATAATTTCTTACATGTAGATATAATTCTACAGGCTATCTCGCCTCGATTTGCAATTAAAATCTTTTTAAACATTTACTTCTCATAAAGGTAGGTTATCGTGTTTTTTCCATGGGTTTGAAAGTTTTTTATTTCTAAGCATCTTAAGGGCTTTACCGATTCTTGATCTAGAATTACGAGGCATAACAACATCATCCACATAACCTCTTTCTGCAGCCACAAAAGGATTCAAGAATCTATCCTCATAAGCCTCTGTATATTTTTTGATTTTAGTTTCATCGCCAATATCGTTTCTATATATAATCTCCACTGCGCCTTTAGCTCCCATAACAGCAATTTCAGCACTTGGCCAAGCGTAGTTAATATCGCCTCTTAAATGCTTGGGCGCCATAACACAGTAAGCTCCGCCATAGGCTTTACGCGTGATAATTGTGACCTTTGGAACCGTTGCTTCAGCGTAAGCATATAAAAGCTTGGCCCCATTCTTAATTAGACCTCCATACTCTTGATCTGTACCTGGTAAAAAACCTGGGACGTCAACCAATGTAACTAAAGGTATAGAAAATGCATCACAGAATCTAACAAATCTAGCGGCTTTTCTGCTTGCATCTGAATCCAAAACACCGGCCAGATGAAGGGGTTGATTTCCAACTATTCCAGCTGTATATCCATCAAACCTTGCAAAACCAGTAACAATATTTGGAGCAAACTTTTCTTGTATTTCAAAAAAATTACCCTCATCGACAACCTTTAAAATTAACTCCTTAATATCATAAGGGGAATTAGAATTATCAGGAACAAGCGTATCGAGACTTTCCTCTACTCGATTAATTGGATCGAAGCTTAATTTAATAGGAGGCTGGTCTACATTGCTAGAAGGTAAAAAACTTATTAACTCCCTCATTTGCTCCATCATCTCCAAGTCATTATCATAGGCACCATCTGCAACAGAAGAAATAGTTGTATGCACTTCGGCGCCGCCCAACTGCTCAGCTGTGACTTCTTCATTTGTTACTGTTTTAACAACATCGGGTCCTGTCACAAACATGTAAGAAGTATCCCTAACCATAAACACGAAATCAGTTAGTGCTGGGGAATAAACATCACCTCCAGCGCAAGGACCCATTATGATTGAAATTTGAGGTATCACGCCAGATGCAAGAACATTTCTTTGAAAAACTTCTGCATAGCCCCCCAAAGAATCAATACCCTCTTGTATTCGCGCTCCACCAGCATCTAAAACTCCGATCAAAGGAGCATTATTTTTTAAGGCCATATCTTGAATTTTATTTATTTTTTTAGAATGTGCTAATGATAGTGAGCCTCCAAAAACAGTAAAATCCTTAACGTAAACAAAGACGGTTCGATTATTTATCAATCCCGACCCAATCACAACACCGTCGCCAGGAATTTTTTGATCCTGCATACCAAACTCATGAGAATCATGCTGAACAAACATATCATATTCCTCAAACGATCCTTCGTCCAAGAGTAGCTGGATTCTCTCCCTCGCAGTTAATTTTCCTTTTGAATGCTGTGAGTCAATTCTTTTCTGACCGCCGCCAAGCTTTGCATTAGCTCTTCTGCTTTCAAGCTCTTTAATTATATCATCCATAAAACCTCACTGAACCTTAACTTTTAAAAACCTCACTACCTGGATTTAGCGGCAAATCATATTTAGCCCATGTTTCAACCATATGCTTAGGTAAAGGAGCTTCAAACTTTAATATGTCTCCATTAACACCCATAAAGTCAACACTTTGACTATGAAGGTGTAGTTTTTTAAATAATAAGCTTTCTTTAGAGTGGGTTCCATATTTATTATCCCCTACAATTGGAAAGCCTGAAATTGATGCATGTTGACGAATTTGATGTGTTCTTCCTGTAACAGGCCTAAAAGATAGCCAACATAATTTATCCGTCAAACTTAGTATTTTACTATATTTTGTTAAAGAATTTAATTGATTTTTTTTATCCCCAACACTTACATCATGATCAATCTCACCATTATCATGACTTGGATGACCATCTGTAATCGCCCAATACGTTTTATTAACTTTTCTCTTTTGAAATAGATTCGCTAAATAAATAGCTGTTTTTCGTGTTAATGCAACAACAAGTAAGCCGGTTGTCTCCTTGTCTAATCTATGAACCAACCTTGGTGTTATATTTGAATCAAAAAAAGCTGACCTCAGATAACCGTCAATATGCTTTTTAATTCCTGTTCCACCCTGAACTGCCAAACCAAAAGGTTTGTTTAAAATCAAAACTTCATTATTTTGATGAATTGTTATCTTCTTAATAAATTCCTCTGATCCAGGTATCAAATCTTCTGCATTTGAATTACTTGATAGATTCCCTAAAGAAGACAAAATATTAATGGTGTCCCCTTCGCTTAATCTAAAGCTTGATTTAACCTTTACACCGTTTACTCTAATAACACCCTTTCTCAATAACTTCTCTAAATTATTATGCGAAATTTTAGAAAAAAAATGGTCGACCCAACGGTCAAACCTAGTGTCTGAAAACTCTTCCTCTACAGTATAATCATTAAAGCTCTTCATAGGCTAAATGACCTTGCGAAAGAAAACCCTAGGTATAGAAAAAACACTGATAGTGAAACTGAAATAGAAATATAAATTATAAAATTTAAAAAATCTTTATTAAAAAGCATTTGAATTGAATCAAGTGAGAATGCAGAAAAAGTAGTAAAACCACCTAAAATACCAGTCATAAAGAATAACTTATAAAAATCCGAGACATTATTTGATGTAAAATAAAATAAGCCTCCCATCGCAAAAGAGCCTAAAACATTTACAAACATAGTTGAAAAAGGCGCAGAAAGGCCAAAAAAATTAAGAAAAAATAAATTAATTGTATGACGGCCCACCGCTCCAATAAAACCCCCTAAGCCTACATAAATAAAAGTCAAAAAGAATTCTCCATTTTTCGTATAATGATTTAAAAAGATAATAAATGTTATATATTAAACTTAAATCACACTAACTAATATTATGAAAACACAATCAATAAATATTATTTGGCTTGTATACAAAGGGGAAATAAAAAAAATTTCCAAATGCGATAATTATTTTAAAATTTTACATCATAAAATGATTCAATTGAATGAATATAAAGATCTCTATAAAGAGGTAGGAGTTAAATACAAATGGCTTGGAAGAATACAGATGGATAATAAAAAATTAGAAGAAATAATTTTAGACAGTCAGGTTGAGATTCATTTAATGAAAAACAATAATCAAAGCATAGGATTTTTTGAAATTGATTACAGAAAGGATTATATAAGGAATGGGGAATTGAGAATCGTTCATTTTGGTTTAATTGAAAATTTCATAGGAAAAGGATTAGGTGTAAAGCTTATGGATGCTGTAATTTCTAGAGCACATGAGTTAGGAATAAAAAAAATTGTTTTACAAACAAATTCGTTAGATCACTCAAGAGCATTGCCATTTTATAAACAATACGGATTTAAAGTTTTCTCTAAAGAAAAGAAAGATATAATTTACTCGGTTAATTAAATGATTAAGAATATTATAATATTTGCTATTTTTTCTATAAGTATTATCTCAAAACCTTTCGCAAAAGACGATGTATTGTATGTGTCCGTTGCCTCAAGTCTTTATAATGTTAGCAAGTCATTAATAGCGGAATGGAGTAAGGAGAGTAAAGTTAAGGCGAGGATTATAACAGGTCCAACATCACTGATTGCAAGGCAGATTAATAATGGTCAGATGTCAGATATTATTATAAGCGCTAACGAAGACTGGTTGGCCTGGATGAATGATAGAAATTTAATTTATAATAAATCTACTACAATTATTGCAAAGAACTCATTAGTGTTCATTACTGGAATTAATCAAGGTTTATTTATTGATATAAATTCAGATAGCTTTAGCAAAGACTTGAAAGAGAATCTATCCTCATCAATGTTTCCTATACCTCACCCCTCGACCGTTCCTCTAGGAATATATTCAAAACAAGCATTAAAATCCATGAATCTATGGGGCTTACTAAAAGAAAAACTAGTTTTCACGTCCTCATCTCGATCAAACTTAAAATTTATCTCGCAGGAAGAGGCTCTGTTAGGAATTTCTTATTTTTCGGATGTATTCACCTCTTCAAAAGTTAAAATTATTTCTTATATTGATGAAGAAAAGTTTTATTACGAAAAGCCAACGTATTGGGCCGCTAAAATAAAAAGAAATAACGACGATAATGATTTTGGATTCCTGGAATGGTTGAGCTCCGAAGAAGCTCAAAAAATAATAAAAAACTATGGCTTTGAATCAATAAAATAAATCGAGGATAAATTGACCCCTTTTGAATATAATGCACTTTTTTTGAGTATAAAAATAGGAATGCTATCAACATTATTTATTTTAATACCCGGAATCCTCATAGGATGGGTACTTGCAAAAAAGGATTTTTTTGGAAAAACAATTTTAGACTCTTTAGTGCATTTACCTCTTGTCATTCCGCCCATAGGAATAGGTTATATTCTTCTAATAATGCTTGGAAAAAATAGTTATTTAGGTGGCTTTCTTTTTCAGAATTTTAATATTAATTTATCTTTTTCATGGATAGGGGCATCGTTAGCATGCGCGATTATGTCTTTTCCTTTGATGGTTCGTCCAATTAGAGTTCTGATGGAGGCGCAAGATAGTAAGATAGATAATGCAGCACGCTCCCTTGGGTCGTCTGAGTTTAAAATTTTTTTCACTATAACTCTTCCTTTAGCTTACCCTGGCATATTAGCTGGATTGGTATTGTCCTTTGCAAGATCAATAGGAGAATTTGGAGCAACAATAGCATTTGTTGGCAATATACCAGGGGAAACACAAACCTTGCCCCTAGCCTTATGGACGTTAATAGAAACATCAAATAATACTTATGAGATTATTAGACTGGGTTTAATTTCTATTTGTTTATCATTGGTAGCTTTGGTATTTGCAACAAGCATTGAAAAAAAGTTTTTAGATAGATTAAAAAATGATAAATAATAATCTTAAAGTTGATATAGAGCTTATGATAGGTTCGGTTAGTTTAAGTGCTAATTTTTATATGCAAGCCGAGATAGTTTGTATTTTTGGCCCTTCAGGATCAGGCAAGACTTCAATATTAAACGCTATTGCTGGAATTAAAATTCCAAAAAAAGGAAGTATTATTTTAAATAATCATAGTTTTTTTAATGCTCAAAAAAATATTAATATTCCAATTAAGGATAGAAACATTGGTTACGCATTTCAAGATGAAAGGCTTTTTCCTCATATGAATGTATGGAAAAACCTTACATACAAATCAAAAGATATGATTCATCTAGATGAAATTATAAATATCCTTGATTTAAAAAATATCCTTGATAGAAAAATAAAAAATTTATCTGGAGGTGAGAAAAAAAGAATTTCTCTGGGAAGGTCATTAGCGGGAACTCCGGCTCTATTACTTCTTGATGAACCATTGTCAGGAGTGGAGGAATCAAGAAAAAAAATAATACTTAGTTTTATAAAAAAACTATCATTAAAGAATAAAATACCTATTTTATACGTTACTCACAATAATGATGAAGTAAAAACTTTAACGAATAAAGTATTTCAAATTAAAGACGGTATGTTAAAAAAACTGGAGAAAGAAGGTGATTGATTCTTGCATTAAAATATCTTTATTTTTATTCCTTATAATTTTAAGCCTTTACCCTACCGTACAAACATTTGCATACGACAATAAAATTTTGCATCGAGGAAATGGAGCAGAACCAGACACATTAGACCCTCATCTGGCAACAGGATCTTGGGAAGGTAATGTAATAAATGATCTGTTTGTGGGTTTATATACTAAGAATAAAATGGGAATCCCTGTTGGAGGATCTTCTTTAGGTTACCGAAAAACTAACAATAATTTAAAGTATACATTTACTTTAAGAAAAGATCATTTTTGGTCCGACGGTGTTAATGTAACTGCAAAAGACTATGTAGCTGGATTCAGAAGGGTTCTAAATCCTAAAACAGCCTCACAATACGCCTCACTACTATACATGATAAAAAATTCTCAAGAGGTCAACAGTGGCCTAATGAGTTTAGAAAATTTAGGCGTAAGGGCCATTGAAAAATATAAATTAGAAATTGAATTAAACTATCCAACACCATACTTATTGGAACTTTTAACCCATTACACAACCTACCCTGTACCCTCTCATATTATTAAAAATCATGGAAGAGAATGGATAAAGCCTAAAAATATTATAACAAATGGACCTTACACATTATTAAGTTGGAGGGCTCATGATAATATTCATCTAGTAAGAAATCCTTATTTTTATGATAATAGCAATGTATGGTTTGATGAGGTTATTTACTACCCAACAGAAGATAGTGAGTCTGCACTACGAAGGTTTCGCGCAGGTGAGCTTGATATAAATAATGGTTACCCGGAGAACAAAACTTCTTGGCTTAAAAAGAATATGCCTCATAATATTCATCACGATAATATTCTCGTTGTCACTTATTTAATCTTTAATTGCAATTCTTCTCCCTTCAACGATAAAGGAATAAGAAAAGCAGTATCTCTATCTATCGACAGAGATGTTATAGTAAATAAAATAAGAAACTTTAATGAGACTATTGCTTGGTCCTTGGTTCCAAAGGGCGTTTTAAATTACGAATACTCGGGGTTAATTAAAGAAAAAAACCTCACACAAGAAGAAAGAAACGGAATAGCAACAGAAATCCTAAGGTCCAGGGGTTATACAGATAAAAATCCATTAAAATTTACTATTAAGTATAGAAATGGCGGTGATCAAAAAAAACATATGGTAGCTATTCAATCAATGCTTAAAAAGGCTAATATTGAAGTCATTTTAGAAGCGTCAGAACCAAAGGTTTTGTATAGCTACCTTAGAACTGGTGATTTTCAAGTAGGTGATGCTGGTTGGATTGCAGATTATAATGATGCATCAAATTTTTTATTTTTATTTCAATCCTCCTCTGGCCCACTTAATTATGGAAAATACTCAAACTTTAATTTTGATCAATTAATGGTAAATGCTCAAAATGAAATTGATATCTCAAAGCGAACAATTATCTTAAAAAAAGCAGAAAAAATTCTTATGGAAGATATGCCGTTAGCTCCAATATTGTTTGGAATAAGCAGATCCCTTGTTAAAGAAAATATATCAGGGTGGGAAGAAAATTCATCCGCGTCACACGGGAGTAGATATTTAAAACGTAATTAATCACTCTATTAAAAATATTTAATTTTATAAATAAAAATAAGACTATAACCGCAAATAATCAAAAAAAAAAATAGGAAAGATATGAGAGAAAGAGAAGAAATAAATAATAGTTTTAATAATTTACTAGGTATTATGGAAAAGTTGAGAGACAAAAAAGATGGTTGCGAGTGGTGTAAGGAGCAAACTTCGAAAACTATCGCAAAGTATGCCCAGGAAGAAGCAGGCGAAGTAATCGAGGCCATTAATGAAGGGGATAATAGTAAAATATGTGAAGAGTTAGGGGATTTACTTTTTCAGGTAGTGTTTCACTCTCAAATAAAGAGTGAGGAGAATGCTTTTACTATCAACGACGTTATTAACTCTATTAGTAAAAAAATGATAAGAAGAAACCCTCACGTATTTGACAACAAAATAAAGAAAAAAATTTCAAAAAAAGAGATTGAGGATAACTGGCAAAGGATTAAACATGAAGAAAATTTATCAAATAAGAGTTAGCCTTAGATTTATTAAAGAAAATTTGATGAATCTAGAGGCAGAATTGTTGATATAGAGTGTTTATAAACTAATTGCATATTATCATCCCTTTTTAAAAGATAACAATTTTTACCCATATCAATAATATTTCCTTCTAACTTAATTCCATTAACAAGAAATATAGTTAGAGGTTTAGAGTTTTCAATTGCAAAGGAAACAAAACGGTTCTCAAGGTCGATATCGTTTAAAGGGTTTTCATCAGTTTTTTTTAGCATTGTGTTTAACTTCTTCCTTATATGTTTATGAAAATTAACCCCCATCAAGATCATAAAATATTAATAAATTTAGGCTAATAAATATGATTTACTTACTTATATCAAGCGTAAAATTAATAAAAATCAGGGCTAACCCTAAAAAATTTTTCTACCATGTGAATACATTCTGATCTTGAAAAAATTACTATCTCGTCACCTTCCTTTATACAAGTTGATCCAGTTGGCATAACGAACTTATCTTTTCTCATTATTCCGCCTATTCTAAGTCCAGAGGGTAATTGCATTTCTTCAATAGAAGGACCTATGAGCTCTGAAGATACCGAAACCTCGCCCTCAATCACCTCAGCATTACCTTCTGTTAGAGAATATATTCTCTTAATATGACCCTTTCTTACGTGTCTTAAGATAGAGGAAATTGTAATAGCCTTAGGGTCGATAAATTCTCCAATCTTCAATGACTTAATTAATGACTGAAAGTCCGAGTTGTTCAAAAGTGCTAAAGATCTCTTACAGCCCTCGCTAGAAGAAAAAGCAGCAGAAAGAAAATTAGTTTCATCGCTATCAGTTAGGGATACCAGTGTTTCAGTATTTTCTATATCAGCCTCATGAAGTATATCCCTGTCCACACCAGAACCCTTCAAAACCCTAACATTTTTCAATTTATCTGCTAAAAATGAAGCGTTGGTGGCGTTATTCTCTATGACGGTAAGGTTAATTTTTGCTGCAGAATAGTCAATCATGGTTGCCACCTCGCTGCCAACTGATCCCCCTCCGATCAAAACAACCTTTCTGGCCTCCTTTTCTGGATGACCAAAAATAGAAACAACTCTCCTTGAAAGCTCTTTAGGGCAAATTATATAGGCAATATCATTGATAATCAGCTTATCATTTGTTTTAGGAATTAAAATTTCACCATCTCGTAACAAACCAACAATTACTGTTTTTAAGTCTGGGAAAAGATTAGTTAATTCTCCTATTTCCGTTTCAACTATAGGACAATTATCTTCAATTTTTACTGCTAAGAATTTAAGTTTGTCTTCAATAAAAGGAATATTCTCAATGGCCCCCGGTATTTCTAACCTACGTAAAACGTTTTTTGCAACCTCTTTTTCAGGAGAAATTATTACACTAACGGGTAATTTTTCACTTGTGAATAAGTCTTGGTGAGATGGATTTAAATAAGATTTATCTCTAATTCTTGCAATTCGCTTTGGTACCTCGAAGATTGAATGAGCGATCTGACAGGCAAGCATATTAACTTCATCGGATGATGTGATAGCAATCAACATATCAGCATCTCGTGCTCCAGCCCTCTCAAGAATATCTGGATGAGCACCATGACCAACAACACCTCTGATATCTAATTTACTTGTAAGATTCTTAACTAAATTAGATGATGAATCAATTATTGTAACCTCATTACCAAGCTGAGATAATTTTTCAGCAATAGATGATCCACTCTTTCCTGCGCCACAAACTACTATCTGCATGATTCTTCCCTTTACTGATAACCAATAATATTTCTGTATCTATCATTTGGATGTATTTTTAAGTCCTTCATTTTTCTATGAAGCGCAGTTCTATCCATGCCAATAAAATTTGCTGTCTTGGAAATATTACCGTTAAATTTCTTTATTTGAGCAAGTATATATTTTTTTTCAAAATGTGACCTTGCGTTTCTGATATCCATGTCCAGATCAATAACTAAAAATTTATCCATAAAGAATCCCTGTAAATATAAAAGTAGTTGCTTTAATACAACTTTATAAATTTGATGTCACGAATTAATTTTATTCTTTTAATTCAATTTTTGGAAAAATCACTTCGGGATTCTGTATTGGATCACCAGGTATTAAGGCATAATCGTCATTTAAAAAGTCTATAGTGCGCTCCTTTTCACTAATGGATAAAAGGCCCAAAAGCATTGAACTCCCCGATGGGATAACTGGTTGTAAAAGTATACCAAACCTTCTTAACATTTCACATGTGACCCATAGAACCGTGTTCATTCGCTCTTCATCAACAGATTTTAATTCCCAAGGCTTCTGATTTGAGAAATATTTATTGGTATCGGAAATCGCATCAAAAACCTCAGAAAGGTAAGAGCTAATTTGAAAGTTATCCATTACCTTTATTATATTATTTTTTTTTAACTCAATGGAGTTTAATAATTCCAAATCAACATCCATTAATTCACCCTTACTAGGAACCAACTGATTACAGTTCTTTTTTACCATTGATAAACATCGCTGAGACAGGTTACCCAGGTCATTGGACAAGTCGGCATTAACCCTATTAATAAGTAATTTATCGCTGTAATTACCATCGGACCCAAAGGGTATTTCCCTCATCAGAAAGTATCTTAATTGATCAACACCAAAGCTTTCAATTAAAGACATAGGGTCCTCAATGTTACCAAGACTTTTTGACATCTTCTCTCCCTTATTGAGAATGAAACCATGGGCAAAAATCTTTTTAGGTATTGGTAGTCCTGCCGATAAAAGAAACGCAGGCCAGTAAACAGCGTGAAAACGAATAATATCCTTGCCAATCAAGTGAAGGTCGCCCGGCCAAAAATTATCATACAATTTACCTCCATCAGGCCATTGAAGGGCGGAAATATAATTTGTAAGAGCATCAACCCAAACATATATGGAATGGCTTTTATCATCAGGAACATCAACACCCCACTCTAAGCCTTTTCTTGAGATAGAAATATCTTTCAATCCACCCTTAACAAAATTTCTTACCTCATTCATTCTGCTTGGAGGTTGAATAAATTCATTATCACTTTCGTATAGATCTAATAATTTTTCTTCATAGGCTGATAGTCGGAAAAAATAGCTTTTCTCCTCAATCCACTCGACTGGTGTCTTATTAGGTGACAGAAGCTCTCCTAAATTGTTTTTTATTAGCTCTGATTCCTGATAAAATGCCTCATCAATGATCGAGTACCAGCCAGAATAATCATCGAGGTATATATCGCCATTATCTTTCATTCTTAGCCAAATCTCCTTAACTGCTTTTTTATGCCTCTCTTCAGAGGTTCGAATAAAATCATCATTAGAGCAATTTAAGCCATCGCCCATATCTATAAATTTTTTTGACATCTGATTGGCAAGCTCTTGTGATGAAATCTCTAATTTATTTGCTTTTTGCTGGACCTTTAGTCCATGCTCATCAGTCCCGGTAAGGAAAAAAACGTTTTTACTTTGAAGTCTATTAAAACGAGCTATTACATCCGCAGCAATAATCTCATACGCATGACCCATATGCGGAGGACCATTTGTATAAGATATAGCTGTACTTATAAAAAAATTTTTTATCATTATTCCACTTTATATTTATTGTAGGTTTGTTATTTTATTTAAGTCAATTACAACACTTAGGATTGTTTGTTTTTTATTTAGTTTAAGTACCCTTTCCTGTTGTATTGTTTCAAGAATATTGTTACGTAAATCAAGGGCTTTATTTATAGAAAAGGCAGAGTTAATTTTTGTTAATCCCTTTATAAGTTCACCTACTTTAAAAACAATACACTCTGTAAAAATATTAAATTTATTAATAGCTGAATCATCTTTTAAGATAAAATCAGAAAAATTATAAATAGATTCATTAATATTTTTTTTAAAAATAATATCATCTAATTCATTGTAAATTTTTATGGAATCATCCTCTAGTAATTTTGTCATTTTTCCTAAACTTCCTTCAGACAAGTTTACCAAATTACCAACCTCCGACTCAAGTAATTCAGGCTTTAATAATTTTACTTTGTTTAAAACTACACCCCGATTTAAATCTTGAAACTTTATTTCAACACACCTCGAAATTATAGTTTCAATAACTGAATCAATTTTCTGAGAAATAATTAGGAATATACAATGAGAAGGGGGCTCTTCAAGAATCTTTAAAATAGTATTTGATGTTGAGATATCCATAAAATCTATGGAATCAATTATACATACTCGCCAATCACTAATGGAGGGAGTATGATTGAAGAATTCAGAGCATTTTCTAGCTTGCTCAATACTAATGAATCTATCCCTCTGGCCATTTAGAGGCTCAAGAATCAAAAGGTCAGGATGAGTATTAGCTTCTATTAGCTTGCAGGTTTTAAGATTCTTATCAACAGTAAAGTTATTCGAGCCTGATCCTGAAAGAAGAATTCTTGAGAATGAATATGCAAATGTTGCCTTCCCTACCCCTTCATTGCCTGAAAGAATATATGCCTGATGAAGACGCTTTCTCTTATAGGAGCTTAAAATGAAATCAATATTCCTATCATGTCCCATTAAATCATAATTCGCCCTAGGATTTATTGTATCTAAAAATTCAAAACTCATAATTACAGGTTAAACCTTTTTGAGACTTCATCACAGATAATCCTAGAAATTGAATTAACATCAAGTTCAGCATCAATAACTAAAAACTGCTCTGGCTCCTCTTCTGCAAAGCTAAGAAATGCCCCTCTTAGCAATTTATGAAATTCAATATCCAGTTTCTCGAATCTATCCTCTGCTGAGCTTCTGTTTTTTGTTCTTTCGATACCCTTAACTGGATCAATATCTAGCACAATTATAAAATCAGGATTTACATCACCAATAACTATATTTTTCATTAGCTTCATGTTCTCTAGGCCAAGATTATGACCCACACCTTGGTAGGCAAATGTGGAGTGATAAAAACGATCACACAGAACCCACTTACCATCTTGAAGAGACGGTTTTATTAATTTATCAACTAGCTCAGATCTTGCAGCCCACATCAAGAGTGATTCCGTCATCGGAGACCACCTATCAATGTCTCCCTGGGTAACTAACTTACGAATTATCTCTGCCGATGGTGTACCGCCAGGCTCTCTTGTGCATAAAACATTAGCTTTTTTTTGAATAAGAAAATTATTTAATAATTTAATCTGAGTAGACTTACCTGAGCCTTCTCCGCCCTCAAAAGTTATAAAATGATTTTTCATGACTAGTTCATTAAATACCTAATTGACTCTAAAGTCCTTCCAATAATACTTTTCCCTTTAATTTCTTGTTGAGATATTAAATCGGATTCAGCAACAATAATATCGTCGTTTAAAATTAATATTTTACCGATATATTGACCTTTCTTTACTGGAGCAATAATTGGCTCATAAAATGAATATTTTGCATTTAGCAGCCTTCTTTCCCTAATATCCAAAAAAATATTTATATCCTCTGCAATAGTTAAATTAACCTTGCTGTATTTCCCACCCCATACCTTGGCTTCACCTATTAAGTCTTGAGCTTTAAATACGGTAAATCGTTTAAATCTTTTTTGACCATAGTTAATTAATTTTTTCATTTCAGATGTTCTGGTTTCCTTTGAAGAAAGACCTCCCAGAACTCCAACCAACCTATTACCTCCAGAAAGCGATGACACTATCATGCTGTAGCCTGATTCATTTGTTCTTCCTGTCTTAAGGCCGTCAACGCCAATATCGTCGGTCAGTAGGTTATTTCTATTTGGCTGAAATATACCATTCCAAATAAAGTTCTGTTCAGAGAAAAAGTGATAGTATTGAGGAAAATTATTAATTAAGGATTTTGCTAAAATTACCAGATCCTTAGCAGTCGAGTAGTGCGCCTCATTATGAAGACCTGTTGAGTTAACAAAATTAGATTTCGTCATACCAATTTCTTGAGATAAAAAATTCATTTCAGTTGCAAACAACTCCTCAGACCCAGAGATTCCTTCTGCTACAGCTATACAAGCATCATTACCTGAATGAATAACTATACCCCTGATAAGATTTTCAATTGAAATATAAGATGATACTTCTGCAAACATAGTCGAAGAATCGGACACAGCACCACCTTTCCTCCATGCATTTTCAGAGATAAAAAATTCATCTGACATACTTACTAGACCCTTTTCTAGGTAATCAAATAATACATAAAGCGTCATAAGTTTCGACATAGAGGCTGGAAAAATTTTCTTGTCAGGATTTTTTTCAAATAGAACTTGATCGCTATCAAAATCAATCAAAAAAGCATAATCAGATTTTACTTTAATAGAATAACTTGGTGTTGAATAAAGAATTGAAATACAAAATATAACAATAAAATTTTTTATAAAAAACAATTGTAGCTCCTTAAGAATTTAATTTAAAATCTTAACTATAGAATTATTAATCCCTTTTTTTTCAACCTTTCTCTTTACTCGATAAACAAAATCCTCACTAGAAAAAGGTCCGAGAAATATTCTGTAAAGAGAGCTATCTTTCTTAGATTTTTCAATATTTACTTTTCCAAGACCTTTTAGTTTTAATTTGATTTTTTCTAAATTATTTTTATTCGAAAAAGATCCAATATTTAAAATAAATTTTTTATTATTTTTTTTTGTTTGATTATAATTTTTTTTCCTAACCGTTTTTCCGAGTGAGTCGTAAACATTTGCTTTTCCGTAATACTCAACTATTACCTTGGCGGTACCATTTTTTTGAAACCCTAAAATTTTAGCAGATTTTTTTGAAACATCGATTATCCTATTTTTAACAAAAGGACCTCGATCGTTTATTCGTAAAATAACTGATTTCTTATTGCTAATATTTGTTACTTTAACCAAGGATGGTAATTGGATGGTTCTATGAGCACCAGTTAATAAGTTCATATTAAAGATTTCACCATTAGCAGTCTTTTTCTTATGGAACTTTTCTCCATACCAAGATGCTATCCCTATTTCCTTATAAGAAAAATCCTCTTTAGGAAAAAACATTTTTCCTTCAACCATGTAAGGATCACCTATTTTATAAATTCCACCAGAAAAAGGGTTTTTTGAGCTCTGCATACCTGACTGATAGGGCGAACACCCGGAAACAATAAAAATTAAAAAGAAAATATAATAATAAGAAAGTTTCATTCTTAACAATAACAAGATTCGTGCTTCACAAAAGATAATCAACCCTTAAAGTTAAAAATAAAATTGGAGTGAAAGTAATGACACAGAGTTTTCAAATTATTCCGACTAATGGCGTGAATATAAATACCTTTATTGAAGGAAAAGGCAAACCAGTAATATTTGTTCATGGCTGGCCTGAGAGCTGGTATAGCTGGCGACACCAAATAGATCCCTTTAAAGCTGCTGGCTATAAGGTTATTATCCCCGACATAAGGGGTTATGGACAATCTGATAAGCCAAAGGATATTAATTCGTACTCCTTAAATGAAATCACTAAAGATTTAATAGGAATTTTAAATTACCTAAACGAAGATGCTGCTCATATAATTGGGCATGACTGGGGGGCTCCAATTAGCTGGTACACATCACTTCTTTTTCCCGAAAGAGTTTTATCCGTGTCTGGACTCTCGGTTCCATTTAATCCATTTGATAAAATTCCCCCCATCAAGTTATATAAAAGTATTTTTAAAGATATATTTTTTTATATTCTTTATTTTCAAAAAAAAGGTGCTCCTGAAAAAGAACTTGAGGAAAATATAGAAAGAACACTGAGGCTGATTTACTGTAACTCAGATGCGCTCGGTATGAAAAAAATGTTACACCACTCACTGGATGGTTTAAAAGAAAAAAAAGAAAAAACCTCCACCTTCTTAAAAGGCATGAATGAGCCAGAATTTTTACCAAAATGGTTAAGCGAAAAAGATATGAGATACTTTGTTGGTGAGTTTCAAAATAGTGGAATGTTTGGCCCCTTAAATAGATACCGCTGTATGGATTTAGACTGGAGTGAGCTTTATAAACTTTCTTTAAACAAAATAACAAAACCCGCATGCTTTATTACGGGATCACTAGACCCTGTGAACTTTTTTATTCCGGGTGTAAATTTATTTGATTCTGTTGGAAAAAACTATGAGGACCTTAGAACTAAGAAACTATTAAATGATGTTGGTCATTGGACACAACAAGAGGCTCCAAATGAAGTAAATAAAATTTTATTAGACTTTTTAGAGAAAATATAAAATACATACAAATATAAAAATAAAAATCCTCCGGAGGGGTGGCCGAGTGGTCGAAGGCACCGGTCTTGAAAACCGGCAGGCGGGCAACCGTCTCGTGGGTTCGAATCCCACCCCCTCCGCCAAAAGAGTAGATGATGAATCAGGACATAGACAGTATCATTCAAGAGATATGCCTCGAGGAACCAAGTTTTCGATTAAAAAACGAGACAATACGAGGTGTCAATTATAAGTGCTTTGATTCTGAAATTTTAAATCTTAATGATTACTTCAAGCTAGGGCTATCCTATCAAAACAATGATATGATTGTTTTTCAAGATGAAAGGTATAGCTTTAAGGATTGTTATAAATTATCATCAGCTTTTGCAAATTCTCTTATTCAAAATTTTAATGTTAAAAAAGGTGACAGAGTTGCAATTGCCTCAAGAAATTACCCTGAATGGATTTATACCTTTATTGCAATTACCTCAGTGGGGGCCATAGCTGTTCCGTTAAATAGTTGGTGGACAGGCAGTGAATTGGAGTATGCGCTTGAGGATTGTGGAGCAAATATCGCTATAGTTGACGGCAAAAGATATGAATCAATAAAAGCTTTTGCAAAAAAAAAGAAATTGGAATTGATAACTATTAGGTGTAATAAAAAAAATAAAAATAATTGGAATAGCCTTATCAGGCCATACGTTAACAAGGAAATGCCTAACAAAGAAATTAAACCTGATGATGATGCTACAATATTCTATACATCCGGCTCCACGGGTCACCCAAAAGGTGTTTGCTCGACTCATAGATCAATCATTTCTACTTTATTACAATGGGCCCTTGTTGCAACTGCAAGAGCGGCAAAAGATAAAATTCAGCCAGATAAAACAGTTCAGCCATCTTGTATGATAACAATTCCCTTGTTTCATGTGACAGGAAGTCACAGTCAATTTATGCTTTCATTTCTATCTGGCAGAAAGATGGTAATGCTTTACAAATGGGACCCGCTTGAGGCCCTTAAGCTTATTGAGTCTGAAAAAATAATTAGTGTTAGTGGTGTTCCAACAATGACTCTCGAGATCATGCGTCACCCCGATAGACATAACTACGATCTATCGTCTCTAAAGGATTTATCAGGAGGGGGAGCAGCAAGACCTTCGTCACATGTGATTAAGTTAAAAAAAGAATTTCCAAATGCAAAACCTGGATTAGGTTATGGGCTAACTGAGACAAACGCAGCGGGCGCTGTTATCTCAGGTGATGAGTATATCGAGAGACCAGGTTCGACAGGGAAACCTATGAAACCCTTAACAGAGTTGATAATATGTGATGAAAATAATAAAAAGTTACCCAGGAAGGAAGCTGGGGAAATTTTTATAAAAACACCCTCAAATTTTAGATGTTACTGGAATGATACTAAGGCAACTAAAGAGGCCTTTTTTGAAGGATGGTTTAAGACAGGTGATATAGGGTATCTAGATCAAGACAATTATCTCTTTATAGTTGATAGGGCAAAAGATATTGTCATAAGGGGCGGTGAAAATATTTCATGCCTTGAGGTTGAGGATATAATTAACAATCACCCACTTATTCTTGAGGCGAGCGTTTATGGAATACCCGATGAAAGACTTGGGGAGGTATTATGCTGCTCAATAAGCATAAAAGGGGGCGAGGTAGTTAAGGCAGAGGACCTTAAGAGCTATCTAAAAAAATACTTGGCTCCATTTAAAGTTCCAACTCATGTTGATAGTCATAAAAAACAATTACCAAGAACCGCATCCGGTAAAATTTACAAACTACATTTAAGACAAGAGCTAGAAAAAAAAATTAATTCTAATTAAGGATTTTAAAAGTAGCCGATGCTCTTGCAACTTCACTCCCGTTATCACCCCATAATCTTGATTCGGTAAAGGCGATGCTTTTACCAGCCTTAACAACTCTTCCTTCACCAGTAAATTTTCCAACTTTTGCAGCTTCAAGAAAAATAGTTTTTAGCTCAAGGGTTACATGCGACTTGTCATGCAGAGTGTGCAGTGCGTGACCACATAAACCATCAAGCATAGTTGACAAAAAACCACCCATAATAAAGTTACGCCTATTGGTGAATCTTTCATCTAACTCATAAGAATGCCTTACAAATCCATCCCCTATTTCTAAATGGACTCGATTTAGAATAATACCACCATTAGGTATAATTGTTTTTTGGTCATCTTTCATTGCTATATTAATACCTCTAAATCTTTTGGAGTAAATATTTTAATTTTATCATATTCTTCATTTTTAACTAAGGATACCCAATCTGGGTTAGAGATCAATGCCCTTCCAATAGCCACAAAGTCGTATTCATCAAGAAATAATCGCTCTAGAAGATTTGATATATCGGTTGGCTTAGACTCCTTGCCTTTAAATGTTTCTATAAAGTCCTCTGTAAGACCGACGCTACCAACGGTTATCGATGGTTTTTTTGTTAACTTTTTTGTCCAGCCCGCTAAATTAAGATCTGAACCATCAAATTCATTATTCCAAAACCTTCTTTGAGAACAGTGAAAACAATCAACACCAGCATTTGATAGATTATTTAAAAACAAGCCTAGTTCTTCTGACGTAGACGCCATCTTGTGAGAAAAATCTTGTTGTTTCCATTGAGAGAATCTGAAAATAATAGGAAAATCATCGCCAACCGCCTTACGAGCCCTTTTAACAATCTCCGTCGAAAATTGCGTTCTTTCATTTAATGAAATACCACCCCAGTCATCATCTCTAATATTTGTTCCATGCCAAAAAAATTGATCTAGCAGATAACCATGAGCTCCGTGAATTTCAGCACCATCAAAACCTAATTCCTTTGAGGAATAAATCGCTTTTACAAAAGAATCGATTGTTTTTTCTATCTCGTCAACAGTCATAGGTTCTGAAACTTTCTTATTTGCTAAAGCTAGGCCTGAAGGACCCCATGAAGGGAAGTCAGAGTTCCAGGTTGTATCCGCCCTTCTTAAAGTTCCTTGATGCCATATTTGAGGAAATATTAAACCTCCGACACTATGCACTTTGTTTACAACATTACCCCAGCCCTCCAGCGCCTCCTTTCCATGAAAGGTTGGGATATTAACATCATCAGATGCGTTAGGAGTATCAACAGTTGTTCCCTCTGTTATAATTAAACCAACATCATTCTTAGCCCTTTTTTGATAGTACGAAGCAACATCGTCATTAGGAATACCTTTCGGGGACTTAGATCTAGTCATTGGAGCCATAACTATACGGTTAGGAATCTCTAGTTTGTTTATAGTCATTGGGCTAAAAAGCTTTTCTAAATACTTATTCATGTGAGTCTCGCTATCTGTTAAAATAGATCAATCTATACAAAGAATAATAAATTTGTAAAACTTTCTAAAACATTTTTAAAAAATACCTTGAAGATAGCTAATTAATAATTATCTTTAAGATCACGGAGTTAGCAATGAAAAGAGATGCAAAATTTACAATAGGTGAAATTGTTAGACATAGGTTTTTATCCTTTAGGGGCGTAATTTTCGATGTTGATCCAACTTTTAATAATACAGATGAATGGTGGCTATCGATTCCAGAGGAAATGCGTCCAAAAAAAGATCAGCCATTTTACCATCTTTTAGCTGAAAATGATGTTACCGAATACGTGGCCTATGTTTCAGAACAAAATTTATTATATGATATTAACAAAGATCCCGTTCGCCACCCACAGGTTAACGAACTATTTAGCGAATATAAAAATGGATCTTACAAAATCCCTGAAGCTAGAATGCATTAAAGTACTTTGCAAAAAGACAATAGACCTTATTATATAAGACTACTTATAGAGAAAATTTACACTCTCTGGAGTAAATTATTTTTAATACCTCAATTTAAAAGTGTTGGAAAAAATTTAGATGTTAATAAACCTTGGAATATTGATATTTATGGAAATAAAATCTCTATAGGAGACAATGTTCACTTAAGAACCTCAAAAAATGTCATTACTCAACTATGCGCCTGGAATAGGAATGGCTGTGATGGAGAAATATTAATCGGGAGCAATGTTCTTATATCGCCCGGAGTGAGGATTTTATCATCAAAAAAAATTGTTATAGAATCTAATGTAATGATTGCAAGCAATGTTTATATTTCCGACTCAGATTGGCACGATCCATACAATAGGGTATTGACTCCTGGCGCTAGCAAGGAAGTATATATATCTAAAAATGCTTGGATAGGTGAGGGCTCAAAAATTGCTAAAGGTGTTAGGATAGGAAGAAATTCAATTATCGGGCTAGGCTCAATAGTTGTTTCTAATGTTCCGGACAATACAATTTTTGGAGGTAACCCTGCAAAAAAAATAGGAGATCTTGATCTTAATAAAAATTTTACAACAAGAGAAAGTTTATTTTTAAATAAAGATTATTCTAAGTTAATGAGGTTTCTTGTAAAGGAGGATCTAAAAAACAATAGCCTTCTAAGCTGGATTAGAACAATTTTTTTTAGAAAAAAAGGTGATTAAATTTAACTATTATTTCCAATTAAACACCCCAATCAAATAAAATCTCATCAGTATCACTCCCGTTAAAAGGAGGTGGACCTTGGATTTTAGATGGCGTTCTCGAGAATCTTGGGGCAACATTTGGTTGCATAACACCATTTTCCTTAACAAACGTTTTCCTCTCTTTGTTATGAGGGTGATATGGGGCCTCCTCCATTGACAAAACTGGACCAAAACAAATATCCGTGCCCTCCATAATATTGGACCATTCATCACGAGTTTTTGTCTTAAATTTTAAAACAAACTTATCCTTTAACTCGCTCCACAAACCCTTGTTCATTTGTTTAAGAAAAATATCGTCCTTTATCTCTAATTTTTTTAACAATAGCGCATAGAACTGAGGTTCAATAGAGCCAATTGAAATAAACTTTTTATCCTTAGTTTCATAAACATCATAAAAATGAGCCCCAGTATCCAAAAGATTTTCTCCGCGACCTTCTTTCCAGATACCTGAGCTAATAAAACCATAAAACATTGTCATTAGTGATGCCGATCCATCCGTCATTGCACAGTCAACAACCTGCCCTTCACCTGAATTTCTAGATTCATAAAGAGCCGCAACAATACCTAGCGCAAGATAAAGAGCTCCGCCTCCAAAATCACCAACTAAATTTAATGGGGCAACAGGTTTCTCATTTTTTCTTCCTATAGAATGTAACGCACCAGTCAACGCAATATAGTTAATATCATGTCCCGCAGCCTGAGCAAGAGAGCCATACTGACCCCATCCGGTCATTCTACCATAAATCAGTCCTTTATTAACCTTAAAGCACTCATCAGGGCCTAGACCTAACCTCTCCATTACGCCCGGCCTAAAACCCTCTTGAATAATATCCGCCTTTTCTATGAGCCTTAGACAAGTATTAATATCCTCAGAATTTTTTAAATTTAATTTAATCGATCTCTTGCCTCTTCCGGAAATATCATGTTTTGACCCGCCCTTTTCGTCTCTATCAACCCTAATAACGTCAGCCCCCATGTCTGATAGTAACATTCCGCAAAATGGTCCTGGGCCTATTCCTGCAAACTCAATAACTTTAACGCCTGATAATGGTCCTTTTTTCATAATAATAACTTCCAATATAATTAAATTTCTTTATTTAACTGTATATTGATATTTAAGTCACCGATTTTTTTTCTAAGTGTGTTTCTATTTAAACCAAGCATTTCAGCTGCCTTGACTTGATTCCCCTTAGTAATCAGGAGAGTGTTCTTTATGATAGATTTTTCTACTTCAGAGATCACCCTTGAGTGAATATTATTATTATTTTCTTTCAATAGTTTACTCATATTGTTGATAAAATATCTGTCGATAATACCGGGTAAACTTAAGTTTTTATCATCAGCCTTTGATTCAATTTTAATTTTCCTTAATTCAGAATCAATAACTTCCTTAGACAGGATGTCTTCTGAATATAATGCACAAACTCTTAATAAAAAATTCTCAAGCTCCCTTATATTTCCTGGCCACGAATAGTGCATTAAAGAATTTAATGCATTTTGATCTATTTTTTTTATCGATAAGCCTGATTTTTCAACCTTATTTAAAAAATGCTCTACGAGCTCAGGTATATCTTCAGTTTTATTCCTAAGGGAAGGAGTCTGAATAGGGACAACGTTCAGTCTATAAAAAAGATCCTCGCGGAATAAACCCTCCCCTATCAAAACCCTTAAGTCCTTATTTGTTGCTGCAATAATTCTTACATCTGTCTTAATTGAACCCTTACCTCCAACGCTTGTGAATTCACCCTCTTGGAGAACCCTCAATAATCTAGTTTGTGCTTCCATAGGCATATCTCCTATTTCATCGAGGAAAAGTGTACCCCTTTCAGCTTGTTTAAATTTTCCATCGCTCTTTTGATAGGCACCAGTAAATGATCCTTTTTCATGACCAAACAGCTCACTTTCAATTAATTCACTTGGAATAGCCGCCATATTAACAGCAACGAAGGGATGATCCGCTCTTTTTCCAAACATATGAAGAGCTTTGGACACAAGCTCTTTTCCTGTACCGCTTTCGCCATAAATCATAACCGTTAAATCATTTTGAGATAACCGACCTATTACTCTATACAATTCCTGCATTGCCTTAGAGCTTCCAATAATCAAATCATTGCTTTTTTTTCTAATTAAAGTTTGCGAACGAGGCTTTGGTTTAATTAAGAGCGCTTTGCTTACAAGATGGTTTAACTCATTTAAGTCGAAGGGCTTAGGTAAGTATTCAAACGCGCCCTTTTCTACAGCTGAAATAGCTGTTTGTAAGTTATTTCTAGCACTTACGATTATTATAGGAAGATTAGGCCTTAATTCCTTAATTTGAGGAATAAGGTCAAAAGATTCTCCATCTGGAAACATTACATCTGCAATGAGAACCTCACCCTCCCCTTTTTCAATAAGACTCCAAAGCGATTTTAAAGTTCTAGCAGACCTAACTTCATAACCTTCTCCAGAGAGAAAGTCCCCAGTAACCAATTGAATCGATTCGTCGTCCTCAGCTAACAGAATTATTTTTTTATTCACTTTTTATCCTCAGATGCAAAATTAACTATAAAAGTAGTTCCATTTGAACTTGTGTTAAAGCTAATAACGCCATTATGTTCCTCAACTATCTTCTTAGCCATCGCTAGACCTAATCCTCCCTTCAGACTCTTTTTTGAAGAAACAAAAGGTTCAAATATATTACTCTGATAGCTCTCGGGTATTCCAGAACCATTATCACTAACCATAACCTCAATCGGAAGGCTAATTCTTTCCCCAGAATCTTTTCTCTTGATAATCGAACCATGCTTGTAAGATGTAGATAAGCCAACCTTTCCTAAAAACCCCTTTTCAATATTTTTTTTATTCCTTATTGCATCAAATCCATTTGTCATAAGATTTAAAAAAAGCTGAATCAGCTGATCCTCATTTCCAAGAATACCTGGGATAGACGGATCAAAGTATTCTTGAACCTCCACATTAATCTCTTGAGAGCTTCTTGTAACATCACAAGCGTGCCGCAAAACTGAATGAATATTTACAGGCCTTAATTCAAATAATGGAAGGCTGTCAAAAATTTCAATATTCTCTACAAGCCTTTTTATTCTATCAACCTCATTGCAAATTAAACCAGTTAACTTACTGTTAACGTTAGGGTTTTGTTTTTCTATTAGTTGAGCCGCACCCCTGATTCCAGCAAGAGGATTTTTTACCTCATGAGCTAGCATAGACCCAAGGTAAGACATAGTTTTTCCAGCTTTAGCACCCTCATTAAGAGTGGACGAGTTTTTTTCAAATGCATTATCAATAAAAATAAGCATCACATTATCGTCTAATAATGGCGTAACCTGAATATCGATATTTTTCTTTATTCCAATTCTGGGATTACTCAAATCCAAATTATACTCATTGAATCCCAACCCTTCTTTTTTACATTTCTCAATCAAGTCTAGCAAAGGTGAGGAAAAAGGAAAATAGCTATCAATTGGGTTTCCTTGGATCATCTTTGAGCTTGATTGAAGAAAATCTTCTCCGGCGACATTAACAATGGAAATTTTCCTATCCACGTCTATAATGATGACTGGAAAAGTCATTGAATTCATTATTTGATCAATTATGTTTACTTTTACTTTCATATTGTGACTATTTTTTATACAACTATAATATATGCCTTAAAATTAGGCAAATTATCCTTTAAAGTGTTTTTATAGAGAGGCGAATGGTACATTTTTTAATATTAGCAGCCGGAAAAGGCACAAGAGCGCTATCAAAGAAATACCCATGTCCAAAACAATATCAAGAAATTAACAACACTTCCCCGTTAAAGTATTTGCTTAGTTCTTTGAACCGAATCAGTGAGATCTCATCAATTACAGTTGTAGTAAAGACAGGTGATGTCTTTAATTTTAAAAAAATTAGCCAAAAGATAAAAAAACTTCGTCCTCACGTTATTGGAGGGAAAGATCGACAGCAATCCTCAATCAGGGGTTTAAAAAGTATCGACAAAGAGTTTGGCAAAAAAACTAATCAGAAAGTAATTATACACGATGCTGCTCGCCCACTTGTATCAAAAAAATTAATTAAAGCCTGTATCAAGGGCTTAAAGAAATATGATGCAATTTGTCCCGTCTTAAGGATTGACGATACAATAAAAAAACTTGGTAAAAAGAATCAAATCATTAATGAGGATAGAGATAGTATTATATCCATTCAAACACCCCAAGGCTTTGATCTTGAAGGTATAATATCTCTTCATAAGGATTGTAATAAAATCTATACGGATGACATATCATTAGCCTTGGAGGCTGGTTTAAATGTAAAGTTTATTGAAGGAAGTAAGGAAAATTTTAAAATCACGTCATCTGGTGATTTAGGTATGTTCAGTCAAATAACCTCAGGAAGAAAAATTAGTTTAGTAGGCACAGGGTTTGACATTCATAAATTTACAAAAGGAAATGCAATTATATTAGGCGGTATAGAATTTAAATCAAAATACTCCTTGCTGGCTAACTCTGACGGTGATGTGCTTCTTCATGCAATTACTGATGCTATTTTTGGGGCCATTGGAGCAGGAGACCTAGGACGGCACTTTCCTCCCAACAATAAAATATTTAAAAATAAAAATTCTACTTTTTTTCTAGAAAAAGGACTGAGTTTAATTAATAAGAAAAATGCATGCATCATAAACCTCGATTTAAATTTAATATGTGATTACCCTAAAATTACTCCACTCAAGAAGAATATTGTGAAAAATTTATCAAAATTAATGAATCTTGATATTCATAGAATAAATTTAAAGGCTACATCGACGGAGGATGAAGGTTTTATTAATAGTAAAAATGGTATTGCCGCTCAAGCAATAATTTCAATAGAGGTACCAAAGGATGAAAGATAATATTATTAGCTTTATAGTTACTTGCGGAGGAGCGGGAAGAATAAAGTACTTTCCGGGAACTTTCGGTTCTTTTATTGGTCTTTTGCTGGGTATAACAATTATACTCTTCACTAGTCACAATTTTTTTCTAATATGCTTTTTTGCTCTTATGGTTATTGCTATTTTTTCAACAGAGGAATACTTAAAAACATCTGAAAGCTCTGATCCACAAGAGATTGTTATAGATGAGGTCTTGGGACAATGGATTGCCATTGCGTTTATCCCATTCACATCTTTGTCTTTGTTGCTGGCGTTTATAATTTTTCGATTTCTTGATATGACTAAATTATACCCAATAAATAAAATAGAAAAAATAAAAGGTTATATAGGGGTTATAGGTGATGATATTTTTGCGGGAATAATTACATCTCTAATAATAATAACACTTCATATATTTAAGGTACTCTAATGGACACTCTAGAGTTTAAAAAATTATCAAAAAAAATTATTAAAGAAGCAGGAGTTAAGGGACTGTCGATTACCTCCGCTGAAAGCTGCACGGGGGGGTTAATTAGCTCATCCTTAACATCAGTGCCAGGCTCTTCATCCGTTTACGATAGGGGGTTTATAACCTACTCAAATCAATCTAAATCAGATTTACTAAATATAGAAATGCTATTAATTAAAAAATATGGAGCCGTATCAAAAGAAATAGCTATTTTAATGGCAGAAGGAGCCCTTAATAACTCAACGGCAGATTTATCAGTTTCGGTAACCGGCGTAGCTGGACCTGGCGGTGGAACGATAGTAAATCCTATTGGTCGTGTTCACATGGCTATCGCCAAAAAAAATACACCAACAAACCACTTTGTCTTTACATTTGAGAATAAAGGCAGGGACTATATAAGGGAATCAACAACATTTCATGCCTTAGAAAATATCCTAAAGGCGTTATAATTTAGTATAACAAATATGCTCTTTCCTCAAAACTAGAAACAGCTTGTGAGATAATTTTTTTTAAACTCTTTTTTAGTAAAGACTCAAAAAATTTATTTTTTAAGTCCAACTTAATCTCTATTTCTACCTCAGCCCCATCATGAGCCTCGACAAATCTCCATTCAGTAAAAACAGATCGAAAGGGGCCTTTAATTCCTTCAGAAAAAATTGTTAAGTTCTCTGGATTAAAGTTAACTTGGCTAGTGAATTCACCAGACATGACGGAATATTTTATTCCTAAGGTAGCTATAGCAGAATGGTTTTCTTCAGAAATAATTTTTGATACGACACAGCCAGGTATAAATTCTGAATAACTATTAATATCTATAACGATATCATACATATCTTTGGGAGAATAATTTAGTATTTTTTTATAACTAACTTCTATCAACGGATTACACGGATTGCTTTGCTCTCAGCTTTTTTAATTTTAAAAAATCATCCCCCGCGTGATGAGAGGATCTAGTTAAAGGGCTTGATGAAACCATTAAAAAACCTTTGGATTCAGCTATTACTTTATATTTATCGAAGTCATCCGGAGATATAAAATCTTTTATTGGAGCGTGTTTTCTCGTGGGCTGGAGATACTGGCCAAGAGTTAGGAAGTCAACATTA
This sequence comes from alpha proteobacterium MED-G09, assembly GCA_905182015.1. Taxonomy (GTDB): domain Bacteria; phylum Pseudomonadota; class Alphaproteobacteria; order MED-G09; family MED-G09; genus MED-G09. The sequence goes on along the minus strand of CAJIZT010000006.1, from coordinate 172,010 downwards.
GCTGACCTTAAATCATCCATAACCTGCATAATTTCATCTTTAGTCTCGCCAAGACCGAGCATTAATCCGGACTTGGTAAAAACCTCAGGCATTATATCTTTTGCGTCTGATAGAATTTTAAGAGAATTAAAGTAACGTGCGCCTGGCCTGATTGATAGATATAGCCTTGGAACAGTTTCAAGATTATGATTAAAAACATCTGGTTTTGAATTAAGAACAATCTCAAGAGATCCTGTTTTTCTTAAAAAATCCGGTGTAAGAACTTCAATTGTTGTTTTAGGTGCTAAGGCCCTAATTGAGTCAATTGTTTTTGAAAAGTGAAGCGCACCTCCGTCACCTAGATCATCTCGATCAACCGATGTTATAACCACATGATCAAGACCAAGTTTTTTTACAGTTTGCGATACCTTGTAAGGCTCAAATTGATCAAGCGCATCAGGCCTTCCTGTTTTAACATTGCAGAATGCACATGCTCTTGTGCAGGTATCTCCCATTATCATAAAAGTTGCATGTTTTTTTGACCAACACTCTCCTAAATTTGGGCAATTCGCCTCTTCGCAAACCGTAATAACGCCACCCTGTTTTATAATTTCTTTTGTAGCCTTAAATGTATCAGAGCTTGGGATGCGCGAACGTATCCACTTTGGTTTGGGCAAAACAGCTGTTTCTTTATTTTTAATTTTTTCAGGATGTCTAATTTGTGACACTTTTTTTTCCACTAAATTGATTTAACTAAAGACCTTAGTAAACTATAAGTTTAACAAAGGAAATATCTTACTACAACTAGCTAGGGTTTTTATAGACAATTGTTACTTCAGAGCCTGATTGGTAGCCAAGATAATCTCTAATTATCTCATCCATTAAATCCTTGTCGTTCTCATTAGAAAAGTTCAGTATTCTATTCTCTAGGCTAAAATTTGTAAGTTTTATTAAATCAAGATCATATTGATTAATTTTTATTTTATAATTTACGTCCTTCAGAATAAGAATCCCACTTTGACTGTTTATAAGGTGAAATAAAGCTGAAAAATTTAATGAAACCATAACAAAGGAAATAGCGACATAAAGACCAATTCTCTTGTAGTAAGGCTTGTATAAATTATTGTTTTCAAATATTTGTGTTGAACGAATCATTATTTAAAGAATCATAACTTAGACCCTTTGGTCAAGGTTATTGTAAATATTATTTAAGAATTGATTTTCCAGCAAACACAGCTTTATCAGATAAAATCTCTTCAATTCTAAGTAGTTGATTATATTTAGCTACCCTATCTGATCGCGACAATGAGCCAGTCTTAATCTGGCACGAGCTGGTAGCTACAGATAGATCTGCTATAAAACTATCTTCTGTTTCACCAGACCGATGAGAAATTATAAAAGAATAAGCATTAGCTCTCGCCAAATTAATTGCCTGCATTGTTTCGGTGAGAGTCCCTATTTGATTAACCTTAATTAATATTGAATTAGCAGAATTCAACTCAATTCCCTTTGCCAGTCGTTCAGTATTTGTGACAAATAAATCATCACCCACTAGCTGAATTTTTTTACCTATTTCTAAGTTTAGCCTTGACCAGCCACCCCAGTCATCTTCGTCAAGAGGGTCTTCAATTGAAAAAATAGGGTATTCTTGTGATAGTTTTTTTAAGTACGCTATCATTTCATCCGAATTGAGTGGGTCAACGAAATTTGATAGGTGATAATGGGTGTCTTTATAAAACTCAGTTGCCGCGCAATCTAATGCAAAAACTATATCGTCCTCAACTCTATATCCTGATTTTTCAACTGCTTTACAAAGAAAATTAAGGCTTTCCTCTGGTGATTTAAAGCTAGGAGAAAAACCCCCTTCATCGCCAACGCTTGTAGATTCACCCATATCTGACAAAATACCTTTAAGAGACTGAAAGATTTCTGATCCCATTCTCATCGCTTCCGTGAAAGAGGAGGCCGAAACAGGCATAATCATAAATTCCTGAAAATCTAATAAATTATTAGCATGGGCTCCGCCATTTATGATGTTCATCATTGGTACTGGTAAAGTGTATGATTTTTCGTCTCCGAGATGTTGAAACAAGTGCTTTTTATTAGATTCAGATGAGGCCTTAGCATTAGCAAGGGAGACCCCTAAAATAGCATTCGCTCCTAGCCTGGATTTATTTTTTGTTCCATCGAGATTGATTAAGGAGGTGTCAATTAGCTCCTGATTATTGGAGTCCATACCCACCAAGGCATCACTTATCTCGGTATTAATATTTTCTACAGCCTTCATAACACCCTTTCCAAGATTAGGATCACCGCCATCCCTTAATTCGTGAGCCTCATAAGCTCCTGTAGAGGCTCCGGAAGGAACCAAAGAACGGCCAAAAGAATTATCACCAAGAGTAATATCGACCTCAACAGTGGGGTTACCTCTGCTATCATATATCTGCCTTCCAATTATCTTTGAAATTTTTGCCATGAATTAATCCTCTATCCCTATTCTCACATACTTGCTATTAGATGAATATTATTTTTTATAGATGATAGGTAAATGTTAGATAAAAATAAATCAATAGTTCTTTTTTCTGGTGGACAAGATTCCTCTGCATGCCTTGTGTGGGCTTTAAATAATTATAAGGAAGTTCAGACTATTGGGTTTGATTACGGGCAAAGGCATAATGTAGAGCTTAAATGCAGAAAAGCTTTACTAAAGAAGTTAAAATCAATGCCGAGCGATTTTACTGGAACTTTGACAAGTGATTATATTTTGAACCTTGAAGAAGTTAAGAGTATAAGCACCTCGTCTCTTTTGAACTATCAAGACATAGAAATACTAGACAATGGAATTCCGAACACCTTTGTTCCAGGAAGAAATTTAATTTTTCTTAATTATGCAGGAATAATTGCATATCAAAATAATATTCAAAATATTATTGGTGGTATGTGTGAAACCGATTTTTCGGGATATCCTGACTGTAGAAATGAAACGATTATTTCAATGGAAAAGAGCTTAAGTCTAGGTATGGATGAAAACTTTAAAATAGAAACCCCTTTAATGTTTAAATCAAAGGCAGATGTGTGGGAAGTTATAAAACAAGCTGGGGGTAAGAAATTGATCGATATTATAGTTGAGGAATCACACACCTGTTATAATGGAAATAGGTCCAATAGATTCTCCTGGGGGTATGGATGTAATTCATGCCCAGCTTGTGAATTAAGGATCAAGGGCTGGAATATATTTGTTGAAAATAATCCAGAGTTCAAAATATAAATGTATTCAGTTAAGGAGATATTTTTTACCATTCAGGGAGAGGGTTGCAATACTGGAAGTTATGCTGTTTTTTGTAGATTCTCAGGTTGCAATTTGTGGACAGGCAGAGAAAAAGATAGAAAAGATTCAATATGTAATTTTTGTGATACTGATTTTATTGGGACGGATGGTTTAAACGGCGGAAAGTATAAAAATCCACAAGACCTTGCTAGTAAAGCCTATTCCTTATGGCGAGGAACTCACAAGCCTTTTATTGTTTTGACTGGAGGAGAGCCATTATTGCAAGTAAACGAACCCCTTATTAAGGAACTTCATAGGACTGGATTTACAATAGCACTTGAAACAAATGGTACTATAAAAGCTCCAAACGATATTGACTGGATTTGTGTAAGCCCTAAGGAGAACAGCGAGCTAGCGCAAGATTATGGAGATGAATTAAAGCTTGTATATCCTCAAAAAAAAATTCTTCCCAAAGATTTTGAAAAATTAAATTTTAAAAATTTTTTATTGCAACCCATGGACGGCCCGCAGGTTAAGGATAATACTATTGCTGCTAGAAAATTTTGTGATCACAATAATAATTGGAAATTAAGCCTTCAAACACATAAAGTGCTTGGATACCCTTAAGGTACTGGAGAAGAAATGGAAATGAAACACCTAGGAAAGCAATCAAAGCAACCAACAAGTCCTAATATTAAAATTTTAGATAAAGTTAAAAATAATAATGTTGGTTTGAATTATGTTATTCGCTTAACACAACCAGAATTTACTTGCCTATGCCCTATTACAGGACAACCCGATTTTGCTCATATAGTAATAGATTATATCCCCAACAAATGGATTGTTGAGTCAAAATCTTTAAAACTATTTTTTAATAGCTATAGAGATTCAAAATCTTTTCATGAAAATACTACTATTGAAATAGTTGAAGCGATTAAAAAGCTTTTAAACCCAGTCTGGATTAGAATCGGAGGTTATTGGTATCCAAGAGGTGGAATTCCTATCGATATTTTTTGGCAAAATAAAATTCCACCTAAAAAAGCATGGATACCTGAACAAGAAGTTACCCCTTACAGAGGAAGGGGTTAAATAAAGATAAAAAAAATTACCCGTGGGTTTTAAAGATCATTAAAATTAATTAAAAAAACTATATTAATTTAAAAGGATTTTACAATGCCATCCAAAGCTTTGACTTTGGATAAAATATTGTCAATTTCATCTAACCTTGTTGCAGAAGGTCCGTCACAAAGAGCATTTTCAGGGTTAGGGTGTACTTCTAAAAAAATACCGGCCAAGCCAATGGCAGCAGCACAAAGAGCTAAATCTAGAGCTTGATTTGATCTTCCGCCTGCAGAGCTCCCCTGGCCTCCCGGAAGCTGAAGTGAGTGCGTTACATCTAGGATAACAGGGTTTTGAGTTTCTTTTAATTCTGAAACACCAAGAAAATCTACTATTAAATTATTATACCCAAATGAAGACCCTCTTTCGCATAATATAATATTGTCATTCCCGAAATATGAGCATTTTTCTATAATATTAGACATCTGGCCAGGGGACAGGAATTGTCCCTTTTTTATATTTAATGGTAAATTAGATTTACACGCAGCTTCAATAAGATCGGTTTGTCTGCATAAGAAGGCAGGAATTTGGATAACATCAACAACCTCAGCAATCTTTTCTATTTGAGATATTTCATGGATATCGGTTATTATAGGAACATTAAGAGATTTTTTTACCTCTTCAAACATTTTAATACCCTCAGCTAAGCCTGGCCCTCTATAGGATTCAACTGCTGATCGATTTGCTTTATCGAAAGAGGCCTTAAAAATAAAAGGAATCCCTAGATCTTTAGTTGTTTTTTGAAGATATGTAGCTACATCAATAGTCATTTCAAGATTTTCTAAAACATTTAAACCAGCAATAACGCAAATTTGAGAAGAATTAGATAAACTAATATTTCCTATATTTATAATTTTAGACATTATTTATCCTATTTTTTGTTGTCTATGGACGCTTTCACAAAGGAAGCAAATAATGGGTGAGGGCTAAATGGTCTCGATTTAAGCTCTGGATGGAACTGAACACCAATAAACCATGGATGGCCCTCAAGCTCGACAGCTTCAGTTAGGAGGCCGTCCGGTGATAATCCAGTAAACTTCAAACCAAATTTTTCAAGATTACTTTTATAATTAATATTAACCTCGTAGCGATGTCTGTGGCGCTCCTGAATATTCTTGGACTTATATATACTGCTAACCAAGGAGTTAGACTTAAGAATTGCTGGATAAGAGCCCAATCTCATTGTTCCCCCATAATCACTTTCATCGTCTCTTGTAAATTTTTTCTGGTCTTTTTCCCATTCAGTCATCAAACCTATAACAGAATTTTTTCTTTTGCTAAACTCTGAAGAGCTAGCACCTTTTACGCCAGCTTGATTTCTTGCTGTTTCAATTACAGCAAGCTGCATACCAAAGCAAATGCCAAAGTAAGGAATTTTATTAATTCTTGCATAATTTATAGCTAAAATTTTACCTTCAACACCCCTTTTTCCAAAGCCGCCAGGAACCAGGATACCGTTCATTTTTTTTAACCCACGTAAGTCATTTTTATTTTTAATAGCCTCAGAATCTAACCAGTGAATATTTACTTTGACCTTATTAGCTATACCTCCATGAGTTAAGGCTTCAGTTAGAGACTTATAAGCATCTTTTAAACCAATATATTTTCCCACTACAGCAATATTAACTTCACTTTTTGGATTATTAATACTATTTACAACCTTATTCCATTTTCTTAAATTAATCTTAGGTACTCGCTTAATGTTCATTGACGCCAGAACCTGATTATCAAAACCGTTTTGCATATAAACTTTTGGCGTAGTGTAGATTGTATCCACATCAGGCGCCTGAATAACTGAATTTTGAGAAACATTACAAAAAATTGCTATTTTATTTATTTCAGAAGAATTAATTTCCCTCTCACTCCTACAAACTAAAATATCTGGTTGTATCCCTATTGACCTCAGCTCTTTAACGGAGTGTTGTGTAGGCTTTGTTTTAACTTCGCCTGCTGCTGCAATATAAGGAACAAGTGTCAAATGAACAAAGCATGTGCGGCTGCTTGGTAGCTCATTTCCTAGTTGGCGTATTGCTTCGAAAAAAGGTAAACCCTCAATATCACCTACCGTTCCACCAATTTCACACAAGCAGAAATCAACATCTTTATTGTTGTTGAGTATAAATTCTTTTATTTGATCAGTGACATGGGGAATAATCTGAACAGTACCGCCAAGGTAGTCTCCCCTTCTCTCTCTCTCGATAACTTTATTGTAAATTTGTCCTGTTGTAATATTATCCTCTACAGAGGAATTAACATCTGTAAATCTCTCATAATGACCTAAATCAAGATCTGTCTCTGTTCCATCTTCCGTAACAAAGACTTCACCGTGCTGATAGGGGCTCATGGTGCCAGGGTCAACATTAAGATAGGGATCAAGCTTTCTCAACTTAACTGAATAACCTCTTGCTTGAAGCAATGCTCCGAGTGCAGCCGAGGCTATGCCTTTTCCAAGAGAAGATGCCACTCCACCAGTGATAAAAATATATCGTGTCATGGAAAGACAATATAGCTAATATTATTCATTAATGGAAGGCTTGTTCTATTTTAATTTAAATCGGGAAGGTTATTAACGTCGGCTTCATTAACTCCAATTGAAATTTTACTTTCCTGGAGGTCACTAACTATTGAATCTGAATCCTGAACGCTTGAAAGAACAGCTAAAAATAAGCTCGTTGAAAAAAATACAGCTCCAAATATAGCAGTAAGCTTAGTGAGAACATTTCCAGCAGACCGACTTGACATAAAATCACCCGTTCCACCTATACCTAAACCCCCTCCCTCTGATCTTTGAAGAAGCACAAGCGCAACTAGTGTAATGGCTACAATTAGATGAATAACTAAAATAAAACTTGTCATACCAATAATACTCTTAAATTTTATTAAGTTTGTATACGAACAATTCATATAATTCAAACTTCTTAATTATTTAATTACAAAATTCTAAAATAGCCTTGAAATCAGAAAATTTAAGACTTGCGCCACCCACAAGCGCGCCGTCAACATATTGAATGCTCAGTATAGCTGATGCATTTTTCTTATTAACGGATCCGCCATAGAGAATTTTTATCTTTTTTGCTTTGTTGCCATACCTAGAAATAAGTTTTTGGGATATAAAATGATGAACCTTATAAATATCATCATTTTCAGGTATCAATCCTGATCCTATCGCCCAAATAGGCTCATAGGCAATAACCATATTTTTAACATTAATATTATCTGGAAGGGATTTTCTTAACTGCTCCCCAATTACTCGCAAGGTATTCCCTCTTTTTTTCTGAAACAATGACTCACCTAGGCAAACAATGGTTAGAAGATCTGTCCCTAGAGCATTAGAAACCTTATCGTGAATTAGCTTATTGGATTCATTGTGATACTCTCTTCGTTCAGAATGTCCCAAAATAACAGCTTGAGAACCAACATCTACCAGCATAGATGGAGAAACCTCCCCAGTATATGCGCCCAGTGCCTTATTAGAGCAATCTTGAGCACCGACCATAAGCTTTGATCGCTTCGCTAGTGTCGTAAAAGAATTTATAAGGGTGAAGGGCGGACAAATTAACACGTGTGTATTTTTGAATTTTTTTGTTTTAATGTATTTCATGAGCAATGATACTATTGAAAGGCTCCTCCTGGAACCATTCATCTTCCAGTTACCCGCAATTAACAAATTTTTATTTTTACTCATCAGGAAAACTTACAAAATAAAACCAATAATATCAATTTATATTAAAATAAGTTCATAAACTTTATAGCAAAATCTTGCCTTTTATTAATCAAAGATACACTATGCAGAAAATTTTGATAAAATACTTAAAGGTTATTTTGAAATGTTAGATTTTTTAAGAAAGAATGCTACAGGTCCATTAGGTATAGCCCTAATCATTTTACTCGTTTTTGCTTTTTCAATTTGGGGTGTGGGCGATATATTCCGAGGATATAACGCTAATGTCATTGCAAAAATTGGTGATAGAGAGATTGATTCCCAAAACTATCTTTTTAGATTTAATAGAGAGCTAAACAGAGTATCAAGTGAATTAAATAGATTAGTTACCACAGAAGAGGCTAAAAATGCTGGTCTCCATTATCAAGTGCTGGAAAGAATGTTGGTTGAAACAAGTATTAATGTATCAGGTGATACGATAGGTTTAGCCGTCTCAGAGGAGGCACTAAAAAAAAGAATACTTTCAACAAGTGCGTTTAAAAATGCATTTAATCTATTTGATAGAAATATTTTTCAACAAGTACTTCGCCAAAACGGCTTAACAGAAGATTCCTACCTTAAGATTGAAGCAGACTTTCATGTCCAGGAGCAAGTTGCAAATTCTATTCTAAGCAATATAAACCCTCCGAAACCCCTCAATCAATTATTGTATGAACACCAATTTGAAAGAAGAGCTGTTGATTATATAATAATAAGTCCAAGTAATAAGACTGATTCCAGTGAAATTAGCGATCAAGAATCTTTAGAATTTTATAACCAAAATAAAAGTAAATATCAAACAGATGAAACTAGAGATTTTTCATTTATACCATTGATTATAAATGATATATCTTCAAAATTTATTATTTCTGATAAAGAAATAATTAGTTATTATGAAGATAATAAATATGATTATTTTGAGCCGGAAAAAAGATCTTATGACCTAATACCCTTTACCTCAGAAAAAGAAGCATTAAAGGCACTGATGGATTATAAAAAAAATAATGATCTCAGTGAGCTGCTCGCCAAAAGAGGCTTAGATAAATCTGATGTTGATCAAGGATTGATAACTATCAAGGAAGGCATGAGTGTAGTGGTTTCAAATAAAGCATTTGCATCCTCCATCGAGGAGTTAAGCGGCCCAGTTGAGAGTCCATTTGGACCTGCCCTTATTTTTGTTCGGAAAATTATTACTGAAAAAGAGATTCTCTTAGAGGATGTTAAGGTTGAGGTAGTTTCGTCCTTACAAAAAGATAAGGCTCAAGATAAAATTTATCAAATATACGCAGAGATAGAGGACTCAAGGGCTGGTGGAAAAACAATAGAAGAAATAGCCCTAGAAAAAAATCTTCCTATAAGCGCCTTTGCGTCCGTAACGAGCTTAGGAAAGAAAAGTGATGGGTCTTATATTGATACCCCGTTAAGAGAGTTGATTATTGATAATGTTTTTGGTAACGATACTGATATAGAAATTGATCCCATAGAGGATGAGGATGGAAATATAATCTTTCTCAGGGTTGATAATATAAATATTCCAGAGCAAATTCCTTATAAAGATATTAATTTAGACATAAAAAATACTATCTCTAAAAATAAATCAATTACAAAGATGAGGCAGGAGGCTCTAGTGATTTTTAATAATTTAAAGTCGGAGAGCAATAATTTAGAATACATTTCTGATAAAATTAATAAGGCTGTTGCAAAAAGTGTTTTGCTAAGTAGATTGTCGACTAGTGAAATTTTTTCTAATCAAGCCTTAGAGGAAATTTTTAAAACTGACAAAGGTTTCTCTTTTATATCAAATGTCGGCGTAGGAAGTAGCAAGATAATCGGTGTAATTAGAGAGGTTTCATTATTAGAAAAAACTGATGAATTAGAAAACTCAATCAATGTCGCCAATAAAACAAGACTCGTAAATAATCTTGCCGAATCCTTATCTGAAGAGCATCAAAAAGAATTCACATCGGAGATTTTTCCAGAGCGATTAGAGATTCTTTTTGAATCACAAGAATCTGATGGATCTTTTTAAAAGATGACAGATATTACTCTTGAGCCAAATTTTGAATATTTTAAAGACAAATATGAAAAAAATATTTCTCAGATAATAGGCTTTAAGTTTTCAGGTGATAAAAAAACAATAACATCCTCATACCTCAAGACCTCTCTTAAAGGAAAAAATTCCTTTCTGTTTGAGTCCCTTGAAGATGGTGATGCAAAAGGCAGGTTTTCTATAATAGGAGTAAACCCTGATTTAATTTTAAAAATTAAAGGTAATGAATCTACAATTGAAAAGGACGGTATTGAGATATCAAGGAAGTTTGACGAAGTTAATAAAAATATAAGAGAGTTTATAGAGAGTAGTCAGCTTGACATGCCTAGGAATATTCCATCAGTAGCCGCAGGTGTTTACGGTTATATTGGATATGATTTTATTAGGAACGTTGAAAACCTTCCTGACCAAAATAAAGATGCTCTAGGTCTTCCTGATTGCGTTTTAATAAGACCCTCGATAGTGATAGTTTTTGATAATATTTCTAAAGAAATATCTATTTTTTCTTGCTCCAGACCCAATGAAAAAAAGCAGACATCAAAAGAGGCTTTTAAGACTATTGAGAAAAGTATTCAAGAAATTTTCGATACTTTGAACGGGGATGCGATCGTAAAGGATAATTTTGGATATCAAAAAACATTAGACAATCCAATATCAAATACTACAAAGGAAGAATACTTTGATATGGTTAGGAAAGCTAAGGATTATATTGTCGATGGTGATATTTTCCAAGTTGTTCCAAGTCAAAGATTCTCTTCCCCCTTTAAAATCCAGCCTTTTAAACTCTATGAGTCACTTAGAAAAATAAACCCTTCTCCATATATGTATTTTTTGGACTTGGACGATTTCTGTATAGTTGGATCAAGCCCTGAAACCCTAGTTCAAACTGAGAATAAAAAAATTACTATTAAGCCAATAGCAGGAACAAGGTTAAAACAAAAAAATTCAGATTATGACCTTGAATCTGACCTCCTATCTGATCCCAAAGAAAGAGCTGAGCACCTTATGTTACTTGATTTAGGAAGGAATGATGTAGGTCGCGTTTCAAAAATTGGTTCAGTCAAAGTTATAGACCCATTCAGTATTCAAGAAACCTCTCATTTAATTCATATAGTATCAACTGTAGAAGGTGAGTTAAGGGAAGGTGAAGATCAATTATCAGCTTTATCTGCTGGTTTTCCTGCTGGTACAGTTTCTGGAGCCCCAAAAATAAGGGCAATGGAAATTATTGATGAGCTAGAAAAAGAAAAAAGAGGCATATACGCTGGAGCAGTAGGATATTTCTCCGCAAATGGTGATATGGATACGGCCATAGCTCTGAGAACAGCAATAATAAAAGACCGCATCATGTACGTTCAGGCAGGTGGAGGAGTTGTATATGACTCAAATGAAGAGTATGAATACAATGAAACTATAAATAAATCTCAAGCACTCTTTGCTGCAGCAAAGGATGCAATAAAGAATAACCTTAAAGAATAAAATGATTATATTAATTGATAATTACGATAGCTTTACATGGAACCTATATCACTTTCTTGGTGATTTAGGCGCAGAGACAAAAGTAATTAGAAATAATAAGATTTCTGTTGCGGAAGCTATTAATCTGAAACCAACACAGATAGTAATATCACCAGGGCCATGTACGCCCTCCTCAGCCGGAATATCAATGGATTTAGTTCTTGAGGCTATTAATAGAGATATACCTCTTCTAGGCGTATGCCTTGGACATCAATCGATTGCTCAGGCATTGGGTGGAAAAATTATAAAGTGCAATGAAATCATTCATGGAAAAATAGGCAGTATAAAAAACGATCAGAAGGGAATATTCAAAAACCTTCCCGTTACATTTAATGCAGCACGATATCACTCGCTCGTCGTATGCAAAAAAAATATTCCTGATTACCTAGAGATATCAGCCCAAACTGATGCGGGAATAATTATGGGAATACGTCATAAAACATCTCCTATTGAAGGAATACAATTTCATCCTGAAAGTATAGCTACGGAATACGGTCATAGAATTTTAGAAAATTTCTTGAAAATATAAATGAGAAAATTTAATGAAATATTATCAAAGATACCTCTCGACAATGGTTTGTCAGAAGAGGATTGTTCTTTTTCTTTTAATTACATCTTAGAGGGAAAGGCATCTAACAAAGAAATAGAATTATTCCTCCTGGGGCTAAAAAAAAGAGGAGAGACAATAGAGGAAATAACCTCTGGTGCTAAAATAATGAGACAAAAGTCATATAAGGTTTTAGCCCCCGAAGGTTCAATTGATACATGTGGAACAGGTGGTGATGGGTCGGGGACTTATAATATCTCAACAGCAGCCGCTATAGTAGCAGCTGGAGCAGGTACATTTATCGCAAAGCATGGAAACAGGGCTTTATCGTCAAAATCTGGATCTAGTCAGGTTCTTGAGGAATTAGGTGTTAAGCTTAATATAGCTTCTGAAAAAATAACAGAATGCATAACTAAAGCAAAAATTGGATTTATGTTTGCTCCAAACCATCATTCTGCCATGAAATATGTCGGCCCTGTCCGTCAAAAATTAGCAGTTAAAACTATTTTTAATCTCCTTGGGCCCCTATCAAACCCTGCAAATGTTAAAAAACAACTGCTAGGCGTCTATGACAAAAAGTGGGTTATGCCAATAGCTGAAACCCTTAAAAACCTTGGCTCTACAAGAGCTTTGATTGTAAATGGATCGGATGGGTTAGATGAAATTACAACTACCGGAATATCATATGTTTCTGAGCTAAAGGATAATAAAGTCAAAACATATGAAATTAATCCTAGAGATTACGGCATGGCCTTATCCGATCCCCTCTCTCTTGTTGGAGGATCTCCAAAACAAAATGCAGAAAAAATAATCAAACTACTCGATGGCGAAAAAGAGGCTTATAGAGATATAGTTATCTTAAATTCTTCCGCGGCATTGTACATAGACGGCAAAGTATCAAACATAAAAGATGGCATAGAGTTGTCAAAGCATTCAATTGATGGCGGCATGGCTAAATCAGCTTTAAATAAATTAGTAAAAGTATCAAATTCATGACAAATATCCTTGAAAAAATAGTTCAGTATAAAAAATTAGAGGTAGAGCAATCAAAGAGTTTGGTTTCAAAAAAAGAACTTGAAAGTAAAATCATTGAATCGCCACCTATAAGAAATTTTATAGGCGCACTAAAGTCAAAAAATATGCTTGGAAAAGCTGGAATTATAGCAGAAATAAAAAAAGCTAGCCCTTCCAAAGGTATTATTAGAAAAGACTTTGACCATAAAAAAATTGCACTTAATTATGAAGATGGAGATGCCGCTTGCCTATCCATCCTCACAGACAAGCCTTCTTTTCAAGGCTCTCCGCAGTATTTAAGGGATATTAGAGGCATTACAAATCTTCCTATTCTTCGTAAGGACTTCATGATTGATATATATCAGGTTTATGAGGCGCGCTCTTGGGGGGCTGACTGTATTCTTATAATAATGAGAATACTAAGTGATTCAGATATTATGGAAATATCAAATATCTCCAAAGAGCTAGGAATGGATATTTTATTTGAAGTCCACTCGAAAGATGAGCTAGAAAGAGCCCTCCCCTTTAAGCCAAAGATGATAGGAGTAAATAACAGAAATCTTGAAGATTTTCAGACAGATATTTCAAATAGTATTGAGCTTAAAAAATACATTCCCGAAGACGTCATTGTTGTCAGTGAATCGGGAATTAATAACGCTAAAGATATAGTTTATTTAGGCAATTATAATATTAATAATTTTCTTATTGGGGAAAGCTTGATGCGGTCAGATAATGTCTGCAGTGAATTAAAAAAATTGGTTAATAAGGAGCAATTATGAATAAACTCACCCACCTCAACCAAAAAGGTGAGGCGCATATGGTTGATATAGACAATAAAGAAGTGACGGACAGAAGGGCAATTGCCGAAGGATTTGTAACGGTAAAAGAAAGTACAGTTAAAACCATACTTGACGGAAAGCTTCCTAAGGGAGATCTTTTTGGTTCAGCCAGGATAGCAGGAATAATGGCAGCTAAAAAAACCTCAGAACTTATACCTCTTTGCCATATTCTTCCAATTTCATCGGTGAATATTGAAATAAATATAATTAAATGTGACATTCACATAACAGCAGAGGTGACTAACAAAGGTCAAACCGGTGTTGAGATGGAGGCATTGACGGCTGTATCAATCTCCTGCTTAACAATTTACGATATGCTAAAGGGAATTGACAGGGGTGCAATTATTTCAAAAATTCAACTTATTAGAAAGAACGGCGGTAAGTCTGGTAAATGGGTAAGAAATGAAAGTTAATTCAGTTCAAGAGGCAAGGCAAGAAATCCTAGATTCAATAACGCCTACCAAGAAGACTGAAATGGTCAAACTTGATATGTGTATAAACCGAGTTTTAGGCAAAACTATAAAATCTAAAAGAACTCACCCCGCATCAAATACATCATCAATGGATGGTTATGCTGTTATAGATACGGATATAAAAAAATATCCTGCAAGATTAAAGATTCTAGGAGAAATTCAAGCCGGATCTTCTGAAAAATTTTCACTTTCTTCTGGAAATACTGTTAGAGTTTTTACAGGGTCGTTCCTGCCCAAGGGAACTAAAAAAATTATTCTTCAAGAAAACTGTTCTAGAAAAGATAATTTTATCGTCATTAGTAAGAATCAAAATGAGAGTTATATAAGAAAGAAAGGTGAAGATTTCTTTAAAGACGATAGTCCTCTTGATTCACCCTGCTTGTTAAGTGCAAATGAAATTGCTCTTGCTGGGGCAATGAACTTTAAGGATCTAAAGGTTTATAAAAAACCAAAAATTGCAGTTTTAGCCAATGGGAATGAGCTTAACGAACCTGGAGATAAGTTAAGTTTAAACAAACAGCCTGCATCAACTAAGCCAGCTATAATAGCATTAATAAAAAAATGGGGCGGAATACCAATTGATCTTGGTATAGCCAAAGATTCAATTAAATCAATAAAATCTAAACTCAAAAGGGGATTAAAATTTGATATGATTGTGACGATAGGAGGGGCATCAGTCGGTGACTATGATTTGGTTTACGATTCTCTTAGTGAATTAAACTTTAAATTAAATTTTTGGAAGATTAATATGAAACCAGGAAAGCCCCTGATGTTCGGCCTTTCTGGAAAAATACCAATTCTTGGCCTACCTGGCAATCCAGTATCATCAATAGTCTGCTCACACTTATTTCTAAAGCAGTCAATTCTTAGGTTACAAAATTATCATTTTGAAGAAAATATTATTGAATTAAAGACCTCAAAGGATCTTCCAAAAAATGGTCCGAGAGAGCATTATATGAGGGCATATGTTGAAAAAAATTCAAGAAACCAACTTCTAATAACTCCAATTGATAATCAGGATAGCGCTTCCCTATCCTCACTGTCGAAAGCAGATAGCTTAATAATAAGGATTCCTAAAGAAAGAAAAACCTCGAAAAACTCATATGTAAAAGTTATAAATTTAAATTAAACATCACAAGGACTTGACCAAAATAAAGAACAAAAGTAAAACATCGTTCTACTTTAGTTCTTTTTTATAAATAAAGTTTGAGGTGCTAACTATGTTAACAAAAAAACAAAATGAACTTTTAATATATATTAATCAAAATCTTCGTGAGACTGGTATTGCTCCATCATACGAAGAAATGAAAGAGGCGCTGGACTTGAGATCAAAATCAGGTATTCACCGTTTAATTAATGCTCTTGAGGAAAGAGGTTTTATTAGAAGGCTTCCTCATCGAGCTCGCGCTATTGAAGTTACCAAACTCCCCACAGCGTCTACGCCTGATAAAAAAGGAAACTTTTCGCCTAAACTGATTAGGGGTGATAAAGAAATTACCTCACCCGATATTTTTGAAGAAACATATGAATTAAAGATGATGGGAAAAATAGCAGCGGGAACCCCCATAGCTGCAATAGAATATGAGAAAAATAAGATATCAGTTCCTAATCATATGATTGGATCTGGAGAACATTACGCATTACAGATCGAAGGTGATTCAATGATAGGTGCGGGTATTCTTGATGGAGATACCGCAATAATAAAAAAAACAGATGATGCTCATTCAGGTGAAATTATAGTTGCACTAATAGATGGAGAAGAAGCAACCTTAAAAAGGTTAAGAAAAAAAGGCGAAACAATTGCACTCGAGCCCGCAAATTCATCCTATGAAACAAAAATATATGGGCCTGATAGAGTTCAGGTGCAGGGTACTTTAGTTGGAATATTAAGATCTTATTAATTATAATCGATGGTTATTTTTTCTAAATAGTATTAAGTCTTGTGAAGAATAAAATTTTAAAAATAATCTGGACTGATAATTATATTGAAAGATCAAAATAAAATTGTAACTCGCTTTGCCCCGTCACCAACTGGATACCTACATATTGGCGGTGTTAGGACGGCCTTATTTAATTGGCTTTTTGCAAAAAGTAATAATGGAAAATTTCTTTTAAGAATAGAAGATACCGATCGAAAACGATCCACCCAGGAATCCACCAGGGTGATTTTAGACGGCCTTAATTGGTTAGGGTTACATTATGACGAAGAGCCGGTTTATCAACATAAAAATATTGCACGCCATTCTGAGATAGCAAATCATTTACTCAAAGAAGGCAAAGCATATAAATGCTGGGCAACAGAAAGTGATCTAGATATTATGAGACAAGAAGCAAATAAACTTGGTTTACCAATTAAATACAACGGAATGTGGAGAGAAAAAAACCCTGAGGAAGAAAAGACCGAACCATTTGTGATAAGATTTAAAACTCCTCTCGAGGGTAAAACAGTTATTTACGATAAAGTTCAAGGTGAGATAACCTTTTCAAACGATAATTTTGACGACCTCATTCTTTTGAGGTCAGACGGAACCCCCACATACATGTTATCAGTTGTTGTTGATGATCACGATATGGGAGTAACCCATATTATAAGGGGTGATGACCATCTAACTAATGCAGCTAAGCAAAAACAAATATATGAAGCGTTGAACTGGAAAGTTCCAACTTTTTCTCACATTCCTTTAATACATGGAAGTGATGGTGCCAAATTATCTAAGCGCCATGGTGCACTTGGAATCGATCATTATCAAAAAAATGGCTTTCTTCCTGAGGCAATGATAAATTATCTGCTAAGACTTGGATGGAGTCATGGTGACAAAGAGATTTTTTCTCAAGAAGATATGATCAGGCTATTTAATATTAAGAATATTGGAAAATCTTCGTCAAGACTGGATATTGAAAAACTACAAAGCGTTAACAATCATTATATAAAAAATAGCTCAGACAAAGATCTTCTAGAAATTATTAAAAAGTCTCAAAGTAACATTAATAAAAAAACTGAAGATTCAATATTAAAAATCCTCCCTGATCTTAAAAAAAGTGCAAAGCGGACTGACGATCTCTTAAGTGGGATAAGTTTTATATTTTTAAGTAAACCAATACAATTAAGTGAGGATTTAAAAAAAATTATAACACCAGAGGCAAAGGCTATTTTAAATAAAATTAAAAAAAATCTTCTAGCCCTTGAAAGTTGGGACAGTAATAATATAGAACAGTTATTAAAAGATTTTTCTATCTCTGAAGAACTTAAGTTTAAGGATATCGCTCAGCCATTAAGGGTTGCTCTTACTGGATCCTTAAGTTCACCAAGTATATATAATATTCTTGATTGTTTGGGTGCAGATGAGGTAATAAATCGTTTAAATGATATTAAATTATAAAACAATAAAGGAATAAATCATGTCAGAAAAAAACTCTGGAACTGCACAAATAACCATTAACAATGATACTTTGGAATATAATGTTGATAAAGGTAGTATAGGTCCAGACGTAATTGATATTTCCAAATTATACTCAGACACAGGAAAGTTTACCTATGATCCTGGCTTTACATCAACGGCAAGCTGTAAGTCAACAATAACATATATTGATGGTGAAAAAGGCGTTCTTCTTTACAGAGGTTATCCAATCGAGCAATTAGCTGAAAAAGGCAATTATCTTGAAACATGTTACCTCCTGCTCAATGGTGAACTCCCAAACCAATCTCAATACAATGAGTTTGACGAAATAATTACAAATCATACAATGGTACATGAGCAATTAAATAGATTTTTTACTGGGTTTAGACCGGACGCACACCCAATGGCAATAATGTGCGGAGTTGTAGGGGCGTTATCCGCTTTTTATCATGACTCAACAGACGTAAATGACGCCGAACAAAGAAAAATAGCGTGTTTTAGGTTAATTGCTAAAATGCCAACTTTAGCTGCAATGGCTTATAAACACTCATTAGGACAGCCAACAATTTATCCAAAAAATGAACTAAGCTATGCATCAAATTTTTTAAATATGTGCTTTGGGGTTCCCACTGAAGATAAGGATGTGAATGAAACCTTATCAAGAGCCATGGATAAAATATTAATTCTACATGCTGACCATGAACAAAATGCATCGACCTCTACTGTTAGATTAGCAGGGTCGTCAGGTGCGAATCCTTTCGCCTGCATTGCATCAGGTATAGCGTGTTTATGGGGGCCTGCTCATGGAGGCGCTAACGAAGCTTGTTTAAGAATGCTTGACCAAATAGGGGATGTTAAAAATATTCCTGAGTATATTAATAAGGCTAAGGATAAAAATGATCCCTTTAGGCTCATGGGTTTTGGTCATAGAGTCTACAAAAATTATGATCCTAGAGCTAAAGTTATGCAAAAAACATGTCATGAGCTTTTAGACCACCTCGGTTTAAAGAATGATCCTAAATTAGCCATAGCAATGGAGTTAGAGAAAATTGCCTTAGAAGATGAGTATTTTGTAGAAAAGAAACTTTACCCCAATGTTGACTTTTATTCTGGGATAGTAATGAAGGCTATGGGTTTTCCTATGGAAATGTTTACAGTCCTATTTGCTGTCGGAAGAACTGTTGGTTGGGTATCTCAGTGGGATGAAATGGTTGAAGACAAGAGTCAAAGGATTGGAAGACCAAGGCAACTTTATGTTGGTAACCCAGGAAGAGATTATCAAAAAATAAGCTCTAGGTAACTGAACCTTCTATAATACCGCTTATAGTTTCTGCAGCCTTTTTTGAAGGATTAATACTATTATTCTCAATAATTTTTTTAAACTCTAGAAGGTCTTTTTTCTTTTTTAAAAAAAGTTTTTTATTTTTGAGAAGGCTTATAATCGATTCAGAAATATTTTTAGAGTTACACTCCTTTTGAAGAAGCTCGCTTACCGATGATTTATTTAAAACCAAATTAACCAGTGATACAAACTTAACTTTTGCAAGTCTGCTAACAATTGACCATGTTAAAAAATCAAGCTTATAAATAACAACCATAGGAACCAAAGATAGCCCTAGCTCTAAGGTAACTGTGCCTGATGCGGCACAAGCTACGTCTGCTTCTTTGAAAAGTTCTAATTTTTTATTTTTTTCTGTTACAAAAAGGGCATCATTAAAAAACTCATCAACTAAATACTTCTTTTTTTCATCAATTGGAATAGCTAAAACTATATTTGGTATTTGATTTTTAATTACATCAAACGCTTTTCTAAAAGGCTTTATATGTCTCTTTATTTCTGAGGTCCTGCTTCCGGGTAAAAAAACTAAAACAGGATTATTTTTTATATTATGCCTTAGCTTAAACGAATCTTTTTTATTTACTTTGTTAATTTCAGGTATGATAGGATGTCCAACATATGTTGTGGATAAACCCTTTCCATCAAAAAAATCTTTTTCAAAAGGTAATATAGATAAAAGATGATTAAAGTCTCGAGACATAGATGTTACACGCTTCTCTCGCCAGGCCCAAACAGTCGGAGCAACATAACAGACTATGGGCGGTTTAAAGGATTTTTTTCTGAGTTTATTTGCCACCCGATGATTAAAGTCAGGACTATCAATTAAAATAACAATATCAGGTTTATTATTTAAAATATCATTTACAACCTGATTAATCCTACCTAGCAAAGGCTTAATTTTTAACAAAACAGGGAGTATTCCCATAACTGACAGATCTCCTATGGGGAAAATAGACTTAAAGTTAAACCCTTCCATAAACTGACCACCAACTCCACAAAAAGAGGCGTCAGGATAAATTTTTAATAACTCAGACATAACTTCGCTTCCAATGAAGTCCCCGGATGGTTCGCCAGAAACAAGATATATGGATTTTTTTTCTTTCACTTTTGGATCTTCCTACAAACCATGAATAAATAGATTTTGACTGTTGGAAAATTCTATCATTTTTTCTTTATCTACAAGAAAGGCTTTATTTGATTCCAAAACAATACCATCTAGTCCAATTTTTTTAATTAACTTTAACGTATTAATTCCAACCGTTGGAAGATCGACCCTGGAATCTTGTATTGGCTTAAGAGTCTTCATCAGAAGCCCTCCCCTTAAACCCTTGGGATTAATTTTTAGTATTTTATAAAGCATGTAATCAGTTCCATTGATATCTTCCACTGTGACAACCTCGCCATTAGATACAATGCATGCTTGGCCGTTTCCCTCAGAGCCAACCTTCTTACAAGCTAACTCGGCAATCTTAATATCACTGCATAAGCTCTCGCTCAAAAGTCTATTTGTAAGCGTTCCTTTCGTCATTAAAATATCTGTAAGATATTTATCAGCACCAATAATTTTAATTCCTTTAATCGTCTCAATATAATTGATGATAGTTTTAATTATAGAGGCGTCGCCATCCTTTCTAACTTTAAACAAAGAAAAAAATAACCTTAAGCCAGATAAATCAGGGAATAATAAAAAAAAATTAGGTATATACGCACCTCCAATAATGACAAGCTCCTTGCAATTATTTGTATTAAGGGTCTTCATTGCCAAGCCTATCTGCCCGAACCTCATCCATTTGTGAGGAAATTCCTCAATCCGATCGTCAGTTATACCTTTTATGGCTATTATAAAAACATCACTTCCTGAATCTTTTATTGATTTTGCCACCTTTAATGGGAGGTTACCTTTTCCAGCATATACGCCTATCGTAGGAATCATTTTTTATCTTTCTGGCAAACAGTAACTTCTGTTACCTTTTTGGCTAACAAAGTTAATTATATCATCAACAACCGATGATTCAATTTGTAAGGCCTTTACCGAATCCACTCGTTTTTTAAATTCAATCTCGTTTGTCTCAAATAAAACAGAATAAGCTTCTTTTACTTTTTTAATCTCAGAATTATTAAAATTTCTTCGTCTTAAGCCAGTTAGATTCAAGCCCTCCAATGCGGCTCTATTACCTACAGCTAAACCAAATGGTATTAAATCTTTTGTTAGAGCAGAAAATCCTCCTAAAAAAGAATAGGATCCAATCCTTGTCCATTGATGAACTGCCGATAATCCGCCCAGAATTGCATGATCACCAACACTAACATGGCCTGCAAGCATTACATTATTAGCAAAAACACAGTTATTTCCAATCAAGCAATCATGAGCCACGTGAGTACCTGCCATAAATAAATTATTGTCTCCAACTGAAGTATTTAATCCACCTGCATCAGTGCCAAAGTGCATCGTTACATGCTCTCTTATATTATTATTTTTTCCAATACTTAAGGTGCCATTCTCTCCTTCATATTTTAGATCTTGAGGCTCTCCTCCTAAAACAGTAAATGGCCATACTTTTGTACCCTCGCCAATTACAGTTGATCCAGAAACAACTACATTAGAGAGAAGAATAACATTTTTTTCAATTCTTACATGATCTTCAATAATGCAATAAGGTCCAATTTCAGCAGTATTATGAATTCTAGCGTTAGGGCTAATGATTGCTGTGGGATGAATTAAACTCATTTTTTATCTCCATCAAGTCGAACAACTATCGCCGTAATACTTGCCTCCGCAACAAGGTTTTCATTAACAAAGGCTTTTCCAAAAAATTGCCAAACCTCTCCTTTATTTCTTTCTTTTGTAATTTTCATTCTTAACTGATCACCAGGAAGAACCGGTTTACGGAACTTAGCCTTGTCGACTTTCATCAAATAAACAGATAATCCGTCAGTATCGCCTTCATGCCCGTTAACTACTAAAGCACTAGCTGTTTGAGCCATTGCCTCAACAATAAGAACTCCTGGCATTATAGGGTGGCCAGGGAAATGTCCCGGGAAAAAGGGCTCATTAACGGTAACATTTTTAATACCAGTACAGCTTTCAGTTCCAATAATTTCCTCAATTTTATCCACAAGTAAGAAGGGGTATCTATGAGGTATAAGGTCGAGAATTTTTTTTGAATCAATAGTATTGTCTTTATTTTTCATTTTTTCTACCTTTAGATAATCTTCTAATAGATGAAATATCTCTTTTCCATAGATTTATTTCCCTTATGGGAAATCCTGCCCATACTTTTCCTGGAGGAAGACTTTTGCTTACACCGGCTTTTGCAGCGATCTGAGATCCTTTTCCAATTGTAATATGACCAACTGCACCTGACTTAGCCCCCATCACAACAAAGTCCTCAAGAGTAGTTGATCCAGCAAGGCCAACCATACCAGCAATAATACAATTTTTTCCAATTATACAATTATGCGCTATATGAACCATATTATCAATTTTGGTACCACTTTTAATAACGGTATCGTTCATACTTCCTCGGTCAATAGAGCAATTTGCACCAATTTCTATATTATTTTTAATTATGACACGTCCAACTTGAGGAATTTTTATGTGACCACTCGCAGACATGGCAAAGCCAAAGCCGTCCTGACCAATAGACGATCCCTGGTGAATTATCGTACAATTGCCAATTATTGAATGAGTTATTGTTACATTTGCTCCTATAAAGCTCTTAGAGCCTATTTGAACACCTTTTCCTATCACTGCGTTGGAAGATATCACTGTATCTCTTCCTATAACTACATCAGCCCCAATAATGGCTCCTTTTTCAATAAAAACCCCCTCACTTAGAGAGGCAGATTTATCTACGCCCTCAAGAGATGATTCTTTATCAAACCTTGTTGTGTTCTTTGGTAAAATTTCATCTGGGTAAAATAATTGAGAAATTTTCGTAAAATCAATATATGGATTTTTCGAATAAATTAATCTTATATTTTCTGGAGCATAGGCTTTGTGCTCTTTTTTAATTATACAAGCACCTGCGTTTGTTTCACTTAAGTCAGCCTTATAAGAGATATCCTGAAAAAAGGTTACCTCGTTGCCAGTAGCAAGCTTAAGGGAGGAAATATCTGCAATGGAAATATTCTGATTATCATTACCAGATAGTTCCCCCTCAATAAGACTTGAAATCTCCACTAAATCAAACGGTCCTGAATTTTTAAAAAATCGAGGGTCACTCATTAGTAAAAAAAACTCCTATTTGATGGTTACCTTAACATCTGGAAGTCTTTTATTGAGCTTTTTTACCACTTCAGCCGAAATATCCAACTTAGGATCGCCAAACAACATTGCTTGACGATCAAGCAATATTTTAGCTCCCTTTTCATTAACTATTTCAGTTAAGATAGGACTCATAACAGAGTCAATTGAAGAGGATGCCCTTTGAATAGCTTCTTGAATTTTTTGTACTCTAGTTTGTAGTTCAAGTTGTTTACTTTCAGCCTCAGATTGTAATGCAACTAATCTCTCTTGAAAAACCTCAGGAGCAAGAAGTGTTTTATCTTCTTCTAGTTTTTTACCTTTATCCTGAAGAGCTTTTGAAATTTCATCCCTTAGGGCAACCACTTCTTTATTAAGATCCTCACTTTGCTTTCTAAGCGCGACACCTGATTTTGATTGTGAAACAACATATTGCAAATTAACAATTAGCACATCTTCGGCAGCTTTAGCTGGTATAGATAAAGACCCAATAACTAAGGCTAAAGCAGCAATAATAAATAATTTTTTCATAATTTTCCTCCAAATATTTAATATATGTACCTTAAACAAACACTCATCTAATAAACATATCAGCAAACGTATACACTAATAAGCAATAAAATACATTAAGATACTCTAATAGTCTTTTTAGTAGTTAAAATCTAGTACCTCCGCTAAATCTAAAGAATTTAGCATCATCATAATCCTCACTGGCCACTGCACGCCCAATATCAAAACGTATGGGACCAAACGGGGAGTTCCAATTTAAAGTAACACCAATTGTAGCGCGAAAAGTTGCATCATCAACAAAGCGGGTGCAAAGGGTTCCATACCTTTCATTCATTCCAAAACTATCGATACCGCATGCGGCGCTAATGGCGCTGTAATCATTATTTATCAAAGCAATAGGATCGTAATAAGCACCGGTTAAATCCGAAAGAAGCTCTTGGGCTTGGTAATTATTTAACACTCTATCAGAATCATCATTCTTGCCAATTACACCAAAATCAGAAAATAAAGCTGTCTTTAGTCCAAACTCATCTGGTAGGCCTAAAGGTATGGTTATCTCGATTGTGCTAATAGCAAAAAATTCAGCACCCCTTGGTCTATCAGTAATTAATTCTTTTGGTCCAACTCCAGCTCTATCAAATCCTCTAAAACTTGTTCCACCCTTGAAAAACCTATCATTAATTCTTAGATTTCTATCTGAATAATTATAAACATAACCAGCATTTGCTCCAAGGCTAATAACCCAGTTTTGAGCAATTTCATAATAGTACTTTCCGCCTGCTGTTGTTTTTAGGTATTCAGAATCCCCCAACAAACCTGCAAGATCCTGACCGATAGAAAAAGTCCAACCTGATGTGGTGTCCACATAATCGTCTCGAGTATCTATAATATAGCTATAACCGATCTCTGATTTATTAGCATTATAATCATCTGCTAAATTGTAGCCGCTATCGAAATTATAGCTCGATACCTCTTCCTGAAAATATCTATAAAAAATTGAAAGACTTGAAAAGTCGGACATAGGCCAAACAGCCCGAAGTGACGCACCTGACTGCATAGACCTATAAGAGGAATATTTTCGATAATCATTGTCAATATGAAAAATATCAAATCCAGCAGATAGCCTTCTTCCCATAAAATAAGGTTGTGTAAAACCTATTTCAAATTGCTTTCTTCTTTCGGAATTAGCGATATTTAATTTCACTGATTGTCCACGACCTAAAAGATTTCTTTCAGATATTCCAATCTCCAAAAGCAAACTCTCAGCAGAAGAGAATCCAGCCCCCACAGAGAGCTCTCCTGTTGGTTGCTCTTCTACATTGAAGTCTATAATCATTCTATCTTCAGTTGAGCCAGGACGAACACTAACATCCACCTCCTTAAAAAACCCAAGAGATTTTATTTTTGTTTCAGACCTATCAATTAAAACCTTATTATAAGAATCTCCCTCAATAACTCTAAGCTCTCTTCGAATAACCTCATCCCGCGTTCTGGAGTTTTGATTGATATTAACTTTTTCAACATAAACTCTTGGGCCTTCCTCAATAAAATAAACAATATCTATAACGCCCCTCTCCTTATCTCTTTTAACGCGAGGTCGTACCTCTGCAGAAGCATATCCATCTTCTCCAACAGCAAGTGTGATTCGATCTATCGATGAATCTATGTCGGTAGCCTTATATTTGTTTCCTGTCCTATGATCTATTAAAGAAATAAACTCATCCGTATCCATATTTAGCATACTGCTTTCAATAGTTGACTCTCCAAACTCATATTCACGACCTTCATCAAGGACATAAGTAATAATGAAATTTGAACCATCTTTTGTTAATTCGGCAACAGCTGAAATAACTTGGAAATCAGCAAAACCTTCATCTAGATAAAATTTTCTTAGCTCCTCTCGATCATAAGCAAGTTTATCGGGATCATAAGAATCATCGGACGAAAAGAATTTCCACCACTTAGATTCTTTGGTAACAAGTTTACCTTTTAGCTTTCTGTCTTTGAACTCCTTATTTCCCAAAAAATTAACAGAGGATACACCGGTTGTTGGCCCCTCATTGATTTCAAATATAAGATCAACTCTATTTTGAGGCTGACGAATAACTTTAGGCTCAATAATAGCTGAAAATCTTCCTGATCGTCTATATAGCTCAACTAACCTTTGTACATCTGACTGAACTTTTGATCTTGTATAGACTGAACGAGGACTTAATTCGACCTCTTCCTCAAATTTATCGGTCTTAAGTGCTTTATTACCTTCAAAATCAATTCTATTAATAATTGGGTTTTCAACAACAAAGACTATGAGTCCTGAATTCTCATGCCTAATAGCCACATCAGCAAATAAACCCGTGTTAAAGAGAATTTTTAATGATTTATCAACAATCTCTTCATTGTATAGATCGCCAGGCTTAATTGTCATATATGAACGAATAGTATCCGGTTCTATCCTTTGAGAACCCTTAACTTCAACAAAAAGAATTCTCTCAAAACTTTGTACAACGGATATCTCACCTGAACTAGGTTGACCTTCTTGAGAGTAAGCGGTGTAACTAAACACAGAAAATGAAAGTGCTATAAATATTGATATCTGATATTTATTCATTTTATCCCTAGGAAATAACCTTTTGGTTTTAGAATCGACTTATATCAAGAATTGTTACAAAAACCATAAGGGCAATTAAAAGACTGATCCCAATCTGCATACCATACTCTTGTACCTTTTGATTAATTGGTTTTCCAAATATAACCTCGTAACTATAAAATAATAGATGGCCGCCATCAAGAACAGGTATCGGTAAAAGATTTATTACACCAAGATTAACGGATATAGCTGCAATTAATCCAAGAAGAGGAATGAAACCATATTGAGCAACTTGACCAGAGACCTGAATAATCTTAATTGGACCACCCATTTGATCAACCGACTCTCTCCCAATTATCAACTTTCCTAAATATTCTAGAATTTTTGACGCAAGAAAAAATGTTTCATTGAAACCCTTAACCAGTCCTGAAAAAATATTATAATTTTTTGTCTTAAAATAAGATGGGTCTTGTTCGGCAATTATTCCTATTCTTCCAATTCTATACTCGCCGCCAAATCGATCTTTCTCTATTACAATCGATGGTTTAAGGTTTATAAAAATACTCTCGCCGCCCCTCAATATCATGAGATTTAACTTTTTTTCAGGATTTTCTAAAACAATTTTTCTAATATCATTAAAGGAATCTATATCACTTCCATTAATAGATAGGATATAATCTCCTTTTTTTATCCCAGATCTTGATGCTGCAGAATCCTCAACAACTTGACCAACAAATGGTTCGACGATTGCCTCTCCCTTAAAAATAAATATTCCAGCAAAAATAAAGGTGGCTAATATAAAATTAAAGACAGGCCCGGCGGCAGTTGTAGCAATTTTTTGCCAGACTGATTTTGAATGAAAATTCTCAGAGTCTTTAACGGAGGTAGATTTATCTTTCTTACCAGATAAATCCTCATCGCCTTTAAACTTTACATAACCCCCCACAGGAAATAGCGCTACACGCCATAAAGTTCCAGACTTATCATACCTTCCCCATAACTGTTTACCCATTCCAATTGAAAAAGTTTCAACACCAATACCGCACCATTTTCCTACCAAGTAGTGTCCCATCTCATGAACAAAAACTACAACTGTGATAAGAAAAGAAAATGCTAATATATATTGAACAATAGAAGGTATATATCCTATTAGATTAAACAATTGTTCCATATTAAAATCCTAACTTTATAATTTCTGAAGCTTTAATTCTTGCTTCGCCGTCCGCCATTATTATTTCTTGAAGACTAGCCATAGTTTCTAATGATTTATTACCAGAATGTCCAATTTCATCTATAACTTTCTCAACAACCCTTATAATATCCAAAAACATTATTTTATTTTTTAAAAAAGCATTAACAGCAATCTCATTGGACGCACTTAGGTATACAGGATAAAACCCTCCTTTCTCTATCGCAAATCTTGAAAGAAAAAGTGATCGATAGTCATCATCTGAAACACTTTCAACGGTTAGATTATTCAAGTCCTCAATAGTAATAGGATCAATATTATTATCTTTGCACAAAGGCCATGCCAAGGCATGGTCAATAGGGTTTAACATGCTTGGCTTTCCAAAATACCCAAGTAAAGCCCCATTCTTCATTAGCGCCAAACCATGAATAATAGACTGTCGATGGACTATTACCTCAATCCTATTATTATCCAAACCAAATAAATGGTGAGCTTCTATTATCTCAAGCCCTTTATTCATCAAGGTTGCCGAATCTACAGAAATTTTCTTACCCATACTCCACACTGGATGCTTAACTGCTTGAGCAGGTGTTACCTTTTTGAGCTGACTATGTGAAAACTTATAAAACGGCCCACCGGAAGCTGTTAAATATATTTTTTCTACATCCTTTATTGATTTTCCATCTAAAATTTGAAAAATTGCATTATGCTCACTATCAATTGGAATTATTTGACAATTATGCTTCTTGGCTTGACTCACCACCAATGGTCCAGCTGCAACAATACATTCCTTGTTAGCTATCGCAATTACCGATGTATTCTTTACAGAGTCTAACAAAGATTCCAATCCAGCCAGACCTACAATTGAAGCAATTACTATATCAGAACTATAGCAAGAAATTTCCCTTAAACCTTCTGAACCGGCAAAACACTCAATATTCTTATCAACCCTTTTCTTTAAGTCTAAATAAAGATTCTCATCTGCAACAGCTATTGCTTTTGGATTAAACTCCTTAGACAACTCTAGCAATAGATCAATATTACTGTTACAGGTCATGGCTACGACATCGAATTCATCTTTTCTTTGCCTTAACAGATTTAAAGTACTAGAGCCAACCGAGCCTGTTGCTCCAAATATTGAAATAGATTTTTTTTTCACTCTACCACCCTGGAACTATCAAAGTTAGGCTTTCAACCAGTCCAAAAATGATTAGCAGGAATGGAATTAGAAAAAAAACAGATAAAATACTATCTGCTCTATCCAATACACCTCCATGACCAGGTATCAAAAATCCAGTATCTTTTATCCCCGCTTTTCTTTTTAAGAAAGAAATAAATAAATCTCCCAGAATAGAGCTAATAACAATAAGAATTCCTACAAAAAAAAATTTTAAATTATAATATCCAGTCAAAAACGAGGAGGCTAAATAAAACCAAAATGTACCGAACGTAATTGCGGCAACAAAGCCTGATAAAGTTTTATTTGGAGATATTTGTTTAAATAACTTAGGGCCTCCTAGCCAATTCCCCACAAGATACGCACTAGTATCGCTAACCATTATCGATGTTAGTAAAATAATTAGAAATGCTAAGCCTTGCTCAAAACCTCTCAACCATTCAATAGCTGTTACAGCAATCGTAATATAAATAAATCCAAACGATGACAGCTTGTAGGAGCTATTGGTTAATTCAGAGACTATACAAATGAATAAAAAGGTAAGAAAAAAAGCTAATAACGATAATGAACCAAAATCAGAAAAAGATAAGATAGCGCCTAGCCCTAAAGTGGAAATAATCCCTCTTAGTATCCAAAAACTTTTTGAGGCCATTCTCATCCATTCAAAAAAAATCACTGAAGATACCATGATTAAAAATATCGTAAAAAACATACCGCCCTTAATTATTGAAAATAAAACAACAGACAGCAAAAATATTGCTGATATCGCTCTAGTGTAAAAGTCTTCTGGTAAATTCATTTTTTCAAACTCTCCTCTATTCTTCCAAAGCGTCTATACCTATTATGAAAATCATCGATTGCTTCAGATAAAAGCTCTTTATTGAAATCAGGCCATAAAGCCTCTTCAAAATAAATTTCAGTATAGGCTAATTGCCAAAGTAGAAAATTAGAAATTCTTTTTTCAGAACCCGTTCTTATTAATAGATCTGGGTCAGGAACTCCCGCAGTAAAAAGATTGTTACTGATAATATCCTCATTGATATTGTGAGGGTCTAAATCCCCTGCCTTTATTGATGATCCAATTTTCTTTACAGAGTTAACGAGTTCGTCACGACCGCTATAATTAAAAGCTATCTGAAGATATAAACCATTATTATCTTCAGTTAATAGCTCTGACGATTCAATCAACTTTACCACATCACTAGGAATACCTTCACGATTTCCAATTATACGTATTTTTATATTATTCATATGAAGCTCTATTAGATCAGTTTGAATAAACTTCCTTAAGAGATTCATTAAGTTAGAAATTTCAGACTTTGGCCTTTTCCAATTATCCGTTGAAAAGCTAAACACTGTCAAATAAGGTATCTCAAGTTCTCCGATATAACCCAAAAGACTTCTTAGGGATTTAACACCACCTATATGGCCATCCTCTCTAGGTAAACCCTTTTTTTCCGACCAACGACCGTTACCATCCATTATAATTGCAAGATGAGAAAGATTATTTTCTCTTTTATTAGAATCTTTCATAAAAAAATTATACTTGCTTAATTTCTTTTTCTTTGTTGGATAAATTTTCATCTATTTGTTTTGTATAATTATCAGTAAGATTCTGTACATCAGATGATAAAGAAATACCTTCGTCTTTTCCAATTTCAGATTTTTTTTCCATATTTTTTATAGAATCCATTCCATCTCTTCTAATATTTCTTACTGCAACTTTTGATTGTTCGGCATACTTTCCTGCAATCTTTATTAACTCTCCTCGCCTTTCCTCATTCAGTTCAGGAACGGGAATACGTAAAAGCTGACCATCACTTTGGGGGTTTAGACCTAATCCAGCTTCCTGTATCGCTTTTTCCACTGAAATCACAAGACCCTTATCCCAAACTTGTACAGAGATAGTGCGGGGCTCAGGAACGGATATAGTTCCAACTTGCTCTAATGGTGTTTTTGAGCCATAAGCATCAATCATAATATGATCAATCATACTGGAAGAGGCTCTGCCGGTCCTAAGTCCAGCAAGGTCATGCCCAAAAGAACTTATCGCACCATCCATTCTTCTTGTTAAATCATCAATATTAAGTTTCTCTGTCACTTTTCCATCCCATTTCTAGTTAATAATTGTTGAGCACTTAGTGTCACCGTTCAAAACCTTTAAAAAAGAGTCCTTCTCAGTAATAGAAAAAACTATTACAGGTATATTGTTATCTCGCGCTAAGGAGATTGCCGAAGCATCAAGAACCTTTAGGTTCTTAGTTAGCACCTCTTGGAAAGATATATTTTCATATTTCACAGCATCGCTATGCTCATGAGGGTCCTTTGAATAAACTCCATCAACCTTAGTCCCTTTAAATAACGCCTCACAAGCCATTTCACTTGCTCTTAATGCAGCTGCTGTATCTGTTGTAAAATAAGGATTTCCTGTACCGGCTGCGAATATAACAACTCGATTTTTTTCCATATGCCTAATAGCTCTTCTTCTGGTGTAAGACTCACAAACGGATGTCATAGTTATAGCGGATTGAACTCTTGTTTGGACTCCCAATCTCTCTAAAGAATTTTGCATTGCCAAAGCATTCATTACTGTAGCAAGCATACCCATATAATCAGCGCTTGTTCTATCCATCCCCTTAGCAGAACCAGCAAGCCCTCTAAAAATATTTCCTCCACCAATAACCAAGCATAGCTGTATACCAAGATCACAGGCTTGAGAAATTTCAGAAGCAATACGGTCTACAGTTTTAACGTCTATTCCGTAAGTATCCTCACCCATCAGGGATTCACCAGAAATTTTTAAAAGAATTCGCTTGTAGCGAATATTTGACATGATAACTCCGATCTTTGAATGAGATACATGTTACTAAATCAAAATTTAAAATTCTATTAGAAAAAAATTTAAATTCTTTTTATTCGTATTAATTACCAGAAACCATTGAATCAACTTCACTTGCAAAATCATCAGTACCGGATTTTTCAATACCCTCCCCAAGCTCATACCTCACAAACTCAACAATCTCGACTGGGCTTCCAAGAGAGTTCAGTACGTCTGAAACCTTACTTTCTCCGTCAATAACAAATGTTTGCTCTAATAAAACACTCTCTTGGTAAAATTTCTTTAACCTACCCTCTATCATTTTTTCAATAATTTCTTCAGGCTTTCCTGATTCCCTAGCCTCTTCTATTAAAATTTTACGTTCTCTATCAAGTACATCTGAGGGCATATCAGCAATACTAATAGACAGCGGGTTAGTTGCAGCAATATGCATTGCTATTTTTTTTCCTAAGTCATCAATAGTTTCTTTATTTTCTGTGGACTTTAGATTGACCATAACGCCGATCTTTCCCAAACCCTCATTTACCTGCCCGTGAATATAAGAGGACACATGGCTCTGTGATGACTCAAACCTCATCATTCTTCTAAGGTTAATATTTTCCCCTATAGAAGAAATCATTTCAGTAATATAAGAATCTACATCAATTTTTTTACCACTTACAGTTTGCTTCTTTAAGCCTTCGATGTCAGATGAAAGCAGACTTAATTGACTTACATTCCTAACAACATCCTGAAAAATATCATTTCTGGCAACAAAGTCAGTTTCTGAATTAATTTCAACTACTGCATTAAAATCTTGTGATGAGGCAATTCCAATTAAACCTTCGGAAGCAATTCTTCCTGATTTTTTTGCCGCTTTTGCTAAGCCTTTAGTTCTTAGCCAGTCAACAGAGGATTCTATATCACCATTATTTTCATTTAAAGCATTTTTACAATCCATCATTCCGGCCCCAGTTTTCTCTCTAAGCTCTTTTACTAATGATGCGGAAATATTAGACATTAATTATCACCCTTGATTTAAAAATTAACTTTAGAGATTATCTCTCTATTTTTTATTTTCATCTGATTGCTCTTCTTTTTTGGATTCCTCTGTTACAGGAGCTAAAGTCTCTTCTATTACTGGAGCTACTGGAGCTACAGATTCCTCTGTTACTGGAGCTACTGGAGCTACAGATTCCTCTGTTACTGGAGCTACTGGAGCTACTGGAGCTACAGATTCCTCTGTTACTGGAGCTACTGGAGCTACTGGAGCTACAGATTCCTCTGTTACTGGAGCTAAAGCTTCTGGAACAATTTTTTCTTTTTTAGACTTTTTAACCTTAGCGACAGTAGGATTATCTTCAGTTTGGACCTGAGATTGAGCAATGCCATCTAGCGCGGCTTTTGAAATTAAGTCACAATAAAGAGCTATTGCTTTAGTGGAATCATCATTTCCCGGTATAGGATAAGTAATCCCATCAGGATTGCTATTTGAGTCAATAATTGCGGCTATAGGAATTTTTAATTTTGTAGCTTCTTGAATTGCTATTTGCTCTTTCACTGTATCGAGAACAAATATTAAATCAGGAAGACCGCCCATGTCTTTAATTCCTCCGATCGAAGTATCTAACTTTTCTTTTTCTCGGTTTAATTTTAATAATTCTTTTTTTGTAAGCCCCGATAAATCATTGCCTTCCAATAATTCCTCAATTGAACGCAATCTAGCTATAGTTTTTGAAATAGTTTTCCAGTTTGTTAAAGTTCCACCGTACCATCTATGATTCATATAGTATTGAGCACAATCATTTGCTGCATTCGCTATTAATTCCTGACCCTGCCTCTTGGTTCCAACAAACAATATACGTCCGCCTGATTTCGTAACATCTCTAACAGCAGATAATGCCTGATGAAGCATTGGTATTGTTTGGGATAAATCAAGTATATGAATATTATTTCTTATACCAAAAATATAGGGGTCCATTTTGGGATTCCACCTATGTTTTTGATGCCCGAAATGAGCACCAGATTCTAAAAGATCAGTCATTGAGTATTCTGGTAACGCCATGTTTACCTCCTTTTTTCCGGTTTAACCTCCACGAACTAAATCCAATTAAGGACCGGTTAGCATTGTTCGTGTGTGTGATGTGATCGATATAATCATTATTAGGCATAACTGCAACAAAAAACTTATATTTCTATTATCTTAGAAACACCATCGATATCTTTAATTGAATCTATGATAGCTGGATTAACGTAAAATTTACTACCTAGATTTAGCTCAACATTATGCACATCGTTTAAAACCGAAAGAAAACAGACTGAAACCTCACAAGACCCACTTTTTTTAAGCCTATCCTTTATCGTCTTAAGCGATCCAGTACTTTCAACGAATATTTTTATATTTAAGAGTGTTTGAGATAAGAAATCATTAATCGGTGTTATAGAGTTTGTTAGCAATCTATTGTTATTTTTTTCTCTTTGAATTTCTACATCAAGAATTACAGAAATACCTGGGATAATTATGTCTCTCACTCTTGATAAAAGATTAGAAAAAATAGTAATCTCAAACGGTCCATCACTATCGGTTAAACCTACAAAAGCAAACCTTTTTCCACCCTTTGATCTTCTCTC
Source organism: alpha proteobacterium MED-G09 (assembly GCA_905182015.1). Taxonomy (GTDB): domain Bacteria; phylum Pseudomonadota; class Alphaproteobacteria; order MED-G09; family MED-G09; genus MED-G09. The sequence continues at coordinate 137,608 of CAJIZT010000006.1, read as the reverse complement.
CATAATATAAGAAACCGTTCCTGCAATTTTATATTTATAGTCACTTCCTTTTATCGCCTCCAGGTAAGAAGAAATATTTTGTCTTTCTATTAGCTCCTTGTGATCGCTTAAAGGGTGACCAGTTAAATAAAACCCTATTGCAGAAAATTCTTTCTGAAGCTTAATTTCATTAGACCACATTGGAGCAGAGGGTAATGAGATATGGTCAAAATTTTTAAAATCTTCACCAAAAAAATTTTCTTGGTTATCAGATTTGGCTTTTTCTGAAGAACTAGAAATATTTGACATAATATCAATTGAAGAATAGACAATATTCCGATTAGCTTCAATCTCATCAAAAGCACCTGCATAAGAAAGATTTTCAAGATTCTTTTTTGTCAAAACACCGTGATCTAACCTTTGTGCAAAATCATGTAACGATTTAAAGAATCCATTCTTAGAAACTTCATCGTTAATTTTTACCATTGATTGCTGACTAGCATTTTTTACTGCCCCCAAGCCGTATCTAACAGCGCCACCCTGGACATCAAATCTCATAAGAGATTTGTTGATATCTGGAGGCAAAATTTCAATATCCATTTTCTTACACTCATTAGAAAATATACTTAATTTATCTGTATTTTCAATATCCATTGTCATAGAGGCAGTTATAAAATACTCTGGATAATGAGCTTTGAGGTATGCCGTTTGATACGCTATTAAGGCGTACGCAGCTGCATGAGACTTATTAAAACCATACCCAGCAAATTTAGCTACTAAATCGAAAATATAATTAGCCTTATTTTTTGCTATCCCGTTACTAATTGCACCACTAACAAAACGTTCCTTTTGATCATCCATTTCTGATTTGATTTTTTTACCCATAGCTCTTCTTAGAATATCAGCCTCTCCTAAACTATAGTTGGCTAATATTTGAGCAATTTGCATAACTTGCTCCTGATAAATAATCACACCATATGTTTCTTTAAGAATACCCTCTAGAAGTGGGTGCATATAATCTGGTTTTTCTTCACCTTTTTTACATGCAATAAATTTAGGTATATTTTCCATTGGACCAGGTCGATACAAGGCAACTAAGGCAATTATATCCTCAAAACAGTCTGGCTCCATATTTCTTAGAACATCCCTCATCCCAGAGCTTTCCAACTGAAAAACTCCAATAGCATTACCCGTGCTTAAAAGGCTAAAGGTTTTTTCGTCATCTAGAGGTATTTGACTTATGTTAACTATGTGATTAATTTTTTCTTTTATTAACTGAATTGTTTTATCGATCACAGTTAATGTTTTTAAACCTAAAAAATCAAATTTTACCAATCCCGAGGCTTCAGCCCATTTCATTTTAAACTGAGTTACCGGCATAGATGATCTAGGGTCTCGATATAAAGGAATGAAGTCTTGAAGGCTATTATCACCTATAACTAAACCCGCCGCATGAGTGGAGGCATTTCTATACAGACCCTCCAAGCTTAATCCAATATTTAACATTTTTTCTATATCAGAGTCTTCGGCGCTTTCTTCCCTAATTCTGGCATCGCCTTTAATTGCCTCGCCAAGAGTTGTTGGATTTGCAGGATTATTAGGAATAAGCTTGCAGATTCTATCCACTTGCCCGTATGGAAGACCAAGTACCCTTCCAACATCCCTTAGTACTGCTCGAGATTGAAGCGTTCCAAATGTAATGATTTGAGCAACTTTATCTTTTCCATACCTTTCTTGAACATAGTTAATAACCTCATCTCGCCTTTCTTGACAAAAATCAATATCAAAATCTGGTAGAGAAATTCTCTCTGGGTTTAAAAATCTCTCAAATATCAAGTTAAATCTAATAGGGTCTAAATCAGTAATAGTTAAGGCCCAAGCAACAAGGGATCCAGCTCCGGAACCTCGCCCAGGACCAACAGGTATATTATTGTTCTTCGACCACTTTATAAAGTCTGCAACAATTAGAAAATAGCCCGGAAACTCCATTTCAGTAATAATACTAATCTCAGATTCAAGCCTTTCCCAGTAAGAAGAAGGGTTATTTACTGGGTTAATCCTTAATCTTTCCTCAAGCCCTTTTTCAGCCTGATTCTTAAACTCGGAAGCTTCCCCAACCAAATCTAAACCACTAAACCTTGGAAGCTTAGGCTCTGATGTTGCAACCTTATATGAGCACCTTAAGGCTATTTCAATAGTATTTTCAATAGCCTCAGGAATATCAGAAAAGAGATCAATCATTTCATCTGGTGTTTTGAAATAAAATTCAGAGGTTAGGCGAAACCTATCCGGCGCATCAACAGTTGTAGACTGATTGATGCATAAAAGTGCATCGTGAGCTGCATGCTCTTCTTTTGTATTAAAGTACGCAGGATTAGTTGCAACTAAAGGAATGTCGTGCTTATAGGCACTCTCAAGAAGATCGGATTCAACATTACTTAACCCGGTTCGTTGAAGCTCTATATAAAACCTATCAAGAAAAGTTAATTTAATTTTACTTATTATTTCATCGGCTTCTTTTTTTTGATTTTCTACAAGCAAGTTATTAATTATACCGCCGTCACCACCTGACAAACAAATTAGACCAGAGCTTAACTCAAAAACTCTTTCTAAACTCACAACCTCATTGCCATGGTCATTGATATAAGTCTCGGACGAGAGTCTTATTAAATTTTTATAGCCCTCCCTTGTGGAAACCAGCAAAGGTAAAAATCCATTATGTTTCCCGTCAATAACCGATAAATTACAACCCACAATCGGTTGAATTCCTTTATTTGACATGTGCTCACAAAACTCTAGAGCTCCAAAGAGGTTGTTATTGTCAACAATTGCCACAGCCGGAATATTATAATCAATACAGTTTTTAGAAATTTTTTCCATCGTTATGGCACCCTGCAATAATGAATAAGGGCTAGTAACTCTAAGATGGATAAAGCTAAAAGAATTTTTTATATTATCATTAAGATATGCCGACATTTAAGAGCTCAACCCCTCAATACTAATAGTTCTATCTTGCATTTTAGCTATGTTCGAATCATGTGTTGCTAAAATAATACTACACTTATACTCATCCACAAGATTATTAAATATATTAATAACATTTATACTTGATTCAAAATCAAGATTTCCAGTTGGCTCATCTGCTAAAATAATTGATGGATTATTTATAAGTGATCTAGCTATAGCAACTCTTTGCTGCTCACCCCCGGATAGTTGATTTGGAAAGCTATGAGTTCTATGCTCTAGGCCGACTTGCGATAAAAGTAATTCAGCTTTTTCTAAAGCAATCTTCCTACTATTACCAGAAATTATATACGGCAAGGCAGTATTTTCTAGAGCACTAAAGTCACTCAAAAGGTTGTTAAATTGAAAAATAAAACCAATATCCTTAAGTCGGTGATTTGATAAAACTCTATCAGAGCTCCAGTCTATTAAATTTTCCTTAACTAAAACATCACCAGATGATGGCGCCTCAAGTAGACCGGCAACATGAAGTAACGATGTTTTTCCTCCACCAGATGGACCAACTAAAGCAACCCTCTCTTTCTTTTTAATTGTTAGGTCAATATCTTTAAATATATTAAGAGGCTCGCCATTAAGGCTGTAGGTTCGCGAGACTTTTTTTAATTCTAAAACTTTATTCATTTCTTAATGCCTCAACAGGGTCGCGTGCAATTGCCCTATAAGATGGATAAATAGTTGACAAAAGTGACATCAAAATTGACATAAGGCTAACCAGAGTAACATCAGAGATTTTTAATTCAGAAGGTAATTGAGAGAGAAAATAAAATTCAGGATTAAAAAAGGTTACTTGAAAAATATAAGAAAGAGTCAATCGAATTTCCTCGACATACGGGCTAATTAAGACGCCAGCAAGGACACCCCAAAAGGTTGCAGAAAACCCTATTTTTAGGCCTGATATTATAAAGACTCTAGATGCTTTTAGCTTGCTCATACCCATCGCCCTTAATATAGAAATTTCTCGCCCTTTGTCTTTTATTAACATCACCAATCCAGATGCAATATTAATTCCAGCGATTATCAGTATGAGTGATAAGACTAATAGCATAACATTTTTTTCCACCATCATTGCTTCGGCTAGGCTAGCATTGGTTTCTCTCCAGTCTCTGGAGTAAACATTATATTTTTTTAACTTCAAATCAATCTCATCTTTTACAACAAGAGACTTGTCAGCATCAGAGAGCATAACCTCTATAACACCATACACTTCACCTAAATTTAAAAACTTCCTAGCGTCCTCAATGTTTAAAAAAACAACACTGCCATCATAGTCAGTCATGCCAATTTCAAAAACTCCTTTTACATCAAAAGAGAGCGACCTAGGTATAGTCCCAAAAGGTGAGCTAATTCCCCGAGGAGAGAGTAAGGTAATATTATCCCCAGGGTAAAGCCTTAGCGAGGATGCTAGTCTTGAGCCAATTACTGCTTCTCCAGATTGAATATTATTAATATCGCCTGATATAATATTAGAAGAAATTATATTTAAAGAATTCAAGGATTTGGGTGATAGCCCCCTCAACAAAGCTCCTGATGACTGACTTTCCCCCATAGCTAATACCTGAGATTCAAGCATAGGGATAATATTTGTAACTTCTTCTATTTCGGAGAGTAATTCATAAATCTCAGATGAATTATCTATTCCCTTCTCAGAGGAAGGGTGAATAAGGATATGACCATTTAACCCAACAATTTTATCAAACAATTCTGATCTTAGTCCGTTCATCACGGACATAACAACAATTAATATCGTAACCCCGGATGAAATACCAAAAAAAGAAAGGACGGTTATAATAGAAAAAAACCGCTCCTTACCTTTAGGCCTTAAATAGCGCTTTGAAATCCACCACTCTAAAAATAAAGACCTCACCATTACCCCTTAAGTACATTAATTTTAATTTGATCAATAGCGTTATCAAAAGAAAGAATTTCTTTCTTATTGGTTTTTCTGAACTTTAATTCAACATTTCCATTTTTTAATTCTCTTGGCCCAATAATTAATTGAATTGGGATACCAATAAGATCTGCATCAGAAAATTTCTTTCCTGCGCTCTCATCCCTGTCATCAAAAATAGTCTCAATTCCAAGTCCTTCGAGCAAATTATGAATTTCCATACTTTTTTCAGAACACTTAGCATCGCTATTTTTTAAATTTATAATATTAACTTTAAATGGAGCCACAGAGATTGGCCAAATAATTCCACTCTCATCATTAAAGGATTCTATTATGGCTGCAACGAGCCTTGATACACCTATACCATAAGAGCCCATATAGACATTCGAGCTTTTGCCATCTGCATTAACTACCAAGGCCTTCATTGGTTTAGAATACTTATCTCCAAAAGAGAAAATATGACCAACCTCAATTCCCCTGCCTGATACCTGATTGTCCACCTCAACACTTTTATCAAACGATACTTTATCATGCTTTTCATCTGTGGCAGAGTAAAACCCCAAATACTCCTCAACTATTTTAGAAATTTCATCGTCTGAATTACAATCTTTTTTACTAATATCGATATTTAATAAGTTTTTATCGCAAAAAATCTCTGATTCGCCTGTATTGGCTATAATAGAAAATTCATGACTCAAATTCCCGCCTATAGGTCCGCTTTCTGCAGAAACAGGTACAGCATTAAGCCCCATCCTCTTAAAGGTCTTCAGGTAGGCAATAAACATTTTATAATAAGATGCCTTTGCAGAATCCTCATCTAAATCAAAAGAGTATGAATCCTTCATCAAAAACTCTCTCCCTCGCATAACACCAAAACGAGGACGGACTTCATCTCTAAATTTCCACTGAATATGGAAAAGATTTAATGGCAAGCTTTTGTAGGATTTAATATATTTGCGAAAAATCTCAGTGACTTGCTCTTCATTTGTAGGACCATAAATTAATTTTCTATTTTGTCTGTCAGTTATTCTCAGCATCTCTTCGCCATAACCGTCATATCTTCCAGATTCATTCCATAAATCTGAAGATTGAAGAGTTGGCATTAGAATTTCAATTGCGCCTGCCTTAATTTGTTCCTCTCTAATGATATTTTCTATATTCCTAAGAACTTTAAGACCTAGCGGAAGCCAAGAATATATACCCGCACTCTCTTGTTTAATCATCCCAGACCTAACCATCAGCTGATGTGATGGAATTTTTGCGTCAACAGGTTTTTCTTTTTGGGTAGGTATAAAATAATTAGACCATCTCATAATTTAATCCTAAGTGAAGTTTTGTAAACATTACTATCTAATTATAAACTCTTTAAGTCCAAAAACAACTCTAACTGACAAGGTGGGTATGGATGGGTTTAACTATTTAACAGATTCCATTAACTCAACTAAAACACCGTTAGAGTTTTTTGGGTGAACGAAAATAACCAGTGTTCCGTGAGCCCCTATTCTTGGTTCATTTAAAATTACAGCACCTCGCTCTTCCATTTTTTTTTTTGCTAAATAGATATCAGCTACCTCAAAGCAAACATGATGCTGCCCACCATTTGGATTTTTAAGTAAGAAGTTTTCAATTGGGGAATTTTCACCCAAAGGTTCTATTAGCTCAATTTGACTATTAGGAAGGTTTACAAAACAAAATCGTACCCCTTGTGATAACATTTCACCGGGATCAGTAATGTTAGTGACTCCGTATAAGCTTCTGTATGTGTCTGCGGCATCCTTAATTGAAGGCACCGCTATACCAATGTGATTCAAAGGTCCTATCATTTTTTCTCCTCTGTATTAAAAATTTAATGAAAGATAATTTCTACTTTTGGTCTTTTCCCCCAAACACCTTTAATTTGCCTAACAACAGAGTTTCTAATTTTACTTTCAAGATTACCTCCTTTATTTTTAGATCCAAAAACATTACTTAACGCCTGGTTTACCCAATCAATTAAACTAATTCCCTCCTTATCAAACTCTGGTAAGCCAAAAGTCTTAACTACAGGCTTACCCTTTACCTTATTGTTAACCATAACAACACTTACTACAATTAAGCCAGTATGAGATATTTTACTTCTTTCAATAGAAGGTGATTCATAGTCATAAACAATTATCTTCCCATCCTTATGCAGTCTTCCGCTGCTCACCTCGCTATCAACGGAGACGCCTTTATCTGATATTTTAATTATTGTTCCATTTTCAATAACAAGGGAATTCTTAATACCATTAGCTTCCGCAAGAGCGGCGTTGGCTGTTAAATGTCGAAACTCTCCATGCACAGGAATCACTGCCTTTGGTTTAATTAGATTAAACATTTCTATCAATTCATCCTCACAGGGATGGCCGGACACATGAACGAATTCATCTTTTCCAGTTATAATATTTACCCCTTTTTTTGCAAAGTTATTTTGTAAATTTAAAATTCCAGCCTCATTTCCAGGTATTACTTTAGATGAAAAGATAACAGTATCTCCTTTTTCAGCCACAAGGTGTTGGTGCCGATCGTTTGCAATTTTTGATAAAGCAGCTCTGTGCTCTCCTTGACTACCAGTACAAAGAATAAGGGTTTTTTCCGCAGGTAAATAACCTGCATCTTCCTCATCAACAAATTCAGGTAGGCCGTCTAAAATTCCAACTGCTTTTGCTGCATTTACAATCCTATGCATTCCTCGACCAGATAAAACTACGTGCCTGTCATGTTTTTCTGCAGTTTCAGCAACTGAATATAATCTTGCAACATTAGAGGCGAAGGTACTTAAGAATATCCTGCCTTCAATACCTCCAATAATTTTATCAAGAGAATCTTTAACATCTAATTCTGAACCAGACCTTCCCGGTACTATGGCATTAGTTGAATCACAAACAAGTGCATCAATTCTTAAATCATCAAAACCTAAAAGACCTTTGCTGTTAAACCCATTACCTACAACAGGATTATGATCAATCTTCCAATCACCTGTATGAAAAATATTTGCAGAGGGTGATTTAATTAAAAGGGCATTCATCTCAGGAATAGAGTGAGTTAAACCTATCGCCTTAATCTCAAAAGACGCAATATTTATTACATCACCCTCCTTTAGGATATTTATTTTTCCATCATAATCAATATTATGCTCCTCAAACTTCTCTATTAATAGGGAGGCAGTAAATTGTGTTGTGTAAATTGGACAATTAAAATATGGCCAGATAAAGGGCATCGCTCCTATATGATCTTCATGAGCATGAGTAAGGATAACTCCTTTTAAGTTATCTTTTTGTGAAGCTAGAAAAGTTGGGTCAGGCATTTGAAGGTCTACCCCAGGAAGACCGGCTTGAGAAAAAGTGACCCCACAATCAACCATAATCCAATCAGTCTCAGAATGACTATCTTCGCCGTAACCATAGAGATTCAAATTCATCCCAATTTCACCCGTTCCTCCAAGAGGAAGAAAATATGTATTTTTCATATATAAACCTTATAAGTTTTCAAAAATCTCTGCAGCGTAAAATACCTTACGACTACCTTTTTTATTCAATAAAATAAGCCCCCCCTCATCATCAATTGATGAGAAAGTACCCTGCTCTTTAACGCCACCAGGGAGGGTGACGGATATTTCTTTTCCCAGAAGATAAGCTTTAGATACCCACAAGTTAAGAATTTGTTTATAATGTTTTCCCTTATCCCAAACAGAAATTACTTTCAGGATATTGCTATTAACAGACATAAGAAAATCATCACGTCCTAAGCTAATACCAAACTCATCTCCAACATTTCCTGATTGTAAATTTGTAGTATGAGAAGGTGAGGTAATAAGATTTACCCCTATTCCAATAGCTATTTTATGGAAAAAATTGCCCTCAGAAGATAAATTCTCTATTAAAATTCCTCCACATTTTTTATCATTAATGACGATATCATTTGGCCATTTTAACTTTATTGATGAGTTACTCGTCCTAGGTTTAAACTCTAAAATCGAATTGTAAATAGCTAGAGCAGAAACGAAGGAAAGCTGAGGTAGAATTTTTTTTTCGCCCTCGATTCTTAATATATATGTTCCCATAAAATTACCCTCGGATGAATCCCAGTAACTATTATGTCTTCCTCTGCCTGAAGTTTGTTTATCGGAAACAATCCAGTATGGTAAAACTGTCTCCTTATCAAGTCTTCGTCTTGCTTCGTTATTTGTGCTATCGATTTCATTAAATCTAATAACCTCAATATCCAAATAAGTATTTGCCATTTAGTTGATGGAGATTCCCGCTAATCTTGCTAGTTCGGCAATAGGAGATAGTGTATAAATTATAATAAAAAATATAATGAAAATTGTACAAGCTATATTTGTAATACTAAGGCCCTTAGAGGATGATTTTGTAATACTAGAATTACTCTCATCAAAATAAACAACCTTAACAATATTTATATAATAATAGGCGCCGATTACACTAATCAATAAGCCAAATATTGCCAGTAAAAATAAACCATTTTCTATGGCTGATCTAAAGATTAAATATTTTCCAAAGAAACCTGCAAGAGGTGGTATTCCAGCAAAAGAAAACATAAAAATTGATAAACTAAATGCAATAAAAGGATATTTTTTTGAAATACCTGAAAGATCACTAATATCCTTTACGCTCTCACCCTCACTTTTCTCTAAACTCATTATACAAGAAAAAACCCCTAAATTAGCCATCAGGTAGATTAGCATATAGATCAATAAGGCTTGGATATTAGATGGGGATAGGGGTAAGGCCAAAGCAATAAGTGTAAACCCCATATGGGCAATGGAGCTATAAGCAAGCAACCTTTTAATATTAGTTTGTTTGATTGCAGCAAAAGATCCCAGAGCCATAGATGCAATAGAAACAAAAATAATAATTTGCTGCCAGGAATAGAAACTATCTGCAAAAGGTCCATACAAAATATTAACAAGCATACACATTGCTGCCATTTTTGGAGCAGTTGCAAAAAAAGCTGTTACAGGAGTAGCCGAGCCCTCATAGACATCCGGCGTCCACATATGAAAGGGAACACCAGAAATTTTAAAAATAAGACCAGAAAGAATGAAAACAATTCCAACAACCAAGCCTGCACTAACTTCTGAATAAGAAGTAACCTTGGATATTTCAAAAAATTCAACTGATCCTGTAAAGCCATATACCAGAGATGCACCAAACAAGAATAATGAAGAAGACAGGGCGCCTAGAACAAAATACTTAATACCTGCCTCACCTGAATTAATATTATCCCTCCTAAAGGACGCTAAAACATAAAGGGGCAAGCTTTGAAGTTCTATAGCCAGGTAAAGAGTTATTAAATCATTTGCGGAAACCATAAGCGCCATACCCAAGGAAGAAAATAATATCAGGATGGGGTATTCAAAGGCCTTTTCATCATATCTGATAAGCCACCTAGAAGATAAAATTATTACAAATGCCGAAGACATAAAAATTATACTTTTTGTAAACCTAGAAAAGCTATTCTCAATCAGCGATTCATTGAATATTATACTTATATCCCAGGGCATTATAAGCTCTAAAAAAGAAACAAAAAAAAGTGTTATAGTTGAAAGGTATAGTACAATTTTAGCTGAATTTTTAACCTTAAATGAACCGAGCATAAGAAGAATTATTGCCGATACAATCAAAAATAGCTCTGGAGCAATTACTAATGAATCATTGAGAAGAGAGCCCATTACTTAGCCTCCGTAAGGCTAATCGAAGGAATATCCAAAAAACTCACAAGACTATTAGATGATACGCTAATAACTCCAAGAATTGGAGCAGGAAACAAACCAAAAAATATTATCAAGGCCGCAAGTGGAAATAGAATTAATTTTTCACGTATTGTTAAATCACCAAGTAATTCTATTGTTTCATTAGTTATTTTTCCAAAAACTACATTCTTGTATAAAGAAAGACCGTACATCGCTGATAAAATAACTCCAATAGCTGCAAAAATTGCCACAGGTTTTGAAACACTAAAGGCGGCAATAACTGTTAAAAATTCACCTATAAAACCACTTGTTCCAGGAAGGGCAACATTTGCCATTGTAAAAATCATAAAAAATATAGCAAAATTTGGCATAATTGAAACTAGGCCTCCATAGTCAGCTATTTTTCTTGTATGCAATCTATCGTAAATCACACCGACACAGATAAACAGCGCAGCAGAAATAAGGCCATGTGAAAGCATTTGATAGATGGCACCCTCAATCCCTTGCGCTGTGAATGTAAAAATTCCTAATGTTACAAACCCCATATGTGCAACTGAGGAATATGCTATTAATTTTTTTATATCTTCCTGAACATAAGCAACAAGAGATGTATAGATAATAGCAATAACACTTAAGGCAAAAACAAAAGGAGCGAAATAATGACTAGCTTCAGGAAAAAGGGGAAGAGAAAACCTTAAAAATCCATACCCTCCCATTTTTAAAAGAATAGCTGCTAAAATTACTGATCCAGACGTAGGAGCCTCAACATGCGCGTCCGGAAGCCATGTATGAACAGGCCACATTGGTAACTTAACAGCAAACGAGCAAAAGAATGCTAGCCACAAAAAATATTGCGATGAATTACTTAAATCTAAGGTTTCTGAAATTACAATTAAATCCGTACTGCCCGTACTAGTATAAATAAATATCATTGCCGCGAGCATTAAAACGGATCCCAAAAGAGTGTATAAGAAAAACTTAAACGCCGAATATACTTTTCGCTCTCCTCCCCAAACACCAATTATAATAAACATCGGTATCAAGACGCTCTCAAAGAATAAGTAGAAAAGAACTATATCCAATGCACAAAATGTACCTATGATTAAAGTTTCTAGGACTAGGAAGGCAATCATAAAGCTTTCGACTCTATCCTTTACTGATTCCCAGCTAGCTAGGATGCAAAAAGGCATTAAAAATGTAGTCAGAACAATAAACAGAATCGAAATTCCATCAACGCCCATCTGGTAAGTCATCAAGCCATCAGCTATCACAACTCTTTCAAGAAACTGATAAGAGGAAGAGCTTGAATCAAAATTGAATAAAAGAATTAACGAAATAACAAAAGTTATAAGTGATGTCCAAAGGGCAACAGACCTAGAGTTTCTTTTTGAGACTTCCTTGTCGTTCTGAGGAATTACTAAAATAAACAAAGCTCCTAGTAAGGGGAAAAAAGTAATAATTGATAAAAGATTCCAATCAAGCATTAGATCACCCTTTAATAAAAAAATAAGAAAGAAAAATAGTTAATCCAAACAACATTGCAAAAGCATAATGGTATACATAACCAGTCTGTAAACGACCAACCTGTTTAGCAATAGCTAAAACACGAAATGAAATTCCGTCTGGACCGAGCCCATCAATAACTTTCTTATCGCCAGTAAGTGATAGAAATTTACCAAACTTTTTAATATTTCTTACAAAGATAAATTCATAAGCTTCATCAAAATACCATTTATTTAATAAAAACTTATACAGAGGATTAAATGTTTTCGATACTTGCCCGGGAGCAAAGGGGAAGACTATATAAAAAAGAAAAGAAACAACAAAACCAAGAATCATCATAACTAGAGGAGAATATTTTACCCACAAAGGAACATTGTGTATTTCCTCGATAATATGATTGTCACTAGATAAGTAAATTGCACTTTTCCATAAAAACTCAAAGTCATGAGACATAAAATAATCTACAAAAATATATCCAGAAAAGATTGAACAGAAGGATAGAATCATCAGAGGTATCATCATAACTTTTGGACTTTCATGTACTTTTGAAAGTACGTCCTTGGACACTTTGCTTTTTCCATGAAATGTTAAAAAAATTAACCTCCAAGAATAAAAACTAGTAAGAAGGGCTGAAAAGATAAGTAGATAAAAGGCATAAAGATGCCCGCTGGTATGCGAAACAAATGCAGATTCTATTATACCATCTTTTGAGAAATAGCCCGACATGAAGGGAAACCCAGTCAAAGCTAGAGTTCCTATAAGCATTGTAATCCATGTGAAAGGGATTAACCTATACAAATCTCCCATTTTTCTTATATCCTGCTCGTCAGAAACTGCATGAATCACTGATCCTGAGCCGAGAAAAAGAAGGGCTTTAAAAAAAGCATGAGTAAATAAATGAAAAATCGCTATTTGATAAGCACCGCTTCCTAAGGCAACAAACATATAACCTAATTGAGAGCAGGTAGAATATGCAACTATCCTCTTAATATCATTCTGGACCAAACCTACGGTTGCAGCAAAAAAAGCGGTTGATGCACCCACAATGGTAATTAGAGATAGGATATTTTCAGATTCTTCAAACAAAGGTGAGCACCTGGCTATTAAAAAAACACCTGCCGTAACCATAGTTGCTGCATGAATAAGCGCAGAAACAGGTGTTGGTCCCTCCATGGCATCAGGGAGCCATGTATGTAAAAATAATTGTGCAGATTTACCCATTGCTCCCATAAATAAGAAAAAACACGCTACATCGAGAGTATTGAAATTCCAATAAAACAAAGAAATTGAACTCGAGGAAAGCTCTTTTGTCATAGAAAAAACAACATCAAAATCTAATGATTTTGTTGATACAAAAAGTATAGCAATCCCTATTAAAAAACCAAAGTCACCAACACGGTTAACAATAAAAGCTTTGATAGCTGCAGAATTTGCGGATTTTTTTTTAAACCAAAATCCAATTAGTAGGTACGATGCAAGGCCAACACCTTCCCATCCAAAAAAAAGTTGAAGAAAATTATTTGATGTAACAAGAATAAGCATTGAAAATGTAAAAAACGAAAGATACGCAAAAAACCTATTTTGATGAGGGTCATGTCTCATGTACCCAATAGAGTATATATGCACCAACGATGATACCAAGGTCACAACAACTAGCATTACCGAGGACAGCATATCAAGCTTTAGCGACCATTGAACCAGCAAATCACCTGATGACAACCATGTCGCGAGTGGAAGCACAATATTAAAATCACCCCCAAGAGAGCGATTTAAAAAATAAGAAGCAATAAAAAAAGGAATCACAATAAGCGAGCAGGAGAAAATATGAACAAGGGAAATATTTACTCTTTTGCCAAAAAATCCAACAATTATCGAGCTGAACAAAGGCAGAAAAACTAGAAGAAACAATGCCATTATCCGCTCATTTTGTTAATTTGATCAACTTCAATATTTCCAACATTACGAAAATATACAACAAGTATAGCTAGTCCGATAGCCGCTTCACCGGCCGCAACCGTAAGAATGAATAATGAAAAAATCTGACCCGATGAATCATTTAAAAATGATGAAAATGCTACTAAATTAATACTAATACTTAGCAATATTAACTCGAGTGACATAAGGATTATAATCACATTCTCGCGATTAAGGAATACGCCTATTACTCCAATTGTAAAAAGCATAGACGCCAATACGAGATAATGTCCAAGTTCAATTACCATTCTTCTATTTCCTTATCTTTAATTTTATATCAACAAGTTCGATGCTTAATTTTGGATCCCTAGCAACCTGATCACTTACAATTTGCCTACGAACATAGTCCCTATGACGAAGCGTCAATACAATAGCTCCAATCATAGCTACCAATAAAATAAATCCAGAAATCTGAAACTGGAGAAAATATTCAGTATAAATTAAATTTCCTAAAATTTCCGTATTAGTTAAGCTTGTTTTAACTGTATTCCCTACAATCTGATATTCATAAGAAAAAAGTTCTGGTGAATACATCATTAAGATTATTTCTAAAAACAGAATAAAACCTATGAATAAGCCAACATAAAGGTGTTTCCCAACTTCTTTTTTTATGGTATCTGGATTAAAATCAAGCATCATAATCACGAAAAGAAAAAGAACCGCTACCGCTCCAACATAAACAATGACCATTATTAAAGCTAAAAACTCAGCGCCCGCTAAAAGAAATATTCCAGCTGCGTTTATGAAAGAAAAAATAAGAAAAAGAACTGAATTAATAGGTTGCTTTGAAAAGATAACCATCAAGGCTGATGCAATAATTGCTAAGGAAAAAATATAAAAAAGTAACACTGGAAACATATTAAAATACCGCCTACCTAAAAGGCGCATCCCTTTCTATATTTTTAACAAGCGAAACTTCCCACCTATCGCCATTATCTAGCAGCTTTTCTTTACTATAAAGCAACTCCTCTCGAGTTTCGGTTGAAAACT
Source organism: alpha proteobacterium MED-G09 (assembly GCA_905182015.1). Classification (GTDB taxonomy): domain Bacteria; phylum Pseudomonadota; class Alphaproteobacteria; order MED-G09; family MED-G09; genus MED-G09. The sequence continues at coordinate 122,516 of CAJIZT010000006.1, read as the reverse complement.
CAAAATTTGGACCTTCAACAATCGCATCTACAGGGCATGATTCCTGACATAGACCACAATAAATACATTTTACCATGTCAATGTCGTATCTTATTGCCTTTCTAACACCATCCTTATCTCTAGGACCTGCATCAATTGTTATAGCTTGGGCAGGGCAAACTGCTTCGCATAATTTGCATGCTATACAACGTTCTTCACCATTTGGATATCTTCTCAGAGCGTGTTCACCTCTAAAACGCGAAGAAAGCTTACCTTTTTCATGAGGGTAATTTATCGTAACCCTTTTTTTAAAAAGAAAGTACTTCATACCAACAAAAAATGCTGTTAGGAAATCCCATTGTAAATAAGCTTTGAAAAAATTAATTATCCAGTTCATCTTGATACCTATGGAGCAATGTCAAAAAATAATAAAAAACTTGATGTTAAGATTACATAAAAAAGAGAGATAGGAAGAAAAACCTTCCAACCTAATCGCATTAATTGATCATATCTGTATCTAGGAACCAAAGCTTTAACCATAGAAAAAAGAAAAAAGATAAAAGCCATTTTTAGAAAGAACCAGACAACCCCAGGAACTATTGTAAAAGGAAGAATATCAAGAGGGGGTAACCACCCACCAAGAAACAAAATAGTCGTCATGGCGCACATTAAAAATGTTGCAGCCAATTCACCTAAAAAATATAGCATAAATAATGCTGATGAGTATTCTGTTTGATAGCCAGCAACCAGCTCTGCTTCCGCCTCAGGGAGATCGAACGGTGGTCTATTTGTTTCCGCTAGAGCTGAAATAAAAAATATAATGAACATTGGAAATAGAGGAAAAATAAACCACAAACCTTCTTGTGCATAAACAATTTCTGATAAATTCAGAGACCCAACACATAAAAGAACTGTTATAATAACAAACCCTATTGATACTTCATATGAAACCATTTGAGCTGCAGACCTCATTGCACCCATAAATGGGTATTTAGAGTTAGACGCCCATCCACCCATTATTATTCCATATACACCTAAAGAGGAAACAGCAAAGATGTATAAGATACCAACGTTAATATCAGCAACAACCCAACCTTCAGAAAAAGGAATGACCGCCCAAGATGATAATGCAACAAAACATGTGACAATAGGACCAAGAACAAAAATCATCTTATTGGCTTTCTCAGGTATAATAATTTCTTTAAAAAGAAGCTTTAAAAGGTCCGCTGCAGACTGGAGGAGACCGAAAGGACCAACAACATTAGGGCCTTTCCTTAATTGAACCGCTGCCCATATTTTTCTATCAGCATAAATACCAAAATAAGCCATCAGAAGAACAGCAACCAAAACCAAGGCTGATTGAAAAAAAATAAATATTAGCGGAAGGGCATAATTTATAAAAAATAAGGTCATATTAATTTTCTAAAGCCTCATGCGCTAAAAATTGATTTCGATCACATAGAATTTTAGAAGACCTTGTTATTGAGTTAGTTAACCAAAAATTTTCAACAGCATTACAAAATTTATGTTTTTTTATATTCTGATTTTTCATTTCCTTCGGCAAGCTACCTAAAATACATTGATCAAACTTTTTAAGATCAGGAAATGATTTAAATATTTCATCCCTCAATTCATCAAAACTATTGATTTGAAAATCAAGATTCATTTTTTTAGAAATCATTGAGACAATTTCCCAATCCTCTTTTGCGTCCCCAACCGGAAATGTTGCCCGGACAGATTCCTGAACACGTCCCTCTGTATTTAGATATAAACCATTTTGTTCATTGAAGGCTGGTGAAGGCAATATTAGGTCTGCTTGATGAGCTCCATTATCCCCATGATGTCCTAGATAAACAACAAAGCAATCTGATGTATCACCTAAAACAACCTCATCTGCCCCCAAGAGAAACAAGGTTGATATCTTTCCGTCATTGCACCCCTCTAATATTTGATCTAAATTTCTACCACCTGATTCTGGTAAAAATCCAACCTCCATTGCTCCAGGCCGAGACGCGACATTGTGCAAAACATTAAAACCATTCCAATCATGGCGTAAAAAATTATATTTACTTGCTAATTTAATACATAGATTTAAGAAATCTTCTCCAGAATTACCAGTCAAAGCTCCTTGTCCAATTATCATTATTGGTTTATTCATCGTCTTTAATTTTGAACAAAATGCATGTGACCCTGATATAAGATCATTAATTGTCCTAGGATCTTCACCTAAAAAATTATACCCATAATTAAGTTGGTTTTCTTTGCCGAGAAGACCTATTGAGTAATTGCTTTCTTTTGATTTGCGTAATATTCTAGAATTAATCAACGCAGCCTCATAACGAGGATTCGTTCCAATTAACAAACATCCATCAGATTCTTCAATTCCTGAAAACTTAGAATTAAAGAGCCACCTTTCTCTGTTTCCAGATATTTTAGAGCCATCCTCTCTACACTCTATGTTTGGCGAACCAATAAAATTCATTAGCTTTTTAAGTGAATAGACAGACTCAATTGAAGGCAGATCACCTGAAATAGAAGCAACCTCCTCTGGCTTAGAGCTTAATAGTTTATTTGACAGTACGTTTATGGCTTTTTCCCAACTAACCTCTTTCAGCTTTCCATTTTCTTTTAAATAAGGTCTGTCAATACGTTGTAACCCAAGTCCATCTGAAAAAAATCTAGTTTTATCTGAAATCCACTCCTCATTTACCTCTTCATTAACGCGAGGTAAAACTCTCATAACTTTATTACCTTTTGTATCTATTCTAATATTAGATCCAACAGCATCCATTACATCGATTGATTCAGTATGTTTTAATTCCCATGGCCTTGCGCTAAAGGCATACGGCTTTGAGGTAAGGGCTCCAACAGGGCACAGATCAATAACATTACCTGACAATTCTGATTGTACTGCATTATCAAGATAAGTTGTTATCTCCATATCCCTTCCTCTTCCAATAGCTCCAATTTCATCGGCACCGGTAACCTCAGAAGAAAACCGAACACATCTAGTACAGTGAATGCACCTAGTCATTTCAGTTTTTATAAAAGGTCCCATGTCCTTGTTTTCCACAGATCTTTTATCTTGCTCGTACCTACTTGCGCCGTAACCATAAGCAACTGATTGGTCTTGCAGGTCGCATTCACCACCTTGATCGCAAATAGGGCAATCTAAGGGATGATTTATAAGAAGAAATTCCATTATACCTTCTCGGGCACTTTTTACTCTGTCAGTTTTTGTATGAATTATTAACCCTTCACTTATGGGTACGGCGCATGAGGCAACAGGTTTTGGACTCATCCCTCTGGAATCCTCAATATCAACCAAACACATCCTACAATTTCCGGCCACAGACAGTCTCTCGTGATAGCAGAATCTAGGAATTTCAACCCCAGAATCTTCACATGCTTGAATAATCGACAGACCTTCTTCGACTTCAAAAGTCTTACCGTCTATAATAACTTTAGTCATTAATTTTCTACCATAATTTTTTTTCTTGTTTTGATCAATCTATCTTCCATATAACCTCTAAAGTGCCTAATAAGTCCTTGCACGGGCCATGCTGCGGCATCGCCAAGAGCGCAAATACAATGACCTTCAATTCTTTTTGTTAAATCAAGAAGAGTATCTATCTCGTCAACTCGAGCTTGGCCATTTGCCATTTTTTCCATCATCTCCCAAAGCCAGGATGTTCCTTCTCTGCATGGCGTACATTGTCCGCAGCTTTCATGCTTATAAAAGTATGAAATTCTTGAAATAGCCTTAATTAAGTCAGTAGACTTATCCATTACGATAACAGCTGCTGTTCCTAGACCAGAATTAACTGATTTAAGAGAGTCGAAATCCATTAAAACATTATCGCAGATTTCTTTGGGGAGCATAGGTACAGATGATCCACCTGGAATGATAGCAAGAAGATTATCCCAGCCTCCCCTTACACCGCCTGCATGTTTCTCAATTAAATCCTTAAGAGAAACTCCCATTTCTTCTTCAACATTACATGGATTATTAACATGGCCAGAAATACAAAATACTTTAGTTCCTTCATTTCTTTTACGACCAAGAGATGAGAACCAACCAGGTCCTCGCCTTAAGATGGTTGGAACAACCGCTATACTTTCAACATTATTAACAGTCGTAGGACAACCATATAATCCTGATGTAGCAGGAAATGGAGGCTTTAGTCTTGGCATGCCTTTCTTTCCTTCTAAGCTTTCTAAAAGGGCTGTTTCTTCACCACAGATATATGCACCAGCTCCATGGTGAATAAAAATTTCAATATCTAACCCGGAATCACAAGCATTTTTTCCAATCAGACCATCGTCATAAGCCTCACTTAAGGCCGATTCCAAAATCAATCGTTCGTTATAAAATTCACCCCTAATATAAATATAACAAACTTGAGCTCCCATAGCAGCGCATGCAATTATGCTACCCTCCAGTAGCTTATGTGGCTCATGTCGAATAATATCCCTATCCTTACATGTTCCTGGCTCAGATTCATCAGCGTTAACAACCAGGTAATGAGTTTTTCCAGTTGGCTCCTTAGGCATAAAAGACCATTTGGTTGCGGTTGGAAACCCTGCTCCACCTCTTCCCCTTAAGCCTGATTCTGTCAACTCACTAATAATACCATCCCTTCCCTTTAAAATAATATCTTTAGTATTAGACCAGTCGCCTCTCGCCTTAGCGCTCTTTAAGGAGCAAGGTTCAAATCCATATAAATTAGTAAAAATTCTATCTTTATCTTTAAGCATTATCTTTTTCCACTTTTTTTGGTTCTGAAGAGCGCCTACCTATCTGAGAGCCAATCTTTATAGTCTTTTTGTCTTTTATATTATTTATTAGATTAATCATATTTTCATAATTTAGATCTTCATAATAATCCTCATTAATTTGAACAGCAGGAGCGTTAACGCATGCGCCAAGACACTCAACCTCTAACCAACTAATTCTATTTCCTGAAACCTCACCCTCATCTCCAATTAACTCACTGCAAGCTTTTTTAATATGGTCAGAACCCCTTAACCAACAAGGTGTGGTTCCGCAAACCTGAATAAAATAATCGCCGGTAGGCTTTAAATTAAACATTGAATAAAAACTAGCAATTTCCAACACTCTTATTTTTGGCATTTCTAGAATTTCAGATACCTTTAAAATTGCTTTCTCAGGCAGCCAACCACCAGCTCTTTTTTGGGCAATATAGAGGCTTGGAACGACAGCAGACTGCTTTCTTCCTTCGGGGTAATTTTGAATTATTTTATTAATCACCTTCAAATCTCCATTACTAAACGAGAATGAGTTTGGTTGATTTATATCAAGCCTTTTTATAGTCATCGATCTACCTCACCAAACACTAAGTCTAGAGAACCTAGGATTGCCGATAAATCAGGCAGTAAATAACCCTTTCCAAGATAATCAATGGCTTGCAAGTGAGCAAAGCCAGGAGCTCTAATCTTACATCTGTAAGGTTTATTAGACCCATCTGATATTAAATAAACTCCGAATTCCCCTTTGGGAGCTTCCACAGCTCTATAAATATCACCCGGTCCAACATTGTAACCCTCTGTATAAAGCTTGAAATGGTGAATAAGTGCTTCCATTGAGGCCTTCATTTCTGATCTTTTTGGTGGCGCTACTTTTTTATCATCACAGATAATTGGCCCAGGATTCATTTTGCTAATTACTTGCTTTATAATTGATACAGACTGCCGACATTCTTCAACTCTAATTAAATAACGATCGTAATTATCTCCATTTTTTCCAACTGGTATTTGAAAATCAAGCTCCTCATAAACCTCATATGGTTGAGTTTTTCTTAAATCCCAATGGTAGCCTGATCCACGAGCCATTACGCCTGTTAATCCCCAATCCAGAACATCTTGCTTGCTAACAATTCCTATATCAACATTCCGTTGTTTGAATATTCTATTATTGGTTAAAAGACCTTCAAGATCGTCTAAAACTTTCAAAAAAGGGTCACAGAAATTATAAATATCTTCAATTAGGGTCTCCTCAAGATCTTGGTGCACTCCACCTGTTCTAAAATAAGCAGCATGCAACCTTGACCCACACGCTCTTTCGTAAAAAACCATTAGCTTTTCTCTTTCTTCCCACCCCCACAATGTCGGAGTTAAAGCACCCACGTCCAGAGCTTGAGCAGGAACATTAATCATATGACTTAAAATCCTACCTATTTCCGAGTAAAGAACTCTAATGTACTGAGCTCTTTTAGGGACTTCGATGTTTAAAAGGCCTTCAATGGCAAGGGTGAATGCGTGCTCTTGGTTCATCGGTGCGACATAGTCCAAACGATCAAAATAAGGTAAGGCCTGTAGATATGTTTTATTTTCAATTAATTTTTCAGTCCCTCTGTGTAAAAGACCAATATGAGGCTCGACACGCTCGACAACTTCGCCATCTAAATCAAGTATCAGCCTAAGGACGCCGTGAGCCGCTGGATGTTGAGGTCCAAAATTGACTCTAAATTTATCAGTATTCTTATTTGTCATCTAAAGCCTCATCACTCAAGACATCATCAGGATACTTAACGCCTTCCCAAGGGCTTTCAAAGTCAAAGTTTCTATATTCTTGTTTAAGCTCGACTGGCTCATAAATTACACGTTTTTTATCATCATCATACCTAACCTCTACATAACCAGTAAGAGGGAAATCTTTCCTAAGTGGGTGACCTTCAAAACCATAATCTGTAAGAATTCGTCTCAAATCCTTATTTCCATTAAAATTAATACCAAATAGATCGTATGCCTCACGCTCATACCACTCCGCACAGGGAAACAGCTTGCATATACTTTGAATATTATTCTTATCATCAGTTAAGGATTTTATTCTAATTCTAGAATTATTGGACATAGACAAAAGGTTGTAAACAACTTCAAACCTAATTTCATTTTCAGGCCAATCGACACCGCATAAATCAGATAACTGAGAGAACAAAAAACTAGCATCATCTCTTAAAATTTTTAGTACATTGTAGATATCCCCATTGGCTACATGTAAAGACAAATCTCCCGCTGATACTTCGTGTTTGATGATTAAGGAATTTAACGCTGGGTGAGACTGAATGTCATCAAGCAATTCAAGGTAATTTTTTCTTTCGTACATTTTAATACCTATCTCTCAACAGTCCCTGTACGTCTTATTTTTTTTTGCAGCTGAAGAATTCCATACATCAAAGCTTCCGCAGTTGGCGGGCACCCAGGAACATAAATGTCGACAGGAACAATTCTATCACAACCTCTTACAACAGAATATGAGTAGTGGTAGTATCCGCCGCCGTTAGCACAAGATCCCATAGAGATTACGTAACGCGGCTCTGGCATTTGATCGTAAACTTTCCGCAAAGGTCCTGCCATTTTATTTGTTAAGGTTCCTGCAACTATCATCACATCAGATTGTCGTGGGGACCCTCTAGGCGCCGTTCCAAACCTTTCTAGGTCATAACGCGGGCCATTGGCTTGAAACATCTCAATAGCACAACACGCTAGTCCAAAAGTCATCCAATGAAGGGATCCTGTTCTAGCCCAATTAATTAAGGATTCAGATGATGTAACAAAAAAACCTTTGTTAGTCATTTCTGAAGAAAAATCAGCTTTATTATGCTCTAATGTTAGTCCCATTCAAGAGCTCCTTTTTTCCACTCATAAATAAAACCAATAGTTAATATTCCCAAAAATAACATCATAGAAAAAAATCCAAAAAGACCTATATCGCCAAAAACTAGCGCCCATGGAAACAAAAAGGCCACCTCTAAATCAAAAATAATAAAAAGAATAGCCACTAAATAAAACCTGATATCAAATTTTGACCTAGCGTCATCAAAAGGCTCAAAACCACATTCGTAGGGTGATAATTTTTCAGGGTCTGGGTTTTTAGGGGCAATTAAAAGGGGGGGAAGAATAAGCAATAAAGTAATGAACATGCACAAGCTCATAAAAATTACAATAGGTAAGTAATCTTGTAGTATAGATGGCATCCAACTTGCTCCTTTATCCCCCTACATATTTGTCTGCAATATATCCTTTAAGACAAGGAATGCAATTAAATTCTAAAGAAATAATCAGTAAAAAAATATAAAAATTAAAATCAAATTCATTGCTTCCTATCATTCACAAAATAGGATAAAATTTTTATTTTTTAAGGAAGTCTAAAACAGCAATATTAAAGAGCTCTGGCTGATCAATATTTGGTGCATGACCAGCTTTAGGAATAATAATTTTTTTTGAATTTACAATCTTTTTATTCATATATTCAGCAGCAGATAAAAATGGCTTATCCTCTTCACCAACAATAATTAATGTGGGAACAGAAATATCAGGCAGAGAATTAATGATTCTATCATCCTGCTGCGTTAACATTCCCCTTGCGGCGAAAGAGATACCCTTAAGTTTTCTTTTTTCAAATTTTTCAGCACTTTTTATGGCATACTTATTCCAGTCATCTCTAGCCTCATTATTTTTAAAGCCTGGACCGGTATCAACAACCAAGAGCGAAGAAACCTTCTCGGGAAATCTTTGGTAAAAAGCCAAAGACATATACCCGCCTAATGAAAAGCCGCCTATCATAGTTTTTTTTATATTTAAAGAATCAATGATACCCAACATATCTAATACAGTTTCTTTTTCACTATACTGGTCAATGTTCTGAGGACTATCGCTCTTTCCGTGTCCTCTTAGATCCCATACAACTAAAGTGTAATCCGAAGAAAGAGAGTCGATCTGATGCTTCCAAACCTCTAAGCTATCAGAAAATCCATGCGATAAAAGGATTGCGGGACCCTTTCCGTATGTCTCAAAATGAATATTAACTCCATTACGGGTAATTGAAGGCATATTAAGGTACTAAGCTTTGATTTGACTTTTTATAGCGCTTTGCGCTTTTGATCCATAAGGTGGTCTAAAAAGATTAAATAAAGCATCAAACCTAGATTGAGTATAAATAGTTTTAGTATGAGAAAAATTCTTAAAACCCTCAATGCCATGATAAGAGCCTGTTCCAGATGGCCCAACTCCTCCAAAAGGTGCATTATCTTGACCGACATGAAATACAACATCATTTATTGTAACGCCGCCTGAAGTAGTATTTTCTAATACACCTTGCATTTCTTTTTTATCATCACCAAAATAATAAAGACCCAAAGGTCTATCCTTTGAGTTAATATAATCAATTGTATCTTCAATATTTTCATAAGTTTTAACAGAAAGAATTGGTCCAAATACCTCCTCTTGCATAACGGCTAAACTATCATCTGGATCAACAATTAATGTTGGAGGAATTTTATGGTGAGCCTGTTGATTAAAGTCTTCATTTGAAGGGTTAATTTCTATAACCTCAAATCCCTTTTCTTTAGCTTCCTCAACATAGCCCTGAAGTCTGTCATAATGCCTTTGATTTATCACGGATGTATAATCAGGATTATCTTTTATTGAGGGAAACATTTCTGTCACAATTTTTTTAGATTGCGCTATAAAATCTTCTTTTTTATCCTTAGGGATAAAAACATAATCAGGGGCAAGGCAAATTTGGCCAGCGTTCATTGTTTTACCAGCCATAACTCTATTTACAGATACATCAAAATTAGCTTTTTTTGAAATAATAACAGGTGACTTACCTCCAAGCTCTAAAGTTACTGGAACTAAATTTTCTGAAGCAGCTCTCATTACATGTTTAGCTATTGAAGTAGCGCCGGTAAACAAAAGATGATCAAAAGGCAATAATGAAAAAGCTTCTCCGAGGTCAGGGCCACCAGTAAAAACTGCAACTTCTTCATCTGAGAATGCCTCTTCAAACATTTTTTTCATTAACTCTGATGTTTTTGGAGTAAATTCAGAAGGCTTAATCATAGCCCTATTTCCTGCGGCAAAAATACTACCCAAAGGTCCAAACGTTAGGGTTACAGGAAAATTCCATGGACTAATCACCCCTACAGTACCCAAAGGCTGGTGCTCTAGCCTTAGTTTAGCACCTAAAAGCCCTAGAATAGATGGTGTAACCTTTCTTTTTTCTGGTTTAACCCATTTTTTAATATTTTTTTTAGCGCTCTTTAGAGATCCAATTGATCCAGCTACATCAGCCAAGAGGGAACTTTCAGTACTCCGATGACCAAAGTCTTCTGAGATTGCCTCTGCAATCTCATTTTGATATTTTATTAATAAAGCAATACACCTATCTATCCAGTCTTTTCGTGTTTCGACTGATAAGGGTCCATCCCTTAAATGGGCTTTTTTTTGTTTTTCTAGTATTTCGTTTAAATTATCAAAACTTGTCATAAATTAACCTCATAATTATAAAAAAACATTAGACTATTTTTTTCAAAAGATAAAACATCTGCTTATTTTTATTACTTAAGTAAGTAAAAAATTTAGATTTTATAGGCTTAATTCATGTTGGCTTAATATCGAAATACCAAACTCGTCTCTTATATCCCTTATTTTATGGGAAAGATAACTTTCAGGATTAAAATATTTCCATTTCTTTTTCATTTTTTTGGTATTCATTCTGGCAATATTTGCAGACTTTTTAGAAGAAAGAACTATATTGATTAACCCCTTAATACCGTGTTCAGAAATAAGTTTCTTGTATAGACCCAGTAGATCCTTGGACCTAAATATTTGTCCCACTCCTATTGTGAATAATTTTAGTGATTCTTTGCATCCAAAAATAGTATAAGTATCCAAAATCGCTTCTTCCTTTATCGAAAGCCCAAGTCCAAAGATAATATGGGTGCAATCATGACCAAATATATAATCTGTTTTCGTATCACCCCTCAAAATCGACTCTTGATCTTCAAAGGCATTATAATAAATATCCAAACCTTCTTGAAGAGTTAAACTGCAATCTTGTTTTTGAAATTCCAACATTAAAATTCTCCTTTAGATATAATAAAGAAATATTATAAGGCTTATTAAATTATTTTTATTATTTTATAGATAAAACAATAGCATATTTAATTAAAGTTGAATAATAATTAGGAGAGAAATGAAAAAAATAGTGGCGGGAATGACGGGACTCGAACCCGCGACCTCTGGCGTGACAGGCCAGCGCTCTAACCAACTGAGCTACATCCCCGTAATAAGATGTATAGCTTATTTAAGGGTCAAGTCTCCTTAAATCAAGTCACAAAATAAAACTATAATATGTTTTTTATTTAATGGTGGGCGGTGAGAGGCTCGAACTCCCGACCCTCTGGATGTAAACCAGATGCTCTACCAGCTGAGCTAACCGCCCCTTAAATAAAGTTGTATTAAATTTCTATTATTTTGAAAGTTTATATAACCTAAAAAGGATTAAGTACATAAAAATCCTTATTATAAAAGTGAAGAAAATTAAATATAATTTTAAGGTTATCTTTTGAATTAATTTTAGGTGGCAAAAAAGATTGCCACCTAAAGTAAGCTAATATTAATTAACTGCGTCTTTTAAACCTTTTCCTGATTTAAATTTAGCATTTTTAGAAGCGGCTATTTGAATTGCTTCTCCAGTTCTTGGATTTCTTCCTGTCGTTGCAGCTCTATGGCTAACAGAAAAAGTTCCAAACCCAGTAATTTTTACACTACCGCCAGAAGCAAGACTTGAAGTCACTGACCCAAGAAAAGCTTCAAGAGCTCTACCTGCATCAGCTTTACTTAAGCCAGACCCACTAGCAATCGCATCAATAAGTTCATTTTTATTCATAATAATATCCTCTCTAAGTTGTTATTTAAATAGAATGTAAGCTTTAAAAACTTGATTGGTCAAAATTTTATTAATATTTTTTTTAATGCGCCGTTTGAGAAGGGCTTGCAGAAGAGTCAGTATTCCCTCTTTTTTGTTCAGCTAACCAAGCTTTTTCATCCCACTCAATTGCTATTGGTTTTTTTGTTAAAGCAAAACCTAAGGCTTCATCAATACTAGAAATTAATTTAATATCTAACTTTTCTTTGATATTATCAGGAACCTCAGAGAGCTCTCTCTCGTTCTCGCTAGGTACAAGAACAGTTTTAATTCCACTTCTAGTGGCGGCTAATAATTTTTCCTTAAGACCTCCAATCGGAAGGACTCTTCCTCTTAAAGACATCTCACCAGTCATAGCAACATCATTTTTTATAGGAATTTCAGCCATTACGGAGATAATAGCAACCACCATGGCAACTCCTGCCGAAGGACCATCTTTTGGAGTAGCTCCTTCAGGAACATGAACATGTATATCTTTTCTTTGAAAAATTGGTGGCTCAATACCATAATTTACTGCTCGAGATCTTACGAAAGATGATGCTGCGTCAATAGACTCCTTCATGACATCCCCAAGGGTACCTGTTGCCTTAATCTTTCCGTTACCCGGCAGCATAACAGCTTCGATATTTAAAATATCGCCTCCAACCTCTGTATAGGCTAACCCAGTAACTACACCGATAAGATCATCATTTTCAGTCTTGCCGTATCGATATTTTTTTACACCTAAATAATCAGAAATATTCTTAGAAGTTACATTTGCCGAATCACTTTTGTTTAAAGCAATATTCTTAACCACTTTTCTAGCCACTGAATTAATCTCTCTTTCCAAGCCTCGGACGCCAGCTTCACGACTGTAGTATTTGATTAAAGATTGAATAGCATCATCAGAAATACTCCATTCATTCTCTTTTAATCCATTATTTTCTCTTGCTTTATCGACAAGGTGTCTTTTGGCAATTTCTACTTTTTCATCTTCGGTATAACCAGCTATTCTAATTACCTCCATCCTATCGGCCAAAGCCTGAGGGATATCTAAAGAATTGGCAGTTGTCACAAACATAACTTGTGATAAATCGTAATCAACCTCAAGATAGTGATCGTTAAAAGCGCTATTTTGTTCTGGATCTAAAACCTCAAGCAAGGCAGATGCAGGGTCCCCTCTAAAATCGGATCCTAATTTATCAATTTCATCCAAAAGAAACAGAGGATTAGTTGTTTTCACCTTCTTTAATGACTGAATTATTCTTCCAGGCATTGACCCAATATAAGTTCGCCTATGCCCCCTTATCTCAGATTCATCACGAACACCACCTAATGACATTCTAATAAACTCTCTTCCTGTAGCAGCGGCTATGGACTTACCAAGCGATGTTTTTCCTACACCAGGAGGTCCAACTAAACACAGGATGGGGCCTTTAATTTTCTTTGATCTATTTTGAACTGCTAAATATTCTGTGATCCTATCTTTAACTTTTTTTAAACCATAATGATCTTTATCAAGGCTTTCCTGAGCGGCATGAATATCTTTTTTGACTTTCTTTTTCTTTCCCCAAGGAATATCTAAAATCCAATCAAGGTAATTTCGTACCACTGTCGCCTCTGCAGACATAGGACTCATTTGCTTAAGTTTCTTTAATTCATTTTTAGTTTTTTCAAGAGCTTCTTTTGATAGTTTTGTTTTTTTAATTTTTTCTTCAATCTCGGTTATATCATCAATTCCATCATCATCATCATCTAGCTCTTTTTGAATCGCCTTCATTTGCTCGTTCAGATAATATTCTTTTTGAGTCTTTTCCATTTGATTTTTAACTCGACTCTTTATTTTCTTTTCGACCTGTAAAACAGACAGCTCATCATCAAGTTCATTAAAAATAGTATTTAGACGCTCCTCAACACTAAATATTTCTAATATTTTTTGTTTTTCAGCAACACTTCCAGTCATTTGACTGGCAATAGTATCTGCAATTTTTGATGGGTTATCAACATCCTTCAAAGAAGATACAACCTCCGAGGCAACCTTAGTATTGAGTTTAACAAAGTCACCAAATCTTGCCACAACTTGTCTCGCTAAAGCCTTTAAGGGAGCATCTGCGCTCTTCTTTTCTTTAATAATCTCTATTTTTGCCTCAAGGTGAGTTTTTTGAGGTATTACTTCTTTAACCTTTACTCTTTTCGTACCTTCAACCAAAACCTTAACAGTGCCGTCTGGTAACTTTAATAGTTGCAAGATTTTTCCTAAAGTCCCTATTTTATATAGATCCTTGGAACCCGGATCATTGGTGTCGGAATCTTTTTGGGCTAAAAATAGCAACTCTTGATTGGTGTCCATGACTTTTTCGAGAGCAGTTATTGATTTATCTCTTCCAACAAAAAGAGGGACTACCATGTGTGGGTATACAACAATATTCCTTAAAGGAAGAACGGGTATTTTTTTAAATAGTTTTAATTCTTGAACTTTTTTATCTTCAGTCATGGTGTGTCCGTTATAAAGTTTAACAAATAAAGGTTTCTTAAAAAGAATCCTTAGTATGTATATTATATGGACTTAATTTTCTAAGTATCAAGGGTTGATGATAAAAAAAATAAACTAAAGAGCTTTTTTCTCTTTTTTACCTTCTTCGCCGTAAATATACAAAGGAGAAGACTTGCCTTCAACAACTTCACCGGAAATCACAACCTCATTTACTCCCGATATTCCTGGTATTTCAAACATTGTATCAAGTAAAATATTTTCGATAACAGATCTTAACCCTCTAGCCCCTGTTGAGTATGACATAGTTTTTCTTGCGATAGCTAACAGAGCATCGTCTGAGAAATTTAGTTCAACATCTTCCATCTCAAATAGCTTCTTATATTGTTTTACTACAGCATTTTTTGGTTCAGTAAGTATCCTGACCAAAGAATCTTCGTCTAGATCTTCTAATGAGGCACAAACAGGAAGCCTCCCAATAAACTCAGGAATGAGACCAAACCTTAGCAAATCCTTTGGCTGAAGATCTTTTAAAATCTCTCCGGTCCTTCTGTCATCTTTTTCCTTGACCTCTGCACCAAATCCAACTGAGCGACTCGAGCTTCTTTCAGAAATGATATTTTGTATTCCATCGAACGCCCCACCACATATAAAAAGTATATTTGTAGTATCAACTTGTAAAAATTCTTGCTGAGGGTGCTTTCTTCCGCCCTGGGGTGGAACAGAGGCAATCGTGCCTTCCATTATCTTTAAGAGAGCCTGTTGAACGCCCTCCCCAGAAACATCTCTTGTAATAGAGGCATTTTCTGATTTCCTTGTGATTTTATCGACCTCATCAATATAAACAATACCTCTTTGAGCCCGTTCAACATCATAATCAGCAGCCTGTAAGAGCTTTAAAATTATATTCTCAACGTCCTCACCCACATAGCCAGCCTCAGTAAGAGTTGTTGCATCAGCCATTGTAAACGGTACGTCAAGAATTCTTGCAAGGGTTTGTGCTAATAGTGTTTTTCCGCATCCTGTTGGTCCAAGAAGCAAAATGTTTGACTTAGAAAGCTCTACATCATCTTTATCTGATTCACTCTCAAGTCTTTTATAGTGATTGTGAACCGCCACTGATAAAACTTTTTTAGCACGGAGTTGACCAATAACATAATCATCCAAAACATTATAAATTTCTTCAGGAGGAGGAACTGAGCCCGCGACCTTATCGGTATAATTCTTTGCCTCTTCTTTGATTATATCCATGCATAATTCAACGCATTCATCACAGATAAAAACGGTTGGACCGGCTATAAGCTTTTTAACCTCATGCTGGCTTTTTCCACAAAAGCTACAAAAGAGTGTGTTTTTTGAATCTCCGCTATCACTAATTTTACTCATCACATTTCCTTAAACTATATTTATCTTTAGCTCTTCTTTTCTTCACCCTCGGCAGATATTGCCTCCCTACTCTCAACTACCGTATCTATTATACCGAAATCCATGGCATCATTAGCGGTCATAAAAGTGTCTCTGTCCAAAGCTTTTTCAATAGCCTTGAGGTCCTTGCCGGTATGTTTAGCATATATTTCATTCAATCTAGATCTTAACGATAATATTTCTTGAGCATGCCTCTCAATATCAGATGCTTGACCTTGAAAGCCTCCAGATGGTTGGTGAACCATTACCCTTGAATTTGGTAATGAAAATCGTTTTTTAGGAGCGCCTGCGGCAAGTAACAAGCTACCCATCGAGGCTGCCTGCCCTATACACAAAGTTGAAACCTCAGGTTTTATATACTGCATAGTATCATAAATAGCTAAACCAGAAGAAACAACGCCTCCGGGAGAATTTATATACATAGAAATTTCTTTTTTTGGATTTTCTGCTTCAAGAAATAGTAATTGGGCAATAATTACGCTAGCCATGTAATCTTCGACAGGGCCGGTAACAAATATAATTCTCTCTTTCAGAAGTCGAGAATATATATCATAAGCTCTCTCACCTCTGTTTGATTGCTCAACAACCATAGGGATGAGGTTTCCTGAGGGGGTAATACTATCATTCATACTGATTTCCTAAATAACATTAATATATATGGGATAATTCTCTTAATATTCAAAGTTAAAACTTAAAAAAATAGTATTATTGTGATAAAAATCTTTTATTTTCAGCAATTTAAATAAAAAAATTAAATTCCTTATTTTAATAAAGACTCCTTGTTTTGTTATTTTTTACTATCCTTTTTTTCTTTGATTTTTATTTTTGGCTTTGCTTTAGGTTTTGCTTTAGGCTTTGCTTTAGGTTTTGCCTTAGAGCCTGTGTCAAATAAATCCTCTCTGGAAACCTTAACATCCTTCAAAGTTACCTTTTCTAAAACAAAATCTATTACCTTGTCTTCAAAAAGGGGGGCGGAAAGCTGTCTTATTGCATCAGGATTCTTTTGATAGTAATCTAATATTTCCTTTTCTTGACCAGGGTATTTTTGCATCTCCGCTTGAAGAGCTTTGTTTATGTCGTTATCATCAAGCTGAATATTATTCTTCTGACCAATTTCAGCTATCAAAAGACCTGTGCAAACCCTTTTTTCGGATATTTCTTTATAATTTTTCTTTATTTCTTTCTCACTTAAATCTAGGTCCTTAATTTTTTTCTTTTGATGTTCAAGTTGATGCTCTAACTGCTGCCACATTTGATCAAATTCTTGATCAACCATACCCTGAGGTAACTCAAAATCATGTTTTTTTTCTAAAGCCTCAAGCAGACTATCTTTTAATTTCATACGGGATGCAGAATCAAAATCTTGTTTAATTCTTTCTTTAACATTTTCTTTTAAGCTCTTTAAGTCTTCCA
This sequence comes from alpha proteobacterium MED-G09, assembly GCA_905182015.1. GTDB lineage: Bacteria > Pseudomonadota > Alphaproteobacteria > MED-G09 > MED-G09 > MED-G09. The sequence continues at coordinate 105,495 of CAJIZT010000006.1, read as the reverse complement.
TTCCTAAGCTTTTTGCCAGATCATCATTAACTTTTGCTTCCTCGGACGTGGATACTTTTTTTATCTCGACATCAAAAGAGGCTTTTTTGTTGGCCAAGTCTGCACTTTGATAATTTTCTGGAAATTTAACATTAACAATCTTTTTATCGCCCTTCTTCAGGCCAATTAACTGTTCTTCAAAATTATCAATAAAACTATTTGAACCTATAACTAAATTTGCATCCTTTGCTGCGCCGCCTTCGAAAGCAACACCATCAATTTTACCAAGATAGTCTAATGTAACTTGGTCGCCATCCTTTGATTTAGTAGTGGCTGGCTTGTCTTTATAGATTTTATTTTGTTTTGCTAGGTATTCGAGCGCATCATTAATATCTTTTTCCTTAGGATCAGAAATAGGATTATCAATCTTAATCTTACTAAAGTCAGTAATTTCAATCTCAGGAAGCACTTCACAATTCATTGTAAAAACAAGGTCTTTACCTTTTTCGATTACATCAGTCATTTCCGAATTTAACTTTACATCTGGTTTAACTGCAGCCTTAAGGTTTCTTTCTTCAAGAACGTCTTGAGATGCCTTTGAAACATTCTCTTCTATAAGCTCAACTATGACGCTTTGACCATACAGTTTTTCAACATGAGCGGCGGGAACTTTCCCGGGACGAAAACCATCTATTTTTGCCTTTGATGCAATCTCTTTAAGCTTCTTCGCCTTTAGATCTTTTATCATCTCAGACTTAATAGTTATTGAAAACTCTCTTTTTAGACCTTTAGACTTTAGTTCTTTAACTTCCATTTTTTTGTTCTCTTAAATTTATTGGTGCGGGCGGAGGGAGTTGAACCCCCACGCCTTGCGGCACAGGTACCTAAAACCTGCGTGTCTACCAATTCCACCACGCCCGCGAAAATATTATCGGTTTTTAACAGTAGATCTAAAGAATATCCACAATAATAATCATTTTATCGGAAGAAAAATCTCAAAAACGCCGACATCCCAGTATTTATCAAACTTTTTCCCTACCTTATTTAGGGTTCCAACACGATTAAAACCTATGGATAAATGCAGTTTCTCAGACATGCTATTTGGTTTTGTGATAAAGGCATATGCTCTTTTAACTTCAAAAGTAGAGATTCTTGCAAAGAGCTCTTCCAATAAATATTTCCCATAGCCATTACCTATGTAAGCCTCATCAATATACACACTAGTCTCTACGGAAGTAATGTACGCAGATTTTTCACGAAAGGGTCGAGAGCTAGCGAAACCAATTAAATTATCACCCTCATAGGCCACAACACACTGGTAAGGACCAGTATCACTAAAAGTGTTAGCCCATTTTTTCTTTTCATCGAGACTCTTTTCTTTGATATCGAATGTAAATGCGGTGTCACTAATATACTTGTTGTAAAGGTTGTTAATTTTCTCAATATCGTCATAAGAGAGGTTAGTAATTTTATGATTCTTCATAAATTTCTCCTGGAATATTAAGCAAAAAATTATCTATTACCTTTGGCATATCATTAGCTATCATTCCTGGTCCAGATAATTCTCTAATTTTCTTACAACCAATGAACAGTTTAGCCATCATTATCTATTGATTTAGAAATTGAGAATCCGGATCTAATTGATAAATTATATAAGTTTCTATTTTCATTTGATGTTGTGATATTAAGAATAATTTAATTAATTTTTGTAATAGATTCTTCGCCAAGTGAGATAATTTTAATTGCACCATCCTTATAGGTTAAATGAGTAACCGAAGTATTGTCCGCATTAAAGTTAACAACCTTATTATTATTTTTTATACTCCCAACAATAGAATTAATCACAACAAAGTGTGTAAAAATATACGTATCTTTCTTTAGGGATTTCAAAAAACCAAATATATCAGATCGCCACAAACTATAATCAATGCCGGAGGATAAAGAATCAGAATCATTTTCAAGCTGCTTCCAAGTTAAAGGTAAAACCCTTTTTAACCAAAGTACCCTTTCAGTTAAATCCTTTATTGGTGATGGTATTTCAGACAACCTTTGATCGATATTTAATTTTTTTTTTGATAAATCACAAAAAGGTTTTGCAGTTTGTTTACAGCGCAATAAAGGGCTTGAAAAGACATCAAAAGACCTCAAAGAGCGTTCATACAACCTCTTTGATACCTCCAATGATTGTTGCCGTCCAATACTGTTTAAATCAGGATTTAAAGAATCCCAGCCTGAGGAAGCTTTGCCGTGACGAATTAAAAAAATACTAACCATTATGTGAGATTTACCATGCTGTATCCGTCATCAGCTTGCTTTACAACACACTCTCTGCCCAAGCACTCTTCGCTCATGAGAGAATCTAAGTCACTATCTTTTTTGGTTACAGCGATAAATCTAGCATTAGTAATGTCGAGCCTTCCAATCACAATACCTAACTCAGGTCCATCTCTTCCATTGGCAACAGTGTATGTTTCAATTTTTCCTTTTCCTGAGGGGGATTCATCAACCTCAGGCCTAGGCATTGAGTCAATTTCCCCTTGATAGGTTTTTGGATCCTCTCTCGTCCAGTCGCCCTCGAATGGCTCAGAGGAGTAAAGCCCAATTCCATGCTTCGTAGCAAACCAACCATTAGATGTGCATAGTCCCTTTGAACCTGGCTCATCCCTTAATTTATCCATCATTGTTGCAATTGAATGAGTTACATAATTATTACCAGCTCCTCCAAAATACGGAAGGCCTCCAGTAACTGTTAGGTTTCTAGAATCTTTTCTTCCTATGTCTAAAGCCTCTCTTCCTAACTCAACCATACTTGGAAAGCATGAGTATAGATCAAAAAAATCTATCTGATCAATATCCCATCCCGACATTGCGAAGGCTTTTTTTCCCATAAGTCTTATGGCTTGGGATGAATGAAACTCTGGTCTTTCTGTTACATTCCAAACTTCATTAATATCACCACAGCCATGAAGATAGATTCTCTTCTCTTTTGGTATAGAAAAATAATCAGCTTTTTCTTCGCTCATCATTATTAACGAAGATGCTTGATCAACTTCCATAATGGCGTTCATATACTTAGTGTAAGGATAACCAATATATCTATTATTCTTTGTTGCTGTGGAAATTTCAGAAGCAGACCTCTCTTTGGGAAACCAGGCATTTGGGTGTTCTTTTGCTATTTTTGTAAAAGAAGTGAATAATTCACCTAAATAGGCTTGGTGTTCTTTTATTGAATGCTTCATTCTGCCTCTTATTGCCGTTTCAAACAAAGGATAAACATTCACCGGAAAAGCAATTCCATGACGCATTTCATTTTCCGTTCCCCCCGCTTTTTCGTAACCAATATCTATTCTTTTTCCCCCAGAATCTTCTCCCCATCCAGTTTTTAAACCTTGTTTTGATAGTTTCTTCATTGTAGAAAAACATTCTGAACCGGATAATAGAACCACATCACTTTCGCCTTGGCTTATTTTTTCAGCCATAATATTTAGAAGGTATTGAGGAGTGTTTCCGCCAGTAGGTCCATAAAAAGTTTTAGCATTTTTAATACCTAGACGGTCCGCTAATGATTTAGGGGGATTCTTGTAGATGCTAAATGGCGGTCTAGCGCCAGCTCCTGAATCAAAAATAAATCTTACGGTAACAATACTATCAATATGATTATTTAAATCCGATACAGTAGTGTCATTTATTGCCATAACTGATGAATCCATCATTAAGTCGATTGGATTTTTTGCTTCGGACAGATCTTCTAGTCTTTGAGTAACTTGACCTGACCCGACTAAGACTGGAGTTCTTGGATTAATCATAGTAATTCCTTTATAAATTTTAATATTTTAAGTATAGTTTATATTGATACTCAAATTTATATAAATAGAAAAATAATTAAAGTGTAGTAATTAAAAATTTTAAAAAACATTTAATGGCATGATTATTGCTTATTAAGTTTTAGTTATTCTATTATTAATAATAAGGAGAAAAAAATGAAAAAAATACAAGCAATAATAAAGCCCTTCAAGCTTGATGAGGTAAGGGATGCGTTGCAAGAAATTAATGTTGCTGGTGTAACTGTTACTGAAGCAAAGGGATTTGGAAGACAAAAGGGACATACTGAGCTTTATAGGGGAGCAGAATATAGTGTAGATTTTCTACCTAAGATTGTTCTTGATATTGTTGTCGAAGATACGAAACTTGAAGAGGCCTGCAATGCAATTAAAAATGCTGCATATACTGGTAAAATAGGAGACGGTAAGATTTTTATATCATCAGTTGATGAGGCAATAAGAATACGTACTGGAGAGACCGGAAACGACGCTATTTAAATAAAAATTTTTAAATAACTACCTAAAAATAGTGTGTAAAATACTTATGTGTAGTGTGTGTAACTTTTATTACAAATATTTATATATGCTGATTTAGGGGCTAGTATTTTTTTCAATAATAGTCTTTTATCAACGAATTATTTCGCTATTAAGACAGCATCAAAATTTATAGACTTTTAAAATTAACTACGGAGAAGATTTAATGATTAAGTATGAATACATTTGGCTAGACGGCTATAAGCCTGAACCATTTTTAAGAAGTAAAATAAAGGTAACAAAAGAAACTTCACCTCCTGAATGGTCATTTGATGGATCTTCAACTCAACAAGCTGAAGGCGGCAGCTCTGATTGCCTGCTTCTGCCTGTTCAAGAATACACCAACCCTCTCTATGGCGATACTTTGGTAATGTGCCAAGTTCAATCAGTTGATATAAAAACTAGTGGACGCAAAACTCACCCAACAAATACAAGGGCTGCTGCTGCTGAAGTAGCATCTGATGAATGGTGGTTTGGATTCGAGCAAGAGTACTTCTTAACAAATCCAGATGGAACAATACTTGGCTGGGAAGACGGAGTTCCGGAAAAACCCCAAGGCGAGTATTATTGTGGTGTAGGCGCTGCAAATGTTAAAGGAAGGGATATTTCAGAAGCGCATCTTGAAGCTTGCCTTCAGGCTGGAATTGACCTTACAGGAACTAATGCCGAGGTAGCACTTGGTCAGTGGGAATATCAATGTTTAGGTGTAGGTGTAAAGGCCGGAGACGATCTCTGGATGAGTAGGTACCTTCTTCACAAGGTAGCTGAAGACTTTGATGTATCAGTAAATATTCACCCCAAACCTCAGTCAGGTGACTGGAATGGATCTGGCATGCATACCAATTTTTCCAATACTGAAATGAGAGAAAATGGAACAGAAGATCTATATAAATCAATGTGTGACAAGCTTGGGGAAGTTCACCAAGATGCTATAGAAAATTACGGTTCAGATAATGACCAGAGGTTAACTGGATTGCACGAAACTCAAAAGATAACAGATTTTTCTTATGGCGTAAGTGATCGTGGTGCAAGTATTCGTATCCCTATTTATACAGTTGAGCATAACTGGAACGGCTATCTTGAGGACAGAAGGCCAGCATCAAATGCCGATCCATATAAAATAATCAACCACATAGTTGGTACTCTAACAAAATAATATTTAAAATATTATTACTTAAAATTAAAAATAGCTCTTCTAAGGGCTATTTTTTTTAACTATGGATACGAATCGTATAAGTTTGAAGTATTATCATTATCATTATTTTAAATTTTATAATCTCACTGTTTACTTGGGTATAAATTGTCAAAAAATCAAACATACACTGCTTCGGATATTGAAGTTCTTGAGGGACTAGACCCTGTTAGAAAACGTCCAGGGATGTATATAGGCGGAACTGATCGTAACGGAATGCATCATTTGTTTGCAGAGGTAATTGATAATTCGATGGATGAGGCTGTTGCGGGGCATGCAACACATATTGGAGTGAATATTGGCTTAGATAACAATATAACAATTTATGATAATGGTCGTGGAATTCCAATTGATAAACACCCTAGGTATCCAAAAAAATCTGCTTTAGAAGTTATTTTAACTACACTTCATGCCGGAGGTAAATTTAACAATAAAATCTATCAGACTTCCGGAGGGTTACATGGTGTTGGAATAAGCGTGGTTAATGCTCTGTCAGAAAATCTTGAGGTTGAAGTTTATAGAGATAAGAATATTTATTTTCAAAAATATACACGAGGCATACCGGATGATAAGATTCAAAAATTAGATCAAAAAACAAATAAAAAAGGTACAAAAATTTTATTTAAACCTGATGAAGCTATTTTTGATCATAATGTTAAGTTTAATATAGAAAGACTTTATAGCTTCTGTAAGTCAAAGGCTTATCTTTTTGCAGGTATTGAGATTAGATGGTCTTGCGATGAATCTATTGCGAACGAGAGCAATGTACCAACTTCAGAAGTCTTTAATTTCTCAAAGGGATTGGAAGATTTTTTAACGAATGAAGTCAAGGACTCCTCTTTTGTTGCTCAAGAATCCTTTATAGGAAAAAAAGAAAAAGATAGTAAAAACAACTCTATTGAATGGGCTGTAAATTGGTCTATGAGCTCCGATGGCTTCTTAAACTCTTACTGTAATACAGTTCCTACCCCAGATGGAGGAACTCATGAACTAGGCCTAAAGAATGGTTTACTTAAGGCTCTAAGGACTCACTCTGAAAGAGTTGGAAACAAAAAGGGCTTATCTATAACTTCCGATGATCTATCAAAGTCGATGATTGCTGTAATTTCTCTTTTTATACCCGACCCTAAGTTTCAAGGTCAGACTAAAGATAAATTATCTAATAGTTCAGCACAAAAGTTTGTAGAGAATGCTGTTAGGGATAGGTTTGAAAACTGGCTTTCGAAATCTCCTCAACAATCTGAACGCTTACTCCAATGGATTATAAGCTTTACAGAGGAAAGGCTTAAAAGAAGGCAAGAAAAAGAGACATCCAGGAAAACTGCTATTAGAAAAATAAGACTGCCGGGAAAACTTTCCGATTGTTCTCAAACAAATAAAGATGGGACTGAGATCTTTATTGTGGAGGGTGATAGTGCTGGAGGGTCAGCAAAGCAAGCTAGAGATAGAAAGTTTCAAGCGATCTTGCCATTAAGAGGAAAAATACTAAATGTGGCTAACTCAAATCAAACAAAGATAAGGGAGAATCAGCAGATAGCAGATTTGGTCCTAGCTCTCGGTTGCGGCCTAAGGGATTCATACAAAGAATCCGACCTTAGGTATGAGAAGATAATTATAATGACTGATGCTGATGTTGATGGTGCGCATATTGCTTCCTTATTAATCACTTTTTTTCATGAGGAAATTCCAAATATTATTCATGAAGGAAAATTATTTATTGCCGTACCCCCTTTATATAAATTAAGTCAGGGAGGAAAATCTTTTTATGCACGCGATGATGAACATAGAGAGGCAATAATCAAAAAACAATTTAATAGATCCAATAAGATTGAAATAAATAGATTCAAAGGTCTTGGGGAAATGATGCCAGCTCAACTAAAGGAAACAACAATGCTTCCTGGAAACAGAACTTTATTACGAGTAATAATCCCAAATACTAAGAGAGAGATAACTCAAAAAACAATAAGCAATTTAATGGGAAACAAACCTGAATTAAGATTTGAATTTATAAGAGAAAAAGCTAATTTATATAAAGAGCCTAATTTATAAATTTTCTATTTGTATTTTATGAAATATAAATCATTATAACTAAAAATTTATATTCCTTTTGGAGAAAATTATGCAAGAATTTAACAAGGTAACATTAGAAGTATTGGATGATATTGGAATTATGAGATTTAACGATCCTAATGCAATGAATGCTGTGTCTAATGAAATGCTCGATGGTTTGTGGTCTTGCTTAAACGAAGTTGAATCTCCAAAATCAAAAATTAATTGCCTTGTGATCACAGGAGAAGGACGGGGGTTTTGTGCAGGAGCAAATTTATCCGGGGGTTCAGAACGCTCTGATACAGGACGTCAAGATGCAGGTCATCGCCTGGAAACTGGCTACCACCCAATATTAAGGAGAATAAAGAATCTTAAGATACCAATCATCACATCTGTTAACGGACCTGCTGCTGGAGTTGGAATGTCACTTGCTTTGATGGGTGATATGGTGCTTGCAGGAAAATCTGCATTTTTTCTTCAAGCCTTTAGACGGATAGGGCTTGTTCCTGACGGTGGATCAACATGGCTTCTTCCAAGACTTATTGGGATGGCTCGAGCAAAAGAATTAGCTATTATTGGTGAAAGATTAAGCGCTGAAAAAGCATTCGATTGGGGCTTAATAAATAGACTTTACGAGGATGAAAATCTTCATGACGAAACATTAAAACTAGCTAGAGAATTAGCAAAAGGTCCAATGTCTCTAGGTTTAATTAGAAAGGCATTCTGGGACAGTTTTGATAATTCATATGAAGAACAAATAAATCTTGAAAGAGAGCTTCAGTTTGTTGCCGGACAATCGAAAGATTTCAAAGAGGGTGTGAGCGCTTTTCTTGAAAAAAGAGACGCAAAATTTACTGGGGAATGATCAATCTGTCTGCTAAATCAACAGGTATATCAGCTTCAACAAGAGTAACTGATTCACCACATCCACAGGCATCAGTCTGATTGGGATTATTAAAGATAAATCCTGAGTTCAATGTAGACTCTTCATAGTCCATTTCCGTTCCAAGCAAAAACAAAATAGCCTTCGGGTCAATAACAAGAGTTAAATCATCAATGATAACAACCTCATCATTTTCTTTAATCTCATTAATATAATCCATTGTATATGCCATACCAGCGCAGCCACCATTTTTTACGCCTAACTTAACAGCGGTATGGTCACTAGATGAATTCGTATTAATATCTCGCAATCGAGCAATTGCATTCGGAGTCAAAGTTAATAAGTTATTTTTTTTCAAAATTTCCATATCCTAATACATATTCAAAGTTAATCTTGCCTCTTCAGACATTAGGCTCATATCCCAAGGGGGGTCAAACACCATATCCACAAAAACTTTCTCAACACCGTCGACAGCCATTAATGCATTTTCAACCCATTGAGGCATTTCTCCTGCAACAGGACATCCGGGAGCAGTTAATGTCATTTTAACGTCAACATTGCCATTCTCCTTCAGGTTAACATCATAAATCAAACCTAATTCATATATATCAACAGGAATCTCAGGATCATAAACTGTTTTAATAGCTTTAATTAACTGATCTTTAACCACTAACACCTTGTTAGATTCGCCTAATTTAGGCAGGTTGTTATTTCTGTCAGCAGTATCCATAGCTTTACTCTTAATACTTTAATCTAATTTAGTCAAAAAATGTAATTGCTTTATCTAAAGCCTTAACAAATATATCTACGTCACTCTTGTTAGTATACATGCCAATCGAAGCTCTAGCAGTTGATGATACATTTAAAAACTTCATTAGTGGCTGGCAACAATGATGTCCCGCTCTTATTGCAACCCCCTCTCTATCAATAATTGTTGCTATATCATGGGGATGCGCGCCATCAACAGTAAATGTAATCATCGGGCTAGTTATATTTTTTTCGCCATAAACATTTATTTTTTTAACACACTGAATCTCATTGTGGAAATATTTTGAAATTTCTTCTTCATGCTTAAATAACCCTTCATTTTTTTTAGAAACAAAATAATCAATCGCCACACCCAAGCCGACGGCTTGAATAATATTAGGTGTTCCCGCTTCAAAGCGGGACGGAATGTCGGCATAAGAAACACTCTCCTTCGAGACCTCACGTATCATCTCACCTCCACCTCGCCAAGGTGGCATATCCTTTAAAATATCATACTTTCCATACAGGACTCCTACACCAGTTGGGCCATACAGCTTATGTCCAGAAAAAACATAAAAATCACAATCCAAGTCTTTCATATCAGTTTCTTTGTGCGAGATGCCTTGGCATCCGTCCACCAAGACCAGAATTTTATTTTCATGCGCAAATTTAATAATTTCCTTTAACGCAATGTCCGAACCTAATACATTCGACATTTGGGTTATTGAAATAAACTTTGTCTTTTGGGTTGTAGCTTCTCTTATATCATCTAAAGAGATATTTCCTTGCTTATCACAATCTACCCACTTGATTTTTATTCCACATTTATCTCTTAAAAAATGCCACGGAACAATATTCGAATGATGTTCCATTACCGTAAGTATTACCTCATCGCCTTTCTGAAAAAAATTTTCCGCCAAAGAGTGGGCGACTAAATTAATTGAATCAGTAGCGCCGAGAGTAAAAATAATTTCCTCTTCTCTTTCGGCGTTTATAAAATTTTTAACCTTTTTTCTTGAAGATTCAAATTCATCAGTTGATGCATTAGAGAGAAAATGCAGGCCTCTGTGAACATTAGCATAATCATTTTCTTGAAAGTTTTTAATATAGTTAATAACTTTTGATGGCTTTTGAGCACTAGCAGCGCTGTCCAAATAAACCAACGGTTTACCGTAAATCTCCTTATTTAATATAGGAAAATCACCTCTAGTTTCTTCAACATCAAACATTATTGGTACGCCTTAGGCAAAAAATTATTTAACAGAGAATTATTAGGGATGTAATTTTTTACTATCCCTTTTAGCAAAAGGTTTTCAGACGATTTTTTATCAAGCCCCCTGGACTTAAGATAAAATATTTGATCCTTATCAAGAGACCCAATAGTTGTTCCGTGCTTACAGACAACATCGTCATTGAATATTTTCATTTCAGGTTTAGCGTTCATTGATGCTTCTTTATGCAGCAAAATAGCTTTACAGTCTTGCTCGGCTTTACTTGATAAGATGTTTGATTCAATATCAATAAGTGCCTGAAATGAACATATTACACCTTTGTCAAGGATAGCTCTCATTCCAACATTGCTCTCACAATTAGAGCTAATATGATTATTTTGAATAAGGAAATCATCATGACAAGAATTGCTTGGGATTGAGATTGATTTAAAGTCTGTTGAAGAATGTTTATCAAGAAAAATGTTATATACTTGAAATCTAGATTTATTTTTTGGCATAGATAAATTAACCATTGATAAATTAGCATTTAAATTTAAATAACTTAAAAAAGTTTCAGAATGAATTGATGATGATTCATTCACCCTGTAAAGATTAAGACCGGAGTCTTTACCAAGGTGAATCTCCGTTAATTGATTTACAAAACCCTCACCTCCATTGTAAACAAAACAAACCTCGGCTTCAACATTTGGAAAAATATCTATTTTCAGACGCGGAAAGGTAACCCCAGGTCCCTTGGCTGTAATTTTTATTACAATAGGCTCTGATTGTGATTCTCTAATCTCAATTACCCTAGCATCACTAGCATAGGATAGATTCAAATAAACGACACCCTCATCCTTTAGGTAATTTGTTGGTTTAGAATATTGATCTTTATTTTTTATAAAATATTCAAAATCAGCAACAACAAGACCCTTCAGATCTTTATTTAATATTTCAATATCAACCTTCCCTGGTTTAAACTCCAAGCCCTTTGTAATAGAGGTAAGATCGGTATACTTCCAATTCTCAACACGTTTATTTGGTAGACCTATTGTTTTTAGGTTTAGAAATGCTTTCTCTCTCTCTTCGGTTAGAGATTCTGAATTTAAAAAGGAATGATTAAAATTTTTTGATATTAAATTATTTTGCATCACCGAATCTCTCGTATCCATCGCTTTCAACTTCGTTAGCTAGCTCTGGTCCACCCGATTCAACAATAGAGCCATCAACAAAAATGTGAACTATATCTGGCTTTATTCTCTCAAGGAGTCTTTGATAGTGGGTAATAACGAGCATACTATTATCTTTATTTCTTGTTGAATTAATTGTATCAGCGACAATTTTAAAAGCATCTACGTCAAGCCCAGAATCGGTCTCATCAAGAATGGCTAATGAGGGTTCGAGCATCAAAAGCTGAAGAGCTTCATTTCTTTTCTTTTCTCCTCCTGAAAAACCAACATTTAATTGTCGCTTTAATCTGTCCTCAGGAATCCCCAATATTTTTGATTTTTCTTTTATAAGCTTTAAAAATTCACCAGGCTTTATTGGTTCTAGGCCACGATATTTCCTATTACTCTCTAATGCTGTTTTTATAAAATTAATATTAGTAACGCCAGGTATTTCAACAGGATATTGAAACGCCAAAAATATTCCCTTATTAGCCCTTTCATTTGGCTCAAGGGAAATTAAATCTTCTCCAGAGAAGTCTATAGCCCCGTTTACAATGGTATATCCATCCTTTCCTGCTAAAACATTTGATAAGGTTGACTTACCTGAGCCATTAGGGCCCATAATTGCATGAACCTCACCTCTTCCTATGCTAAGACTAAGATTATTTATTATTAATTTATCATCAACCTTTACCGACAAACTTTTTATATTGAGAAAATTATTACTCATCCTATACTACCTTCCAAGCTTACGCTGAGAAGTTTTTGAGCCTCTACAGCAAACTCCATTGGAAGTTTTTGTAGTACATCCTTGCAGAATCCATTAACTATCAAAGAAACAGCTTCCTCTTCGTTTAAACCCCTTTGCTGGCAATAAAAAAGCTGTTCTTCAGAAATTTTAGAAGATGTGGCCTCATGCTCAACAATTGATTCGGAATTTTTTGATTCAATATAGGGTATAGTGCTAGCTGAGCATTGATTAGTTAACAAAAGAGAGTCGCACTGAGTGAAGTTGCGGCTACCTTTTGATTTAGGGTGAATGGACACTAAGCCTCTATAAGTATTGGATGATTTCCCAGTTGAAATACCTTTAGAAATAATTCTGCTAGATGTGTTGTTTCCTAGATGAATCATTTTAGTACCACTATCAACCTGTTGGTAATTATTGGAGACAGCAATAGAGTAGAATTCCCCAGAGGAATTATTACCTCTCAATATACAGCTCGGATATTTCCAAGTAATCGCTGAACCAGTCTCAACCTGAGTCCAGGAGATCTTAGAATTATCACCTCTGCAATCACCTCTTTTAGTAACAAAGTTATAAACACCACCAACACCCTCCTCGTTACCAGGATACCAATTTTGAACAGTTGAATATTTAATCTCCGCACCCTCTAGGGCAACCAGCTCAACAACCGCGGCGTGAAGTTGGTGCTCATCTCTCATAGGGGCTGTACATCCTTCTAAATAGCTAACGTAAGAATCTTTATCGGCAATTACTAAGGTTCTCTCAAACTGACCTGTACCAGCAGCATTAATCCTAAAATAAGTAGATAGCTCCATAGGGCATCTGACTCCAGGAGGTATGTAGACAAAGCTTCCATCAGAAAAAACAGCTGAATTTAAAGTTGCAAAATAATTATCAGTGGAGGGCACTACTGAACCAAGATATTTCTTAATTAATTCCGGGTAATCTTGAACGGCCTCAGAGAAGGAACAAAAAATAACCCCGTCTTCTTTAAGCCTTTCTTTGAAGGTTGTTCCAACCGATACACTATCGAATACCGCATCTACAGCTACGCCAGCAAGCCATTCTTGCTCCTTCAACGGTATACCTAATTTATTATAAGTCTCTAACAGCTTGGGATCAACATCATCTAGGCTTTCTAATTTTTCTGAATCTTTTGGAGCAGAGTAATAATAAGAATCTTGATAATCAATAGATGGATACCTTACGCTAGACCAATCTGGTTCTTTCATGACAAGCCATCTTTTATAAGCCTCCAGCCTCCAATCAAGAAGCCACTCAGGCTCATTTTTTTTATTTGAAATAAACCTTACGGTATCCTCATTAAGCCCCTTTGGAGCAAAGTCAGACTCGATATCAGTTTCAAAACCAAATTCATAAGGGTCTTTAAAGTCTTCTTCTGATAATTTTTCTTGTTTATCTGACACAATCTATTCCTCAACTGGCTTATTAAAAATATCTTTAAAAAAACCAATTAAATGATTAATATGTTTTTTTTCAGACGCCCACCCTAGGCTAATCCTTATTGCTCCTTTTTGCATATTTTCATCTACATTCATAGCTTTTAAAACGTGACTCTTTGTCACCTTTCCAGAACTGCAAGCTGAACCAGAGCTAACTGAAAATCCAGCTAAATCAAGTTTTATTAATAAAGAATCAGCAGTTAAATTTGAAAAAGAAAAAAGGCTTGTATTGGCCAGTCTATCGACATTTTTTCCAAAGATATGTGCACCCATAGAAGAGAGATCATTTTCTAGGGAAGCTATTAACTGCCTTAATCTAATGTTTTCTTTTTCATCTTCCCAAAGAATTGATGCGCATTCACCAAAGGATATAATTCCTAATAAATTTTCTGTTCCACCCCTAATGCCAAACTCTTGACCACCGCCAGAAATTTTTGGAATCAATTTTGTCATTTCATCACTTACCACTAAAGCCCCTGATCCCTGAAATCCGCCTACCTTGTGTGCAGATAAAGCCATTAAATCAACTCCTAAATCATCAAAGCAAAAAGTAATTTTTCCAAACGCCTGAACCGCATCACAGAACAAAATACTACCATATAAGTGAACAAGTTTTGATATCTTTTTTATTGGTTGAATTACTCCAGTCTCGTTATTGGCATACATTATTACAACAAGAGAAGGTCCTTTTTTCAAAAGGCTTTCCAGTAAATCCATTTTAATCAAACCATTCTCATCTACTTCCAGTATATCTATTTCCGCGTTCAACCCTCTCGATGATTCAAACGCAGCAACATGCTCAGTGGAGTTTATTATTATTCTTCCAGGGTTTTGGTTTAAAGCAAGGTCAATAGCTTCGGTTCCACCACTTGTAAAAATAATATTTTGGTTAGATGTTCCTATGGATTTAGCTATTTTATCTCTTGATTCCTCAATTAAAGTCCTTGTATAGCGACCCTCTTTATGAATAGAAGATGGATTTCCGTATGAACTCAAAATTTTTTCAACAGACTTTATGGCTTCGGGTCTAATTAAGGACGAAGCATTATAATCAAAATATATTCTAGATGATTCCATTTATTATTTTACCTCTAACATTCTGGGAGGTGAAGATCTTCCTAAAACATTACCTCTGATAATGTCTTTTAAAGAAATTTGACCTAAAAATAATTCAATATGCCTACTAAGCTCATCCCAAAGATCGTGCGTCATGCACCTTCCAGATACTCCTGTGCATGATCCTGACTTTGCGACGCACCCTCTCGCTTCTAGTCGCCCTTCAACAACATTAACAATGTCAGAGATCATTATATTTTCTGCTGGTGCGGCTAACTTGTAACCACCATTTGGACCCCTTACGCCGATCACCAATCCAGCATTTTTTAACAGCAACAATAATTGTTCTAAATATGTAGATGAAATATTTTGTCTAGTAGAGATTTCCGTTATTTTAACAAGGGTTTCATCCTTAACTAGCGCAAGCTCAGTGAGTGCTAAAACAGCATACCTTCCCTTTGTTGTTAACTTCATGAATCCACCCTTAAAATAAATTTTATTAAATTCTTATGCATCAATCTTATCAATGTGATAGAAGACAAATAAGAGTAATTTAATATTAGATATATTTTCCGAGTAATTTTGTCAAGAATTACTATGAAATGTCTAATTTATAAGGTTAAAGTATAACTAAAAAAATCAGGATTTAAAAATGCCAGAAGTTATTTACAGTGGACCAGATGGTCGCCTTGAAGGAAGAATTAATACGGTCGAAGGAAGAAGATCACCTGTTGCTTTAATACTACATCCATTACCTCAGTTTGGAGGAAATATGAATAATCCCATTATTTATAACTTATACCAAACATTTTTGAAGAGAGGGTTTTCAGTTTTAAGATTTAACTTTAGATCTGTAGGAAAAAGCCAAGGAACCTTTGATCAGGGCATAGGTGAGCTGTCTGATGCTGCCGCATCGCTTGATTGGCTTCAGGCTCAAGTGCCCGATTCAAGAGGTTGCTGGGTTGCTGGCTATTCTTTCGGAGCTTGGATTGCAATGCAGCTATTGATGAGGAGGCCTGAAATTGAAGGATTTATTTCAATAGCACCGCCAGCAAACATGTATGATTTTAACTTTCTAGCACCGTGCCCATCATCAGGGATTATTATTCATGGTCAAGAAGATAAGGTTGTTCCAGAGGAAGATGTTCAAAGACTTGTAGAAAAACTTCAAGCACAAAAAAATATAGAAATTGAGTATAATAGTATTCCAAAAGCAAATCATTTCTTTGAAAAAGAGGGAAATATATTAGTTAATAAAGTAAATAACTATCTGGATACACGCTTAGTAAGTTCAGATTTTGATATTGGTTAAAATATAAAAACAGGCATAATTAATATGTATAAGTATAAATCAGATTTTCTAAAATTCATCGAAGAACGAGGTTTTTTAAATCAGGTGAGTGATTCTGAGAATCTTGATAAGGTTTTTATGAATATGGGAGTTTCTGCTTATGTTGGCTTCGACTGTACCGCCCCAAGCCTCCACATTGGATCGTTAATTCAAATAATGCTATTAAAGCATTTACAAGATTTTGATCATCACCCAATTATTTTAGTAGGTGGCGGAACAAGTAAGGTTGGAGATCCATCGCTTAAGGATAAATCTCGTTCTTTATTGGATGAAGAAAAAATTCAATTTAATCTAGAGGGGATTAAAAAAACTTTTGGAAGATTCTTAGATCTGGAAAAATCAGGTACACTTTTAGTCGACAATAATGAATGGCTGGGAAAGTTAAATTATATCGACTTTCTAAGAGAAGTTGGAAGTAATTTTTCTGTAAATAGAATGCTTTCGTTTGACTCGGTAAAATTAAGACTAGAGAGAGAACAACCACTATCTTTCTTAGAATTTAATTATATGATTATGCAAGGTTATGATTTTTACGAATTAAACAAAAGGTATAAATGTGTCTTACAGATGGGTGGCTCCGATCAGTGGGGTAATATAGTTTGCGGAATTGACCTTGCGCGAAGGCTTTCTGGCGCTAGCCTTTTTGGTCTAACCACCCCCTTACTGACAACATCATCCGGTCAAAAAATGGGTAAAACAGAAAATGGTACAATCTGGTTAAACCATGATAATAACTCTGAATCTTTTTCAACACACCCTAGAGATTTTTGGAATTACTGGAGAGATAAAACTGAGAATGATCGTGTGGGTCCCTGGATGAGATTATTCACTGACCTCTCACTAAAGGAAATAAATATGTATGAAAGTCTTCAGGGTGAAGAGATTGAAACTGCTAAAGAAATTTTAGCAACAAAAATAACCGAACTAGTCCATGGAAAAGATTCTAATTGGGATAGTACTGAAACTTATTATTTAAAAAAAGATCAGCTAAAGCAAGGACTAGGGCTCCTAAGCTTACTCTCGCAAGATTTTCTAAAATTAACTAGCTCGAACAGCGAATCTAGAAGATTTGTAAAATCAAATGCCGTCAAACTAAACGAGCGGCTAATTGTAGACGAAAAGTATACTGTAACAGTCACTGATTTTAACGATTTAAAGATATTAAAGGTTTCCCTAGGTAAGAAAAAAAATATTTTAGTCAAAATAGAAGACTAAAAGATATTAAAATATTCCTTGAAGAAATCCTGGTGCTAATATTGACAATGGATTAGTTTGAATTTCAATCTCACCGTCATCATTCTCGTACATCTTAAAATTAATACCTATTAACCCCTGACCTTTTTTATCACCCTTAAATAACCCTCCCAAAAGTGGTAATTTAGATGGAGCTTTATTTACCCCAGCCAAAGGAACCAATGTACCAGATATATTTGTTTTTTCAGAAAATCCATAGATTCCAGATAAAGTCATTCCGAGAGAACTCCCAAAAATAGGATTGTTACTATCTGCTCTGACAACGCCATCAGTGATCCTTATTCCCGCAGCATCAACACTTATATCAGAAATAGCTGATTTAAAATTAATCCCTGAATCATTATCTAAAAAACTTGTTAAGCTTGGTATTGAGATGTTTAACAATTTTGCAAAGATAGGTAACTTTATAATTGAAAACTCGCCTAAGACTAGCTTCCCGTTAAAACTCTCCTTGTCATCTTTATGAGACAGAAAGCCATTGATGCCAATAGGGCCTCCAATGATGTTTATATTGAGCCCAAGAATATCAATTAGGATTTTAGTATCTTGTGAAAAGAAATTTATTTCCCGAAGGTTTTCATTACTCAGCATGCTACCAGAAATAATTTTCTTATTACCTAAGCTTGCATTAATTAAAAAATCATCAAAGAAATCTGAATCTTTTTTAAATAAAAACTCTACATCATTATAATTGACACCAGACCCTGATACCCATTCATTGAAATAAAGGCGGAAGAAAAAATTATTGATACCATAATCAGATTCGTTGGAATTAAATAATGACAATACGGTAGTTTTTCCCAAAACCAATCTATCGCCTAATATGAAAAATTTAACATTATCAAATTTATCTCTTACGTAATTTAGGGATAGGTCCGTTGAAATATTTCGTTTTGATGAGTAAAGTTTAAATATGGGAAAATAAATATTCAATATTTTTTTATTCGCAAAACGCAAGTTACCAGAAAATGAAATCAAAGGCCCTTCGGCGAGTACCTTACTAAATAGAATCTCGTTATTCCCAAGAAAAGATACTTCAGCATTTATTAGCAAGGGGGAGAACTTTGGCTTTGACCAGAGCAATTTATGAGAATCAATTTTAACCTCTCTTCCATCAAAGGTAACTGATCCACTTTTCATCCCACTTAAATCACCATAAAATTTTGCATCGAGGTCTACTATTCCATCAAAATTTAATCCGCTACCTTCAAGAAGAGTTTTTACCGCTTTACCTTCTAGGGGTCCTTTGATAGAGACATTGGTTGAGTTTTTTTTCTTATTAAAAGCCTGATGCCATTTAAATTTTAAATTCTGATTATCAGCAACTATCTCACCCAAAACTTCTATTTCCTTATTCGATACGTTCACGGAAATATTGTTACTGTTCAAATCCCTGAAATATAAATTCTTTAAGCTGGCATCTTTAAGCTTTGATTTAGAAAAAAAGGTAACGTCGTTAAAGGTAATTTTTGACTTGAGTGGAAATATAATATTTGCGGTAGTTTCAGAGAAGGCAGAAATACTATCTAATTTAAGAGGAAAGAATCTCTTTAAATCTCTGGGGTGCTGAAAGAGAAATAGAAGAAAATCCTTTAGATTTCCTTGTGCTTGAATATTTAACTCTCCAGGACCATGTCTTTTTTGAAATTGATGAGCAATAAATGTACTGTTAGAGAGATCTAATTGATTATGGTCACTCCCACGAATACTTCCCGTTGATAGGTTTACCTTAAAGGATTCACCATTTAAAGAGGCGCTTCCGTTAGCATCGTAAATAAGGCTCATCTCCTCCAGGAAAGATATTTCCATATCTTGAAAGTTAAAATTGAGACTTAAATCATTTTTTAAAATTTTATTTTTAATTTTATATGCATGCAAAGGAATTTTTACATTAAAAACAAGATCGCTAAGAGTTCCCTTTGAAAGATTTTTATCCGTCCATCCCCTCGCTCCTTTGCCAAAGCTTTCTGGCCATAGCCCTTTGACTAAACTTACCGGCAACTTAGATCCGCTACCTTTGATGAAAAGCATTCCAGAATCAAGGCTCCCCTCTGCCTTAATATTATAATTATATTTATTTACATCACCACCACTATTGCCTGAATCCCTAAGAAAAATATCAAATTGATATTTAAACTTAAATTTTAAAAGACTATTAATGGGTATATTTATTTTTGAAGAAAAATGATGTTCACTTTGGTCTCCTTTATTGAAAAAATCAATTCCAATATTCGTAACAAACTTATGTTCTGAATCATCAATAATTAATTCAATTTTATGAAAGCTAAGATCGTATTGTTTAATATTATTAATTAAATAAGGTTTGAACAATGCCTCTACTAAAGTAATATCAATAGAAGACGATGAAATTTTAATAAAAAAGAAGCTTAGCGTAAAAACACATAAACTAAAAAAATAGGCGCTAATTTTTAAAAGATATTTCATATATACAATCATTTTTAACACTTAAGGACGGGAAACGCCAATGACAAAAGAACTCAAAATTAATGATACAATACCAACCTTTTCTCTTCTGCTGAGTGATGACACCTTGTTGGAATCGAAAGAACTAATTAAGAAACTATACATTATTTATTTTTATCCAAAAGATAATACACCCGGTTGTACAAATGAAGCTAAAGATTTTAGCTCTTTAATTAAAGAATTTAAAAAAATTGATGCTGAAGTTATAGGAATATCAAAAGACAGTATTAAGAAGCATAAAAATTTTATTGAAAAACAGGATTTAAAAATTAGATTAGCATCTGATGAAAGTGGTGAAACTATTGAGAAATTTGGTATTTGGGTAGAAAAAAAAATGTATGGAAGGTCCTACATGGGTATAGAAAGATCTACATTTATAGTTAATAGTGATGGAAAAATTATAGAAATATACAGAAAAGTTAAGGTAAAAAATCATGCCAGCTTAGTTCTCGAAAGATCAAGAGAAATTTTAAATTAATTCTAATCTAAAATTTTTTGAGACAATGACGCAGCTAAAAATGAGTCTATGTCACCATTTAAAACATTTTGAGGATTTGTGTCCTCAGTGTTCGTCCTTAAGTCCTTAACTAGCTGATAAGGCTGAAGCACATAAGATCTTATCTGATGACCCCACCCAATTTCAGATCTATTTTCTAACTGCGCCTGTGAATCTGTTTCTTTTTTTTGTAATTCCATCTCGTAAAGACGCGCCCTTAGCATTGACCAGGCCGTTGCTTTGTTTTTGTGCTGAGATCTTTCGGCTTGGCACTGGACTGCTATTTTTGATGGAATGTGGGTAATCCTTACTGCGCTATCAGTTGTGTTTACATGTTGACCACCAGCACCTGATGATCGAAAGGTATCAATTCTGCAATCAGACTCTTTTAGATCTATTTCGATATTATCATCCACCACAGGGTAAATCCACACACTTGCAAAACTTGTATGCCGCCTTTTTTGAGAGTCAAATGGAGATATTCTAACTAACCTATGTATACCAGATTCAGTTTTTAGCCAGCCATAGGCATTTTTACCCTCAACCTTAATAGTTACACTCTTTATACCGGCTTCTTCACCTTGAGATTTTTCAACAACCTCCAATGAATAGCCTTTTTTCTCAGACCATCGAGTGTACATTCGTAAAAGCATCTCGGCCCAGTCTTGGCTTTCAGTTCCACCTGCGCCTGGGTGGACCTCAAGGTAGGCAGAATTAACATCGGCTTCCCCTGAAAGCATGACCTCTAAACTACTTATTTTTGACTCTGTTAGTAAGTCTTCAAGAGATAATACCCCGTCAGAGATCGTACCCTCATCAGACTCCTCTACACCAAGCTCAATCAAGATAATAGAATCGTCCCTTCTACTTTCTAGGGATACGCAATTTTTCATAGAATCTTCAATCTGAGATCTTTCCTTCATAATATTCTGAGCGTTATCATTATCACTCCAGAAACCATCCCTTTCTATGACTGAATTTAATTCATCAAGTCTTTTAATGGATTTATCCCATTCAAAGATGCCCCCTTAATAGATTTATACACTCATTTATATCATCTATTATTTTTTGAATTTCAGCTCTCATAATTCTTATCCTACCCTGCCTTATTTAAATTTTTCATTTACTGCATCTACAAATTTCTTTGCTACAGATTCCTGCCAATTCCTGTTACTTAGATTGGATCTATCTTTATCGTTAGTAACAAAACCTAGTTCCACAAGAACGCTTGGGTAATTAGGTGATTTTAAAACTGCGAATCCTGCATATCGCTGAGGTCTCTTTAGAAGCTTAGATCTTTCCGAAACCTCGCTCACAAGAACACTCGCAAACTCAGTCGATGATATTTTTACTCTCTCAAATGCCTTATTTATATAATAATGATCAATAGGGCTTCTTCCTTTCCTTAAGTTAACACCATCTAAAGCTTTTTTAGAAAAAATAGAACGATTATTTTCAAGTTTTGCAACTTTTTCAGCCTCCCTATCCAGACCGCTCTGGGAGAGAGTGTAAACTGAAAAACCTCTTGTAGAAGACTTTTGGGATGCATCTGCGTGAATGGAAATAAAAAGGTCTGCTCCTTTTTTTTTCGCATATTCCACTCTTTCTTTTAATTTAATAAAGTTATCATTATCTCTGGTTAGGTAGACTCGATAACCCCCCCCTTCCAATCTTGCTTTTAAGATTTTAGAAAAATTTAAAACAATATCTTTCTCGGACACTTTAGGACCATAAGAGGTTCCAGGGTCCTTTCCTCCATGGCCGGGGTCTATAACCACCACTAGTCTTTTACTTTTTCGCTTATTACTTTTAGTTTTTTTAGATTTTTTATTACCTTTTGTATTTTTTAAAGTAAAAGAATCTTTATGATTCTCAATCTCTATATGAAGCATTCTTTTTTTACCGCTAGAAGGCTTTCTGATACGAGTTTTTATATTTTTCAAAGGTAACTTCAAATCAAAAACAATACGAGAAACCTCCCCGTCAAACGACCCAAACCTAACTCCATCTATAAGTCCCTTCGTTGCCGGAAAAGAAAAATCTTTAGAGAATCTTGCATTCGCCAAATCCACAACGAGTCGGCTTGGATTCTGTAATGAGAAAACTTCATATGTCGGGTTTTTATCGGTATCAATGGATATTCTTGCACCATCCTGGATTAAGCTAATGCGTAATTTTGATACATTAACGGTATCATTAGAGAGTGCAAACGGGGGATTCCATGCCAGAAAAATGAGGATAATAATTTTTGATATTTTTTTTAAGAAAATCATATGTTTATAATTATTTTGATTACATCCTTGCCAAAGCTATTAAATGAAATGTAAAAGTAAACAAGGTAAATAATTTTACCCTAATTAAATGTATAAATCTAATTTAAATTTATACGATAGTTAACAAATTATTAATGGATAAGGTAGTTATGCACGAAATTAAAACAAACTTCCAAATTCCATTCTTTTTTAAAAATTAAATACTTGGAAGAGTGTAGCAGTAAATCAATGAAAAATATCGATACAAAACAATGTAATATTATTTCTCTTCCAGATTTTGGAGAACGATTAAATGACAAACGAAATTCTTATAGACGCAGTCCACCAAGAAGAGGTGAGGGTTGCAGTATTAAAAAACAATCGATTAGAAGAGTATGATTTTGAGTTTGACTCAAGACTCCCAATTCGTGGAAATATATATCTAGCTAAAGTCACTAGAGTAGAGCCATCTCTTCAGGCTGCTTTTGTTGACTACGGAGGCAATAGGAACGCCTTCCTTCCTTTTTCTGAAATTCATCCTAATTACTACCAAATACCCGTTGCGGATAAAGAGGCTTTACTTAAGGCAAACAAAACTGCTGATGAATCCGAAGAAATACCTGAAGTTTTATCTGAAGATTCCGATGACCAGTCACAGGTAGAGCATATCGGTGGTGACGACATAGATGAGATAGAAAAGATAAACAAGAAACGAAATATTAATATTACAAAAAAATATAAAATTCAGGAAGTAGTAAAAAAACATCAAATACTTTTAATACAAGTCGTAAAAGAAGAACGAGGAAACAAGGGCGCTGCAATAACGACATATACATCGATACCGGGAAGATATTGCGTTTTTATGCCCAATAGCACTTCTGGCGGTGGTGTTAGCAGAAGAATAAAGAGCTCTCAGGAAAGAAAGAAGTTAAAAAGTACATTGGATAAATTAAATGTCCCTGCGGAAATGGGTTTAATAATAAGAACTGCCGGAGCAAAGACAACTTCAACAGAAATAAAAAGAGATTATGCATACCTAACAAAAACATGGGATAAAATTAAAGAGGATACGCTATCCTCTAACGCACCCTCTTTGATATATGAGGACGGTGGAGTAATTCAAAGAACCCTAAGAGATCTATATACTAAAGATGTTGAAAGTATTTTTGTAGAAGGTGCAAAAACATATAAGGCTGCTAAAAGCTTTATGAAATTGTTAATGCCCAGTCACGCCGTCAAGGTTAAACAATGGAAAGAGACGTCTCCTATTTTTCAAAAAAATAATATCGAAAATCAACTTAGCTCAATATATGCAGATCAGGTGCACCTTCCTTCAGGCGGCTCGCTTGTCCTCAACCAAACAGAGGCTTTAGTTGCAATCGATGTTAACTCAGGTAGCTCAACCAAGTATCACAGTATTGAGGAAACTGCGGTCAAAACCAATCTTGAGGCTGCTGAAGAAATTGCCCGACAATTAAGGCTCAGAGATATGGCTGGGTTAGTTGTTATTGATTTCATTGATATGGAAAAATTTGGAAACAGAAGATCTGTAGAAAAAAAATTAAAAGAATCACTTAAGTCTGATAGGTCAAAAATTCAAGTTGGAAAAATCAGCTCTTTTGGTCTTTTAGAAATGTCTCGTCAGAGAATTAGGGCAAGTATTAAAGAGGGTGTTTACAGTAACTGCTCTCATTGCGATGGAACGGGGCTTGTTAGGTCAATAGATTCTAGAGCACTAGAGGTTTTGAGAAATATAAGCGAGGTGAGTAATAAAGAAAATATTAAGAAGATTGATGCTGAAATACCAAACGAAATATTAAATTATTTGGTTAATCAAAAACGAAATTTATTAATTGACCTCGAATCAAAAAAAGAGACATCAGTGAACTTCTTTGGTAATTCAACATTAAGGGGGAATGAAAGTATTATTAAAGCGTTTGACTCCAGTGGAAACGAAATTAAGATTGATAAAATTACTGATAATCCAAATAAAAATAATTTAGCGGACAATAAACAAGGTAAAAATAATAAGAATCGAAGAAAAAATAAAAATAACAATCAGCAAAGTCAAAATAAAAAAGTATTTAATGATGCAAATAAAAATAAAGATGAAAATAAGTCAGGAGAAAATAACCAAAAACAAGCAGTGGATTCTAAAAAAGATTCTACTGATCAACAAAGTCAAAATAAATTAAACACCCAGAATAAAAACCCTAAAGAAAAAAGAAATAATAAAAACTTCAAACAAAAGCAACAGGACGTTAGGGTAAAAGAAGTTACTGAAAAAACTAAGGAAGAAAATAACAACAAAAAAGAAAAAAACTTAGGTAATAAAAAAGAAAAGAGTCTGCTAAAAAAGGATGAGGCTCCTAAAAATGCTAATCATATAGGTGCTCCTCTCTCTGAAAAGAAAAGTAAGAAAGAAAAAGCTAAGCCGAAAAAAGATGCGCCACCTAAAAATGCTAACCATATAGGTGCCAACCTTGATGATAATAAGGATAAGAAGGCTAAGAAAGAAAAACCAAAAAAAGAAAAAGAAAAATCTGGATGGTGGAGCAAAGGTTAACAATATTTAATATTGGATAATGTAAATTGTGTTAATATAAATAGTGAGTAATTTTTTTCGCATATCATTTTTATACAAAGTATTTTTCTTCTTTTCTTTGATTGTTTTTAATATTTCTTCTTTTGCAAATATAATTAGAGATGCAGAAATAGAAAACTTTCTTGAGGAAATGTCTCGTCCAATATTCGGCGCTGCCAATCTTAATATAAATTCTGTAGATATTTATATATTCAATGATAGATCTATCAATGCTTTTGTTGCTTGTGGACAAAAAGTTTTTGTTAATACTGGTTTAATCCAGTCATTTGAAGAACCTTCGATGTTAAGAGGTGTTATGGCCCATGAAACCGGCCATATAGCAGGTGGTCATTTAGCTCGTTCGGACGAAGCTCTTGAAAAAGCACAAGCACCAATGCTAATTGGCCTTCTTTTGGGGGTTGGAGCGGCTATTGCGGGGGATAGCGATGCAGCACAAGCTTTATTGTTAGGTAGCCAGCAAATAGCTCAAGGTATGGTTGCAAAATACTCTCGTAGCCAAGAATCAGCGGCTGATCAGGCAGCTATTAGATATTTAGAAAAAATAGAAAAATCGTCTAATGGGATGCTAGAGGTTCTCTATAAATTTGCAAATCAAGAGGCTTTGAGTTCACGCCAGAAAAGTATAAGGGTTAGAAGCCACCCCATATCAAGGGATAGAATACGGTCCCTAGAACAGAAAGCAAAAAATTCTCAATTTATTAACGAAAAAGATAATGATAATTTTCTTTTCCAATACAAAATGATCCAAGCGAAACTTGATGGTTTCCTCAATAACCCAGACGATATTATTAAAAAAAATAATAAAGAATCTTCTTCAATCATAAGTAACTATTCATTGGCAATAGCTTATTATAGAAAGGCACTCCTAGGGAAGTCTCTTTTAATTCTAAACAAAATGATAGACGACTACCCTGGGAATCCATGGTTTTATGAATTAAAAGGACAAATTTTGTATGAATCTGGAAAAATTAAAGAATCAATTAAACCTTATGAGAAAGCTTTATTAATAAGCCCAAAGGAACCTTTGCTTATGGTTGCGTTAGCTACTGCCCTCAATGCTCAGGAAAGTAGAAATGGCTCTATCAAGGCTCTTCATTTACTTAAATCATCTCTTAGGTATGATAAGAAAAATTCTAATACCTGGTTTCAGCTAGCGATAGCATTTTCCGGGATAGATGACCTAGGAAACGCTGAACTTTCAACAGCTGAAAGACATTTTCTTACAGGAAATGTAAAAATGGCTTCTTTTCATGCAAAAAAATCACTAAAATACCTACAAGAATCAACTATTTCTAAATTAAGAGCCGAAGACATTCTTCTAGATTCTAAAAATAAAGCTAAATGGAAAAAAAGATGCCCAGTTTAATAAATACCCTCAAATTATCCCTACCTTATATTGCCTTGTTAATTATTGGTCTTAATATTTTTGTATATTTTAATATAACTGAAAACGGAATCACTGATAATAAAATCATCAAAATATTGACGAGAGATGATGATACTTTGACAAGAATTTTAAATAAAATTGATATTTTAGAAAAAAATAATAAAGAAAAAAATATATCAAAGTATCAAGAAAAGCTAAGGAGTAATGATAATTTTTTCTTGGGAAATAAAGAAGGTAGTGCAGTTATTGTAGAGTTTTTTGATTACAACTGTGGTTA
The DNA here is from genome assembly GCA_905182015.1 of alpha proteobacterium MED-G09. Taxonomy (GTDB): domain Bacteria; phylum Pseudomonadota; class Alphaproteobacteria; order MED-G09; family MED-G09; genus MED-G09. The sequence continues at coordinate 78,537 of CAJIZT010000006.1, read as the reverse complement.
CTGCAAAAGAAGTTTTCCGGAACTGATGGATTTAATATCAGGTGATAAAAATATCAAAGTTATTCTAAAGGAACTTCCCGTTTTAGGGGAAAGTTCAGTTTTAGCTGCAAGAGCATCTATTGCATCAGAAAAACAAAAAAAATATTTTTCTATGCACCAGGAGTTGATTAAAATTTCAGGACAGATATCCGAAGTTGATATTATCAACATATCGGAAAAAATTGGAATTAACTATGATCAGCTTAAAATAGATATGAATAAGGATGAAACTATACTATTAATTAACGAGAATTACAGGCTGGCAGATTTAATTGGTGTTCGAGGAACCCCTGCATTTATAATAAATAATGAATTAATTCCTGGGGCAATAGGAAAAGAAGAGATGGTTGAAATATTAAAAAATGAAAAATAAAATTCACATTTTAAACGGCCCAAACCTTAATCTTTTAGGAGAAAGAGAGCCAGAGATATACGGCTCCTCATCACTTGCAGATATTGAAAATTCTTTAATAAAGATTGCTAGTCAAAGTAATGCTCAAATAATTTTTAAGCAAACTAATCATGAAGGTGGTTTAATAGAATTAGTTCATGAGGCTGGAAGGAGTGGGCATGGAGTCATAATTAACCCTGCTGGTTATACCCATACATCAGTTGCTCTTTATGATGCATTGCTTTCACTAAGTATTCCAATAATTGAAGTTCATATATCAAATATTTATAAAAGAGAAAAATTTAGACATTCCTCCTATGTATCAATGGCTGCAAATAGTGTAATAAGTGGTTTGGGAATCGACGGATATGATGTCGCTCTAAAAAGTATACTAAAACATATAAATAATAATTAAGAGTATGGAGGTTTAATGTGTCAGATTTTGATAAGGATTTAATTATTTCACTATCAGAGCTTTTGAATCAAACGGGTTTAAGCGAAATTGAAATAGAAAATAAGAAGGTAGGAAGAGTAAAGGTAGCAAAAAATATTATACAAGTTTCTAACCCTTTGAGTAGTAATGTCACAAGTCAAGATTCTAAACCAGCAGGGATTAGTGCTGAGTCTGATGGTGAAGATCTTCAGGGTGCAGTTCTGTCACCTATGGTTGGTACAATATATCTAAGACCTGACCCAGAATCAGATCCGTTTGTTGGTAAGGGAGATAAGGTGAAAAAAGGTCAAACACTTTTAATTGTTGAAGCGATGAAAACTATGAATAATATTTCAGCAGAAAAAGATGGAATTATAAAGAAAATACTTGTCCAAGATGAGCAGCCTATTCAATTTGGCGATCCTCTGATTATTATTGAATAAAATGTTTGAAAAAATTCTTATAGCTAATAGAGGTGAGATTGCAATTAGAGTGCTGAGGGCGTGTAAAGATCTTGGTATAAAAACTGTAGCCGTTTATTCAACAGCAGATAAAGAGGCAATGCACGTAAAGCTAGCAGATGAGAGTGTTTGTATTGGTCCACCTAACTCAAAAGATTCATATTTAAATATACCATCAATAATTGCAGCTTGCGAAATCTCAGGAGCAGACGCAGTCCACCCTGGGTATGGATTTCTTTCCGAAAATGCAAGCTTTGTTGAAAAATTAAACGCTCACAATATTGCCTTTATAGGACCAGATGCCAACCACATTAAAACAATGGGTGATAAAATTTTAGCTAAAAAAACAGCCGAAAATCATGGAATCCCTGTTATTCCGGGATCCGATGGTGAGGTAAGAGACTTCGAGGATGCAAAATTAATTGCCAAGAAAATAGGCTATCCTATTATCATCAAAGCGTCAGCTGGTGGAGGCGGAAGAGGAATGGTCGTTGTCCATGAAGAAAATAAGCTAGAAGATTCTATAAAAAAAGCTAAATCAGAAGCGGATAAATCTTTTGATAATGATACTGTCTATATAGAAAAATACCTAAAAAATCCCAAACATATTGAAATACAAATTGTTGGCGACAATCATGGGAATATGATTCACCTTGGCGAACGCGACTGTTCCATGCAAAGAAGAAATCAGAAACTCCTAGAGGAAACGCCATCAAAGGTTATTGATGCTAAAACAAGGAATTATATTGGCGAGCTTACCGTAAATGCTTTAACTAAAATAGGCTATACTGGTGTCGGAACAGTTGAATATTTATATGAAAATAATAAATTTTATTTCATGGAAATGAATACAAGACTTCAGGTTGAGCACCCGGTTACAGAAGAAATAACAAATTTTGATCTTGTTACAGAACAAATATTAGTAGCATCAAATAAAATACTTTCAAAAAAACAAAGTGAGATAAAATTCTTTGGTCATTCCATAGAGTGTAGAATTAACGCAGAAGACCCCTCCTCCTTTGTTCCGAGTCCGGGAAAAATTATTAATTTTCATACCCCTGGAGGTCCTGGTATTAGAGTTGATTCAGGATGTTATAGTGGAATAACAGTACCTCCTTATTATGATAGTATGATTGCCAAATTAATAGTATTCGGCGATAGCCGAGACTCATGCTTGGCCAGACTTGAAAGAGCTCTTGGTGAGTTTGTAGTTGAGGGAATTAAAACTACTATTCCCTTTTACTTAGACATAATAAAAGAAGGAAAATTTTTAGATGGTACCTACGATATTCACTGGGTCGAAAGTCACATGAAAAATAAAAATTAATCTACTCCTTACCTTCAACTGAAAAAAGTGCTTCTCCTACAAGGCCTATTAAATCAACAGCACCCTGGGTAAAAAAAATCTCTTCGTTGTTTGATAAATAAATATCACTGCCACCTGGTTCAATCGAAATATAATTTCCTCCCAAGAGACCATCAGTTGTTATTTTTGCAGAACTGTCGTCGGGAATAGAAATTTTTGAATCGATTGACATAAAGACCTTGGCCTCAAAAGTAGAATTATCTAACTCTTGCTTTGTAACAGTTCCTATCTTAATTCCAGACATACGAATATCTGAGCCTAACTTTATACCGTCTATTCTATTAAAGAGCGCTGATAAATTGTAATTATTACCTTTCTTTAATTTCATTGATGAAAAACCAACAAATAAAAATACTACTGCTAAGAATATTACAACAGCACCTACAATTGCCTCAAAAGTATTTGACTTCATTTCCTTTCCTCCGGAGACCATGCTTCATATGATTTAGCGATTGATCTTGTTGTTCTATCAGATGCATTCACGGGGCTATAAAAATCTTTAGTGCCAGTATAATTCATTTGATGTTTCTTATGCCAAGATTTCTCTTTTATTTCTGTATCAGGGATTTTCTCAGTTCTGTAATGAATCCAGTCATGCCAGTTTGCATTAACTTTTGAAGCATCGATCTCGCCATTATAAATAACCCAACGAGTTTCATTGTTCTTTTTATTTACATAGTATTTATTTCCGTCAATATCATAGCCGACTAGACGACCATGAAGAAATGTGTGAAGTCTAGTTCCAAGCGTTTGACCGCTCCACCATGTAAAAATTTCTAGAAATAAATTTTTCATTCAAACTCAGGCTAATCAGCCTCCTCCTCAAGCTTGAGACCTAGCTCTGCAAGCTGATTATTTGATACTAAAGAAGGGGCACCCATAAGCACATCCTGTGCCTGTTGATTCATTGGGAAAGCTATAACTTCCCTTATGTTGTCTACCCCTGTTAAAAGCATTACTATTCGATCAATTCCTGGTGCTATGCCTCCATGAGGGGGTGCTCCATACTTAAATGCGCTAGACATTGCTCCAAACCGATTCTCAACCTCATTTTCATCATACCCAGCAATATTAAATGCCTTAACCAATATATCAGGCCTATGATTTCTAATGGCTCCTGAGGATAACTCAACACCATTGCAAACTATATCGTACTGAAAGGCCTTAACGCTTAAGGGGTCTTTATTTTCCAAGGAATCCATCCCACCTTGAGGCATTGAAAATGGATTATGTGAGAAATCTATTTTTTTATTAACCTCATCCCATTCATACATAGGAAAATCAACAATCCAACAAAATTCAAAACTATTTTCTTTTAATAGACTTAAATCTATTCCTATTTTATCTCTCGCACTCGAAGCAAACTGCATGAATTTTTTAGGAACTCCACATATAAAAAATACAGAATCGTTATCACTTAAATTAAATTTATTCTTTATTTCAGTAGTTTTTTCTTCACCAACATTCTTAGCTATTGGACCCGATCCAACACCTTTCTTATAAAAGATATACCCAAGACCTGGTTGCCCTTCTTTAACCGCCCAGGAGTTCATCTTATCGCAAAAAGCTCTCGACCCGCCGCCTTTTGCTGGAATACCCCAGACCCTTACATCGTTATCTTTCTTTATAGATTCAGAAAAAATCTTAAACCCTGATTCTTTAAATATATCTGTTACATCAGACATTTCAATTGGATTTCTTAAATCAGGTTTATCGGTTCCATATTTTGCAAGCGCTTCTAAGTATGGGATCTTAGGGAAAACGCTAGTTACACTTTTTTCAGAAGAAAATTCGACAAAAAGATCTCTTAAAATTGGTTCTACAACTTCAAAAATATCCTCCTGGCTTACAAAACTCATTTCAATATCAAGTTGATAAAATTCACCAGGGGATCTATCTGCACGCGCATCCTCATCTCTAAAACATGGAGCAATTTGAAAATAATTATCAAACCCAGAAGCCATTAATATTTGTTTAAATTGTTGCGGAGCCTGAGGAAGAGCATAAAAACTTCCAGGATGAAGTCTTGATGGTATTAAAAAATCTCGGGCGCCCTCAGGGCTCGATGCCGTCATAATGGGAGTTTGAAACTCTAGAAAATCCTTTTCAATCATTCTTCTTCGTATTGATTGAATGATCTTTGATCTAAGAACAATATTTTTGTGGAGAGTTTCTCTTCGGAGATCTAAAAATCTATATTTTAATCTAATATCCTCAGGGTAATCAGGTTCTCCAAATACAGGTAGTGGTAATTCTTCCGCTTTTGATAAAACTTCTATTTCCTCAACATAAACTTCAATCGCTCCAGTTGGAAGGTTTGAGTTAATTGTATCATCACTTCTTTTGACTACTTTACCAGAAACTTTAATTACAGATTCGGGGCTAATTTTTTCAGCTTCAGTAAATGCATTGCTATCAGGGTCAAAGACTAATTGCGTTAAACCATAATGATCCCTTAGGTCAATAAAAAGAAGGCCGCCATGATCACGTTTACGATTAACCCAGCCAGATAAATAAACATCGCTATCAACATCGTTAATTGAAAGCTCATTACATTTATGACTTCTATATTCATTCATTCTATCAACCTATAGTTTATTCTCGCAATAGGACAATTTAAAAGTGTTTTGTCAAGGACAACTAAACATTTATAATGTATACGATTTAAATGGAACTAATCAAAACAAATAAAGAGCTCAAAGAGGTTTGTAAAACTCTTTCTAAGGCTAAATTTATTACTATTGATACAGAGTTCATAAGGGAAAAAACCTATTGGTCACGCCTATGCCTTATTCAGGTTTGTACTGATGATCTTGAATTAATAATTGATCCGATTGAAGAGAATCTTGACTTAACTCCATTTCTTAAAATCTTAAATAAAAAATCAATACTAAAAATATTTCATTCAGGCAGACAGGATGTTGAAATATTTTTTAAGATTTCAGGTAAAATCCCTACTCCCATATTTGATACCCAAATAGCTGCAATGGTTTGTGGTTTTGGAGATTCTGTTGGCTACGAAAAGCTAGTCGATAAAGTTCTTGGAAAAAAAATTGATAAGTCATCTAGGTTTTCTAACTGGGCAAAAAGACCTTTAACAGAAAAACAGCTTAATTATGCCATAGGCGATGTTACTCATCTACATGAAATCTATCCAATACTGATGAGTGAAATAAAAGAAAAAAATAGAGAAACCTGGCTGGATGAGGAGTTAAGTATTTTAACCTCAGAAAGTACCTACGATACAAATCCTAAATTAGCATTTAGGAGATTGAAGGTCAGAGGGTATGATGTTAAGACACGAGGTGTAACCTATCAATTAGCATTATGGAGAGAGGAAAGAGCTCAAAAAAAAGATCTCCCCAGAGGCAGAGTTATTAGAGATGACATAATTTATGAATTATCTTCAATGAAGCCAAAATCGTTAGATGAAATTATGAGTCTAAGATCATTTTCTAACGGCTTAATGCTGAAGGAAGAGGTAATGAATGAGATTCTTGAGCAAATCCTAATTGGGCTATCTCTTGAGGAAAAGGATCTTCCCAAGCTCGCAGATAAAAGAAAATTACCCCACGGAACCACCAGCAGAGTCTCTTTACTGAAAATACTTTTAAGCTCAACCGCCGAAGAAAATGAAGTTGCTCAGAAATTAATAGCATCTACACAGGATTTAGAGGATTTAATTGCTGACGATTCAGCTGATATAAAGACATTAAAAGGCTGGCGATATGAATTATTTGGTAAAAAAGCTTTAGATTTTAAAAATGGAAAAGTTGCAATCACAATGGAGGAAAATAAAGTTACCCTTAAGGATATTTAATTAATATAATTATATTCATTTTAATATTTCCTTGATTAAATTAATTGAAATCGATTTATTCTTCGACAATGAAAAACTATCAATCAAATCTACTATTTCAGAAATTCCAAGGTAAGACCTTTCGACTCTTTGCATTAAAAAATTAACTATTTTTGGCTTAATAAGAATCTGACGGTCATGAAAAAGTTTGAGAATTAACGCGCTCATTAGATCATCATTAGGTTCTAAAATTTTTACCGATTGCATTGAGTCTAATCTAGACCTTAAATCTTCGATCTTTATATCAAATTTTGAAAGTTCAGTACCTGTTGTTAATAATAGTATTTTTTTTAATTCTTTTGAAAGATTGATACTGTGTAATAAATATTCCTCCTCAGATGTCGAAGAGATTAAATCAATATCTTCAATAATTATAGCATCGTTCTGTTCGAATAATTTATAAGTGTCTTCATTAAGCCTAGGTGAAATAATCCAGCGGTTCTGTTCTATATTCTTACAGAAAACATTAACAAGATGAGTCTTACCACTACCTTTGGGGCCAACTAATAAACCTGACTTCATTTTGTTTTTATAAAATTTATCAATAAAATTTACAGCCTCATGATTGCATTCATTTACCAAGAAATCTTCTCGCCCTAAGGCAAGCCTTTTAGGCATTTCAATTGTAAGCTGATTATTATACATAATTTCTCTAACTATCTATTACCGTTAACTATACCCATACTTCTTAACCACAATAAAAGATATGAGAACCATGAACTTAAGGTAGAAAATGCAATTAAAATTGAAAAAACAGGAAGAATATAAGTACTCAAATCATTCATGGAATCAGAAATTGAATTATTAAGAAGCAATAGGCCAATGTAAACTATTTGAAGAAAGGTATTTATTTTACTAGAAATAATCGGTTCAATTTTTAAACTACTTTCTGCCAGCCAAGAAACTATTACTGCGCCTAAAATTGCAAGATCCCTAGACACAATTAGTATTACAAGCCAGGATGGTATACTACCCACGTAAGCCAAAGCTAATATTGATGAGACTATTAAAGTTTTATCTGCAATTGGATCAAGGTAGCTACCTAGAACTGTTTTTTGATTAAATTGCTCTGCAATAAAGCCGTCCAGAGCATCAGAAAGACCACTTATAATAAAGAATATTAAAGCAAAACTATAGTAATGTGATAATATTAACCAAATTATGATTGGCGTCAGCAATAGTCTTACGACAGTGATAATATTTGCAAAATTCATTTATTTAACCTTAATAGAAAATAATAATGATATATTTATTTATTTATAATAAAAGAGTTTATTATCATTAAATATATTAAATATTAAGGTCGAAAAATTGACAGAAAGAAAAATAAATAAAAATCAGAATACTCAGGACGGTGGAAGTAAAATTACCTACGCCTCGTCAGGAGTTGATATAGAAAAAGCTAGTAATCTTATTGAGAATATAAAGCCGATTATTAAAAAAACTCAAAGGCCAGGAGCGGATACTAAAATTGGTGGATTCGGTGGAATTTTTGATCTTTCCTTTTGTGACTATAAGGATCCACTTTTGGTATCCTCCACGGATGGTGTAGGAACAAAATTGCTCCTAGCTATAGAGCATGACTTTTATGAAAACATCGGCATAGATCTTGTGGCAATGTGCGTTAATGACTTAATTGTTCAAGGAGCTGAGCCACTTTACTTTTTAGATTATTTTGCAACAGGTGTTCTTTCAAATGAAGTTGCAACAAAAATCATCGAGAGTATTGCAAATGGATGTGTTCAATCAAATTGTGCTTTAATAGGTGGAGAAACAGCTGAAATGCCTGGGTTATATGAAAAAAAACACTTTGACCTAGCTGGGTTTTCTGTTGGAATCGTAGAAAGGAAAAATCTTTTGCCGAGTAACGATATAATTGAAGGGGATGTGATTATCGGCCTCCCTTCAAATGGACTTCATTCAAACGGTTACTCTTTGGTCAGAAATATAATAAACCAAAGAGGCATTAAGACATCTCTTCCGATGCCAAATGATAGTCAGAAGAAAATTTCTGAGATTCTTTTAGAGCCAACCAAAATATACGTTAAGCTTGTTCTCGACCTGATAAAAAAGATTGGTGGCATCAAGGCTATATCCCATATTACAGGAGGGGGTATAACTGAAAACCTTCCTCGAATATTTCCCAGTTCATCGGTTAATGCTCAAATAGATTTATCATCCTGGGATAGACCTGAAATATTTAATTGGTTAAAAAATCTTGGAAACGTGGATGAGGAAGAAATTTTGCGAACTTTAAATTGTGGAATAGGTTTAATTTTAATTGCTTCGTCTGACGATTCTAAAAAATTATCTGCTTACCTAAGAAAAATTAATGAAGATCATTTTATCATTGGTGAAATAACTAAAGATAGAGATAATGAATCTGGTATTACGTATATTAAGGGTTAAAAAATAATGCGAGTTGGAATTTTAATATCTGGTTTTGGCTCAAATATGATTAAATTAATAGAGTCCTGTGAGAAAGAAAATACCAAGGCAAGTATTAATATTGTTATCTCCAATAACCCCAACGCTAAAGGATTAGAATACGCTAAATCAAAAGGAATAAGGGCGCACTCTATTGACCACAGACTCTTTAACGATAGAAAAAAATTTGATGAAGCAGTTAATGAAATTTTAACCAACAATAATATAGATTTTATATGCAACGCTGGCTTTATGCGTATTCACGGAGAAGATTTTGTTAAAAATTGGTTTAATAAACATCTCAATATCCACCCATCTCTCCTGCCATCGTTTAAAGGCTTGAATACTCATCAACGCGCAATAGATCAGGGTGTTAAATTTTCAGGATGTACAGTTCATATGGTAAGATCAGGAGTAGACGAGGGGCCGATAATTTCTCAAGCAATCACGTCGGTTAATTCCGACGATAATACTAAATTACTGTCTGAGAGGATACTAAATTTGGAGCACAGGATTTACCCGTTATGCCTTCAGTTATTCGCTGAAGACCTAGTATCGATCAATCAAGACAAAGTTATCTATACAAAGAAGGCATTAGAGATGTTGAGCGAGTTTAAATTATAAGCCTACGGATTAATCTCACCCTCAGCAAAGAAAAAGGCAATCTCATTACTAGCGCTCTCCTCAGAATCAGAACCGTGTACTGAGTTAGCCTCAATATTTAGAGCAAACTCCTCTCTAATTGTACCTTTATCGGCTTCTTTTGGATTCGTTGCGCCCATAATATCTCTATTTTTTTGAATAGCATTCTCCCCTTCAAGAACCTGAACAACTACAGGGCCTGACGTCATAAAATTTACCAAATCATTGTAAAAAGGCCTCTCTTTATGAACGGAATAAAAACCTTCAGCTTGTACTGAGGTTAATAAGAGTCTTTTTTGAGCTATAATAGATAATCCACCATCCTCAAACTTTTTAATTATTTTTCCTGTGATATTTCGCTTTGTTGCATCAGGCTTAATTATTGATAGAGTTCTTTGTTTTGTCATATTTTTTTCTCCTTTAATCCTTATTAATCCACTTTCCATTTTTATCTTGTTCAAAATATTTCTGTTTATAATCTAGTTTCTGAATTTCACGGTTATATGATTCTAAATCTTCAGTAACCTTAAGATTTTGTTTATTAAAAATATAAACACACCTTTTCCAATTCTCTGGTTTATTTATTATAACCCCATCAATTGAAAAAATAATTTCTGATTTATTAGGATTTTCCTCAGCACAAGTTAGATAAACTTTTTGCCTTTCAGGAGTCATATCGCTTTGCCCTCCATGTGGAATGAATGAAGTACTATCATAGGTCCACAACAAATCATTAAGCTCTTCCATTCTTTCAATATTGTCCATCAAGATAACAGCATTCCAATTTTTAGAAATTGATTTTTCAATCAAAGATATTAAAAATAACTCGCTACTTGAATTTCTTACTTTATAAAAAAATATCTCGGGCAATTCTTACTCATAAAACTTTGAAACCAGCGTATCAAGAAGGTGAACGCCAAATCCCGTTGCCCAACTATTATTAATTGAGTTTTTCTCCATACCTGTTGCAGTGCCTGCAATATCAATATGGACCCAGGGGGTCTTATTAACAAAGCGTTTTAAAAATTGAGCCGCAGTTATCGATCCAGCACCGCCTGCGCCAATATTTTTCATATCTGCAAATTTAGAGTTAATCATTTTATCGTATGAATCTGAAAGAGGTAACCTCCAAACCTTATCACCAGAATCTTCACCTGCCTGATAAAGCTTATCGGCAAGGTTGTCATTATTACTAAAAATTCCTGCCATTTTATTTCCTAAAGACATAACTATAGCACCTGTTAATGTGGCTAGATCAATCATAAACTCAGGCTTAAATCTATCTTGAGCATACCACAATGCATCAGCAAGAACTAATCGGCCCTCTGCATCTGTATTTTGAATTTCAATTGTTTGACCTGACATCGATTTTATAATATCGCCTGGTTTTTGAGCAGTTCCGTCTGGCATATTTTCCACTAATCCAACAACACTAACAACGTTTACAGGAGCCTTTCTTAAGGCGAGAGATTTCATTAACCCAACAACGGCAGCAGATCCGCCCATATCACCAATCATTTCTTCCATTTTATTCCCTGGCTTTAAAGAGATGCCGCCAGAATCAAAGCAAACCCCTTTTCCAACAAAGCAAATAGGTTTTTTTGTTTTGTTTTTTAATCCATCCCATTTAATTATAACTAACTGACTCTCATATTGACTCCCTCTACCAACACCAAGAAGGGAGTCCATTCCTAATTTTTTCATTTTCGTTTCGTTTAATACCTCAACCTTAAGACCATACTTAGATAATTCTTTTATTCTTTTCGCATAAGACTCTGGATTCAAAATATTACTAGGTTCATTGACCAAATCTCTTGCAAGGAAAACACCTTCCGCTACTGATTTTTTTTGATTAAGTTTTTTTGTTAATAATTTAAAATTTTTTGATACAATTTTAATATTCTTAGGTAGGTTTATCTTTTTCTTTTTTGATTTGTATTTATCAAAACGGTATGACCCCAAGATCGCACCATAACCAATTCTTTCAATTCCTTTATCATTATCAATATTTTTTGATATCAAGACATCGATATCGCCACCAAGAGATCCGGATCCTAGCTGAAGAATCTTTCCCCCAATAAGATCTTGGTCCTTAAGAGACAAGGATGAGCTTTCTCCAGATCCAATTACTATTATTTTTGAATACCCACTTTTTTCTTCACCAATAATTTCGAGTGATTCTAGCTTATTGAACTTAAAATTTTCATATTTAGCTATATTAATAACTTTATTTAGAACACCTTTGCTCAACTCCTCAAAACTAGCTAATGATTTTTTATCGCTTATAATAGCCAGTATATCTTTTTTTACTGATAATTTAGAAGTAAAAGTTACGTTCATATCGTTCTCCAAATATTTCTTATTCAACCACTTGTTAACATTATTTATCGCTTAAGGGTATAGTTTGTCGTATATAATACGATATAAAATGAAAAGTATTGATAAATATATAATTGGCAAGCTTGTGTTCGCTTTTACTATAGTCTTGTTAGGAATGCTATCACTAGCTTGGCTAGGTCAAGTCCTCAAGATGCTCGATGAAATTGTTATGCGTGGGGTTGATCTAAAAGTGTTTTTTATTTTAACAGTAACTGTTTTACCAAATATAATAGCTCAAATTATCCCGCTGGTCGTCTTTACTGCGACCTCATACACACTCCAAACACTTGCTTCAGACAAAGAGCTTGTGGTTCTTATGTCCTCGGGTATGAAACCGAAAAAGCTATTTCGACCTTTTTTTTATTTTGGAGTAATATTAACTATTCTACTTCTAGTGTTTTCACTCTTTTTAGGACCAAGTGGAATGAGGTATACAAAGTTTAAAATTCATGAGATTCGTCATGATTTATCTGGCACCTTAATAAGGGATGGGATGTTTTCTATGCCAGCAAAAGGTCTAACTGTTTATGCTCACAAAAAAGATAGCAATGTATCTATTGAAGGAATCCTCGTTCACGATAACAGGAACGCCCTATCTCCTATTACTTACTCTGCAGAAAAAGGTTATTTAGTTAATAAAAATAATAATCCAAAGCTAATACTTTTAAATGGAAGTATTCAGCACAGAAATCTATTATTAGATGGTCCAGGCATGACTACTGTTAGTTTTGAAAAAAATGAGTACCTCTTTTCGGAATTTTTAACAGAGGATAAAAACCTTAATTTTGATTCCAGCCAAAGGTATATTGGTGATTTATTATTTCCGAGTATCGAAGACGAGTATGCAAAATCAAGAAAGAATACTCTAAGAGCTGCAGGAAACCATAAGTTGGCTCAAATAATTCACCCATTAGCATTAATCATTTTTTCATTCTCAGTCTTTATAAAGGGAAGGTTTGACAGAAGGGAGCGAAGCAAAAATATTATAAAATTAACTACAAGCATTATACTATTTCAACTTATTGATTTCTTCGTTGCATCTCAAGCCCAAAGTAACCTTGCTCCCATTTTAATTCTTTATTTATTGCCGGTTTTGTTAATTCTGATATGTCTCCTGTCAATAAGAGATAATATCTTAAGGCTAGAGATTTAAAATCATGAAAATTAAAAATTTATTATCATCTTACTTTTCAAAAAATCTTTTGAATTCTCTTTTATACTGCACCTTAATCTCATCTAGTTTCATTTTTTTAATTGATGCAATTGAGCTGTCTAGAAGAATTTCAAAATCCAATGATAGCAATATTTTTTTAGCGCTTAAGCTAGCGACCTTAAAGCTTCCGGGAATGATATTCGAAATACTTCCTTTTGTAGTTCTATTTGCCTCACTAAGTTCATTTTTTATTTTAGCAAAACGTTCGGAGTTAGTTGTAGCCAGAGCGAGCGGTATTTCAATTTGGCGTTTACTAGCCCCGGGTGTAAGTCTAATAATGGTAATTGGATTTTTTATTATATTAATTCTTCAACCTTTGATTGCCACATCAACATATAAATTCAAAGAAAATGAGGCTAGATTCTTAAGAGGTCAACCTAGCCTTGTAACATTATCAGAAAACGGCCTATGGCTTAAAGACTCAAATCTAAAAAATAATTCTTATAGAATCATTAATTCTTTGGGGCTTGAAAAGCAAGCAAGTAACCTTGAAAAAGTAATTTTCTTTAACCATGCTGCAGGAGGTAAATTAATAAGCCGCTATGATGCAAAAAGTGCATCGTTAATAAAAAATTTTTGGGAATTAAATAATGTTTGGGTGTATGAATTTAATAAAAAACCAGAATATAAAGCAAGAATAACAATTAAAACAAACTTAACACCAAATCAGATTCAGGAAAACTTTGCTCCACCTGAAACAATTTCATTGTGGAACCTTCCAAAATTTATAAAAATTGCAGAACAGGCTGGTTTTAATGCCTCAAGACACAAGACAAAGTTCCACTCTATTTTAGCCTTTCCTTTCTTTCTTTCATCGATGCTTATCATAGCCGCACCATTTTCAGTCAGGTTTATAAGGTCTGAAAAAACCAATAGTTTAATTCTATCTGGATTGTTGTGTGGTTTGTTCTTATACACATTTGCTAATGTAGCCTCCGCATTTGGATCATCAGGGAGTATAAGTCCATTACTATCGGCTTGGTCGCCACCTATTATAGCTATACTGCTTGGCGTAAGCGCTCTAATATATATCGAGGAAGGTTAGGTGATAATAAAAATATTTTTTTCTTTAGTTGCCTTCCTGGTATTTTCTTTAAATAGCTATGGTCAGGATAAAGAGGCTAATTCAATAGAAGCTGATAAAATTGAATATCTAAATAAAAGCGGTGAAATCAAAGCAGTTGGATCTGTAAAAATTACTAGAGATAATCTTACTGTAATGGCAGATGAGATATCTTTTAATAAAGAAAATAACACCCTTGCAGGTAAAGGAAATATTATTATTAAGGACCTCAATGGGCCTACTATTATCGCTTCAAAAATAAAACTTTCTTCAGATTTAAAGAATGGAGTTATTGAGAAACCCACCCTTTTAACCAAGGAAGGTGAAAGTATATCTGCGTCTTATGCAATCAGAAGCGAGGGTAATTCAATTATCCTAAGGAAGGGTATTTTTTCCCCTTGCAAGAAATGTGATAATTCTAGAGAGAATCCGTCTTGGCAAATAAAAGCAAATAGAATTATTTATGACGAGACTAGTGGCGACATTGTTTATGAAGGAGCTAGATTCGAGCTATTTGGCTTTCCCATTTTTTATATCCCAATCGCCAAACACCTTAGTCCGCAAATAAAAAGGAAGAGTGGTTTTCTGGCACCAATAATAACAAGCTCTGGAGATCTTGGGTTAAATATTAAAACTCCATACTATATGAATCTTGCACCAACCTATGACTTAACAATAACTCCCTGGGTTATAACAAAAGGAGCATTTGTTGCCGAGGGTGAGTGGAGGCAAAGATTCAAAAGGGGTAGAATAAATTTCCATGCTATAGCCGCCTCCTTGAATGATGACTTTAAGTCAAAAACTATAAATATCAACAATGATTGGAATTCTATTATTAGCTCACCTTTTAATAATCCTGAGTACTTAAAAAAATTAAACAAGAAATTAGTTTTTGATTATGATGGAAATACTCACTCAATTGTTAATGTTGAGATTGCGGATATAGATGACTCTCGACCCTCATCAATAGCCGATTCAATTGGTTATGATTTTAGGGGATCCTTTGAAGCGTCTGGTAACTTTCAACTTAATAATTGGAATTTAGATTTTAACGGAAAATTTGTTTCTGACGACACCTTCTTAAGAAGATTTGATTTAAACGACGAAACAGATATTAAATCTCACTTATCACTATCTAGGTATTGGAAGAATGCTCAGATAGAAATAAATTCATTTCATTTTTCATCTCTATTGCCTGAAGAAAATGGTTCTGAACCTCTAATTCTTCCAGAAATAAAGTTCTTATGGAATCCTGATAAGATAATATTTGGAGGAAAATCCAAAATATCCATTGAAATGCTTGGTTTGATTAGGAAAACTGATGGTAACACGTACCGCTTATCAAGTGAAATTGATTGGGCAAGGCAGTTTATAAAAGAAAGTGGGCATATCTTTAAGATAAACTTAAATTTACGAGGCGATGCTTACAGGTCTAAAAAAAAATGGATACCAAATAACTCAACTAGACTTTTACCATCAAATCCTTACGGGATAAAAAAGGATATGTACCGCCTTCTCCCATCAGTTATTGCTGAATGGAAATTCCCCTTAAAAAACAACCACTCCCCTACGATCATTGAGCCAACAATTCAGATTTCTTATTCAGTGGACAAAAGTAAGAACCTTAGAATGCCAAATGAAGATAGTATTGGCTTTGAGTTAAACTCTCATAATATTTTTTCAAGAAATCGTATGCCAGGCCTAGATTTTTGGGAAACAGGTAGCAGGGTTAATTACGGAGTTAAGGTTTCTCACTTCTTTAATAAAACTGGTGTCTTCTCTGGGTTAATAGGACAAAGTTATAAATTTAAAAATCCTGATACTTTTGAAAAAGGATCAGGATTAGAAAAAAAATTATCAGACTTTATTGTAGATTTTTTATTTAAACCCAATAAAGAAATAACACTTTCATACAAAGGAAGGCTTGATGATCACGATATAAACCTAAGAAGGTCAGAATTCGATATATTAATCACATACCCAAGGTGGGGATTCAGAGCAGGTCATGCACTTTTAAATAATGCTGAAATTTTGAATTTTAAAGAGCAAAAAGAAGCAAGGTTCGCTAGTTTTTTTAATATAACAGATCAATGGCTTATCCAGGCTGCCGTAAGGTATGATGTGGTCTCTAAAAATTCTTTAAACAATAGACTCTCGATAGTTTATATTGATGACTGCATGTCATTTGAGCTAGGATTTAGAAGGAAAAACTCAGAATACAGAGATCTAAAACCTTCTAATTCATTTATGATTAAATTTAATGTATTTACTTTTGGTGGTGGAACGTTAGATAGTTCAGATCGTATTTCAAAATTATGGGAAAACTAAAAAATTTATACGTTGAATTACTGTTGGAAAAATTATGATTGATTGTAAAAACATTATAATAATAATTTTTATCCTGATTACCTCGCTAACCTATAGCAAAGTAGGGGCTCAGGATATCCAGGCTATTTCAGTAATAGTGAATGATGAAGTAATTTCTCGTTATGACGTAGGTCAGAGAGTGAGGCTTATTTTAGTAACGTCAGGAATCCCTGCTTCCGAAGAAAATGTAAAAAGAATTGAAATTCAGGCTATTAAAGCACTTATTAACGAAAGAATTCAATTGCAGGAAGCGGTAAAATTAGAGGTTCCAGAATCGCCAGAGGAAATCAAACTTACGCTTGATAGAATAGCAAGAGGTAACCAAACAACGGCTGAGGGAATTATAAAAAATATAACGAGTCAGGGAGTTAATCTGGACACCCTTATCAATCAAATAAAATCTGAATTGCTGTGGAACAAAATTGTCAGAGGAAAATTTGGCTCTTATATAAATATCAGCGATGACGAAATTAATCTTATCTATGACAGGACAATGCAAAGCATTAATAAAGTGCAGTATGATATTTCAGAAATTTTTATAGGCTTTGAGGATGAGGAGGAAGAAACTGAGGCTGGCGTCTTAGCTACAAAGCTTGTGGAGCAATTAAAAAATAATATTTCATTTGAACCAGTGGCACAGCAATTTAGTCAGTCAGCATCATCTGGCCAAGGTGGATATATAGGATGGGTTTCTGAAGGCCAACTAGATCTAAAGCTTGCTCAAGTAATTAAAAATCTTGCTCAAGACTCTATCTCAAATCCAATTAAGGTAGTAAATGGTTATTATATAATAAAACTTAATGGCAAGGCTGATCAGGGAGGTAAAAACTCTATGAGAAATCTATATAATCTAACTTCTATTACATTCTCAAAAGACGACGAAGATTCAGCAATAGAGTTTTCTAATAAATTTATTTCATGCAAGAGATTGGATTCTCTTTTAGAGAATTATAATGAGACAGGGGTAAACATTATAGGAGATCGGCTTCTTCAAGAACTACCAAAGGAAATGCATTCAGAGCTTTTGAAAAAAAATGCTGGCAATACTTTGTCTCCTAGAATTTCAGACGAATCAATTGATGTAATAGCAATATGTGATAGAAAAGATGATGTTGGACCTCAGGTTAGCAAGGACTCTATTGAAAATAACATATACTCACAGAAAATTGGTATGATGTCGCGAAGACATTTACGTGATTTACGACGTGATGCAGTCATTGAATACAGATAAAACAAAAAATGAATTACCTCTAGCTATCACAATGGGTGAACCTGGGGGGATTAATAGTGAAATCCTTCTCAAGGCATTAAAAAAAATAAAGAAGATAAAGATTTTTGTAATATGCGATCCTTCTTGGATAGAAGGTTCTTTAAGAATTTTTCAGCTAAATTTTCCTATAAATATTATATCCAGCCCTTCAGGGGTTAAGATAGGGTTTTTGAATATCCTTCCCCTTAAAAACAATATTATTTTTAACATTGGTAATGCACACAAGGCTAATAACAAGGCTATTATTGAGTCAATCGATACAGCTGTAAGTCTAGCTCAGGCTAAAAAAATATCAGGAGTAATCACCCTTCCGATTTATAAAAAAATTCTAATGGATGATGGTTTTAATTTTCCAGGACATACGGAATACTTATCATACAAGGATAATTCAAAATCTCTTATGATTTTAATGAATAAAGAAATAAAAGTAGCAACTGTAACAACGCATATTCCCATTTCTCAAGTACCAAAATCAATAAATAAGAATTTACTTATAGAGAAATGTAGTATTTTGAATAGTAGCATGATTAATGATTTCAATATAAAGCACCCAAAGATAGTAATCTCATCATTAAACCCACATGCAGGCGAAGAGGGTCAAATTGGTGAAGAAGAAATTAAAACAATACTCCCAGCAATAAAGGAAATAAAAAAGGCTGGAATTAATGTTATAGGACCATTGCCTGCCGATACACTTTTCCACAAGGATAATTTAAAAAAATATGATGCTAGGTTATGCATGTTTCATGATCAAGCCTTAATACCTGTAAAAACTATAGACTTTTATAATGGAATTAATTTTAGTGCAGGACTCTCGTTTGTTAGGACATCGCCAGATCATGGAACAGCGTTTGATATAGCTGGAAAAAACTTAGCTAATCCTGATAGTTTAATATCCTCCATAAAGCAGGCAAAGATGATTTCAAAAAATAGACAAAAAAATGACTGATATCAAAGACTATTCTTTAAAAGAGATATTAAAAAAACATCAAATAAAAGCAAAAAAAAGACTTGGTCAAAATTTTCTTCACGATAAAAATATCCTTAGACAAATAGTTCATGCATCTGAGCCAAATAAAAAAAATATCATTGAGGTAGGACCTGGACCAGGATTGCTAACAAATCTATTACTTGAAAGTGAGGCAAAAAGTGTTTTTGCAGTTGAGATGGATAAATCATTTATACCCGTGCTAGAATCTTTAAAGAGCAAATTTCCAAAAAAATTTAATTACCTTGTGGCTGATATATTAACCGTGGATTTAAATACAAAAATAAAAGGTAACTTCTCAATTGTATCAAACCTACCTTACAATATATCGGTACCCTTCATAACATCATTGATAGAGCAAAATCATCCAGTCAAATGGCAAAGTCTTACTCTTACAGTTCAAAAAGAGGTCGCTGACAGAATGCTTGCTGACGTAAACTCTAAGCAGTATGGAAGACTTAGTGTATTAATTAAATGGAGAAGTTTTATCGAAAGGGTTTGTGATATAAAGCCAACATGTTTTATTCCTGAACCCAAAGTAATGTCCTCCGTTATAAGGATAAAGCCACGAAATGTTATTAACTCACCTTCAATAGTAAGCTTTCAAAAAGTTGTTGCTGCGGCATTTGGTTTTAGAAGAAAGACCTTAAGAAAAAGCTTGAGTCAGTTAGGTGTTGATGGTGAGAATCTTGCCATTAAAGCTGGGATTAACCCTAAGCTAAGAGCTCAAAATCTAACCGTGGAAGATTTTTGTAAATTATCCGAGGTATATGAAAGCCTAAAGATCGTCCCTTAAGTCCTTTATAATATCCTGTATATTTATTTGACGTGACCTCTTTAAGCTCTCAGCAATCAGTATTGCCTCTATTTTTCTTAAGCTATCATCAAAAACTTCATTTATTATAATATAGTCATACTCCGCATAATGACTAATTTCATTCGAGGCCTTAGACATTCTTTTTTTAACGATAACATCTGTATCTTGATTTCTCTTTAACAATCTTTTTTCCAATTCCTTTGCTGACGGCGGTAGAATAAAAACCTTAATTAGATCATCTTGAAGGGAGTTCATTAATTGCTGCGTTCCTTGCCAATCAATATCGAATAAAATATCCTTTCCGGAATCTAGAGCTTCAGTAATTGGAGCTTTGGGTGTTCCGTAGTAATGATCAAAAACTTTTGCATGTTCAAGGAATTCATTGTTCTCAAGCATTTTATTAAACTTTTTATCATCAACAAAGCAGTAGTCACTTTTATCAACCTCAGATGGTCTTGCTGGACGAGTTGTGTAAGATATAGATAAAAAAAGATTAGTATTGTTCTTCAATAACTCTCTAGATAGTGAAGTTTTTCCTGCGCCAGAAGGAGAGGATAAGACAAGCATCACCCCTCTTCTTTCATGATTTAAATTGTTATTCATAAATTTAATTATAGTACCGTGAGAAAATTAAGGAAGCATTAGTTCCGCCAAAACCAAAAGAGTTTGATAAAATTGAGTTTATTTCTTTTTGTTTACTCTTATGTGGCACAAGATCAATTTTTGTTTCAACTGAAGGGTTATCTAAATTAAGCGTAGGGGGAATAATATTTTCTTTCATACACATTATACTAAATACGGCCTCAACCGCTCCTGCAGCCCCTAGTAAATGACCTGTTGATGATTTAGTCGATGACATTGATAATCCTTCAACCTGACCTTCAAAAGCTCTCTCAACAGCTCTTAATTCAATTTCATCGCCTAGTGGTGTTGAAGTACCATGAGCATTAATATAATCAATTTCTTTAGTTTCTATTTTTGCATCACTCAAAGCCATTAAAATAGATCTATATGCTCCATCGCCATCCGGTGATGGGGATGTAATATGAAAGGCATCGCCAGAAACGCCATACCCTTTTAGCTCTCCGTAAATATTTGCCCCCCTAGATAACGCACACTCAAGTTCCTCAAGAACAAGAAATCCTGCCCCCTCACCCATAACGAATCCATCTCTTTCAGAGTCATATGGCCTTGATGCTTTTTCAGGTGTATTATTAAAATTAGTACTAAGAGCCCTACTTGCAGAAAATCCTGCCATGCCAAGAGGGCAAATTGCTGCTTCTGCTCCACCCACTACCATGACGTCAGCCTTATTGTTCTTGATCATCTGAGCACCTTCCCCAATTGAATGTGATCCTGAGGCACATGCTGTAACAGCAGCTAAATTTGGGCCCTTTAAATTATTTCGAATTGAAATTTGTCCAGCTGCTAAATTAATTAAAGCGCCCGGAATAAAAAAAGGACTAACTTTTCTTGGTCCTTTTTCCTTAAGAATATGAGCTGTTTTTTCAATACTAGCTAAACCACCGATACCAGAACCAACGCCAACGCCAGCTCTAAAGATATCTTCATCCGACCTTGGTGACCAACCAGAATCCTTTATTGCCATTTCTGCTGCAGCAATACCGTACAATATAAAAGTATCAATTTTTTTTTGATCTTTAGGTGAAACCCAGTCATTAGGGTTAAACGATCCATCATTAGCAGATAGACCTTCCCCAAGAGGTACCTCACAAGCAATAGTACATGGAAAACCTTCAGGATCAAATCGCGTTATTGATGAGGCTCCTGATTCACCTAATATTAATTTTTCCCAAGATGAATGTATGTCTCCCCCTAAGGGAGTTACAGCACCTATTCCAGTAACAACAACTCTACGCAATGAATGGTCCAATCTTTATTTAATATTATTTTTTTACAGAATCTATAAAGCTTATTGCATCGCCAACAGAGAGTATGCTTTCAGCAGCATCATCGGGTATCTCGATACCGAACTCTTCTTCGAAGGCCATTACAAGCTCAACAGTGTCTAAACTGTCAGCTCCAAGGTCTTCAATAAAACTTGCAGAAGCTGATACTTTTTCTGCTTCCACTCCCAAATGTTCAACTACTATTGCCTGAACTTTTTCTAGTGTATCGCTCATTTCATATTCCTTTTAAATTATTCTTAATATTAACAAGATTTGATTACGTGAATCAATAACATGCGATTTAGCACATTGTCACAACTTATACAAGAATGTGATTAATTAAGTTAATAAATTAAATCATTAACATTCCGCCATTTATATGAATTGTTTGTCCAGTAATATAGCTTGCACTATCTGAAGCTAAGTAAGACACAGCCCCTGATACATCCTCAGGAAGTCCTAACCTCTTAACCACAATTGATTTTAATATCTCTTCTTTCCTAGCTTCACTTAGCCCTGCCGTCATATTTGTTTCAATAAAACCAGGAGCTATGCAATTTACTGTGATTGACCTTGATCCCACCTCTTGCGCTAAGGATTTTGACATACCAATTATAGCCGCCTTAGATGCAGAATAATTTGACTGCCCAGCCATACCTGCGACACCTATTACAGAGGTGATATTGATAATTCTTCCGTACCTTCTTTTAACCATCCCCCTTATTACTGCTTTGGTCATCTTAAAGGTTGAATTTAAGTTAATATCAATAACATCATTCCATTCCTCATCAGACATTCTTAAAAAAATATTATCTTTTGTTATTCCAGCATTGTTAACCAGGATATCGATCCCACCTAATTTTTCTTCAGCTTCCTTTACCAATGAAATAATGTTTGCATGATCAGACAGGTCTGCGATAATGATGTCAGCATTATCACCCAATTCATTTTGAAGTTTTAACAGCTCCTCTTCATTTCTTCCGGTAAGGCAAACGTTAGCCCCAGCAGCAATTAACTCTCTTGCAACAGCCTTTCCTATTCCGCCACTCGCACCTGTCAGTAATGCTTTTTTTTCTCTTAAATTAATCATATTTTATCCTTACGTTTCCAATGAAGTAAGAAAATCTTCAACACTTGATTGGTTATTGATAGATTTTCTACTAAAAGATGGGCAACTCCTTTTGGCAAGGTTGCTTAAAACTGAACCAGTTCCAATTTCATAAAAATTACTAACACCCCTGCTGTTAAGTTCAACCATAATCTCTCTCCACCTTACCATTTCAGTAACCTGATTCACTAAATTATCTTTGATTTCATTAACTGAGGAGGTTGATTGAACAGTTACATTCGATAACACAGGGACAAGGGGTACTTTAAGAGTGATGCCATCAAGAGTTTCTTTTATCACGTCTTTGGCGTGATTCATTAAGGGGCAGTGAAATGGTGCGCTTACTGAAATTTTAAGAGCTTTCTTTGCTCCATTTTTAAGAAAAATCTCAAGAGATTCCTCAACATCACTCTTTAGCCCCGAAATAACTACTTGACCATCAGCATTATCGTTTGCAGGAAAGACTTTTTCTTTTAACTTAAAATCAGTAATTATATTAATAACTTGATTGATGCTTAAACCTAGTATGGCCGCCATCGAACCTTTACCTTTTGGAACAGAATCTTGCATAGCCCTTCCTCTAGCCTTTAATAGCAGGGAGGTATCTCTAATTGATAAACTTTCTGAAGCAGCCAGAGCTGTATACTCCCCTAGCGAGTGACCTGCCAAAACATTAGATATAGAGCTAATTCCATGACCACGTTTTTTTAAAATCATTATAACTGCCATACCAACTGCCATAATAGCAGGCTGAGTATTCTCAGTTAAAGTAAGTTCCTCATTAGACCCTTCAAACATAATTTTAGATAAATTTTGTTCGAGAGTGTCGTCAACTTCTTCAAAAACTTTTCTAGCCTCAGGAAATGAAATCGATAAATCTTTCCCCATTCCTATAAACTGACTTCCTTGACCCGGGAAAACAATTGCTATCATTTTATTCACTCCCTATCTTTTATATATTAAATTCAATTAATGACATTATAACAAGCTTGCAAATTAAACTTTAATACATTAAAGAACTCAATAGTTTGAAAAATAAAATCTTAAAAGGAAGATAATGTCATATTACGAACATGTATTTATAACTAGACCAGAGATTGCTCCTCAACAAGTAGATACTCTTGTTGAAGAAATAAAAACTATTATTAAAGATAATGGGGGTAAAACGGTATATACTGAATACTGGGGATTAAGAGATCTTGCATATAAAATTAAAAAAAACGAAAGAGGCCACTACTCTTTGCTACGAATAGATGGCCCCAGTGCGGCTATTCAAGAGTTAGAGCGAATTCAAAAATTAAATGAAGATGTGATAAGATATTTAACTACAAGAACTGAGAGCATAAACGAAGACTCGTCACCAGTGATGAAGGCTTCTGTTAAAAAAGAGGGCTCTTATAGCTCTAATAGAGGCGCATAATTATGAATAATATTATTCCAAATATTTCACAAGTTCCAACAAAAAGACCTTTTCTTCGTAGAAAAAAAACATGCCCATTTTCTGGCGATAAATCTCCAAAAATCGATTATAAAGATACAAAACTATTAAGAAAATATCTCTCAGAGAGAGGTAAGATGATACCTAGTAGAATAACAGCTGTTTCAGCAAAAAAACAAAGAGAGTTAGCAAAAGCAATTAAAAGATCCCGCTATATTGCACTTATTCCCTACCAGATGGATTAATAAAAATGGAAGTAATACTACTTGAAAGAATTGAACGATTAGGCCAAATGGGTGATGTTGTTAATGTAAAGGATGGTTTTGCTAGAAACTTTTTATTGCCTGCAAATAAAGCACTAAGAGCAAATAAATCAAACCGTGAGTATTTCGAAAAAGAAAAAGTAAACTTAGAGGCAAAAAATTTAAAACTAAAAAATGAAGCAGAATCAGTATCCGAAAAAATAATTATAAATAACTATATTATAATTCGTCAAGCAAGTGATACTGGTCAGTTATATGGATCTGTTCACTCTGGTGATATTAAGGAAAAGCTTGGAGAAGAAGGTTTTTCATTAGACAAAAATCAAGTTGTCCTTGATAAACCAATAAAAGAAATAGGCTATCACGAGATCAGAATAAAATTACACCCTGAGGTTACATCAAATATTTCTGTGTATATTTCAAGAAGTTTAGAAGAAGCTGAAGCGCTTATAAGCGGTCAAAATATTGACCCGGTTAAGTCAGAAGAAGCGGCGGTTGCTTTAGATGAAATATTTGAGGAAGGTGCGATTCCTGAAGAGGAAGTTAATCCAAATGAAGATTCCAAAGAAGAAGATCAGGACGAAGGGACTGTAAGTGAAGAATTAAAGCAGTTAGATCCCGAACAAGAATCTTAAGAAACAGTTAGTTAAAAAGTTAACCCCAGTATTCTTACTTATCCACAGATAATTTCCTTTTTTTATAACCATCAACGATATAGATTGCAGTTATGGAGCAATCATCAGCAATAATATTAAATAAAAATAACTCAGCAGCTGAAAGCTTAGAGCTACCCCACAACTTAGAAGCTGAACAACAGTTATTAGGGGCTTTAATAAAAAATAACGGTCTTATCGATAAAATGTCAGAAATTGGGCTTAAAGATTTTCATTTCTATGAAGTATTTCATCAAGAAATTTATGAAAAAATAATCCAAATGAATAACAATGGTAAAACTGTAACAATTCTTTTCTTAAAAACATTATTTGAAACTAATGATGCCTTTGATTCTAATAGTTATTTTATAAATTTAGTTGCGAATGCAACTCACAGCCTTGTGGTAAAAGAAGTAGCAAATGAAATTTATGAGCTTTCGCTTAGGCGACAGCTAATTCAAACTGCAGAGTTTCTAGAGCACTCATCCTTTGCCCTAAGCGAAGATAGAGAAGTCTCGCAAATCATTGAAGATACCGAAATTAAACTTTATGAAATTGATCAAAAAGGGCAAACGGGCAAGAGTTTTTATAATTTTGAAGACTCTATAACAGAGTCTGTTATAGCAGCTGAAATGGCATATTCCTCAGATGATGGATTAGCTGGACTAGCAACAGGTTTCTCAGATTTAGATAAAGCTTTGGGAGGATTGCAGAAATCTGACTTAATAATAATAGCAGGAAGGCCTTCAATGGGTAAAACCGCCCTAGCCTCCAACATAGCTTTTAATATTGCTAAAACCTTTGGAGATCGTATGAATAAAAATGAATTAGATTCTCTGGAGAGCGCTAATGATAAAAATAAGCCAGGAGCTGTAGCTTTTTTCTCACTCGAAATGTCTGCCGAACAATTAAGTACAAGAATAATTTCCGATCAATCAGGTGTATCATCAAGTGATGTTCGTCAAGGTAAAATTGATGAAAGGGAAATTGCAAACTACATTAAAATAGCTAATGAACTAAAAAATGTACCTCTTTATATTGATCAAACTGGAGCAATACCTGTGGGAGTATTATCATCTAGAGCAAGACGGCTTGCGAGAACTCTAAAGCAAAAAAATCAAGATCTTTCTCTCGTTGTTGTTGACTACCTTCAATTAGCTACAACTGGTTCAGATAGATATAGGGGAAATGTTGTACAAGAAATTTCTCAAATAACTCAAGGACTTAAGGCTCTTGCAAAAGAATTAAATGTTCCTGTTATAGCCCTTTCTCAGTTGTCACGTAATGTTGAAACAAGAGATAATAAAAGACCTCAGCTATCTGATCTAAGAGACTCTGGTGCTATTGAGCAAGACGCTGATATAGTTATGTTTGTGTATCGTGAAGAATATTATTTAAGAAGGGACGAGCCTGATACTGGAACTGAACAACATATTGATTGGCAAAATAAAATGGAGGCTGCCCATGGAAAAGCATCCGTTCTTATAGAGAAACATCGACATGGCGCTGTTAAGGCAGTTGAAATGCAATTCACAGAACAATTTACAAGATTCTCTGATCTAGCCCGAGATGATTATATTCCAGAAAGAATGGAGTAATGGTTAAATGAAGGTTTTAGTTAATACTGGTTCGTCTATTCTTGGTTTTATTCAAGAAGTAGGTAGGCTATTCCTTTTTATTTTAAAAACATTCAAGGCTGCAACATCAAGGTGGTATCTAAAAAATTTTTTTCTTCAGATAATATCGATAGGTTATCTTTCTCTTCCCGTTGTTGCTCTAACGTCTTTTTTTACAGGTGGTGCTCTTGCGATACAGATATACTACGGAGGAAACCAATTTAATTCAGAAGTCATTGTTTCATCAATTGTGGCATTAGGCATAACCAGAGAATTAGGCCCGGTGCTTGGAGGTATCGTCGTCGCCGGGAGAGTTTCTGCCGCTATAGCAGCTGAACTAGGTACAATGAAAGTAACGGAACAAATTGATGCTCTAAGGACCTTATCCACCGATCCTTATGAATACTTAGTATTCCCCAGAGTGTTAGCAGCTGTTATATCTCTTCCTATTCTTGTTGGTTTTGCTGATATAATCGGAATAATGGGTGGGTGGCTTGTTGGCGTTCAAAGCCTTGGGTTTAACGGTACAGTTTATCTTCAAAATACTGAGGCTTTCTTAGAATCTGGAGATATCATTTCCGGACTAATCAAGGCATCTGTCTTTGGCTTTATTATTTCTATAATGGGATCTTATCATGGATTTAACTCTAAGGGGGGTGCTCAAGGGGTAGGAAGGTCAACTATGAATGCCGTCGTTAGCTCATCGATCTTAATACTAGCTTCGAATTATATAATGACAAACCTGCTATTTTCTTCATAAGGAGAACTAAATGATTGAAATAAAAAACCTAAACAAAAAGTTTAATAATAATTCAGTTCTCAAAAACTTAAATATTAATATAGAAAAAGGTGAATCAGCTGTTGTTATAGGTCAATCAGGAACAGGAAAGTCAGTAATGCTAAAGTGTCTTTTGGGTCTAATAAAACCTGATAGCGGAATGATAAAGATTAATAATGTAAGCATTTTAGATAAAAATCTTAGCTATTCAAATAAAAACCGAATAAAAATTGGAATGCTTTTCCAGGGTGGTGCTCTTTTTGATAGCCTCCCTGTATGGAAGAATATAAGCTTTATATCACTACAGGGGAAAGTTTCTGAAAAAGAATGCAAAATCAATGCCTTAATGACTCTCGAGAAAGTTGGTTTAAAATCAAATATATCAGACCTATACCCATCCGAACTTTCCGGAGGTATGCAAAAAAGAGTTGCTTTAGCGAGGGCGATTTTCTCTGAGCCTGATATTATACTTTTTGATGAACCAACAACGGGACTAGACCCTATTACAGCTGATGTTATAAATAACCTTATACTTGAGAAGGTTAAAGATCTTGGTGCCACAGCCTTAACAATTACTCACGATATGGCAAGCGCAAGAACTATAGCTAGTAAAGTTTATATGCTTCATGATGGAGCTATTATCTGGGGTGATGATGTAAGTGAGCTAGAAAAAACAGATAATAAATTTATTTTACAATTCACCAGAGGTGAATCAAATGGTCCAATTAGTCACCGCAGTAATTAATTATAGCAATTTAACAAATAACCATTTACTGATAGGTATCTTTTGGTAGAGATTTATATGGATATTAACTGGCTAGATATAACCTTAATTCTTACGATGTTGATATCGGGATGTTTAGCCTTAACGCAGGGTTTTATAAAAGAAATACTTTCTCT
Source organism: alpha proteobacterium MED-G09 (assembly GCA_905182015.1). Classification (GTDB taxonomy): domain Bacteria; phylum Pseudomonadota; class Alphaproteobacteria; order MED-G09; family MED-G09; genus MED-G09. Next base: position 50,156 of record CAJIZT010000006.1, on the reverse strand, counting down.
TATCGGCTGGGTAATATCATTTTTAGCCGTAATAATCTTAATGCCTGAGGCAGGAAGATTTCTTAGGCCCTTTATAGAATCGGATTCTTTATCAGACCTAATTTCAATAGCTTTAATTTTTTTAATAACTCTGATGATTTGGAGAGTTTTTAGTATTCTAATAGTAAGATTATTTAAGATTACATCTATTGGATATATTGATCGTATATTAGGGTTTATTTTTGGAACTTTTAGAATTTATATTTTAGCTAGTATTGTATTTATAGTTTTCATTCTCCCTATGGATAAAAATGAGAGACCAGATTATATAAAGTCTTCAATCACATCCCCTTTAATTGAAGTATCAACAAAATTTATTCTAAAAAATATACCTTCGGTAGGCAATCTTGTATTAAAAAGTCAGGTATCATCCTTAGAAATACTTGAATCCAAGGAAAATGAATTTGATGAATCTAAATAAAAACAAACATGATGAGGATGATGATAAGTTGCATGAGGAATGTGGGGTATTTGGAGTTTACAATCACCCAGATGCTGCAGCATTAACCGCTTTAGGGCTTCATGCTCTCCAGCATAGGGGGCAAGAAGCTTCTGGAATAGTAACATTTGATGGAGAAAAATTTTTATCAGAAAAACATCTTGGGCTAGTCAGTGATAACTTCTCAAGACCTTCTGTAATAAAAAGGCTGGAGGGTAGGAATAGTGTTGGGCATAATAGGTACTCAACAACCGGAGGAACCGTTCACCGAAACATTCAGCCACTTTTTGCTGATTTATGGGGAGGGGGATTTGCAATTGCGCATAATGGAAATTTAACTAATGCATTATCCTTAAGATATGATCTTGTGAAGAATGGTGCAATTTTCCAATCGACATCGGATACTGAAACAATTCTTCAGCTTGTAGCTAAATCTAAAGCAGACAGAACAATAAAAAGATTAGTAGACGCACTTATGCAGGTCGAGGGTGCATACTCGCTGGTAATACTTACCAATAAAAAACTTATTGGTGCTCGAGACCCCTATGGCATTAGGCCTCTTGTTTTAGGAAAGCTTGATGGAGCATATATTCTTTGCTCAGAAACATGTGCTCTAGATATTATAAGCGCTGAATTTATAAGGGAAATTAATCCAGGAGAAATTGTTGTTATAACTGAAGATGGTATTGAAAGCATCAATCCATTCTCTAAAACAGAAGCTAGACCGGATCTTTTTGAGTATATCTACTTTTCAAGACCCGATTCCATTCTAGACGGAAAGTCAGTTTATGATTGCAGAAAATCTTTTGGAAGATTGCTTGCGAAAGAGCTTCCTATTGACGCAGATATTGTCGTGCCTGTTCCGGATTCTGGCGTACCTGCTGCATTAGGATTTTCAGAAGAATCAAAAATACCTTTTGAGTTGGCGATTATAAGAAATCATTATGTTGGGAGAACATTCATACAGCCAACGCAATCAACTAGACACTCTTCCGTTAAAATGAAACATAACCCAAACAAAAGCTCTGTGGAGGGGAAAAAAATAATCCTTATTGATGATAGTATTGTAAGAGGAACGACTTCAGTTAAAATTGTTCAGCTAATGAGAGATGCTGGGGCTAAAGAAGTTCATTTACGAATTGCCTGCCCTCCAATAAAGTTTCCAGACTTCTATGGGATAGATACTCCCGAAACAGAGCAATTACTTGCCGCAAATCACAGCCTTGACGATATGTGTTCTTTTATTGGCGCTGATAGTCTAGGCTTTCTATCTCTTGATGGAATTTACAAAGCTATGGGGTTTCCAAAAGGTAGAAATGATAAAAAACCTCAGTTTACAGATCATTGCTTTACAGGTGATTATCCAACAGATCTTAAGGACTATACTGATGAAAGCCTTCAGGAGCAATTATCTCTATTGTCAGATAACGACACCATAACTTAATTATGAAGAAAAAATTAAAAGGTAAAGTTGCATTAATCGCTGGTTCCTCTAGGGGCTTAGGTAGATCGGTTGCGAAACTTTTAGCTAGGGAAGGCGCTGAATTAATTCTAGTTGCAAGAACTATTGGAGCCCTAGAAGAACTTGATGATGAGATACAGTCGATAGGATCAAGGTCGACAATTGTCCCTATGGACTTAGAAGATAATGATACAATTGATGCGCTTGGCCAAGAAATTTATAAAAAATGGGGAAAATTAGATATTTTAATCAGTACCGCTGCAATTGTTGGAGATATAACCCCTATTTCTCATTTGGATCCAAAAGTTTGGGATAAAGTGATCAATATCAACCTGACTGTTAATTATAGACTAATAAGATCCCTTGAACCATTATTAAAAAATTCAGAAAAAGCTCATGCAATTTTTATTACTGACGGTATGATAAAAGAAATACAACCTTTTTGGGCGCCCTACCATATTTCAAAATTAGGCTTAGAAAGTCTAATAGAAATTTGGAAAAAAGAACTAACCCTTACAAATATTAAGGCATTAACTTTTGATCCTGGAAAAATGAACACAGAGCTTAGAGCAAGTTTTATGCCGGGGGAGAACGGACAGCAGTTCAATCATCCTGATGAGATTTCGAAAAAAGTACTTGGCTTAATAAATTTTTAAATTTGGACTCTTCAAGTAATTTATTTAGCATACGGATTTTTTGTTCCCTTTATATCTAGCCGGACAGTAACACCTTCGAGTCCAAAGCCTTTCCTTAGCTCATTAATTAAGTATCTCTTATAAGATTCTTTTATAAAATCTGGATAATTCGAAAAAATAACAAAGGATGGGGGTCTTACCTTTGGCTGAGTAATAAATTTAATTTTTACTGGGCGGCCATTTTTATTTGGGTGGGGATGCTTTGAGGTTACATGAGATAAAAAGTTATTTAACTCAGATGTCCCCAACCTTTTCCCACTAATTGAATTAACCTCTTCCAAGAGGTCCATCATTTTATCAACACCTTTTCCTGTTTGAGCTGAAATATAAGAAGTTTTTACCTGACCGAGTTGAGGTAAAAATTCTTCAATTGCTTCTTCAATTTGAGTTTTTAAAATTTTTTTATTTTTGACCATGTCCCATTTATTTATAACGACTAAAAATGGCTTTCCTTCGGATTCAATAAGGTTGGAAATATTAGCATCTTGTTTTTCAAACCCCCGTAAAGCATCGATCATCAGTATTACAACCTGAGAATCTTCTGTCGCATTTAAAGAACTCATGACAGATAGCTTCTCTGCATGTTCAATTACTTTTGATTTTTTTCTAATCCCTGCAGTATCCCATATTTGATATTTTGAAGAATTCCATTGAAAAAATATTGGTACAGAATCTCTAGTTAAACCAGCCTCAGGACCAACAATCTGCCTATCTTCGTCAATTAATTGATTTATCAGAGTAGATTTTCCAGAATTCGGCCTTCCTAGTATAGTAATCTTTTTGTAACTACTCGTCTCCAATTCATCTGAGGTATCAAAATTAGAGATATCTTTAATTGAGGATAGTAACTCCGGTATTCCGATATTATGCTCTGATGAAATTGGAACAGGAATCCCAAAACCAAAGGATAGACTATCAACCTCCCCCTGCTTTATACTTAACCCCTCACATTTATTGGCAACTAAAACAACTTTTTTACCACTTTTTCTTATTAAGGAGGCTAGCGAAATATCATCTGACGTAAGATTACTCCTTGCATCTATAACAAATATAAGAATATCGGCTTTATCAATAGCTTTAATTGAAGATAGCTTAGTTATACGGGAAATATTATCTGACGAAAGCTCTTCAATTCCAGCGGTATCTATTAAATCATAAGAAAAGTCATCTACTTTTAGAGTTTCAACTCTATAGTCCCTTGTAATGCCGGGCTCATTAGCAACCAAAGCTAAACGTTTTCCTATCAACCTATTAAAAAGAGTTGATTTACCGACATTTGGTCGTCCTATTATAGCCAATACATCTGACATTCTATCTCTTTAATTATAAGCGATTAAATCCCCATCATCACTTAACAAATAAATTACTTCGTTAACAATAATAGGGGCGATAAGAAAAGAACCAGGAATTTTAGTTGTTTCTAATATTTCACCTGTTTGAGGAGAAACCCAAGCAGCAACTCCATGAGATGATATTATAAATAACTTTCCAGAAACCATAAGAGGTCCACTCCATCTTATCGGGCCTTCCCTGTCCTCTTCATTTAAATATTGCTCCAATTGCGTTACCCATTTAATATTTCCAGCATTTCTAGAAATACCAATTAATTCAGAATTTGTTGAAAGAGTAAAAACCCAATCACCTGCAACCCAAGGTGTTTCAGTTCCTGAAATATCAAGCGTCCATAATCTTTCTCCAGTGGAAATATCGACTGATACCATTCGCCCTGCGTGACTTATTGCGATCAAGCTCCCCCTATCCGCAACTGGTCTTGCTGTAATAGAGTTGATTTCGGCAAGCGAAGTTGAAGAACCTGTTCTAGATAGAGAATCAGACCAAACAACAGATCCATTTAGAGTTCTAATTGCATAAATCTCACCTGATGAATATGGAACAAAAATCAAACCAGAGTCAATGGCCACAGAATTTGAAGATAAAACTGATGCAGACTCAAGAATACCTCTATGATTCCACAATATTTCTCCATTTTTATTATTTATGGCAAACACTTGATTATCGTGAGTAATTACGAAGACAATATTATTATGTGATATTGGAGCTGAACGAATTGGAATTTTTAGATTAACCCTCCACAACTCTTCACCGGTATATGAATCAATAGCTAATACATTCCCAAATCCACTTGTCGCAAAAAGCACACCACTATCATAAGCAATACCTCCACCAAACCCTTCGGATTTCTTTTCTTTTTTTAGAGACATATCTACTTGCCATATTCTTTTTTTGCTTAAAAGGCTAAAGGAGCTTACCTTGGCATCAGCACCTAAAACAAAGACTGTTTCGTCAACTATAATTGGCGAACTCATTAAAAAAGATTGCCTAGATGAACCAGAGGCAATTTTAAATTTAAATAATTCCTTAAGGAAACTAGGTCCTGAGAGGTTATGAAGAGAGTTATCTAATGAACCGCCTGGGTGTATCCAGGATTTTAAATTCTTAGAATCTGGTATTATAACCCTATTATCTCGCAACTTAGGGTCTGAGGTTAAGTTTTTTTCTAAACTTAAAATAGAAATACGGTCACCTTTAATCCTATCCTTATCAATGTCATCTCCACCAAGAAAGTTATTAAAACCTCCGCATCCAGATATAATCATTGGAATAAGAATTATAAATAAAATATTTTTCATATTAACCTTATGTTTTACCGCTAATCTTATTGTAAAAATATTTCCGCCCTCCGGGCTAAGGATGGCGGGGTAGCTGCATCAGATGCGATACTCTCAAACATTAATTTAGCCTCAGATTCTTTGCCGTTACTAAGCATTGAAAGCGCAATAATCTCTTTTGCATGAAATGAAAAAGATCCATTTTTTTTTGCTAAAGAATCAAGAATATTATTAACATCATCAAGACTTCCATGATCTACTAAGATTAATCCTGCTTTAATTTTTGCAAAACTTCTAAGTCCCTCAGTTAAGGATTTGTCATTTGAGGCTTTTTTAAGAAACTCCACTGATTCATTAAAATTTCCTAAGTCATAACTTTCAGAGGACAGTCGAAATAAAGCTAGCCCTCTGTATCCACTCTTGGAGTTAGTTAGTTCTAATAACTTTTTATAACCCTCATCGCTTCTTCCCTCTTCAATCATTAGGATCGCAGAATCGAATCTATCTGATTCTTTTTGAGAAATTTTATTATTCCAATAATTAGAAACCTCGTAACCCCCTACTGCAAGTATTATTATTACTGCAGATGCTATAATATAAATACCAAATCTATTCCAAATAGACTTAAGTTGCCGATTACGCATTTCTTCATTAACTTCAGCTTCAATAGGTTCAGACAATTAATTCTCCTTGTTAATAGTGATTATAAGGAAATTAGTGCTAAAAATGTGATATAACAACCCTATGATTATAATAAAAACTATAAGATATTTTTTAGAAGCAATTTTAGGATTTATTTTTCTAATTTTTACTAAAATTCTGGGATTAAGACTGTCCAGAAACATAATGAGTTTAATACTTTCTTTGGTTGGGCCAAGGCTAAAAATAACAAAAAGAGCAAAAGATAATTTAAAAATTGCCTTCCCAGATATGTCTAGTAGTGAAAAAAAGATCATTATATCGAATATGTGGAAAAATATTGGGATGGTTTTAACAGAATTTTTTCACTTAGCAAGAATTGCTAAAGAAAAAAAATTAAGAATTGAGGTCGTTGGAGAGGATATTGCAAAAAAATATGAAAGTGTTGGGGCAATATTTGTTTCGGGTCATTTTGCTAATTGGGAAATAATACCTTTAATTCTTAGGGAATATAGAAGGGAGGTGGCCGGAATTTACAGACATTCAAATAATTTTTTTGTGAATAAATGGGTGGTCAATCAAAGAATAAAGAATACAACACCAAACCAGATAAAAAAGGGCTCTTCGGGAGCTCGTCAAATGCTAAGCCTTCTTAAAAGAAATGGAACTATAGCGATGCTGGTCGATCAAAAGCTATCAAGTGGTGTTGCGGCTGATTTCTTTGATACCAAATCTATGACTTCTGATGGAGCTGCAACATTATCGCTGAGGTATGGGTATCCAGTCATTCCGATGAATGTAGAGAGAAAGGAAGGGTCAAACTTTAGGATAACCTTCTATGAGGAGATAAAAATCAATAAAACAGACAATAACCAAGAAAACATTAAAGTTTTTACTACTGAAATAAATAAGTTCTTAGAAAACTGTATAAGGAATAAACCAGAGGACTGGTTCTGGGTGCATAATCGATGGGATAAAAAATTTAAATTTGATTAACCTCTTTCTCCCTCTTTAGAGATTGCTCAGCATCATAATAAGCTTCCTGCCTTGCAACTGACCAATATTTAAGATCAGACAAAAGAATCTCTCTATTGCTAACATGGCAAATTACGTATGTCCCATGCTCAACTACCGTGAAAGCTCCATCACCGTAAATTAGCTCCGCCTTAGACCTATTGAAATCCATAAAAACCCCTTATTTAACTTTCATTTTTATCTACACTAACATCAATTGCGTCACCTTCACTAAACTGAATTCTCAAATTTTGATTATCTTTGAGCGCTTTTGACGACCTAACTAACGTTAAGCTATCATCTTTAACTATCGCAAAACCCCGCTTTAAAACATTTTCATGACTTAGTGCTGCCAAAATTCCTGATGAAAGACTTAGCCTGCTCGTTAATCCCATTAAAAAAAAGTCAAAACTAGAAAAGAGTAAATGGAATTTTGATTCTAAATTATCGCTTTTACTCTCCACCATCTTTTTTAAACGGTCCTTTTTTAGAAGCCTAGATATATTGATAAGATTTTGACTGAAGTGATTAAGATTTGATTTAAGAGATAGTCTTATACGTATATTAATATTATCCATTCGTTGCTGGGGATATTTGATAATTTTTAAAATTTCAGGAAAAGCCATACAAATAATTTTATTCCTTTCACTTTTTTCTTTAAAATTTCTTAAGATCGCACTTTGTAGTCGTAAATCAATATCTTTTAGCTTTAATAAAATATCATTTCTAACGGGGACGGCTTTTTCTGCTGCTGCGGAAGGTGTTGGAGCCCTTAAATCAGACACTAAATCAATTAGTGTATTATCAGTTTCATGACCTATAGCTGAGATAATAGGAATCTTGGAGTTAAAAACTGCCCTTACAACACCTTCATCATTAAACCCCCACAAATCTTCTAAGCTACCGCCTCCCCGAGCAATTATTATTAAATCAGGTCTAGGCATATTACTTTGTTCAATTAAATGAAAACCCTCTATAGCGTCAATCACCTCCTCAGGGCATGATTCACCTTGAACCCTAACAGGCCATATCATTATCCTAGAAGGAAACCTCTCTTCAATTCTATGAATTATATCCCTGATGACAGCTCCGGAGGGACTTGTTATGACGCCAATAGTTTTAGGTAGGAATGGAATCTCTTGTTTGAAATCATTTAAAAATAGCCCTTCACTCGTAAGTGTTTTTTTTCTTTTTTCAAGCAGCGCCATTAAAGCGCCCACACCGGCAGGTTCGACTTTATCAACAATGATCTGGTATTTAGACTGACCTTTGTATGTTGTTACTTTTCCAACACAAATAACCTCTAGGCCCTCTTCTGGCTTAATATCTAAGCTTAAAACATTACCTTTCCAGATAATTCCTGAAATTACAGCATCATTATCCTTTAAATCAAAATAAATATGCCCAGAGGCTGGTGTTGAAACCCTTCCAATCTCGCCTCTTACACGAATATAGCCAAAATTATCCTCAATCAATCCTTTGATTGAATCGGATAATTCAGAAACAGAGAGCTCTAAAGTATTTTTTATTGTAGAATTCATTATGATATACTTTATTATAAATCGAATAGTTAATCTCTTAAATAGTTAAATAGTTTAAAATAATATGAATATACTCTTAATAGGTTCTGGTGGAAGGGAGCATGCAATTGCTAAGGCCCTATATGAAAACCCCAAGGTTGGAAAAATTTACTGCACACCATGTAATCCAGGCATAGAAAGGTATGCAAGACCTATAGAACTTAATTCATCCAACCATACGGAGATATTAAATTTCTGTAATAAACAAAATATAGAACTTGTCGTTATTGGCCCAGAAATTCCTTTAGTCGAAGGGTTGGCAGACTTTCTAGATAAGTTTAATATTTTAGTGTTTGGCCCAAAAATGCTAGCGGCAAAACTAGAGGGTTCAAAAAAATTTACAAAAGAAATATGTGAAAAATATAATATACCAACAGCAGCATTTAAATCATTTTCAGATAAAGATGTAGCAATTGATTACCTAAAGGAACAAAGCTTTCCGATAGTTGTCAAGGCTAATGGACTGGCTGCAGGAAAAGGTGTAATTATTGCTGAAAATCTAGAGGAAGGCATTGGCGCTGTAGAAAAAAATTTCTCAGGAGCTTTTAACGATGCTGAAAATGAAATTATAATAGAAGAATTCATGATTGGTGAAGAGGTTAGTTTCTTTATTATTGCTGATCAAAATAGCTTTACTGAGCTCACTTCAGCCCAGGACCATAAGAGAATTGGTCTGAAAGATACTGGGCCCAATACTGGTGGAATGGGTGCTTATTCTCCTGCTCCGATCATGACTGATGAATTAAAAAAAGAGACAATAGAAAGAATTATCAAACCTACACTAAAAGCAATGAAGGAATTGGGCTGTCCTTTCACGGGAATATTATATGCTGGTCTAATGATAACTGAAGATGGACCAAAGTTAATCGAATACAATGTTAGGTTTGGTGATCCGGAGTGCCAGGTAATCTTGCCAAGATTAAAGACTGATCTTTTTGATATTATAATGAATTGTTGTAAAAATAAACTTAGTGATTCAGTTATAGAGTGGGATGAAAGATATGCCTTAACAATAGTAATGGCATCGTTCGGATACCCGGAATCATACAAAATTGGTTATCCTATAGAGGGAATTAATCAAGCAGAAAAACAACCTCACACACTCGTATATCAGGCTGGAACAAAAAAAGATGGGAATTTAATAGTAACAAGTGGAGGTAGAGTCTTAAATATAACTGCATTTGGTGACACAGTTAAAGATGCAAACTTAAGAGCCTTAAGCGCTACTGGATTAATAAAATGGAATAATTCATACTATAGAAACGACATAGGTTGGAAGGCAATTGAGAGGGAAGATAATGAATAATGATAATGAAGAAATGACATCAACAGAAAAGTTTACTGGGACTATGAATGTTCAAGAGAAATTAAAGTTCCCTGAAAAAAAATTACAAGAGTACTTATCGGACACCGTCCCTAGTTTTGAAGGCCCCCTTACCGTAAAAGAATTTAAGGGTGGTCAATCTAATCCAACATACCAATTAATAACACCTAATAAAAAATATGTCCTTAGAAGAAAGCCACCTGGAAAGCTTTTACCCTCAGCACACGCTGTAGACAGGGAGTATAAAGTTATTACGGCTCTAAATTCTGTTAACTTTGCCGTACCTAAAACTTATTGTATGTGCGAAGATGAATCTATTATTGGAACAATATTTTTTGTAATGGAAATGGTTGATGGAAGAATAATTTGGGACCCTACATTACCAGGATCAACACCTGAAATAAGAAAAGAAATCTTTACAGAAAAAAATAGAACCTTAGCTGAGCTTCATAATACTAACTTTGAAAAAATAGGTCTTGGGGATTTTGGAAAGCCAGGTAATTACTTTTCTAGGCAAATATCAAGGTGGACAAAACAATATTTAGCATCGGAAACACAGGATATAGAATCAATGCAAGCTCTTATTGAGTGGCTTCCGAGTAATATACCAGGAAAAGATGAAACATCTATTGTACACGGTGATTATAGGATTGATAATATGGTTCTTCATCCAACTCAGTCGAAAGTTCTGGCCGTCCTTGATTGGGAGCTATCAACTCTGGGTCATCCGTTGGGTGACTTTACGTACCATTTAATGCAATGGTTTATGCCCGATATAGCAAACGGAGCCGGAACTCAATCGCTATCAAATGCAAACTTTAAAGAGCTTGGTATTCCAACAGCTGAGGAATATATAAGAATGTATTGTGAAAAAACTAATAGAAAAGAAATAGAGAATATTGATTTTTACTTAGCTTATAATTTTTTTAGATTAGCTGGAATTCTTCAAGGTATACTTGGTAGAGTTAGGGATGGTACGGCAGCAAGCGAGCATGCCGAGGCTCAAGGTGATAGAGTTCGGCCATTAGCGGATGCCGGATGGGAATATGCAAAAAGAGCAGGTGCTATTTAAGTTATTTTTTTATTATTTTGACGCCCTCTTCTTCTCCAATAATTACATGATCAGTTAAATTTATAAAAAGACCATTTTCAAACACACCAGGAATTGAATTTAGTAATTGTTCAACTATGTAGGGTTCACTAATAAGACCAATAGATAAATCGTAAATCAAATTTCCACCATCGGTTACAAAAATACTGTCATTTATCAATCTTAATTTGATGGATCCTTCATACCCAATGCTCTCAAGCTTACGCATTATTCTTGAGCTAGTTACTTCGTGCTCATATGATGAAACTTCTATAGGTAAGGTAAAGTCTCCAAGCTTAGAAACAATCTTTGATTTATCGGCGATAATGATTAATTTTTTAGAATTATAAGCAACTATCTTTTCTCTAAGAAGTGCCCCTCCCCCTCCTTTTATTAGAGATAAATCTGAATCTATCTCATCTGCTCCATCAATTGTTAGATCAAGACTTTTAACAGTACTAAGGGATGTTAAAGGTATTCCAAGGTTTTCAGAAAGAACTCTTGTCTTTTCAGACGTCACTACACCAACTATATCAAGACCTCCTTTTACTTTTTCCGATAAAATCTTTAAAAACTCATTGACTGTTGATCCTGTCCCTAAGCCTAACTTCATTTTATCTTTGACGTTTTTTATTGCTTCTTGCGCAGCTACTATTTTCATCTTATCTGACATTGCACTACTCCTCTGATCCAGCTTTAATTTTGTGAGCTTGAACAATCTTATTATAAGCGCCATTTATTACAGCAATTTTCTCATTAGCCATACCTAACAGCTCCTTTGGCACTCCTTTGGCCATAAGTTTATCTGGATGGTTTTCAGCGGCTAATTTTTTCCATTGTGATTTAGTTTTTTCAATATTTGTTCCACTTTCTAACCCAAGAACCAACCAAGGATCATCGTTTTGAGCAGCCATGTGGCTAGCCCTTATTCTAGCAAACTCTGCTGCTGTAAATCCAAAAATACCCGCTACCTTTTCTAAAAAAAATAATTCATTTTTATTAACTGGTGCATCAGCCTTTGCAACATGAAATAATGCATCTAGAACATTTTCCAAGACATGGAGGTTATTCTCGAAAATTGTTGCTATTTGGGTAGCGTAAATATCATACCCTGCAATATCTTCTTTTGCTAAATTATATACCCTAAGGACATTTTTTAATTCATTTTCCGGAACCTCATATAAAATTTCTTTAAAGGCTACAAATTCTTTATCTGAGATTTTTCCATCTGCTTTCGACATCTTTGCTGAAAGCGCAATTAAGGCAATTGCAAAAGCAACACTCTCATCATTTTTATCTAAGACATAATGACCTGCTACCGCACCGACAAATGCGCCAAAAACTCCACCAACTAAATATCCCGCCGTGACTCCGGCAAGTTTACCCCAAACAGACATGCGATCAAACTATATGAGTCGAGAAAAAAATTCTTTGATAAAATTATTTATCGTCTTTTTTTTAAAGACCTAAGACAGCTTTTGAAATAATATTTCTTTGAATCTCATTTGATCCAGCGTAAATAGTTGTTTTTCTTCCATTAAAGTATGATGGTGCGACCGTCATTGCATAATCGGGGCCAATTGATGGTTCATTAATATTCGCAAAAGTATCATTCACGAATGGTAAAGCCCAATACCCAATAGCCTCAACAGATAACTCCTGTAACCTTTGCTGTAATTCAGTTCCTCTGAGCTTTAATGTGGAAGATTCTGGACCAACTCTTTGCCCGGCAGATAGGGCAGAAAAAATTCTTAGCTCAACAAACTCAAGTGCTTGAATTTCAATCTCACATTGACTTATTTTTCTTAAAAAACTTGATTCATCAGATAAGTTTAATCCGTTTCCAATAGGTGTTTCTTTTGCAATACTTTTTAAGCCTTCAATTCCTCGATAAAGTGTTGGTGAATAAGAACTACCCCTTTCAAACTCAAGTAGATATTTCGCATATGTCCAACCCTTATTCTCTTCCCCTACAAGGTTTTCCTTTGGCACCCTTACATCCTCAAAAAATACCTGATTAACCTCTTGGTATGGCTCAGGCGATTGGTCTAAGGTGATGAGCGGTCGAACTTCAATTCCCTTTGATTTCATGTCTATTAATAAAAAGGAAATTCCTTGTTGAGGTTTTTCAGTTTTCGATGTTCTTACAAGACAGAATATCATATCCGCATGCTGAGCCATTGTGGTCCAAATTTTTGTACCATTAACTAAATAGTGGTCACCTTTATCTTCGGCCTTGCATTGCAGGGATGCGAGATCAGATCCAGCTCCTGGCTCAGAGTAACCCTGACACCACCAAACATTAGTTTCCAAAATATCTGGTAGATATTTCTTTTTCTGCTCTTCGGTTCCAAACTCCATAATAACTGGAGCAACCATAGATAAACCAAATGGAACGGATCGTGGAGCACCGGCATGTGCCATTTCAGTTTCAAAAATATACTTTTGAGTAGTTGTAAAGCCTGGACCGCCGTGCTCAACAGGCCAATTAGGTGCAATCCATCCCTTTTCATAAAGAGATTTTTGCCACTTAACGTGAAGTTCCTTGCTAGCAGATCCATTTTTGGACCTTCTTAACTCCCCATGCATTTCCGATGTAAATGAAGACTTAATAAAGTCTCTAACTTCATTTCGAAAATCAGTATCATTTTGACTAAAATCTAAATCCAAAACTTTTCCTTAATTATTTTCCTTTAAAATTACCATCTCGTTTCTCAAAAAATGCCGATAAGGCTTCCTGGTGATCTTCAGTGAGGTGCATTAACGCTTGCATATTAGCTGACATCTCAAGAATATTATCAAAACTCACGCCCATACCTTCTCTTAATAACTTCTTACTCATCCTTAGGGCATCAGGAGGCTGCTTTACTATAGATAAAGCTAATTTATTAGCTTCCTCCATTAGTTCTCCATCCTTATAAAAATCACTGATAAGTCCCCACTCCTTAGCTGTCTTTGGGTCGATTAGATTTGCTGTGAATAAAAGCTCTGACGCTCTCGCCATTCCTATTATCTTTGGTAATAGCCAAGCACCACCATCACCTGGTATTAGTCCAATTTTTAAAAATGTGACACCAAAAAGAGCTTTTTCTGAAGAAATTCTCATATCTGCTAGACACGCAACATCATTACCAAGACCAATAGCTGGTCCATTTATAGCAGCAACAACAGGAACATCTATATTCCAAATCGCTTTAATTATCTTATGAATTCCGAAACGATATCTCTCTCTAAGAGCAACGGAAGAGCCAGAAAAATTGCCTGACTTGTTTTGCATATTTTTTATATTTCCACCTGCGGAAAATGCTTTACCTGCTCCAGTTAGAATAACACACCTAACATCTCTATCATTATTAATTAAGTCTGATGCTTCTTCAAAATTTTTTACATCCTCTGGCTCACCTAATGGATTTCGAATTTCAGGTCTATTCATTGTTAAGGTAACAATAGAATCGTTTTTTTCAAATTTTAACCAATCGTTCATAATTAAATACCTTTATGATACTGAGGAATACTTTTTTAAATGATGATCTGCGTTACCAAATTGAGTTTCAATCATTGCGAGCCTTTTAAAGTAATGTCCAACATTTAACTCGTCAGTCATACCCATGCCACCATGAAGCTGAACAGCATTTTGACCAATAAATTTAGAAGCATTACATATCTGAACTTTTGCTCCTGACGCAGCTTTTGTTCTTTCTGTTTCACTTTCATCTAGCTTAAGATTAACCATATATGTCATTGAAACTGATTGTTCATACTGCATAAACATATCAACCATTCTGTGTTGTAATACTTGGAATTTTCCAATCGGTTGGCCGAACTGTTTACGTGTCTTACAGTACTCAACAGTTGCATCATTTAAAACAGACATTGCGCCAATTGCCTCAGCACATAAAGCGGCGATAGTTTCATCAGCTACCAACTCAATAAGGGGGTAAGCTTTGCCTTCTTCACCAATTAAAGAGTTACTATTTAAAGTTACATTCTCAAATAAAACTTCTGAAGCCATACTTCCATCAACTGTTTTATAGTCTCTTGTTGACACACCTGGTGCAGATTTGTCGACCACAAACAGAGATATACCTTCTTTTTCAGCTTGCTCACCAGATGTTCTGGCTGTTACTATTAGCTTCTGGGCCCATGGAGCAGCAGAAACTACACACTTATTACCATTTAGAATATATGCATCATTTGATGGAATTCTTCCTAAAGAAGAAGATTTTTTTGAAGCACTAACTTTAATATCTGATAAATTAAACCTTCCTTGAGGTTCGGCGTAAGCAAAGGCCCAAATCTCTTCTCCAGATATAATCTTAGGCAAATGTTCTTGTCTTTGCTCTTCTGAGGCCCTCCTAAGAAATCCACCACATGTGACGACAGTTTGTATATACGGCTCAACAACAAGGCCTTTACCAAACTCCTCAGCAACAATCATTGTTTCGACAGGACCAAAATCGAGACCACCATCGGCTTCGGAAAAAGGAACGCCTAATAAACCAAGCTCGGCTATCTGTTGCCAGTTTTTATTACTCATACCCTCTTCAGACTTAATAATTGCCTTCCTGGCGACAAACCCATAATTATCCTGAAGAAATGATTCAATTGTATTACGTAATAAAGTTTGTTCTTCGCTAAATGAAAAATCCATTTTTTACCTCCTAAAGTCCTAAAACCATCTTTGCTATTATATTTCTTTGTATTTCGTTCGATCCGCCATAGATAGAGGTTTTCCTCATACCAAAATAATTCTGGGCTGCACCCTGTGAATAATCAGGCCCAACCTCAGGATAATTTGATCCATAACTCCTAACACTTAGAGGAGTCAGGTAAGGACTAGCATAATTACCAACTGCCTCCAAAGTTAATTCAGAAATTTTTTGTTGAATTTCAGTACCTTTAATTTTTAAAATCGAGGATTCTGCTCCCGGTCCTTCGCCCTTACTCTCTTTCGCTAGAGTTCTAAGCTCAGTATACTCAAGAGCCATTAAATCCACCTCTAGTTCAGAAATCTTACGATTAAAGGATGAATCTTCAATTAATGGCCTTCCGTCGTTAAATTCTGAATTAGCTATTTCTTTAAGCTTATTAATAGCCTTTTTAGACCGAGCAACACCTGCTATGCCAGTTCTTTCATTTCCAAGTAAAAATTTAGCTATCGTCCAACCCATATTTTCTTCACCGACAAGGTTTTCTATAGGAACTTTAACATCCTCAAGAAAGACCTCATTAACCTCATGTCCTCCATCAACTGTAATGATAGGTTTAACATCTATTCCAGGTGTATTCATATCGATCAATAAAAAAGAAATCCCTTGCTGAGGCTTCCCTTCAGAAGAAGTTCTGACAAGACAAAACATCCAATCTGCATATTGCGCTAAAGTTGTCCAAACCTTATGTCCATTAACCACATAGTGATCACCAACTTTTTCAGCTTTTGTTCTAAGGCTAGCCAAATCAGATCCAGCACCTGGCTCAGAATAGCCCTGACACCACCAATCATCTCCTGATAAAATACCTTTTAAAACCCAATCTTTTTGACGGTCATTTCCAAAAGCTATAATTACAGGACCAAGCATTGTTAGACCAAACGGGATAAGTGGAGTTGTTCCTGCATTAGCGCATTCTTGATCCCAAATATACCGTTGAGTTACAGACCAATCTATTCCCCCGTGCTCAGTAGGCCAGTGCGGTGCAAGCCAACCTTTTTTATACAAAGTCTTATGCCAGTCAAGGATACCTTCCTTCATCTGGTCAGAAGTTACTTCGTGATATTTTTCTATATTTTGACCACTTGCATTTGCTTGAGAGAAATTATTTGAAATAAACTCTCTAACCTCCATTCTAAAGTCATGATCAGCTTGGGTAAAATCTAAATCCATATTATAAATCCTTTTTCTTTCATCCTACAATAACACTAAAATTCAACACTCTTTCTTATCAGAGCTATGCCATTAAATCTATTGTATTTTTTAAAGGATTAAAAAAAATACCCAATTAATTCTCAAATTTCTATTTTTATGACTAGAATAAAACTAGAAACTTTAAATAAAATTTTCTAGTATTAGTAATTAAATTGCATATATTTAAAATCTGAACTTTTTGAGGAATAAATGTCACAAACTGATACTATTAAACCGACCACATCGATAAGAAATTATGCTCTTGGAATATTAGTTGTGGTCTACACATTTAATTTCATTGATAGGCAAATTTTATCAATTTTACTTGAATCCATAAAAATAGATCTAGGCCTTTCCGATACATCCTTGGGTTTTCTAACCGGGTTCGCTTTTGCATTATTCTATGCAACCTTAGGGATTCCTATCGCTAAATATGCTGATAGAGGAAATAGAAGAAATCTTATTGCTGTTTCAATAGCGGTATGGAGCTTTATGACAGCCTTATCTGGTTTAGCTCAAAACTTCTTTCACCTATTATTTGCGAGAATTGGTGTTGGTGTTGGTGAAGCAGGATGTAGCCCACCTGCTCATTCAATGATATCTGATTATTTTCCAGCAAATACTAGGTCAACTGCGTTAGGGATTTACTCCCTGGGTATACCTTTTGGAATAATGTTTGGTTTATTTGCCGGGGGTTGGATTAATGAAATTTTTGGTTGGAGATTAGCCTTTTTTGTTGTCGGTATTCCAGGGTTATTACTCGCATTAATATTTAGATTAACTGTTAAGGAGCCTATACGAGGGCAAGCAGAAGGAAGAGCTGATACACGAGAGCAGCCAACTATTTTTGAAACAATTTCTTTCTTACTAAAGAAAAAGTCATTTAGACATTTAGTATTTGCTGCATCATTAGCTGCCTTCGTTGGGTATGGGGCAATAACATGGCTGCCATCATTTTTCCAAAGATCTTATGGGATGCAAACAAGTGATGTTGGTTGGTATTTAGGATTGATTCTTGGAATACCAGGTGGTTTAGGAATATTTTTAGGTGGTTATTTATCAGATTACTTTGGTGCTAAGGATGTGCGATGGTCTCTTTGGGTTGCTGCAATTGCTATGCTCTTATCTGGTCCACTTTATTTTTTAGTTTATCTTAGCACAACTGCTAATTCTTCACTGTTATGGCTAATTATCCCCGTTGCTCTTGGTAATTTTTATCAAGCAGCTACATTCAGTCAAACGCAGGGAATGGTTGAGCTTAGAATGAGATCTGTAGCAGCAGCAATACTATTATTCGTCATTAATATAATAGGTTTAGGCTTTGGCCCTCAATCAGTTGGAATTCTGAGTGATATATTACATTCTGAGTATGGAAAGGAATCATTAAGATATAGCCTTCTTTTCTTTGCCTCTTTAAAGATATGGTGTGCTTTTCATTACTATATGGCTGGAAAATATTTAAAAGATGACCTTATTAAAGACTAGGTTTTTTAAAAAATAATATAGGTGTATTTTTTTTATATTCAATATAATCAAGGTCATCAGCCCACTTTCGATCTGAACTTTTTTCAAGCATCGGAATACCACTAACTCTTGTTAAAAGAAAATAAACAAATAAAGGAGAAATTAAAACTATGTACTTAAAACCCTCCATTAAAGGAAGGGCAATTATTGCAATACCAAGCCAAAGAACTATTTCTCCAAAATAATTTGGATGTCTAGACCAGGACCATAGTCCGCTTTTTATAAAATTTCCTTTATTGGATATGTTCTGTCGAAAAATCTTTTTTTGATGATCAGATATAACTTCAATGCCAAATCCTATAATCCAAAAAGTAGAGCCTAAAATTAGGCAAAAGTATTGGTAGTAACTAAATGAGGATTCTAAATTAACAGAAGTCATTGCTAGTAGACCGGCTGTATAAGTTAAGAAGACCCAAAGTCCCGATAAAGTCCATGTCATAAGAAACCAGAAAAAATCTTTTTTCATTTCAAGGAATCTAATATCCTGCCCAACATCCTTCACCCTTTTAAACAAGAATGATCCAAGCCTAATAGCCCAAATAATAACCATGGAACCGATTATAAAAGAATAGGGGTTAAAACCATATTCGCCGATACTGAAGCAAGAGGTGACAATTAAAATTAGTGAGAGGCTAATATAAGTAAGGCTCCCAGTAGCATCAAAATAGTGTTCAGTTTGATAAAAATAACCATGGATAAAAAAAATCCAATGCACACTAAAAGAGTAAATAGCACAAAAAATTAAGGATGGAATACCAAGTATAGTAAGACCTCCTTCACTTGATAAAACCGCTATAAAACCGGCTAAAATTATGCTAATTAATGATCCAAAAATTGATGTCTTTAATGGCATTTAACAATCCTTTACTTACTTTGTGCTTTAACAAATAATATTAACTTTTCCATTACCTCAGGATAAGCCTTTTTGTCCCAACGATAAAACTGATGTCCACTATCTTTCCATTTTAATAAATCGACTTGATTACCTTTTTCTTTCATTTCTTTAGTAAAATCTTCAATTAAAAAAATTGGAATTGTTTTATCCTTCTCTCCATGAAATATAATTGAGGGAGGGAGATCGCTTCGAATAAAATTTGAAGGTGAAAGATCCTCCGGTTTTCCTTCAAAAAGCTTTCTTAAATAAAGCCATAACTTTTTTCTTCTTTCATTTATATTATCAGGAATTTTTTCATTTAAAAATGAAGTATTTAGAGCGGGATTAAACAATATCATTGCTTTAATATTATCATAAGTTTTATTTTTTTTATTAGGGATCATTGCCAAAGATGCAGCTAAATGTCCGCCTGATGACCCTCCTCCAACCATAATTTGACCTTTTCTAATGTTCAATTTATCAGAATTTTTGACCATCCACTTATATGCGTCAGCAGCATCTAGCATTGCGTCTTTAACTTTTGTATCATGTTTTAATGCTAGCCTATAATCTGCACTTGCACACAATATTCCTTCCTTAGCAAGATTTTTGCATATTTTAAAAAGGGAGTAGGATGACCCAAATGCCCATCCACCGCCATGGAAAAGTAAAACACTTGATTTTAGTTCTGATTTTTTTGGAATAAAAAAATGAAGTTTTAAATTAACATTATCTCTTTTTGCATATGTATAACTAATATCTGGTTTATCAATATAGTACAAAGATCCATATAAAATTTTATCAACAAAATGTCCTATAAAGGGCATATTTTTTGGTTTTGTAATAAACAAATAGCCGGCTGTTAAAGCTGGTAAAAGTAAAAATATTAATAGAAATTTCATAGGTATGTACATTAATTAAAGGTAATATTAACTCAAGTAGTTTGAGAGTCTTTCATAGGCCTCAACAAATTCTTCTTTAAAATCCTGAACAACTGCACCGGAGGACATAGATTGGCTCATCAAACCAACACCTTGACCAACCCAATATGTTGCAAGCTCTTTGGCACCTTCATGTCCGCCTTGAGATAATTTATCAATTTTTTTCAATGCAGGTTCGCTAACAAGTGACTGTAATGGCATAGGAAGGGGCTCAGGTCCTTTTTTTTCCCAAGCATCGGTCCATGGAGATCTTAGCTGTCTTGAGTTTTTACCAGTTCTACTTTTTGATCTCACAGTATCTCTGGAGCTAGCTGCTAACATTTTTTCTTTAACTACAGGGTTTGTCTCTGCCTCTGATGTCGTAAGCCAAACCGAACCACACCAGGCACCAGATGCCCCCATTGACATAGCTGCAGCCATTTGTGATCCTGTTGTTATTCCTCCAGCTGCCAAAATAGGAACATCTTTAATTTCTTGAATTGCTTTATAGACCTCAGGAATTAAAACCATAGTCGAAACATCACCACAATGACCACCCGCTTCTCCGCCAGATGCAATTAATATATCTACACCAGCCTCGACTTGTTTTATTGCATGTTCCTTTGCGCCAACCAGAGCCGCCACTGCAACATTATGTTTTTTTCCCATATCAAGCATAACTTTAGGGGGAACACCTAGGGCGTTTGCAACTAGTTTAATTGGGTGCTCAAAAGCTACCTCTAGAGATGTTGCAGCGCCCTCATCAGATAAACTTTTCCTAAATTGCTTCGCTCCCTCACTAACATCATCAAGACCATCAGTATCGATATTGTAATCAGTAAGAATTTGTTTAGCGAAATCTCTATGTCCTTGCGGAATAGCATTAAGCATTTGATCTGTTGAAACATCTTCTCCCTTACCTTCGAATTTATTTGGAACAATTAAATCAATGCCATATGGCATACCATCAACATGTTCATCAATCCAATTCAACTCTTCTTTTAATTTTTCAGGGGATAAGCTTACTGCACCAAAAACTCCCATTCCGCCAGCCTTAGAAACAGCTACTACGACATCTCTGCAGTGGGAGAAGGCTAATAAAGGAAATTCTATTCCCAGCATATCGCAAATTCTTGATTTCATTTTTTTCCTAAATTTTAACTAATTTTAAAATAATAAATTTTGAGCCCTTAATATAAATTCTTAAGAAAATTTTAAATCCTCGTCTTTTAGATCACCATAGCGGATTTGAAAAACATCTTTGATAAAATTTTGATTGTTTTGCCATGGCTTTTCCTTGCCTTGTTTTGGAAAAATATTCCTGGATCTTTCAATATATCCGGATGAGAGATTAAGCCAATTCTCATCTTTAACAATATTTTCATTAGCTTCAGGACAGCATTTTTTAACAGATTTTTTTTCCATAAGGTTCAGAAGTCTACATACATATTCAGATGTTAGATCTGCGCCAAGTGTCCAAGATGCATTTGTATAACCGAATGTTGAAACTAAATTTGGTACACCACTAAACATCATTCCTTTGTATGTAACTGTATTTGTTAAATTAATTTTAGAATTATCAACAGTTAGGTTTATATTGCTAAGTAATTCCATATTGAGACCAGTAGCAGTAACCACTAAATCAGCCGATAATTCATCACCAGATTTTAATTTTATTCCATTACTAGTAAAGCAATCGATCTCATCAGTAACGACTGAGGCTTTTTTATTATTAATTGATTGAAACAAATCACCATTAGGAACTAAGCACATTCTTTGATCCCAGGGATTATAATTTGGAGTGAAATGTTTTTTAATATCATAATTTGGACCAAGTTCTTTTCGAATTTGACTTAAGATAAAATTCTTTACCGCTTTTGGATTTCTTTTACACAACCTAAAAAACCAATGCTGTCTTAATATATTTTTCCATCTAACTAGAAAATATGCAGCCTTTATTGGTAAAATTTTCTGAAGGATTCTAGCTAAAGGGTCTTTTTCAGGAGCAGAAACAACATATGTTGGGGACCTTTGAAGCATGGTTACATGTTTTGCTTGTTTGGCTATCTCAGGAACAATTGTCACCGCAGTTGCTCCGCTACCAATAACAATGACATTCTTATCTTTATAATTAATGTCCTCAGTCCATTTTTGAGGATGTACAATACGACCATTAAAATTATCAATACCTGCAAAATTAGGTGTATAACCTTCTTTATAAGAATAATATCCTGAACACATAAAAAGAAAATTACATGTCATAATTTGAATTTGATCTTTTGATTTTACCTCTAGCTCCCATATAGAATTATCTGAAGACCAAGAAGCACTTTTGACGTAATGACCGAATTTTATTTTTTCTTTAATATTAAATTTTTCAGATGTTTCATGAAGGTATTTTAAAATCGCAGGCCCATTGGCAATAGCTTCTTTTTCTTTCCAAGGATAAAAAGAAAAACCCAATGTATACATATCTGAATCAGACCTTATTCCTGGATAACGAAATAAATCCCATGTACCTCCAATAGTTTCTCTTCCTTCTAAAATTGCATAAGACTTTCCAGGACATTTGTTTTGCAAATGATAACCTGCTCCAATACCAGAAATTCCTGCCCCTACAACTAAAACATCAAAATGATTTTTCATAATAAACTTATAATATAAAAAATTTAACAAGGCACTATTTTATAAAAAAATTAGACTTATTTATTTACAATTAATCAGCAATAGGAAGTCTTAAAAGCATTTTCCCTAAATTCTTTCCTTCAAAGAGTTTTCCGAAAGTTTCGGGAAAATCACCAATATCCCCATCACAACAATACTCTGGAATTTTTAATAATCCTGAGTTTATCCAATTGGACATATTTTCTCTTGCCTCAGAATACCTCTCAACATAATCAAAAATTACAAAACCTTGTAATCTTGCCCTCATGCTACCCAGCCAAATATAATTTGATGGGCCATCCATTTTTTCCTGAGAATATTGAGATGTTGAACCACAAAGTAAAACAACTCCATGCATTGCAATTAATTTCAATCCTTCGTTCATAACAAAACCACCTGTATTATCAAAAATAATATTAATGCGGTTTGAGGCTTCTTTTTCGAGTTGCTCAAACCAATCGTCATCATTATAATTTATTGCAACATCATAACCCAGTTCATCAATCAACCATTTGCATTTTTCTTTACTACTTGTTGTTCCTATGACTTTTGCCCCTGCTAATTTAGCTAATTGCCCTGCCATAGACCCTACAGCACCTGCTGCACCAGTTATTAATACAGTTTGACCAGGTTGTGGCTTACATTCGTCAAATAAAGCAAAATATGCAGTTAAACCTGATACACCGAAACCTCCAAGCCAAGAACCTAATGGAGCCAAGTCTATATTGCATTTTTCTAAATTGCTGCCGTCTGATATTGCAAAGCTTTGAACCCCAAGAGAGCCATTTACAAATTCACCGACATTAAATTCAGGGTTATTTGAAGCAATTACCTTACCAGCTATATTTGCATGGATGATATCGCCGGGTTGAACACGAAACAAGAACTCGTCACTATCCCTAACTATTAACCTTAGGGCTGCGTCGACTCCAACATAGTGGGTCTCTATAAGAATCTCTCCGATCTTAATTTCAGGTATATCGATTTCTTTGATAGAAAAATCATCTATTTGAGTTAAACCATTTGGATGTTTTGCTAAAGTTAATTGCTTATTTTTTCCTAAATTACTCATAACTATCCTTTGTAAAATTAAACTAATATTTTTAAATATCCTTACTGATTAAATTTTTAAAAAAAATCCTATTAAAGAGCCAATTATAAAAATATAGATTGGTGGCATACTTATATATAAACCTAACCCTCTTTTTTCAGCATCTTTGTAGTATCCGTAGGCATAACCGATTCTTCCTAGAGGCCATAAAATTCCAATAATTGAAGCCCATACAGGGTCTACTGCAAATGAAAATAACCACAGACCAGGAAGAAAAAGGGCTAGGTGCTCTAAAGTATTCTGATGCACTCTAACCTTTCTTAAATATTCATCTGGCCCATCATGTGAGGGAGCCTTAACATCATATTTTACTCGAGCTGTACCAGCTTTTAATAAAGTAAAATAATAAACAAGCAGAGCAATACTACTTAAAATTCCGGGATAAACAAAATCATTCATTTCAAACTCCTAAATATATTTAATATAAACAAAAGTTATTCTGCTATAAAATTAGCTAAAAAATCAATCCAAATATCATTGTCGTTAATGCATGGTATAAAAGTAAATTCTTCACCACCGGATTCTAAAAAAGTCTCTCTTGCTCTAATATCAACCTCTTCTAAAGTCTCTAAATTATCAGCAATAAATGCTGGGCAGACAACGGCTATTTTCTTTATTCCATTTTTGGGGAATTCCTCAAGTACCTTATCCGTAAAAGGCTGCAACCATCCAGGTCCAATTCTAGACTGAAAGGAAACACCCCACTGATCTTTGTCTAAGCCCAATTCTTCAGCACATAAGTTCGAGGTCTTTAAAACCTGATGTTTATAACAATACTTGTGGGCTTTAGAATTCAAACTACAGCAATTTTTATTAATTAAACAATGAGATAGTGTAGGATCCATTTTTTTCACATGCCTTTCGGGAATTCCATGATAGCTGAATAAAAGATAATCAAATTGACTAGGTAAATAATTTTTTATGGATTCAGAAAGAGATTTTATATAACCATCCTCAGCATAAAAAGGTGATGAAATAGAAAAATTAATACTAGGGTCGATATCCTTCATAACCCTTTCGACTTCTAAGTGTGTGGTTAGGGAGGTTGCCTGAGCATAATGAGGGTATAGAGGTATAGCAATAATTTCATCACAATCATTTTTTAATAATTTTAAAATTGCATTTCTTATTGAAGGCTCCTGATAGCGCATTGCTACCTCTACTGGTAAATTCATTTTTTTTTGTAGCTTTTTAGCAATAAGATTGGTGTTAACAATCAAGGGGGACCCTTTTAAAGTCCAAATACTCTCATACGCTTTTTTAGTTTTTGAAGATCGAAAGGGAACTATTATAAAATTCACTAAAACTCTTTGAATTAATTTCGGAATATCAAGAACGTAATCATCAGACAAAAACTCCTTTAAGTAGCTTTTGATTGAAGAAAGCTCTAAGTCTTTTGGCGAACCAAGATTTATTAGAACAATACCCTTCATTAAATTAAACCTGTAAGCCCTAAACTTATCTCCCAAAGCTTGTCTGCATCTTGAGAGTTATTTGCGCTATTAGAAACTTTTGATATTTTCGAATTATAAAAATATTCTCCACTAATATTGGAAACATCTGATGAAGAACAAAGGTAAACCGAAGTCTTGGAACCATTATCGCTTGTTCTCATAAATGGTTTTGCTAACCCAAGTATAAATTTATGTAGCTTTGAGTTATTTTGAGAAGCAAACCCTGTTGCAACAACGCCTGGGTGAAGACAATTTACTGTGACATCATCGTTCTTTAAAATATCAGATAGTTTTTTTGTAAATAGAATATTAGCTAGCTTTGAGTAACCATAAACCTTAAAGGGTTTATAAGAATTTATTGACTGAATATCATCAAAATTCATCCTTTTAACGGCAAAATGAGCTCCGGAAGAAACATTTACAATTCTTGAGGATGGCGAATCTTTAATTTTATCTAGAAGTAAATTAGTTAAAGTAAAATAAGCAAGGTGATTGACTGCAAAAGTCTCTTCAAAGCCATCGATGGTTTCTTTTCTTTTAAGATTAATAAGCCCAGCATTATTTAAAAGGATATCTAGTGATATATTCATATTTTTAAAAATGTCGGTGGCTTTAATAATTTCTTTTTGCGAAGAAAGGTCCGCAACTATAAAGGTGGAATCTTTTCCTGAAATTTTTTTTATTTCATCTGATAATTTTTCTGCTTTTAGTTTGTCCCGCGCAATAAAGATAATATTTGCCCCCATCAGACTTAAGGATAATGCTGCCGAATGTCCAATTCCTGAAGTTGCGCCAGTGATTAAGATATTTTTTCCTTTAACATTAAACATTTTTTAATTTTACCCTTATTCTACTGAAAATTTACTACATAAAGTTTTTGCATACTATATTTTAATTTTTAATGATAAACTAATACCAAAGATACCATTAATGGATTGTAAATGAAAAAATTTCCTATTACTCCAATTTTTATTCCTGCAAATAAACTTAATTACATTGAAAAGGCTATTAAGCATCAGGCTGACGGTATTATTTTCGATTTAGAAGATGCTGTACCTATTAGCGAAAAAGAAACTGCAAGGAAAAATTTATTTAACTTCCTATCAAACAATTCACTTAAAATTACCTCCTATATAAGAATTAATGATTTAAATGATATAAATGGAAGGTCTGATTTAAATTTATTTAAATCCTTAGATTGCAAGATTATTATTCCGAAAATTGAGACTAAGGAAGTCTTAAAAAATATTCCGGATAATATTTCAACTATACCTCTCATTGAGACACCTTTGGCGATTAAAAACTTAGAAGGGATTGCATCAAGCTCTAGTATATTTGGCTTAATGTTTGGTGCGGCAGATTATAGTGCTGCAGTGGGCTCTGATATGAGCTGGGAAGCATTGCTTTACGCAAGATCAAAGATAATTATTGAATGCGCAATAAATAATTTATTCTCAATTGATAGTCCTTTTATGATTACTTCCTCTCAGGAAGAACTTGAGAGGGAATGCAAGCTATCGAAGTCAATTGGATTTAACTCTAAAGCTGCAATTAATCCATCTCAAATAAATGTAATTAAAAATTATTTCCTTCCAACGGACGATGAAATTATGGAGGCCCAGGAAATTATTAAGGAATTTAATAAGTCAGAAAAAGCAGTCTTTTCATTTAATGGAAAAATGATAGATAAACCAATAATAAGAATAATGGAAAACCGACTTAAAGCTCTTGATATAAAATAAAATAATTAAAATTTAATTGTAGATAACGGCTCATCAATTACTTTGTTATTTATAAATCCTAATTTAGATATACTAATTTTTACATTATCACCATCCTTAAGAAACTTGTCATCTGCAACCCCTACACCGCTAGGGGTACCAGTTAAAATTAAATCACCTGGCTCAAGGGTAAAGGCAGTGGACAAATGCTCAACTAATTCAAAACAATCAAAAATAAGATTCTTTGTATTCGAATCCTGCCTTAACTCTCCGTTTACTTCTGTTTTAATATCAAGATCGTGCGGGTCAGGAATTTCATCAGCAGTTACAATTGCAGGGCCAAAAGGACAATGTGTGTCAAAAGATTTTCCTATAGTAAATGTAGGAATTCTCATTTGCCAATCCCTAACACTAACATCATTAGATACACAATAACCTGCGATTACATTCTTGGCCTCATCAAGAGGAACATGGCGACACCTTTTTCCAACAACAAAAGCTAGCTCACCCTCATAGTCAAGTTTAGTGGAAACTTTTGGATCATGAATATCATCAAAAGGCCCGCAAGCGGATGTAGATTGCTTATTGAATATCATTGGAACCTCTGGATCTTCAATCTCCCTACCAATAGCCCTTATCTCCTCAAGGTGGTCTTGGTAATTCAGCCCTATGGCAATTATTTTCGGAGGGCGAAGGATTGGGCTTACTAACTTGCATTCACCCAAGGTAAGGTTATTTTTTGATAGCAATACAGCTTCTTGAGCCATATTTAAAGCATCATCACCCATCTCAAGAAAAGAAAGCATATCCTTTGGAATTAAAGGATTGTAAGAAAATGGAATTATAGTTTCGTTATCTAACGCACCTATATTTATTTTACCGTCTTTTATATAAGAGATTAATTTCATTTTTTTATCCTTCTTAAATGCATTTTATATAGAATATATGCAAGTGGGTTATAAATTAAATTCATAATAAAAATACTAAATTTATTATTGAATAAGCGTGAAAGAAATTTAAAGCCATCCGTCCTGCTCCAAACCTTGATAAACGCTTCCGCTCCTATAAATTCATTACCGTTCTCAAATGCATGCATTCTTCTATTATATTTTTCATCCATCAAAGAAGAATCTTTATAAATAACGTTTTTCGACCTAGACTTATAAGTGTCAATTTCTCTTTTACATATTGGGCAGCTTGCATTGTAAAAGACTTCTAATTTATTTTTTTCTTTGATAATATTCATGTAAACTCACTTTTACTTTAAAATAAAAAGGAATGATATGGGGATTTCAGTATGTAATACATCTTCTAAGGTAAATTCAAAAGAAACTTTAGAAAATAAAAGATTAATAGATCAAATGAAAAAAGATCAGGAGTATTATAAAAAAAATAAAAAGCGTTAAGCTTATTAAAATTATGGAGGTTATTGTGTCGAGATTTGATGAAAAATTAGCAATTATTACAGGTGGAGCTTCGGGAATGGGCGCTTTAACTGCAGAACATTTTGTAAATGAAGGTGGAGAAGTTGTAACGCTTGATATCAATGAAGAAATGGGAAGGTCAGTCGCTAATAATATTGGTAGATCCTGTGAATTCTTTAAGGCTGATGTTACAGACCCAGAGTCTTGGAATTCACTAGAGAGGCATTTAGGGGATAGATTTAACAAAATAACATCTGTAATTAATGCTGCTGGTATAAGTGAGCCAGCAACTATAGAAGATGAAACTCTAGATCATTGGAATAGAACTCACGCAATAAATGGAACTTCAGTTTTTCTAGGTTGTCAGTTTGCAGTTAAGTCAATGAAGGAAAGATCTGGTTCAATAGTAAACTTCTCATCTTCTCTAGCAACGAGACCTCAATCATTTGTTCTTGCTTATAATTATAGTAAGGCGGGCGTTCTGATCTTAACTCGAACAGTTGCTCTACATTGCGCTCAAATGGGTTATAAAATAAGATGTAACGCAGTACAGCCTGGTGCGATTAATACACCTATGATGCAAAGATATGTCCAAGATGCTGAAAATCCTGAACAACAACTTATAGACTTTGCTGCCTCTCACCCAATGAATAGAATTGGCGAGCCTGAAGAGGTTGTAAAAGCAGTTTTATTTCTTGCATCAGAAGATTCGGCCTTTACTACAGGTGACTCAATCTCAGTTGATGGAGGAGTTATCGCGATTTAAGAAATTAAAAATCACGATACTCATTATAAAGTTAAAAAATTAATGATACTAATCAACAAGAGGGCCCTCGAAGATAATCCCATTATCTGAAAGTCTTTTTATCAATGGATCACCTAAACCTGTTGAAGGAGTTAGTATGCCTCCGTAATCTTTACCACCTGGCAAACTATCACTTTCCTTTATAAGTGTAAGAGCGCTTTCACAAACAAATTTTGATGTAACACGATATCCGGGGTCACCCTTGCCATGAACTCTGTATGTTTCAACAGATCCATCCTCTAGCTGAGCTGAAAACAAGCTATCAAAAAAACCATTATTCATTGTTTCTTCACTTGGGCCCTCTCCAGGTTTCGGCAATAAAGGTCTGACAATTTTCCTGAGGGGAGTTTTTATAATAAAGCCAAATAAAAGAGTCATAAATGAAACAAGAAAAGTAGTAGATAGTTTTTTATAAAAAGCATGCTCTTGATAAGTAAAATTTAAACCATATCCTTCTTGACGCTCATCAAGAAGTGTTGCACTTCTTCGAACAACCCTAGTATTCATAATCGCCATAATAAAAGGACCAGTCCACGCCTTTATAGTCTTATTATACTTTATACCTATCATGTCTGAACTTTTGGCTCTTTGTTCTTTTGAAATAGATTCAGCTGGATTTAAGACAAAGGGATCATTCATTTTCTTATCTAAATTAAGATCTCCCATAGAAAAACCTGTCTCAGTTGTTCCTCCGGAAACACCTCCTTGACCCGCATGGAAAGACTCTATTCTTTTTATTGGACCTTTTACCTTCTTTCTTACAAAATACGACCCTAAGTCAGATGGAAGCGAATCATAGCCACAAGCAGGGATAATTCTCACACCCTTTGAGGATGCTTCATCATGGTGTTTATCAATCATTTCTCTTATCCAAAATGACTCACCCGTTATATCGACATAGTGTGATGAATTTTTAACACAGGATTTTACTAGCTTTGAGCCGTACCTGTGAAATGGTCCTGCAGTAGTTAAGATAACTTTTGTTTTATTTGTAATTTGATCGAGCGCTTCTTGGTCATCACTATCAGCAATAAAAATACTCACATCGATAGAAAGATCAGAAAGAACTTTTTGTAGCTTTTTTTTATTCCTTCCAGCAATACCCCATTTAATATCAGTCGCATTTTCAGATAAATATTTAACACAAAGCTGTCCTGTAAATCCTGTTGCACCATAAATGATAATATCAAAATCTTTTTCCATAACTAAACATCCGTCTTTGGAGCGTATTTTTTAACTATTAAGTCACCGTTTAGGAATTTAGAAAGAGCTTCGACCATACCTGTTTCAGTCCTCCACTGCATATAGGATTCTTGATTTTCTATTCTTTCCCATTCCTCAATTAAAAGCACAGTTGAGGTTCCGCTTTCATGATAAGTATTTAAACTTATACAGCCCTCATAAGCCCTAGTATCAAATAAAATCTCACGCAAATAATCAAAAAACTCTTCTAACCTGTCTTCTTTTACAGGTATTTCTAAATTAACTAACACACTCATCAGTAACTCCTTTTTATTATTTTATAAAGTCATCATAGTAGAAAATATTAATACCCGCCATCTCTTCATTTGCCATAAACTCAGAAAATTTTTCTAGAGAGATTCCTCGATATTTTCTTAAAAAACCTCTTAAAAAAGGATTTACTAGCTTGAAAAAAATATCAATTATCCAAACAATAAAGCCAATTTCACCCCTTCCTTTATTAACAATAATATGACCGGGTCTTAAAATACTTATATTTTTATATCCTAAATTCTTTAAACTTTCTTCGATAAATCCCTTTGTGCTTAAGTAAAAGTTAGATGAGTTTGAATTAGCACCAACTGCAGAGATAATTGATAAATTATTTACACCCCTATCTTTAGCCTTTTTTGCAATATTAAAAACATAATCATGTTCAATTTTAAAATGATTTTTTCTATCTTTTTTTCTCATATAAAGCAGCTCCCTAAGTTTTAGACTCCGACCAATACAAATAAACAAATGATCACAGTTAGGTATATCCATTTCAGAAAAAGGAGTATTAAAGTTAAATAAAATATCTTGAACATTTTCAGGGTAGTTAGTATTCGATCGTCTCGAAAATGCATTGATATTATTTG
This sequence comes from alpha proteobacterium MED-G09, assembly GCA_905182015.1. Taxonomy (GTDB): domain Bacteria; phylum Pseudomonadota; class Alphaproteobacteria; order MED-G09; family MED-G09; genus MED-G09. Next base: position 18,742 of record CAJIZT010000006.1, on the reverse strand, counting down.
TATTCTTACTCAAAATTTTTAATACCTGACTTCCAATAAGACCAGTTCCGCCTAAAAATATAATTTTTTTTTCATTCATTAATTAATCTCCTGAATAGTTATGTTTGAAAGTTTCCATTGAAAACCCGACCGTTCAAGTATTAATTGAATATATTTGTTGTTCTTTCCTCTAACAAAAACCGAAAACTTTTTATCAGATTCGAACCTGTAGTTAATACTTTCTAGAATTTCATATGAATTATTTTCATTAAAATTAACCTTTTCATCTCTTAAGATTGAAGATGGCTCCTCTCCATTAATTAGCCTCAATAAATTCTCAGGTGTTAAAAGAACATCAACAGCCTCATCAACCAATTTACTTGCAAAACCTTCGGCTAAAATATTAAAAATATCATTTTCTAATTTAACTTTTTTTGAGAGCTCTGTGTTTAACTGAACTTTTATATTTAATCTCAAGGTAGGAAAATTTATATTATTACTTAACTTGATAGAATCTTTTTCATCTACACTTTGCTTTATTGAATAAAGTGTAAAAAAAGGTCCTAAACTTAGAAAAATTAAAAATAATATAGATAAAAAAATAAAAAGAGTTATGAATTTATTTTTCATTTTCAATCTCATTTTGGTCACCATACATGGTCGATCTTTATTTTAGAGTTTACAATAGAGATCTATAGCATCTTTTGAAAGCCCAGTAAGATAGTAAAGTCATCTTTCATTTGAAGGCCATTCATATCCTGATCAATTGGCTTTAATATCTCTATAGAAAACCGATCCTTGTGCTCTCCAACAAAAATATCAGTAAGTGTATTAATACCTAGTCCTAAATTCAGAGTTTGTCCGCCGTAATTATTTGGGTTCGAGGTCTGTACTGGAGCCATAATTGCTTTGTCACGTCCCCCAATTGAATCCTGGTCTTTGTAATTCAACCTAATAGAATATGAGACATTTTTACTGAAAGAGCCTTGAAGCCATAAATTATACTCAAACTCATCTCCAAAATTCCAATTTTTTTCACTTATAATTTTTTTTATTACCAACTGATTCCCAATAATAAAATCTTCAAGCTTTGTCACATTTGTTATGCCAGATAATAAACGAAGTGCTTTATCGCTAATCTGCATGCCATATGGCAAGGTGGTTGAAAATTTCATATTCATAGGATTCAAAACAATACCTTTTTTGGAATTCTCTCCTAAGCCTTGCTCCAAGCCTAATATTAAATGCCACCTTGATTTATCAGATTCATGTAAATTATATAGACCCGAAAAAGAGATTTTAGAAATATCCGATGAAGATGTATTGAAGGATCCAATATAGTTTCTTCCCATCTCTCCATTATGTGTATCAAGGGTCATCTCCTTATCATCAAACATTAACATGCCCATTAAGGTAACTTTATCTGAGGGAGCGTACATAGCGCCTAGCATAACCATCTTCATTGTCATTTTTTTTGGAATAACGCTTAAGTTTTTAGGCATTTTTGCCATACCCATATTCATTATTTCTGATGCAAAGGGGTTAGGTTGATTTAATATTTTTTTAGTAGGAATTGAATTTCCATTAAAAATATTATTTTTCATTTCCATGTTAGTAACTCTAAGGGAGACCATCCACTCTCCTTTTTTATGAAAATGATCAGCAGTAACGCCTAAGGGTGCGTGACTGATCGCGTCAGAAGAAAAGGCATCGATCGGAATAATAAGAAAAGACAATATAAGTAACCGGTAAATCATTTGAGACCTTTGTGAGTTTTTTTAGAAATGAATTCAATTGAAGAAAGAGCAAAAATATTTTCTAATTTCAAGTACTTTATTTAAGATAATCAAATATTAAATTAAGGTAAAATTTTATATCAAGTTTTCAGGGGTTTCGAGGATTCCTGTCTTAACATCGTAAATAAGGCCATAGACATTTATATGGCTAGGGGTCAAAGGGTGCTTTTTAAGCTTCCTCACATCCTCTAAAATACTTTTCTTTATATCAGAGAATGTATGCCACTTTATTTGATGTCCAAAAGGTGATCCAGATTCCGAATTATGATTCTTATTACTCTTCCAGTCTCCATTTTCAAAAGTGGCAGTTTCTAAATTATCCTCCAAGAGATTTGCCATTTTTTTATCAGTTATCTTTGATAACCCACAATCTGTGTGCTGAATAACAAACCAGTCTTTAGTACCTAGTAGCTTGTAAGAAATAATAAAGGACCTAATAGCATCATCAGTTACCCTACCGCCAGCATTTCGAAGGATATGAGCTTCACCAGACTCTAAGCCACAAATCTTTTCGACATTTATCCTCGTGTCCATACATGTAAGAACCGCAATAGATTTAGAGGGTTTTGCAGAAAGATTATCATGATTAAAACTCTCGCTATAGTTTTTATTTTTCTCAATAATCGAGGTAAATGCATTTTTTTGATCTTTAGTCATTACTTCACTCACCACTTGATAAATTAAAAATAGCTTTAGACTATATAACAAAAAATCATGATTTAATCGAGATCTAACTTTCTTAACTGTTCTGCAAAAGCAAAACTAAGGATAAAAATACTAACAACATTTATGAAAGCTATTATTTTCTGAAGGATAGCTTGCTCAACCATTTTTTCTAAACTCTCCAAAGGACTGGCGCTAACAATTTGATAGACAACATATAAAAAAATAAAGAAAAATAAAAGCATAATAGTAAAAGCGTATTTATTATTTACTGAGCTTTTAAGCAATACAATGAAGTAAAGAATAGATGCTGGTATCAAAAATCTAAATGCATTGATAGCAAAAAAGATATGCATATCGAGGTAGAGATCGTAAGGGGTTAAACCTACGCCAGCAAAAAAAATTGTTCCTAAGAAAAAAAATACAGACCCTAAAATTGATAGAAAATAATTTAAATTATTCTCTTTAAAAAGCCTTGGTGCAAATAAAAATGAAACACCAACTAGAACAAACATAATCATTGAAGTATTGAATAATAAAGCCGATAAGATATTTGACTTACCAGAATGAGACTTATAACCACCAAGGTCACTTAAAAAATTGTGAGTTACTGAGTACCCAACTTGAGACGGATCGTGAATATTTCCACCCGGATAAAAGTATCCAGAAATTATTGTTGCTAGTATAAAAAAAATTACAACAAATCGAATTAACTTTACGGTCCAAAAATAATACATAATTAACTCACGTTGTAGAAACTTGAAAGGTACACCTATTGTTCATACTAACAATATAGTTTTTTATATTTAACTTTTTACAATTATTACACTTTGTTATTGGGCTTGATGCAAACCAACCCTGTCATTTAAGGTCTTTTATTTAATTAGAAGATAAAAAAATGGCCCTGATTCCAGTAATAAAATTACCGCAATTAGAGCCATAAATCTAGCTATCCATTCTTTATCTTCGATAGCTTAATGAAAGCATCATAGTTCTTCCTGGTTTAACGTAAGCGTATCTATCGCCTTGAAAACCAGCTTCAGTACCTGCTCCACCTCCAGTAGATGGGGCATCAGATCCGGATGTCTGAATATACTCATCATTAAGATTTTTTCCAATTAAGGCTAGTTTCCATCCTTTTTCTGGGGATGAAATACTTACGGAAGCATCAAAGGTTGTATATTTTGGCTGTTTAATATCTTGAATAGTATCGCTTAATTTATACTCATCAGAATGCTTAGCGTTGCCGTTTAAGCCAAACTCTAAACCATTACTTAAAACGGTATTATAGTTAAAGCCAAAATTCGCTCTCATTTCTGGAGCTAAAGCTCTTTTACTTCCATTCAAGTTTTGAAGCGAAAGACCGCCATCTTTAATATTACATCCTTCTGATGGCTTCTGACCGCCAGAACAAGGACCAACAAATTTAACATAATTCGAGTCATTGTAACCGAAGGCCGCATTCAACCTAAGACCATCAATTGATGGGGGAAGGTATATAAGCTGAAGCTCAAGACCTTTAGATTCAGATTCTTCAGCATTTAAGGTTCTATAAGCAAATGTAGCAGCATTAAAGTAGTTAAGCTGAAGATCGTCATACTCATAAGAGTAAAGATCAAAATTAACTTCAAGATCTCCGTCAGCAAGCAATGCTTTAACACCACCTTCAAAACCCTTAACGTGCTCTGGTTCGTATGTGATATCCCCTAGAGGATCAGCATTTAAAGTACTGTCAATTGATCCATTATCAAAACCACCTGACTTCCAACCTTCTTTGTACGCTACAAAGTAAGTTAGAGTGTCTGAAGGCTGGTAACGGAAAGTCACTTCTGGAACAAAATCATCAAATGATTGATCCGCTTCTAACGTTCTTCCTTCGACGAATAAAAAGCCAAATACCGGATTAACATAAGGCTGGGTAAAGTATGAATCTTTTGATTCATCAATATAACGTCCACCAGCTGTTAATTGCATAGTATCGTTAATGTCCCATATTAATTCACCATAAACAGAGAATGTTTCTCCGTCTGTTGCAGAAATTTTATCGTAAGCAACGTATCGATTAGTCGGATCGGCTGCGGAATTCTCAGCACCAGCAAAAATAACTTCTTGTGCAAAGTACCTTTCTGTTTCTTGAGCATATGCTCCTAATACCCAGTTAAGAGACCCGCCACCAGTAGAAACTAATTTCATTTCTATGGAAAGATTTTCAAAATCATTAACCTCGCCAGCAAAACAGCTTGTATTAGAGTTGTAATCACAGTCAATAACCCATGCTACATTTTGTTCGTGGTGATTAATAATAGTCCTTAAAGACATAGTATCAAAATCATGCGTTAGATCAGCTGTAAAAATCTTAGATTCATATGTCTCACCTAATGCTCCATCAAACATTCCTGTAAGCTCATAAGCTGCTGCAGGTACAGTAGGTATATTATTATATCCTGTTGCCCTATCTTTATTACACTCTCCGCCCGTTGGAAGAGGATTTGCAACACCTCCTGTATTAATTTGAGGTGTATCACCTAGGTAACAATCAAATAATTCAGCCATAGTAACGGAAGCCATTTCTTTATCAGCAAAGCTTGCCTTTAATTTAAGAGTTGTTCTTTCACCTAAATCGCCTTTTAAGGTTAAACGACCATATGTGCTTTCTGTAGCTGGAAAAAATTTAGTAGTCGGCTCTGGATTAGCGTGATTTGTTGGAGCGAATCCTTTTGCAGCATCAACAGTTGTATAAGTTGTTGCGGTAGCTGTATTTTGGAACCAACCTTTATCCATCTTTTCACTATAAAGGGCTAAACGTGCACCCCAATTATCACTTATGGGACCAGAAACAGCCATTTCAGTAATAAGGTTTTCGTACTCAAATTCATTTGAAACTTTCGCCATGAATTCAAATTCATCACCAGGATCGTTAGTGGTAATTGCAATCGCGCCAGCAGTAGCATTTTTACCAAAATAAAGTGCTTGTGGACCTTTTAGAATAGCAACTTGGCTAGTATCAAAAAGACCCTCATTAATTGCTCTGCCTTGAGGGAAATAAACTCCATCAATCATAACGGCAACAGATTGCTCGATGCCAAGACTTCCTGGACTTGAGGCAATACCGCGGATAGCTATCTGAACTCCACTACCGCTATTAATTCTATTTATTTCTAAAGAGGCGGATGTTGCGGCAATATCATCAAGACTATTGATAGCAAATCTTTCCATGTCTTCTTCACTGTAAGCAGTAATTGCGACAGGAATATCCCTTAAAGTCTCATCCTTGGATCTCGCCGTAACAACTATTTCTTCAATATCAGATGACATCCTTGGATTACTTGCTTCGGATGGAACATCTTCATCCGAAAAAGCATTACCCAAAGGTAAAATAAGCGCCACAAAGAATAGTGGCAGTAAAATTTTAATATTCATAATTTAATCTCCCCGATTTTTTTATAATACGCAGTCTTTCGTATATAGTCTCGCGTAGAATCAATAGTATTTATTATTGAACTAAATACAATATATTTATAAACTAATTTAAATAGATACCTTATCGTAAATTAAATGCAGTTTTCAAAGAGTCATATTTATCAGGTCAAGAGAGTCGTGTTCAGCAATTCCATAATTTTATTGATCGATATATTAATATGAAATAAGGTTTAATTTATTATTAGGTATTTTTATTTAATAATTTTTTTAGGGGTAATAAAATGCGGATTCTTAATCTTTCACTAACTTTTGTTTTTATTCTAATTCTTTCATCATTTCCTTTAAGTGCTAAATTAAGTTTTGTTGGCATTGGTGTATCGGATATTGAAAAGTCGGCAAAATTTTATAAGGAAGCCTTAGGTCTTAAGGAGATAGGAAGATATGACTCTGTTGAAGTTGATAATTCTGATGGAAGCAAGTGGTATGTTGATGAAATTGTTTTAGGTGATGATGAGCAAGGAACCCCTCTAGTTTTAATGAATTGGGGCAAAGAAAATAGATCTTATAATGGAAATAACTCAAAAATAGTATTTGTAGTTAAAGATGCTGTAAGCGCTATGAATAGAATTAGAGATGCTGGTGGAAAGATAGAGAGGGAGGCCATTCCTCATTACTCAATAGATGGAGGTTTAGTGGGTTTATCTCGAGACCCCGATAATTATGTCGTTGAGATAGTTCAATTCAATGTAGATTGATTTTATGATAATAAAACAATTTTTTGATGATGACAGCTCCTCATATAGCTACTTAGTCGCGAGTCAAAGAAATAATTCTTTCATAATTGATCCGGTAAAAAATAATACAAAAAAATATATCGACTCACTTGATAAACTCAGCCTCAAGTTAACCTTCGGCTTTGATACACATTTACATGCCGATCACATAACTGCATTAGGGGAGCTAAGAAACATAACTAACTGTGAGACGATAATGGGCATTCAATCAGATGTTGACTGTGTCTCAAAGTTTGTGAGGAATAAGGAAGTTATTACGGTAGATGAAATAAAGATAACAGCGCTATATACACCCGGCCATACGGATGATTCATATTGCTATTTGGTCAATGAAGAAAATGATCAAATTCTATTCTCGGGAGATACCTTGTTAATAGGGGGCAATGGAAGAACAGATTTTCAAAATGGAGATCCCGATGATCTGTTTAATAGCCTGCACAACATAGTGCTTCGGTTAAATGATAATACAATAATTTACCCAGCACATGATTATAAGGGGCTAAAATCTTCCACAATTAAAGAAGAAAAAATCCATAACAAGAGACTGAAGATGAGTAAGGGTGAGTTTATAAGTCATATGAACAATCTAAACCTGAAAGAACCTAATCTTATCGATACCGCAATACCTGCAAATCAAGAATGTGGAATTATAAAGTAAGTTCTATAATCCTAATTCTTTGAAGATAGCCGATGAGGATTCAATTAATGCCTCTAGTTCATTATTTTTGTATTGAACTAAATCCGGATTACCCCAAACAGGTTTAGGCCAAGAAGGATCATTTTCAAATCGCGCTACAATATGGATATGGAGTTGGGGAACAATATTTCCAAGTGTTGCAATATTAATTTTTTTTGCACAAAAATTTGTCTTTATAGCCCTTGCTATTGCTGAGACTTCGATTTCCAGCTGAATCCTATCTTCTTTAATTAATTCAAACATTTCTGTAGCACCATCTCTTTTTGGAACTAGAATAAACCAGGGATAATTAGAATCATTCATTAACAAAACTCTACACAAAGGAAGGTCGTGAACAAAGATAGTGTCAGATTTTAATCTCTCATGAAGAGTAAATTTTTCCATAGAATCCATTTTAATTGGCAACCTTTTTCCATACAAATAATTTTGTCGCCAAAACAAAACTAATTACTAGCCATGCAACAATTCCAATTAAAACAATATTCATGTCCGCAAAGGATAATCCATCGTTCGCAATACCTCTCATACCCTTAACCACAACAGTTAACGGCAGTATGTGTATAATAGGTTGAATTATTTCTGGCATTGAGCTTATAGGAAAAAAAACACCTGATAAGAAAAGTTGAGGAAACGTCACCAAGCCACCAACCGCTCTCACAGATTCCTGAGTCTTTGCGATACTTCCTAAGCAAAACCCCAGACAGAGGAAGATGGATGATCCAAGAATAATCATAATATATAAAGACAAAAAACTTCCTAATATCTTCACATCAATAAAAAAAATAGCGAAACTGAGAGTAACTGATATCTGCATAATAACAATTAAAAGTCTCGCCAAAACAATTGAAATAATAAAGTCCTTTGGCTGAATAGGAGTAACAAACAATCTTTTTAATATACCTCTGCGCCTATACTCAACAATATTATAACCGCTTCCGGCTATCGAGAGATTCATAATCATAAAGGCAAGAATCCCCGGTAAAAGAAAGTCAACATACCGCAGTGACCTTGCCTTAACATCCTCAGTTTGCAATACAAACATTGGTTCAACGCCCCTTAGCTCTCTTTCAATTGATAGTAGGCTTTGACCTAGTGATTCCTTAATACTCCTTAATTGCCTTATCTGTGATTTATCTAATAAAAGTCTTAGATCTCCAGAAATACTATTTAATTGAAAGTCTTTTGGTATAATAATTACTGCTGATTGTTCGCCGTTAATAAGTCCAGATCTTAAATCTTTCTCATTCCCTTTTGTGACATTAAATAGGGAATCTGAAGAAATAAGCTCGGAAAAATTTTTTGCAACTATGCTGGTTGAGTTATTAACCAGGCCAATATTAAAAGGATCTACCTCACCTCCCGTAAAAGAAAAAGCACCCATAAACACAAAAGGGAAAAAAAGACTAAAAATAATAGATTGGCGATCTCTCAAAAAAATCTTTAAAAAGACCTTTGCTAAATGAAATTGAATCTTGCTAAACATATTAATCCCTTAGCCCGTGACCTGTTAATGCAAGAAAAACATCTTCAATATTACCATGCAGGGGTGCAACCGGGGGGTCAGAGGCATATTGGGTAATTAAATTTTGAGGGGTATCTTCTGCTATTAATTTTCCTTTATCCATTATACCAATGCGATGACATAGAGTCTCAGCCTCCTCCATATTGTGAGTTGTCAACACAATGGTCATTTCAGATCTATTTAATTCTAATACTAGGTTCCAAAGATTTCTTTTGGCCTGAGGGTCAAGACCGGTTGTTGGCTCATCTAAAAACAATATTTTAGGATCATTGACCAATGCACAGGCAATAGAAAACCTTTGATTTTGTCCTCCTGAAAGATCCGCCGGCTTTGCGTGCAGTTTATCTAAAAGATTGACTCTCTCTAATAATTTATCTGGAATAACTTTAACTTGATAAAGATTGCCGAATAAAATAATTAACTCACCAAGCGTAAGGCCATCAAAATATTCATTCGCTTGCAATTGGACTCCAATAATTTTTTTAACCTTATAGGGCTCGTCCATAACGCTAAGGCCATCAATATAAGCTGCTCCAGCGTCAATATCGTTCAATCCCTCAAGCATCTCTAAGGTTGTAGTCTTCCCTGCTCCATTTGGACCAAGAATTCCATAGATCTCACCTCTTTCAATGCTAAAGCTAACGCCATCAACCGCGTTAAAAGATCCTTCAATTTTTTCAGGAAGGCGATATGTTTTGACGAGATTCTTTACTTTTATAATAGACATTTAATAATAATCACTTTTCTAAATCAGATTCGAATTCATCGACAGTATAAGATCTCATGTATCTTAGGTCAAAAATCTTTACTTCATCTTCTTGGATTTCTTTTACTATTTCAGGCTGACTCAACTTCTCACCACAAGCCTTAAGTGTGGCTTCGTCAGGATACCAAACTTCCATAATTACGTCATATTCTGGATCAGTTAAATTTCCTGATCTATCAACCAAGGGATTAGTAAAGCGCCTTATATATTTGACAGCAAATCCGTTAAGATATTTCTCTCCAATAACTCTATGGTTATTTTCGTAATACTCTCTAAATTCTGGAATTGTCATTCCTGGTTTTCTTTTCATAAGCATTATAACTTTAATCATTTCAAGTCCCTCCAAATCCTTTCGATTATTATACTATAATATTATGATAAAAAAAAATGCCCAAAATTTGAGCGTTTCTCTATAATTGATAAATTAAATATTTATTTTTTTGGTATCCAGATTTGACCAAGAATAATAATCCCAGAAACTACTTTTATAAGTTATTGATTAAATATAATATTATTTAGTTAATAATTATTCTTAAAAAGAAACAATCTTAATTTAAAAAAAATTTATTATGCGTATAGTCCAGCTGTATAACCTGAGGCCCAAGCCCACTGAAAATTAAAACCACCTAAATGACCTGATACATCAAGAACTTCCCCGACAAAATAGAGTCCGGGATAATTAATAGATTCCATTGTCTTGGAACTAACACCATCAGTATTTACCCCCCCAAGTGTAACCTCAGCAGTTCTATATCCCTCTGTTTCTGAGGGTTTAAGCTCCCACCTATTAAGATTGGCACCAATGCTCATAAGGAGTTTGTTATTTAGCTCTGCAAAAGGTTTTTCAGAAAAACCAGACCACCATAAGTTTTGCAGCTCAAGCACTAAGGCCTTTGGAAGAAGTTTACTTAAAAAAGTCCTTAGCAAGATTCCCTCTTTTTCTTTTTTTGCATTAAGCAGTAATGATTGAGCGTCATCATGTGGCATTAAATTTAAAATAATAGAATCTCCCGGTAGCCAATAGCTTGAAATTTGTAAAATCGAAGGTCCACTAATTCCTCGATGGGTAAATAATAAGCTTTCCAAAAACTTATGATCATTGCAAGATACCTCAACCTCAAGAGAGGTTCCAGAAAGTCTATCAGAAATTTCTTTTATAGACCCACTAAACATAAAAGGAACTAAGCCTGCTCTTCGATTTAAAAGTTCTAAAGAGTACTCTCTGGCAACATCATATCCATAACCACTTCCTCCTAGCGTAGGTATTGATAAAGCCCCAGTTGCTATGATTGTAGATTCTGTAAGAAACCAAAAATCAACATTACTATTTGAAAATATACCCTTAATTTCATATCGCATTTTATCAGTTTGATTTGACAATCTTTTAACACCTTTCTGGGCTAAGGGCTTAATCAGTCTCGTATCACAATGAGTTATAATCTCAACGCCAACATCATCGCATTCCTTAAGAAGCATATTCACAATGTCCTTTGATGAATTTACACAAAAAAGCTGATTATGTTTTTTTTGCTCAAAGGGAATGTTATGTTTTTTTACTAAATCAATAAAATCATCGGGCTTATAACGATTTAAAGCCGAAATACAGAAATAAGCGTTTGCGGAGATAAAATTTTTAGGCTCCACATAAAGATTAGTGAAATTACTTTTTCCACCACCAGACATAAGTATCTTTTTTCCAACCTTATTAGATTTTTCAAGAATGAGGACTTTTTTACCTCTTTTTCCGGCAGTGATTGCACTCATTAATCCGGCCGCCCCAGCCCCTAGAATAACTAAATCATAAGTTTTAAACTCACTTCCCATAGATAGAGTTCCTTTAAGTCTGATGTATTAATTAATTATTTCTTATAATCGCAAATTTTATATCTATATTATTTTTAGAATTAAGATTTAAATAATGTAGCTAAGAGCGCTCGATATTCTTCTTTTCAATATTAGTTTCTATGCCGTCAAGAGATTGAGCATTATTTTCTTTCCAATATTTTTGTATACCTTTTTTTCCAGCGCTTTCATTCCACTTCTTTAAGATATCCCTTTCTCCTTTGAAATCATAATAAGGCACGGCATACCCACATGATGTCTGAACTAATGAAACAGTAAGGTCAAAAATTTGCCTTGAACCATTAGATTCTGGAAAACTAGATGATAAGTCATCCCATTTCTCATCAAGTCGGTGGATAGCTTTTGCTTCTCCATAGATTCTCAATATAAGTGGTTTTTTTTCAAATGAAATAAACATAAGGGTCATTCTTGGATTTTCTTGGGTATGCGCAGCACTTTCATTGCCGCTTCCAGTTAAATTCATCCAAAGAATTTTATTTTGATCAATTACTTTTAAACTTTCTAAACCTTTTGGAGAGATATTTATAAGTCCCTCAGATGTTGCTGTTCCAACAAAAAAAATCTTTTGTTTTTCAATAAACTTTTGAAGATCCTGTGTAAGATGATCGAAGTGTTCCATTGTTAAACCTTAACCACCACTTTCCCAATATTACTTCCTTCAAAAAGCTTTGAGTATGCTGATACTAGATTCTCTAAACCACTAGTAACTTCGATTGGTAGCTTTAGAAGTCCTGATTTATCCCAATTTTTTAAAATTGGATTAATTTCTGCTTCACGATGATAAAAATCTGGGGAGAAGAAACCTTCAAACCTAAGTCTTTTCATAAGAATAAGATCATAATTATAAGGCCCAGGTAAACGTTCAGTAGACGCATAGTTCTCTAACAAACCGCAGACCGCTATAACCCCAAAGTTAGCCATATTCTCAAGAACCGCATCCAAAGTAGATCCGGCTACATTATCAAAATATACATTAACTCCCTCTGGACATAATTCTTTCAATTTTTCAGAAATATTTTCAGTTTTATAATTAATAGCTCCATCAAAACCATAATCTTTGCAGATTAGATCACACTTCTGATCAGTTCCTGCAATGCCAATAACCTTGCATCCTGAAATCTTAGCAATTTGTCCAGCCATTAACCCAGTGCATCCAGCTGCAGCAGATACAACAAATGTATCGCCAGCCTTTACTCTTCCTGTATTAATAACACCAACATAAGCAGTCCAGCCATTTGCACCGTATATTCCCACATAATTTACAAGGTCTGTATCACTAATATCCACTTTACTTGGATACATTGCGCTAGGATCTACAACTGAATAATCTGACCATTGACCATAAGACCTTAATACATCTCCAATTTTATGATCAGGGTGATTACTCTCAATAATCTCGCCAAGAACAGTGCCCATTAATTTTTCCCCTATCGGGATTGGAGGCTGGAAGGAATCCTCTCTCTCCGTCATATACATTCGAGTACCAGCATCCATGGAGATAAATGAATTTTTTGTCGCAAAACAACCATCTGGAATTTCTATTTTACCCTCCTCTCTGATCTCAAGAGCACTCTCAAAGTCATTACCCTCGGGTAAACTTTTCATAACCCAAAATCTGTTTTTTACTTCCATTTCATTCATAGCAATTCCTTTTATTATAAATTATTAAAGTAATACAATTATATAAGACAATGGAATAACTACCAACCATAAACCTATAGCTAATATTACCGGCCTAATACTTAATAACCTTAAGCTAGAAATATTTGACTGAGTTCCAATACAAAAAAGGCCGATTAATAGTAAGCACTGACTTATATTTTTTAAAATTAATAAAAAATTATCCCCGAAATCTAATAAAGTATTTGATAAAATTGCTATCAAAAAGAAGATTATAAATCTTGGAAACTTTATTTTTTTTGTTTCATTTTTAAAAAACCAACTAGAAATTAATAATAATGGTATAATCCAAAAAGTTCTTCCGAGCTTTAAGGTTGCGGCGACCTGCGCTGACTCATCGCTATATAATAATGCAGCCGCCATAACAGAGCTAGTGTCATGTATGGCTAAAGCAGACCAGACTCCAAATTGATAATTACTCATATTTAAAGAGCTACCTATTATTGGAAATACTAAAATTGCCAAGGCATTTAGTAAAAAAATTATTGTTATAGAAATTAATATTTCTTGAGGTTTAGCTTTAATAATTGGAGCAACAGCAGCGATTGCTGTCCCGCCACAAATAGCAGCCCCTGCAGAAAGCATAAATGTCATTCTGTGATGAACTCCAAAAACCTTTCCTAGAAATATACCAAGAAAAAAAGTGGAGATAACAAATACCGCTATCCAGAAGAAATAATCAGAACCAATACTCCAGGCATAAGGAAGGTTAATTGTGGTTCCTAAAAAAATAATACCAATCTGTAATGGAAGTGTTCCAATTTTTATTGAAAAAAATGTCTCTTTAGGATTTACTATCAAAGAAAATAAAATTCCAAGAAAAACTGACAAAGCTGCGTTACCAGAAAATAAAACAATTAATAGTAAAATGATAAAAATAGGAAGAGAATATTCCTCAGCTTTAAAGGCCAGCTGTTTGTCCTCCATCAACCGGTATAAGTTGACCCGTTATAAACTTAGATGCATCTGAGGCAAAAAATATCATAACAGGCGCAAGGTCTTTTTCAGGGTCACCGTACTCTTGACCTAAGGCAATCGGGACAGAATTTCTCCAGTGACTAGCTAAATTTTCTTCTTCTGAAGATCTTTCTCTAGCTGCTCGATACATTGGTGTAGCCATTGCGGGAAGAATGGCATTCACCCTAATATTATCCTTACCCCATGAACCTGCTGCAGTTCTTGTCCAGGAGTGGACAGCTCCCTTTGCTGCAGAATATGCTGATGCTGATGGCTCCGGCCTTAATCCAGATATAGATCCAAAATTTATGATAGAGCCACCTCCGCTCGCCTTCATATATTCTTGGGCAATTTGATTAGTCAGCATTGTACCTTTCACATTCACGGCAAACATTAAATCCCAGTCCTCGACGCTTACCTCTGAAGCATTAGAAGCCCTCTGTATAGCCGCAGGATGAGCAAGTACGTCAAGACCTCCAAGCATTTCATTAGCTTTTGCAAAAGAGCTTACAACGCTGGCTTTATCTGAGACGTCAACGTGAATATAGGAACACCTTCCAGGGCCCTCATTGTTTGAATTTTCACAAATTGAGCTTCCAATATCATCAGACACATCCATGCCGATAACATGCGCGCCAGCTTGGATGTAAGCCTTTAAAGTTGCTTCCCCCATCCCACTTGCCGAGCCAGTTACTATTATTCTTTTTCCTTCAATTGTCATAATATATATCTCCTTACTTAATTTGGAATGGATCTTTAATAGCTTTTGGTTTTCTTGACAGCGGGTTTTCAAACAAACATTGTTCAACCAAGGCTGTATCAAAAAAAGCATGGAGCTCAATGATTTTATCATCACGTATGGTAAAAATCTCGCAATATGTTTGCTCGTATTCTTCTCCATTTTGACAAGGTCCACCACCCTGCATAAGACCAACAACACGATCGTTCTCGGCGGCTATAATTTTCCATTTTTTTGAGAATTTAATTTTTTCAGGAATAAGTTTTTCCAATAGCTTTTGACCGATCATTCCTTTACAACAGGCGTCTTTTCCATAAATCCTTCCTGACACTGGAGTGCTTCCAACCATATTATAAATAACATCCTCATGATGCATATCAAAAATAGTTTCGAAATCACCTTCAGCAAGAGCTTCGTACCAGTGTTGTACTAATTTCTTATTCTTCGTAATACTCATAATTAGCTCATACGAAGAAGTGCGCATATTTTATTTCCAGCCGGATCACGAAGATAGGCAAGGTATATATTCATTTCCTCTCTAATACCCGGAGCATCTTCACAAGTTGTTCCGCCATTTTCTATACCTGCAGCGTGCCATGCATCACCCGCCTCAGGGCTATCTACAGCAAAACCTACTGTACTTCCATTTCCTGGACCCGCCGGCTCACCGTCTATGGGAACGCTAATTGAAAAAATTCCTGATTTCGTTGCATAAAAACAACGACCCTTGGGATCTATGACTCCCGGTTTGTATCCCAGCGCGCCTAAGGTGGCATCATAAAACGCTTTTGATTCTTCTATATTGTTTGCTCCGACCATAATATGACTAAACATTTCTCTCTCCTGTTAAGGTTTTCACTATTCTAAATATTAAAAACTATTAATAAAAACTATCTATTGATAATCTCATAAGATCTCTTAATTGCAATCTCATTTAAAAGTTTATCTGGATTAACAGCAATAGGCTTTCCACAAACTTCAAACATTGGTAAATCATTAATTGAATCAGAATAAAATATTGAATTACTAACCTTAAGGTTATTCTGTAAACACCATTTTTCTACCGCCCTAACCTTTCCTTCTTTAAAGGTTGGTTCACCGGCCAAATTACCAGTATATACATTGTTTTTTATTTCAGTAGGCGTTCCAATACTTGATTCAATTTTAAAATAGTCAGCAAATCCCTTAACTAAGAAATCATGTGATCCAGAGGCAATAAGAACTTTATCTGCCGACTTTGATTCGATAAGAAGATTTTTAGTTAAATTGTCAGATAACTTAGATCCTACCTTTGTAATAAATTCCTTTAAAAGAAGGTCCACATTATCTTGATTCATGCCCCTCAAAGGTTCCTGGATATAAGATGAGTATTCATCAAAATTTAAAACACCGTTACGATAATCTTCATCAAATTGATTAATTTTTGATGAATTATTTTCTTCTTTCATAAGACCTTTGTTGGCTAAAAAACTAGACCAGTATCGCTCACAATCACCGCATAGTAACGTATCATCTAAATCAAAAATTATAAATTTCATCTTAAATCCAAAAAAATTAACTTTTAGCGCTGAGGCTTTTACTCTCTCAATCCCCTGATGAATACTAAATCACTACCATAAATTCTGTTGTTCAATATTATTTGATCTTACTCACCGTGTAAATTTTTAAACGATCTATGAGAAAATTTCCATTCGCCTTCTTCGCGGATAAGTTCGTCGTCGTATTGGCCGCAAGGATGAATTTCAGTCCCGTCAGGTAAAACTGCTGTCTCAAGAGTGTAGCTTCTCATGCTTGCATTATTACCATTAATATTTATATACCCAGGCTGCGCCATCATATGAACAAAAGGATAGCCTTTCATTGCCTCAGTCCATATGGCAACTATATTATCCCTACCTTCATTTTTAATTTTTAAGTGTGGTATTTCCCAAACTGCATTTAAAGACCAGGTACTTCCCCATACCTTTGAATCACGTTGATTCACTCCATCACAATACCTATCAAGTACTTCTCTTATATCTAATTTATCCTTTAAATCATCTGAATTGCTCAACAAATTATCCTCCCAGTTAAGATTTAATAAACTCCATCTAAGGCTATATAGATAGAAAAAAAAATTAAATTATAGTATTTTTATATTTTTCCTTAAATAATAAGAATTATTTATTAAAAAAGATTTACTAAAATATAATTTTGTCTGTAAAATGACTTTCAAATTTATTTTTATGTGCGGGGAATTACAAATGAGTGAAATTTTAAAAGACAAAGATAGTGTCAAGCCAGGTTCAGCCAGAACTCCAGACGAAAGCTATACTGATTACCTCGACCAAGATAGTAAGACTGTGCCAAAATTCATGTATGAAGAAAGCGCTCCTTACTTAGGATCGGAAGATATATCAATCGACAGATATATATCGAAAGAGTTTTTTGACAAAGAAGCAGAATCTATGTGGACAAGAGTGTGGCAATTTGCCTGCAGAGTTGAAGATATTCCTAATGTTGGTGATAGTTTAGTTTATGACATACTCGACTATTCCTTTGTAATAATTAGGACGGAAGAAAATAAAATTCAAGGTTACTATAATTCATGCCTTCACAGGGCAAGAAAATTAAAAACTGAAAGATCTTCTAATAGCGAAGAAATCAAATGTCCTTTTCATGGATATTGCTGGAATTTAGATGGAACACTTAAGCATACACCTGCTGCTTGGGATTTTCCTCATGTAAAACCAGAGGAATGGAATTTACCTCAAGTAAGTACTGATATATGGCAAGGGTTTGTCTTTATAAATATAGATGATAACGCAATGCCACTTTTAGAATACTTAGACCCTGTTCCAGAACATCACGAAAGATGGGATCTTGGTAATTGTAAGAAATCTATTCATGTATCAAAGGTTGTTCCAGGTAATTGGAAAATTGTTCAAGAAGCCTTTATGGAAGCTTTTCATGCTACAGAAATTCATCCCCAGATTATGCCTTTTCAAGCAGATGAAAATGCAAGGTATGATGTTTATGGCGATCATGTAAACAGAAACATTGCGCTTGTTGGAAAGCCAAGCCCTAATTGCTGGGATACAACTGAGCAAGAAATTTTCGATACCATATTTTATGGATCAGGAAGAGTAGAAACAGAGGATAAGATTGTCGTTCCTGAAGGAGAGGAGGCAAGAAAAGTTGCCGCCCAGACTATGAGAGATGCATTTAAAGTAAACGATGGTCATGATTACTCTGATAAATCCGATACCGAAATGCTGGACGCCATAGTATATAATGTATTTCCAAATTTCTCACCCTGGGGTGGTTTTCCAAGAAATCTAATCTATAGATTCAGACCAAACGGTAATCGTCATGATTCATCAATAATGGAAGCTATATTCCTTCAAAGAAATCATGTTGATTCAGCTAAAGAGGAGTCATATGAGCCAATTCCAATTCACTATCTTAATGAAGACGAATGTTGGGATGATGCTGAGGAGCTTACAGGTATTGGGTTTATTTTTGACCAAGACATGGCAAACATACCAGAGTTAGAAGCTGGAATGAGGGCTTCAAAAAAAGGCGCTGTGACATACGCTAATTATCAAGAGAGCAGACTACGTCACTACCATCAGACAATAGACAAATATATTGCTAAAGGTCCATTAAAGGCGTAAATGCCTAAATATGATGATGATATTGAGGCTCAATATAACGAGCATCCTTACCCAGAACCTATCTTAGATATGGATCAAAAAATAGATCTGGGCTATCAACAAGGATCTTGTTTAACGCTGATTTGGCAAAGATTATTTCCAGAAAAAGAATATAGAGACAATCTCAATATACTGATAGCTGGATGTGGAACAAATCAGGCAATTTATCAT
>CAJIZT010000005.1 GCA_905182015.1 alpha proteobacterium MED-G09 | reverse complement strand
ATGAGCCCTTCTCCATCTAGAAAACTCACCTAATATGTGGTTAGGGTCGCCGTGTAGTTCAGTAAAAACTCCATTCAAAGATCTGGTGTCAACATAAGCGGCATCCACTCCATCAGCCCAAAGTCTGCAAGCTAGATCAAATCCCATATCCAGAAATCTATCAAGCTCTTCATCAAAATCAGAAACTAAAATTCCTATGTGATGAAACCCTTCTTCGCCCTTTTTGTACATATCTCTATAAATAGAAGGCGTTTCATCATGTTGCTCAATAAACTGGATCATGGTGTCCCCCAGGTAACCAAAAGCATAGGAAACATCAGATTCTTGAGAAGTTCCTCTATATTCAAATTTATCAGTTTTATGATGGTGAGTAAAAACAAATGGTCCCGCTCCAAATGTTTTGCTCCATTTTTTTACAGATTCCTCAATGCTATTAACAAAGTATGCTTGTTGAAAAATAGAATTTTTCTGAATAATCAATTTAATTTATGCCTTTATTAGTTTTCCAGGAAGCTCGCCTGTCGGGACACCATCTTTATACGTTATACTACCTGAAACAATGGTATACTTATAACCATCAACCTTTTGAACAAGTCTTTTTCCTCCCGCAGGAAGATCATAAAGTATTTCTGGAGAATAAAGAGTTAAATTATCAAAATCTATTACATTGATATCGGCCTTCATTCCCTCGGCTATAACACCCCTATCATCAAGCCCGATAGCCAAAGCATTATCTTGGGTATAAGATTTTATAATCCATGGAAGTTCTAATTTTTCTCCCCTAGTCCTGTCCCTACCCCAAAAAGTTAACATATGCGTTGGAAAGCTTGCATCGCAAATAGTTGAACAATGCGCACCCCCATCCCCAAGTCCCAACAATGAATGTTCACTGCTTATCATCTCAAGGCAAGCCTCTAGTGAATAATCTAAATAATTACCAATTGGATAATATAGGAGTGAGTTTCCATCATCCTCAAGTAAAATATCATAAATATACTCATTAAGTTCTTTATTGGATTTTGCGGCTTTAGAACCCAAACTATTTTCGCGAAGAGGCTCATAATCTGGAATTTTATCTAATAGATAAATATTATCCATATTTCTCAGTATAGACTTAACTAAGCCGTTATCAGAGGATCCATGTTCATTTAAAATTTTACACCTGAAGTCCGAACCCCTCATGATTTCGACTCTTTCACTCAATGGTAGATGCGATATTTCTATATATGACGGATGTCCTGAAAAAGGATTGAGAGTTAAATTAAGACCTAGCATTAAGCCAATTGGTCTTCCTGCTGCCTGAGCCCTGATAGGGAAACCATTATTTGCAGATGTTTCGATCCAATTTAAAAGATCTTTATACCCATATTTTGTTCCGTCAGTTTGAGCTAAAGTTATTGATAATGGCCTACCTGAAACCCTTACCATCTCTTCCAACATCTTAAATTCTTCATAACCACCCAAAAAATCAGAGACTAATTGAAGCACTCCCTTGCCTGTCTTTCCAATTGCTTCTGCAATTTTTATTAACTCATTTCCGGCTGCATCAAAGCTAGGAACAAGATCGCCTTTTGAGGTTTTATGAAAAATTGTTCTTGATGTTGTGAAACCTATTGCACCTGCCTCTATTGCCTCAGCGCTTATTCTGGCCATTTCTTTTATATCGTCATCTGTTGCAATTTCTCTATCGGCTCCTCTTTGCCCCATAACGTATAGCCTTAAAGCACCATGGGGAATTTGGGCGCCTATATCCATATCATAAGATTTATTTTCAAGGATATTCAAATATTCAGAAAAAGTATTCCATTGCCAATCAAGTCCTTCTGTTAACACAACCTCTGGTATATCTTCAACACCCTCCATAAGGCTAATCAACTTATCATGGTCGTCATCACGAACAGGGGCAAACCCAACTCCACAATTCCCCATTAATGCTGTCGTTACACCGTGCCAGGAAGATGGTGATAAATAATTATCCCAAGTAGCTTGTCCGTCATAATGGGTGTGAATATCAACAAACCCAGGGGTAACAATATAACCGCTTGCATCAATTTCTTTCTTTGACTCAAAGCTGTCATCAAGATTGCCAATCTTTTTAATAAAACCATCCTTTATTAGGATATCAGAAACTTTCTCAGGACCACCGGATCCGTCAATTATTGTTCCATTGCGAATAATTAAATCTGCCTGACTCATAAAAACACCCCCCAGGAAATTTCTTAACCTAAGGATAGTATGATTAAATAAAGTAAATCAATTATTATTTTTAAATTGTAGGTTTAATTTCTTATAACCCCTCGTTGCAAAAGTAGGTATATGAGACAAGTCAGAATTTTTATCCAATTCAATATCTTTCAATCTATCAAACAACGTCTCAAATGCTATTTTTGCTTCTGCTTTAGCTAATCCAAGACCTACACAAATATGAGGGCCGAAACCAAATCCTACATTTTGGGAAGAATTCGATCGATAGATGTCAAATATATCTGGATTATCAAAATATTTCGGATCTCTTCCTGCTGTTCCCCAGCCTAGCATAATACTTGAATCTTTAGAAATCTTAACATCTCCTATTTCTGTATCCTCGGTTACAACTCTATAGAGACATTGAACAGGTGCCTCAAAGCGCATTACCTCATCAATAAACCCAGGAATAAGATTGTAATCATGACTAATATCATACATAGCCTCTGGGTATTCAAAAAGAAGCTTCATGGCATTACCAATTAAGTTAGTTGTTGTTTCATTTCCTGCAAGCATAAGGGTATTAACTATTGGCAAAACCTCTGAAGTATCAAGGGATTTTCCTTCGACTTCCGCAGTAGCTAGTGATGTAATTAAATCATCTGCTGGGCATTTTCTTCTTTCATCTATTGTGGCTTCAAAGTGATTGTTTGCTTCTACAAATGATTTAGCCACTCTCAATCTAGCCCTATGGTCAAGAACATCTAAATTTCCTGATAAAATATCATCCGACCAATGTTTGAATTGTTTGGCATCTTCTCGAGACATACCAAGGGCTTCGGCAATAACAATCATTGGAACATAAACAGCATAATCTTTAATAAAGTCAGTTTTACCCTCATCAATAAAGCTATCAATTAGGCCGTTTGCTATATCTCTAATTTTTGGCTCCATGGATCGAACCCATTTTCCAGTAAAAGCCTTATTTACAAGCTTTCTATGAAGCGTATGTTTAGGCGGATCTGTTGTCCAAAGAGCATTTACAACCTTAGGGCCACTATCAAAAATCTCTTTTACGTCTTTTTCTAAAGGCTTACCGCTGACTCCCGTGGGCAGAGGGCCGCCCTCAGAAAAATAGCTATTAGAAAAAATTGAAGTATTTTTAGTTATTTCTTTGATATCATCCATACGCCCAATCCAATGACCAACGCCTTGAACTTCGACGGCCCTAGCGTTGTCTCTATGAATTGCTTTATAAAAATCATATGGATATTCCATAATTTCAGGACTATTTAGATCAAATTCGTGTGCTTTTTTCATTTAAGATTTTTTTCAACTAGTCATCAAAATGGTCAAATTCATATCGGATTGATAATTCAATCAAAAACCTCCAAAGATATTCCATAGTGTTTTCATCAATTCCAAGTTCTTTTGATTGAGACCTTATGCCTGTAATAACTTCTTCTATTCTCGCATGATCTCTTATTTCATTGGTATTTTTCTTTATCAAGGATGCCTCATGGATCAAGGCAAACCTATCCTTGAGGAGAGATAGAATGGACGAGTCAATTCCATTCAATTCATGTCTTAAGTCTTTCATATTATTATGTTTCATGTTTATTCTCCGAGGGCTAAACAGATACTAAATTAACTTATTATATAAACCACCTTAAAAGTTATATCAAAAGTAATAAAGGCAGAATCTAGACTCTAATATAAGATTTTTTAGTACTAATTTTATTTAATCAACCTTCCATTGGACAACTTCAACTACGTAGTTATCTGGGTCACGACCTAATCCTACAAGACCTCCCTCTATAGTATAATGAGGTATCGCCTCCCTATCGATTTTACCACCCTGTTCTCTGATTTTATTGATTACATCAGTGGCATCATCAACCTCAAAGACAACTTTTGTATTATCACCATCATACTTTCTATCCTCATGAGGCCAATGCATTAGAATTAAAAGAGTTACATCCTCACCCTCATAGCCTAAAACAGTTTCATTCACTGTGCTTTTAGTGCCGTCTAAATTATCCAGGATTACCTCATCGTAAGTACCAATTACGTCTAAATTAAAAATTTTTTGATAAAATTCCGTTGATTTTTTAATGTCCTTAACGCCAATTCCAACAAACCCTAATTTTGCTTTTGTCATACAATCAACTCCCTGTTATAAATTTTTAAATTTCCAGTTACTTAGTATATACTATTAGAAGAAAATATAAAAACCACCATCTTAAATATCTTCTTCTATCTGAGTTATTTAATTAAAATCAATACACTATGAATCAATATTATAAACTCTCATTTCTATTTATAGTTAGCTTTATAGAAGGATGGATTGCTAATCCTGCAAAAGCTTTGTTGTCTTTTGAGTAATACAAAAAATAGAATGTAAAGTTAGCCATAAAGTCTGTATAGATAATTTAATTATCATGGGATGATATAATGGTTATGGGTGAAGGTTTAAAGATAGGTGATAATATTGAGGTTGAAATTGGCCCTATTGCGCATGGGGGTCATTTTGTTGCACGCCATAACGGTCAGGTTATTTTTGTTAGGCATGGGATTACAAATGAAAAAGTAATTGTAGAAATTACATCAGTTTCTTCCAAGCTAGCTCGCGGTGATGCTATAAAAATTCTCAAACCGTCTCCCGATAGAATCAAACAAGTTTGCAAATATGCCGTCCCAGGGGGTTGCGGTGGATGTGATTTTCAACATATCAAGGTATCGGCTCAACGGGAATTAAAGCGTGTTGTTATAAAAGATCAATTCTCACATATTGGAAAGATTGAAGTGGATCCGGATATTATAAGCGTTGAGCCTAGTAATGGACTGCATTGGCGCACACGTTTTGATTTTGCTGTTTCCAATAATGGCAGGGCTGGCCTTTATTCCCCCAGAACAAAAGATGTTGTGGAAATAGATCAATGTATGATTGCCTCTAAGGTTATTAATGATTCAGGTATTTTTGAAAGAAAATGGAAGGGAAAAGATCGCATTAGGGTTTCCTCATCTAGCGCAGATGAAAAAAATATTTCTAGGGCCGGTAGAAATATTTCTGGCCCACCTTTAATGCACGAGGCTGTAGGTGATTATCTTTATGAAATTTCTCCTGAATCATTTTGGCAGGGTCATAAAAATGCACCCGTAACACTGATCAAGGTGGCAATGGAGCTTATGGAGCTTAATGCCGGAGATGTGGTTTGTGATCTTTACGGAGGTGTTGGATTATTTACTATGGCAATCTCAAAGAAAGTTGGAGAAACAGGTTATGTACATTTAGTTGAATCAGATGACTATGCCGTTAAAGATGCTCGAAAAATATTTAAAAATCATAAAAATGTATTGGTTCGAAAAGGTAGAGTTGAGAAAGAATTACCTTTAGTTGATTCAGTTGATGTCATTCTTTTAGATCCCCCTCGAAATGGAGCGGGTAAATTGGTTGTTGATCAAATGGTTTCTAAAAACCCAAAAACCATTGTGTATGTTTCATGTGATCCAGCCTCTCTTGCAAGAGATACTCAACTATTATTAGGGAATGGTTATTTTTTAGATAAATTAATTGCCGTTGATCTATTTCCAATGACTCATCATATTGAATGTATTGCTAAGTTTATAAAAGCCCCAAAAAAGTAATTTACGATTAACACTCATGTGTTTTGATAAGAAGGTCTTGCAAATGCAAGGATTTATAAACTTGTCAAAACAAAAAAAATATTATCAGATAAAGGAATGGAAGGCTTAAAAATAATTACAAAAAAAATTTCTTACGCACTTCAGCTGCCTACTGGTTGGTGGAAAAAGCTAGTTCTGTTTGGACTGGCTATTTTTTTTATCAATACCGGTATAGATCATTTTACTAATGCAGATTTTTATTTGTCTATCATGCCACCAGCCTTCCCGCTTCATAAAGAAGCTGTTTATATAAGCGGATTTTTTGAAGTTCTTGGAGGAATAGGCGTTTTGATTCCTCGCTTACGTAAAATGGCTGGTTGGGGATTAGTTGCTCTACTAATTGCTGTTTACCCTGCTAATATTTACATGGCTCTTACACCAGAGGCATTTCCTAGTATTCCTGTTTCGTTAATATACTCTCGTCTTCCTTTGCAGTTTTTATTTTTCTATTGGGCATACTCAGTAACGCAACCGCCTTATAATTCGGATCAGTAAAAAATGTTAGTATACGAGGAATTAATTTTCATTCCTGCTCAAGCGGGGTGACGAATTACCACATGCTAAGTAGCTGAGCTTTTTGATATGGTTTTGTATGATAAAATTAATCTTATTTTTAATATTAACCTTGGCAACTGTCAAAAGCGTCCCCACATATGCAAATGAGCGTGAGGAATGTTTAAGGGCGGTAGAAAAGGGTAAAGAAATAATGAACATCAATGATATGAAAGTTTATTCTTATAATGGTAAAACATATACCTTTCGTGATAAATCTAATAGATGTTTCGAAAGAGCTCTCCGATAAATAAAATGAATAAACTTATGATAGCTTTAATTTTGGTTATTATAATCAACACAAGCATTTATGCTAAAGCTAAGCCTTCTGTATTCTGGTCACCAGAAACATATACGGCAGTGTGTGAATGGGGTGTAAAAAATAGCGAAGAAGTCTCAAGAAAAGAAAGTATATTTGGTAAAAAAATTACATATAAATATAGAGGTATGAGAGCTAAAATTAAACACGAGGAACAAACAACTCCCTTCGATGCAATAATAAGAATCAGCTCAACCGGAGGTAAGCCTAAAAAATGTATAGTGCGTACTGGTTCAGCTTGGTTGATAGATGACTACCTTGAAGAGATGAATAAATAAAATAATACTCTATGTTGTTCTTCAAAAACCTATAAATTTTGCTACTTCTGAAACAGGTCTTCTATTGGATATTACTCTGTTGGCAGGGAAGGAATTATCAGGATACCCCATGGCTACGCAAATCATTATGACTTCATCATCAGGTATATTTGCATAACGTCGTACAACAGGGGACTGCATTATGCCTTGGCTATTAATGACAGCGCCTAGCCCCTTTGACCAACCAGCATTTACCAGGCCATTTACTACCGCCCCACAATCAAATTTTGAGATATCGTCGTCTTTTAGATTACTATCAAACGTCACAATAACCGCCACAGGTGCATCAAACTGTCGGAATCCTCTAAGAACCCAATCTTGTCTTGATTCTTTATCATCCCTTTCTATACCCATCTCCTTAAAGAGCTGAATAGCTACCTCTATTTGTCTTTCTCTATGTACTCCTTCGTAACCCAAAGTAGACCGTATTTCCCTGGAAGGCGCTACTCCAGAAATATTTTTTTCTGTATTTTCTCTTCTTATATTGTCTAAAACCTTACCTGTAACAATGTGAAAATGCCAAGGCTGTGTATTCATTGATGAGGGAGATCTGACAGCAAGCTCTAGAACTTCTTCTAAGATTTCTCGAGATACAGGCTTTGATTTAAAACCCCTTATGCTTTTTCTTCCTTTTATTACCTCATCAAACTCCATTTTATTCTCCTAATGTTTTCGCAAGACTAACTACTAATTTAAAAAAATCAATAAATTAGGATCTAAAACTATACCAGAAACAGGTGTGATGGTAAAAGTTCAATGTGCTATCTAGCTTCAATATTTTTGACACTAACTAACTCTAAAATGAGAAATTTTAGATAAAAAAAATGCCACTATTTCTCAAATAATGGCAAATTATAAGAATTTTAAATGGTCGGGGCGAGAGGATTCGAACCTCCGACCCCCTGGTCCCAAACCAGGTGCGCTACCAGGCTGCGCTACGCCCCGAAACATTTTAAATATTATATAGACTGTTTAACGTCTTTTTGTAATGATTTTTTTTAAGGCTTCTTTTTTTCTTAATTTAAAGATGGATGTAACACTTAAAACATTACGTGTCGAAACTTTAAGCATTGTATCGCAATAGACATAACCACGCTTAACATAAGAGACACTGCCATAACCTTCAAGCCACTCACCTTCTCTGGCGGCGGATAGAAACTCAGAATTAAATTTTATTGTTACACCTGCCCGTTTAGTTTTTGAATAAACCGCATGACCGAGAACGCCATCAGCAAAAGCCATCAGCATTCCGCCATGCGCAATATTTGCAGCATTACAATGTCTGTCTAGTATTAAGGCGCCATGCACCCAATTTTGATCGTCTTTTTTAATATAAAAAGGTCCATTATGATTTGTGAAGGGGCCTCTTCTTTCGTTAACAATAAAGCCTTCAGGAATAGCCTTCATTTTAAACTCCTTAAATATCTATTTTATTACAAGATTCGAAAAAGCTCTATATAATTATATTTGATTTAAATTATTAACCTTAAAAAAAGTAAAAATAAATTATTTCACTATTAATAAAAAATTTTATATAAGCTTTATTAAGTTTCAAAAACATTAGGAGTCGTTAAAATGGAAATGAAAGGTGAAAAAATAATCTTCGCACCAAAACAAGTAGTTTGGGATGCTCTAAATGATCCAGATAAATTAGTACAGGCCATTCCAGGAGCTCAAAATGTTGAAAAATCTGATGATGAAAATTTAACAGCAAATGTAAGAATTAAAATTGGACCAATAAGTGCAAAATTCTCTGGTAAAATTAAACTTTCTGATATAAATCCTCCAAATAGCTATACTTTGACTGGAGAAGGTTCTGGAGGAGCGGCTGGATTTGCAAAAGGAGTTGCAAAAGTTGCTTTAGATGATCACAATGATGGAACTGTTCTCAAATACTCTGTCGAGGCTAATGTAGGCGGAAAACTAGCGCAAATAGGGCAACGCCTAATTGATACAGCGGCAAATAAATTAGCAGATGAGTTTTTTGGAAAATTTAACAAAATATTATCTAATGATAAAAACCCTGAGGCAATCAGTGAGGTCAAAAAGAATGAGGGTAATTCTTTTGTATCGTCGTTTTGGCTGAGAACATTAATAGCTCTTTCTATTTTAAGTATTGTTTTATGGTATTTTTTAGGTCAAGTATAAAATAGCAACTAAATAAGCGAGGAAAATATGGCTTTAGTAGAAATTGAGGTTAATGGAAAAAATATGTCTTCCGAGGTCGAGGAGCGTCAACTACTTGTTCACTTTCTTAGAGATGACCTTAATCTAACAGGAACTCATGTTGGTTGCGATACAAGCCAGTGTGGAGCTTGCGTAATACATCTTAATGGTAATGCTGTTAAAAGTTGCTCTATGCTAACCGTTCAGGCTAATAACGCCTCAATTACCACTATTGAAGGTCTTGCTGATGGTGATAAGTTGCATCCAGTTCAAGAGGCTTTTAGAGAAAACCATGGTTTACAGTGCGGCTTTTGTACACCGGGAATGATAATGGCTGCAGTCGATATAATAAAAAGAAAACCAAATCTTAACGAAAAAATTGTTCGTGAGGAGCTTGAAGGAAATTTATGTCGGTGTACAGGATATCAAAATATTGTTAAATCAATATTAGCTGCGGCAAACAAGGTTTAGGGGATTAACTATGTATCAATTTAGCTATCTGAAAGCTCAATCAATAAGTGAGGCGGTAACGGCTCTTTCTAGCAACCCGGAATCTAAGATAATTGCAGGTGGAATGACTTTAATACCGACAATGAAACAAAGATTAGCATCGCCTGAGCAACTTATTGATATAAGGCACCTTGAAGAACTGAAGCATATAAAGATTGAATCTAATAATATTCTAATCGGATCTATATCAAGTCATTTTGAAGTCTCAACATCTGATATTGTAAATGAGCATATGCCATCCCTAGCAAAATTAGCGGAAGGTATTGGTGATCCTCATGTTAGATATATGGGAACAATAGGAGGTGCGATATCAAATAATGATCCTACCGCTGACTACCCCGCTGCATGCCTAGGTCTTGGAGCAACAATATCTACGTCAAAAAGAGAGGTAAAGGCTGAAGATTTCTTTTTAAATCTTTTTGAAACAAGCCTTGAGGAAGATGAAATTGTTACACAAATATCTTTCCCTGTTATAAAAAATTCTTGTTACATGAAATTTCCTAATCCTGCCTCAAGATATGCGATGGCTGGAGTATTTGTTTCAAAATCAGATACAGAGATCAGGGTTGCTGTAACTGGGGCTGGCGAAGCTGGTGTCTTTAGGTGGAAAGAAATGGAAGATGCACTTTCAAAGGATTGGTCAGTAACAACCGCAGAGTCGGTTAAGCTATCTTCAGAAGGTGTTATGTCTGATATTCATGGAAATTCTGACTATAGAGCTAATTTAGTAAATGTTATGGCCATAAGAGCTGTTGAAAAATTAATAAATGAACACTAATGATCCCATTGAATCAGCCCTGGCCTGGTTAAATAATGGTCATAAGGTAGCTATAGCAACAGTTATTAAGACTTGGGGCTCGGCTCCTAGAAAAGCAGGCTCTCAGCTAGCTATTAGAGACGATGGTTTAATGGTAGGCTCCGTCTCCGGGGGCTGTGTTGAGGGTGATGTAGTTTCAAATGCCTTAGAGATGATTAATTCTCCTTCAGTAAAATTATTACAATATGGTATTACAAATGATAAAGCCTGGGAGGTTGGCCTGGCTTGCGGAGGAGATATTAAAATACGTATCGAGTCTCTAAAAAATAATGGATAAAAAACTTCTAGAAGATATTTTAAAATTTAAACAAAGAAAAGAGTCCTTTTGCTTAGTATCAAAAGCGCAATCAACTGATACTCATATCGTAAGCTTAAAAGAAAGTAGCAGCAGTCCATTAAGTTCATTTATCAAAAAAGCTATAAAAGAAGATAAGCTCTTGTTGGTTGAGGAAGGTGGTGAAGAGTGGGTTATTAATCCCTTTAACCCTCCTGTGAAATTAATAATAGTTGGAGCAGTTCATGTTGCTCAATCTCTAGCTATAATGGCAGAAAATTTAGATTTTGAGGTAACAATTATAGATCCGAGAGAAGCATTTGCTCAACAAGAAAGATTTCCAAATAATAAAGTTATTTGCTCATGGCCAGAAGATGCCTTTAATGATTTAGACCTAGATTCACGAACAGCTGTGGTAACCCTAACCCACGAGCCAAACCTTGATGATGTAGCCTTGAAAAAAAGTATAAAATCTCAGTGTTTTTATGTCGGCGCACTAGGAAGTCGTAAAACACACCAAAAAAGAATTGATAGGTTTTTGGAAGATGGCATTGATGAACAGTCGATGGAAAGAATAAACGGGCCCATAGGTTTGCCGATTAATGCTCAGACACCTGGAGAAATAGCTATTTCTATTATGGCTGAGGTTATATCAGCATTGCGATATCAAAAAAAATCAATAAAAGAGTTAAGAGAAAATTGGAACAATCGTTAAATCAAATATCTTGCTTTATTTTAGCTGCAGGACTATCCAAAAGAATGGGTTTGGAGAACAAACTATTAAAAAAATATAATAATAATATTATTATTAATCAAACACTTAAAAGTCATTATGAAAGTAAATTAAAAAAAATTATTCTTATTGTTGGTCATGACAAAGAGGCTATCCTAGAGAGTACAAAGGATTTTAAAATACCCATACTAGACAATAACAATTATCAAGACGGAATGCTTTCTTCAATTTTAAAAATCAAAAATAATATTGATAAAGAAACAACAGGCATTATGATTTCTTTAGGGGATATGCCACTTGTAACCTCGGAGGATATTAACACTCTAATAGAAAATTTTATTGCAAACTCGGGTAAAAAGATTTGTATACCAAGTTTTAACAATAAATTGGGAAACCCAATGCTTATTCCTGTTGATACCTTCAAAAGGTTAACAATAAAGACTAATAATTTATTAAAAGATAAAGGTCTTAAGGGTGCAATTCTTGAAGATGGGTACGATATTGTGAAGGTGAAAGCCTCAAGGGGAGTTTTAAAGGACTTTGATAAAGCAGAGGATTTTAATTAATCATCTGAAACTGTTTAATAAGAAGCTTCCAATTTCATCGTGTATAACTAAATCGGCATAAGTGTCCAAATCAGTCTTTTCCCTATTTAAAATTACTAATTTTGACTTATTTTTCTTAGCTAAAATTGGGAAGTTAGCAGCAGGGTAAACCTTTAAGGAAGAACCTATAACAATAAATAAATCACAAGATAGTGTTGCCTCCTGCGCCCTTCTCATCTCATCCTCAGGCATTGATTGGCCGAATGAAATAGTAGCAGTTTTTATTATACCCCCACACTTACTACAAAGAGGTGGCTTCTTTGTGTCTTCAAAGTTTTTTTTGATAGTCTCTAGCTCAACCCTAAAATTGCAATCCAAACATTTTGCGTAAGTTGTATTTCCGTGCAATTCAATAACCTTATTACTTGGAATACCTGAATCTTGATGAAGATTATCAATATTTTGCGTAATAACGTTAGAAATACTTCCAGATTTACTTAGTTTTGCAATTACCATGTGACCAGAATTAGGCTTTGCTTGAGAAATTGTCACATCAATGGCAAATTTTCTTTTCCAGAATTCAACCCTCATCTCCTCAGATGACAAAAAATCTTGGAATTCTATAGGTTGATTTTTACTCCAAATACCAGTGGGGCTTCGAAAATCAGGTATTCCGGATTCAGTCGATATTCCAGCACCCGTAAAGATAACAATGTTAGAACTTTCATCGACAATCTCTTTAAAGCTATCAATAATCATATCTATTCTTATAAACAATAAGCAAGAAACCAGCAAAGCCTATGAAAAAAGGATTTACCCTAATTATTGCGAGGATGAAAAATCCTTTAGCATCTTTTTAAGCTCTAAGCTGTGCTGCTCTTCTTGACCGATCATATTTCGAGCGTATTCTTCTAAGTAAATTGATGCACCTTCAACACTTTCAAGTAGTTTCTTGTATAGATTTAAAGCATATATTTCGTGCTCCAGGCTCTCTTGAAGTATATCTTGAATCGAATGCCTATTACTTTCATTAATTTTAGCGATTTTTTGACTTGGATGACCGTCTAATCCAGTCAATAACTCGCCCGCCTGTTGGGCATGAGTTAAAGACTCTTGAGCTTGGGCTTGAAGAAATTCAACTATTGGTATTCTATTTGGGCCAGATACCATTAAGGATGAATGGGTATATCTAACTACTCCAGCTAATTCATATTCCATGACTTCATTAAGTATATCGCACACTTCGTTACTATTTATATCTCTCATCTTGTTCTCCGAAAATTGATTCTGATAGTTATAACAAAAAAAATAAGACTTGTGTGCTAATGCAATTTACTTGCACAAAAAAATTAAACTACTAAATTATGTAATGCTTTTAATAAAAGAAGATTGCTTTACCATCTATTAAAAATATATAAAGTTAGGGAGTTTTATTATGCGTAATTTATTTTTAACAGCTTTTTTTGGACTGTTTATATCGTTAAGTTTTAATGCCACCTCACAGACAATAAGTGCAGAAAGTAGATTTGAGATCATAGATGTGATGAATAAATATGCTATTGGAATTGATACTAAGGACTACAAGCTCTTTAGATCCATTTTTACAGATGATGTTGAGGTCAATATTGTTTACACCCCTAATTTTGGGACAGATACTGCGGTCACTATAAACGGTGCGGATAATTGGATCAATTATGTTGATAGTGAGATAGGTAAATTTAGGAATACTCAACATATGCTTGGAAATCCAATGATCTCATATGATGGCGAAGTAGCAATAGTAAGAACAGACTTAAGGGCAATTCACTACTATGCTGATAGACCCGACCTTTCTACAACTTTTTGGGGTTATTATGAAACTCATATGGTTAATCAAGGTGAATGGAAAGTTACCAAACATAAATTAACAGGTATAGGTGTTAACTAATAAGAATATTTTACACATATTATATCGGTATAAGAAAATTAGTTTTAAATTTAAAGAGAGCTGGGGTTAATTTCTAAGAAAAGACTAAGAACCCTTAGATGCCCAAAGGCACATCTGCATCAATAATCATTGATGATATTCCCCATTTTGAATCCTGTCTTGTAAGCGTGTAATAAGCATTAGCTCTAATATATCTTTCGTTGAGTTTATTAACTCTATAAAAATTTAATTTCACTATGGCCGTACCATCTGATTCCAACAATATATCTAGAGAATTTATAGTTGAATATTTCCATCCAGTTTTCTTTAAATTCTTGTAGTCTACAAGCTTTGAAATATCCTTGAGAATATTCTTTTTCCCATTATTCAAAACCATAATAGGCATATGAAAGTTTCTTTCCAAATTTTTGTTAGAATTAAAATCTGAAATATATTGTCGAATTAACGCTGTTGGTTTTGCTTTTTTGTTTGGTGTAGATTCTCTACCCCAATCTTCAGATATAATTTTATACATAACCAATATGAAGGCTGATAAAAGGACTACTGTTTGTGCTATCCAACCAAACCCTAATGCAATTTCAATCATTTTTACTCTCCGTAAATCAATTTATATGATTTTTAAAATTACTTCTGAAAAATAGATCTTAAATTTATTTAATTATTCAGATATTAAAATGTCTTTAGAGTTGTTTGTATATTTTTACAAACACTTAATAATAATCTCTCCCTAGGGAAATATAATTCCCCTAGGGATTTTTTTATAAAGTAATACTTTAGTACTAACTTAAAATATTAATTTTAACTTAACGCCATAATTTCTTCCTGGTAAAGGAACTTGATTCTTTACAAATGAAGAGTGGTTTCTGGCAACTTCATCAAGAAGATTTTTACCAAATATTGATAAATTTATCTTACTTTCATTGTTTAATGTAAAAGTTTTTCTTAAAACGAAGTTAAGCATTTCAAAGTCTTCAGTCATTGTTTCACCATCTCCAATATCATTCTGCTCTTCGACATCTTTATAAGTAAGATTTGCCTCAAGGTTATTTTCAGAATACGAAAGCGACAGGATATTTCTTGCAGGAACAATTCTTGGAATATTTTTTCCATTTTTAAATTCTCCTGAGACTGAATCCCTTCCCAAAGATAAAGTCAAACTTCCTCTATCAAATGAAAAGGCCTGACTTATTTCAAACTCATAGCCTTCAAGCTTAGCGTCATTTTGTAGATAATTTGAAAGTATAAGACCCTCATGATCGCCATGTTCTTCATCCTCATGATCTTCATGCTCTTCCTCTGTTTCATCTTGTAAATAGATATAATTATCTACTTCATTACTGAAAAGGTTACCCTTAAAGGAGAAATTATTGTTTTGATAATATATATTCAAATCAATATTGTTAGCAGTTTCTGATTTAAGGTTTGTATTGCCAACCTCAAATCTTCCAGTAACAAGGTGCGGACCATTCATAAATAATTCGACTGCTGAAGGAGCTCTTTCTAATCTTGAAAGTCCAAGACTAATATTCAAATTATCATTAATTTGTCTACCAAAGTTTATTGCAAAACTTGTTTTACTAAAATCCTTGTTATAAAAATCAATTTCTTCCTCATGTTCGTCATCATGATGCTCTTCTTCGTGTTCGTCATCATGATGCTCTTCTTCGTGATGCGCTAATGAACCATTTCTGGTAATTTTGTCATACCTTATACCAAAATCAAGATCGAACATTGGGAACTCTCTGCAAAGGTAATAACCAATAGATAATTCTTCATTATCAGTGGGTCGCATAAATGCTTCAGCGCCAATAATAGAAATGTCTTCCTCAACATAGTTTAAAGAGATCTTTTGAGAAAATAAGTCATTTGATAAATCAAAAATTGCACCAAATTCTTTGGCTTCATTCTCAAAGTTTGTTGGGCCTTCTACATGACCTTCGTGCTCATCCTCACCCTCTTCATCAGCATGTTGCTCAGTGTGAAGATACTCAGATGATCTAAAGAAATAATTAACCTTTCTTAACCAAGAATTATTAACTATATATGAACCTTCAATATCGAAAATATCAGATTCCGTATTAGAAAAAATCCTTTCACCTTCATGCTCACCTTCTTCGTGATGTTCATCTTCATCGTGGTGAGCTTCCTCATCATTATGCTCTTCATCTTCATGTTCGTCATGCCCTTCATGACCTTCACCATGAAAAGGGATACCGAAAAGACTTTCAGAATTTTTATAGGAAAAACCGAAATAACCCCAATCACCAGCTTTAGATAAACCAATTCTTTTAGATGTTGATTTAAAATCGGAATTAGGAAGGTAACCTAGATCTTCTTCATGTTCACCTTCATGTTCTTCTTCGTCATGGTGTTCCTCTTCAGTATGGAGGACTGCGCCACTTGGAATATCAAAATTATCAAATTCTGAATCCTTGTAGGCTAAGCTTAAATTGAAACCACCGATATTATTTTGGTATGAGAAATCATGAGAATCTCCATCATTTACTGATTGAGATTCTAAACCAATACTTAACTTAGAATCTTTGAAGTCTTCTCTTGCTATTGTATTATCAATTATATTAATAATTCCGCCAATAGTTCCACCAGAATAAAGTAAAGATGATGGACCTCTTACAACTTCAATTTGTTGTATGTCATTTAAATCAACTTCATTCATGTGGTCTGAACCAAGAGAAGAAACATCTCTTAGAGTTTTGTTGTTATTCATTATTTTAACCCGGCTACCAGACATACCTCGAATTATTGGTTGGCCAACAGCTGATCCAAAATCTGAGGATGAAATACCTAATAAACCATTAAGTGACTCACCTAAGCTTAGAGTTGAATCTAAGAGAACATTGTTCCCTGATATAATATGAATAGGGTCATCAAGATCGCTTAATGTTGAATCAATATAAGATGAGTTAACAATAATCTCATCAACTTCATTAGAAACCTCATCGATTTCATTAGAGTGAAGTGTCTCACTGTGAATTGATAAAGCACTCACAATAAAAAGTGCTGAAAATAAATTTTTCATTTTTTACTCCTGTTAAAATTTAAAAATTGTATAAATTTAAATTTTAGGCGGAGCTCTCGAAAAAAAACTTTTAGCGATATGTGGGATAAAAATATCTAAATTTTGAAAATAATAAAAATTAGATAAAGAAAATTTTTCTAATATTGTTTCTGATAAGCCAACTTCAGAAATATTATTGATACAAAAATGACACTCAACTTTTGAATGCTCATCTTCTAATAAATCGTGGTAAAGCGGATCTAAATTTATTGAAGATACAAATAATAATCCCAGTAAAATAAGAAGATTTTTTTTGTTAAAAGCATAGGGAAATTTAATCATGGCAATCACAATCTAAATGCATGCAAAGTTTATAGTTTTTATAATGCGCTGATGAAATTAGAAAAGATCCAAGTGTTGTAAATAATATTTCTCCTGAAAAATTAAGAAACGATATATCTGTGAATAATGCAAAAATAATCATTGCTATACCAACTAAGCCCAACAAAAATACAAAAATGTTATTATGATTCTTTAAACCCAGTGTTAATGCAAAAATACTAGTAGGAATTACTAAAAATAAAAACGTATAATGAATTATCTCAATATCTAAACTTATTGTTATGTAACTTGAAAATATAACAAGAAAGGATGGAAGAATAAGGCAATGAATTAGACATAACATTGAGGCAGCAATAGATATTTTATCTGAAATCTTTTGTGCATTTATTAATTGTTTAAACATAATTGCTTCTTATCCTTTAACCTAAAACTGGTAGTCCCTAGGGGAATCGAACCCCTCTTTCCAGGTTGAAAACCTGGCGTCCTAACCGATAGACGAAGGGACCACAGTTTCATAACTATATATTTCATAACTGTATATATGTCTAATTAAAGAATATCAAGTCATGCCGTGAAGAGATCTTTAATATGAAATTGAACTGCTTTATTACCCTGCCAATCGTTCTTTTTTATAACACCAGCAATATGAAATAAACCACCCGAATGGTTCATTAGAAGGTCTCCAACAGCTGTTCCTTTAGCGCCAAAGGCAATTGCATCAATATTACCATAGTTGGCATTAGAAAGCTTAACTTTCAAATGACCCGTTCCCACCTCAGACCAATAATCTATTTTTGCATTTTTTATAATAAACTGAGGCTCAGGGTTACCTTGCCCATAAGGTGATGCTAGTTTAATTAAGTCATATAAATCTCTGTTTATATTATATGAATCAATAACATCATCATAGAAATTTACTTTTTTTAACACATCTTCATCCGCTTCATCAAAAATTCTTTCATTACAGAATTCTTTAAATTTATCAAGATTTGATGTCTTGAGACTAAATCCTCCAGCCATCTTATGCCCTCCCCCAGAAACAAGAACACCCTCATTGACAGCGTCTATTATTAGCTTTCCAACATCGATTCCAGAAACAGAACGAGCAGACCCTGTTGCAACATCATCGTTAGTGCTGATTACAAAAGAAGGTCTGTAATATTTCTCCTTTAACCTACTGGCAACTATTCCAAGAACTCCAAGGTGCCATTTTTCACCATTAGCTATGATAGAATTTGGTATAGAATTTAATTTCTTCTCATCAATTTCATTTACAATATTATTTGTAGCCTCAAACAATACAGTTTGTTCAATATTTTGTCTTTGCTGGTTTAGGTTGTTTAATCTTTCGGATATAGCCATTACCTCGTCCTCACTTCGCGATGTGAGGAGCCTAAAGCCCAAGTCCGATGAGCCGGTTCGACCGGCAGCATTGATTCTTGGGCCAATTCTAAAGCCTAATTCAGTAACTCCTATATCATTTGCCCCTGATATAGAGCGTAAACCTTCTATTCCAGGTCTTTCTCTTCGTGAAATTACATCAATACCTTCCTTTACAAAGGCTCGGTTTAAACCCCTTAACTGGACAACATCACAAACTGTTCCAAGAGCAACTAGGTCAAGGTATTGCTTGAGGCTTGGTTCATCTATATCAGGGAATAACATTAAATCTCTGATTGCTCTTCTTAGGGCAATAATAAATATAAAAGTCAGGCCAACAGCGGCTAAATCGTTAAGGTCAGAGTTATCCTCTTCCCTAGATGGATTAATATGTGCGCTGCACTTTGGCAAAGGCTTGTCCACTTTGTGGTGGTCAATTATAATAACCTGCATACCTTTCTCGTGAGCAAAATCCATTACCTCAACTGATGTTGCGCCACAATCAACAGTAATAAATGTCCTTATACCGCTATTATAAAAGTTATCGATTGCATTTTTATTCGGTCCATACCCTTCCTTCAAACGATCAGGGATATAAACCTCCGATTTAATATGATAATGATCAAAAAATAATTTTAAAAGAGATGAGGATGTAGCTCCATCAACGTCATAATCACCTAAAATACCAATGGTTTCTTTATTTTTTATTGCAGAAATTAAACACTTTATCCCATTATCGAGATCAAATAGGCAACTTGGGTCTTTAAGTAACTTATTGACTTCGGGATAAAGGAAGTCATTAACCTCACTTGAGTTAATTTTTCTTCCAACAAGAATTTTTGCTATGAGATCGGGAACATTATTCTCGTTCTTTAAAGCTGATATTTTTTCTGAATCAGGCGCCCTCTCCCTCCATAAAGATCCTTTAGCAGAAACTTTATTTTCTATGAAAGAGGTATCTTTTTGCATTATTAGCCGAGGTTAAATTTTTCTTTATTAGTATGATGCGACTTAATCCAACGAACAGTTCCTGATGAAGATCTCATGACAACAGTATTGGTCCACAGACCATTATTATTCTCAATACCAGTAAGCATTGAACCATTAGTTACCCCCGTAGCGGCAAACAATGCGTCACCGCTAACTAAATCATTTAATTTATATATTTTATTAAAATCAGTGATTCCCATTTTAGTGGCACGATTTTTCTTTTCTTGATCCTCCAAAACTAATTTTGCCTGCATCTGTCCACCAGTACATTTCAATGCCGCAGCAGCAAGAACACCCTCTGGAGCCCCTCCTATTCCCATATAGATATCAATTCCAGTTGATTTATCTGTTGTATGAATTACACCCGCTATATCACCATCGGTAATTAACCTAACTCTAGCCCCAGACAAACGAATAGATTCGATAATGTCTCCGTGGCGAGGTCTATCGAGAACACATACCGTAACAAGCTCTATGGGCTTCTTAGTAGCCTTGCTAAATGCTTTTATATTTACATCAGGGTCTTCGTCCAAATGCACCAAATCATCAGGGCACCCGGGTCCAATAGCTATCTTATCCATATAAACATCCGCAGCATTCAACAACGATCCTTTTTCTGCCATTGCTATAGTTGTTAAGGCGTCTGCCTGACCTTTGGCTGTTAATGTTGTTCCTTCAAGAGGATCAAGGGCAATATCAACCTCGGGACCCTTACCAGTTCCAACCTTCTCTCCGATATAAAGCATGGGAGCTTCATCTCTCTCACCCTCACCGATAACAACTTCACCTCGAATATCAAGCTTATTTAATTCTTTTCTCATTGCGTCAACAGCTGCCTGATCTGCTTTTTTTTCATCACCTCTTCCTACCAAAAGGGATGATGCAACAGCAGCTCTTTCTGTTACTCGCACTAACTCAAGCGTTAGAATTCTATCAATTGTATTATCAGTCATAAAAAAACCTCATAAGTTGTCCTTAAGGACGGGTAAAAAAATTGGATCCATTGATATTAAATCTGTATTTATTAATTCCGCAAAAGCAGAGTCAATTGACTCCGAATCAATAGGGTGAGTAATCATAATAACAGGCGTAAAGTTTTTCTCATCTTTTAAGTGCACCCCACCCCTTTGTATAACCTGATCTATTGATATACCGTTTTTTCCTAAAATGGATGTTAAATTCGACATAGCACCCTTCTGATCAACCAAAAAGACTCTGAGGTAATAGCATCTATCTATTACACTGTTATTGCACTTTGAATCCAAAAGATCAGCAAATTTTTTATTAAATAAATATTGCTTGTTATTTGAAGAGTAATCAACAATATCTGACAAAACTGATGTTGAGGTTGGACCTTCCCCTGCTCCCTCACCTTCTAAAATTATTGTTCCGTTATAGTCTGTATTTATACAAACAACATTGCTTACGCCTGAAACCCTGCCAAGCGAGCTACCCATCTCCACCAGGGTAGGCGAAACTTCCTTTCTTAAGCTACCGCCATCACTAAACGATGAGGCAGTTAGCTTAATGTTATATCCAAGCTCTTTTGCGTACTTATGGTCTAGAGTTAAAATGGCCTCTATTCCTTTAACATTAATACTTTCGATAGATGGGAATTCTGCAAAGCACAATGAATTGATTATCGAAAGCTTGTGAGCAACATCTAGTCCGTTAATATCAAAAGAAGGGTCTGCTTCAGCATAACCGAGTATTTGAGCCTCAGAAAGAGCATCTTCAAAACTTTTATTTTCTTCGCTCATTTTTGATAAAATGAAATTTGAGGTACCATTTAAGATTCCGTACACACCTTTTATTTGATCTAAAACTAGTCCACTCCTTAATGTCTTAATAATTGGGATACCCCCAGCAACTGCAGCCTCGTAACCAATAAAAGAATTATTTTCCTCAGATAACCTTGATAACTCCTTTCCGTGAGAAGAAATTAAAGCTTTATTTGCCGTAATAAATCCTTTTTTGTTTTTTATTGCTTCTATCGCTAAATCATATGCAATGCCAGAATCACCTCCAATTAACTCGATAATCAAATCAATATTTGAATCTCTAGCTAGATCAATGGGGCTATCAAACCAAACAAAGCTACTAGCATTAAAAGACCTTTCCTTGTTCTTTGAAGAGGCTGAAATACCAGAAATTTCAAATTTAAACTTATACTTTTTCTCTAAATCACTTTGATTTCTAAGAAGACTTTTAATGACACCGGAACCAATAGTACCTAGACCGGCAATACCGATTTTTACTACATCATTCATCAAGAACCCTTTTTAAATTTCTTGCGGCTTGTCTAATTCTTTGCTCATTCTCAACCATCGAAAGCCGAACAAATCCCTCGCCGTTCTTACCGAACCCTATACCTGGGGATACAGCAATATCAGCCTCCTCGAGCAAGATTTTAGAGAACTCTAAAGAAGATAAATGTTTAAATTTTTCAGGTAAAGGAGTCCAGGCAAACATTGTTGCCCTTGGGGAGGGAACATCCCAACCAGCTCTAGAAAAAGATTCAACCAAGACATCTCTTCTGCCTTTATAAACACTTCGAATATCATCAATAATCGATTCCTTGCTATTTAAAGCAGCTGCAGATGCAACCTGGATTGGGGTAAAGGCTCCGTAATCTAGATATGACTTAATTCTTGTTAACGCAGAAATTAAGTATTCATTGCCAACTGCAAATCCCATTCTCCACCCTGGCATTGAAAAACTCTTTGATAAAGATGTAAATTCTACAGCAATATCCTTGGCTCCATCAACCTCGAGAATAGATACTGGAACTTCATTTTTATCAAAATAGATTTCTGCATACGCTAAATCTGATAATAAAATAATGTCATGTTTTTTTGCATATGGAACAATCTCTTTATAAAAATCTAATGAACAAATCTCTGCTGTTGGATTAGATGGAAAATTCAGGATCATCGCCTTAATATCTTTTTTAGAGGATTCCACCTTTGAGGAAATCTCCTTCATCAAGTCGATTCCAGAGTTAACATTGTAGTGTATAAGGTTTGCACCATTTATAATAAAACCAAAAGCATGTATTGGATAGGCTGGATTGGGGACAAGGATTGTGTCTCCGTCAGAAGCTAGAATTTGCGCCATATTAGCAAGACCTTCTTTTGATCCAATAGTCGCAATAACTTCCTTTTCATGGTCCAGCTTAACATTAAACCTTCTTTCATAGTATTCTGCATTTGCCTTTCTTAGCCCAGAAATACCTTTAGAAGCTGAATATCGATGCATTTTAGGGTCAAGGCTAGTCTCAATCAACTTATCGACTATATGCTTTGGAGTCGGAATATCAGGATTCCCCATACCAAAATCAATTATGTCTTTTCCCTGCGATCTTGCAAGATCCTTAATTCTATTAACCTCCTCGAAAACATAAGGGGGTAGTCTATCTAACTTTTCTAATTTTCTCATATCGATAACAACATTATTTTTTTAACAAAGATTCTTTAATATCAACATCAAAATTTACAGTGTCCTCAGTCTTGTTACACGTAGGACCATAATTATTTGAAGGCCATTTGGCTTCTTTATCCAACCTATAGTATTCCTCATTAGTTAAAACTTCTTTTATCTTATCGCTATAGAGGTATTTTCCCTTGATACTCTCTCTTGTCCCGCACCCAGTAACTAACGATAAAGTGATTAATAAAAGAAACGTTGATTTCATAAGTAACTAATAAAGTTAAATGTGGGTATCTTCAAGATATAAAGAGTCTTCTATTCCAAATGATATATTTAAATTCTGGATACACTGAGTGGCAGCGCCCTTTAAAAGGTTATCTATAGAGCTACAAAGGGCTAAACTTTCGCCATCTTCATTTACTGAGAACCCGCCAATATAAGCATAGTTTGTATTAATAACATCGCTAATTAAAGGTGGTTTTTTATTTATTTTGACTAGTTTTTTATTTTGATAAAAATCTATGTAGATTTCATAAATATCTGATTCACTCAGGTTCTTATTTAAAGAAAAGTGTGAAGTAACCAGTATCCCTCTAAAAAAGTCAGCTACATGAGGGGTGAAAGAAACCTTTGAATAGCAATGCCTTTTTACTTCATTTTCATGTGTGTGGTTCGTTAGAGAGTAAGGTAAGATATTATTTTTTAGATTATCTGGATTATTTTTTTCATTGGGCGAAGATCCTGCGCCGCTATAACCTGAAACCCCCATACAGGAGACCTTTGAATCGATAACATCCCTCAAGGGTGAAATAGCTAATTGCATTGCTGTGGCATAACAACCGGGATTACTTATTTTTTTAGTTCCTTTAGGCATATTGTGAATTTCAGGGATGCTATAGTACCAGTCATCGTTAAACCTATAATCAGAGCCGATATCAACAATAACAATTGAATTATTAATTTCTTCTATTTTTTTTACAAACGGAGTTGATTCACCGTTTGAAAGCGCGCAAATAACTATGTCGATATTATTAAGATCCAAAGAGTTCAGGTCAAGGTCGGTGTATTTTAGATCAGAATTCTTTAAATAACCTTCAACATAATTGCCAGAAAAAGATGCAGAGAATGCCATCGAAAGATTAAAAATAGGATGGAAATTCAAAAGCTTTATGATCTCTT
This sequence comes from alpha proteobacterium MED-G09, assembly GCA_905182015.1. Taxonomy (GTDB): domain Bacteria; phylum Pseudomonadota; class Alphaproteobacteria; order MED-G09; family MED-G09; genus MED-G09. Next base: position 70,443 of record CAJIZT010000005.1, on the reverse strand, counting down.
GGCCCACAAAACCCCTTCCACCCAATAGGGCTATGTTATATTCATCTTTAACCATAACTTTACTCTACTACTAAATTTTAGACAAAAAAAGAGCGCTTATAAAAGCGCTCTAAAATAATTATATAAATCCTCTCTAACGCTTTGAGAACTGGAAGCTTCTTCTTGCTTTTGCTCTACCATATTTTTTACGCTCAACAACACGAGAATCTCGAGTTAAGAACCCGCCAGGCTTGAGTGCTTTTTTAACCTCAGGCTCATAGCTAACTAAACATTTTGAAATACCATGACGGATAGCACCAGCTTGACCTGATAATCCGCCTCCTGTAACCGAACAAATTACATCGAATTGATCAACTCTATCAGCCGCTACTAACGGTTGATTAATTAACATTCTTAGTACCGGCCTAGCAAAATAATCATTACTGTTCTTTCCGTTAATTTTGATTGCACCAGACCCAGCTTTTAGCCATACACGCGCAACAGCATTTTTTCTTTTACCTGTTGCATAAGCTCTTCCAAGTTCGTCAACTTTTTTCTCTGGAAGTGGATTCTGCTCTTCACCTTCTATAATCTCACTTAACGCTTCACTATTTTCTATTTTTATTTCCATTATCTTTTCACATTCTTATTATTTAGGGATGATACATCAATTAATTCTGGTTTTTGAGCTTCGTGAGGATGATCAGGACCCGCATAAACTTTTAAGTTACTAAATTGTGTGTTTGCCAAAGGACCAGAAGGCAACATTCTTCTAATAGCCTTCTCCATAACTCTCTCAGGGAACTTTCCTTCTAGAATTTTTTCAGGAGTAGTTGATTTAATTCCGCCTGGATAGCCAGTATGCTTATAATACTTTTTATCTACAAACTTATTCCCTGTAAAATGAATTTTTTCAGCATTAAAAATAACAACAAAATCACCATCATCAACATGAGGTGTAAATGAAGGAAGATGCTTTCCTCTCAATCTGCTGGCAACAAACGCTGCCAACCTTCCGACTACAAGATTAGTTGCGTCTATCATGATCCATTTTTTTGTTACTTCTGTGTGCTTAGTAGAAACTGTTGTTTTCATATCATATATCTTCATTTAGTTAATTTTCAACTTTCTATATATTAATACTATTTATGTCAATGAATTAAAATTACTTATATATTTCAATTATTTATTTAAAGGTAACTATTTACCTACACGAGAAAGATGCAGGGAGAATGCAACTGCTGAAAACACCATTAAGGAAAAGAATTGATGTAAAATAGCGGTTTCCCATGGCACCATTAAAATAATTGTAAAAATGCCTAAGGCAACTTGAATAAAAAGTAAAAATAGTATTATCAGAGAAACCTTAAAGCCAAACTGGCTTTTTCTTGAAAAATAGACATTCAGAAGTCCCCCAACAAAAACTATGTACCCTAGAGTTCTATGATTAAACTGAACATTTGATCTATTTTCAAATAGATTAAATACTCCCATATAATCTATCCAATAATCAGAAGGAATGATATTTAGCCCCATCAAAGGCCAGGTAGGATAGATTAAACCGGCATCCAGGCCTGACATTAGGCCTCCAGAGAAGATTTGAAGAAAAACCACAGTCAAAAAAAGAGCAGACCAAATTGGCTTAACATTCCCTTTATTGGATGGGTGTATATTTGATACTTCAAATAATAGAATTAAAGTATTGTAAATAATGATAAAAGCCATACAAAGGTGTACAGAAAGCCTGTATTGACTTACATCCACTCTTTCAGTGAGTCCACTTTGAACCATGTACCAACCTATGTAGCCCTGAATTCCAATCAAGACCGTAATCAATAAAGATCTTCGTATTATAGGCTTTGACAGTTTTTTCATTCTCCAAAATACTAGGAATGGAACCACGCTCACTAACCCAACCAATCTTGCCAATAGCCTGTGCCCCCATTCCCATAGATATATTACCTTAAACTCACTTAAGCTCATGGTGTTATTAATTAAAATATATTCTGGTATTTTCTTATATTTATCAAATTCAAGTATCCAGGAATCAAAGGAAAGAGGAGGAAAAATACCTAAAACAGGTTCCCACTCAGTAATAGACAGTCCAGAATCTGAGATCCTAGTAGCTCCCCCTACTAAAACGAGAATGATTAGCAGAAAAAGTAGTGTCGATGACCAGATAACTAGTGATAGATTTGTATTTTTTTTAGTTTCAATCAATTTAAATCTCTTTATATAAGATAGTTAATGTTTACTGAGGAGTTAAAGCCCTATGAGTGTTTTAAAAACAAAAAATAGAAAACTAATTGGAACAATCATTATTCCGATATGGTTAATATTTTTTCTAATCATAATAGGCCCCTTAGGTGACTTATTGTTACCAAACTTTAATGGATTTGGAGTTTTCTTGTTTTACCTCATAGGAGGAATATCATGGATAATACCAATAATTCCTCTTATCAGCTGGATGCATAAAGACTAAAATTAGTCAAATCGTCCGTATGTTATTTTGTTTAAAAAAAGTATAGCGACTAAATAAATAAATATTACTAAAATTGCTGTCATAAAAATAACCTCACTGTTTAATTAGCTTATAGACTCTTTCTTCTAAAAATTTAAGACTACTAATTGACGCAGGAAAAATCTATTATTTATTTAATTTTTAATAAGCGTTGGGGAGGCTTTCTATGAAAAATAACAAAAAAAATCTTACTGTTTTTTTAAGTTTTGTATTATTTCTTTCTTACATTTTTAATTTTCAAGAATTGCTTTCTCAGGAGGTGTTTCAAGGAGAGGAGAAATATGAAGAATTTTGTTCAGACTGTCATTCCTTAAATCTCCGAGGGACAGCGCATGGATCATCGTTGATTGGAGGTCAATTTATAGAAAAATGGGAAAAAAAAGGATTTGAGGATCTTTTAAGTTACACAAAAGAGTCGATGCCACCAGGTAGTCAGGGCTTATTAAGCGATAAAACATACAAAGAGATTCATCAGTATATCCTAAGCTCTAATAATAAAGAAATTGATGAGAGTTGGGTCGCCTTCAGTGATCCGAGTACAATAGACCAGCCACAGGAAAGAAAAACTAACTTTAAAAATAAGCCTATATTAAATTTTAATAACATAACCTTAAATGATATCAATAACCCGCCCTCTTCAGATTGGCTATCTTGGAGAAGAACAGTTGATGGTCAGGGTTACAGTCCGTTAAAAATTATAAATACCAGTAATATTCAAAAACTCAAACTTTCTTGGAGCTTGAGCATGAATGAGGGAAGCAATCAAATAACTCCTTTAGTTAGCCAAGGTATAATGTTCCTAACTAACCCTGGGAATACAATACAGGCATTAAATGCTAAAAATGGTGAATTAATATGGGAGTATAATTATCCCTTCCCTAAGGGCTCTAAAACCTTGGGAGGTCCAACAAGAAATATCGCAATATATGAAGATAAGATTTTTATGGCTACATATGATGCATCCCTTATCGCTCTTGATATAAAAACTGGAAATTTATTATGGAAAACTAAAAAGGCTAATTTTCAAGATGGTTATACACATACCAGTGGTCCAATAGTGGCAAACGGTGTCATTGTGAGTGGTATTAACGGATGCGAAAGGTATATTAAGGAGGGTTGTTTTATAACTGGTCATAACCCAGATAATGGACGGGAAATATGGAGAACATCAACGATAGCTTACCCCGGGGATAAGCATGGAGATACCTGGGGTGATACAGATTCAATATATAGAGCTGGAGGCGATACTTGGATACCAGGAAGTTATGACCCTACCTTAAACCTTTTCTTTATTGGAACATCACAGGCAAAGCCATGGGTTGCCGATAGCAGGGGTATGACAACAAAAGATTCTGCTTTGTATACAAATTCCACTCTAGCAATAAATCCAAATACAGGAAAAATTAAATGGTTTTACCAACACATACCTGGGGAAACTATTGATATGGAGGTTGGGTTTGAGAGAGTTTTAGTGGATTACAATAATAAAAAACTCTTATATACAATCGGCAAGGACGGAATTCTGTGGAAGATGGACAGAGAGAATGGAAAATTTATAAGCCTATTGGAAACTGTAAACCAGAATATCTATCAAAAGATCAACTACAAAACTGGAAAGCTTACCTACAGAGAGGATATTCTTAATTCAAAGGTTAATAATTCCTTTTCCGTATGTCCTGGAATTTATGGAGGCCATAACTGGCAGGCAATGTCTTATGATAAAGAAAGCAATTCATTAATAATACCACTCCATCAACTATGTGCGGATATGATTGGAAGAGAGGTTGAAAAAAAGGAAGGGTTTGGAGGGTTCGGAGCTGATTCAAGGTCTTATGAAAAACCAGGGGTTGAAGGAAAGATAGGTAAGGTGATCTCAGTGGACCTTGAGGAAATGAAAGTTAATTGGTCACACGAACAAGAAGCAATGTTTTTAACATCATCTCTTAGTACTGCTGGAGGAATAACATTTATTGGAGATTTGGATCGATATTTTAAGGCATTTAATTCAAAAACTGGTAAAATTATATGGCAGACTAGATTGAATTCAGCACTTCATGGATTTCCAATAACTTATAGTGTAAATAATAAACAATATGTTGCAGTTACAACAGGAATGGGAGTATTTAGAGCATTAACATCGTTGGTCAGCCCTGATATCTACCAACCTCAAAAGGGTAATTCCATTTATGTATTTGAACTAGAGGGTGAAAATGAAAGAAAGTAATCAAACTAATATTCACGGAAGACAATTGGAGTCGTGCTCACAAGATCCTGTTACAGGTTTTTTTAGAAATGGATGCTGCGATACAGACAAGACTGATCGTGGTCTTCATACAGTTTGTGTTATATTAACAGAAGAATTCTTGGATTTTTCAATGAGTGTAGGAAATGATTTATCAACACCGAGACCGGAATATGATTTCGAGGGCTTAAAGCCTGGACAGAAATGGTGTTTATGCGCAAATAGATGGCTCGAATCCTATAACTCTGGAGTCGCACCTCCGGTTGTGACTGAAGCAACAAACATAAAAACTTTAGATATTATTGATTTCGATACAATAATTAAGTTCTCACTAAACTAAATAAAATCCCTGAAGAGAAAAACAATTCTTAAAAATATAATTAAAACAATCAGAGGAATAAATGAATAAAAAATACTTTTTATCATATAGTTACACCATATAATTAATCTATAAAAGTCTTAATAATAAAATCAAAAACAACCAGCTTTAAAATCACAAAAGATATTCCCAATATAAAAATAGTTAAGATTACTTTTTCTATTATTTTAGACATTAAATTTACCTTGATATTTAATAATTTTATTTAATTATTTTAATTGAAGATCTTTTTTTGAATACCTAAAGCAGATTATAAATTCATTGTAGTCGGACAACATAAAAAAAGAACCGTCAAAAAAATAAGCTGTTCTTTCTAGGGACTTGGATGTTTTTATTTTAACGGAAACACCCTCTTCGATAGCAATTTGACACTTTTCTGTGTCAGTTTTCTCCTCCTTACCCCAAACAGATTGATTTTCTTTTGCACCAATTGAGGATGAGAAAATACAAATAAAAATAAAGATTATAATTTTTTTCATTTCGTTCCTGTCATATTTGTAGTTTTGAAAAACTTAAAGATTAATTAAATAGAGTGTTTAAATATTCTAATCGCCATGTCAATAAGTGTAAAAATGGAAATAAGCCAGACAATAGTCCTTACATTGGAAACACCCATATAATAGGTGATTGCATAGATTACTCTCAATGCTAGCCAAATAGTTGCAGCTAAAGTTAGGTCAATTTCTTGAATTATACTCAATAAGGCCAAAGGAATAAAAATAAAAAGGCTTTCCTTTAAATTGTTTATTGCCCTTTGAACTCTCCCTGATAACACCGAAAAATTAACCTCTTTATCCCTATTGGATGGAAAATAAGAAAGTGGAACATTTTTTAAACTTAAAAGCGCAGGTATTGGAAATTGTATAAAATAAAATAGCAGTGTTAATAAAATTATATTGACCATAATTTTCTTCCTTATTCTTATCTCTTAGACACATAGCCCCATTTGCTAACATATTCAATATAATTCAATGAAACATAAAGACAGACCTTAATCATAAAAATACCACTAACCTATCTAGAAAATTGAATGTTTGGATTTAAAAAAAATTTAAAATATAACATCAAATCGGAATATCCTGATAGGGCTAAGAGATTGAAAAAATTTAGATTTTAAGTTTTTTTCTTTGTTCTTAGCTTGTGCAACTTTGAGTATAGATTGGATAATTTTATATTAACAATTTCTTTCATTTTAGATCTTCTATCTCTAGCTCTATCAGATTTATATAATCTTTCGGCTTTATGCATAATCTATCTTAACAAATAATATTAAAAAATCAAATTTATGTGAATAAGGCCTAATAGGGTTGAAGAAATCCAAACCATTTATAAACTGCGTTAAATACTATGAAAAGAGATGATAAAAGCATGAATAGTAAAATAAGCCTTAGTAACATAATAAATCCCCCAATTTAATGTTAACTAAATTAGCTTACACTAATAAATAAAAAAATGGATTGAAAAATGCTAAATTTTAGTAATTGTTCAAATTGTGATAAGCACTCTCATGGATAAATTTATTACAGAATCGAGGCATTTTTTTAAAATAGGCCTCCCCATACTAGGGTCACAATTATCCTATATGATTATGCACACCACGGACACCATTGTTTCCGGACGTTATGGAGCCGAGGAATTGGCAGGGCTTGTTATTGCAGGTGCCTTTACCTTCCCTATATATATGCTTTTTCAGGGAATAATGTTCGCAATAACACCAATTGTTGCGCAATTATATGGTGCAAAAAAATACAATCAAATTGGAAAAAAAATGAGAGAAATTTTCTGGATAGCAATCATCTTGGCTTCCTTAATTTTTTTAATTTTCCTTTTTATAAGTGAGGTTTTAATTTTCTTTCCTATGAAAGAAAGTATTCTAGAAATATCAATTTCTTATCTCAAGGCAGCGTCTATTGGCATGTTCTTTTATACTATGTTTAGGTTTTTAAGTTCTTACAGCGAAGGTATGACATTAACTTCACCTGTCTTTATGGTTGTTTTTATAGGCTCTCTAATAAACATCCCACTAGATATTATATTTGCCTTTGGTTACATGGGCCTTCCTGAGATGGGGAGTGTTGGATGTGGTTATGCAACTTCTATTGTTTCCTTTCTTATGTTTTTATCTCTTGGCTTTATAGTTCTTAATTTTAATCAGTATAAGAAAACAAATCTCCTAAAAAAATTTAATGGCCCATCAAAAGAGACTAGCTCAGAACTTCTTAAGTTGGGCCTTCCTATTGGTATTGGTATATTTGTTGAAATGAGTATGTTTGCTGGAGCGGCAATTGTAATTGGTCAACTGGGAGAGGTTGTTATAGCCGGTCACGCAATAGCATTAAATATTGCCAGTATTGTATTTATGCTTCCTTTGGCTATTGGGTTGTCTGCAGCAACTAGAATTGGAAATCTTATCGGCGAAAAAAGATTTTTAGACGCACGCTACGCTTCTTTTGTATCTGTTATATTGTGTTTATTGGGAGCTTTTCTTAATATGACCGTTCTTTTATCACTAAAAGGCACACTAACCTCTCTTTATACAACTGATATTCTTGTCTTTAATGCTGCGGTTCACCTTGTATTATTTGCTGCAATATTTCAAATACCGGACGGCATACAGATGGGTAGTTTAGGAGCCTTAAGGGGGTATAAGGATACTTTTGTGCCTATGATTTATCTAATTATTTCGTATTGGGTTTTCGCTATACCCCTTGGATATTTTCTAACTTACCACGGAGTTCGTGAGCCCTTGGGGGCTGATGGAATGTGGATCGGTATGATTTTAGGGCTAGTAATTTTTTCTATTTTTATTTTTATGCGATTAAAATTAATTTCATCAAAATTAATAGAAGATAATGAGGGTAACGGAACTATTTAAAATACCCCATCACCCTATTTTTACTAAGAAGACTTGAACCATTTATAAGGTTCTTTTCCCGTTATATTAAAATATATAATCATATTTATCATGTGAACAAAAAGTAATGATATTGCAATACCTATTGCCCAACTTATTTGACGATAATGGTTATGAGCGTCAAAAAAATATAAAACTAATATTGAAATAGCTGTCCAAATAAACATTATAGAAATTGCTTGTATATTTTTCATTTTTTTCTCCTATTTATTCCTTTAAATTAATTATCACCTTAATGTCAGTCTTGAGTGCTGTTTGACAGGCAAGTGCATAACCCTCGTTTAATTCATTAAAATTTAAAACATAACCAAAATCTATTTCAGGAGAAATATTTCCTTCAATAATTTTACATTTACAGCTTCCACAGCTACCTACACGGCATTTGTGAGGCCATTTGATGCCTAGCGATAAAGCTGCTGTTAAAAGGTTTTCACCTTTTTTGACCACAATCTCTTTACCGCTGGGTTCAAGCTTTGCAATATAGCTTGATGATTTATTTTTAAATATATTAAACATGGGTTAAGTTTTGATTAGCTAGGTTATTGAGGGATTGTTAAATTGATTAGCAATCTTTCTTTCAACCTCAGTTGCTTTATTATTATCCCAGTCATCCAGAAGGTTTTGTGTATATTTTCTAAATAATACTGGAATTAAGGTTAAGACAAATAAAGAAAAGTAACCTATTCCGTAATTAGGGGCATCAACGTCATCGAGCTCCCAGAAGTAAGTCTCTCCCCGAACATGATGGTCTCCCTGTCTTCCTATTTCAATAAAAAACCAACTAGTAAATAAGTTATCGTTATCCCATGAATGTCTATGCTCAACTGGCTTTCCTTTTTCACGAATTAAGCCGTAATGACCCATAAAATTTAAAGCCTCTAAAAGAAAATTTGATATAACCCAGACCACTATTAATGCAAGAACACCGACAACACCTCCGGCCCAAACAAATAAGAAAATCGATGGAAGGCTATAAAGATAACCAACAATCCATTTATTACTTAGACTAAAAAAAGATTTTTTTTGTCTCTTTAGCTTTGACCTTTCAAGATCATAAGAATATTGAGATTGTCCGGCATGAGATAACCAGGCGTGGGAATAAACGTTCCTTCCTCTTGGCGCGGTTGCAGGATCATCCTCATGACCCAAATCAAGGTGATGATTGTAGACATGGGCATAAGTAAAGTGCGACGCTCCGCTTAATGCCATAATTAGCCTAGAAACTAAAAAACCCTCTTTTCTATTATGGGATAATTCATGGCCGTAGATTATACCTAGCCCAGCCCATAATCCAGCTGATAAAACCGATCCAATTAAATTAAAACTAGTTATTCCATTTTGATAAGAAATACCCAAAAATGTTAGATTCTCTATAGGAATATAAGAAGTATATTGATACAAGCGCCATGCTAAAATAATCTGTAGAGTAATAAAGGCAGGAAGCATAAAGTACATAACAGAATACTGAAGTTTCTTTATACCAAATGATTTACCATCATTATCAAAATCAGCCCGCAGGTGAATACCTTTAGTAAGTGTATCAACAATGGTGTTTAAACCAAAAAGAATTACTCCAACCCAAACAAAAATATTCCCTATAAATAGTCCCAGAATAGTTGCGATCGTCATCACTGGAACAATAAGATAACGCGCATTAACATAAAAAGTTTTCATAAAGAAACTCCTAAACACTATGGAATCCTGGGAATAATTTCCGTTTTAGCTCATTATTTTAAATCGCGGCAATAGGATCAAATCACGATTTATTAAACTTTAACTTAATTGAAAGTATTGTAAATGAAAGAATTAATTAATTTTTAATATAATCTTTCTTGCATCCTTAAAAATGCTTATTTAAATAAATATAAATAGTTTTTACTTACTTACTTACTTACTTACTTACTTACTTACTTACTTATTTATTTATTTATTTTTCTTTTCTTTTTTTTCTGCTCTTTTTTCTTTAAGTGATTTTCCTTTTTTTTTCTCATTTTTTTGTTTGTCCATTCCTTTAGCCACTATCATCTCCTGTTTCATTTAAAGACTAGAATACTTTACTTGGATAAGAATACAATAACGTAATAAATTTTTAAACAAATGAGGTCGATGGATAATAAAGTACACTAAACTTTTTCTGCCATTATTTAACTTTTATTATTCAGATGTTGATGGCTTAACCCTAATTTTTTTATCGCCTACCTTGCTACCATGAAGCTCCTTTATTGCACTTTCACCATCATGAGCAAGGGCCATTTCCACAAAACCGAAGCCTTTTGAGATTCCAGTCTCCTTATCAATAACTAAGGTACAAGATTTTATATTACCAACTTTTTTAAATAACAGGGCTAGTGACTGTTCATCAAAATTACGGGGTAAGTTAAGTATAATAAGTTTCATATTATTTTCCTAAATTTTCAAACAAGTAAATCTTTCAGTAGCTATCTTATAACATTTTAAATGGTCGGAGCGAGAGGATTCGAACCTCCGACCCCTTCACCCCCAGCGAAGTGCGCTACCAGGCTGCGCCACGCTCCGACATTTAACTACTTTCTAGTCTATACCTTCTTTCTTGTTTTTTAAATAACCTTTTAGCCCAATAAATGTATGAATAAGATTAACTATAACAAAAGCATATAAGTCTAAAAAGACAAATAAAATAGCTCCGCTTAACCTTCCAAGCGCAGTAACTATATAACCCCTCAATCGAGTTTTAGGTTTTGTTGAACTTACGAGGGTAATTCCCAAAAGACTAATAACCACAACAACCCATTGCCCATATTTAATAAAATCTTCCATATTTACCTCAGCTTTATTTAAATTAAAAAAAATACCAAATGCTTAACGAAATGGAAGCCCATCCTAGAAAAATCAAAAAAACAATAATAATTATAAAATTTGAAATACCGTCTGATAGAAATTTCAGAGAAACCCAAAGCATCCTTGGTATCATTTTAATAAAGTTTAACATTCTTCGTATAAAAGATTATTGGAGCTAGATTACAACCTTTAATATTAATATTTAAATTTAATTGGTTCTTTTGTGAATGTGGTTATAGTTATTTTAATAAGTTCTTAGTAAAAATAATAATGGGGAATGAAATGAAAAATGATATCACTTGGATTTTAGGAATTCTTTTTTTTCTATTTGGTCCGGCAATTGCAATTATGATGCTTTACGTAAATTTCTAATTTTAGATTTTTAAAATTTTAACTTAACATTATGACTCATTTGGATATTTTATCTTCATGAAAGAATACCCAAAAAGACCGAATCCTAAGACAGGAAAAAATTTTAAACGAGGTGACTGGAATATTGCTAAAAATAAGCGCTTTCTCTTTTATGAAGTAAGTAAAATAGGAAGAGATAAAAAACATGCCCTTGAAAAATGGGCAATTCCAAGAATATATTACAAGTATCTTAAAAATACTGAAAAACGTCAGTCAGTTTAAATATTAGGCTTCATTTCCTCTAACGAAAAAGGTATATCTAGCTCCAAGTCATCACTATTACCCCAAAGAGCATCATTTTCCAAAGCACTATCAAACGATTTAATTAATCGAAGAATTTTAATCTGATCCAATACTCGTCAGAGTATGCTTAACAACCTTCCATGAACCATTTAATTTCTTCATATGGGTATTGTAATGACCCCAAAGTGTTGATTTTTTATTATCACCTTCTTTGTAGTAATGGGTAGCTTGAATATCTGTTCTCACTTTAGCAATCCCACCTTCATAGACTATTAATGGGTTACCCATCATGTGCTGACTACTTTGATACTTGCTAACTGCCTCTTTTACATAAGATACCCATTCTTCCTTTCCATTTAAAGTAACTTGGCCGCCAGATCTAAAATTGGGATCATAAATAATATTTACCTCAACATCATCAGAGAAAATTTTTCCATAGAAATCAAAATCCTTTGTATCAATTCCCTTAGCATACGAGCTCATTACATCAATAATATCTAAACGATCATTTGTAGTTAATTCTTCCGCCATTGTTCCTCCAAATAAACAAATTGTTAATATTAGAGTTAATAATATTTTTTTTATACTGACAACCATGAATCTTTAACCTCCTCTAATGAAGCAACATCTGACTTTTCAAGTTTAGTTAAAGTTGAACCTAGTTCATCTAGGTAACAAATCTCTCCCTCTAGAAGCATTAAACCATTAACCTCCCTAAAAGGAAAAAACCAAGAAAGGTGTGCATGCGAAAGGTAATAAGCATTAGGGTCCATATCTTCATTTCCTTGCTCAATTAATACCTTACCAGGCATTTGTTGGTACCACTCACCATCACACGCAACACCCCAATCACCAACAGAGCAGTGATGAATATCAAGCTCTACAAGACTGCTATCTGAATCCCAAATGCCATAATAAAATGCCTTTACATCCTCTATCCCGTTAATAATGGCATTATTAAAGCCTCCATAAAAACGGTATTCAGGATCAGGAATAAGGGTATTGAATATCTCAGGATCTTTTAAGCATTCGTATTTTAAGTGATGCCTCATATTATTAAGCATATTTTTATGTTTTTTATCACTAAAGGAATTCATAAACTTAGTATATTTATGCCATCCCTTAACTGGTTCTATCTTACTCATCGAATAACCTCATTTTTATTATTTTTATCTAAAAAAGAGTACCATTTTGATTGAACCATTCAAGAATATATTCTTCTACATTTTTAAGACCGGACTCATTCACAGCATAATCTCGAACTGACATTCCGTTCTCGTGAATTGTTTCTGAACTTCCAGAAATAAGATGGTGCCAATCATACAGGCTCTTTCCTTCATCGATTAATCTATAGGCGCAGGTGGATGGAAGCCACTTTAATTGTTTTACTTTTTTTGGAGTTAATTGCATGCAACTAGGAACATTTTTTTTTCTATTTCCATAGTCCTTGCACTTACAAGAAGTCTCGTCCAAATAGCCACATGAAACATTAGAAACCGATATTTCCCCAGTATCCACATCCTCAAGCTTATGAAGACAGCATTTACCGCAACCATCACACAAAGATTCCCATTCGGCTTTCGACATTTGTCTTAATGATTTAGTTTTCCAAAAAGGTTGCTTCTCTAACATTTTATTACCTTATGACAGAATCTATAAAAAAGAAATTAAGAGTTAATAGACTTTCAAAATGATATTATTTAAAATCAAATAATGTTAAAAAAAATAATATTCTCCATAGCAATATTTTTATATTACTTAAACACTCCGTTGTTGGCGAATTGGGTAAAGTTTGGTGAAACAGATTACGCTATACATTATATAGACCTTAGCGAAACAAGTTCTGGTAACAGGTATATTTATTACTGGGTATTAACCGATTATCTTGAACCACAAAAAATTCCCACCCTGCCTGAGGGATATTCTTCAAAAAAAGTATATAAACAAACTGATTGTAAAAGGTTTAGAACAAGCGCTTCCCAAATCATATTATATAAAGATCAAATGTCAGAAGGTGAAACTTTAATAAACGAAAGCTATAAAGAAAGTAATTTTACGACACCCACTTTTGAGTCAATTGGCTTTGAAGAGTTAGAGAAAATATGCAGTTATATAGAAAAATAAAATACTAAATCTAGTATCTTTTTTTATTTAAAACATGCCTAACAGAAAACTCTGCCCCTAGAGATTCAGTTTCAAAATAATCATTTTCTTGTTTTTTTTCAGACCGCAAACCTTCAAAAATATATTTACCAGCTTTAATAATACTATCCATTACAGCACCTTTGTTTTTATTATTTATTTCATAATGCTAAACGAGTCTTCTTAATTTCAAAACAATTTATTTTTTAAAGAGCTATAAGGTAAATTTTTGATATCTGTAAAATTAAATCAAGATAGTGTTTTAAGAATTTCCTCAAGCTTTTTCAGAAGCTCATTTCTATTATTAGTGTTCACAATGCTGGATTTTAAATTTCCCGCCTTCTCCGCACTTACTGGTGAATTCACTGGATCTAGTTTTTCTATATTATTGAGTTTATTATTTGCCTCTTTGATGCTTAATCCATCTTTCTTAAGAAAATTTTTTATCTTTAAAAGAAGGAGAATATCTTCAGGACGATAGAATCTTCTACCTCCAGGTCTTTTAATTAGCTTTATTTGCCTGAATTTAGTTTCCCAAAATCTTAAAACATAGGATGGTACGCCTATCTCTTTGGAAGCCTCTCCAATAGTTCTATATGCTTCAGGACTTTTTTCTGCCATATGTTAACTTTTATTCATTAATTATATTATTTTTAAGTTCTTTACTTGCCCTAAACACAACAACTCTTCTTGCTTCGATTACGGCTTCTTCTTTCGTTTTTGGATTTCGTCCAATTCTTTCATTTTTTTGTCTGACCAAAAAGCTCCCAAAAGAGGATAGCTTTACACTTTTTCCATTTATTAAGTCTAGAATAATTTCCTCAAAAATTTGATCTACTATTTGAGAAGATTCAACTTTTGAAATTCCTATTTCAGAATAAATTGCTTCAGATAAATCTGCTCTCGTTAAGGTTTCGCTCATTTTAATTTTCCTTTTTACATATAAAACTTTTTTTTATAAAAATCAAGGACTTCTACCATCTAATTAAAGTAGAACCCCAGCTAAATCCCCCACCCATGGCTTCTAACAAAACCAAATCTCCTTTCTTAATTTTACCACTTTCGACAGCATCATACAATGCAAGAGGAATGGAGGCAGCAGAAGTATTAGCGTGCTTCTGAAGAGTAATTATTACCTTATCCTTGTGAAGTCCAACTTTTTTTGCAACTGCCTCAAGAATTCTTATATTTGCTTGATGAGGAACAAACCAATCAATCTCATCTACAGTTAATTCGTTATGATCAAGAGCCTCATTAATTACAGATGATAATTTTTTTACTGCATGCTTAAATACCCCATGACCATTCATCCTTAAAAATCCAACCTGACTTGATGTAGACGGTCCCCCATCAACATAAAGAAGGTTACCGTAGCGACCATCTGAATGTAAATGATTACTTAGAATACCCCTATCCGTCTCTTCTTTAGAGGATGAAAGCACTAATGCACCAGCTCCATCTCCAAATAAAACACATGTTCCCCGGTCATCCCAATCAAGTATTCTGCTAAAAGTTTCCGATCCAATTACTAATACATTTTTAACATTTCCAGCTTTTATGGCGTTATCTGCCGCTTCTAATGCAAAAACAAATCCCGAACAAACCGCCTGCATATCATACGCATAACCTTTTTCTATACCTAATGAGGCTTGAATAACTGTGGCTGATGCCGGGAATGTGTTGTCTGGGGTTGAGGTAGCTAAAATAATAAGATCAATATCAGAATTTTTTAAACCAGAGTTATTAATTGCAATTTGTGCTGCTTCTGTTCCAAGAGATGATGTGGTCTCTCCATCAGATGCTATTCTTCTTTCTTTTATACCGGTTCTACTTTCAATCCACTCTTCTGATGTATCC
This sequence comes from alpha proteobacterium MED-G09, assembly GCA_905182015.1. GTDB lineage: Bacteria > Pseudomonadota > Alphaproteobacteria > MED-G09 > MED-G09 > MED-G09. The sequence continues at coordinate 54,938 of CAJIZT010000005.1, read as the reverse complement.
ATCTTCATAGTAAGGTCTTTGTTTGTTACAATGTTTTTTGGCAAAGATGTTCCAACACCTAGAACAATAGATCGGAATGTATTACTTTTATTTTTCATATTTTTTCATTCTTATTTACAAATTTTTTAATAGTATCGAACATATTGGATTCTGATAACCTTAAGCTAAATTCAATTGCCTTAGAAAATCCAATTGAGTCAGTTCCTCCATGGCTCTTAACAACTAAGCCATTTAAACCCAAAAATACACCTCCATTAAGCTCCCTTGGGTCCATTTTATTTTTTAATTCCATAAAAGAACTTCTTCCAATTAAATACCCTAACCGACCCATTAAAGATTTCTTAAATATATCAGACATAAATTGCCCAACAAGCTTAGCGGTTCCTTCGGCCGTTTTTAGAGCTATATTCCCGGTAAAGCCGTCTGTAACGACAACGTCTGATTTTCCTAGAGATATGCCGTCACCCTCGACATAGCCAATATAGTTTTCTTTGAATAATCTCTTCATCCCCTCTGAAGCTTTTTGGATATTTTCTGTACCTTTCATTTCCTCATGTCCAATATTTAACAACCCAATAGATGGGTTACTTTTTTCTAAAATTGACAAGGCATAAGCATATCCAAGTATTCCAAACTGAACTAACTGACTGGATGAAACTTTAACATTAGCCCCTAGATCTAATACCACGGAATTTCCATTTATATTTGGCCATAGACTTGAAATTGCAGGCCTTTCAATTCCGTCAATGGTCCTTAAAATAATTGTCGATAACCCCATTAAAGCTCCCGTATTACCTGCGGAGAGGGCGACGCTTGCATTCCCGTCACCAACAGATTTAATACACCCCCACATAGAGGATTCTTTACCAATTCTTCTAATGGCATCAATAGGTTTTGCATCCATTGGAACAACCTTGCCGCAATGGACAATTTCTACTTTTTTATTAATATTTGAGTACTTCTTAAGTTCGGACTTTATTTCAGGCTCATCTCCGAACAGTATAGCTGAAAAGTTATCATTCTTGTCTAAAGCAATAGATAAGCCTTCCACGGCAACACATAAACCTTCATCGCCACCCATCGCATCAATCGATATAACTTTATTTGAACTCAAGATAGAACCTTAGAATAAATAAACATTTAAAATCCTCTTGAGGAGATGATTAGAACATCCCTCAATGATTTATCTTTATACTTATTAACTTTTTGACAAACAAAATGATATAATTTTCTAGATTCTTTGTCCCTTTCTTTATCGTTATCCCAAATATTTTGCAATAAGCACCTTGAAAACTCTTCCTCATCATCAAAGTATTGATCATATAATTTTGTTCGTCCGTAAAAAGATTCGATAACAATTTTCATCTTTTTTCCAAAAGATTGATCGCTAATGCCCATTTCTCGGTAAGATGATTCTACCTCAATCATAAAAATATCAAAAAGTTTCTGTGTAAAATTTTTCTCCACATCACTAGAATTTTTAAAAATTTTAATAAAAACAAAGATATGGAGAATTATAACATCAAAGCGGCCATCTATTGTATCCGGGACCTTCAGATTAGCATAAAAAGTATTATCATATGAGGATTCAAGGATTCTTCTATACAGCAAAGCGTGAGGCGAAGAATAATATTCACTTGATTTAATTTTTGAATTTATAAAATTTATTATTTTTTTAAACATTTTGATCACTAAGATTGACAAATATTAAAGAACAGCCCATTTCTATAACTTATTTTAACCAAGGTGTAACTTTTATCCTATGAATAATGTAATTAAAAAATATTTTTTTATAACTTTATGTTTTCTCTTGTCGTCTTGTTCTTCGATTGTATCGCCAATTGTAGAGAACAGAGGTTATGTCTTTGATGATACTTTGCTTGATAAGATTTCACTGAATAAAACTGCTCCCGATGATATAATTGACCTTCTAGGATCACCGTCTACAACATCAGCAATTGATTCTTCAATATGGTACTATATCTTCAGTAAGGCTGAAACTATAGCGTTTTATCATCCTGAGATCACAGACCGAAGAGTATTAGCGATAACATTTAACGAAGAAGATAAAGTTAGTAATATAAAATACTATAGCTTAGAGGATGGAAAGGTTGTATCATTTATTGATAGAAAAACTCCAACAAGAGGAAGGGAGCTGACCGTAATTCAACAGCTTTTTGGAAACCTTGGAAGATTAGGGGCTGGGAGCTTACCAGGCAATTAATGGAAAATAATAACAATATATCAATCAGTAAAAATGCTGCAAAAAAAATAAACAATATAATTGCAACACAGGATGATAATTCCGTGCTTAAGATTTCTGTCTTAGGTGGTGGATGCGCAGGTTTCTCTTATCAATTTGATCTAGTTAAGGAGTTAAAGGAAGGTGATTTTTTGCTTGAAGAAAATGGAGCAAAGGTTCTAATCGACGAAATATCAATCCCATACCTAGCAGGCTCAGTCATTGATTATAAGGATGATCTAATTGGGCAGTCTTTTGATATTAAAAATCCAAACGCAACCTCCTCTTGCGGTTGTGGTACATCTTTTTCAATGTAACTATCGTGAAAATTGCAACTTGGAATGTAAACTCTGTAAGATCTAGAATTAATAATATTTTAGATTGGTTGAAGCATGAAAATCCAGATATTTTATGTATTCAGGAAACAAAAGTTGTAGATAAAGACTTCCCAGTTAGTCCTTTTGAGGAAATGGGATACAATGTTAAGGTTCATGGTCAAAAAAGCTATAATGGCGTCGCCGTTCTATCGAAATTTCTTATTGAAGAAACCATTAACGGAATCCCCGGATATAATGATGATCAAGCTAGGTATATCGAGACAGTTCACTCAACAGATGTTGGAATGATAAGGCTATCAAATATATATCTTCCTAATGGAAATCCAGTTCCTGGAATAAAGTATGACTATAAATTAGAGTGGATGAACAATTTGAAACGTCACCTATCGGAGACGCTAATGAATGAAGAAATATTTATTGTTTTAGGCGATTTTAATGTTATTCCTAGCGAACTAGATGTTCACAACCCCGAAGCATGGAAAGATGATGCTTTGTTTAAATTAGAAACAAAAAAAGCCTACAGAGAAATCCTTTCCCTTGGGTTTACGGATTCATTTCGACAATTCAACAGTGAAGAAGGGAATTATACTTTTTGGGACTACCAAAGGGGTGCATGGCAAAAAAATCATGGTATTAGAATTGATCATATTCTGACATCACCATTGGCTAACGATAAAATGAAAGGTGTCTTCATTGATAAAGATGTTAGAGACAAAGAAAAGCCTTCAGACCATGTTCCTGTTATTATTGAATTAATTTAAATACTTCTATATATCAGCATAAACATGTGTTTCTTTTTCAGCGCCGGGATGTGTTATAGCTCCCTTTTGAGCAGACCCAACTGTCTGAGAATACTTCCATAGCGTGCCGCTATTGTAATCAGTTCCACGGGGCTTCCAGGCTTTTTTTCTTTTTTTAAGTTCTTCCTCATTCACATTAACACTTAGGACTCCATTTTCACCATCTATGGTAATTTTATCTCCGTCATTAATTAGGGCTATTGGCCCTCCGACTGCAGCTTCAGGGCCAACATGGCCAACACATAAGCCTCTCGTCCCCCCGCTAAACCTTCCGTCCGTAATAAGGGCTACTTTTCCGCCCATACCTTGCCCTGACAGCGCAGCTGTAGTTGATAGCATCTCTCTCATGCCAGGACCTCCTTTTGGTCCCTCATACCTTACAACTATTACGTCACCTTCATGATAATCTTTATTTGAAACGCATTTAAAAGCGTCCTCCTCACAATCAAAACACCTAGCAACACCCTCAAAATAAGTATTTTCCATTCCCGCAACTTTTACAATAGCTCCATCAGGGGCAAGATTCCCCTTTAAACCAACAACACCTCCGGTTGGACTTAAGGGGTTATTGTATGGCCTTATTACTTTTTGTTCAGTATTGAATTCCACAGATTCTAAATTTTCTTCTAATGTTTTTCCGGTTACAGTTAAGCAGTCACCGTGTATGTAGCCACCCTCAAACAAGGTTTTAATAATTATAGGCACCCCTCCCGCCTCATAAACATCTTTTGCAACGTATTGACCTCCAGGTTTTAAATCGGCGATATAAGGGGTTCTTTTAAATACCTCGACCACATCATCAAGAGTGAATTCAATGCCGCACTCATGAGCGATTGCTGGAAGATGCAGGCCGGCATTTGTTGATCCTCCTGTCGCAGCAACTATAGTTGCGGCATTTTCAAGTGATTTCCTAGTTACGATATCTCTTGGCCTAATATTTCTCTCAATTAAATCCATTATCTGCTTACCAGATTCATAAGCATACCTATCACGCTCTTCATAGGGCGCTGGCGCGCCGGATGAGTAAGGTAGGGCTAATCCCATTACCTCCGAAACACAAGCCATTGTATTAGCTGTAAACTGTCCTCCACAAGCGCCAGCACTTGGGCAGGCCACGCGCTCAAGATCTCTAAGATCTTCTTCGCTCGCTCCTCCCGCCGCATACTTCCCCACCGCCTCAAATACATCTACCACCGTCACATCGTTACCCTTGTATCGACCTGGTAAAATTGATCCGCCATACATAAAAACACTTGGTACATTTAAACGGCACATTGCCATCATTAAACCAGGCAAGGATTTATCGCATCCTGCCAGCCCAACTAAAGCATCATAGGAGTGTCCGCGAACAGTTAGCTCTGTTGAATCAGCAATAACCTCCCTTGAGACCAACGAAGACTTCATACCTTGATGTCCCATGGCTATACCGTCTGTAACAGTTATAGTACAAAACTCTCTTGGAGTTCCACCAGCCTCTGTCACACCTTTTTTTACCGATTGTGCCTGACGCATTAAGGCTATATTGCATGGAGCTGCCTCATTCCAGGTTGAAACCACTCCAACAAATGGTTTATTAATATCCTCTTCAGTCATACCCATTGCATAATAATAAGATCGATGCGGAGCACGTTCAGGACCAATACTAACGTGCCTGCTAGGTAATTTTGATTTATCAAACTTTCTATTAGACATAATTTTACCTCTTAATCATTATTTTGGTTTAATAACCATCCACATATTGTCACTTGTTGGCAGGTAATCAAAAAAATTAAACTTTACTACTTTATAATTAGCATCTCTTACCATTCTTAGTAATGTTTTTGGAGTAAATTGATTAACGTGATCGGGGAACCTAAAACCACACCACTTATTACCCCTAACTATTCTATTCACACTAGCGTAATTCGGAACTTTAATAATAACGTAAGCGTCATTTTTGAGTGTGTATTTTAAATTTTTTAATACCTCAAATGGTTCGTGTTCGTGCTCAAGATAAGCCCTTAATATTGCACCAGAAAATTTATTTTTTCCAAATTTATCCAGAACTTCAGTAGAGGGGGCGCAAACAGCTTCTCCTCCTCTTTTTTTAAAACTTTCATTAGCCTCTCGAGCAGATTCTTCTGAAATGTCAATTCCAAATGGAGTGAAGATATCTGAAATATTATCAAATTTAGCTCCAGAACCGCAGCCAATGTCTAGAATATCACCGCTCTTGCAAAATGTATTCAACAAATACTTTAGCTTATCTCGCTTTAATAAACCCTTAACAAATCTTCTAACTCTTTTTTTTATACTAACAGTCTCATTTTTATTAAAATTCCTTTCCCACGAGAATTCATTTTTCATTCTTTCAAAGACTGGAACCTCGGGCATATAAACAAAAGAACATTCACATTGGACTAGCTTCCATGGATTCGATTCGTAATATAAATAATTGTTATTATTAGATTTATTGCACAGAGGGCATGTTCTCTTTTTTATTTTTTGACTATCACTCATTGGAAACAAATTTACCTATAAATAATTTTGATTCTTTTACCTTGATTAGGCTTGAGGATAAGTCCTCCAGCCTTTGAATATTTTCCTGAACAACGCTCTTAGGGGCTTTTTCAACAAAGCTTTTATTATCAAGCTTCCTTTTTAAGGATTCAATATCCTGCAATATCTTATCTTCCTCTTTTGCTATTCTGACTAACTCCATTGATAAGTCAATTGAGTCATCTATAACAAGCGAAAAATCAATTTCGGAAACAGTAAATAAGGCAGCCCTATCCGAAAAATTTTTTATTTTGGAAATAGAATCTATTCTGGCAAGTTTTTTAATGAATAAGTTAATATTTTCTATTTCATTTAATTTTTTATATTTATTTTCGATAACTTCCATAGATAAGTTAGCTTTTGCTGGAATGTTTAATTCTGATCTTATGGAGCGAACTGAGGAAACAATTTCAATTAATAAATCTATATTTGAAGAAAGATTTTGTTTTTCGTTTACGGGCAAATTTAAATCCCAATCGCTAAGCATTAGGGGTGTTTTTTTATACCCTATATTATTCCACAATTCTTCAGTTATAAAGGGCATAAATGGATGAAGCTTAGTAAGGATAAATTTAAGAGCAAAAGCTGTCATAGCTTTAATTTCATCAGTGTGCTCAATGTCAGACACCTCAAAGTATGGCTTGATTAGCTCAAGATACCAATCACAAAAAATATGCCACACAAAATGATAAATTTCATTAGCAGCTTCATTGAACCTATACTCCTCCAGGCAAAGATTAATTTTTTTATCAGTTTTTATAATCTCTCCCAAAATCCAATTTGTTAGAGAGGATTCTAAATTCTCTAAATTAATATTCTGACTAGAAGAACAGTCGTTTAATTCACAAAACCGTGACGCATTCCAGAGTTTAGTTCCGAAATTCCTATATCCCTCAACCCTGGATTGAGATAATTTAATATCTCTCCCTTGAGAAGCCATTGAAGCCAGGGTAAACCTAAGGGAATCAGCTCCAAAGTTATCAATAAGGTCCAGAGGGTCAACTACATTACCCTTTGATTTTGACATTTTTTGACCATTTTCATCACGCACTAACGCATGAATATAAACCTCTGAAAAAGGAATATTCTTCTGAAAGTAAAGACCCATCATCATCATACGTGCAACCCAAAAAAATATAATATCGAACCCTGTTACCAGAAGGCTAGTTGGATAATATCTCTCTAGATCATTTTTATCATTGGGCCACCCAAGAGTTGTAAATGGCCATAAGGCTGAGGAAAACCATGTATCAAGAACGTCCTCATCACGAGAAATTTTATCAGTACTATATTTTTCTTTAGCTATTTTTAAGGCTTCTGATTCTGACATAGCAACAATAATATCATTATTATCAGTATACCATGCAGGGATACGATGACCCCACCACAATTGTCTTGAAATACACCAGGGCTGTATATTCTCCATCCATTCAAAGTATGTTTTTGACCAATTTTCAGGAATGAATTTCGTCTTACCGCTCTTAACATGTTTGATAGCAGGTATTGCTAAAGTTTTAGCATCCACATACCACTGATCCGTTAAGTAAGGCTCGATAATAACATCTGACCTATCCCCGTGAGGAATTGCATGAGAATAAGGCTCGGACTTCACTAAAAATCCGTCTTTTTCTAATTTACCCAGCAGTAAATCCCTAGCTTTAAACCTATCAATACCCTGCCACTCTTTGGGAACATTCTCATTTAAAGAACCATTAGCATCAAAAATGGATATCATTTCCAGATTATTTCTTTTACCGACTTCAAAATCATTAAAATCGTGTGCTGGAGTTATTTTAACTGCTCCACTTCCTTGCTCAGGATCAGCATATTCATCTTCAACAATTGGTATAGCCCTTCCAACTATAGGTATAATAATTTCTTTCCCAATAAGCCCCTTGTATCTTTCATCTCCTGGATGAACAGCTATCGCAGTATCCCCGAACATTGTTTCAGGTCTTGTGGTAGCTATTGTTATTGATTTATTTGGTTCATTCTTAAAATCATATTTAATATACCAAAGGAAGCCCTCTGTTTCTTTTTGGATAACCTCGAGATCTGAAATAGCAGTTTTTAGCCTGGGATCCCAATTTACTAATCTCTTGTCTTTGTAAATTAATTTATCATTATAAAGATCAACGAAAACCTTAACAACAGCATCCGATAAACCATCATCCATTGTAAATCTTTCCCTACTCCAATCACAAGATGCTCCCAACCTTCTTAACTGTTCAGTTATTGTACCCCCAGATTTTTCTTTCCACTTCCAAATCTCTTCAATGAAAGAATCTCTTCCCAAATCCCTTCGTTCAATTCCTCTTTCCTTAAGAAGATTTCTTTCGACAACCATTTGTGTTGCAATGCCAGCATGATCGGTACCCGGCTGCCATAGGACATCTTTGCCCTTCATTCTTTGATAGCGTACAATTATATCTTGTAATGTGGTATTTAATGCATGCCCCATATGTAGGCTTCCGGTAACATTGGGTGGGGGCATTACGATGGAAAATTTCTCTCCCTTGGCCTGTGGAGATTTAAAAAATCCTTTAGATTCCCAGGTATTGTAAATGCGCTTCTCTGCTTCAGAGGGATTGTATTTTGTATCAATCATATTAGTTACGTTTTTTAAATAATTTTGCTATTTCTTCTTTAACAGATTCTTCAACAATGGGTTTTAAATTTTTAGAAAACCACTCATTAAGGGTTTCTTTAACAGTTTCTTTTATAATGCTATCTATTGAAAGATCGGATAAAAAATTACTACCGTCGAGGTTTGAATTTTTTCTTAAATCCTCACCTGTTAAACCTTCGTTAATTGCCTCGTCATCCACGACATCGTCTAGTAAAATTGAATCATCATTTTTTAGAACTTCATTAATTACCTTTTTGTCAACAATATCATCCAATAAAATTGAATCATCCTCACCAGAGACAACATCTGTTAACTCAAGAATTTCATTATCAGAATTATCGGTTATTGAAGCTGTCTCATTTGATATTACCTCCTTTATAGAAGAAAGGATTTCATCAACAGACATTTCTTGATTTTTTTCTTCAGACACCATAATAAAATATACCTTACAAGATAGTATCTATATATCAATTAACATTTTTAATGTCTTTAAATCTTTTCCATCCAATTTTAATATTTTTAACGTCATTGTAGTTTTCTAAAGGATTATAAATCTCAACAGGGAGAGAAAGTTTTTTAGGGGTTAAATCGCCAATACTTAATAAAATAAAAAACTGGGACAACATAGAGCTATTTTTTGAACTTACCAAGGCTACCTGAGCATCAAGATACTCTCTTTCGGCATCCAGAACGTCTAAATTTGTTCTAGTTCCCAACTCGAACTCGATCTTAACACCTTCAAGGGCAATTTTATTAGCCTCGACTTGCTTTTTAGTAGATTCTATTTTTGATAGCGATGCGGTGTATTGTGAAAAGGCCGTTTTAACCTTCTGCTTTAAGCGCCTTCTAGATTCCACCAAAAGGTATTGGTCTCTATTATTAATTTCTTGAGCTTTTCTAATATTAGACCAATTTAAACCTCCAGTAAAAATTGGCATGCTGACTGATCCTGTAACTTGATAGGAGTCACTATCGTCCTTTCTGAGAAAAACCTCTTTTGAATAAGAATACTCTCCCTGAATGCTAAAAACAGGAGATAGCATAGATTTTGTTGAAGCCAATCCATACCTGGAGGACTTTTCTTTTCTTTCTGCAAATTTAAGAAAAGGGCTATTATCTTGGGCAATTAAGGTTGCATCATCGGCTGACTCAGGTAAAATAATTGGCCTATTATAGTCAGACAAATTATTAGGTTCAGTGCCTATGATTGCTTTATAATTTGCCTTACTTATTTCAAGATTGGACCTTGATTCTGATAAGTTTGCTTGGGCTAACGCAAGTCTTGCTTCAGACTGCGCAACGTCAGTTAAAGTTAGTTCACCAACTTCAAATTGAATTTTAGTAACTATTAGTCTTTCAGATAAAATGTCAAAGTTACTTTTCATTAATTCAACAATTTTTTGGCTTTTTAAAACACTGAAAAATACATCTGCAGCAGCAAATAAGGTGTCTTGTTCTATTATTCTTAAATTAGCCCTGCCCGCCTTAACAGCGTTTACTGCTTTAAGCCGATTATTTATTAACCTACCGCCTGAAAATAATATTTGTTTTGCTTCGATTGAAGAGATTTGAGGGTGAAACGTGAGCTCATCTATATCACCATAATTAATGGATGACTCTCCGTAGGAGGATGAAATATTTATACTAGGATAAAGCATTGAAGAGGCAGAAGAGACCATTTCATCCAATGACCTTAGGTTCGATCTCTCGGCTTTTATTGTGGGGTTATTTGAATAAGCAAGTGACAAAGCCTCCTCAAGATTATCGGCGATTAGCGATAAAGGAAAAAATAGTAAGCCGGCAAGACAAGACTTAGAAAAGAAATTTCTCATAAAATACCTCAGATTAATTAAAAATGACGCATACGTCACTTTTTATTTAAATAGAAGATATTGATCTTTAATTCAAGAATTTTGTAAATAAATAGTAAATAAGTAATATTTAATATTACTTTATAAAAATAGAAGACTGGACAAATATGATACAAATCTAATATGAAAAGAGAATGTTATGATGGCCACTTGGCGGAGTGGTTACGCAGCGGCCTGCAAAGCCGTGGACGCCAGTTCGAATCTGGCAGTGGCCTCCATAACTAAAAAGACTCCTTAATAGTAAATTAACTTCAAGCAACATAATCATGATAGAATTTAAAAATATTACCTACCGAATAGCTGGAAGAACACTCATTGATAAATCATCTGTGGCAATTCCTGAAGGACATCACGTGGGTCTTGTTGGTCAAAATGGTACTGGTAAATCAACTTTATTTAAATTAATCAATAAAGAAATAGAATTAGATGCTGGCGATATCATTACCAACTCAGGAATTACTATTGGAGTGGTGAAACAAGATCTGAAAAATGATGATACCAGTCTACTTGATGTTGTTTTAGAGGCTGATACTGAGAGAACAGAACTTCTTAACGAGGCTGAATCAGCTACAGATCCTGATAGGATTTCAGATATTTATACTAGACTTAGTGATATCCATGCTTATGAAGCACCGTCCAAAGCATCTATTATTCTATCCGGCCTTGGGTTTAGTGTAGCAGACCAAAGCCAACCTATTAGTAACTTTTCCGGTGGCTGGAAAATGCGTGTTGCTTTGGCAGCAGCCTTATTTTGTGAACCAGATCTTTTGCTCTTAGATGAGCCCACTAATCATCTAGATTTTGAAGCTATTATTTGGCTTGAAGAGTATTTGGTTAAATATCCAAAGACTTACATATTGATAAGTCATGACCGAGAAACATTAAATAAGACGGTCAATCATGTGATTCATTTAGACCAGTTGAAGCTATCAATGTATACAGGAAATTACGATCAGTTCGAATCTACTCATGCTCAAAAAAGGATGGGGCATCAAGCGTTATTTGAAAAACAACAAGCCCATAAAAAGAAAATGATGGAATTTGTGAATCGCTTTGGAGCAAAAGCAAGCAAAGCAAAGCAATCACAGAGTCGTCTCAAGGCCATAGAAAGAATGGATATGGTTGACGCTTTGATTTCGGAAAGATCAACTAGTTTTAAGTTTCCCGAACCAGAAAATATTCCTTCACCAATCATTACAATTGAAAAAGCGGATGTTGGTTATGAGATAGACAAGCCTGTCTTAAAGAAGGTTAACCTAAGCATCACTAATGATAGCAGGATTGCTTTGCTTGGCGCAAATGGAAACGGGAAGTCTACACTAATAAAATTAATCTCAGGAAAACTAAAACAGTTAAATGGCTCTATCGATAAAAACAAAAAACTTAGAGTCGGTTATTTTGCACAACATCAAACCGATGAATTGGATATAGAATCAACCCCATTTGATACCTTGAGAAGTATTGTTCGTGACTACCCGGATCATAAGGTCAGGGCAATACTAGGGAAGTTTGGGTTTGATAAAGGTAAGTCTGATACAAAGGTTGCAGAGCTGTCGGGCGGCGAGAAATCTAGATTACTTTTTTGCTTAATGAGCTATGATGCCCCTCACATAATGCTTCTTGATGAACCAACAAACCATCTCGATATTGATGCAAGAGCAGCTCTAATTAATGCATTAAATAACTATAATGGATGTATAATTATCGTAAGCCATGATCCTCACCTTGTAGAGGCTGTTGCAGACGAGCTTTTACTTATCAAGGATGGTGCAGTAACTTCGTATAATGATGATTTAATAGCTTATCGTAAGCTTATAATTGATCAAAGGCGTGATGAAAGAGCAAAAGAAAAAAAGAAGAAGAAATCTGAAAAAGGTGAAAAAAAATTAAAAAACGATAAATTAGCAATTGGACTTGAAAGAGATATAAAAAAGTTAACCATGAAGTTATCTGAAATTGAATCAGAAATGATTTCACCAGAGGCAATAAAAAACTCAGCCCTTATGGGTAAGATTCTAGAAAAACATAATAAAACTCAAAAAGACTTAGAAATAAAAGAAAATAAGTGGCTGGAAGAACAAAATCTATAATTATATTATATACTAAACGATAAAAACTCAGCTTAAATCTAACCACAACTAACTATAAGGACTATCCATAAAAAAGATTAGAGATTGGGAATTATTTTGTATATATTTTTATTAACTAATAACATTTTTTTTGAAATTTAATTTTCATTTGAGAATAAGTTTCATCTAGCTTACAGAGTAACTAAAAATAACTTTAACTTGTTTTAGTTCCAAGGAATGAAAATGAAAAATAAAGATGACTTCTCGTCTGCGTTAAACACATCAGATGAAAGCGCGCCATATATAGAATCTCTTTACGAATCATACCAAGAGGATCCGAATTCCGTTCCTGAGGATTGGAAAATTTACTTCAATACATTACCCGTAGTTCCAGAGAATTCGAGGGAGATCTCTCATAAAGAAATTATTCAACGCTTTAAAAGCCAAAAAAGAACGAGATCCTATGAGAAAAGGATTGTAGGTGATGATAAGCAAATCAGAGTAATACAATTAATACAAGCATATAGAAACAGAGGTCATAAAAGGGCGAACCTTGACCCCCTTGGCTTAAAAACTTCAGAGCAATGTGACGATTTAGACCTCGAATTTCATGGATTAGATCAATCTGATTTAAATAAAACATTTCAGACTGATACATTAAAAATTAATAGCGATGAAGAAACTCTCTCGGGAATACTGGGTTCATTAAAAAAAATCTATTGCGGAACCTTGGGTGTCGAATACAATTACATTACAAATACCCGAGAAAGACTATGGTTCCAAGATAGATTAGAGCCAAATTTAGGCAATGTTTATTTCAATAAAGAAGAAAAAATTCACTTACTCAAAAGACTAAACTCTACTGAAGGATTGGCAAAATTCTTATCTACTCGTTACCCTGGAATGAAAAGATTCGGAAGTGAGGGGGCGGAATCTTTAATCCCTCTTGTTGATAGCCTAATACAAAATTGTAGTATTTTTGGTGCGGAACAGATTTGTTTAGGAATGGCCCACAGAGGACGATTAAACCTTTTGGTTAATGTTCTTGGAAAATCACCTAAAGAACTGTTTTCTGAGTTTGAAGAAGATTTTGAATTAGAGGGAGCTAGTACAGGAGATGTAAAGTATCACCTAGGTTTTTCTTCAAATATCCTCACCCCTAACGGAGAAGTTCATGTATCACTAAACAATAACCCATCTCATTTAGAAATTGTTAATCCTGTGGTAGAGGGTTCCGTTAGGGCTAGACAAGAAAGAGTGAAGGATCTTCAGCAAGATTTAGTAATTCCTATATTGATTCATGGAGATGCATCCTTTTCAGGTCAGGGAGTTGTAATGGAAACCCTTCAAATGTCTCAAACTAGAGGTTATGGAGTTGGTGGCACCATACACATTATTGTCAATAATCAAATAGGCTTTACCACCTCAAATGAAAAAGATGCAAGATCTACACCTTATGCAACAGATGTAGCAAAAATGATTGAGTGCCCTATTCTCCATGTAAACGGAGATGATCCAGAGATGGTTGTTTTTGCAGCTAAACTCGCATGTGAGTACAGGTATACTTTTAAAAAAGATATAATAATCGATATGTTTTGCTTTAGACGTCGAGGTCATAATGAAGCTGACGAGCCTTCTGTAACACAACCCTTAATGTATAAAAAAATCAACACACATAAATCAGTCAAAGATCAATATCAAGAAAAGCTTATAAGCCAAGACATTATCACTTTAAGAGAGTGTCAAGACCATCAAAAAGAATATAGAGTTTCTTTAGAAAAAGGAGAGTCGGTTACCGATAATTTAGCAAAAGGTAATGAGGATAAGTGGTTTGATTGGTCCCCTTATTTAAATAGAAAGTGGGATGAAAAAACTGATACAACATTTGATGAAGAGAGATTTAAAGAGCTTGGTAACTTAATTTGTAGTTCGCCAGAACGTTTTGAATTGCAAAAACAAGTTACAAAGGTTCTGGAAGATAGAAAAAAAATGGGTTCAGGTGATATGCCTGTAAACTGGGGTTATGCCGAAAATATGGCTTATGCAACTCTTCTAAGCGAGAGTTATCCAATTCGTTTTACCGGCCAAGATGTAAGAAGAGGAACTTTTGCTCACAGGCATTCAACTCTTCATGATCAAAAAACTGGAGACGAACATATAGCTCTGGTTGATATAGCTAATAAAAATAATACAAAAATAGATCTTTACGATTCCCTTCTTTCTGAGGAAGCGGTTTTAGGTTTTGAGTACGGATACTCTACAACCTGGCCAACTGGTTTGGTTTTATGGGAAGCTCAATTTGGAGACTTTGCCAATGGCGCTCAGGTTGTTATAGATCAGTTTATAGTGTCAGCAGAGCATAAGTGGGATCGTCTTTCTGGATTGGTAATGCTTCTTCCTCACGGTTACGAAGGTCAAGGTCCAGAGCACAGTAGTGCAAGGTTAGAAAGATATCTCCAGTTATGCGCACATGACAATATTCAAGTTTGCATTCCAAGTACGCCCTCTCAAATTTATCACCTACTTAGACTTCAAACTATAAGAAAAATGAGAAGGCCACTTATTGTTATTTCACCTAAAAGTTTGTTAAGAAACCCAGCAGCTACATCTTCTATCGATGATCTAATAAATGGAAAATTCAAAACAATTATTGAGGATGAAAATTTAGAGTATAATAAAATAAAGAAGGTAATACTTTGTTCTGGAAAGGTTTTTTACGATTTAGATAAAAAAAGAAATGAATTAAAATTAGATGATATTGCATTACTTCGTATAGAACAATTATATTCATTTCCTTACAACGATTTAGAGAAATCACTAAAAAAATATCCAAATGTAGAAGATTTTGTATGGTGTCAGGAAGAGCCAGCCAACCAAGGTGTTTGGTTTAGTCACCGACATAGGTTTCAAAGAGTATTAGATCGTTTTTGTTCGAATCAAATTAGACTAGTTAGTAGGCCATCTGCTTCAGCACCAGCGGTTGGTTTAAATAAATTACATAAATTACAACAAGAGGCTTTGGTTAAGGAGGCTCTAAAATCTTAAAGGAAGAAATAATGGTTGTAGAAATTAAATCACCAACATACCCAGAGTCAGTAGCTGACGGAACTATAGCAAATTGGGTTAAAAAAGAAGGACAGAGTGTTCGGCAAGATGAGCTTATTGCTGAAATTGAAACTGATAAAATTGTTCTAGAAGTCCTGTCTCCAATCAATGGTAAAATTTCTAAAATTATTAGGGCTGAAGGAGAAATAATTTTAAGTGGAGAATTAATCGCTGAGATTGAAGAATCTTCAAAAATAGCCAAAGAAAATAATCAAACAATTAATTCAGATGAAGATCGCTCAGAACAAACGAGTGATTCTACTCAAAGCCATGGTCCAGCTGTAAGGAGAATGCTCAATGAGAACAATCTTGATTCAAGAGATATAGCCGGATCAGGAAAGGGTGGTAGAATTACAAAAGTCGATATTAAAAACCACATAGAAGATTTAAACAGTAAACCTATTAAACCCTCCCCCTCCAGAGTAATATTACCTGAAGAGCTGTCCGGTAGAGACGAAGAAAGAGTCCCTATGTCAAGAATGAGATCGACAATAGCAAAAAGGCTTCTTTCGGTTACACAAGAAACAGCAATGCTAACAACATTTAATGAAGTTGACATGAGTCCAATAAAGGATTTAAGAAAAAAATATGGCACTGAGTTCGAGTCTGAGCATGGCTTAAAGCTAGGTTTTATGGGGTTTTTTGTCATAGCCTCTGTTAATGCGCTTAAAAAATTTCCAGTTGCCAATGCTTCGCTCGAAGAAAACGATGTTGTTTATCACGGCTATCAAGATATTAGCGTTGCGGTTTCAACTGACCGGGGTTTGGTTGTTCCGGTAATTAGGGACGCCGATATGATGGCTCTTCCTGATATAGAAAAATCTATTTTAGAATACTCAAACAAAGCAAAAGAAGGAAAGCTGTCAATTGAAGATATGAGAGGCGGAACATTCACTATCTCGAACGGGGGGGTATTTGGCTCCTTGCTGTCGACTCCAATTTTAAATGCACCTCAAACAGCAATACTTGGAATGCACACAATTCAAGATCGAGTAGTTGTAATTGATGGGAAGATGGAAATAAGACCAATGATGTACCTAGCCTTAAGCTACGACCATCGCTTATTGGATGGAAAAGATGCTGTTTCTTTTCTTGTTTCAATTAAAGAACAGCTTGAATCCCCTCAACGCCTTTTGTTAAATTTATAGAAATATAAAATAGTTTTTAAATTTGGAAACTACTCAACCTCAAAGTCTATATGTAGTTCCTTCAAGGCTCTTAATAAATAATGTGGGTGGTGCTTGAAGTCGTTCTTTCCTTCTGAAAAACTCATACTTTTAAATTTATCTGTTACAGCTTTAAAGCTCCACCAAAGCTCCCTTCTAGCAAGCGGGGCTCCTAAGCAATGATGAGTTCCTGATCCAAAGGCCATATGAGATCCCGCTTTTTTTCTTTCTAAATTAATCTTATCAGGGTTTTCAAATGCTCTTTCGTCCCTATTAGCCGCAGCATAACGAACATTAACCACAGATCCTTCTGGCATTTTAATACCATGAAAATCTACATCTCGAGATGTAGTCCGCATCAAACTCTGTACTGGGGATTCGAGTCTCAAGACCTCTTCAACAAAAACCTTTAAGTACTTATCTGGATTAGACTTTAATTGCACCCATGCATCTGGATTTTCGATCAAAAGTCTAATTCCTGCCGATATTGCATTAGTTGTTGTTTCGCTACCTCCAACAAATGTATCAGCCATCATCTCAGCATGGAGCTCGTTATCATTTAATGGACGCCCCCATTCTTCAATAACTGTGTTTACCAGTTCACTAAGAAGAGAATCATCTGGCTTCTTTCTGAGTCGTTCAAAAATTGGCTGAAAATAATGCTGCCCTTCAATTTCTTTTTCAATAGCCTCCAGCTCCTCTTCCTTGGTTAACATCATTCCTATTCTATGAAAAAAAGCATCTGTTGAAATTTTAATTTTCCACAAGTCTTCTTCATTTTTAATTCCCATTTGAATACCAATAATCTTCAGTGGAAGTGGAATAGAAAACTCTTTTACCCAATCACATGAGCCATTTTCAATGAAAGATTCTATGAGATCATATGCCGTTTTTTCTACCACACCCTCTAGCTCTTTAATTTTTCCTGGACGAAAAGCCTTATCAAATATAGTTCTCATCTCCTTATGGTTAGGATTGTCCCTACCAGCAAGAGTTGGGGATGGAAGCCAGCCTTTTTCTTCAAAGAGCTTTACACCTTGCTTTACGTGATCAGTATTAATATTTGATTCTGCCTTTTGAGCGGCCGCACCAAAAGAGCTACTAAAATTCTCAGTATCCAGTAAAAGCTCTCTAACATAGTCGTAGCGTGTTACAATAAAAAAACCAGTTTTAGGATCCTGATACACTGGCGCCTCATCTCTTAAGGTTTTATAAGCGCTATAGGGACAGTCTTGTACATTATGATTAGTGAGGTCAACTTTTTCAGTATTAATGCTGGTACCCTTCATTTTCTTTACTCCCATATTTTTTATAACAGCCTATCAAGTAAATATTATGCCTCAAACATAAAATATAATTAAACTTAACGATTGTTTAATTCCTTAACGCTCTTTTCCAACTCAATAACTCTTTTTTCTAGACTTTCTAAATCACCCTTCTTGACAAAACCTGAGTCATTCATAAACTTTTCAAGGGCTGGCTTCATCATTTTTTCCATACCTTTTAAATCTTTCGCCATATTAAAAATATTCATTTTTTTCTCCTAATAGTTACAAAATCGAAACATTACAAATTATTATCTAAACAACAATTCCTTTCTTCAAGTATTGGCTTTAAGGCTCTATATGCTGCCGGATTAAGGTTTAAAGGGATAGAGGGATGCAAATGATGAATTATATGATATTCCATACCAAGAGTTAAATATGTACCTATAATGGCCTTAAAGCTTCTTGTGTCCCTATACCTTCCCCGCTCTTCCATAGGGTGATGAGGCGCCCATGATAAAGTCATTTGAATATATGCCGAACCTATAAGTCTAGGCAACCACCAAATTGCCGTAACTTCTATTCCATAACCAGCCCATACAAATGAAATCAGAATTAGCCAATAAGAGACTCTTGTAATTAATGCTTCCATTAAAATCTTCTTTTTGGTAGATGATTCCTCTAAAAAATCAAAATACGGAAGATCCCTTTGCCTATTAAATATTAAATTAACCCAAAGGGCCTTTAAGAAGCTGCTGGCCTTCACTCCATAATCAGGATCCTTTATTGGATCATTGGTGAATGAATGATGTAATAAGTGTGTTGCTTGAGCCAAACGATAAGGCAGAGCTATTGGAATTAAAGATGTGTAACCAATTAAATCATTAAGCCAGAAAAAAGATGAGGTCTTTTTTGCTATATTTCCGTGTTGCGCCTCATGTGACGGTAAGTAGCAAAGGCAAGCACAAATACTTGCAATTATTAATGTACTCCATATAGGAATTAAGCCACTCAGAGCTAAAGGCCAAAGCATAAGCCAAACAGACAAATTTAAAGCCCACCAAATTATCATAAGCCAGGGAGTTTTTCCTACAAACTTTCTAGCAATCTGTTTTTCTTTTTCAGCTAAATCCAAACCCTTCCTCACAAAATTATATTAAAACCACTGTTTTTTATAATTTGCATATAAACCCCAAAAAAATCCTACCGCCAGACATGAAATGATACTTGGAATTCCAAAGATCTTATCTATATTATTATAATTTAATAATTGAGAGCAAACTGGCGCCATAAAAAAAACTCCAAACAAAATGCGTCCCTTTGAAACTAAATATAAAAATATAGATCCAATCATTAATGAACTTTATTATTGTTAATAAAATTGGTCAATTTTTAAAAATTATTTATCTTTCGGTAATATTTTAGTTTATAAAATATAAACATTCAAAAGGATCAAAATGTCAGATATATCAAATTTACCAAATTCAAAAAAAATAGTATTAAAAACAAGACCGGATGGAGACCCTAAGGTAAGCGATTTTGATATGATTGAGGAAATTGCAAAGGCTCCTGATGACGGGGAAGTTTTAGTCGAGGTTCAAGCTCTAGAAATAGGGGCATGGATAAGGACAACTTTAAATGAAACAGCCTTTCATGGATCAACACCAATTAGCGGAACAATCCCTGCGCTCGGGAATGGTAAGGTAATAATAAGTAAGTCTGATAAATTTAAAGAAGGGGATATTGTTACTGGTCCACTTATGGCACAAAGCTATACAACTATGGCGGCAGATTTTTTTACTAAAGTTCCTAATCCTGAAATCGATCCTTTTACCCAAATTGGAATTCTTGGAGTCACAACTGGTTTAACAGCATATTTTGGAATATATGAAGTTGGGCAAGTTAAAAAAAATGAAATTGTTCTTGTGTCGGGAGCTGCTGGGGGTGTTGGCTCATTAGTTTGTCAATTAGCTAAACTTAAGGGCGCGAAAGTAATCGGTATTGCGGGCGGCAAGGAAAAGTGCGATGTACTGAAAAATGAAATCGGTGTAGATGCTTCAATAGATTATAAAAATCAAAATGTTGATGAGCAAATTAAATTACACGCACCTGAGGGAATTGATATTTTCTTTGATAATGTGGGTGGTGAAATTTTAGATATAGCGCTTGATAATATTCGTGATAGAGCAAGGGTCATAATATGTGGGGCAATTTCTCAATACTCACATCATGATTCAGTTGATGGTCCAAGCCTTTATCTTCGGTTAGCAGAAAAATATGCAAGAATGGAGGGCTTCACTGTAATGCATTTTGAAGAACGCTATGAGGAGGCCTCAAAAGAACTCTTAGACCTATACAATAAAGGAAAGCTAAAAGTACCATTTCATATTGAGGATGGAATAGATAACTTCCCTCTAGCTCTTCAAAAACTATTTACGGGCGGCAATACTGGAAAATTAATGGTAAAAGTATAAATCTTTATTATTTTAATTATAAATTACCAATCCAAGAGTATTAAAATGTCAGATATATCAAATTTACCAAATTCAAAAAAAATAGTATTGAAATCAAGGCCGGATGGAGATCCTAAGGTTGGCGATTTTGATGTGATTGAGGAAACTGCAAAAGCTCCTGATGATGGTGAGGTTTTAATAGAGGTGCAAGCACTGGGAGTGGGGGCATGGATAAGAACAACTTTAAATGAAACAGCATTTCATGGATCGACTCCAATAGGCGGTACGCTTCCCTCAATGGGGATTGGAAAGGTGCTCATCAGTAAGTCAGATAAGCTTAAGGAAGGTGATATTGTAAGCGGCCCATTATCAGCTCAAAGCTTTGCTACTATGTCTGGAACTTTTTTTACTAAAGTCGTTAACCCTGAAATCGATCCCTTTACACAAATTGGTGTTCTTGGAGTTTCAACCGGATTAACTGCTTATTTTGGAATATATGAGGTTGGACAGGTCAAGGCAGGCGATATTGTTCTTGTGTCGGGTGCTGCTGGAGGTGTTGGAATGATTGCTTGCCAGCTAGCCAAGCTCAAAGGCGCTAAGGTTATTGGTATTGCTGGCGGAAAAGAAAAATGTGAAATCCTTGTAAACGAAATTGGGGTAGATGCCGCAATCGATTATAAAAATCAAGATATCGATGAACAAATTAAATTGTATGCAAAGGATGGAATCGATCTTTTCTTTGATAATGTGGGTGGTGAAATTTTAGACATTGCACTTGATAATATTCGGGACAGAGCGAGAGTTATTATATGTGGAGCAATATCGCAATACTCTCATCATGATGATGTCGACGGACCCAGTCTCTATCTTCGTTTAGCTGAAAAATATGCTAAAATGGAGGGTTTTACTGTTATGCATTTTAAAGATCGCTATGAAGAAGCCTACAAAGAATTGCTAGATTTATATAATCAAGAAAAGCTTAAAGTCCCCTTCCATATCGAGGAAGGAATAGAAAGCTTCCCCCTGGCGCTTCAAAAATTATTCACAGGCGGCAATACCGGAAAACTCATGGTTAAAATATAAAATATAAAACTTAAAACAAGCTAGTCAATTTAGTATTCTTCTGTTAGAAGATATCCAAACTGTTCCCCGGTAGCTCAGTTGGTAGAGCGATTGACTGTTAATCAATTTGTCGCTGGTTCGAGTCCGGCCCGGGGAGCCATTTTTTTTATTTTTTTATTTTAAATAATCGTAACAATTGCTATTGTTAGTTATGAAAAAAATTATTTATATACCTTTGGCTATTTTCTGCTTATCCATTTCCCTAATTGGTTGTTCAGAAAGATATGATGGGAGTATTTATACCGGAAGCTCAATGTCAACAAAGCCATCGGATGAAAATTTATCAAAGAAAATTCAGACCACTAAACCAGAGGTTGCTCCTCAAGATGACATGCCTAAGGAAGAGCGTGAACCCGCTATAAGCGAAGAAAATTACAAATAATATTCAATGAATGTAATTTTTTATAAACCCAAAGGACTCTAAATGAAATTTGCTGTTGTTGGATCAGGAATATCTGGTTTATCTATGGCAACTATACTGTCTCAAGATCACGAGGTAACACTCTACGAAAAAGATGACAGATATGGAGGTCATTCAAATACTGTGGAAATAAATTACGATAATGAAATAATAAATGTGGATACAGGTTTTATTGTTTTTAATAAGGCAAATTATCCAAATCTTATAAAATTATTTAAATTTTTTTCTATAAACTATGAGAATAGCGATATGAGCTTATCCGTTCAACATGAGGGAATGGGTATTGAATGGTCAGGACAGAATTTTAAAAGTATTTTTTCTAAAAAAAAATTTTTAAAGAAACTTTATTTCCTAATAGCCGTTATTCAGATTCCCATCTTTAATTTTCATGTTAAATACCTTATTAATTACAGGTCTTTAGAGACTATATCTTTAAGGGAATGGCTAGGAAAAAATCCATACAGTAAAAGTTTTCAGAATTTATACCTTTTGCCAATGGCTGGAGCTATTTGGTCAATGCCTTCAGACGATGTGATGAAATATCCTATAAAATCTCTTTTTGAGTTTTTCAATAATCATAAGCTCCTTCACAGTAAGCATGACAGGCCAAAATGGAAAACTGTATCCAACGGAAGCATAAGCTATGTAAGAAAATTAGTTAAATTTTTAAGTGCAAACCCTAAAGTTAAAATAAAAAAAAATATAAACATATTAAGCATTGAAAGGAATAAGGATTATATTCTCATTGAGGACTCAAATAATAATAGTAAAAAATTTGATCATATAATTTTTTCTATAAACCCATCTAAAACATTAGAAATTCTGTCTGATGCAGAGAGTAAGGAAATAGAGATATTAAAAAATTTTACTACCAATAAAAATACAGCTTATTTGCATAATGACATCAGCTTAATGCCTAACTTAAAGAAAACATGGTCATCGTGGAATGTTTTTACACCAAAGGAAAAGAAGAAAAATATTTCAGTAACCTACTGGATGAATAAACTTCAAAACATTAAAGAAAAGAACCCACTATTTCTAAGCTTAAACCCCGCAAACCCTCCAAAGGAAAATAGCATTTTTAGGGTGATAGAATACGAACATCCTGTTTTTGATCTTAAGTCGATTAATTCTCAAAAATTATTGAAAAAAATACAAGGAAACAAGAACACGTGGCACTGTGGCGCATGGTCAGGAAATGGTTTTCACGAGGATGGGATTCAATCAAGTCTTAAATTAGCAAAAGCCCTTGGAATAAAAGTGTTATGGGAATAGAGACAACAATTTTCAATGGAACGGTAAGTCATGTGAGATTCCTTCCTAAGAAACATAAGTTTAACTATAAAGTCTACTCAATGTTATTTGAAATTGATAGGCTAGAGGAGACAGGAGAATCCAATTACCTATTTTCATATAATAAATTTAATTTATTCTCATTTTTTAACAAAGACCATGGTGATAAAGACGGTACCCATCCAAAAATTTGGATCCGAAAAATAGCAAAGAAAGCAGGGGTTGAGATAAAAAATACTAAAATTTTCTGCTTGTGCTACCCTAGGGTTCTTGGTTATGTCTTTAACCCAATTAGTGTTTGGTTTGTTTATAGTAAGAGTAATCTTGAAATGCTTGTTTACGAGGTAAGGAATACATTTGGTGAAGATCATTCTTATGTCTTTAAGATGAAAAATAAATCTACTAAATTTAGTCACAAAAGTAAAAAGCTGCTTCATGTATCCCCATTTATAAGCATGAACGGAAGGTATCAATTCTCGACCAACCTAGAAAAAGGTAATGTAAGCATAGTAATTAAAGAAATATCAGATGAGAAGCACCTTCTGACAGCATCCTTTGTTGGAAAAGGAAGTATTTTTAATGATAAGAATCTTTTTTTAAATTTTATACTCTACCCACTGTTAACCATAAAAGTGATTTACGGAATCCACTTTCAGGCATTGATCTTATGGCTAAAGAATATTAAATATGTAAAACATAAAAAATCAAGTCTAAGCAAAGTCTCGTATAACAATAAATATAGTAAGAAAAATGATAGAAAGAATATTTGAAAAATATTTAACAAAAATTTGTAAAGAAATAAAAGTTGGATCATTGACTGTTAACTTCCCTAGTGGAAAAACTATAAATTTCTTAGGGAAGAAGGGGTTGTCTTCCGACCTTACCCTACTCTCTTACAGGCCTCTTTTACGTACAATTATCGGAGGACACCTTGGTTTCTCAGAAAGCTACATAAAAGGTGAATGGACCAGTTCAAACCTTGAATCATTTCTAGAGATAATGGTTGTAAACCTTCCGGAATCGTTTAATCCAAAAAGTAAATTATACCTATTTTATAACAAAATTATTCATTTCTTTAGAGAAAATACTAAAACCAGAGCGAAAAAAAATATTATGTATCATTACGATCTAGGTAATAATTTTTACAAGCTGTGGCTTGATAAGACAATGACATACTCGAGCGCATTTTTTAAAAAAGAAACTGAAAGCCTACATGATGCTCAAGAGAATAAGTATCAGTTATTAATTGATGAACTTAAAATAAATTCAAATCATAGGGTTTTAGAAATAGGATGTGGTTGGGGAGGGTTTGCAGAATACACAGCAAAAACTGTGGGATGTCAGATTACAGGAGTAACAATAAGCCCAAGTCAGCTTAAATTTTCTAAAGCGCGCATCAAAAATAAAGGTCTTGAGAAAAACGTCACTCTTGAGCTTTGCGACTACAGAGATATAAAAGGAACATATGACCGTATTGTATCGATCGAGATGATTGAGGCTGTTGGTGAGAAATATTGGATTAGTTATTTTAAGAAGATAAAGGAATCCTTAAAAAAAGATGGACTTGCAGGAATTCAGGTAATTCTTATAAATGATAAAAGCTATGAAAAATACAGTAATTCGGTAGATTTTATTCAGAAATATGTTTTTCCAGGAGGCATGCTACCTTCTCAAGAAAAATTAAACGAAAGCTATAAAGAGGTGGGGTTAAAAGAGATAAAATCAATTTCATTTGGAAAGTCATACGCAAAAACATTGGGCCTGTGGCACAATGATTTTATTAGATCAATAAAATCCATAAGGAAACTAGGTTTCGACGACAGGCTTGAGAAAATTTTTAGATATTATTTTTCTTACTGTAAGGCTGGATTTAATTCTGAAAAAATTGATGTGGTTCAAAAAATAATTAAAATAGATTAATTACGCCTCTTCGTCATCAACTTTTTTCTCAATTACAGGACCAGAATCCTGTCCTAAAGCCTCTATATCCCTGTCAACAAGCTCAATAACAGCCATAGGAGCTGAATCTCCATAACGAAAGCCAGCTTTCATTATGCGAGTATATCCGCCTTTTCTCTCCTTATACCTGTCCGCAAGTATATCGAAAACTTTTGCACCCCACTGGTTCTCAGGCACAATAGAATAGAGCTTTCTTCTCGCATTAAGATCGCCTTTTTTTCCAAGGGTGATAAGCTTATCGACATACGGCGCAAGCTCCTTAGCCTTGGGAAGTGTTGTTTTAATTTGCTCGTGCTTAATAAGTGCCACAGCCATATTAGCTAAAAGAGCTTTTCTGTGACTTGAAGTTCTATTTAATTTACGTTTTGATACTTTATGACGCATTTATCTACCTATTAATTAAAATTTATCAGATGCTTTTCTTGCAAGCTCATCGACATTCTCTGGAGGCCAGCTAGGAATATCCATCCCAAGAGTAAGCCCCATCTCAGTTAATACTTCTTTTATTTCATTTAGTGATTTTCTTCCAAAATTTGGAGTTCTCAGCATTTCATTTTCACTTTTTAAAATTAAATCGCCAATATAAACAATACTGTCATTTTTAAGACAATTTGCAGACCTAACTGAAAGCTCTAATTCGTCAACCTTCTTGAGGAGGGCGGCATTAAATTCTAACTCGCTCTCATCTTCTTCAATGATCTCTTCCTCGGGTTCATCAAAGTTAATGAAAGGCATTAATTGATCCTGTAAAATTCTTGCTGAAAACGCTACAGCATCCTCAGGAGCCACAGAGCCATTTGTTTCAACCTCAAGAGTCAACCTATCATAATCAAGAGATTCGCCTTCTCTAGCATTCTCTACACGGTATGCAACGTTAGTAACGGGACTAAAGAGACTGTCAACCGGTATCATTCCAATCGGGCTATCCTCGTCACGGTTTTGCTCGGCAGGAACATATCCATTTCCTGTTTTAATAGAAAGTTCAACACGAATAGAGGAGTTCTCATCCAAGGTACATAAAACTAAATCAGGATTAACTACTTCGATATCATCCGTTAAATTAATATCACCTGCAGTAACAACACCTGGGCCAGTTTTTTCAATCGTTAGTCTTTTGATTCCTGAGAAATCCGCTCTAAAAATAATTTTTTTCGTATTTAAAACTATATCAGTCACATCCTCCCTAACACCATTTATTGATGAAAATTCATGCAATACACCGTCAATTTTTATCCCAAAAACTGCAGCACCCTGAAGAGATGAAAGCAAAACCCTTCTCAAAGCATTACCTAATGTTGTTCCATAACCTCTCTCCAGAGGTTCGACAGTTATTTTAGAAAACTTCTCAGGCTCTTGACCTGGGTTAAGATTTATTTCACTTGGTTTTAGGAGTTCACGCCAATTTTTCTCAATAATCACATTAACCTCACATTATTAATTAGTTCTTACTTAAATTTTTATTTACACACGACGTCTTTTAGGGGGTCGACATCCATTATGCGGTATAGAAGTAACATCCTTAATTGATGTTATTGTAAAGCCTATAGACTGAAGAGCCCTTAATGCACTTTCCCTTCCTGAACCAGGCCCTTGAACCTCTACCTTGAGGACCTTAACACCGTGTTCTTTTGCTTTTGCTCCCACATCCTCAGCTGCCATTTGAGCAGCAAATGGGGTAGATTTTCTTGACCCTTTGAATCCCATCAAACCAGCAGATGACCAAGCCACTGTATCGCCTCTTTCGTCAGCAATAGTTATCATTGTGTTATTAAAAGTAGAATTTACATGCGCCACGCCATTGGGTACATTTTTCTTATCACGACGCTTTACTTTTTTTTTGTCATCAGCCATTGTTTTAAACCTAAATTATTATATTTATTTTTTCTTACCTGCAATTGATTTAGCAGGACCTTTTCTAGTTCTTGCGTTTGTATGGGTTCTTTGACCTCTCACTGGAAGTCCTTTTCTATGACGCAAGCCTCTGTAATTACCTAAATCCATAAGTCTTTTTATGTTTGTTGATACTTCACGTCTAAGCTCACCTTCAACCTTGTAATTACCTTCAATTATTTCTCTAATCTGTATAACTTCAGAGTCTGTTAATTGATTTACTCTTCGTTCAGAAGGTATGTTGGCTTTTTCACATATATCAGAAGCGACCTTAGGCCCAATGCCTCTAATGTAAGTTAAACCTACGAATACCTTTTTATTGGTTGGTATATTAATACCTGCGATACGTGCCAAAAAAACCTCCGAAAAAACGATGCTGTATAGAATCGCGAATTATATCCCTGAAAACCAAACAGTCAACAGACTATTTCACTTTACTTAAATTAACCTTAATATCTCCTGAAACTTTAGATATATCACCCATACCATTGATAACAATAAATTTTTTATGTTTTGAGTAGTAAGATATCAAAGGTTCAGTTTGTTCAATGTACACTTGTAATCTTTTTTTCATTACTTGTAAATTATCATCTTCTCTTATTTCAGTATTCTTTTCTTGAGACCTACCCTCGATCCTCTCTTCAAGAACAGAAAAATCTACATCTATCTGAATAATTGCGTCAATATTTCGATTAACCTCTCTCAATATAACATCAAGTGATTCTGCTTGAACTTCATTTCTAGGATACCCATCTAAAATAAAACCATTATCGCAATCAGTTTTTTCCACTCTCTCTTTAATTATTTTTAAGAGTAAATCATCGGGAACGTAGTCACCTCTTGCCATGATTTCCTTTGCTATAACTCCTAGGGGTGTTTGACCTTTAACGGCCTCACGCAACATGTGTCCTGTTGATATATGAGTAATACCAAACTCCTTCTCTATAAAGCTAGCTTGAGTTCCTTTCCCAGCGCCAGGCGGTCCTAAGAGAATTATAATCATTAGCGTTTCCTACTGCCAAGTTTAGACTTCTTTAACAAACCTTCATACTGATGTGCAAACAAATACCCTTGAAATTGAGTCATGGTGTCCATTGCAACATTAACAATGATAAGAATTGAAGTACCGCCAAAATAAAATGGTACAGCAAATCGTGAAATTAAAAACTCTGGAAGTAAACAAACTAAAACAAGGTAGATAGATCCAACTACTGTTAGTCTAGTTAAGACAAAGTCAATATACTGAGCTGTTCTTTCGCCAGGTCTAATACCCGGAATGAAGCCACCCTGTTTTTTTAGATTATCAGCAGTGTCCTCTGGATTAAATACTATCGCTGTATAAAAATAACAAAAGAAGACTATAAGGGCTGCATACACCATCATATAAAGTGGCTGTCCTCTTCCCAGGAGCGCAGTAACACTGTTGACCCAATCAGGTCCCTGACCGGCTGAAAAATTTGCAATCGTAATAGGCATTAGCAGCAATGAAGAGGCAAATATTGCCGGAATAACTCCAGAAGTGTTTAATTTTAATGGAAGATGAGAATTATCACCCCCAAACATTTTATTTCCAACTTGTCGTTTAGGGTATTGGACTAAGAGTCTTCTTTGAGCCCGCTCTATAAATACAACAAATGCTATTGTAGAAAGGACTAAAATCAAAAGACCAAACATCAGGCCGATTGATAGAGCTCCTTGCCTTCCTAGCTCTATTGTTCCAAAAAGAGCGCTTGGAAGCTCCGCTACAATACCAGCAAAGATAAGTAACGATATTCCGTTACCCAAACCATTAGCCGTTATTTGTTCGCCCAGCCACATAAGAAATATTGTTCCGCCAACAAGCGTTATTACTGCCGAAACTTTAAAAAATAAACCAGGATCGACTACAACGCCTGTAGCGCCTTCTAGCCCAACAGCAATGCCCCATGCTTGAATTGTAGCCAAGAAAACAGTTGCATAACGGGTGTACTGATTTATCTGCCTTCTGCCTCTTTCTCCAGCCTCTTTTTTAAGATAATTCAGTGAAGGTATAACAGGTACAATCAGCTGTATAATAATAGATGCGGTAATGTAGGGCATTATCCCAAGAGAAAAAATAGCCATACGGCCTACCGCACCTCCAGAAAACATATTGAAGACACCAATTATTCCTGATTGATTTTGTTCAAATATTTGTCGTAAAGCATCGAGATCTATACCGGGAAGAGGTAAATAAGTTCCGAATCTATACACTATAAGTGCAATAATCGTAAACCAAATCCTCTTTCTTAGCTCAGTAGCACTTTTCAGGGCAGAGAGACTTATATTAGATGCTAATTGTTCGGCAACTGAAGCCATTATTATTTATCTGCCGTCTCTTGCGAAGAAGATTCGACAACCTCTTTATCTTTAACCGCCTCACTATCATTAGATGAGGATTCTACATTCACTTTTTCTTTTGTTTGTTCGCTCTTAGGTAGGGAGTTTTTCTTTCTTATTCTTTTAACTTTTGGCTTTTCCAAAGTCTCAATCTTACCTCCAAGGTCTTCGATTATCTTGATGCAGGATTTAGTAGCTTTTGATAAAGAAATTTCAATTTTTTCTTTAATTTCACCTTTATTAAGAAGCTTTATACCATCCTTGCTTTTCTTTACGATACCAGCAGCATTTAGCTCTAACTCAGTAATT
The DNA here is from genome assembly GCA_905182015.1 of alpha proteobacterium MED-G09. GTDB lineage: Bacteria > Pseudomonadota > Alphaproteobacteria > MED-G09 > MED-G09 > MED-G09. The sequence continues at coordinate 25,110 of CAJIZT010000005.1, read as the reverse complement.
GGCTTGGACGCGTCAACCACGCCTTTAGATATAGCGGCCTGAAGATTACCTAATGTTAGTTCAGCAAATTCTTTGCGAGTATAATTATTAAACCCTCTTTTTGGTAAACGCATATGAATGGGCATTTGCCCACCTTCGAATCCCTTTATTGCAACACCAGATCTCGATTTTTGCCCTTTATGGCCCCTACCAGCAGTCTTTCCTTTGCCTGATCCAATCCCCCTGCCAACACGAGTCCGTGATTTTCTGGCATTAGGGTTATCTCTAAGTTCATTTAATCTCATTTAACTATTCCTCATTAATGATTTTAACAAGGTGACTAACCTTTTTAATCATTCCTCTAATAGAATTCGTATCTTCAAGAACCCTCACTCTATGCATCTTATTTAGACCAAGACCAACTAAAGTTTGCTTTTGATCAGGGCTCCTTCTTAGCGCACTACCTATTTGTTCTATTGTAATTTTCTTAGATGCCATTTTTTTACCTTATGCAGATAGTTCGTTTTCGGAAACACTTTCGGAAACACGTTGACTAATTACCTCACTAACCTTCTTGCCTCTTCTGGCCGCAATCTGCCTAGGGCTATTAACTTTTCCAAGCGCTATAATAGTAGCTCTCACCATATTATAAGGATTTGAAGAACCAATGGATTTAGCTACAACATCCTGAACTCCTAAAACTTCAAAAACCGCACGCATTGGTCCACCTGCAATAATTCCTGTTCCTGGAGGTGCTGATCTTAATATAACCTTGCCTGCCCCATGACGCCCCTCAATATCGTGATGGAGAGTTCTTCCTTCTTTTAGAGGAACTTTAATCATGGATGCTTTAGCTGCATCTGTAGCTTTTTTAATAGCCTCAGGCACTTCTCTTGCCTTGCCGTGGCCAAAACCCACATGCCCTTTTTGGTCACCAACAACTACAAGAGCGGCAAAACTAAACCTACGTCCGCCTTTAACAACAGTTGATACTCTGTTGATAAATACCAGGCGATCAATAAACTCACTATCCCTTTCGTCTCTTTGATTTTTTTCATACGTAGACAATAGATTCTCCTAAAATTTTAACCCGGCTTCTCTTGCGTTATCAGCTAATGCTTTAACACGGCCGTGATATTTATAACAACCTCGATCAAAATACACCTCTTTCACACCGGCTTTAATAGCTTTCTTTGCTATTTCAGAACCAACTTTTGATGCTGATTCAATATTTGATCCTAAACTTGAAGATGACTTTTCTAAAGAAGATGCTGAAACAACAGTAATACCGCTAGCATCGTCGATAACCTGAGCATAGATATGCTTTAAGGATCTAAAAACCGAAAGTCTCATCTTGTCTGATGAGGACTTTTTAAGTTTTTTTCTAACACGCGTTTTTCTTTTTAATATCTCTAATTTAGTAACCATAATATTTACTTCTTTTTACCTTCTTTTCTAAAAATAAACTCATCTTTGTATTTAACGCCCTTTCCTTTGTAAGGCTCTGGCGGCCTGTAGCTTCTAAGCTCAGCAGCAACCTGGCCAACCTTCTGTTTATCGATTCCACTAATAATAATTTCCGTTGGCGTAGTAGCTTCAATCTTAATTCCCTTTGGAGTTTCATAGTTTATGTCGTGACTAAAGCCAAGGGATAATTGAATATTGCTGCCCTTCATTTGAGCTTTATAACCAACTCCATTAATCTCTAATGTTTTTTTATACCCCTCAGTAACTCCAATAATATTATTATTTAAGAGAGTTCTCTGAATTCCCCAATACTGAATACTAGCCTGAGAATCATCAATAGGAGCAACTGTTATCTGACCATCCTTTTGGACAACCGTTGTACCAGAAAAATTTTCACAAGATAGCTCACCCTTGGGTCCAGATGTAATTATATTTGAATCGCTAATGATAATATTAACCCCATCAGGTATATCGATAATCTTTTTTCCAATTCTAGACATTCAAAACCTCAATTGACTAAAAAACTGTGCATAAAATTTCTCCACCAACATTTTCATTACGAGCAGATGAATCTGACATAACTCCTTTTGGTGTAGAAACAACTGAAATACCAAGACCATTTCTTATTAAAGGCATGCTCTTGACTGAAGAATAAACCCTTCTTCCTGGTTTGGATATTCTGATAATCTCTTTAATCACAGGATCACCATCATGATATTTTAACTCTATCTGTATTTCAGATTGTCCAGTATCCCTTTCGCTCTCTGAGTAGCCCCTGATAAAGCCTTCATCTTTAAGAACTTCAAGAACACTTACCCTAAGAGTAGAGGAAGGCGACTCTACAAGCTCCTTCCCTCTCATGTGAGCATTTCTAATTCTTGTAATCATATCCCCGATCGGATCATTAATATTCATTATAACCTCACCAACTTGACTTAACTACACCCGGCAACTTGCCGTCTGAAGCTAATTCTCTAAAAGCAATTCTTGATAAACCAAATTTTCTATAAACACCTCTTGGACGTCCAGTAAGAAGACATCTATTACGAATTCTATTTTTTGAAGAATTTCTAGGAAGCTGTGCCAACTTTAAGCGTGCCTCAAATCTTTCTTCAGTAGAAATATTTTTATCTTTTGATTTCGACAAAAGACTCTCTCTCTTATCTTTATACTTAGCGTATAATTTTCTTCTCTTTAAATCTCTTTGTACCATGCTTACTTTTGCCATCTAAATGTCCTTATTTCTTTTTTCTAATAGGAAAATTAAAACTTTTTAATAAAGCTAGAGCTTCATCATCTGTTCTCGCAGTAGTATTTATAATAATATCCATGCCCCAAATTTCAGCAACAGACTCATAGTCTATTTCAGGAAATATTAAGTGCTCTTTAATCCCAAAGGCATAATTACCATTACCATCGAAGCTTTTAGGGTTTAAACCTTCAAAGTCTCTTACCCTAGGAAGCGCTATAGTGACAAGTCTATCTATAAACTCATACATAACACTCTTTCTTAGGGTAACTTTTGCACCTACAGCCATACCTTCTCTTAACTTAAATCCGGCAATCGCCTTTTTAGCTTTTGTTTTAACTGGCTTTTGACCAGAAATTAACTCAAGGGCAGAAACAGCATCATTAACCTTCTTACTGTCGGAGACAGCTTGACTTCCAGCTCCGATATTAATAACAACCTTAGTGAGTTTAGGAACTTCTAAAATATTATTAAGATTTAAACTCTTTAGTAGATCTTCTTGAAACTTTTCATTATATTTCAGTTGAAGTCTGGGGGTGTAATTTGAAGTATCAACCATTTAAAACCTCACCTGATTTTTTTGCAAAACGAACTTTATTTCCATCCTTATCTAACTTAAACCCAACCCGCGAAGGTTTTTTTGTTTTTGGGTCAACAATCATAAGATTTGATATCTGAACAGGTCTTTCTTCGGAAATTATTCCGCCTGCACTATCCTGAGAAGGCTTCCTATGTCTCTTAACAAGGTTAACGCCCTGAACAAGAGCTTTGTCTTGGGAGTCAGAAATTTTTATAACTTTTGTTACCTCGCCCTCTTTACCCTTATCTTTACCGGACATAACAAAAACTTTGTCACCCTTTTTAATTTTTGCTGACATTCTATATAACCTCCGGAGCTAATGAGACGATTTTCATTAATTTTTTAGTACGAAGCTCCCTTGTCACTGGTCCAAAAATACGTGTTCCAAGAGGCTCACCATTAGCATTTACTAGGACGGCAGCATTTGAATCAAACCTTATTGCAGTACCGTCATTACGACGAATTTCTTTTCTTGTACGAACAATAACAGCCTTAAGAACCTCACCTTTTTTTACCTTACCACGAGGAATAGCCTCCTTAACTGAAACAACTATTATATCCCCAACAGAAGCCGTTCTTCTCTTGGATCCACCAAGAACTTTAATGCACTGTACCTGCTTTGCGCCAGAGTTATCGGCAACATCTAATTTTGTTTGCATTTGTATCATATCAAGAAACCTTATAAATAAAGACTATTCGCCTATTACTTCCCATGTTTTTGATTTGGAGAGAGGTTTACACTCTCTTATTTGAACCAAATCACCAATTTTAAATTTATTACCTTCGTCATGCGTCATGTATTTTTTTGAGCTTCTGACCGTTTTTTTAAATAACGGGTCAGTAAATCTTCTTTCTACTGAAACGGTTATTGTTTTGTCGGCTTTATCACTGACAACAACTCCCTTTAATATTCTTTTAGGCATTACTCACCTCTTTTTTATTTTTACTTATCATAGTTTTTACTCTTGCAATATTTTTCTTTTTCTTAGAAATTTGAGATGTATCCTCAAATTGACCAGCCATTTTTTGTATATTAATATTAAAAATCTCTTTCTTTAGTGACTTTAAAGAATCTTCTAACTCATCAAAGCTCATATCTTTTATATCTTTTTCTTTCTTTGCCATCTTATGCCTCTTCGCCAGGTCTTGAAATAATTTTAGTTAAAACGGGAAGTTTTGAAGACCCAAGCTCTAGGGCTGTTTTAGCAACATCTGGTGATACTCCATCCAGTTCAAACATTATTCTTCCAGGTTTTACTCTAGCAGCCCAGTACTCTGGAGTACCCTTTCCCTTACCCATTCTAACTTCGGTAGGTTTTTTGGATACAGGAACATCAGGAAATATTCTTATCCAAACTCTACCCGCTCTCTTCATATGTCTTGTAATAGCTCTTCTTGCTGCCTCAATCTGCCTTGCAGTTATTCTATCTGCAGTTAAAGCCTTGAGACCATAAGACCCAAAGTTAAGAGTTGTACCGCCTTTGGCATTACCCTTTATTCTTCCCTTATGGGCTTTACGAAATTTTGTTTTTTTAGGTTGTAACATAAAAACTATCCTTAACTATTAGGTCTCGACTTGTTGTTTTCTTGCGGAGGAGATTTTTCATCTTTTATATTAGGGTTATGCTCCATTATCTCGCCTAAGAAAATCCAAACTTTTATTCCACAAATACCATAGGTTGTATGAGCAGATGCAACTCCATAATCAATATCCGAACGGAGAGTATGAAGAGGAACACGCCCCTCCCTGTACCATTCTGTTCTGGCTATTTCAGCGCCACCAAGACGTCCGCCACAATTTATTCTAATACCTTGAGCGCCTAATCGCATTGCAGATTGCACCGATCTTTTCATAGCCCTTCTAAAGCCTATTCTTCTTTCAAGCTGTTGCGCTATATTCTCCGCAACAAGCGTAGCGTTTATCTCAGGTTTTCTTACCTCAACAATGTTAACAACTACGTCTGATAATGTAATTGCTTGTAGTTTCTTTTTGAGGTTCTCTATATCAGCACCCTTCTTTCCGATAATTAAGCCAGGCCTTCCAGAATGGATAGTTACCAAGCACTTTTTATGAGGCCTTTCAATAATAACATTCGCTATGGCGGCATTTTTAAGATCTTTAACAATCATTGCCCTCATTTGAATATCTTCTTGTATTAGCTTGCCGTATTCATTTTTTCCAGCATACCATCTAGAATCCCATGTACGATTGATTCCAAGTCTCATGCTAATTGGATTAACTTTTTGTCCCATTATTTCTTATCCTCTAAAATCTTTTCACGAAGAACGATGGTTAATTGGCTGTGAGGCTTAAGTATTTTTCCGGTTCGTCCACGAGCCCTAGGCCTAAACCTTTTCATTACTAAGTTTTTTCCAACAAACGCCTCATCTATATACAACTTATCAATATCAAGAGAGTGATTATTTTCAGCATTAGCAATAGCACTCTCTAAAATTTTTTTAGCTTCATTGGAAATTCTTTTCTTAGAAAACTCAAGATGAGAAAGGGCATCGCCAACTCTCTTTCCTCGAATATTTTTAACAACATCGTTAAGCTTTATTGGACTTGTCCTGATCATTTTACCAATTGCTTTTGCACTTTTAATATCAGATTTTTCTTTTATTTTATCAATATCACTCATAACTAACTTCTCTTTACAGATTTATCTGCCATATGACCGTAGTATGTTCTTGTAGGAGAAAATTCACCAAATTTATGCCCAACCATATCCTCGGAAATTAAAACTGGTATAAATTTTTGTCCATTATACACCCCAAAATTAAGACCAACAAACTGAGGTAAAATTGTAGACCTTCTACTCCATATCTTTATAACGTCTTTACGTCCAGATGCTCTAGCAGCATCTGCTTTTTTTAAAATATACTGATCCACAAAGGGACCTTTCCAGATTGATCTAGCCATAATTACCTTCTTTTTCTCTTTTGATGACGACTTTTAATAATAAATTTATCCGACTCCTTGTTGGAACGAGTTTTCTTACCTTTAGTTGGAACACCCCAAGGAGTAACCGGATGCCTACCACCGGAAGTTTTACCTTCACCGCCACCATGAGGATGGTCTACCGGATTCATAACCACGCCACGCACCGATGGTCTCCTACCTTTCCATCTATTTCTTCCCGCCTTAGCTAATTTTGTATTAGAATTATCCGGATTTGAAACAGCTCCAATTGTAGCTTTACATACGTCAGGTATTAATCTTTGCTCTCCGGATGTTAGTTTTAATATCGCCATCCCTTGATCTCTACCAACCAATTGAGCAAAAGTGCCTGCAGATCTAATAAGCTGAGCTCCTTTACCTGGCTTCATTTCAATATTATGAATAATTGTTCCAATTGGCATTTTTTTCATAGGCATCGTATTACCGGGTTTAATATCAGCTTTTTCACTAGAAATAACTTTATCACCCTCAGAAAGTCTTTGGGGTGCAATAATATAGCTTAGCTCTCCGTCATCATACTTTAACAATGCAATAAAAGCAGATCTATTTGGATCATACTCTAACCTTTCAACAGTTGCAGAAATATCAAGTTTATTTCTTTTGAAGTCAATTTTTCTATAAAGTCTTTTGTGTCCACCACCCCTTCTTCGCGCAGTCATCCTTCCTTTATTATTTCTGCCACCTGTTCCAGTTAACCCTTCTGTTAAGGCCTTGATTGGTCTCTCATTTGATAAATGAGATTTATCAACAAGAACAAGGCCTCTTTGACCTGGGCTGGTAGGTTTATATTTTTTTAATGCCATTTTCTATACCCCACCCATAACATCTATTGACTGACCTTCTTCAAGGGTAATAATAGCATGCTTAAAATCTTTTCTTTTACCTTTAATATTCTTAAAGTTAGTAGTCTTACCTTTTCGCCTAAGCGTATTAACAGACTTAACTTTAACTTTAAAAAGCTCTTCTACACTTTTTTTAATCTCTTTCTTGGAGGACTTCATTCCAACCTTAAATACGACCTTATTGCTCTCGGAGAGCATTGAAGATTTCTCAGTAATTACAGGGCTGACTAGTATATCAAAATAACTTTTTTCGCTCATTGGAGCCTCTCGTTTAACATTTCAACAGATCTTTTTGTAAGAACTAGTTTTTCTTTACGAAGTATGTCGTAAACATTTATTCCTTCAATATTAATAAGCTCTAGACCACTAGCATTGCTAATTGCTAATTCAAAGTTTTTATCAAAATCCCTTGAGTCTATAAACAAAGCATTCTCAAGATTTAATTTTTTAACTTTAGAAATAAGCTCCTTAGTTTTTGGGGAATCAAGCTTTGCTTCTTCTAAAATAATTAACTCATTATTCTTAACCTTAGCAGAAAGAGCATGCTTTAATCCAAGAGTTCTAATTTTCTTAGGAAGCTTATAAGAATAATCTCTTGGTTTAGGGCCAAAAGCAACACCACCTCCTCTAAAAAGATTGGGTTTTCTTGTACTATGTCTTGCGCCGCCTGATCCTTTCTGAGCCATAATTTTTTTAGTACTACCTTTAACCTCTCCTCTTTCTTTAACCTTATGCGTGCCAGACCTTCTTTTAGCTAGCTGCCATGTTACAACTCTATGAAGAATGTCACGCCTAGGATCAAGCCCATATATAGCGTCATTTAACTCATGAGAGGACTTTTTATCCGAACTTAAGCTTACTAGATTAACTTTCATTTGAATCTCCATCATTATTTAAAACCTCAGGAGTTTCAGGGTTTTGATCGTTAGCAGAATCATTATTTTTTAGTCCAGCAGGAAAAGGAGCGTTATCTGGTAAAGATTTTTTTACTGAGTCTTTTAGCAAAACCCAACCACCCTTAGGGCCAGGGACAGCACCTTTTACAAAAATATATCCGTCGTCGGATTGAGTTTTAACAACTTCTAGATTTTGAACAGTTACATTCGCAGCGCCCATATGACCTGCCATTTTTTTACCTTTAAACACCTTGCCTGGATCTTGACATTGTCCAGTAGATCCATGGCTTCTATGACTAATCGATACCCCATGCGATGCCCTTAAACCACCAAAGTTATGACGTTTCATTGCTCCTGCAAAACCCTTACCAATTGAAATTCCCGACGCATCAATGTACTGACCGTCAACAAAGTGAGAGGCAGAAAGCTCTGATCCATTCTCGAGTAAGTTTTCCTCACTAACACGGAACTCAGATAATTTAACTTTTGGTTGAATATTATTTTTCTTAAAGTGGCCCTTCATTGGCTTTGATACATGCTTATCTTTCGCATCGACGACACCGAGCTGAACAGATGAGTAACCATCTCTACCTTCAGTTTTTGTTGAAACAACATGGCAATTATCCAAGTGAAGAACAGTTACAGGTATATGTATGCCGCTATCATCAAATAAACGACTCATACCAAGTTTTTTACAAATTAATCCAGTTCTCATCTTATCAACCTCAAGTCCTATAATTTAATCTCAACATCTACACCAGCCGCCAAATCTAACTTCATAAGGGCGTCAACAGTTTGAGGTGTAGGATCGATTATATCCATTAATCTTTTATGAGTTCTTATTTCAAATTGCTCTCTACTTTTCTTATCGATATGAGGCCCTTTAAGAACGGTAAATTTTTCTATGCGAGTTGGAAGAGGAATTGGACCGCGTACATCCGCTCCAGTTCTTTTAGCCGTATCAAGAATTTCTTTCGCAGACGTATCAAGCGTTCTATGATCGTATGCTTTTAGCCTAATTCTTATATTTTGTTCTTTCATTTCTCTACCTTTTTAATAAAAATTTACGCTAACTTAGCAATGACTTCATCGGAAACAGCTTTTGGAACTTCCTGATAATGATCAAACAACATGGTAAAAACAGCTCTACCTTGAGACATTGATCGCAATGTATTTACATAACCAAACATATTTGCAAGAGGGACCATAGAGTCAATAACAGTTGATGGACCACGTGTTTCTGTTCCAGATATCTGACCTCTTCTGCTATTCAAGTCACCTATAATATCTCCGAGATGATCTTCTGGTGTTACAACTTCAACTTTCATTATTGGCTCAAGAAGTTTAATTCCAGCATCTCTACAAACCTCTCTGAATGCTGCTCTTGCAGCAATTTCAAAAGCCATAACACTAGAGTCCACGTCATGATATGCGCCATCAATAAGCCTTACACTAAAATCAATAATTGGAAATCCAGCGAGTGCGCCAGCGTCTTTAACACTAGCAATGCCTTTTTCAACACCGGGTATATATTCTTTTGGAATATTCCCGCCAACAATCTCACTTTTAAACTCGTACCCTTCACCCGGCTTATTTGGCGTGATAACAATCTTTAATCTAGCAAACTGACCTGCTCCGCCGCTTTGCTTCTTATGCGTGTAATCAATTTCAGCCTCTCTAGAGAAAGTCTCACGATAAGCCACCTGAGGCGCTCCAACATTGGCCTCGACCTTAAATTCTCTTTTCATTCTGTCGACTAAAATATCAAGATGTAACTCACCCATCCCACTAATAACTGTTTGTCCAGACTCGTTGTCTGAGGATACCCTGAACGACGGGTCTTCTTTAGCTAAACGAGCCAATGCTAAGCCCATTTTTTCTTGGTCGGCTTTTGTTTTTGGTTCAACTGCTACTTCGATAACAGGCTCAGGAAATTCCATTCTTTCAAGAACAATTTGGTCTTCATTACCACATAGCGTATCGCCAGTTGTTGTATCCTTAAGGCCAACAAGCGCAACAATATCACCTGCACGCGCTTCTTTAATATCTTCTCGAGAATTAGAATGCATTTCTAGCATTCTTCCAATTCTTTCTTTTCTATTTTTAACGGTATTAATAAGAGTCTGTCCTGTCTCTAAAACACCAGAATAAATACGCGCAAATGTTAAATTACCCACAAATGGATCATTCATAACCTTAAATGCTAAAAGAGACAGGGGCTCTTCGTCAGATGAATCCCTTGTCATTTCTTCATCTGTATCTGGATGAACTCCCTTGATAGCATCAACATCTACAGGAGAAGGCATAAAATCAACAACTGCGTCAAGAAGAGGTTGAACACCTTTATTTTTAAAAGCAGTACCATTTAGAACTGGAACAAAAGATTGGTTTAAAACACCCGCACGGATACATCTTTTAATAGTATCAACATCAGGCTCGTTACCATCTAGATAGGCTTCCATAACCTCGTCATCCTGCTCAACAGCAGCATCTAATAATTCAGCTCTATACTTTTCAGCGTCTTGCTTTAAGTCATCTCTAATATCTCTGTATTCAAACTCAGCACCTAAGTTTTCTTCCTTCCAAACAACTTCTTTCATTAAAACTAAATCAACAAGGCCTTCATAATTACTTTCCGACCCTATTGGTAATTGAAGAACTAAGGGTGTAGATCCGAGCCTGTCTTTTATCATTTCAACACAACGATAAAAGTCTGCTCCAATTCTATCCATTTTATTCACAAAGCACATTCTAGGAACATCATACTTATTTGCTTGTCTCCAAACAGTTTCAGACTGAGGCTCAACTCCAGCAACAGAATCAAAAACAGCAACAGCTCCATCAAGAACTCTCAACGATCTTTCCACTTCAATTGTAAAATCAACGTGCCCAGGTGTATCAATTATATTAATTCTTTTATCATTCCAGAAGCATGTTGTAGCAGCAGAAGTAATTGTTATACCTCGCTCTTGCTCTTGCTCCATCCAATCCATGGTGGCCGCACCATCATGAACTTCACCTATTTTATAACTCTTACCCGTGTAATATAAAATACGCTCAGTTGTCGTAGTTTTACCTGCATCAATATGGGCCATAATGCCAATATTTCTATAATCAGATAATGCTGTTTTACGCGCCATAAATAAACCTTTAATAAACTACCAACGATAATGAGAGAAAGCCCTGTTGGCCTCAGCCATCTTGTGGGTGTCTTCTCGTTTTTTAACTGAATTACCTCTATTGTTTGAAGCATCTATTAGTTCAGAGGATAATTTTTCTCCCATTGTATCTTCACTTCTTGAGCGTGCAGCAGCAATTATCCATCTAATCGCCAAAGCTTTTCTTCTTTCAGATCTAACTTCCACTGGAACCTGATAAGTAGCTCCACCAACGCGCCTAGATCTAACCTCTACAGAAGGCATTACGTTATCAATTGCATCGTGAAAAACTTTAATTGGATCAGTTTTTAGCTTACCTTCGATTTGATCAAAAGCTCCATAAACAATTCTTTCTGCGATAGACTTTTTACCATGAACCATGAGATTGTTCATAAACTTTGAAACAACTTCATCTCTGAATTTAGGATCAGGGAAAATTTCTCTTTTTTCTGCTTTATGTCTTCTGGACATTTTATTCCTCTATTTAAATTACTTAGGTCTTTTTGTACCATACTTAGATCTTCTTTGCTTACGATCAGCTACACCCTGGGTATCTAGAACGCCCCTTAGAACATGATATCTTACCCCGGGTAAGTCTTTCACCCTTCCGCCTCTTATTAAAACAACAGAATGCTCTTGAAGGTTATGACCTTCACCTGGGATATAGCTAGTTACCTCAAAACCATTTGTTAGCCTTACTCTTGCCACTTTACGTAAGGCAGAGTTTGGTTTTTTTGGAGTTGTTGTGTAAACACGCGTACATACACCCCTTTTTTGAGGACATGCTTCCATGGCAGGAACTTTATTTCTTTTGGCTATATGAGCTCTTCCGCCTCTTTGAACCAATTGATTAATAGTAGGCATAATTTTTTTCCCAATATAAAATCACTCACCCAAAAGAATGAGCAATTAATTTAAAAATTTTGCGAATGGCGCGGCAGCGTTTAGGAAAATCCTACGACCTGTCATAAGCGTTGTCTTAGTAACTTTGTATTCGTTATCAGTCAAGAAAAAACAGTATTTTTTTATAATATTCTATACTGTTTGCACCTCTTCTAGTTTGGCATCTTTTATTTTTTCTTTCATTAAAGCTTCATCTCTTACTGCAGCATCATTTTCTAGTCGACGGATAGCGGCTCCAGTTCCAGCAGGAATAAGTCTTCCAACTATAACATTCTCTTTTAAACCAACAAGATGATCGGATTTTCTGTAAACTGCGGCATCTGTTAGAACCCTAGTGGTTTCTTGGAAGGATGCAGCTGAAATAAACGATCTAGTCTGAAGAGACGCTTTCGTAATACCAAGAAGAATTGGTTTAATTTCCATTGGTTTTTGTTTTTTAGCAATTAATTTTTCATTTATTTCTTCAGCCTCTAACTTGTCGAGTTGTTCTCCAGCGATAAATGCACTGTCACCGGGATTCGTGATTTCGATTTTTTGAAGCATTTGCCTTGTAATAACCTCAATGTGCTTGTCATTAATTGTAACGCCTTGAAGACGATAAACACTCTGAATTTCGTTAACTAGATAACTAGCAAGAGCTTCTAAGCCTAAAATAGATAAAATATCATGAGGCGCAGGATTACCATCAATTAGGTATTCGCCTTTTTCAATTGTATCACCGTCTTGGACCGAAATATGCTTACCTTTTGCGATAAGGTAGCTAGCCTCTTCCTCAGATTCATCTGAAGGATGTATAATAATTTTCTTTTTATTTTTATAATCCCTAGAAAATTCAACCCTACCGGTTACTTCAGCAATTATCGCATGATCTTTTGGTTTTCTTGCCTCAAAGAGCTCCGCAACTCTTGGAAGTCCACCTGTAATGTCTTTTGTTTTTGCGCCTTCAGTTGGTATTCTAGCTATTACATCGCCAGCACCTACTTTTGTTCCATCGCTTGATGAAATAATAGCATGAACAGACATTAGGTATCTCGCCTCTCTATTGCCTTCAAAAGTAACGACTTCGCCATCCTCTCCCTTAATGACCATAGAAGGTTTAAAATCAGCATTTTTAGCAGAGTTTTTCCAATCAATTACAACTTTTTGACTAATTCCTGTAGACTCATCGGAAACCTCACCGATACTAATTCCATCAATTAAGTCTTCAAATGCCACAACGCCAGCAGCTTCAGTAATAATTGGAATCGTATAAGGGTCCCACTGAGCCAATCTTTGATTCTTCTTAACGGAATCGCCATCATTTAACAATAATTGAGATCCGTAGGGAAGTTTATGACTTGCTCTTTCAGTACCATTCTCATCAATGACATTGATTGTTGTTGTTCTTCCAATAACAATAGTACGTCCGTCAGAATCTTTTAAGGTATTAAGATTTTCTATTTTAACAGAGCCGTCACTATTAGATTCAACATAAGAATTATCAACAACTTGAGCCGTTCCACCAATATGGAAGGTTCTCATGGTTAACTGTGTTCCAGGCTCTCCAATTGATTGTGCAGCAATAACACCAACAGCCTCGCCAATATTAACAGGTGTTCCTCTAGCCAGGTCACGACCGTAGCAAGTTGCACAAGCGCCACGTTTCGTTTCGCATGTTAGAACTGACCTCAGTTGAACTGAGACTAAATTAGCTTTTTCCAAAAGAGGAATTTGATGCTCAGCAATAATATCACCTTTTTTTGCTATAACCTCACTTGTCCCCGGATCAATTATGTCCTCGCATGGAACTCTTCCTAATAATCTCTGAAAAAGAGAAACTATCTCCTCACCGGAATCGATCACCGCTGTCATAGTAATTCCTTTGTCAGTCTTACAATCAACCTCTGTAATAATACAATCCTGAGCCACATCAACTAACCTTCGCGTCAAATAACCAGAATTTGCTGTTTTTAATGCAGTATCAGCCAAGCCTTTACGTGCTCCATGGGTGGAATTAAAGTATTCAAGAACATTAAGTCCTTCTTTAAAGTTAGATATAATTGGCGTTTCAATAATTTCACCAGAAGGCTTCGCCATTAACCCACGCATACCTGCTAATTGTTTCATTTGCGCAGCAGATCCTCTAGCTCCAGAATGAGCCATCATATAAATCGAATTAACATCGTTCTCTCGATTACTTTCTTTGTTTATCGATGTAGTTGAAATCTTTTCCATCATTTTAGTTTCTACTCTATCGGTGCATTTAGCCCATGCATCAACAACTTTATTATATTTCTCGCCTCTTGTAATAAATCCATCAATATACTGTTGCTCAAACTCAGTTGCTAAAGAATGAGTTTCCTCAATCATACTTTCTTTTTCTTCTGGAATAATCATATCGTCTTTGCCAAAAGAGATACCCGCCTTAAAGGCGTTCTCAAAACCAAGCTTCATTATATGATCACAAAAAATAACCGTATCCTTTTGACCGCAATGCCTATAAACATCATCGATAATTCTTGATATTTCTTTTTTAGTAAGAAGTTTGTTAATTATCTCAAACTTAATACTATCATTTTCAGGTAATTCCTTTGAAATTATAACTCTTCCCGGAGTAGTTTCAATAATTTTTCTTTCATCTCCATTCTCAGAAATTCTAAAATTGATCTTTGAGTGCAATGTAATCGAACCCTCTTCAAGAGCAAAATTTAGCTCATAAATGCTATCAAAAGATTTTCCTTCGCCAGGTTCGCCTTGTTTCATCTGAGACATATAATATAAGCCAAGAACTATATCTTGACTTGGTACAATAATTGGTTCGCCACTAGCTGGATGCAAGATATTGTTAGTAGACATCATTAAAACTCTAGCTTCAAGCTGCGCCTCTAAAGACAGAGGAACATGAACCGCCATTTGATCTCCATCAAAGTCAGCATTAAAAGCAGCACAAACTAACGGATGCAATTGAATGGCTTTACCCTCTATCAACACTGGTTCAAAAGCCTGTATACCAAGTCTATGAAGGGTTGGAGCCCTATTTAGTAATACAGGATGCTCCCTGATGACCTCTTCAAGTATATCCCAAACCTCTGGAGTTTGTTTTTCAACCATTCTACGCGACTGTTTGACAGTCGAAGAAAATCCTAAAGATTCAAGCTTTGAGTATATAAAAGGCTTAAATAATTCTAAAGCTAATTTTTTAGGTAACCCACATTGATGAAGCATGAGCTCAGGTCCCACAACAATCACAGAACGACCAGAATAATCAACTCGTTTACCAAGTAAATTTTGCCTAAATCTACCTTGCTTACCCTTTAACATGTCAGATAGGGACTTTAGTGGTCTTTTATTAGTGCCGGTAATCACCCTACCTCTTCTTCCGTTATCAAAAAGTGCATCGACGGATTCTTGAAGCATTCTTCTCTCATTTCTAAGAATAATATCAGGTGCGCGAAGATCTAGTAACCTTCTAAGCCTGTTGTTTCTATTAATAACCCTTCTATAAAGGTCGTTAAGGTCTGAGGTAGCAAACCTTCCTCCATCAAGAGGGACGAGAGGTCTTAACTCAGGTGGAATAACTGGAATAACCTTCATTATCATCCACTCTGGTTTATTCCCAGATTCTTTAAAAGCTTCAACTAGCTTAAGTCGTTTAGCCAATTTAATTGGCTTTAACTCACTTTTAGTTTCCTTTATTTCCTGTCGTATATCATCACTTATTTTGTCTAAATCTATATTCTCCAACAAGAATCGAATAGCTTCGGCTCCTATCTCAGCTTTAAAGTTATCAGCGCCGTATTCATCTTGAGCATCTAAATACTCTTCTTCAGTTAAGA
Organism: alpha proteobacterium MED-G09; assembly: GCA_905182015.1. Classification (GTDB taxonomy): domain Bacteria; phylum Pseudomonadota; class Alphaproteobacteria; order MED-G09; family MED-G09; genus MED-G09. Next base: position 9,259 of record CAJIZT010000005.1, on the reverse strand, counting down.
GCTGGAGATTCTCCAAGGGGGTGAGTCCAGGATCCAAAACTAGATAACTTTCAAAATACAAAACCTTTTCTAAATCTTTAAGCATCATATCTAGCAATAGGCCTATTCTACTTGGTAAAGACTTTAAAAACCAAATATGAGCTACGGGAGATGCAAGCTCAATATGACCCATTCTTTCCCTTCTTACTTTTGAAAGAGTTACCTCAACACCACATTTTTCGCAAACAATACCCTTAAACTTCATTCTCTTGTATTTACCACAGAGACATTCGTAATCCTTAACTGGGCCAAAGATTCTTGCGCAAAAAAGACCATCTCGTTCGGGCTTAAAGGTTCTGTAATTTATGGTTTCTGGTTTTTTTATTTCACCAAAAGACCAAGAAAGTATCTTCTCTGGGCTAGCTATTCCAATACGAATATGGTCAAAAGATTGGCTTGATTTAGGTTGATTAAATAGATTTAAAACTTCTTTATTCATTATATCCTCATATTTTTAATAACTAAAAACTGCTAATATTCACAGCTAATTAATCAACTGAATCTTGTAATTCAACATTTAGTCCTAAAGATCTCATCTCCTTAACTAAAACATTAAAGCTTTCAGGCACTCCTGATTCAAAGTTCTCTTCACCTCTAACTATAGACTCATAAACCTTTGTTCTTCCTGCAACATCATCCGATTTAACAGTGAGCATTTCTTGAAGAGTATATGCTGCGCCATATGCTTCTAAGGCCCACACTTCCATTTCACCAAATCTTTGGCCACCAAACTGAGCTTTACCGCCCAGAGGTTGTTGCGTCACAAGACTGTATGGCCCCACCGAACGACCATGAATCTTATCGTCAACTAAATGATGCAGCTTAAGCATATATATATATCCAACAGTAACGGGTCTATCAAACTTTTTGCCTGTTCTTCCATCGTAAAGAGTGATTTGACCGCTGGTGTCTAAGTTTGCCTTCTTGAGAAGGTCGTTAATATCATTTTCTCTCGCACCATCAAAAACTGGTGTAGCTATTGGCACGCCCTTTGTCAAAGTATGACTAAGTTCAATAAGGTCACCATCCTCATACTTTTCTATTTCTGAAGGCTTATAGATATCTTCCAAGGTCGAGCGAATATTAGAAATATCACCGCTATTTTCATACTCCTTAAGCGCACTGTTTATTTGCCTCCCAAGGCCTGCGCACGCAGCACCTAAATGTGTTTCCAATATTTGACCAACATTCATTCTGCTAGGAACACCTAATGGGTTTAAGACAATATCTACATGTCTTCCGTCACTGGAGTAAGGCATATCCTCAACAGGGACAATTCTAGAAATAACACCCTTGTTTCCATGCCTACCAGCCATTTTATCTCCTGGCTGTAACTTTCTTTTTATGGCAACATAAACTTTTATACTTTTCATAACACCAGGCAAAAGCTCATCGCCACGGCTTACTTTCTCAACTTTATCAGCAAATCTTTTTTCAATTTGATTTTTATTTTCATCGTATTGATCACGAAGATTTTCCATATCTTTTTGAATAGAGTTATTTTGCATTACAAAATCCCACCATTCATTTTTTGGAATAATATTTAGCAAGTCTTCATCAATCTTAGTTTTATTAGAACTAACAGAAGGGCCTGAGGAAGCTATTTTATTTAGTATTGATACCTTCAACCTAGAGTAAATATTTCTATCTAAGATAGAAAGCTCATCGTCTCTATCAATAGAAAGTCTTTCAACCTCCTCTCTTTCAACAGCTAAGGCACGTTCATCTTTCTCAATCCCATGCCTATTAAAAACTCTAACATCGACAACAGATCCATTTGTTCCGGGAGGGAGTTTTAAAGAAGAATCTCTCACATCAGAAGCTTTTTCACCAAAAATAGCTCTTAGAAGTTTCTCTTCAGGGGTTATCGGACTTTCACCCTTGGGGGTGACCTTTCCTACAAGAATGTCACCAGGCCTTACTTCCGCTCCGATATAAACAATACCTGACTCATCTAGGTTTCTTAATGCTTCTTCGCCAACATTAGGTATGTCCCGAGTAATTTCCTCAGAACCAAGTTTTGTATCTCTTGCCATAATTTCAAATTCCTCAACGTGAATAGAGGTAAAAACATCATCTTTAACAATTTTTTCTGATATTAATATTGAATCCTCAAAATTATAACCATTCCAAGGCATAAACGCCACCAGGACATTCTTTCCAAGAGCTAACTCACCAAGGTCAGTTGATGGCCCATCAGCAATAATATCACCTTTAAATACAATATCGCCTACCCGAACTAAAGGTCTCTGATTCATACATGTTGATTGATTGGATCTTTGAAATTTCTTTAAATTATGAATATCGACACCAAGATCACCAGCTTCGAGATCTCCACTTGATGTTATAACAATTCTTTGAGCATCCACCTGATCAACGACTCCGTCTCTCCTTGCAACAACAGATGATCCTGAATCCTTAGCAACGGTAGCCTCCATTCCTGTACCAACGAACGGAGCTTCATTTGTAACAAGGGGTACAGCTTGTCTCATCATATTTGAACCCATCAACGCTCGATTAGCATCATCATTTTCAAGAAAGGGTATTAGTGCTGCAGCCACTGACACTGTCTGCTGAGGACTAACATCAACAAAATCAACAGATTCTGGGGCAACAAGGTCAAAGTCTCCATCGTGCCTACAGTTTAGTAGTTCGGAAAGAAGGTTTCCTTTACTATCAGAAGGTTCATCAGCTTGGGCAATTCTATATCTACTTTCTTCAACAGCAGAAAGATAGGATATTTCATTAGTTTTTTTACCATCAACAACTTTTAGGTACGGGCTTTCTATAAAGCCGTACTTATTAATTCTAGAGTAAGTAGCCAGTGAGTTAATCAATCCAATATTTGGCCCCTCCGGAGTTTCAATAGGACAAATTCTGCCATAATGAGTATGATGAACATCTCTTACCTCAAAACCAGCTCTTTCCCTAGTAAGACCACCCGGCCCTAAGGCGGATACTCTTCTTTTGTGGGTAATCTCTGAAAGTGGATTTGTTTGATCCATGAACTGAGATAGCTGAGATGAACCAAAAAATTCTCTAATTGTTGCAGCAATAGGCTTAGCGTTAATAATGTCTTGCGGCATAACGGCGTCAATATCGACAGAACTCATTCTCTCTCTTATTGCCCTTTCCATTCTTAGGAGACCAATACGGAATTGATTCTCCATTAATTCACCAACAGATCGAACGCGCCTATTCCCTAAATTATCAATATCATCAATATCACCCTTACCATCGCGAAGGTTTACTAAGGTCTTCAAAACTGAACAAATATCTTCCTTTGTAAGGACTCGAACCGTATCGGATGTATTCAAGTTTAACCGCATATTGAGCTTAACTCTTCCGACATCAGAAAGGTCATAACGATCAGCATCAAAAAATAAACTATCGAATAATGCAGTAGCGCTTTCAACGGTTGGAGGTTCACCTGGTCTTAATATTTTATATATTTCAAATAGTGCAGTTTCTTTATCAATCGACTTATCAATAGCAAGAGTATTTCTCAAGAATGGACTCGCATTAATATTATCAATTACAAGAATAGATATGGAGCTAATTTTTGCCAATTCTAATTCAGCAAGAAGCTCTTCAGTGATTTCCTGACCAGCTTCAGAGAAAATTTCTCCCGTTTCCATATTAACAATATCTTTAGCGATAAATTTTCCTAGAAGCTCCTCATTGGTTACCTCTAGTTCCTTTATATTTTTTTCAGCTAATTGATTAAGCAGCCTCGGCGTAAACTTCTTACCTGCTTCAACAACAACCTTTCCATTGGAAACCAAGGGAAATAATGATTTTCCTCCAGATATATTGCCTGGAGTGAAATCTTTCTTCCATCCGTCTTTATGCCTTTCAATCTCCTCATCCTTATAAAACATTGAAAGGATTTCCTCAGAATCATAACCAAGACTGTAGAGTATAGTTGTTGCTGGAATTTTTTTCTTTCTATCAATTCTAGCATTTACTATATCTTTTGGATCAAATTCGAAATCCATCCAGGAGCCTCTGTACGGAATAATCCTTGCAGAAAATAATATCTTTCCTGAAGAATGAGTCTTGCCTTTGTCATGATCGAAAAAGACGCCTGGACTTCTGTGCATCTGAGAAACAACAACTCTTTCCGTTCCATTGATTATAAACGTACCATTTTCCGTCATTAATGGTAAATCGCTCATATAAACGTCCTGCTCCTTAACATCCTTAACTGATTTTGCTAACGTCTCTTCATCAACGTCAAAAACTATCAACCTTAAAGTGACTTTTAGCGGCGCAGCATAGGTTAGTCCTCTTTGAATGCATTCCTCTGTATCAAATTTTGGTTCGTCAAATGCATAAGCGATATATTCTATAGTTGATGTTTCGCTAAAATCGCTAATCGGAAAAACTGATTTAAAAACATTCTCCAAACCTTTATCAAGCCTATCTTCACCTTTTATAAATCTTTGTAAAAATAGTTCATAAGAAATTTTCTGAACCTGAATAAGGTTAGGCATTTCAGCAATTTTTTCATTTCGTTGAAATGTTTTTCTTAATCTTTTTCGATTTTGAAATGTTTGAGACATGTTTATTTAGCCTTAAGTTATTTTATAAAGTAATTAAAGTTTTACAAATCAATTATTTAAGTTCAACAGTTGCACCAGCAGCCTCGAGCTTTACTTTAATCTCGGCAGCTTCGCTTTTTGATGCGTTTTCTTTAACATCTTTTGGCGCACCCTCAACTAGATCCTTTGCTTCTTTTAAGCCTAGTCCAGTTATAGTTCTTACTTCCTTAATAACATTAATCTTTTTCTCGCCAGCAGCAGTCAGTACAACTGTAAATGAGTCTTTTTCTTCTTCGGCGGCGGCGGCGGCGGCAGGTGCAGCGGCGGCGGCGACAGGTGCAGCGGCAGAAACTCCCCATTTTTCTTCAAGTAGTTTTGAAAGCTCAGAAGCCTCCAGAACAGATAAGCTTGATAATTCTTCTACGATTTTTTCTAAGTCAGCCATTGTAATCTCCTATCGATTTAATATTTTTATAATAAACTAAGCGGTTTCTTCTTGTTGAGCCTTCGCACTAATAACTTGAACCAATTGACCAGCTGGACGAGTCAAAATACCAGCAATTTTAGTTGCTGGGGCATTTAATACACCAATAATCTTAGATCTTAACTCATCCATTGAAGGAAGAGTCGCAAGTTGCTTAATAAGATCCCCATCAATTAATTCGCCATCCATTAACCCTCCAACTATTGATAGTTTTTCATGATCTTTAGCAAAATCAACAATAATTTTAGGTGAAGACGTTAGTTCGTCAGAAAAAGCTATTGCAGTAGGGCCACTGAATAATCCCTCCAAGACTTTAGCAGCAGTATCATTTGCTGCAATCTTAGCAAGACTATTCTTAGCAACTCTAAAAGATGTGTTAGCTTCTCTTAAATTATTTCTCAATGAAGACATCTCCTCAACAGTTAAGCCTTCATTTTGAGTTACTATTAAAAAATTTGACTCATCAAATGCTTTATTAAGTGATGAAACAATCTTTTCTTTACTGACTCTATCCACAAACTTTCTCCAATACGAACCTTATAATTAACAAGGTCTACCAACAAAAAAATCCTACAAATAAAATTTATTTATAGAATAACCAGCTGTCCTGATATTGAACCGATTAAGAAAAATTCTTATTCGTCTCTCTACCTGTCTCATATAGGAATGCTTAAAAAGCAATTTAAGTATAAACACCCATAATCTAGGACAGTTTGCATGCCGAAACATGCTTGAAGCAAGAGAAATTAAATTCCGCTTGCATCAACACTAACTCCAGGCCCCATAGTGGAACTTAGAGAAACTTTTTTTATATACGTACCTTTTGCGCCACTTGGTTTTTCTTTACGAACAGCGCTAACAAACTCAACAATGTTTTCAGAGATTTCTTTCTCAGAAAAGCTTGCCTTACCAATACCGGCATGAACTACTCCGCCTTTTTCCGCTCGAAACTCAACGGCACCAGCTTTGGCTAATTTAACAGCCCCAGAAACATCATTAGTAACAGTTCCGGTTCTTGGATTAGGCATCATCCCTCTTGGCCCTAACACTTTTCCTAGTCTGCCAACCAAAGGCATCATCTCTGGTGTAGATATGCAGCGATCAAAATTAATTTTTCCTGAGGCAACCTCGTCTACTAACTCATCAGCGCCGACTATATCGGCTCCAGCTTTCTTTGCTTCATCTGCAGAATCGCCTCTAGCGAATACAGCTACCTTAACATCTTTTCCTATGCCGTTGGGAAGACTTATAACGCCTCGAACGGTCTGATCAGACTGCGAAGGATCAATATTTAAATTTAAAGCAAGCTCAATAGTTTCATCAAATTTAGAATTTGATTTACTTTTAATAAAAGCCACGGCCTCTTGAAGCTCTAGAGCTACCTCAGGATTAACGCCTACTTTGTTTGCTATATGTCTTTTTCCATTTTTTGTCATTTTAATCCCTAACTTCCATACCCATAGAGCGTGCAGAACCTTTGACAATGTTCACAGCAGCGTCTAAATCATTTGCATTTAAATCTTTCATTTTAATTTCAGCAATTTCTTTACATTGTGAAATAGTTACAGAACCAAGGGTATCCCTTCCTGGAGTTCCGCATCCTTTTTCAATTTTTGCTGCTTTCTTTAGTAAATAGCTTGTTGGAGCGGTCTTAACAACAAAGGTAAAAGATTTATCAACAAATATAGTGATTATTGTAGGTAAAGGGGTTCCTTTTTCTTCATCCTTTGTTCTCTCGTTAAAAGATTTTGCAAATTCCATTATATTCAAGCCACGCTGACCTAAAGCAGGTCCAATAGGAGGTGAGGGACTTGCTGCACCCGCTGGAACCTGTAACTTTAAATAACCGTCAATCTTTTTTGCCATAACTAAATACCTTTATAATTTCTCAACTTGACCATATTGAAGTTCAACAGGTGTAGGACGACCAAATATAGAAACCGCAACCTTAAGTCTAGTTTTTTCTTCGTCAACTTCTTCAACAAACCCACTAAATGATGCAAAAGGCCCTTCCGATACTCTTACCTGCTCTCCAATTTCAAATATTATTGAAGGCTTAGGATTGTCAATACCTTCTTGAACCCTGCTAGTAATTCTATCAATTTCAGCTTGCGATACTGGCTGAGGCTTTGTTCCGTGATCCGAACCTAAGAAACCCGTTACTTTCGGGGTATCCTTAACTAAATGAAACGCCTGATCGGTTAAATCCATTTTTATTAAAACATATCCAGGAAAGAATCTTTTTTCACTAGTCACCTTTCTTCCACGTCTTAACTCCACAACTTCTTCTGTGGGGACAATTATTTCCTCAATAAGGTCCTCAATTCCAGATAAAGCAGCTCTTTCTAGAATAGATTCAGAAACCTTCTTTTCAAAGTTTGAGTATGCGTGAATAATATACCAACGTTTTGTCATAAATTAACTTCCTAAGCCTAAAATCAGCTTTATAAAAAAACTCATAACTTGATCGCTTAAGAAAAAGAAAAGAGATGCTATTATTGCAAAAATTATAACAATAATTGATGTAAGAGTTGTTTCATTTCTTGAAGGCCACGTAACCTTAGAAACTTCATTTCTTACCTGCTGAATAAACAGTAAGGGACCAACTTTTGTCATAAAACTTCTCCGGTTTAGCTATCAAAAATATTGTCGAATTGTACCTATTTGGCAGGAGTGGAGGGAGTCGAACCCACAACCCCCGGTTTTGGAGACCGGTGCTCTAGCCAATTGAGCTACACTCCTCCAAAAAGCTAACTACTCGATAATTGCTGAAACTACACCAGCACCAACTGTTCTGCCACCCTCACGGATAGCAAACCTAAGGTTATCTTCCATAGCGATTGGAACAATAAGCTCTACATCAACCTCAATGTTATCGCCAGGCATAACCATTTCAGTTCCAGCAGGAAGAGTGACTACACCTGTAACATCTGTTGTTCTGAAATAAAACTGGGGCCTATAATTTGTAAAGAATGGTGTATGTCTTCCGCCTTCTTCTTTAGTTAGAATATAGGCACTTGCTTTAAATTTAGTGTGAGGATTTATAGATTTTGGTTTACATAAAACTTGCCCTCTCTCGACCGCTTCACGTTCAACGCCTCTAAGCAGAATACCAACATTATCGCCAGCCTCTCCTTGATCAAGGAGTTTACGGAACATTTCTACACCGGTGCAGACTGAGGTTTGAGTCTCTTTAACGCCAACAATTTCTATTTCTTCATTTACGTTAATTACGCCTCTTTCAATACGGCCTGTCACAACAGTTCCACGTCCTGATATTGAGAAAACATCTTCAATCGGCATTAAGAAAGGTTGGTCAACCGGTCTTTCAGGTTGAGGGATGTATTCGTCAACTTTCTTCATAAGTTCCATTATGGCATCTTTACCGATAGCATCATCTCTTCCTTCAAGGGCTGCAAGAGCAGAACCCTTAACGATTGGAATATCGTCACCAGGAAATTCATATTCATTTAAAAGCTCTCTTATTTCCATTTCAACCAGCTCAAGAAGCTCATCATCATCAACCTGATCAACTTTATTCATAAACACTGTTAGCGCCGGGACGCCAACTTGTCTTGCAAGAAGTATATGTTCTCTTGTTTGTGGCATAGGGCCGTCTGCAGCAGACACAACCAATATACCGCCATCCATTTGAGCAGCTCCAGTAATCATATTTTTTACATAATCAGCATGACCAGGACAGTCGACGTGAGCATAATGACGGGCTTCCGTTTCATACTCAACGTGAGATGTTGCAATTGTAATCCCTCTCTCTCTTTCTTCAGGGGCGTTATCAATTTGATCAAAGGCAGAAAACTCTGCACCACCAATTTCAGACAAAACCTTAGTTATGGCCGCAGTTAAAGTAGTTTTACCATGGTCCACGTGACCGATGGTTCCGATGTTACAATGAGGTTTGTTACGCTCAAATTTTTCTTTAGACATAGTTATACTCCACAAAATTAAACTACAGTTGGCAACGCCAACTTAAATACTTTGGATCAAATGGAGCGGGTGAAGGGGATCGAACCCTCATCATCAGCTTGGAAGGCTGTTACTCTACCATTGAGCTACACCCGCCTATCACTCACCACCTGCTAGCTCTTCAACTGGTGGAGGGAGTTGGATTTGAACCAACGTAGGCATAGCCAACGGGTTTACAGCCCGTCCCCTTTAACCACTCGGGCACCCC
>CAJIZT010000004.1 GCA_905182015.1 alpha proteobacterium MED-G09 | reverse complement strand
AGATTCATTTCCAAAAAAAGCTGTTCAGGCGGGTTATGAATCTCGTTATGGGGCTTCAGAGATAGCACGAAATGCAAATAATATTTTTGGTATAAAGGCTCGCAATAATGCAGAGGGTAATGATAGTTCAGGTGACTATAGAGCAAAAACTAAAGAAGAAAGTAAGAATGGAATAGAAGAATATCTCTATCAAAACTTTGAAGCCTTTGAGAATCTAGAAGAGAATTGGATTGCTTATATAGGTGTCATTAATAGAGATCGTTGTATACGAAAAGGTCTAAGAGAAGCAAAGACTAATAAAGAATATATTACTGCATTAAAGAAAGGTGGTTATGCTACAGAGGATGATTACATTAATCATTTAATCCTTATTATTAAGAGATATAAAAAGTTAGGATTATTTCAGTAATTTTTTATTTATAATTAATGAAGTGAGGCTACATAAAGCATGAAGATTAAATATATTTTTTATACTCTTTTTACCTTTCTTATTTTAACCTTGAATGTACAATCTGCAGATTGGAATCCTCAAATTTATTCTATAGTTGATGGTGATACGCTTAAGCGTAATGGAGTACGGTACCGTCTAGAAGGCATTGATGCACCAGAAGTCAATCAGATCTGCACTATTGGTGATAGAGAATGGGAGTGTGGATTAGCGGCAACAATCTATCTTGAGCAGTTGCAAGGAGATGGAGGATTCGAGTGTCAGGAGCTAGGACTAGATCGTTATAAAAGAATATTAGCACGATGTTATATTTCAAAAGCAGGCAATCGCATAGATATAGGAAGTCTTATGGTGAGTGAGGGGTATGCATTGGCTTACAGAAAGTATTCTAAAGATTATATTAATGATGAGAACAGAGCTAAAGAGAGCAAAAGAGGATTATGGAAGAGTAGTTTTACTAAACCATGGGAATGGAGAAGGGCTAGGTCCAACAAGAGATAATATGAAAAATAATCTATCTATTAACGAGATTTTAAAAACTTTCTTTGGCTATGAAAAATTTCGAATTGGCCAGGAAGAAATAATTAATCATTTATTAGAAAAAAAAGAAAACATCTCTGTTGTCATGCCGACTGGAGGTGGAAAATCTTTATGTTATCAAATTCCAGCAATAAAAGCTGATAATATTTCTATTGTTGTATCACCTCTTATTTCTCTAATTAAGGATCAGGTTTCCGCCCTCAATCAAAATAATATTGAAGCGATTGGTTTGCATAGCGAGTACTCAAAAGAAGAAATATTGGAAATTGAAAAAAAGATTAAAAAAGGAAAGTATAAAATTATATATCTTTCCCCTGAAAGACTTATGGCAGAAAGAAATCTTAAGTTATTTGGTGCCTTAAGTATTGATTTTATATTTGTAGATGAATCTCACTGTATATCAAAATGGGGCAATGATTTTAGAGAGTCCTATTACCAGCTAAGAGAATTAAAAAATATTTTCCCTGATACTGTTATTGGTGCTTTTACAGCGACAGCAGACAAGGTTACTCAAGACGACATATCTAATCTTTTATATGACGATAAAGGGAAAACATTCGTTTTTGGTTTTGATAGGGATAATATTAATTTAAAGGTAATAAGTAAAAGTAGAGAAAAAAAATCTCAACAAAATCAAATAATAAATCTTATTAAGGATAAATCAGGCTCGGTTGGTTTGATATATTGCTTCACAAGAAAGGAAACTGAAGAAATTGCAGTCTTCTTAAGGTCTAAGAACTTTAATGCTTACAGCTATCACGCTGGGATGCATAGTAATGAGAAAGAAAAAGTACAATCAAGATTTATGGAAGAAGATGATATAATAGTTGTTGCAACTGTTGCCTTTGGTATGGGAATAGATAAATCTAATGTTCGTTATGTAATTCATTCCACCATTCCAGATTCAATGGAGTCTTTTTATCAAGAGGTCGGGAGGGCTGGAAGAGACGGAAAGCCTAGCGAAAGCATTGTCTTGTATGATGCTTTTGTCGATGTTGCCAGAAGAAGAAGAATGATTTCAAGGAATGATGAGGGCAAGAAAAGTGAAAATCAAATTATTTTACAGCATCAAAAACTAAATTCATTTTTAAATTATTGTGAGAGCGCTCATTGCAGAAAAATTTCAATAATAGGGTATTTCGGTGAACAAGCAAAAAAATGTAATAATTGCGATAACTGCGAGAACTCACCTAAATTAGTTGAAATGACGTCGGAAGCCCGAAGACTTCTTATAGCAGTTATTTATACAGGAGAAAATTTTGGGCTAAAATATGTAATTGATGTCATGCTCGGAAAGCAGGATCAAAGAATTTATAACAATAATCATGATAAAATAAAGGTTTTTGGAGCGGGGCTAGAGTTTGGAAAAGAAGATTATTGGAGAAGTCTGTGTCGCCAATTGATAGCGATTAATTATATTAATATCGATCTAACTACATTCGCGATACCAAAGGTCACAAACAGTGGAAGAAAATTTTTAAAAAATAATGAAACATATAAAGGAAAAAAAATAATTCCAATTGCTAATGATTCAGGCGTATTAAAAATAAAAAAAATTAATCCTGAAATAGAAACTAATCATTGGAGTGATTTTGAAACTAAGCTTTTTGAAAAATTAAAATCCTTAAGATTAGAAATTGCACGTGAAGAAAAAAAACCTGCATTCATAATTTTTTCAAATGACACACTACAAGAGATGGTTAAGGAGAAGCCCCAAACAATAAAAGAGTTTTTAAAAGTCCATGGGGTTGGTAAATTTAAGGCTGACAAGTTTGGGGATCGATTTATAAATATAATAAAGTGAAATGATATAGCTTTTAATAAATTTATCAAAAGTAGAAATCTATTCTAATTAGGTTTTTTAAAAAGAAGTGTCATTCTATCAGTTTCACCTATTTCTATATATTTTTTTCTATCTGTATCCTTTAAGTACAAAGTCGGGGGAAGTGTCCACACTCCACTAGGGTGATCCTTGGTATCTTTAGAATTTGCGTTAATCTCAGATTTTGCAGATAAAATGAACCCAACTTCTTTTGCCAATCCTATTGTTAATTCTTCGGTTACATAGCCACTTTTTTTCATATCATTTAACGAAGTTCCTACGTTTGCCCTATGCTCTACTACACCTAAAACACCACCTGGCTTTAATGCGGAGTAAGCCTGTTGGAATACTTTTTTAACTTCGCTACCGTCTTCACCTAGCCAATTATGAACATTTCTAAAAGTTAAAACAGCATCCACGCTTTCATCTTCAGAGAGTTTTCCAAAAAGATTAACAATTTCAACTTTTTTATAAATCTCTTTGCTTTTTAATTTTTTCTCATAAGCCTCTCTTGATCTTTTAGCGTAATCGCTTAAAGAGGGATCGTATGCTGCAGCAATTAATGTACCTTCTTCATAAAGGTAAGTAGATAAAATTTCCGTATACCAACCACTACCAGGTGATAGCTCAATAACAGACATATTAGATTTAATTCCAAAGAATTTTAATGTCTTTAAGGGATTTCTAAATTGGTCTCTTGAGATATTCTTTGAAGACCTTTCTGAATTATTAATAGAATTTTCTAAGCCGCCGGCTAGTAAATTTTGTGAACTGAAAATTATAAGTGTAAATATAAAGTATAAAAATAATTTTTTCATAATAACCTTTTTTTAGAATACCAATGGGATACTAACAAAAAAAATAACTATAGGAACTAAAAGAATTTAAAAATAAAATTTAATATTTTTCTTTATATTTACTTTTTAATAACTAATGTAAATAAATCTCAATTTGAGGGATTTATAAATTGATTGATAAAAATTTTTATGGCTGGAGAATAGTTGGAGCTGCGGCTCTGATAAACTTTTTTTCTATTGGCCTACCCTTTTATGCCTTTTCTGTTTTTTATATCCATCTTCAAGAAGAGTTTAACGCCGGTAGATTTTTAATTTCCATTACTCTCTCAATTTTAATCATTGCTGGTGGCGTTTTTGCTCCAATATGCGGATACCTAGTTGATAAATATTCGATTAAGAAAATATTATCAATCGGCTCAGTTTTATTTGGCTTAGGTCTTATTGCACTTGGCTTCTGTCAGGAATATTATCAATTTCTTATAGTTTACGGTACAATTTTATCTCTTGGAATTTCTTTGTTTGGTAATTTAGCAACCGCTAAATTAATTTCCTTTTGGTTTAGTAAAAAAATCGGTACTGCAATAGGCTATGCTGCTCTGGGCATCTCTTTGTCAGGCGTTTTTATTCCACCCGTCGCAGTTTACCTCATTAGTATTTTTGACTGGCGTTTAACTTATATGATTTTTGGAGTTTTTGTTATTTTCTTCTTTTTACCCTTCTGTCGATTTTTTATTGTCGATAAACCTTCTGATATTAATCATAATATAGATGGAATAGAAAATTCAATAGACAGTCTAACTCCAGATAATGAAAAGATTATGGACTTTTGGTCAATAATTAAAGTGCCTGCTTTTTGGGTTTTGATAATAATATTTAGTCTTCAGTTCTGTGCAAATTTAGGAGTTTATAGCCATATATTTCCTTATGTAACTGATCTTGGTTTTGATTTAAGGAAGGCAGGTTATGCCGTATCCGTTGGCGCTTTTGGTGCCGCACTAGGTAAACTAGTATTTGGCAAGCTAATTGATATTTTTTCTGCCAGAGTAACGCTTTGGATATCTATTACGATCCAAGGCCTTGGTATTTTATTAGTTAGCTCTGCAACAAACTATAGTTTCTTACTTTTTTCTGTATTGATAATGAGTATCGGATTAGGCGGAAGTGTTCCTCTTATGAATATCCTATTTTCTAAAACTTTTTCACCAGTGAATTTTGGTAAAGCATTAGGAATGGCTATTCCATTCATGGTCCCCATTCAAGTTATAGGTGGCCCTTTATCTGGCTGGCTTTTTGATAAGTTTGGAAATTATGATTTAGCTTTTTCTTTGAATACTGGAGTTTGTTTTATTGCATTTTTATTCGTTTTCATGCTCAATGTTCCATCAGATAAACAGAGTTGATAATTTTATTATATTAAAGCAAAACAATTAATAATAAATAGTAAGGAGAAATAAATGGGTAACAAACATCTAGATGGAAAAGTAACTTTAATACTCGGTGCAGCTGGTAAAGATAATATGGCCCAAGTAATGGCTCGTCGATTTGCGAAAGAGGGGGCAAAATTAGTACTCGCAGGACGAAATGAGGATGCTTTGAAGGAGATTTCTGAAGAACTTGGGGGGTCATACTGTGTTTGTGATATTACAAAAAAAGAAGAAATTGACGCCATGGTTGAAGAAACTGTTAAGCGTCATGGCGTTCTTCATTCCGCTATTCAAGCAACAGGCTGGGGATATTTATCACCATTTTTAGAAAGTACAGAAGAAGATTTAGTAAAAATAATGAATCTTCAATTCAAAGGGCCTTATCAATTTTTTCAGGCCTGTATACCTGCTATGATAGATGGCGGTTCAATAATTCAAATTTCATCAGCAACTGCAACTATAATGCTAGATAATCATGCGGCCTATATGGGAACTAAGGCTGGAATTGATCACGTTGTAAGAACAGTGGCAAATGAGTTCGGTGAGAGAAATATAAGGGCAAATTCAATTTCGCCAGGCCTAACATCCTCACCTATGACCGAAGCAGCGATGTCTGCCCCAGGGCTTGAGGATGCATTTCTAAAAGAATACCCGTTAGGAAGAATAGGAACTTCAGAAGATATTGCTGCAATGGCTGTTTTCCTTTGTAGTGATGAGTGCTTCTTGTCAGGTCAAAACCTTCAAGTTAACGGTGGATTAACATTAAGAAGGAATCCGAGGAGCCATGAGTTAGATGCATCTATTGCCCAAGCAATGGCAAAACTTGAAAGCTAGCAATTTATTTATTTAAAAACCATTAAGGAAGAGCCTTGAAAAAAAATATTAATAAGCAAACAGATGCAGTTACTGATTTACAAATTGGTCCAACAAACAAAGGAATGGTAAGAATTTATATTACATCTAGCGTTATCGACCTTCCTATGGATTTTTCCCCTAGTGAGGCTAGAAGTATTGCTGATGAATTAAATGCTTCCGCAATATTAGCTGAAAAAAAATAGTTTTGAGATAATGAAGAATAATAGAAATTTTCTCTTTTACGGCATTGGATCAATCGCCTTTGGTATAAAGGGCAATGCTTTTTCTTGGTTTCTTTTCTTTTATTATAATATGGTAATTGGACTTCCTGCGTGGATGGCTTCATTAGCTCTTGGAATAGCAACAATCTGGGATGCTTTTTCAGATTTACTGATTGGATATTCTTCAGATCATACTAAATCTAGGCTGGGAAGAAGACATCCTTATATGTATGCAGCTTTAATTCCTGTTCCTATCTTTTTTTACTATCTTTGGAATCCGCCCACATTCCAAACAGATATTAATTTATTCTTATATCTGTTAATAATGGCTATTTTAGTAAGAACAAGCACAACTCTTTTTGAGATACCAAATCAAAGTTTAGGACCTGAAATTACACGCGAATATCACGAAAGGACCAAAATGATGTCGTTAAGGTATTTCTTTGGATGGATGGGTGGAACAGTAATGACAATTCTAATGTGGTTTATTTTTTTAAAACCAACGTCAGATTACCCTAATGGACAATTAAATCCTGAGGGTTATCAAACTTATGGAATTGTTGCTGCAATATTAATGCTAGTTGCAATGATAGTCTCATCATTGGGTCTTAATAGGATAATACCCAATCTTTCTAAGCCTGCAAAAAATAATAATTTTATTGAAATAAAAGAAGAGCTTAAAAATACCCTTCTTAATCCATCTTTTTTGGTTTTGTTTATAGGTGGTATTTTTGCTGGAATGGCCGCAGGCTTTTCTTCAGCATTAAACATCTATTTCAATACATTTTTTTGGGGATTTAACAATATTCAAATAGGTATAGTTACAATTTTAGCTGTAGTTCCTGGAATTATTGGAGCTATGGTTATTTCCAGAATGCTCTCTGCTAAAATTGGAAAAAGAAAAGCTGCTATTATATGTGGTATGATTGCTTTAATTCTCACACCTGTTCCCTATACGTTAAGAATATATGAGATGATGCCCGAGTTCGGCTCAAATGATTTATTATTCTTAATGGGTTTATATTACTTTATCGAAGTCTCAACAGGTGTTGCTGTTACTATATTGGTTTCATCCATGGTTTCAGATATTGTTGAAGATTCTGAATTAACAACAAAAAAACGTTCCGAAGGAATTTTCTTTTCTGCACAAGGATTTTCAAATAAAGCAGTTTCTGGTGTTGGGATTTTTTTAGCAGGTCTTGTAACTTCATTAGCCGGTCTCCCAACCAATGCAAAGCCTGGAAGTGTTGATGATTCTATATTAATAAATGTTGCCTTAATTTTTGTTCCTATCTATATGATTTTATATTTATTGTCGTTATATTTTCTTAATTTATATAAGATTGATAAAGATACTCACGAGAATAATATTTCTACTATAGATCAAAGAACTTTGTAATAATCATATAAACTTGAAAAGTTAGAAAGGCTTAATTATGAATACTTCAAAAAGAGAAAATATTATTAAAAAAATCGCCGATAGTTACGTTGAAAAAGAGCTATTTAGCGGTATTGAATGGTTAGCTGAGAAGTCTGGGAAAACTATTTTATCTGGTAAATCTGGATATCAAAAATTTGAAGACAAAACGCCTATTCCTAACAATGCAATTTATAGAATATATTCAATGACTAAGCCTGTTACAGCAGTTTTAGCATTAAAGTTAATCGAAAAAGGAATGCTTAGGCTATACGATCCAGTTTCAGCATTTATTCCATCTTTTGAGAATTTAAAGGTTCTAAGGTTGGATGGAACGACAGAGAATATTTCAAGGCCAATGAATATTGAGGATCTACTAACTCACAGAAGTGGCCTTACTTATGATTTTTTATTGGGGTGTCATGTTGCCCCCTTATATAGTGCACAAGATATTTCAGATGATGGAAGTAAGAATTTAGAAGAAAAATGTGAATCTTTATCCCAACTTCCTCTAGCTTACCAACCAGGTGAGCGTTTTAATTATTCTGTCTCTTTGGATGTTTTGGCTAGGATTATAGAAATAGTATCAGGAAAGGATTTTCATAAAATCTTAGAAGAAGAAATTTTCGAACCACTTGGAATGAAGGATACAGGTTTTGGTGTGAGGGAAGAAAATACCTCTAGATTAATGTCTACTTATGGTGCAAGTAATTTCAAAGAAATAATGAATGCAAGACCTCATGAGCTTATTGAAACAAATGTGGATGATCATAATCCTCATAATAAGGGTGATAGTTTTCAAAGGGGGGGCACTGGCCTGTTTTCTACTACTCAGGATTACCTGTCGTTTGCAAGAATGCTTTTAACAGGAAAATCTCAAACTGGAGAAATTATCCTGTCTAGAAATATGATTAACTTTATGAGGATAAATCGTATTCCCAAGGCTCAACTTCCCTTAATGCTAGGTCCGTTACCATTGGTGGGTTATGGATGGAATCTAGCTGGGCGTACTGTATTGGATCGAGGAAAACTAATGTCATTAACTGGAGAAAATGAATTTGGCTGGGCAGGTGCAGCGTCAACTTATTTTTGGGTAGATCCAGATGAAGATTTAGTTGGGTTAATAATGACTCAATATTTAGGCTCGATTTGGCCAATCAATGACGATCTTAGAGTAGCTATGTATCAAGCGGTAGAGTAGTTAAATTTTAGCTCTTATATAAAATATTAGAGCCATCAAATACTCAATCCCAGCGTAAATAACCCTCTTTTCTTCAAACCCCTCAAAATTGGGTAAAGGTAAAAATCCTACTGACCTTCCTATTGCCAAACCGAGCATAAGCAAACTAAAAACATTAAACCATTGTTTTCTCGAATTAGGCTGATGAGCAGCAAGAAGAATTCCAATACCCATAAAAGAAAACATTCCCGCAAGCGCCCTTATTTCACTTGCCCCAGCTTCACTTTGAATCACAACATTAAGACTTACTATATCATTTTTAGCGAAAATAGTTGGATCATATACACCTACTAAACCAAGGATGAACCACATAAGACCAAGGGCGTAACAAAATATATTTATTAAAAATTTCATAAATCAATATTTAAACTAGTTTTCATAAAATAAAAAGATCGATTTAATTTAATTATTATTTTTTCTTTCGGGAATAAGCGGAATTGACTTTGATGCCTTATCATTTATCTCTTTATTGATTGCCTCAATATTAACCCACCTTTCTGATGACGAGGGGTGAGATGATGCATATGATATTGATCCTGGATGCTCAACTGACATACGGCGCCAGAAATTAGCAACGCCTTTTCTCTCAATACCTGAATTTACTAATATATACATACCTACATAATCTGCTTCTCGTTCAAAGTCTTGACTGTACATTTGAGCGCCGATAGTACCGAACATCCCTCTTGTATTTACGCCAGCGCTTGAGGCTGCTAGGTCCACAATCGACCCCAGAATATAATTATTACTCTTTTTCTGAACATGACCCTCTATGTTGTGAGCTAATTCATGAGCTATGACCATTTGAAGCTCCTTATCTTCTTCTATAAACCTTAACATCCCTTGTGTAATATAGATATTTCTTCCATCTGCGTAAGCATTTAGAGAATCACTTTGATCTAAGAAAATTCTATGGTTACAAATTTTTATAGGATTAACTTCAAAGGCAAGATCTTCCTCCCCTCTTTTTACATTTATAGTTAATTTTTTATAACCAAAGTTTCTTTTTTGATTATTCTTTACTATGTCGTCTCCAGTCCACAAATAATTATCTGAAGAAATTTCTTTTACAAGGTCACCTTTTCTTAAACCTGATTTATCAGCAGGGGATTGATTGATAACAAATAATATTTCAGGAATTTCAGTAAGCTTAAGTTTTTCTGACGCAGCTTTTTTAAAATCTTTCTTAACCTCATTAAGTGAAATTATTTCTATTCCTATTGATTCTTTAATATTATTTTTACAAAAGTTCGTTGAACCCGAAAGAATTGGCCATGCAATATTGTTTAATTTTTCTGTACGGCTATAGTAAGCCTCAAGAGCCATTCCTTGCATAATAAGCTTTTCTTTTTCTGCGTCTGCGTCCAAACCCCTTCTGGCAATAGTTGTTGGCGCTTCGCAGGACGAGAGCATTAAAAGAGTACTAAATATTATTGAAATTTTTTTTAACATAAGCTCTGTTTTTGATGGTGCCCGGGGGTAGATTTGAACTACCGACACGAGGATTTTCAGTCCACTGCTCTACCCCTGAGCTACCCGGGCTAATAAATTAATATAGCCATATATTAGACGTAATATAACCGTCCGTTACTAAGAGACAAGCCTTTTAATTTGCTATTTTTATTGCTCATCATTTTTTTTATTAGTATCAACATGATAAGTTTCACCAAGCCACCTATTTAAATCAACTTGTGAACATCGTTTTGAACAAAAAGGAAAAAATTCTTTATTTGAGAGGCTTTTGCATGTTGGACATGAGGTATTTTTCATGAATAAAACTCAATTATTTATACCGATAGGTAATTCGTCCCTTTGTTAAATCGTATGGAGTCATCTCAACTGTGACCTGATCACCTGCAAGAACCCTTATTCTATTTTTTCTCATCTTTCCCGCGGTATGTGCAATTATTTCGTGCTCATTTTCTAATTTAACCTTAAAGGTTGCGTTAGGTAATAGTTCCATAACGGTACCAGGGAATTCTAATAATTCTTCTTTAGCCACATAATCTCCATTCAATAAAAAACACTTATAGCAAACTAAACCGACTAATTAAAGGACTGAATTTATTGATACACCTTTATATAAAGAGAGAGTATAAAAGAGTGAATAGTCTTCTTGATGTATTGAGGTCTATTTCAAAATCATTTTCTAAAATAAGATTAAGATTTTTTGCTCCATCGTTATGTATTTTTCTTCTAAGCTCCTCTGCCTCTTCTAGCTTTTCTGTAGAGCCGCTCTTTATATAATTATAATAATCTGAGCAAGCCAAGTGGTATATTTGGATAATTTTTTTTAACCCGCTTATTGATTTATTTATCTTATAGTTTTTTTGTTTTTTAAGATCCGTTAGATTAATTCCAAGCATCCCATTAACAAGAGAGATATTCATTATAAATGGTCCAAAATGATCATTATTTCTTATCTTAAATGAGTTTTCTGCAATTAAATCATGGATAGCTGCCTCTCTTTCGTAACGTATGAAGTCATCAATCTCTTTTGAGTTATGATTAATTATATTAATCTCTTTAATACAGTTACTTTCCATTCAGTCTAGCCTGTATTGATTGAGCGTGGGCATCAAGACCCTCGCAATCAGCAATAATTTTTGCAGAAGGCCCAAGATTTTTTATTGTTTTTTTATTACCTTTTATTGTCGATATTTTTTTCATAAAATTATAAATCGAAAGTCCCGATGAATTTCTTGCTGCACCATTAGTTGGTAAAACATGACTTGGGCCAAGTATATAATCTCCCATGGCCTCTGGCGTCCATTTCCCCATAAAAATAACACCAGCATTAAAAATAAGATTTTCTATATTTTGACAATTCTTAAACATCAGAGATAGGTGCTCAGGAGCTATATCATTTATTATATCTGAAGAATTTTCTAAATTTTTCATAACTATGATTATACCGTTTTTCTTAAGACTATTTTTTATAATATCTGCACGATTTAATTTTTTTATCACCCTTTTAATGCTTGCATTCACCTCTTTCGCGAAGATTTCGCTATCTGTGATGAGTATAGCTTGAGCGGACTCATCATGCTCGGCTTGAGCAAGCATATCATATGCCACCCAATCAGGATTATTATCCTTATCGGCAACTATAAGTATTTCACTCGGACCGGCTACCATGTCTATATTAACATCACCTTGAACTTGTTTTTTTGCTTCAGCCACCCATTGATTTCCTGGCCCTACAATAATATCTACTGGTTTAATTGTTTGCGTTCCATAAGCTAAAGAACCTACGGCTTGTGCGCCTCCCACTCTATAAACATCCTTAATACCGCAAAGTTCGGCCGCCGCTAAAACAAGAGGATTAATTTTTTCTAATGGCGAGGGAACTGTCATAATAATATTTTTTACTCCAGCAACTTTTGCAGGAATTGCACTCATTAAAACCGAGCTCGGGTAAGAAGCCTTGCCGCCCGGCACATAAACCCCTGCTCTTTCAAGAGGAATCCACCTTGTTTTAATTCTCACACCATCATTATCGGAATATTTTATATTTTTTGGAATTTGATTTTTATGAAAATTTTCTATTCTCTTTGCCGCTAACTTAAGAGCTCTAATACTGTCAGCTGTGCATAGTAATTTAGCGTCTTTTATTTCACGAGATTTTAATTTTAATTCTTTTTCAGGATTTGAAACATTATCAAACTTTTTAGCATACTTAAAAAGTGCTTTATCCTTATCCCTCTTAATATCATTTAAAATTTTAGTTACAGATAATTTAATCTCTTGAGGCTCTAATCTTTTTGACTGGATAATATTTTTTAAAGAAATATTAAACTTAGGATCATTGTATTTAATAATTTTTAGCATTTTAATCCTTCTCGTGGTCTGGTTTGTTTCGAATTAACCAAGGTTTTCCTACATCAGTTAAAAAACCTTCAATGTTTTCTACGGTCAGTGCCAATGATTTATTGTTAGAAAATTCTAGATAAATAGAGCCACCAGGGTTATTTAAGGTCTTAAACCTGACAGCAAGCAATACTAATATATCTTCATTCGAATCTATATCTATTCCTAAAGTTTTAATAGAACTCACATAATCAAAATGCATTGCAGATCTGACTCTGGAGGGCTCTTCCTCTTCATGACGAAACCTATTCATTAAAATAGCAAACCTTTTTGATTTTTTATCATACCCTATTTCATTGGCTTTAATAATAGAGTCTTGGGTTAGTGAAGATAAAACTATAAGCTGCTCTTCATCTAAGGCAATTAATTTTAATCCTTCATTCATTTTAATCTTCTTTCCTCTCTATTACTGCTCCACAAGATCTTAACTTCTTTTCTATTTTATCAAAACCTCGATCTAAATGATATATTCGTCTTATTGTAGATTTTCCTTTAGCAGACAAGGCTGCAATTATTAACGATGCCGAAGCCCTGAGGTCTGTAGCCATAACAGGCGCAGAGTTATACCTTTCAATGCCCTCAATAATAGCAGTGTCACCTTTAAGTTTAATATTAGCACCAAATCTGGCTAATTCTTGAACATGCATGAATCTATTCTCAAATATAGTTTCCTTTATAACACTTGTCCCGTTCGCTATGGCCATCAAGGCCATAAATTGAGCCTGTAAATCAGTTGGAAACCCGGGGTAGGGAGCTGTTGATATATTTACAGGGCTATTTCTTTTTCTATCGGCGCTTATTTTTAAATTTTTTTTGGATCTCGATATTTCCACTCCAGATTGCTCTAGTACGTTTAAGAGTACATCGATTTCATCGGAGTTAACGGAATCCAGGGATATTTCACCACCTGTTGCCGACACAGCTATTGCAAATGTCCCAGCCTCAATTCTATCAGGTGGCACATTAACTTTTGTACCAGTTAAACTAGGGACACCCGTTATTGTTATAGTGTTGGTTCCATGGCCAGTAATCTTTGCTCCCATTTTATTTAACATTTCTGCAAGCGCTTCAACTTCAGGTTCTTTTGCTGCGTTTTTAAGTACCGATTCACCCTCCGCCAATGATGACATCATTAGAAAAAAATGTGTGACTCCAACAGATGGAAAATCTAATGTAAAATTTATCGATCTTAAGCGACTTTTTACAGAGGCATAAACATACCCATCCTTAAGGTCTAAAGTTACACCCATCCTCTTTAAAATTGATAAGTAGAAATCAATAGGTCTTATGCCAATTGCACAACCACCAGGTAAAGAGACTTTTGCTTCACCATATCGGGCTATGAGGGGAGCCAGAACCCAAAAGCTTGCTCTCATTTTTCTTACGAGGTCATATGATGCTTCTGTATATAAGATATTTTTAGTCACACAAGTCATCTTTCCTCCGAAGTCAGAGGTTTGATCAACTTCAATAGCAGCTCCTAGTGATTTCATTAATTCAATTAATGTTGTAACGTCTGAGAGGTTTGGAATATTGCTGAGTTCGACTTTCTCTTCGGTTAATAAGGAGGCTATCATCATTGGTAATGATGCATTTTTTGAACCAGATATTCGTATTTTTCCCTCTAGAGGATTACCTCCAGTTATTTCAATTAAATCCATTATCGATCTTCTTTATTGGTAATGATATTTTTCTTAACCTGAGTTTTTCTTCTTCTAAGATTCTTCCTTAGTGCATCATATAATTTCTGCTCTTTAGTTTTATTTTTTAAATTTTCTTTCATAACTTTAATATTTTAACACATATACTAATTAAATAACCATTGACATCAATTATTGTTTAGTTGATTTAACTGGGTAAGCCCTCGTAGCTCAGTGGTAGAGCACTCCATTGGTAATGGAGAGGCCAAGAGTTCGATTCTCTTCGTGGGCACCATAATTAAATTTTACTCATAACACTATTCACTAAATTTCTTTCTAATAAAAATTATTTTTATGCTTCTACTTTCTGCATAGATTAAATATTTTATTTAACTCGTATATTGCCAGTAATAGAATCAGTGTGTTTCATTTTCATTAAATATGGACATTCTAAATCAGGCAGTCTTAAGCGATAAATTTTCTCTAGAATGTTTATTTATATGATCTCTGAAGTATTTTAAAATAAATTATGTCAAAAAAGTGTCAAAAATAAGAAAGATTAGTTGACAAAGTGGTTATAAAAAGATGGAATCATTAATAGTGAATTTATTGTAAATAATTCGCATAACATGCAAGGGAGGAAATCGCATGCTTAATACTGCAAAAAACTTTCTAAGTGAGGTTGTATCACTTGGGCTTTTATTAATCGCTGTAGGCGTTGTTCTACAAGTAATATTTGGTTCAGCTGTTCCATTTGTTGGCGGTGACATTGTTGCTAATTTATCTGGTTTAATTGGTACTCTTGGAGAAGGCGGACTTGTTGGTTTAATTTCAGTTGGAATTATTCTGTACCTAATCCAAAAAGCTTAATTAAATTAAATATAGTAAAGATTAAGGGGTATCGAAAGGTACCTCTTTTTTTTGTAAAATTTTTACTATAATAAAGGAAGGCTATAGTAAATTTAATTTTTAAAAGGTGTATTATGTCTAAATCTGGAAAATGTTTGTGTGGTGATGTTAATTTTACTTATGAATCTGATCCGGGCATGTTTCTTCTTTGTCACTGCACCGATTGTCAGAGATCAACAGGCAGTCCTTTGGCATCAATTATTATTGTACCTGAAAACGAATTCACAATTAATGGTTCTACTGGAAGTTATGAATGCGAGGCAAAGGTCACACGTTCGTTCTGTAAAAATTGTGGCTCCCAAATTTTTAGTAAAATTGCAAGGGCCCCTGGAATAGTTGCAATTAAAACAGGCGTCTTGGATCAGCAGCCAAAGATTAAACCTAGTTTAGCATGTTGGACAAAGAGTAAGCCCAAGTGGCTGGAAATTAAACACCCTGAGAATGCTTTTGAGGAAAATCCTTCATAACTGGTATTTTGTCGCACTGAATTTGTAACTATTCTATAGTATCAATTCATGAATTATTTTATTAATTAATTGCTATGAAAATGATAAATAAAACTAGAAGAGACTTTTTAAAGGATTTTATGAACGGCGCACTAACCCTTTCAGTTGCACCCTATATTATTGGTGTTAACAAGGAGGCTTTTGCAAGTCCTTTAAATGCCTTCAATAAACATAATTTCTTTAATCCCGACTTAATTGGCTGGAATGACATTGGGCCCTTGGTAAAATCTTCTGTCGATGGTGTATTAGTCCCTGAAGGACTGGAGTGTCGCTTAATAGCTAAATCAGGTGAAAAATTATTTAATAATCATGTGTGGCACGGCTCTCCTGATGGAGCATCAATATTTCCCTTAAAGGATAATGGATGGATTTATGTTAGCAATAGTGAGCTGGGTAATTTTAAAGGTGGTGCCGGAGCTATTAAGTTCAATAAGGACGGTGACATAGAAGATTCTTATTCAATTTTAAAAGATTCTAGCAGAAATTGTTCCGGGGGAGTTACCCCATGGGGAACATGGTTATCATGTGAGGAGCATGATACAGGAATCGTTTGGGAAACGTCACCCATTAAGAATGATTCTAGATTCCCTAAAAAGAGAAAAATGTTAGGAGCCTTCAGGCATGAGGGTGCGGCCGTTGATCCTTATAGTAATTATATCTATATGACTCATGACGACATGGAGGGTCTTTTTTATAGATTTGTTCCTGGAGGAAAAGTTGAAACTGAAAAATTCTATGAAAATGGTGAACTTCAGGCGGCAAAGGTTAATAAAGATGGTTCTATTTTATGGATAAAAGTCCCGGATCCGCTAGCTAGAGATAAATCTTTAATTGAACAACTTCCCGAGGCCACAGGCTTTGAGCGGGGTGAAGGCATCGCTTATTTTAATGGAAAAGTTTTTTTTACTACCACTAACGATCATAGGGTCTGGCTCTATGATCCTTTGAGGAATAATCTTTCTATCTTTTATGATGGCAAGGGACACCTTGGTGTGAGCAACCCAGTGAAGTGGTTAAAAAGTTGGAGCGATGAAAATAAAGATAAATCACTTCGGAGTCCCGATCAAATAACAGTTAATAGCAATGGCTATCCTCTTGTTGCTGAGGATGGGGATAATATGGAGTTGTGTTTTTTAGATAAGAATGGCTTCGCAAAACCTTTGGTTCGTCTGGATGGGCATTGGCTCTCTGAGGTCACAGGACCTGCTTTTTCACCGGATGGTACGCGATTATACTTTTCTTCGCAAAGGGGCCAATCAGGGTCTCGCTCAACAGGTGGAATGACCTTTGAAATAAGAAAGGCAATTTAAGTTATTTTTGTAATATTTTTTGTGAGTTCCTTTCAAACTTTTTTATTTCCTCGGAATCACTATCGTCTGGTAGTTCCAAGGCCCTAGGGACCTCAATACCTTTTTGGCAGCTTGGTCTTCCGGCCATTTCATCCATCCAACGATTAAGGTTGGGCAAGTCTTCAATCTCTACACCCGACCATTTATGAATTCTTACCCAAGACCAATTGGCAATATCGGCAATAGAAAAATCTTTGGCTAGATACTCATTAGTTTCGAGGTGTTGATCTAAAACAGTAAATAATCTTTTAGTTTCGTTTTGATATCGCAAAATTACTGACTCTAATTTTTCAGGGAAATATCGAAAGAATACGTTTGCTTGACCCATCATTGGCCCTACCCCACCCATTTGGAACATCAACCATTGCATTACCTTTGATCGTTCAGCCGGGTCCTTGGGAAGAAGTCTACCTGATTTTTCTGCAAGATAAATCATTATGGCACCAGATTCAAAGATTGTTATATTTTCATCAGTATCAATAATTGCCGGAATTCTTCCGTTAGGATTGATTTTAAGAAATCCATCTTTTTTTTGATCACCATTTATAAGATCCACCTCTATGACATTATAAGGAATAGATAATTCTTCTAAGGTTATAGAAACTTTCCAACCATTTGGCGTTGAGGCAGTGTAAAGATCAATCATATATATGTCCTCAGAATTAGGTTATTATAATAATAATTACATCTAACTAATGTTTGATCAAGATTTAATATAATCATTGACGAGACGATAATCACTTGTAAGGTTTGTTTTGATGAAAAAATTAACAACACCTATCTTATTGGCTTATGGCGGACTGGCTATCCCCTTAGCTGCTCTTGGTTTGCCCCTGGTTGTTTACCTTCCACCTTTTTATGCCGGACCTGTGGGACTTGGAGTCGGAACGGTTGGTGTTATTTTTATGATTGCTAGGTTTTGGGATATTTTTACTGATCCTATTATGGGAATTATTGTAGATCGTTACCCGAGTCGATGGGGTAAAAGAAAGCATTGGATAGTCATTGGTGTTCCAGTTTTATTAATTGCGTCCTGGTATATTTTTTTTCCTGACGGTAATCAGCCACCAATCTATTTAGCATTTTGGCTTTTTATTTTGTATCTGGCCTTTACTTTTGTTGGGCTAACTCAGCAGGCTTGGGGTGTAGATATTTCAAAAAGTTATAATGATCGCTCTAAGGTCTACGGTTGGCGAGAAATGGGATCAATTTTTGGGATGATGTCTGTCTTAGCTTTGCCGGCAATACTCGAAAGCTCAGGTGCAACTTTTACAGAAATGGTTGGGGGGATGGGGTATTTCTTTATAATCGCCTTACCTCTTACAGCCTTATTTGGTCTATTAATTATTCCTGACGATAAGAAATCAAAAGGTACTAGCTTTCCTAAGATGTCAGAAATACCCTTGCTAATAAAAGGTAATAGACCTCTTCAAAGAACTCTGGGAATAGAGTTTTTATGTAGCAGCGCTTCTTCGATTTCTGGTGCTACTTATATTTATCTAGCAAGATATGTTTTTGATATGGGGGATATTTCTAGTCGAATACTTTTCTTATACTTTTTAGCCGGTCTTTTAATTATGCCGTTATGGATGAAGTTGTCGTATTTGATTGGAAAATCTAAAACACTTCTAATATCAACCCTCTTGTGTTCTCTAACTTTATCAACTTATATTTTTATTGATACAAAAGATGCCCTCCCTATTCTTATTGTGCTCACAATATTGTATGGCATTGGTTATGGAGCACCATTTACTCTCACAAGAGCCTTAATGGCAGATATAGTAGATGCCGATGAGGTAAGAAGTGAGAAAAAACGCCCTGGTTTATTTTATTCTATTTTAACAACCCTATCCAAGGTTGGTGCTGCGATTGCAGTTGGCTCAGTCTATTTGTATCTAGAGTGGAGCGGATTTAAGCCCGGCGAGGTTGCGTCAGAAGAAGTTAAGGGTATTATACTATTTGTCTTCGCTGTTTTACCTATGGCTTTATATTTTTGTGCATCTCTTTTGTGCATTGGCTATGAGTTAACCTCAGAGGAACATAAAAGAATTCAAAAAGAGCTTGAGGCAAGAGCTAATTTAAGTAACTAATTATGCTTTAGAATAACCAAGGGGGAATTAAAATGAGCGGACCTTTAGAAGGTGTTAAGATAATCGATCTTTCAACAATTGTTTCCGGACCTTTAGCAGGATCTTTGTTGGGTGATCAAGGTGCTGATGTGATTAAAATTGAATCACCAACCAGACCCGATAATGCAAGATTTATGGGACCAATTCGAGGAGAAAATGGGGCATTATTTGCGGCTGCAAATAGATCTAAAAGAAGCCTTGCTCTTGACTTAAAAAAAGAAGGATCATCAGATGTTCTTTTTAAATTAGTAGAAGGAGCAGATGTTATACTTGATAATTTCCGTCCGGGAATTTTAAAAAAACTTGGACTAGAGTACGAAGATTTAAAAAAATATAATTCACAAATTATTCAGCTATCCATTACTGGCTACGGTGTTGATGGACCTTACTCTAAGCGAAGAGTTTATGATCCATTAATTCAGGCGACTGCAGGTATTGCGGATACTCAGTCTATCGAGGGGGCTCCTAAATTTGTTAAAACCTTGATGTGTGATAAAATAACATCCTTAACAGCCGCTCAATCTATTACAGCAGCCTTGTACGCAAGAGAAAAGACTAAAGAAGGTCAAAAAATAAACCTTTCGATGCTTGATACAGCTCTATACTTCATGTGGTCAGATAATATGTATAACTATACTTGGAAGGGTGATGGTTGGGATCCCATTCCAAATATTGCTGATTTTTATGAACCAGTTAAAACTAAAGATGGTTATATAGCCCTAGTTGCCATTAATGACGTTGAGTTTTCTGGTGTTTGTAAGGCAATTGGCAAAGAGGATTTACTGACTGATGAAAGGTTTTCTACAATGCAAAATCGAATGAAAAATGCATTAGAGATGCAAAAAATATTACTAAATTCATACACTTCATTCACATCTAAAGAGTTGGTTGATCGTATGGATGAGAATGATGTTCCTTCGGCAATAATTAATAAATTGGACGAAGTTATCGATGATCCACAAGTTACAAACAACAAAACTATTATAAGCATTACTAAGAATGAAAATGATTCTATGCAAAGCCCGAGATCGCCAGCTCAATTTAGCTCAACACCATGCTCGGTTGATCATAAATATATGCCAAATCTTGGTGAACACTCAAAAGAAGTATTATTAGAGTGTGGTTTTTCGGACGATCAGATAAATGATTTAGCCGATAAAAAGATTATAGCTGTAAGATAGATGTTAAGTGTCCGAGGGAAATTCTGGTTTAATATTTTAAGATTTTTTCGTTGGAGAGTAGGATCTTTACTGAGAGTAACAAAAACTAATAAACGTTTTGCTAAATCTGAATTTTGGAGAAATATTAAAAATTTTAATATTTCAGAGAATTATTTTGATAGCTTTAAGGTAATAGAGTTTTGTCCAAAAAATAATATTGATAATAGAGTTATTCTTTACTTGCATGGAGGAGGCTATGTCACCTGTGGTCCTGAAACGCATTCCTCTCTGGTATCTCAATTATCAAGTTATTCTAAAATAAAAATATTATTTCCTGTTTACCGGCTAGCTCCAGAATTTCCTTACCCAGCAGCAATTGAAGACTGTCTTCTTGTTTATAAAGATTTACTAGAAAAGGGAATTGAATCAAAGAATATATCATTGGTGGGTGACTCTGCCGGAGGGGGCTTGGTTATGGCCCTACTTCAAATATTTGTTAGGGATAAAATAGATTTTCCATCATCTGCAGTTCTTATTTCACCTTGGACAGATTTAACTCTTTCAGGAGAATCTATGAAATCAAGAGTTAAGCGCGATCCAATGCTACGACCCGGTGAAGAGATGGATCGTATCATTAAGTCATACCTGGCTGGCGAAGATTCTAAAAACCCCCTTATATCATCGATATTTTGTAAGGATATGAAGTTTCCTCCCATTCAAATACATGTTGGGAGTGAAGAAATATTGTATGACGATGCTGTACGCCTGTATGATAATTTAAAAGAGGAAAAGACCAATATCGTTGAGCTAAGGGAATGGAAAGGCTTGTTTCATGTTTTTAATATTTTTTGCAAAGGTTTTCTTGCTATTCCGGAGGCAAGAAAAGCTAATAGAGAAATAGTAGATTTTATTGAAAAATATTATCCTAAAAAATAAGGAACTAATGTTAGTGCTATAATGGAGACAAGAATTAACCCAAGGATATTTAATACAAATCCAGCCTTCATCATTTGATTTACTTTAAATAGGTTTGAGCCGTAAACAATTAAGTTTGGAGGCGTTGCAACTGGCAGCATAAATGCACAACTAGCAGCAAGAGTGATTGAGGCCGTCAATACAAGGGGGCTTTCTCCTAGCCCAATAGCCATTGAAGCAATGACAGGAAGAAAGACGCTTGTTGTTGCTAAGTTTGATGTTAGTTCTGTTAAAAATATTATTAATCCAACGGAGGCTACAACAAGTATAATTATCCCGAAAGATCCCAGGGGCTCTAAACTACCTCCAAGCCACACTGATAGGCCGCTATACGATACGGCATTGGCAAGACTTAAGCCGCCTCCAAATAGTATTAAAAGATTCCAAGGTACATTTTTTGCAGTTTCCCAATCCATTAGTTTCTCGTTTTCTTTTCCGTTCGGAATCAAGAAGAGGGAAACAGATGCTATAATAGCTATCACATGATCTGATAAATTATGAAGGCCGGGTATATTTTGAAGCCCTTCTCTAGATATCCAGGAAAAAGCTGTAAGACAAAATATTATTAATACTCGCTTTTCAGGAACAGTTATCTTGCCAAGGTTCTGGTATCTTTTCTTAATTAGGCTTAAAGCTTTGTCATTAGAAGAAAAGGTTGTTGTAAAAACAACTTTAGTCAAAATAAACCATGTTGCTGGGAGCATAATTAATGCTAATGGAAGGCCAACACGCAACCAATCAAGAAAGCTAATTTTTATATTATAATTTTCTTCAATAAAACTAGCAAATACAGCATTTGGAGCAGTTCCAATAAGGGTTGTCATGCCTCCAATGGTAGCGGCATATGCTATTCCCAGCATTAAAGCAGTTGCAAATCCATCATTATCAGTCGACGAATCTTGCTTTGTAGCAATTTTTGCTACTGAGATTCCTATAGGTAAAAGCATAAGTGTTGTCGATGTATTCATCATCCACATAGATAAAAATGCACTTACAGCCATAAATCCAGCTATTAATGTTGATCCATCTTTTCCAGAAAATCTTAAGATCCCTAAAGCAATACGCTCATGTAGATTTGATTTCTGAATACTCAAGGCTAAAATAAAACCACCCAAAAACAAGAATATATTTTTATTTGAAAAAGGAAGGGCTGCTTCCGAAAAAGAAGAGATACCAAATAATGGAAAAAATATTAATGGAAGAAGGGCGGTTACAAACAGAGGTATTGCTTCTGTTGCCCATAATATTGCCATCAAGGATCCAACTGCAGCAACACGCCAAGCATTAACTGAAATTTCATTCGGTTGCGGACTCATAAGGATTAATAAAAAAATCGTTATAGCAAAACAAAGCTTAATATTAATTTTATTTATAAATTGCATAATTAAGCTTATATCCTATGTTTGTCTTTTAGAAAATTCGAAAATAGATCTATCTTTAATGTTATTATTTATATAACTTTTTAGTTATTATATGGAGATTATTATGAGCAATATGCCTATCAATAGAATGTTAAAATTAAAAGTCAGACCAACTGGGCCTGTGAATTCTGATCATTTCGAATTGGTTGAAGAGCAAATGACTGATCTTCAGGATGGTCAAATTTTAGTTAAAGTCTTATATCTTTCATTCGACCCTACTCAACGAGGGTGGTTGAACGATGTTAAATCCTATATTCCACCAGTGCAGATTGGTGAGGTGATGCGCGCGAGTTCTGTGGGTCAAGTTATAGACTCTAAAGATTCTAACTTTTCTAGTGGTGACTTAGTTCAGGGTACTTTCGGGTGGCAGGAGTATGCAGCCGTGAATAGTTCTTCTGGGATGATCCCAATTCAAAAGATTCCAGAAGGGATACCGCCTACATCAGCTTTGAGCATTTATGGTATTACCGGCTTAACAGCTTTCTTTGGTATGGAAGAAATAGGTCAGCCTAAGGAAGGTGATACTGTTTTAGTTTCTGGAGCAGCTGGTGCAACAGGATCTGTTGCAGGTCAAATTGCAAGAATAAAAGGAGCTAGCAATGTCATTGGTATAGCTGGCGGAGCTGAAAAGTGTAAATGGGTTGTTAATGAAGCTGGTTTTGATTCCTGTATTGATTATAAAAATGAAGATGTTGCGGCACGGATAGCCGAACTTGCCCCGAAGGGTATTGATGTTTATTTTGATAATGTTGGAGGTAAAATTTTAGAGATAGCTTTGGCTGCAATTGCTCAAAACGCTCGTATAGTCATGTGCGGTGGAATCTCATCAGGTTATACTATGGATTCTCTTCCGCCTGGGCCATCAACAATAATGAATCTTATTATTCAAAGAGGTCGAATGGAGGGTTTTATAGTCCTTGATTTTGCTGATAGATTTATTGAGGCAATTATAAATCTCGGTACATGGGTTTCTGAAGGAAAAATAGTATACCAAGAAGATATTGCTGAAGGACTTGAGAATTGTCCAGAAACGTTAGCAAGGTTATTTGAAGGAAAGAATCTTGGAAAGCAACTACTTAAGATTTCCGATCCTACCTAATTGTGAACTTAAAAAATATTATTTAATGTTCTATGACACCAAGATTATTTGCGCTTGAAAACTTGGAAATCTATTGTGATCTTATAGTTCAAACCATAAAATTTTGAATTATTTGTTAACCAACTCAGGTAATGACGGGCCTCCTTTTTTTGCCGGCTTCCTTATCTTTTCGTATTGACATATTAACTATTAATACATTGAATAACTCTGATGATAAAAAATAAAATTTTAAATTTTTTTTCTAAACAAGAGGCTGTAGCACCAATTCGTAATAAATTGATGATGATCTGGTCTGATGAAATTTTCTTTTATAATCAAAGGGTGGTTAGAGAAAAGTTACGAGTGAAAGAAAATAGAGCCCATGTTGTTTATTATTTTCATTCTTTATCTGATCCTTATTCTCATTTAACTATTAATATTCTTGAAAAATTAATCTCAAATTTTAATATTGAGATTAAGATATTCTTTGTTTCGGAGCCACCGCAGAGTATTACACCTGAAAGAGGTATGTATAAAAAACACTGCTTAAAAGATGCTGCGGAGATAGCTGGATGGCACGGGTTAAAATTTAAAGCCACATCATATTTTCCAAAAGAGAATGAAGTGCTGGCGTATAAAATTTTAAATTATTTTTCAAAAATTAATCAAAATGAATATATTAATTTAATAAAAAAAGTGTCATCATTTTTATGGTCTAATGATTTAAAGGGTTTGCAAGATATTATCTCTAATCTTAACCATGAAGAAAGAGAATTTTTAAATAAAGCGGATAATGAAATTACTTATCTTGGAGATAAAAAAATTTCTGAGTTTAAGTACTACTTTAGTGCCTCTTTCCATTATGAAGGAGAAAATTATTGGGGTATTGATAGGATAAGTCACTTAGAAAGCAGGTTAATTGACTTAGGTCTTAACAAAAAAGATTCAGTAGATTCTATAGTGGTAAGGTTAAAAAAACCTAAAATTAATCTTAATGAATTTAAAGAAAAAAAAGACCTTATGATTTTAGAATTTTTTCCATCACTGAATAGTCCTTATACGTATATAAGTTTTAAGAGGATCGATGAATTAATTACCCTTTACCCTATTAAATTGATAGTCAGACCTGTTTTACCGATGCTAATGAGAAATATAAAAATTCCATCTCTAAAAGGGAAGTACATACTTTCTGATGCCGCCAGAGAGGGAAGAAAATACGGATCAATAATAAAAAATATATATTCTCCTATTGGCTCACCTGCACGTAAGGCATATTCTCTTTTTCCAATAATAGATTCATATGGTCTAGGATTTAAGTATTTAAAACAGCTTACAAGGGCATCTTTTTACGATGGCATTAATATAGGGGATGAAGGCTATCTGGAGAAATTAATTAGTGGTTTCGGGTTATCCTGGGATATCGTTAAAAGGGAATTGAAAAATAATGATTGGAAAAATATTCTCGATCAAAATCTTGCTGATATGTATGAAGGGAACTCTTGGGGAGTTCCTACCTTTAAAGTAACTAATTTTGATAACTCAAATCCCTACTATCAATGGGGACAGGATAGAATCTGGCTTATTGAGAATGAAATTATTAATCGCCTTATTAACCACCGGTAACAGACATATGCCTCTTAATTTCTGGAGTTTGATTTTTATAGGAGATATCAAAATCATGAGCCTTTGGTTTGGTATGCATAGCTCTATCAATTGCTAGATTTAGTGAATCTATATTTTCATTTCTCATAATATTTCTAAAATCTATATTATCATTTTGTCCTAAGCACATATATAGCTTACCTATTGATGTTAATCGAATTCGGTTACAGTTTGAACAAAAATTATTGCTTAGTGGCGTTATAAAGCCAATTAAACCTCCCGTTTCTTTTACCTTCTCATAACGCGAAGGGCCTGATGTTTTGTGAGGACTGTTGGCTAGGGTGAACTTCTTTGATATTATTTCTTTTACATCAAATAAAGAAATATATTGGTCTATCCGATCTTGGTCTGTTAATCCCATCGGCATAGTTTCTATTAAGCTAATATCAAAATTATTTTTATGAGCCCAGGAGATAATGTTATTAACTTCGTATAAGTTTTTATTTTTTATAACAACGGTATTAATTTTAACTTTCAGTCCAGATTTTTTTGCAGCCTCTAAGCCCTCCAAGACATTGAGCAAGTCATCCCGCCTTGTTATTTCATTAAATTTTTCTTCATCAAGGCTATCAAGCGAAACATTGATCCTCCTAACACCTGAATCGTAAAGGTCTTGCGAGCAAGACTTAAGTTGGCTTCCATTTGTAGTAATTGTTATTTCATCAAGATCACCTTCTTTTATAAAGCGCGATAAATTTGAAATAAATTTTATTATACCTTTTCTAACAAGAGGCTCTCCACCGCTCAGTCTGATATTTTTAATTCCCCTTGAAATAAATAAACTGCAGAGGTAGTCCATTTCATCTAGGGTTAACAAATCTTTTTTTGGAAGGAATTTCATTTTTTCAGGCATACAGTAAGTACAGCGATAATTGCATCTGTCCGTAACTGACACCCTTAGATAGTTTATAGTTCTTCCATAACTATCAATGAGTATTTTTTTGTTATCGGGATTTTTAATAAAATTTCTATTCATAATATTTATAGCCTTTCATTTTTATATGTAATTTTTTTTATAAATAATAGGTATTTGTTCAAAATTTGAACTTAAGCAATAAACATGCCATAATTATATTTGGAATTAATATGATTAAAATTTCTCTTAAACCAGGGATAAAGCAATCTCAAGGTATTGCGCTAACACCACAACTCCTGCAATCGATTAAATTATTTGAATTAAATAATTTGGAGTTAGAGGCCTATCTAACTGAAGAAATATTAGAAAACCCTTTCTTACAATCTGAAGATGATATTCATGGTGAAGACTCTATTAATAATGAAGAATTAACTCCCGATAATGATAAAAATGATACTGAGACTAATCTTGATGATCTAACTTCTGAAAGCGGAAGTTCCGATGATGATTATTCAAGCACCTATGATGACAGCTTTACAAGTAGTGCGTATGAATTAACAAATATACTTGAAGAAACACTTCCATACAGGAAATCGATTAATGAGGTTCTTACGGAACAAGCGAATCTTACTTTTTCAGATAGTCTAGATAGACATATTGCATATTTATTAATAGGAAACCTTGAGGTTGATGGATATTTTAAAACTGATATTTTAGAACTATCAGGTAACCTTAATGTCTCTGACGTTAAGTTTAGGGAGGTCTTGTCTGTATTAAAAAAATTTGAGCCTGTAGGTATTTTTGCAGAATCTTTAAGTGAATGTCTCTATACTCAGCTTAAACAAATGAATTTAATTAATGACCCTATGAACCATTTGTTAGAAAACTTATATGAATTAGCAAATGGTAATATTAAGCAGTTATCAAAAATTTGTGGTGTTGATAATTCTGATATTTTTAAAATGTTAAAAGACATAAGGAAATGTAAGTCAAAGCCGTTAAGTAACTACAGCGAAGAAAGCATAACTATTGCTGAACCAGATATAATCGTAAAAAAATCTTTATCAAAATGGACTGTTGAGTTAAATGAAAATAACTTACCGCGTATTTTGGTAAATACTGGATACTGGGAAGAGCTTGCAAGAAAGAAAATATCTAAGGAAGATAAAAAATATTTATCGGATCGATATGCTTCAGGTAAATGGCTTTTAAAGGCTCTAGAGCAAAGAGAAGCAACTATTTTAAGAGTTTCAACAGAGATAATAAAACAACAAAATGATTTCTTGGAGCGAGGGCTGGCTTATATGAGGCCAATGATATTAAAAGATATCGCTAATGAACTGGATTTGCATGAAAGTACTATTTCACGAATAACTAATTCAAAGGAGATATCTACACCAAGGGGAGTTTTTCAATTAAAATTTTTCTTTTCAAAAAATATATCTAAAAGTGATGGAGGTGAAGATATTTCCTCAGAGGTTGTTAAGAATAAAATAAAAATTTTTATTAATAAGGAGAGAGATAAGATTTTGTCAGACTCAAAGTTAGCTTTATTATTAAAAGAATCGGGGATTAATGTTGCCAGACGAACAGTTACAAAATATAGAGTTAATATGAGAATCCCTTCTTCATTCGAAAGAAAAAAAATAAGAAAATTAGTAACTTAACTAAGTCTTTTATTTGTTAAATAAAATATAAAATATTTAGGGAATTGTAAGTTTGATTTGGTGGGGGTATCTTTTAAAAAGAGGATCAAATGACGAAAAAAATTAAACCAAATTCTTATGCTACGATGGATGCAGAAAATCATTTTCACCCTTATTCAAATGCTAGAAGAATTGAAAAACAAGGCCCGATGATAATTTCAGAAGGAAAGGGGATTTATGTTTGGGATGATGATGGAAATAAGTACCTTGAGGCAATGGCTGGTCTATGGTCAGTAGCTGTTGGATTCGGAGAAGAAAGACTGGTGAAGGCAGCAACAAAGCAATTAGAGAAACTTCCCTATTATCCATCTTTTTCACATAAATCGCATCCAGCCGTTGCAGAGTTATCGCAAAAACTAGTTAATATGGTTGGACTTAATATGAGCCGTGTTCATTTTACAAATTCAGGTTCTGAAGCTAACGATACAGCCATGAAATTTGTATGGTATTACAATAATGCTCTTAATCGACCAAAGAAGAAAAAAATTATATCTCGAATAAAGGCCTATCATGGAATTACGATTGCCTCAGGCAGTCTTACTGGTTTGCCTTTAATGCACAATGATTTTGACCTTCCCATACCTCAAGTTTTACACACTCTTTGCCCCCATTACTGGAGAGAGGGATTAGATGGAGAGTCGGAAGAGGAATTTTCCAGTCGTTGCGCAGAAGAGCTTGAAAAATTAATATTAAGAGAGGGTCCCGATACTATTGCTGCTTTTATAGGAGAACCTGTAATGGGTGCTGGGGGTCTCATAGTTCCTCCAGAAGGATATTGGAATAAAATTCAAGAAGTTTGTAAGAATTATGAGATCTTAATTATTGCAGATGAAGTCATTAATGGCTTTGGAAGAACAGGCAAGAATTTTGCGTGTGATCTATATGGTATAGAGCCAGATTTTATTGTTCTTTCGAAACAAATAACATCGTCTTATATGCCAATGGCAGCTGTCTTAATGACAGATGAAATTTACCAAGTCATTGCTGATAATACTGAAAAAAATATAATGTTTGGTAGTGGATTTACTGCAAGTGCTCATCCGGTAGCATGTGCAGTAGCATTAGAGAATATAAAGATTCTTGAAGAGGATAAGCTAATGGAAAGAGTACCTATTCTTGAGCCTCAGTTTCAAAAAAGATTAAAAATGCTTGAGGAAATTGATATTGTTGGTGAATCTAGAGGAATAGGCCTTATGGGAGCAGTTGAAGTTGTTCATGAAAAATCTCCATCAAAACCTTTTAATCCAGTAGGTAGTGCTGGAGCAGTTATTGCTGAATGTGCTCACAAGAATGGATTAATAGTAAGGGCAATAGGAGACACATTGGCCGTGTGTCCACCCTTAATAATTACTAAAGAACAAATTGATGAGCTATTTGATAAATTTACTCAATCTCTAATAGATGGTTCAGAAATTCTTAAAAAACGTTAGTTTATCAAACTTCTAGCACTATTTTTCCAATATTTTGATTGTTTTCCATTATAGAATGAGCTTGGTTGGCATCCTTTATATCCATCATTTTGTGAATAATTGGGATAATTTTTTTTGATTCAAAATGAGGCCAAACTTTCTCATGTAAATCATTCATGACCTTTCCTTTGATAGTTGAGTTTCTTGCTCTTATAGTTGATCCTATAATTCTTTGACGCTTCATTAACACCAACCCAAGGTTGATCTGGGATTTTGATCCACCCATTAAACCTATTAGTATTAATCGCCCCTCCATAGTCAGTACACTTAAGTTATCTTCAAAATATTCCCCGCCAACGGGATCCAGTATGATATCTACCCCCTTAGGTGCCCATTTTTTTATGTCTTCAAAAGGTTTTTCTTGTCTTAAGGATCCCCCATCTGCTCCAAGTTCAATGCAGTATGATATTTTTCCAAGAGTCCCTGCGGTAACAAATGTCTTGCACTCAAATAATTTACAGAGCTGAATTGCTGATGTTCCTATTCCACTTGCACCGGCGTGGAGTAAAACAGTATCACCCCCCTTCATATTGGCCTCATAAAATAAATTTAACCAACACGTAGCATAAACTTCAGGCAATGAAGCTGCTTCAATCAAGGAAATTCCCCTTGGTATGGGAATGGCTTGTTCTTCAGGACATGATGCATATTCTGCGTATCCGCCACCAGTCAAAAGAGCGCAAACCCTTTCTCCAACCTTTCTTTTCTTAACATTTCCTCCAATTGCCTCAATTACCCCGCTACATTCCAGTCCTAAAATATCACTTGCACCAGGCGGGGGCGGGTATAATCCATTTTTTTGAACAACATCTGCTCTATTTACTGCAGTTGCCGTTACTTTAATTAAAACCTCATTATCCAAAATCTCTGGTTTTTTACTTTCTAACCATACAAGTTTTTTGTCGTCTGTGACTATTATAGCTTTCATAGTAAACCTATCAATTATTTTGCTTATTCTTTATGAGGTCATTAACAACATTTGGTTCGGCCAGAGTGGATGTGTCGCCAAGATCTTCATAATCATTTGCTGCAATCTTTCTTAATATCCTTCGCATAATTTTTCCTGAACGAGTTTTGGGAAGGTTTGGAGAAAATTGAATAAGGTCTGGACTCGCTATAGGACCTATTTCTCTTCTTACCCAATTAATTAAATCTCGTCTTACCTCAGTTCCTGACTCTTCTCCAGAATTTAGAGTGACGTAAGCATAAATACCTTGCCCCTTTATATCGTGAGGAAAACCGACAACAGCTGCTTCCGCAACCTTATTGTGCGCAACTAAAGCACTTTCAACTTCAGCAGTTCCCATCCGATGTCCAGAAACATTGATAACATCATCCACTCTCCCAGTTATCCAGTAGTAACCATCCTCGTCTCTCTTACATCCATCGCCAGTGAAGTAATACCCATCATATTGAGTAAAGTATGTATTGATAAATCTTTTATGATCTCCGTAGACTGTTCTCATTTGTCCTGGCCAACTGTCAGTAATATATAGATTTCCTTCGCCAACCCCTGTTATTTCTAACCCCTCTGAATCTAAAAGGACCGGCAAAATACCCGGCAATGGTTTAGATGCAGAACCAGGTTTTAAATCTGTTGCCCCTGGGAGTGGTGAAATTAATGTTGCACCTGTTTCTGTTTGCCACCAAGTGTCTACTATTGGGCATCTTTTTTCACCAACTACATTGTAGTACCATAGCCATGCCTCAGGATTAATTGGTTCACCAACACTTCCTAGTAGTCTTAGGCTATCTCTTTTTGTTGACTTTACTGGATCATCACCTTCCTTCATTAGGGCCCGAATAGCTGTAGGAGCAGTATAGAAGATATTTACCT
This sequence comes from alpha proteobacterium MED-G09, assembly GCA_905182015.1. Taxonomy (GTDB): domain Bacteria; phylum Pseudomonadota; class Alphaproteobacteria; order MED-G09; family MED-G09; genus MED-G09. The sequence continues at coordinate 44,801 of CAJIZT010000004.1, read as the reverse complement.
GATGCTTATCGCAAACTTGCCAAAAACGTGATGCATCAGGATAATTTGGAACACCTTCAAACATTAATGTAGTCGCTCCATTAGCCAAGGGTCCATAGACAATATAGGAATGACCTGTTACCCAGCCGACATCGGCGCTGCACCAATAAATATCACCAGGGTGATAGTCAAAAATTATTTCATGTGTATATGCTGCATATACTAAATAACCACCAGTTGTATGTAAAACGCCTTTAGGTTTCCCTGTAGAGCCGGAAGTATAAAGAATAAATAAAGGATCTTCTGCACTCATTTCCTCAGGTTTGCATTCGTCACTCACGCCTGAAATTATTTCATGATACCAAAGATCTCTTTCTTTTCTCATATCTATAGGGCCGTTTGTTCTATTGACAACAAAAACATGTTTAACGTCCGGACATTTTTTTAAGGCCTCATCAGTATTTTTTTTGAGAGGGATAGTTTTCCCTCCACGAATTCCTTCATCAGCCGTTATTACATAGTGAGAATCGCAATCTAAAATTCTTCCCGCTAAGGCTTCAGGTGAGAATCCACCAAATACCACTGAATGAACTGCTCCAATCCTACTGCAGGCAAGCATTGCGTATGCTGCCTCAGGAATCATTGGCATATACAGTGTTACTCTATCACCTTTTGATACACCATTAGCTTTTAGGGCATTGGCAAAACGACATACATTTTTGTGTAATTCTCTATAAGAAATTTTTAAACTTTCTGAGGGGTTATCTCCTTCCCAGATAATTGCTATCTGATTAGCATTCTCCTTTAAGTGTCTATCGATACAATTTTCTGAAGCATTTAATGTTCCGTCATAGTACCAGTTGATATCAACATTATCTTTAGACCAAGTTACATCTTTTATTTTAGTATACGGTTTGATCCAGTTAATGCGCTTGCCTTGAGTATCCCAGAACTTAGTCGGATCTTTTTTAGCTTTTTCATACAAGTCTTCATAAATTTCTTTTGTTACATGCGTAGTTTTTTTAAAACTCTCAGGTACAGGAAATAATTTTTCATCAGTCATGATGTTAATGCCTTTATTTTAATTTATTTTGCAATAATTTAATAACACCTGAAAAATCAATATTTTCATGGCCAAGATTTTCAATTTCCTCATAGATAGATGTCGCGTTAGCCCCTAGTGGAGTTGATGATGTTGTCATTGACGCAGCTTCTTGTGATAACCTTAAATCTTTAAGCATTAATGCAGACGAGAAACCAGGTTGATAATCATTATTAGCTGGGCTTGATGGAACAGGGCCTGGTACCGGACAATAACTTGTCATTGACCAGCATTGTCCAGAAGCAGTTGAAGATATATCAAAAAATGTTTGCGCATCTAGCCCAAGATTTTCCGCTAGGTTAAACGCTTCTGCTGTACCAATCATTGATATACCTAAAAGCATATTATTGCATATTTTAGCAGCTTGACCATTTCCTGATAGACCAGCATAAATAATATTTCCCCCCATTATATCAAGGAATTCTTTAGCACTATTAAATGCTCCTTTATCGCCGCCAACCATAAATGTAAGTGTTCCAGCCTGCGCACCACCAACTCCACCAGAAACTGGAGCATCTACTATTTTTAGATTTTTATTCACAGCTTCTTTTGAAACATCTCTTGCTGTTTCAACATCAATTGTTGAAGAATCAATAAGTAAAAGGTTTTCTGGGGCATTATTTATAATTCCATCATCCCCTAGGTATACAGATTTTACTATTTTTCCTGAAGGAAGCATTGTTATTACGGAATCTGCAGTTTGAATAGTTTTATTGATATTATTAGTTGATTTTCCACCAGCATCAGTAAGAATCTTTACTTGATCTTCAGCTAAATCAAAGCCAGTTACAGAATGGCCTTCCTTTAAAAGATTCATTGCCATAGGTAGACCCATATTACCCAATCCTATAAATGTAACTTCTGCCATACTTATCTCCCTTTAATCAAAATTTAACTCATTAACGGCAAGTGAATTGAAAAATTCATTAACAAAATCATCCTTCACATCTTCAATATTTTTTGGATTCCACTTCGGTTCATTGTCCTTATCGATTATTAGAGCTCTAACACCTTCATAAAAATCATGATCGCTCATAACCTTATTAACCATTCGAAATTCCATTTTCATGCATTCCTCAAAATCAATTTTTTCACCAGCACGTAAACTCTTCAATGATATCTTAAGAGATGTTGGTGATTTTTTTTTGATTATAGATAATAATTTTTTTGATAGATCTGAATTCTCTTTAAGAAGATTTTTTATTATTCCTTCAACGGTTTCTTCTTTAAAAATCATTTCACAGAAAGCACTTATTTTTTTAAATTCAGACTCCCCTGGCTTTGAGGAGAATTCTTCAATGGCTTGATCAGCATCAAGACCCTGGGACAGTCTCTCAATTACTTTATTAAAATTGTCGGAATTAATATAATGTGTTGCAGTTTCAAGAAAGATAGCATCTGCAGCCTTTATCCTACTACCGGTTAAGGCTAAATATATTCCAGCCTGATATTTAAGCCTTGGTAGAAAAAAAGTTCCACCCACATCAGGAAATAAGCCTATACCAGTTTCAGGCATAGCGAATGAATAATTTTCTCCGGCTATCCTGTGACTTGCGTGAACTGATAAACCAACGCCACCACCCATAACAATTCCATTAACAAAAGAAACATAAGGCTTGGGATATCTTTTTATATACCTATTTAATAGATACTCTTCTTTGTAAAATCCAGTGGCTTCATCATCATTACTCTTACCCCAGTCATGAAGGGCCCTAATGTCACCACCTGCACAAAAGGCTTTTTCACCCTCGGCGACTATAGCAACGGTTTTTATTACTGGAGATTTTTCCCACTTAATCATTTGGGGATGGATTTTCCTTACCATTGAAAGAGTGAGAGCGTTTAAAGCTTTAGGCCTATTTAGCTTAATCAGCCCAAGGGATCCTATAGTTTCAAAAAAAACCTCCTCATCTATCATTTATTTTCCTTAAGAATTTCTCTTGAAATAATTACTTTCATTATTTCATTAGTTCCCTCTAGAATTTGATGGACCCTAACATCCCTAAGGTTTCTCTCCAAAGGGTAGTCCTTGAGATACCCATACCCACCATGTATTTGAAGGGCTTCGTTAACTATCTTAAAGCTCAGGTCAGTTACAAAGCGTTTTGCCATAGCTGCGCACTTTGTTTTGTCTGGCGTATTTTCATCAACCTTAATTGCTGCACTTCTCAGCATTAAACGTGACGCCTCAAGTTCAGTTGCCATATCAGCAAGCTTAAATTGTATTGACTGAAAGTCTTGAATTTTTTTACCAAACTGTTCTCTATCACCAACATATTCTACAGCTCTTTCAAAAGCTGATTGAGCTGTTCCAAGAGAGCAGGCCGCAATATTTAGCCTCCCTCCATCCAAGCCTTTCATGGCTATCTTAAATCCATCACCTTCATTGCCTAGAAGATTCTTAACAGGAACCTTGCAATCTTCAAATATTACTTGAGCAGTTGGTTGAGAATTCCAACCCATTTTTTTTTCTTGAGCTCCAAAAGATATTCCCGGGCTATCTTTTTCAATCATTAATGTTGATATTCCTGAAGAAGATTTGTCTCCAGTTCTAACCATTGTAACATATACATCAGAAGAACCGCCGCCAGATATAAATGATTTTGTTCCATTAACAATATAATAGTCACCATTTTTTATAGCTTTTGTTTTTAGATTTCCGGCATCTGATCCTGCACCTGCCTCAGTTAAGCAGTAAGATGCAATTTTTTTCATAGTGCATAAATCTGGAACGATACTTTCTTTGAGCTCGGCAGAGCCAAAGCTGTCAATCATCCAGTTCGCCATATTATGGATAGATAAAAATGCAGCCGTAGAGGTGCATCCATGACTCAATGCTTCAAATATAAGGCTTGAATCTAATCTGGATAAACCAGAGCCTCCTAAATCTGGGTTTACGTATATTCCTCCAAATCCAAGTTCAGCCAATTCACGTAATGTATCAACAGGAAAGATTTTTTCTTCATCCCACCTTCCTGCATTTGGAGCCATTTTTTTGGAAGCAAAATCTTTTGCCATGTCATAAAAAGCTATTTGTTCTTCAGATAATTTCATTCTTTAAATCATAGTTATTTTTATAAGCTATGCCCATGTTTTAGGAGATCTTTAGTTCTTGAAATTTAACGTTTTTAATTTACTCTATTCATTACGTCACCGAAGAGATCTTCATCAGACATAAGCTCTTTTGTTTTAGATAATGGTTTAGAAACCCAAGTTTCATTTATTAAATCACGCCATGAAATATTATTATTTGTTCCATTTCCGCCCCATGATCCGCATCCGAGAGAGAATGTTTGCCTCATACCGTTCCAAAGATTGCCACTATTAGAGGCTGCTTGAGGCTGATTAACCATCACTCTTGATGTTTTTGTTGAATTTGCAAGCTTCATAATGTTTGTATCATTATTTGAATAAATTCCACATGAGTGTCCTTGACCTTGATATGCTTGGATATTATTGGTTAACTCTATAGCGTGATCAATATTTTCTGCTTTATATAAAGCCATTACAACTGATAGTTTTTCTCCAGAGAATGGATGCTCTTTACCCCAACCATCTTCTGGAACAATATAGAATTCGGTCCCTTTGGGAATATCTAAGCCTGCCATATCTGCAATCTTTTCAGCTGGTTGTGCAACAATTGCAGTATTTAAATGGCCTTCTTCATCCCATAATATATTCTTTAGTTTTTCTTTTTCCTCTTCACTAACTAAATAGCCACCTTTTCCTTGAAGTTTAGACATCATATCATCATATATTTCATTAACTAAAATTACCGAATTATCAGATGAGCAAGATGCTGCAAAATCTAAAGTCTTAGATATTTTAATTTTTTCTGCAGCATCATCAAGGTCTGCCGTTTCATCAACTGTTATAACAGCATTTCCTACACCTACACCTAGCGCAGGGGTCCCACTTGAATAAGCCGCTGTGACCATCGCACCGCCTCCGGTTGCAAGAACTCGATCACACTGGGCCATTAATTCATTAGTAAGATCAAGGCTAGGTATCTCTATACCCTGAACAAGATCAGCAGGAGCTCCGCATGATACAATTGCATCCCTCATAAGATCACATATTTTTTTATTTGTGAGCTTAGCTCTTGGGTGAGGGGCAACTATAATTGAATTCCTACCTTTTATTGCATGAATTGCTTTTATTACTGGAGTTGCCTCAGGGTTTGTTGAAGGTGAAAGTGCTCCTATAACTCCCATCGGTTTTGATATTTTAATTATAGCCCTTTCCTCATCTTCTTCAAGGATACCGACTGACTTATCGTTTATAATATCCATTAAGGTGGCTCGAGTTTTTCTTTGGATCTTAAGAAGCTTACCTTCATAATTTCCTAGCTGAGTTTCATCCACTGTAAACTGAGCAATTTCTTCAGCTACGCCAGGTTGAGCTACAGACCAGACCATTGCTCGAATAAGTTCATCAACTTGTTCCTGAGTATAGTTTTCAATTTTTTTTTGAGCTGCTCTTGAGCGCTCAATTAATTTTCCAATTTCTTCTTTTGCTGACATGGTAAGGTACCCTCTAAATTTATTAGTGATTTAATGGAATTATCTATCAGTTAAATACAACAGTCAAATATTCAATATCGTCGAATAATAACGTTACATAATCCATGTTTCAAATAGCAAATCATTTGAATTCTGTCGAGCTACTTTCTTTTGATTTTAGAGTTTTTCTGTTGGCAAGCCAGAGTTTAGCCAATCAGGGAAGCCTCCAAGATTATAAACTGAATTAAAGCCTAAATCTTTTAATGCTTTTCCAGCTAACGCTGCTCGCGCACCAGCCGCACAATAAAGAATAATTGTCTTATCAGATGTAAAGCCATCAATACCATTTGGATTACTTTCTTTGTTTTGAAACTCTATGAGGCCTCTAGGAACATGAAGAGCACCCTTCACCTTGCCAGTAGATTCTAATTCATTACTCTCTCTCGTATCAATAATAAGAGCACCATCCCTTTGCATGATCAGGGCATCTTCGGGTGAGATTAGGGGTATTTCTTTATATGCCTCTTCTATTAATTCTTGCATTGTTTTTGTCATTAATATCACCTTTTATTTTGGTTTATATTTTATAGGAAGAGATTTTAGGCCTGAAACAAAGCTTGCTTTTACCCATGAAGGCTCTCCATTTAACTCAATATCTTTAATTCTACTAAAGACTTCTTTATAAAGAATTTCCATCTCCATTTTTGCCAAGTGCTTGCCGAGACATAAATGAGCTCCTAATCCGAAAGAAAGGTGTCTATTTGGAGACCGATCAACTTTAAATTCAAAAGGGTTATCAAAAATTTTTTCGTCTCTGTTACCGGAGGGATAAACTAACATTACAGAATCACCTTTTTTTATTGTCTTGCCGGCTATTGAGTAATCCTCAGTGGGGGTTCTAAAAAAATTCTTTACTGGAGTAACCCACCTAATAGATTCATCAACTGCTAAAGGCATTAGTGAGGGATTTTCTACAAGTTTTTTAAGCTCATGTGGGTTTTCAATTAATGCAAGCATCCCTCCTGCTGTCGATGAGGCCGTGGTATCATGACCAGCAGTAGCAATTATGGTATAATAAGACATTGCCTCAAGATGACCTATTTGCTCGCCATCAACCTTAGCATTTGCTATGAGCGTAGCTACATCATTAGTTGGATTTTTTCTTCTGTCTTCCGTAAGAGAGGTAAAGTACTTAAAAAATTCTGCAATAACATTACTGTCTTCTGCCTCCTCTTTTGGTCTCATCATGTCGTCGTCAGTCCCCCCAAAAAGCTGCTGAGTTAATTTTAACATAAAGCCCTCATCTTCTGCTGGAACTCCTAATATATTCATAATGACTCTGAGGGGATAAAGGTTAGATATTTCTTTAACAAAATCACACTCATTACCATTTTCTAGCATTTTATCAACATAACTCTTTGCCAATACCTCTATTTCACCCTTGAGCTTAATAAGATTTGGTGGCGAGAACCATGACTGAGTTATCGATCTATAAACTTTATGATCTGGATTATCCATGTGAACTAACGCTCTAACAAGTAAGTGACTTCCGCCTGTAAAATCAAGAATTCCTTGTTCAGTTGGGATATCCATTAAAGTTGTTCTTGGATGGTTTATAAAAAGATCATTTTTAAGTTCTATCTCTGCTATATCCTGATGTCTTGTAATGGCCCAAAACGGTCTATAGTTATCAGGCTCTAGCCAGCTAACTGGATCATTTTTTCGCATTGAAGTTAAAACAGAGTGCAGTTTTTGTTCGTCAGTATAGGTCTCAGGGTATGCGATAATTTCATAACCATTTCTTGTCATAATAAATTAGCCTTTATAAGAGTTTTATAAGGTTACCTTAAATAAAATTTTTATACTTTTAGCTTTCAGCATCAAGCATTTCTTGATCTATTAAAGTAATATTTACGAATCGAGGCTTACCCGAACCATTTGTACTAAATAACATTCCTTGCTCAGCCTGAAACTCACTCATTGCATCTTGCATAGAATTTGCATTGATTGTGTTTTGCACCATTTCACCTTTAGGATTCATCCAGTCAACAAGATAGTAATATGTTTTAGCAATAGGATTCAATTTTATGCCTCAGTTCATTTAGGCAACCTATTATGCTATAAAATAAAGATTATGTCGATCTATTGATTATTTGAGCTTTGATCGAAGACTTAATTTCCTGCATTATTTTTTTAATATCATCACCTATTAAATATAAGCATGGAACTAAAATTAAAGTTACTGTTGATGAAAGAACAACTCCAAAGGATAACGAAATTACTGCTGGTTTAAGAAAATTTGCTTGAACGGATGGCTCTAACATCATTGGCATTAGTCCAACAAAAGTTGTAATAGTAGTTATAATTATTGGACGAAAACGAGTTACACCGGACTCAATTATGCATTCTAAAATATGTTTTCCGCTTCCCCTTAATCTATTGATATTATCAACCAAGACCAAATTATCATTAATTACAACGCCACAAGCGGCGCCTATACCCCAATACGATATCATCGATAGACCCTTACCAAAAATTATGTGCCCAACAACTGCACCGCAAAAACCAAAAGGAAGAGCTGATAAAATTAAAATTGGTAAAAAATATGATCGAAATGCTATGGATAGTAAGCAAAACATAGCTAGTATTGCTACGACAACGAGAATTTTAATTTCCTCAAAGAACTCATCTTCGCCTTCAGCTTCCCCCGCAAGCTGCCAGGAAGAGCTTTGATGTCTTTTGTCCCACTCAGGTAAAAAGTTTAATTTAAAGTCACCAAGTATTTGAGACTTAAGATCGCCTCTTACTTGAGCCTTTATGGTTGAGCTGATCATTCCGTCTATTCTTTCGATCTTTTGAACACCTGGTGATTGTTTTACTTGAGCCAGAGAGAGAAAGGGGACCTCTCTTCCATCCGATGTTCTAATTCGGAATTTTGATAAACTTTCGTAAGACCTTCTTAGTTTTTTTGGGTAACGAACCATCACCCTTACATCTTCACCATTTCGAGGAAGTTTTTGAATTTCTTCACCATAATAAGCCTGTCGTAACTGTCGAGTTATTTCACCCAGCGTTAGTCCAAGCTTTTTTGCGTTTGGTTTTAATTCAATTTGAATTTCAGTTATAGAACTGTTCAGAGAGCTTGTAACGTCATATGTAGAAGAATAGGATCTAAGTTTATTCATAAAATCTTCAATTGCAGGAATTAAATCATTCGAGTTTTTTGATGTTATATTAAATGCTAAATCAGCCTGGCCAGGATCTCTGCCTATATTATTTGCAACATTTAAGCTTTCTGAATCGGGTATCTCCCCAATATTATCCCTTAATACACTAGCCACCTCAGATGCCGAGGATTTTCTTTTTCCTTCACCCCTACCTGGCGGGTAAAGATTAAAGTAAGCCAGGACTGTATTACCTTTCGCCACACTATACGTGTTTTCAATAACAAGATCCTTGTCTTTATAAAATTTAATTGTTTCAAGACCGGCGTCTTGAACTTGATCCTGAACGCTAGTCGTTCTTTCAAAAGGGGAACCAGAGGGGAGGGTAACTTGGACCATAATTTCATCATCTTCAATATTTGGCAAGAAAGTTTTACTTATCCAAGAAGTTCCAGAAAAGGTAAATATTATTACAAGAAAGCTAAAGAAAAAAGCTGCTGCTAAATATCGTCTCCTTAAAGATGAAATTAATATCGGCATGTAACGATTCTTGCCAAAGTCCACTAGGCTTTTTGCTAGTCTTTTCTGAAATTTTGAAAACTTAGATTTTGAGTTATCTGGCTTGAGTTTAGAAAGATGAGCCGGTAATATACAAAAGGCTTCAATCAAAGAGAATGCAAGGGCAAACAAAACAATAATTGATATATTTCTTACAAACTGAACTTGCCAGCCCGATAGAAATAGCCAAGGCAAAAAAGCAATCATTGTTGTCATTACAGCAAAAAATACGGGCTTAGAAACTAGGTATGCTCCCATTATTGCAGCATCCGCTCCGCTCCTTCCTTTCTCATTTTCTGCATGAATATTTTCGCCAATTATAATTGCGTCATCTACAACAATTCCAATAACCAACAAGAATGCAAACAAGGAGATCACATTTAGTGAAACATCGTAAGATGGCAGGAAGATAAATGTCCCTGCAAAAGAGGTTAATATTCCTACGGAGCACCAAAAAGCGACTATTGGTCTTAAAAAGCTCATCAAGACAAGCATTACCAAAAAGAGACCACCAAAAGCACTTCTTGAAATTGTAGCCATTCTTCCTTTATATAGGTCTGATGTATCAGACCACAAGGATAGGGTTACGCCAGGGGGCATAGACTTTTGAATGGCTGGAAGCCATTCATTTACTGATTTAGATGTCTTTACAACATTCATATTCTCGGTAGATAGAACTTGAACAAGAACCGCTAATTCTCCATTTAAGGAGGTTCTTAAGTTTTGATCTTCAAACCCATCTATAACATTACCAATATCCGAAACCCTTAAAGTACCGCCATCTGAAGTTTGGCGAACAATAATCTTATTAAATTCTTTAGTAGTGTCAGCTAAGTTACGAGTGGTTAATTGTATTGTTCCATTCTCTCCCTTGATACTGCCTGCAGAAACATTTAGTGACGATTTTCTTATAGCGTTAGCGACTTCATCAAAGGTAATATTGTATCGACGCATAGCATTTTCTGAAAGTTCAATTGATATTTCCTCTTTTCTATTTCCTGATACTGTGACTAAATCTACATAAGGAACTAAAGCTAGATCATCTCTTAAATTCTCCGCTATCCTAGTTAATATTTTCTCTGAAACGTTCCCATGGATTGCAAGCGTGATCAGGGGAATTCTAAAGGATTCGTCGCTTACTATTGGCGGATACACACTTTTAGGTATAGAGGTAATAGCATCAATTTTTCTTTTTACATCTTGAATCAGGATATCAATATCTGCTGCTAATTTTGCTTCAACACGCATGATTCCAAAATTTTCTCTTGAAACTGATGTAATCTTTTTTATACCCTCCAGATCAGAGAGAGATTCTTCAGCTCGCGCTATTACTTGATCCTCCATTTCCTTAGGGGATGCACCTGGCCAAGAGTATTGAACAGAAACTAATGGCGCCGTAATAATTGGAAAGACTTCCTTTTCTATTCTTAAAAAGGTTAAAACGCCTATAAGTATTATACTTACCATTAACAGGTTTGCAGCCTTAGAGTTTCTAACCCACCATGAAATTATTTTTAGCATAAATATTTAACCATCAATATTTTTATTCAAAAGAATTGGAGTTAGTGCCATTCCGTCTTTTGCATTATTTAGAGGGGAGGCAACAACACGATCACCTTCCTTAATCGTACCCTTAACTACTAAATTATCATTATCCGCACCAAGTACTTCAACTTTCTTTATTCTTAAATAATCCTCATCATCTATTATGTAGACTAATGATTCATCTGTTATTGCTGAATTTGGAATAAGAAAACCATTTTCAATTTTTTTTCCTTCAATTTCTGCGTTTACAAACATACCTATAGCTAAGGGTGGTGATTGACCGTAAGGATTCAAGACCTCTGCGTAAACATAGACTAGTCTTGTTGGAGGGTCGATCGAGCCAGCAGTTCTAGTTATTCTTCCTTCCCATTCATGCTTTTTATTAGAGGTATAAGAGTAAAACTTTACTCTCGGGCTCGAACTATAACCCCCCTCATATGCTAACGGTAAATCTAAATATGATAACTCAGTATCTGTTAACGGCAACGCTATAAGAACCTGTTCAGTTGAAAAAGCAGTTGCTAAAATACTTCCAGCACTGACGAACTGACCTATCCCTGTCATTTTTTTTCTTATGATTCCTTGGAATGGCAATGTCACTACTGTCCGTTCTAGCTTTAGTTTAGCTCTTTCAAGGTCAGCATTTGCTGCATTCACAATAGCTTCTGCTTCCTTTAATTGAGGTATTCTTAATGTCAAAGGGTCAGCATTACCTATCCCTAACTCTTCCCAGTCACGCTTTGCAAGCTCACTCTCGGCAATTTCTCTGTCTAATAATTTTTTTGCTTTAGCAACATTAGATTCTGCTGAAATTACCGTAAGCTTATAATCCCTATCATCGATCCAAACCAGAGGTGACCCCGCTCTAATAATGCCACCATCAACAAATTCATCTGCTGCTTCAGTTATTTGTCCAGACACTTGTGCAATTAGGTTTATTTCATTCAGAGGCCTTACCTCACCATTAGTTTCAATTTTAAGGGTAATGTTCTGTTTTTTTAAAATTTGATAAAATACAGGAGTTGGTTTTGGAAATTCAATTCCCTTTTTTGGCTTAGGGCTTGATACGGAAATCATAAATGCCAAAAAGAACCCTACTAGGATAACAAAAATAGGTGCAAACTTTGTTGCTAAAATTCTTAGGATCAGTCTTTTCATTTATTGGCTTTCTCCAAATACTGGCGTTGCAATAGCCATATACATTTTTATCCGATTTGTAAGCCTCAATCTTTTTGCATTTATTAAAAGGCTTTCAGCATTAAGTCTTCTTGATTGGGAATCAAGAAGCTCAAATATTGTACTTAACCCCCTATTGTATTGCTCCAAAGTTAACTCTTCGGCTGCCTTTGATTCCTTAAAGGCTTTGTTTATAGCTATCTCCCTTCTTGTTAGAGCACTTTCGGCAGCAATAGCATTCTCTGCTTCTTGAGCTGCCTCTAAAAGACTTTGAGCATAATTTTCTAACATAGCTTCCATTTGAGCTTTTTTGATTTGAGCATTTGCAATTCTTTTTCCACCCTGAAAAATACTTTGAGTTAATGAACCAATTAAATTTCCTGCTAGTTTTTTTGGTTCTAAAGCATCTGACCAGTTATCCCCTATTGTACTCCACTGAGCATTAACTGATAGGCGAGGAAGAAAAGCTGATCTTGTTGACTTTAATTCAAAACCTGAGGCCTCTAGCTGAGCCTCCAAAGATCTAATATCGGGCCTTAGAGGGAGTCTTTCAGATGGACTTCCTACCTCAGGGTTCGGGGGTAGATCTGGTAATCCTCCAGGTATTATTTTTGCACTAGGGTACCTTCCTATTATTACCTCAAGAGTACGGGCAGTTTCAAAAAGTAATTGTTGTTTATTGATTAAGTCAGCTCTTGTAGATTCAACTTGAGATCTAGCCAACCTTAAATCTCTGCTCTGTGCTATTCCTTTTTTATACCTATTTTCAACTCTTTTAAGAGTGCTGGTTCTTGTTTTAAGATTTCTTTCAGCTAAGTCTTTTTGAAGCTTTGCTTCAGAAAAAAGATACCAAGACTGAGCTGTTAGACCTGCTATCGATAATCTTGCAAACTCAAAATCTGCTTCCGCAGCTTCCGACTGCTTAAATGAAGAACGTGATTGCATTGAAAGTCTTCCCCATATATCCACCTCCCAATTCAATTGAACGCCCAAGCTATCCTTATAAGAATACACTCTTTCCGTGCCGTTATTATTAGAAACAGCGTTAGATATTTGATTTTTTGATACGGATGTTGAAAGAGTCGGAAATAGGGGAGCAATCGAACCTCGCGAAACTGCACGTGCGGCTCTTAATCTCCCTGAGGCAGCTCTTAAATTCCTATTATTCTCGATAGCCTCATTAATTAGACTTATTAACTCCTTATCATTAAAGGTCTTAGCCCATCCATCAATTTTTTTTAATGAATCATAAGATGTTGACCAATCGGAAGGCAGAGAAGGTAAGTTATTTTCATATTTCTCCTTTGTTGTTGAGCAACCAGAAAGCCCTGCAATAAGTATAATTAAATATAAATATTTTTTTTTCATATTAACGACTTTATACAGTAACTAAGAACCATGAATACCTTTTAATAATAAAGCTTTATACCTTTTAAAATATAATTGATATTTATTGTTTCTTTATAAATTGATTCTTTATATGCTTAATGTTCTTAAGCTAATAGCATGTTCATTTATTTTTAAATAAAGGGGTTTTTACAATGGTAAAGTTTTCTAAAGAAATTGGCCCAAATCATTATCGTGAAACGTTTGGTCGTTATTTCGAGGATTTTAATGTAGGCGATATTTATGAACATCGACCTGGAAAAACAGTAACAGAATATGATAATCATATGTTTACTCTTATGACTCTTAACACACACCCTCTTCATTTTGATGCTGAGTTTGGAAAAGGAACTGAATTTGGTCAAAATTTAGTTGTTTCTACATACACACTATCTCTTTTAATTGGCATGAGTGTGTCTGACTGCAGTCAAAAAGCTATAGCAAATCTTGGTATGGATGATGTCAAATTTACATTACCTGTTTTTTGTGGTGATACAATTTATGGATCGTCGGAGGTCCTTGATAAAAGAGAATCCTCATCTCGAGAGGGTCAGGGTATTGTAGAAATTAAGACAACTGGAATAAATCAGGATGATAAGGTTATTTGTACTTTTCGTAGACAAATTTTAATACCAGCAAAAGGCTTTGCAGTTGAGGACAGTATTGATAAATATTAGCAAAAAAAAGAAATTTATAAGAATTTTTTTCTTAATTATATTTTTATATAGCTCCAATCTTTCAGCGCGAGCAGAAGACATTGTTGCTTTATACAAATACCTTCATGCGAATCCTGAACTCTCTTGGCAGGAGGATCAAACATCTGAATTATTATCAGGAAAACTTGAATCTTATGGATTTAATGTAACGCGAGGTGTTGGTAAAAAAGGTGTTGTAGCAATTTATAGAAATGGCAAAGGCCCCTCGCTAATGATTAGAGCGGACATGGACGGACTACCTGTGGAGGAAAAAACAAACTTACCGTATTCTTCAAAAATAAAATCAATCAATAGGTTTGGAGTTGAGGTACCTGTAATGCATGCATGCGGGCACGATATTCACATGGCTGTATTAATAGGTACGGCAGATGAGCTGATCTCCAGAAAAAAAGAATGGTCTGGGACACTAATTATGATTTTACAGCCAGCAGAGGAGGTTGGCCAAGGTTCTTTAGCGATGATTAATGACGGGCTATTTGAGAGATTTCCTAGACCAGACTTTAATTTAGCATTACATGTTGGTTCAAATGCTCCAGCAGGATCTATTGGTTATCACTTAGGTTATGCAATGGCTAATGTTGATAGTGTTGATATTATTATTCCCGGTGTTGGTGGGCATGGGGCCTATCCTCATACAGCAATTGATCCAATCGTCTTATCATCACAAATTGTCCTTGCCCTTCAAACTATTGTTAGTCGAAAGATAAACCCGCTTGAACCGGCCGTGGTCACTGTAGGCTCTATTCATGGCGGGCTAAAGCACAACATCATTCCTGATGAGGTTAAATTACAATTAACCTTAAGATCTTATAGCGATGAAGTAAGGGATCAGACCATTCAGAGTATTAAAAGAATTGTGAGGGGTCAGGCTATTGCGGCAGGACTCCCTGATGATAAAATGCCTAAAGTTATTTTAAAGGATGAGTATACTCCAGCATTGTATAATGATCCTGATTTTTCTTCTAAAGTTTTAGGTTTTATTAAAGATGAAATAGGATTAGAAAATGTTTATGAAGTTCCTGCAGTTATGGGCGGAGAAGATTTTGGAAGATTTGGGAAACAAGACCCAAAGATACCAAGCTTCTTATTTTGGTTGGGCGGAACATCTAAAGAAGATTGGAAAAAATTTAAAAGAGGTGATATTAATTTACCTTCGAATCACTCACCGTTCTTCGCCCCTGTGCCAGAGCCGACTTTAACAACTGGTGTTAGGGCAATGACGTCCTCAGCAATTGGATTATTACAATAAAAAATAGGATATCGTTAAAAATGAATGAATCAATGTTTAGTTTAAAAGGAAAGGTAGCTTTAGTTACTGGGGGTGGAACTGGTGTCGGGGAATCAATAGCGGTGACCTTATCGAACGCAGGAGCAACAGTTGCTTTAGCAGCTCGGAGAGTTGAGAAATTAAAAGAAACTGAAGCAAATATTGTTGCGTCTGGCGGGGTTGCTAAAAGTTTTTCTCTTGATGTCTCAAGCGAAGAAAGTATAAAAAAATGCTTAGATTCTGTTACTGAGAGAATAGGCGAGATTGATATCTTAATTAATAATGCAGGAACAACAACCGTAGGATTACTTGATCAAACTGATGCCGATGATTGGGATATGGTTATAAATACAAACTTAAAAGGTCCATGGCTTTTGGCGAAAGAGTGGGTTAGTAGAAGAAAGAAAAATAATTTAACTGGTGGCAACATCCTTAATATTTCATCAATTAATGGCGAGGCCCCTCAGAAGGGTAACGGAGTTTATTGTGTTTCAAAAGCAGGGCTTTCTCATCTGACAAGGCAGATGGCAATAGAATGTGCAAGATATGGTATTAGAGTTAATACCCTATCACCAGGATATATGAGAACTGATATTAATAAAGAATTTTTAGATTCAGATATGGGTAAGGATTTTATAAAAAGAGTTCCAATGAGGCGATATGGAATGCCTGAAGAGATGGGCGGCCCTGTTTTGCTTTTGGTCAGTGACGCTGGATCCTATATTACGGGATCAACACTAATTGTAGATGGCGGACATTTGCTGAGCACCCTTTAAGGTGGCTAGGACAGTAGACTTTTATTTTGATTTTGGAAGTCCTAATGCCTACTTAGCCTTCACTCAACTTCCTTTGATTACAAAAAAATACAATACTGAATTAATTTTCCATCCTATCCTTCTTGGGGGAATTTTTAAGGCGACTGGCAATCAACCTCCCGGCCTAATTTCTGAAAAAAGATTATATATGGCAAGGGATATTCGAAGGTTTGCTGAAAAATATGGTGTAGAATTTAATCATAATCCATACTTTCCCATTAACACACTTTCATTAATGAGGGGTGCTGTTTCTTATCAAAAAAATGGTGATTTTGAAAAATACACTAAGGTTATTTTTCAATCAATGTGGGTTGATAAAAAAGATACAGGTAATTCAGAAGTTTTGGAAAATGTGTTCAAAGAAAATGGGTTAGATTATCCTAGTTTCCTTGAAAGAATACTTGACGGTGAAACTAAAAAGAAATTAATTTCCAATACTTCTGCTGCGGTGGAAAGAGGTGTTTTTGGAGCACCCACTATGTTTGTTGATGGCGAAATGTTTTTTGGCCAAGACAGAATTGATTTTATTAAAGGCATAGTAAGCAGTTAATTGATTGAAAAACATCATCTATTTCCATTAAAAATTTTATTTAAAAAAATAATTTTCAACTTATTAAGAAGTTGGCATCAATATTGCTCTTTACTAGTGTGAATTAACAAATAACTTTGAGGAGAATTAAATGATTTCTAGAACTATACAAAAAAAATTAAAGAGTATTGCAAGCGCAATAGTCCTTAGTATTGGAATGTCAGGAATGGCACTCGCGGCTGTTGAATGGAATGCCGGCATGACAAGTGAATATATGTGGCGTGGAATGTCACAAGGTAAGGGCGCAGCTGTTTCTGGCGGTATTGATATTTCTGGAGATTCTGGTTTTTCTGCTGGTACTTGGGTTTCAAACATCGATTTTGGTGATGAGGCGACTTATGAGCTTGATCTCTATGCTGGTTACAGCATGGGACCTATTAGCCTTGGTTACATTTATTATGCTTATCCAGATGGTGAAGAGCTTGATTTTAGTGAAGTAAGTATTTCTGCAGATATTGGAGCTTTCTCTATAGGTGCAAATATACTAGCTGATGCTGACTGGGGTGCTGATTTTGGTGATGATGTTTATTATACAGTTGATACAGGTTTTACTGCTTCAGAAGGAATTGATATTAGTCTTCACTTAGGATTCTACGATTATGATGCTTCAGATGAAGAAACTGATTATGGTATTTCCATTGATTTTGAATCTGGCTTCTCATTCGCAGTAATTGATAGTAGTAGAGATGATAGTGACCCTTATTTTGTTATCAGTTATGCTATTGGCGGCTAATTAGTAAATTTTTATAATAGAAATAATTGGGATAAAACAATGAAAAACTTAATAAAAAAAGCATTAGTCATGGCTGGGTTTGGTTATCTAACCTTATCTGGTGTTGCTCATGCTGAAGTGAGCGCCGAAACAGCATATATTTTTAATACATTTTCTTTCTTGGTTCATGGCTTTCTAGTAATGCTTATGGCCCTAGGGTTTACTTGCCTTGAGGCGGGACTGGTGCGTACTAAAAATACTGCAACCATATGTTTAAAGAATGTAGCTCTTTACAGCCTAGCAGGCATTATGTTTTACCTAGTTGGGTATGGATTAATGTATAATGATGTTAACGGTTATATTGGTTCTGCAGCTCTTTGGAATCCGGAGTTAGTAGCTGATCCAGCAGATGGTTATTCTAAAATGTCTGACTGGTTCTTCCAAATGGTATTTTGTGCAACAGCTATGTCAATTGTTAGTGGGACTGTGGCTGAAAGAATTAAGCTCGTTCCTTTCTTGATCTTTGCTGTTTACCTCACGGGCATTATATACCCTATCCAAGGTTCTTGGACATGGGGTGGCGGATGGCTATCTGAAATCGGGTTTTCTGATTTTGCGGGCTCAACAATTGTTCACTCTGTTGGTGGGTGGGCTGCATTAACTGGTGCTATAATAATTGGACCTCGTTTAGGTAAATACGGTCCTAACGGTCAAGTTAATGCAATTCCAGGTTCAAATCTTCCTTTAGCAACAATAGGAACATTTATCCTATGGTTTGGATGGTTTGGCTTTAATGGTGGATCCCAGTTAGCCTTAGGTAGTGCTGCTGACGCCGCTGCTATTGCCAATGTTTATGTTAATACAAATATGGCTGCTTGTGCAGGGCTTGTTGCCTCACTAGTTTTATCTATGATTCTTTACAGGAAAACCGATCTAACGTTTGTACTTAACGGCGCTCTTGCTGGGCTTGTTGCAATCACGGCTGGGCCTGATGTGGCTACACCACTGCAAGCAATGATAATTGGCGCTATTGGAGGTGTATTAACGACTATTGCAATACCTTTGCTGGATAATATTGGCATCGATGATGTTGTTGGTGCAATCTCAGTTCATCTAGTATCAGGAATATGGGGAACACTTGCTGTGGCAATCCCATTCTTAAATGGAAGTGGAGATATGGGCACGCAAGTCATTGGTATTGTAGCTATTGGTCTCTTTACCGTTACGCTTAGTGGAATTGGATGGTTTGCTCTTAAGATTGTCTGTGGATTAAGACCTACTGAAGAAGAAGAAATTGTTGGCTTGGATATCTCTGAGCTAGGGATGGATGCTTATCCAGAGTTTAAAAATTAGGAATAATAAATCTCTTCCCCTAGAAATTATGACTGATTGGTCACCGTGTCTTTTTAGGCACGGTGATTTTTTTAAGTATAATTTTTAAAATATTTTTCCAGGGTTCATGATGCCGTTAGGGTCAAGAGCCTTTTTAATTTGTGACATTACATTAACAGAAGATACCCCTTTTTCGATCCTCAAGTACTCTTTTTTTCCCAAACCAATTCCATGTTCACCAGTGCACGTTCCCTTCATTTCCAAGGCTCTTTTTATGAGTCTTTCATTAATACCCTTTGCTTCCTTAACTTCATCTTGATTTTCAGGATCCAGCAATAGAATTAAATGAAAATTTCCATCACCTACATGACCAACTATTGGAGCAATAATACTCGAAGATTCTAAATCCTTTTTTGTGTCTAAAATACATTTTGTTAAAGATGAAATAGGAACACAGACATCAGTTGTAATGGCTTTTTTTCCAGGAGCTAGATTTAGGGCGGCATAGAGAGCCCCATGACGCGCACTCCAAAGGCTATCGATTTCCTCTTGTCGGTCTGACCAATGAAAATTAATTAGATTATGATCTTTAGCTATTTCTTCAAATTTCTCTATTTGTTCTCTAACACCAAGAGGTGTTCCTTGAATTTCTATAAATAAAGTTGGTTTTTCTTCATGGCTTGTTTTTTTATATTCATTGATGGCTTTCATTTGAAGTTCATCAAGTAATTCAATTCTTGATAAAGGAAGGCATATTTGTATAGCCTCGATAACCGTATCTACTGCGCCAGCTAAATCTAAAAAAGAACATACTCCAGCAGAAACTGCCTCAGGTCTTCCATGCAGCTTCAAAGTAATTTCAGTAATAAAACCTAAGGTACCCTCAGACCCCAACATGAGATGTGTAAGATCATAACCGGCTGATGATTTCCTGGCCCTTGATCCGGTTTTAATTATTTGACCGTCTGACATGACTACTTCCAGATCCATAACTTGCTCTCGAATGGTACCATACTTTACTGTATTGGTTCCGGATGCTCCAGTAGAACACATACCGCCAATCGAAGCATTTGCACCTGGGTCAACTGGAAAAAATAATCCTGTATCTCTTAAAAATGTATTTAAGTCTTCACGAGTAACGCCTGCCTGCACCCTACAATCCATATCCTCTAAATTAACTTCAATAATTTTATTCATATTAATCGAATTAATCGTTATGCCACCATTAACAGCATGAACATGACCTTCGAGCGCCGTCCCTGCGCCAAATGGAACAACTGGGATATTGTTATCACTTGCATAAGTCATTATTTTTGAAATTTCTTCAGTCGTTTCTGGGAAAATTACAGCATCAGGAATATTTTCTGGTATGTGCCAAGATTCATCATGACTGTGTTGTTCCCGAACAGATTCAGAGGTTATGAGCCTCTCACCAAAATAATTTTCTAGTTCAGAAAGGTCCATAATTTTTAGATTCTAAAGCCCAAGAACAAACTTAGCCATTATATTATGCTGAACTTCATCTGAACCACCATAAATAGTAGAAGCGCGATTATTAAGATATGAAGGAAATACTGTTAAAGCGTATTCTGGTCCTACCCTTTCTAGGTTTGAAAATGGTTGTCTAGCTTCGTGCTGAAGTGGCGACGAATAATAGCCGATAGCCTCTACTGCCAACATATCAACTTCTTGTTTTAAATTAGATCCACGAGCTTTTAATATTGATGAAGCAGGCCCAGGATGACCTCTTTCAGCTATATCAGCCATAATTCTGTGCTCTGTCATAAGAAGAGCCTGAACTTTAATTTCAGTTTCAGAAAGGGATCTTAAGAATACCTCGTCCTGTAAAAGACTATCTCCTGTATCTGAACGTTCTATAGATGCTATTTCTCTAACTTTTTCAATACTTGATTGAATGCCGGCAGCAAAATTACCGCCTCTTTCAAATTCGAGTAGATATTTAGCAACCGTCCAGCCATCATTTTCTTCGCCAACAACATTTTCTACCGGAACCCTAACATCATCAAAAAATGTTTGATTAACCTCATGGTCGCCAGCCATGGTTATAATTGGTTTAATTTCAATACCCGGTGTATCCATGTCGATTAATAAAAAAGTTATTCCTTGCTGAGGCTTGCCGCTGTTGTCAGTCCTAACTAAACAAAAAATTCTATTCGCATATTGTGCATGCGTTGTCCAGATTTTAGTTCCGTTTACAACATAGTGATCACCATCTCTTACAGCCTTGCATTGTAGGGAGGCTAGATCAGACCCTGATCCAGGTTCTGAATATCCTTGACACCAAAAATCTTCGCCAGAAAGAATACGAGGTAGATAAAAATCTTTTTGTTTTTGTGTTCCGTGCTTCATAAGAACTGGACCAACCATCATTAAACCCATAGCTGTCGGAGAAGGAGCACCAGCTTTGGCTATCTCTGTAGAAAAAATATATCGTTGCATGTCATCCCAACCAGTGCCACCATATTCTTTTGGCCATTTTGCACCAATCCATCCTTTATTGTATAAAATTTTATGCCATTTTGAGGAGTACTCAACTTCACTAAACACACTTGCTGTTAGCTTGCCGGCCTCCCTTAGTTCTTCTGTTAGCTCATTATTAAGAAACTCTTTTACTTCTTTTCTGAACTCTTCATGCTCTGGCTTAAAACTCAAATCCATACTTTTTCTCCACTTAAAAAATAATTTAGTCTAACTTATTATCATATTTTTATGTATTATCACTATGTCATTTTAACGCATTCGATATTATTTCATATCATTAATAATACTTAACTTTAAAAGTATAATTTTCATAGTATAAAACATACTTGCTTAGTTTAAAAATAGTTATTAATAATAAGCGTAGTTTTTTAGGGGGGGTTTAAAGTGCCATATTATGAAGATATAGTTTTTTTAAGCGATATTCCAAGATATCATTCTAAACATAACCCAGATCAAGTAGCATTTGTTTTTGAGGATAGAGAAACAACATACAAAGAATTCAATTTAAAAACTGAAAAAGTTGCTAATGGCCTAGTTAGCCTTGGTGTGGATAATCAAGAGCGTGTTGCTTATATGGATAAAAATTCAGATCTTTTTTATGAGGTTGTCCTTGGGTGCACTAAAGCAAATGCAGTAGTTGTAGGAATTAATTGGAGGCTAGCTCCTCCGGAAGTAGCTTATATTTTAAATGATAGTGGAGCAAAAACGTTATTTGTAGGCGAGGAGTTCTTTGAATTAGCAGAAAAAATTTTAGAATTATCCACGAGTGTAGAAAGGGTTATCTGTCTTTCAGGTTCAAAAAATGGTTGGCCTTCATACGAAACCTGGATAAAACAGCAGAGTGACGAGGCGTGCGGGAGGCAACCTAAACTGGACGATGTTGCAATTCAAATGTATACATCTGGTACAACTGGAAACCCTAAAGGTGTTCAATTAACACATAGAAATTTTCACTCATCTAGAAATCGACAACCTCAAAAAGGGATGGAATTTGGTGAATGGTCTGCTGACGATGCTAGTTTAGTAGCCATGCCAAGTTTTCATATAGGAGGTGCTGGATGGGGAATACAAGGTCTTTATGCATGTGCAAAAAATGTTGTTTTAAAAGAATTTCTTCCTGAGGACGTTCTAAATGTTATAGGAAAACATAAAATTTCTAAAATTTTTATGGTCCCAGCAGCAATGAAAATAGTTTTAGATCACCCAAAGTCTAGGACTACAGATTATTCAAATATTAAATATATTCTTTATGGAGCCTCACCAATTCCTTTAGACCTTCTCAAGGAAGCTATGGAAGTTTTTGAATGTGGCTTTGTTCAGCTTTATGGAATGACTGAGACATGCGGATCTGTAACATATTTGCCCCCTGAGGATCATTCCGTAGAAGGAAATGAACGGATGAAATCTGCAGGCAAGGCCTATCCTCATTGCGAGATAGCAATTTTAGATGAAAGTAGTAAAGAAATGACCCTTGGGGATGTTGGAGAAATAGCTGTAAAGTCATCGTCAAATATGCTTGGATATTGGAACCTACCTGAGGAAACAAATAAAACTTTGAAAGATGGGTGGTTAAGGACAGGCGATGCTGGCTATATGGATGTTGATGGATATGTATATGTGCACGATAGAGTTAAAGATATGATTGTTTCGGGCGGTGAAAATGTTTACCCTGCAGAGGTTGAAAGTGCAATATTTGGACATGAAAAAATTAGCGATGTTGCTGTAATTGGTATTCCTGACGAAAGGTGGGGCGAGGCTGTAAAAGCTGTTGTAGTTTTAAAGAATGGAGAAAATGTTACTGAAGAAGAAATCATTGCATTTACAAAAGAGAGAATCGCCGGCTTTAAATCCCCCAAGTCAGTTGATTTTATTTCTGAGTTACCTAGAAATCCTTCAGGGAAAATTTTAAAAAAAGAGTTAAGGGCCCCTTATTGGGCAGGCCGCGATAGACAAATTAATTAATTTTGGAGTTTAATTTATGAGTAATCAAAAACCAATTGCCGATAATCTTTTTACCTGGCCTTCAGATCAGCCAAAGTTATTAGGCAGTAGAGATACTGAAACAGGAAGATATTTCTTTCCTGCAAAAAGATCCAATACCCATGAGCAAATTGAATTATCCACGAAAGGCAAGTTATGGACATGGACAGTCCAAAGGTTTATGCCTAAAACTCCATATATAGGAACAGATAATCCAGAGGATTTTGAACCTTATCCCGTAGGTTATATTGAATTACCCGGACAAATTATGGTAGAGTCAAGGTTGGTTGATGTAAGGGCGGAAGATTTAAAAATTGGAATGGAAATGGAACTCTCAATAGAGCCATTTGTTAAAAACGAAAATGGTGAAGAGTTGATGATCTTCTCTTTTAAGCCATCACAAGATTCATAGGAGAAAAGTATGTCAGATGTAGCAATAATAGGAATTGGAATTCATCCTTTTGGAAGAACAGAAGGTATGTCGGGTTTACAGCAAGGGGTTCACGCTGCTCGTGAAGCTTTGTCGGATGCAGAAATGGAATGGAAGGATGTTCAGTTTGCTTTTGGAGGTTCTTCAGCTGCCGGTAATGCTGATGCAATGGTCAATGATTTAGGTCTTACGGGAATTCCTTTTATGAATGTCTCTAATGGCTGTGCAACTGGAGGCTCATCTCTTTTGTCAGCATATACAACCATTAAATCAGGCCAATTTGATATTGGTATGGCGGTAGGTTTTGATAAACATCCAAGGGGTGCCTTTAATGCGGACCCTGAGGCGTCTGGATTAGAAAAATGGTATGGTGAAACAGGTCTAATGCTAACGACTCAATTTTTTGGCATGAAAATACAACGATATATGCATGATTATGGAATTACCTCAGACTCTTTGGCTATCGTTGCTGAAAAAGCATTTAATAACGCTTCTTTAAACCCTAACGCTTGGAGACGTGATCCAGTTTCAAAAGATACAATTCTTAATGCGACAATGGTTTCTGATCCATTAACAAAATATATGTTTTGTTCTCCTGCTGAAGGCGCAGTCGCTCTGATAATGTGCAGAGCTGATATTGCTCATAAATACACAAGCAAGCCTTTGTTTTTAAAAGGAGCTGCTTTTAGGTCGAGACCTTTGGGTTCTTTTGAAGTTTTTAGTCCTTCTTTAGAAATCGAAAGAGGTCCAAGCCCTACGGTGGGCGCATCTGAAGCAACATTTGAGATGGCAGGAATGAATCGTGAAGATATTGATCTTGCCCAACTTCAAGATACAGAGTCCGGTGCAGAAATTATGCATATGGCTGAGAATGGTTTCTGCAAAGACGGAGATCAAGAAAAGCTACTCCATGATGGCCACACTATGATAAATGGAAAATTACCAGTTAATACTGATGGTGGGTGTATCGCAAATGGAGAGCCTGTTGGCGCCTCAGGGTTAAGACAAGTGTTTGAAAATTGTGTTCAATTAAGAGGGGCAGCAGGTAAACGTCAGGTTCAAGGAAATCCTAAAACTGCTTATACGCATGTTTATGGTGCACCTGGAATTTCCGCTTGTACAATCATAACAACTTAAGAGATTTATAATGATTAATAAACAATTTACCTTAGCAGGGCGACCTGTTGGAAGAGCTATAAAAGATTCTGATTTTGATTACAAAGAGTTGGATGTTAGGGGGATTGAAGAAAGTGAAGTTCTTTTAGAAAACCTTGTAATTGAATTTCAGCCTGCTCAAAAAGGTTGGATGGAACAAATATCAAATTATGTTGCACCTCTTGAAATTGGCGATGTTATGAGATGTGGTGGAATTGCTAGAGTATTAGACAGTAAGTCTGATAAATTTAAAAAAGGTGATATTGTCTCTGGACAAACTTGCTGGCAAACACATCCAATTTTAAAAGAAGATGAACTTGAAAAGATTGAAGATGAGAGCATGGCCACTAAGTACCTAGGAGCTCTTGGGAGTACTGGATTAACAGCATATTTTGGAGTAACTAAAGTCAGTAAACCAAAACCAGGAGATACAGTGGTGATTACAGGTGCCGCAGGGGGGGTAGGTTCTGTAGCTGGACAAATCTTTAAGATAGCTGGATGTAAGGTTATTGGAATTGCAGGCAGCAAAGAAAAATGTCAAATGCTACTTGAAGAATTTGGCTTTGACGGAGCTATTGATTACAAATCCGAAGATATAAATGAAGCCCTAAAAGAGCTTTGCCCAGAAGGAGTAAATGTTCTTTACGATAACGTTGGTGGAAGAATTCTCAATGACTGCTTGGCTCACATTGCGCTAAATGCAAGAGTTACTATTTGTGGAATAATATCACGCCACAAGACAGATAATTCGAATTTTGGGCCGGAAAATTATGCTAATTTAATTTTTAAAAGAGCAACAATGGAGGGATTCATCGTTATTGATTTTATGTCAGAAGCAGGTATTGCTAGAAAAAAACTTAAGAAATGGATCTCGGAAGGAAAAATTAATTGCAAAGAAGATATGCAGGAAGGTTTTGAAAATGCCCCCAGCACTCTAAGAAGATTGTTTGAGAGTAAAAATAAAGGTAAGCAGCTTTTAAGAATTGCGGATTAGAATCTCATAGAACCACTTTTACCCGAATGACCATTAAGCTTTTTGGTATCAAGGGTTTTTTCATTTTGAGCTGTATCCATAAATTCATGCACTTCGATAATTTTCATATCTTTAATTTTAAAGATATGGCAGTAGGTCTGATCCATGATCTCACCATTTAATGCCCTTCCTTTTGCACTCATTAAGCCTGTAACTCTTTCATCATCAGCACACATAATTTTCCAGTTTTCCGCAAATGATACGGTCTCGGGATCTAAACAAGCCACCACACCGGGGACAAGGATTCCATAAACATTTTCCTTACCTTCCCAATAGCCTGAGAAAGGAGAATCACCAATGATATGAAATTTTACATTTTCATTCATTAGGGAAATAACGATTTCAAAGTCACCATCGTTAATTGATTTATAATAAGTTTCCATAATTTTCCTATTTTTATTGCTTTTACTCATAGAAAGATCCTTTTATTTAGTTTATGTTTAGCGCTTACTTTATATGATTAAGTTAAATAACAAAATATATTTCGGAGCTTATAATGAATACACCCTTTAATTTTCACCTTACTAAATTTTCAAATGAAGCTGAAATTCTGAGAAGTGAGGTGAGAGAATTTTTAATAGATGCACTTAAAGACGTTCCTAAAGAAACAAGAGCGGAGACTTGGTATGGTGCGGATGAAAATTTTAGTAGAAAGGTAGGTAAAAAAGGCTGGATAGGATTAAACTGGCCTAAGGAATTTGGAGGAGCAGGCCGCTCATCAATGGAACGTTATGTTATTTTAGAGGAAATGCTAACAGCAGGAGCCCCGGTTGGAGCACATTGGATTTCCGATCGACAATCAGGTCCTTTAATAATTAGATACGGTACTGAGAAACATCAAAAAGAACTACTTCCTGGAATCCTGAGGGGTGAATCATATTTTTGTATAGGAATGTCAGAACCTGATTCTGGATCTGATCTAGCGGCCATAAGAACTAAAGCTGAGAAAAATAATAATATATATGTTGTTAATGGTACTAAGTTATGGACTTCTGGAGCTCATCGCTGTCAGTATATGATTGCCTTATTTCGAACATCGCAGGAGGATGATAGGCATGCAGGCTTCAGTCAATTTATAGTGGATCTATCCTTGCCGGGGATAACGATAAGGCCAATAATTGATTTAGCAGGACGACATCATTTTAATGAAGTTATTTTCGAAGATGCTAAGGTTCCTGCCGACATGCTTATAGGTGAAGAAGGTAATGGCTGGAATCAGGTCACAGCTGAATTAGCTTTGGAGCGATCTGGCCCCGAGAGATATCTTTCAAGTTACATTCTTTTACAAGAGCTAGTAAATGAATTTTCTAAGAGAAATGACGGTGAAGGAGTTACTGAGATTGGTAGACAGATGGCACACCTTACAACGCTTCGACAAATGTCAGTATCAGTTGCTGGTATGCTCGATGAGGGTGCTAATCCTGCTTTAGAAGCTTCTGTTGTCAAGGATCTCGGTGCTGTTTTTGAACAGGAGTTACCAAATATAGCTCATAGACTTATGGGCCTTGAGCCAGATTCAAATGGTTCTGATTTTCAAAGATATTTAGCAATATTGACTCAAATTTCCCCTTCGTTCTCCTTAAGGGGCGGAACAAGAGAAATACTGAGAGGAATTATTGCAAGAGGGTTGGGGTTAAGATAAATGCTAAACGAAACATCACAACTGTTATCTGATACAGTTGAAAAAATATTTTCAGATCATGTCACCAAGAAGTGTATTATAAATTCTGAAAAGGGAGAGTGGCCAAAAAGTTTATGGACAGAAGTTGTCGATAACGGGCTTAATTTAGTTTTAGTTCCGGAAGAGTTAGGCGGTGTTGGAGGAACTTGGCTTGAGGCAGGTATTTTATTCAAAGCAATAGGAAAGTATCAGGCTCCAATTCCTCTAGCGGAAAATATCGTGGCTGGCTATTTGCTTAGTTTGGGTGGTATTTCATTACCTGAAAAATCAATAGTTACAATATTAGGAGGGGAGCTAACTTTAAAGGATAATAAGATTTCAGGTATTTCAAGGCGAACTCCCTTTGGGTCCTCCGCAACTCATGCAGTCGCTATTATTAATGATAAGAGTTCTCCTAAAGTAATTTTAACTACGATTCCTCAAGACTCTTTAAGTGATGATAAGAATTTAGCATTAGAAAGCCGAAGTAATATAGAATTCCTTGATCATGCTGTGATGAATTATTCAGACATTAGCTTTACTTCTGAATATATATTTAAAATTGGTGCGCTAATGAGATCCTGTCAGATTGCGGGCGGATTAGAATCTCTTTTAGTTCAATCAGTTCGATATGCAAATGAAAGAGTTCAGTTTGGCCGACCTATTGCTAAGTTCCAGGCAATCCAGCAAGAACTTGCAGTTTTAGCAACTCATGTTGCAGCCTCAGGTGTTGCTGCAGATTATGCCGCAATGTCAATGGATGATGGGTGTGAGGATCTTGCAATTGCGTCAGCAAAAAGTAGAGTTGATGACGCTGTATCAATTTGCGCGAGTATTGCTCACCAAGTTCATGGCGCCATCGGATTCACTTACGAGCACGGGTTACATTTTTCAACTAGAAGGCTGTGGTCGTGGAGGGCAGAATATGGATCTGGGAGTTTCTGGGCAAAGTCCCTGGGAGAAAAAGCGGTTGCATCTGGGTCAAAGAATTTTTGGTCATCAATAACATCAGGAAAATTGTAAATTTGTCTAGTATCACTAAAAGTTGGCGTTTTTTTGAAGATGTTCTTGTTGGTGAAAAAAGGAAATCCAACCTAAAGTTAATAACTGAGGACGAGATAATTAACTTTGCTAAACAGTATGACCCTCAGTGGTTCCATACTGACAAAGATGAAGCAAAAAAATCAAAATTCAAAGGGATCATTGCAAGCGGTATTCATGTGGCCGCTCTTTGGCGATTGCTAGATCATGAAATTAATAGTGATATTAATTTTGTATGCGGAATAGGGTGGGATGAGGTTAGGTGGAAAAATCCTCTACGCCCTAACAGTAAAATTTATGTAACTTCTGAGTGTTTGTCTAAAAAGAATACTTCTTCGGAAGACAGGGGTGTTGCTATATTTAATCATAGCGTAAAATATGACGATAGTACTGATATTCTAATTTTTAAAGGCACTTGCCTTATATATAAAAAGAGATAAATATGCGTAACATATCGAGCTAAATTAATAACGCTCAACTAGGAAGAGTAAAATATGGATTTTAATGAAGATACAAAAAGAGTTTTAAAGGGGTTTGAGGAAGAGAGATCGAGAACAGGTCCTCCCGAAGGCTTTCCTAAGTTTCCAGTTATTCCAGGTGAACGCTATACTGACTCAAAATTCTTAGAATTGGAAACAAAGAATTTGTGGCAAAAAAGTTGGGTTTATGCCTGTCATAAGGACGAGCTACCTGAGAAAGGTAGTTATTTTGTATGGGATAAGCTTCAGGTTCCTATAGTTATTGTTAACTCAGGTGATGATAACATTAAAGCATACTATAATACCTGTCGTCACAGGGGCGCGCCCGTTGTGACTGAAAAAACAGGAAAAGCAAGGTTGCTGGTTTGTACTTATCATGGATGGAGTTATGACCTTGATGGAAATTTAATTAACCTAAGAGATCCAAGGGATTTTGTTGATTTAGATAAATCATGTCAAAATTTAATTGAAGTTTCATGTGACTGTTTAGGTAATTGGATATTTATAAATCTAGATCCCGATGCAGAACCTCTGAAGGATTACTTAGGCATCCTCGGTGAGCATATGCAACAATTCCAGCCTGAGAAATTAAGGCATGTCCACTCTAAGTCATATGCCGTCAATAGTAATGTGAAGGTTCTTTTGGATGCATTTCTTGAAGTTTATCATGTGCCCTCTATTCATCAAAAAACAGTAAGTCGATTTATTGATATCGATGGAACTTATATAAACTTATGGCCAAATGGACATTCTAGGATGGTTACACCTCATCGCGACCCAGACTGGAAAGATCCTGGAGCAGATGGATTAACGGAAATTGAGACTGTCTCTGAAATTCCAAAGCATCAAAATGCTTCGTATAGTTTTTTTCCAAACTTAGTAACCCCCCCTTCTGCAACAGGTATTCCATTTTTGGCCTTTTGGCCAACATCCGATGATACTTGTGAGATCGATGTTCATTGGTTTTCACCAGACTGGGGTGATGGAGATCTTCCCAAGGTATGGGAAAGGAGAATTGAAAATTTTGAGAATATTTTATTTGAAGACACTCAATTTGCACCTGCAATTCAAGAAAGTGTATCGAGCCCTGGGTTTAAAGGTGTTTTACTCAACTACCAAGAACGAAGAATTTATCATTGGCATGAAGAATTAGATAAAAAGATTGGTCACAATAAGATGAGCCAAGATTATAGTATCCCAAGAGTTCTTGAGCCGTTTGTAGAAAAATAATTTTAAAAAAAAGGTTTAACTTTGAAAGATATAGATCAGAAATTTGGCTTATCCTATAATGAGCTAGCTACAAGAGAGACTGTTTATAGAGAAAACCTTTTAGATAATCACTCTGTGTTAATTACAGGGGCAGGTAGCGGAATGGGCAAAGCGATGGCCTTCCTTTTTGCGCGCCTAGGAGCAAATGTAACTATATGCGGACGTAAAGAAGAGAAGCTAGTTAAGGTTTATAATGAAATTCTTGAAAGATGTGGAAAAGAAATATTCTGGGAAGTTTCAAACGTTCGTGATCCAGATAAAGTCGAGAGTATGTTAGATGGTATCATAAAACGTAATGGAAAAATTGATACGGTAATTAACAATGCTGGAGGTCAGTTTCCTCAAGATGCTATAGATTTTTCACGAAAGGGATGGCTTGCGGTTGTAGACCTAAACCTAAATGGACCTTGGTGGGTTATGCAGGAGGCAGCAAAGCGTTGGAAGAAATCTGGTACTTATGGAAGTATTATAAATTTAGTGGCTAATGTTGAAAGAGGAATGCCTCAAGCTGCTCACACTTGTGCAGCTAGGGCGGGAACAATTTATCTTTCAAAAACATTAGCAACAGAGTGGGCTCCTCACAAGATTAGAGTAAATTGTATTGCCCCCGGAACAATTGAAACTGAGGGATTTGAGGTATATCCAGAGGATGCCTTAGAGAGATTTCATAAAGCAAATCCAATGCAAAAATTAGGCGATGTTTGGGATATAGCTGAGGCTGCAATTTATTTAGCTTCTGATACAGGTAGTTTTGTTACTGGCGAGGTTTTAACAATTGATGGCGGGATGTCGCAATGGGGCGTTGTTTGGCCAGCAGGTATGCCTGATTACTTTAAGATGGATGGAGGAGATTAATTGAAAGCTCTTTATTATGAAAAGTATGGTGATATTTCTGTTTTAAAACAAGGTGAACTTGATGATCCAAAAGTAGTGCCCGATGAAGAAGTTTTAATCAAAGTTAAGTACTTTGGTCTGAATCCCTTAGATTATAAACTTAGAAGTGGAATGTTAAAGCTAATGACATTCCCGACATTTCCGAGAACAATAGGGTCTGATTTTAGCGGTGAGATTATTGCACTTGGTAAAAACGTTAAAAATTTTAAAGTAGGTGATAATGTTTTTGGATTTTTGTCGCAATTAAATAAGGGGGTATCGTCACAACTTTTGACTGCCAATGAATCTATTCTTTCTTTAATTCCTTCTAATACAGATCTCCCTGAGGCATCAGCAGTTCCACTAGCAGCATTAACCTCATACCAGGCATTGGTTCAATTAGCTAAAGTCCGTAAAGGAAATAAAGTTTTGATTAATGGAGCATCCGGCGGCACTGGAATCTTTGCAGTTCAGATAGCGAAAATGTTAGGGTCTAGTGTTACATCGATAACTAGTGATAGAAATATTAGGTGGATGAGGGATACTTTTTTAGTAGATAATGCCATTGATTACAATCAAGAAAATTTCTTGGATAATTTAAAAAATAATGAATACGATATAATTTATGATTGTTATGGAAATCTATCATTTAACTCTGTTAAGAACCTTTTAAAGTCCGGAGGTTCTTTCGTTACAACAGATCCCTTTAAGCTAAGCAACTTAATTGGAATGTTAGTTTCTAAATTCTCAAAGAAAAATTTCCTATCGGTAATCGTGAATTCAAACAATACTGACCTGAATGTTATAAAAAACTGGATTGAGGACGGAAAAATAAAAATTTTTGTTGATAAGAAGTACAATTTTAACGAAGCTCATTTAGCTTACAAGTATTTAGAGACACAAAGGGTCAAAGGTAAGGTTATTGTTAAAGTTGATGACTAGGTAAAAAGGGGAGAGGGAAGTGCAATTAAGTAGAGATAAATTATTAGACGCATATACTCGAATGAAAAAAATAAGAGTCTTTGAAGAAACTATGCGGGATGAGTTTGCTAAGGGAACTGTGCCAGCATTTATTCACCTTTATATTGGTCAGGAAGCAATAGCGACAGGTATATGCGTTGAGCTTACAGATCAAGATACAATTTCTAGTACACATAGAGGTCATGGCCATTGTATTGCTAAAAAATCTAATCTTGAAAAAATGACAATGGAAATTTTCTGTCGCGCAGATGGATTGTGCGGCGGCAAAGGTGGTTCGATGCATATTGCCGATCTATCAGTCGGTATGCTTGGAGCAAATGCTATAGTTGGCGCTAACGCCCCTATTGCTGTTGGGGCAGCGTTAAAGCAAAGGGTTACAGGTGAAAATCTAGTTTCTGTGGCATTTATTGGTGACGGAGCTTCCAATCAAGGTGCTGTATTTGAATCAATGAACTTAGCAAGCGTATTAAAGCTTCCAGTATTATTTGTTTTTGAAAATAATGGATATGCTGAATTTACTGGAATTGACTATCATTGCGGTGGAGGCGATATAGCAGGAAGGGCAGGAGGCTTTGGTATGCCTTCTTATAAATTAGATGGGTCTGATTTCTTTGCAGTTCAAGAAGCTGCTGCAGAAGCCGTTGAAAGAGCAAGAAAAGGCGAGGGGCCAAGTGCCATAGAGTGCGTTGCAAAAAGATGGTATGGTCATTTTGAAGGGGATCCGCAACACTACCGTACTAAAGAAGAGTTAGCGACTATAAGAAGAGACTTTGATCCATTAATTATTTTTCGTCAAAAAGTTGAAGAAGCAGGTCTTGTTGAAGGTAAGGATTTGGATATGATTGATGAAGATCTTTCTAGTCAGGTTAGCTCTGCGGTTGAAAAAGCAAAAAATAGCCCATTACCTGATGTTAAAGAACTAACGACAAATGTTTATGAAGAAGGGAGCTACTAATGAGTATAAAAACTTATAGAGAATCAATAATTGAGGCAATGGTTCTTGAGATGAGACGTGATGAAAAGGTGTTTGTAATAGGCGAAGATATTTCTGGCGGACGTGGTTGTGGTGATTTTGATGGCGAAGCTGCCGGTGGACCAATGGGCTTAACGCAAGGGTTATGGGCTGAGTTTGGAGCTAAAAGAGTTATTGATACTCCTATTAGTGAGACAGCTATTATGGGTGCGGCAGCAGGAGCAGCTCTTTCAGGATTAAGGCCGATAGCTGAATTAATGTTTTCTGATTTTTTCGGAGTTTGCTTTGATCAAATTTATAATCAAGCAGCTAAGTTTCGGTTTATGTATGGAGAACAAGGGGCGACACCTTTGGTCATAAGGACTATGATAGGTGCCGGAATTGGTGCGGGACCTCAGCATTCTCAATCTCCTTATTCTATTTTTGCTAATATACCTGGCCTAAAGGTCGTTACGCCATCAAATCCTTATGATGCAAAAGGACTTCTTATTTCTGCAATCAGAGACAATGATCCTGTGATGTTTTGTGAACATAAGGCCCTTCTTGGGATGGAAGGAGAGGTTCCTGACGAAGCTTATGAAGTTCCTCTTGGCAAAGGAAGAATTATTAAAGAGGGAAATGATATCACTATTGTCGCAATTGGACAAATGGTTGGAATAGCTCAAAATTGTACTTCAAGACTTGAAGAAAAAGGCATTTCTGTGGAAATTATCGATCCCAGATCCTTATCTCCGTTCGACGAAGAAATTGTGTATGACAGTGTTGAAAAAACAGGTCGTCTTTTAGTTGTTGATGAATCAAACCCAGTTTGTTCTTTTGGATCTTGGATTACTAGCATGGTTAGTGATGAAGTTTTTTCATCTCTAAAGGCTCCAACCAAGGTTCTAACACCACCTCATTGCCCTGTTCCTGCTGCTCCTAATCTCGAAGCTACCTATTTACCCAATGTGGATCGAATTGTCGAGGCATCGGATTATTTAGTAAACTATAGTTAGCTAGTCAGTTAGTTCAAAATTTAGAAGAACATTACCGGGCATATTGCCACCATATTGATACCCTGAATTTATAAAAATATTGTCCTTTACAATAACTGGGCCTACTCCCTCTATGGTTCCGCCATAAGCTTTAAGATCCTTATTCTTAGAGAAATCAACATTTGTATTAAATTCCCAAAGAAGTTTTCCTGATTCCTTTTCTAAAATATAGAGCCATCCATCCATTCCGCCAGCTACAACAATATCATTTGTAGAGCTCATTGCTGCAGAAATACCTCTATCGCAGGCAGGTCCATTCCCTTCGCATCTATCTTGTGGCTCAAATTTCCAGTTAAGTGTTCCAGTTTCTGCATCAAGTGAATACACGCCTGGAGTTGCTGGTCCGGGAAACTTATTAATATATGTTCGATCAGAAATTCCAGCGAAAATACTTTTCCCGTCAGTAGTCATACCCCAATGAACACCTCCAGCAAACCCACCTCTTCCAATTTTTTTTGACCATAAAAGTTTTCCATTTTTATCCGGGTCTAATGCATATACATGACCTGACTTTCTTCCACCAAATAAAATGCTTTTATTATTATCTAAATCAACCAAGATTGTTGATGCTCCAAAATCCCAATCCGGACCATCCTCTTCTGGACAACCTGAGCTAGGGGATATAAAGCATCCCATGTTCCAAGCATCACCAGTTTGTGCTTGAAAAGACCAAACAATTCCACCTTTTGTTTTATCTATAGCTAAAATTGCATCGCTTGTATCTGCCGCAGGTGATGTATAAGATTCTCCGGTTCCTACATAAATAAGGTCCCTTTTATTATCTATTGTCGGTGAATTCCAAACAGGAACTCCAGAAGGAGCTAAAATCTTTTTACCAGATTTATTATACTTTCCTGTATGCTTTGCAGGTACGGGAATAGAATATGTCTTCCACAGCTCATCCCCTGTATTGGCGTCAAGGGCCATTACGCCACCTCTAAATGTACAGCATTCATAATCAGGGTTAGCTCCATCGGCCCACTCTCTTGATGAAAGAGGAACATAGATTACACCATCATAAACTCTTACCGACCCCGTCAAGATAACTCTAGGGTGATAACGAAGAGATTTTGTCCAAATGTTTTCTCCAGTTATGGCATTAAATTTATATAGGTTACCCTCATAATCACCAGCAAAAACAATAGGCTGGCCATTTATTATTTCTATTACGGGGGCGGATCTTACTTCGCCTTCTATTTTAGTTCTCCAGCGTACACACCCTTCCTCTCTATCAAGAGCATACAAGTAAGAATTTTGGCCTCCAATAAATATTACATTACCAGAAACTGATGGCTGAGAACGTGACCTTGTTGCCCCAGGAAATGCAAATACCCACTTTAACTTTAATTTTTTTAAATTTTGGCTATTGATATTTGAATCAGAATTACGCGTATTTTGTCGATCATAACCCCACTGTGAGTAAGAATTATTTTGATCAAATTTTATTGGAGCCAGATCTTTTCTACAAAAGTTTGGTTCTGGAAGATTTTTTGAAACTTTACTCCCAGTAATAAATTCTGCTAATTTAACCTTTTGTATTTTTGTTAAACCCGACGATTGTGATGACATTATACCGTTGAGAGTATTTAAAATATAATCAGCTGACATAGCAGCAAAGGTAGTTGAGTGGGGAGCCCTCGGAACACCACCGCTATGGCACCCCATACAGGTCTCATTAAAAATACTTGCAGATACCTGATCTGCTGCACCACTAAATAAATTACGCTTATCATCCATCTCAACGCTAGCGTTTAAAGAGGGTGAGCTAATTAAAGAAATTAACATGGCAATAAAAATCTTATTCATTTAATTAACCTCTCATTGTTTTTTTTAATACCGGAATAAATTATATTTACTAAATCGGAAGCATCTTTTCCAATATTAATCGATTTTCCACTTAAAATCTTTCTTATACCTAGGTGCTCAAGGCCACCGTAAAATTGATCTCGGAATATATCAAAATTTAAATCATCTCTAATTTCATTGGAATCCTTGGACCTTTTTATTATATTGAAAAGCAGATTAGAATATCTTTTATTTATCTTATGAGCCTGAGAGTTTATATATTTATTCCAGCGTAATTCTTTAAAGAAAACCTTATGGACCTTTGGTGTAGCTTTCATTCCTTCAAGATATCGAATTGCTATAAACAAAAGACTTGAGTGTAGGTCTGTAATTTCTTCAATATCTCTTTCAAATCTTTCTAAAAATGGTTCAGCCCAATCGTTGACAACTTGGTTTAATAAATCATTTTTATCAGTAAAGTATTTATAAACCGTAGCTTCGGATACCCCCGCGGCTTTAGATATTTTCATCATCGAAAGACCTTGTATTCCCTCTTCTTCAAGAAGAAGTTTAGCGGCGTCTATAATCTCTGGCGAACGAGCACTTTTACGCCTACTCCATGCATTTCTGTGTTTTGATAAAATCTTAACATTGGGTCTATCTTTATTTAATAATATCTTTTTTTTTTGCTCTTTCATAACTACCAATTCTTTATATATCTGAATTATAATCTTACTATATATATAGTAATTTTTATATTAAAGTAAGTTGATAAAAGAGAAAACATAATGACTTCACTAAATAAAAATAAAAAAACATGGAAAGAATTAATGTCCAATCCTAAAGGGCTTCCCAACCAAGTTTTTTCTAATCTAAGTTTTCCTGGGGGTACTTTTTTTATTGATAGCCACACAAATAATTTAATTAACACTTCAACTGGAATGCTTGTTGATAATGAAAGCTTAACCAACTTCGTTTATGCACATCCTATTTTCTTATTTAACTCAACATTGAGGGGTTCTGGTGCTTCAATTCAAGATATTTTTGATTTATTAGATTATGACGTGAATAACGGCCCTATGCTTGGTCAATGCAATATGTCATTCAGGTCTCGTTTGCTCTTGGATAAAGAGTACAAGGTTGATGGAAAGATAGTTTCTTTAATAGAAAAAGAAAGCAAGAAGCTTGGTAGAATTAAAGTTTTAGATTTTAAATTGGCGTTAATTGATGAATTTAAATCCAAAGTAGCAAGCGTTGACTACATTTGGATATTACCATTGAAGGAGTTGTAATGTATAGCAAGGGGTCTCCTTTAAAGGATTGGGGTTTTTTAGTTTCTCAGGACAGTATGGATACTTGGGCAAAGATTCTTGATGATCCCAACCCTATTCACCTGGACGTTAATGCAGTTAAATTATTAAGCATGGGAAATAGAACAATAAATCAAGGACCTGCAAATATCGCTTATATCATAAATATGGTTGAAAAAAATTTTCCAGGTTCTCAAATCAAAAAAATGAATAACAAGATGACAAACTCTATTCTTGAAGGTGATTTAGTAAAGGTATCAGGCCAAGTGTTAAAAATTGAAAATAAAGAGGGCGAGCTTCTAATTTCATGCTCTATAAAGCTAACGGTTGATGAAGAGAGGGTTGCCGTTATATCTGAAGTTGATGTTTTAGTTCAAAACGCTTAGTAAACCTTTCTTAGCTTTAACCACCAATCTTGGATTTCTGCAGCATGACTATCTCCATACTCTTTTGCTAGATCCGAAGCATCTTCTGGCACTTTTTGCATTTCTGTTATGCCTACCGGAGCCGCATCTTCAATGGGGTCTAACCACTCAAGATTAATATCCTCGATAACCCCATCATATTGCGCACCAGCAGCTTCGTGATATTCACTTATCTGGTGTTTTAGCAGGAAGTCTAAATATGTTGGATAAACTAAGAGAGTGTAGTAGGATCTTTCTTCTCTACCCCGGTAATACTCATAACGAATAATGCAATCTTCATTAGTATGAGATTGTTTGTATAGTTCTTTTGATAATTCCTCAAATTTTTGTTCTTGGCCTTTTACTATTTTGATGTGCGCTAATAATGACGACATGTTTAACTCCTTTATTAAATATTATTATATTATTATTATTTTATTTTTTTCTTAACTTAAGCCACCAATTTTGAATTATAGCTGGATAAGTCTCAATATAGTCTTTTGCTAATTGTGGAACGTTTTCTGGTAATTCTTGCATCTCTGTAATACCCACGGGAGCCGCACCTTCAATAGGGTCAAGCCACTCAAGATCTAGGCTTTCAATAACACCGCCAAATTTAGCGCCAGTCTCTTCATGGTGCTTACTAATTTGATGTTTGAGAAGAAAGTCTAAATAAGTTGGATAAACTAAAAGTGTATAATACGAATTTTTATCTCTACCCCTGTAATGCTCATAACGAATGATACAATCTTCATTTTTATGAGATTGATTATATAATTCTTTTTGAAGTTTTTCGAATTTTTTTTCTTGGCCTTCTAATACCTTAACATGGGCAAGTAACGATGACATTATAAGCTCCTTAATAATTTAAAATCATTTTACTTATATAATTTTCTATACTTTTCATTATCCGTTCTAAGATTTGCGCCTAAAAATAACCCCCCTAAGTCACCTCTAATACCTTCTGATTTCATAGAAAAATTATTATCTAATATATAGAGTCTTCTACTGACCTTCCATCCTTCGGATGTTTTTTGGAATTCATCATGATACCTACCACAATAAACATTAACATCTTGGATGCCTCCATCGATAACTTCACCACCTGAAGTTAGCCCATAACTTTCTACCTCTGCTTTATCACCATTTATTTCAATAGCCACATTACTAATTAGATGCCAGCTATGCCCATCTTTTTCGACTGCCATAACTGCTGGTATGAATCCTTTTGCATCGCCTGCATAAAAACCATAATCAATATAGCCATCCTCAATAAAACAAGATCTCAATAGATCTTCATCCATCCAGTCTAGTGCACGACAATATCTTGTTAAACAATCATTAATACTTTGTATTGCCTCAACTTTATCTAATCTTTCCTCTACACTACTCATAATCCCTCCATACTAATAACGATTCATCATTTACTCTACAAAGACAAAAAATATTGTCAATTGGTAAAGCGGGCATTAAGATATTTAAAATATAGATAATATTTTCTTATGGGGTTTTCTTTTGCGTATTTCTTTAATTTTTTTACTAATTTTTTTATTTAGCTCTCAAAGTCACTCCGAGGTTGATGATTGGTCTTCATATGGAAAAGACTCTGGGGGGGGTCATTATTCAAAAGCTACACAAATTACTCCTGAAAATGTAAAAAATTTAAAAAAGGTATGGACACATCGATCTGGTGATTATCATCAAGGAACAAATTGGACTGAAGATGTTACACCAAACAGTAGCCAGCAAACATCTTTTCAAGCTACCCCACTTTTAGTTAATGAAACGTTATATTACTGCACTCCTTATAACAGAGTTTTTGCTTTGGATTCTGAAACAGGTGAAGAAAAATGGATATTTGATCCAGAGGTCGAAATAGAACAAAAGGCTCTTTTGCATTGTAGAGGCGTGGGTAGCTGGATAGATGATAATAAATCTGAGGAAGATGAATGTTATCATCGTATCATTACCGGAACTATTGATGCAGAGCTTTTTTCTATTGATGGAAAAACTGGACAGTTGTGTAAAGATTTTGGTAACAAAGGGCGTATTGATTTAAGAACTGGTCTTGGGAATCATAACCCAGCTTATTATTACAGTGTTTCACCTCCCGCCATTATAGGTGACTTAATAATTATTGGCGGCGGTATTGCTGATAATGTTAGTACCTCTGTACCTGGCGGAGTGGTAAGGGCATACGATATCCGATCAGGTGAATTAGTATGGTATTGGGATCCAATTCCCCCTGGTCAAGAGCCCATCCTGGATGACACTGGCCGTCAGCTTTATCAAAGAGGAACAAC
Organism: alpha proteobacterium MED-G09; assembly: GCA_905182015.1. Taxonomy (GTDB): domain Bacteria; phylum Pseudomonadota; class Alphaproteobacteria; order MED-G09; family MED-G09; genus MED-G09. Next base: position 4,746 of record CAJIZT010000004.1, on the reverse strand, counting down.
AAATGTTTGGTCTATTATTTCGACTGACCCAGAATTAAATCTTATTTATCTTCCTACAGGAAATACCGCCTCAGACAATTATGGAGGCCATCGCAATGGATCGGATTATTATTCTAGTTCTGTTGTTGCATTAAATGCCTCAAATGGAGAGGTTGTGTGGCATTTTCAGACTGTTTATCATGATATTTGGGATTACGATGTTCCATCGCAACCAACCTTTTATGATATAGAAAAAGATGGAAAAATTATAAAAGCATTAGCGCAAACTACAAAAATGGGATTTGTTTTTTTATTAAATAGAGAAACCGGAGAGCCCATTTTCCCTATTGAAGAACGAGAAGTCCCCCAAGGAGCTGTTGAGGGAGATTATGTAACAAAAACTCAACCTTATCCAACTAAACCAGCACCTCTGACACCAACTTACTTAGACCCCGAGGATGTTTTTGGTTTTACGCCTTGGGATAGAGGTTATTGTAAAAAGGCCGCAGAAGATTTAAGAAATGAAGGTCTTTATACACCTCCATCACTTCAAGGAAGTGTACATTATCCTAGCGCTATTGGAGGGGCTAATTGGGGCGGACCTGCAATCGATGCTTCGAGAAATATACTTATTGCTAACACAATGAATTTATCAAGTACGATAGTAATGATCCCTAGGAGTGACTGTGACAAAGCCCTTAAGGATCTGGCAAAGGATAGTGTTCAGTCAAGATTTTCAGCATTACAACAAAATGAAGGAACACCTTATTGTACTATCAGGGCTTTTGGTTTTATGTCTCCCTTGGGCGTACCTTGCACAAAGCCACCATGGGGGAATCTTACTGCTATCGATTTAAATACTGGAGAGCATTTATGGCAAATTCCTCTTGGAACCTCAAAAGATCTGGCGCCTTTTCCTTTTCACTGGATCAAGGGTGCTCCTAACATAGGCGGACCAACTGTTACTAAATCAGGAGTAACTTTTATAGCCGCAACTAGTGATTATTATTTGAGAGCCTTTAATACTGAAACTGGTGAAGAATTAGTAAAATTAAGACTTCCAACCGGAGGTCATGCAACACCAATGACTTATAAAAATAAAAATGGAAGACAATTTGTTGTTATAGCAGCAGGAGGGCATTGGGCTGTAGGATCACCTGCATCAGATCATCTTATTGCATATGCGCTTCCAGAATAGAGGCCTATATATGAAATAATAAAAAGGATAATAGAAATATTTAAAATAAATACTTTAAGGGAGGAGAATTTGATATGAATAAAAGTAGTATAGTTGAGAAAGTTTCTGAATATGAGATAAATACAGAGGCCGGCGACATTGTTAAAAATACTAATAAAATGGAATGGATAGAAGTTGGCGGCGGATCTAGATTTAAGGTACTTAGGGCGTGCAAGATAACTGGTGATTGGGCTCTATATGTGCAAATGGATCCAGGAGCAAAATTTCAAGCTCATCGACACCAGGGCTGCGGAGAGTTTTTTGTAACAAAAGGCGAGTTACTTTATGACGTTGGAAGCGCTCCAGCTGGTACTTATGGATTCGAACCAGTATTTGCTGAACACTTTATAGCCGGCACTGAAGTGTTAACAGAAATGTATTTTAGCGGAAGAGGGGCTGTGACTTATTTTGATGAAGACAAAAATATTGATTGGATTTTAGACTCTGAGTGGCTTCATAAGCTAGATCTTGGTGAGGTTGAGTTAGATGTTAGCCCTAAATCTTAAATAATTATTAAAGCCTCTCTAAATATCATAATAGCTAAAGCTGCCCAGCTTAACATGAAGAGAGAAAATCTAAACCACACTAGGTTAATTGTTGCCTGAAGAATAGAGTGAATAATTCTAATAATCACATATGCCCAAGCACAATAAAGGTGTAAAGCGTCAGTATGATTAAGTCCCCAAATCACAAATGAAATTGCATAAAATACTGTTGGTTGTTCAAATAGATGATTATAATTATCTGCGACTCTCTCAACTTTGCTTGGAAAAATACCACCAATTGATGCAGGGTGAGAGAATTTTTGTACATCAACCCCATCTTCTTCAAGTTTTTTTGCAGCGGGAAGTCTAGTAGCATACATCCAAACCATCATCACAAAAGACAAAAGACACATCAAAATTATTGGTTGTAGTATTAAATTATTCATTTGAAAATTATACTAGTATAAAATTATTCATTTGAAAATAATAAAAGTGCATTTCCAGGCATATGATAATAAATGCCATATCCAGAATTAACTGCCATGTATCCGTTTCTAATAACTGGACCCGAACCACCAAAGCCCCCTCCATTAGCGGGCGCTCCCGATACACTTTCAAATTCTTTTAGAGCATTAAATTTCCAAATTATTTCTCCATCATCCCTATTGTAAACTCTAATAACACCATCTGAATGTCCAGCAATAACTGCTCCTGGAATGGCTGTGCTTGCTGCAGAAATTCCAGGATCACAAAACTCAATTTTACCACAACTATTAGGATTAATTTTTGACCACAATATTTCTCCTGTCTCCGCATTTAAAGCGTGCATGCCAGGTTTTAAATCAAGATAAATTTTTCCATCTCGAGTATTTACCATATCATTTATTGGGGCATAAATAGTTTTATCTTCAGCAGACATCCCAAAATGAATACCTCCTTGAGTACCGCCTCCAGAAATATTTGTTTCCCAAATTATTTCTCCTGTATCGGGATTTATTCCAAAAGCATTACCAGATTTTTGACCACTTACCAAAATGTCGCCTTTATCAGTTTCTATTAAAATAGAACTTGCTGAATAATCTAAATCTGGGCCATTCTCAACAGGGCAATTGGGATTATCCTTAAACATACAGGCAACGTTCCAAGCATCTCCCGGTAATGTTTGTCTTCGCCACACTTCGTCACCTCTATCTATATCGTAAGCAATAATTGCATCAGAAGAATCGTCAGCCGGTGAAGAATAGTTCTCTCCTGTACCAACATACATATATCTCCTTTTTTTATCTATAGTTGGCGAATTCCAAACGGGAGCACCTGAAGGCCCATACATTCTAGTTCCTACTGCAGTCTTTCCCATATATTTTCCCGGTAAAGGAATCGTATGTGACTTCCATAAAGTTTTTCCTGTTCTAGCTTCAACAGCAAGGATTCCTCCTCTAAAAGTACAGCACTCGTAATTTTCATCTGATGCAGAAGTAACTTCTAATGAAGAAATAGGAATGAATAATTTTTCTTCAAACCTAGCAGGTGACGCGGTTTGAGTAGCATTAGGGTGATCATCCGACTTTATTTTCCAAACTAGTTTACCTGTTTGAGCATCTAATGCATAAGTATGAGCCAAAATATCTCCAAAGTAGATATATGGTTTGAAATTAGGTTCAATACCTACTTCCCATAAATCCATTACTATAGCTGTTCTAATTTCTGCAGATGCAGTAAACTTCCATTTCACGCATCCAGTTTCTAAATCTAAAGAATAAACATCACCGGACTGACTCCCTACGAAAATTGAGCCGAGCGCAAATAACGGCTGAGACCTGGCTCTTTGGCTATAAGGAAAACCAAAAACCCATTTCAACTTAAGATTTTTTATATTTTTTGAATCTAATCCACCTGCGCTTTTTGGTATAAATCTTGATGTATTGTACCCCCAGTTATATGGTTCAGGAGCTTCTTTTAAATTGAAAGCGTGTTTTGAATCTGGACACATATTTACTTTTTTTTCTATAGGAAATTGGGATCTCTTTTGTTTATACAAATATTCGGCTATCAAGATCCTTTCTTCAGTTGAAAGGTGAGAGGATTGCAACTGCATTATGCCTTCATTCATTGTGCGTAATATAGTTTTGGGCAACATCAGTTCCAACCAATTTTTTGCCGGAGCTTTGGTAACTGTACCATTATGGCAAATATTACAATTTTCTAAATACAGGTTCTTTCCTGGATGATTTTCTGTATCTATGGTTACTTCTCTCGCTTGAAACGCGTCTATTGACTTAGTAAATTCTCCATCCTCATCAATTATGTAATCTTGTTCTACGTCCTCAGTAAAAGGAACGCTTTCATTAATAATATTGTTATTGGCATTCACTTGATCTTGTCCAAATAAAGACAGTGAAAATATAAAAAAAAGAAAATAAATTTTCTTTAATTGCATTTAATCCCCCTAGATTTAAATTATTACAGCATTATGATAATAAAATATCTAGTGAAATTTTTTCTAAATAATCAATATAATTCTTATTATTGATTATTTGAGGCTTAGTTTTTTTTGTATGCGATAATGAACAAATGAAAAAACATAAAAAATCATGCTTTTTTTTATCAGATATTTTTGCTTCCTTACCTTCATTGATGCTTTTAAGCCTTTTGTATATTCCAAGTGTCCCTTTTGCATAATTATTAATTATATTAATATATCTATTTTGGATAATTTGACTTTCATTAAAAACAATTACCTGCTCATAAAATGGAATAAAATTTTTCCATAAAGGGTCTTTTGAAATTTTATTAATTACTGGCCTTAAAATTAATTTAATGAGATCTTTTTTTGAAGGGTTATTAATTTTTTTTAATAGTTTATCATATTCCTTCATTCTTATAATCTCTAACTCACTGATTCTATAGGCAAGTATAAAGTCAATTAGATTTTCTTTATTACCAAAATGGTATGATACTGAGGAAGCATTTTTTTCTTTTGAGTGAATATTAATATCTCTTGTTGATGTTGAATTAATTCCTTTATGGCCAAACATGTATTCTGCG
>CAJIZT010000003.1 GCA_905182015.1 alpha proteobacterium MED-G09 | reverse complement strand
AGGGAAAAATAATAAAAAATTATCTAAAAATTTAACAGAGATGATTTTTAAGTAATGATTTAAAGAATTATCAGTCTTTATTTTCTTCTAAAGATTCAGTCTTAACTTCCTCTAAAGATTCAGTCTTAACTTCTTCTAAAGATTCGGTCTTAACTTCTTCTAAAGATTCAGCCTCAACCTTTTCGCTAGAATGTTCTTCTGTCTTTTTTGATTCTGATGACTTGCCTAAAAAGCCTTCAAATTTTTTATTAAACTTTCCTACCCTACCATCACGGTCTAAGATTTTTTGACCACCACCAGTCCATGCAGGGTGTGTTGTTGGATCAATGTCAAGTACAAGCGTTCCATTTTCCTCACCCCAAGTTGAACGAGTTTGAAAACTTGAACCATCTGTCATCTTAACAGTGATTTTGTGATAGTCTGGGTGTGTTTCTTTTTTCATTAGCTTACCTATTTTCAATCGTTTTACATTGCATTTTTATGGCTTGCAAGTAATTTAATTAATCATGTTTTAATTTTTCATTTAGTGCATTAATGATATCATCATTACCGGATATTATATTCCCATTCCACATATCAGTATCTTGTCCATTTAGGCCTTGTGCAAAACCTCCTGCTTCACGCACTAAAAGTATTCCAGCCGCAATATCCCAAATTTTTAATCCTCTTTCCCAAAAAATGTCATATCGTCCAGAGGCTATCCAAGCAAGATCTAAAGCAGCTGAGCCTGATCTTCTTATCCCAGCAACTTCTGGAATTAATTGTTTCATTTCTTTTAGAAATAACTCTTTATTACCTCTTCCTATATGAGGTATCCCGGTAACCAAGAGAGATTCGGATAGTTTTTTTCTTGAAGCCACTCTGATTCTTTTATCATTAAGAAATGCTCCCTTTCCTCTTTCAGCGATAAACATTTCATCTGTGATTGGTGAATAAATTAGGGCAGCTTCAAGCCTATCATTAACTTCCGCGGCTATAGAAATTGCAAAATTTGGATTACCATGCATAAAATTAGTTGTTCCATCTATTGGATCAATTATGAATATCGACTTAGATTCTTTGCCTTTTATAGGTTTAGATTCCTCCATAACGAAAGACCAATCAGGCTTTGCATAAGATAGTTCATCATAAATTATTTGTTGTGTTCTTATATCTGAAGCCGTAACAAAATCCGCAGGTCCTTTTGTCATAACCTGAAGATTTTCTAACTCATTGAAGTCCCTTCTAAGCCCTCTGGATGCTTTTTTTGCAGCCTTGATCATGATATTGATTAAAGGTGAATCCATTAATCTGCACGCTTAACATAAGATAAGTCTTCGGAATTTATTACAATATTCTCACCTACTTGAACAAATGGGGGAACCATTATTCGTAGTCCATTATCCAACTCGGCAGGCTTGTAAGACGCGGCAGCTGTTTGTCCTTTTACTGTAGGCTCTGTCTCTGTAACTTTAAGTGTAATATGGTCAGGGAAGGCAATATTTATTGGAGTTTCCTCATGGCTTTCTATATCCACATCCATTCCATCTTGCAGTAATGAAATTTTTTCTCCTATAAAGTCTAAGGATATTTGAATTTGCTCATATGTTTCTTTGTCCATGAAAGACGCTAAATTTCCTTCGGTATATAGATATTGATAGGTCTTGTTTTCAAGACGCAATCTCTCAACCGTTTCTGACGCCCTAAATCTCTCATTAAGTTTTGTACCCTCAGGTATTTTTTTTAACTCTACCTGAGCAAAGGCACCACCTTTTCCAGGTTTTACATGGGAGGTTTTTATTGCCACCCAGATAAAATCTTTATGAAGTATAATATTACCTGGCTTTATTTCATTACCGTTAATTTTCATTTACAAGCCTTTTACTCTAAATTTAAATTTCTTTATCTTTGCTCCAATGCCCTTTCGAGGCCAAGGAGTTCATTTTTGCTCTATGTGTAAAGGCTTTAGAGCATTGACCCTCATTTTCGGATTTTCCTCGCCAAACCCCAAGAGCGGAACTCTGTAATGCTCTACCATAAGAAAAGCTAAGCTTCCAAGGAGTATTTTCAATTTTATTTATTTCATTAAGGTTTTCTGTAGCATCAGTTTCAGATTGACCTCCTGATAGAAAAACAATTCCAGGAACTTCAGTTGGCACAGATTCTTTAAAGCACTTCACGGTCATCTCAGCTATTTCTTTTGAAGAAGATTTGTTTGATGCTTTTGTTCCATCGATTACCATATTTGGTTTTAAACATATTCCTTTTAAATCAACTTTATGAGCAATAAGATCATCAAAAACCTTAAGAAGTGTTTCTTTTGTTACATCGTAGCATTTTTGAATATCATGAGATCCATCCATTAAAATCTCAGGTTCGACTATAGGAACTATCCCTGCCTCCTGACACAGCGATGCATACCTTGCTAGAGCATGAGAATTTACATTAATGCATAGAGGGGAGGGGTTGTATTCACCGATTGCAATGACAGCTCTCCATTTCGCAAACTTTGCACCAAGAGAGGAGTATTCACTTAATCTTTCTCTTAACCCATCCAATCCTTCAGTTACCGTCTCATTATTCATTTTGGATAACATTTTTGCGCCCATATCAACTTTTATTCCAGGAAGTGAGCCGGACCTCTTGATTATATCAACTAACTTTTCTCCGTCCTTATTACATTGGCGGATAGTTTCATCAAAAAGAATAACCCCAGATATATAGTTTTCCATTGCTTCTTTTGATTCAAATAATACCCTTCGATAATTCATCCTACTTGTTTCAGAAGATTCTACTTTAATATTATCAAACCTTTTTTTAATTGTTCCTGAGCTCTCGTCGGCAGCTAAAATACCCTTTCCATCAGCAACCATTTGTTTGGCTATATCATTAATATTTGTCATTTTTCCTCACTATCTAATTTTAAAACTTCTATACCAGGTAAATTTTCTCCAGCTAGTAACTCTAAGAATGCACCGCCAGCCGTTGAAATATAAGTAAAATCCTTATTATAACTTGACTGACTAAGGGCTGCAACTGTATCACCCCCTCCGGCAACTGAGATAAGCGCCTTTTGTTTTGTAAGTCTTGAAATTTCTTTAGCCACAGATATTGTTCCGGTTTGAAAGGGGTTAACCTCGAATAAACCAAGTGGTCCACACCAAACAACTGAACTGACTTTACCCAATATCTCGTTTAAATTACTTATTGTTTTTGGTCCAATATCCAATATTAGCGCGTCACCAGGAACCTTGCTTATAGAAACCTCATTAAACAAGCTACCTTTTTTCATGTCTTTTGCAATTAGAGCATCCACAGGAAGAATTAACTCACAGTTTTTATTTTTTGCATGCTCTAAGATATTATTTGCAGTGTTAATCATTGAGCTTTCACAAAGAGATTTTCCTATCTTATAGCCCTTTGCCAGTAAAAACGTATTTGCCATACCACCACCAACAAAAAGCTTATCTAAATTGTTTATTAGATTTTCTAAAACCTTCAATTTGGTTGATATTTTGGATCCACCAATTATTCCTAATCTTTTTCCGTCATCTAAGCTCAGTGCATTATTTATCATAAGCATTTCCTGATCAAGGTAACGCCCAGAATAGGAGGGCAGATGTTTGCTTAGTCCTGTAGTTGAAACATGAGACCTGTGAGAGACAGAAAAGGCGTCATTTACAAAATAGTTAGCATTTTTTGAAATATTTTTTGCTAACGCCTGGTCATTCTTTTTCTCTCCATCCTCAAATCTAGTATTTTCAAATAAGATTATGGATCCTGAGGGAGCGTTGTTTATAGTTTTTTTTACTTTATCTCCATAACAATAGTCTGAAAAAATAATTTCTTTTTTAAGATACTTTTCAAGAGGTGCTATTACCTGCCGTAATGAAAGCTGTTTATTATTTTTTCCATCAGGTCTTCCAAAATGTGATAAAAGACAGACCTTACAACCAGCCATGGCTAGCTCTTTAATTGTAGGGATAATTCTTTCTACTCTTGTTTCATCAAGAATTATGTTATCTTTTATAGGAACATTGAGATCTACTCTTACGAGCACAACTTTATCTTTTAAATTTTCTTTTAAAAGTTCGTCTAAGTTCCTTAAAGTAATCATTTTATTTTTTGATGAGTTTTCCAATAATTGATGCAGTATCGCTCATCCGATTAGCAAAACCCCATTCATTATCATACCAACTTAGAATTCTTCCTAGTTTTCCACCAATAACTTCAGTTTGAGTTAGATCAAAAGTTGAACTGGCGGGGTTATGATTATAATCAATTGACACCAAGGGCTGATCGGATGTGTTAAGAACACCCTTTAGCAAACCCGCAGACACTTTGATCATTGCATTGTTAATTTCTTCAATTGAAACTTTTCTTTTTGCATTAAAAACTAAGTCAATCATCGACACATTGGGGGTGGGAACTCTTACAGCCGTTCCATCTAATTTTCCAGCTAATTGGGGTAGAACCAATCCTACAGCTTTTGCCGCTCCAGTTGAGGTAGGTATTATTGATTGAGATGCAGACCTAGCTCTTCTTTTGTCAGAATGGAAGGTATCAAGAATGGCTTGATCTCCAGTAAAGGCATGTACTGTTGTCATGTACCCTTGGTTAATTCCACATAACTTGTCTAAAACCATAGCAACAGGAGCTAAGCAATTAGTTGTACAGGATGCGTTGGAAATAACTTTATGACTCTTTCTTATCTTTTTATGATTAACGCCATAAACAACAGTTATATCAGCATCTTTTGAAGGAGCGCTTATAAGAACTCTCTTTGCCCCTGCGTTTATGTGCAATGAAGCCTTTGCCTTGTCTGTAAAAATCCCGGTACATTCCATAACAACATCTATGCCGAGCTTTCCCCAAGGTAGGTCTTCAGGGTTTCTTTCGGAAAAAATTTTGATAGGTCCAAGCCCTGCGTTTATAGAGTTTTTTGTAGATTTAACTTTGTGTGGAAACTGTCCATGCACAGAATCATACTGGAGCAAGTGAGCATTAAAGTCTGGAGTTCCAAGATCATTGATGGCAACAACTTCAATATCCTTCCTTTTAGACTCGACAATCGCCCTAAGCGCTAAGCGTCCAATTCTTCCAAAACCATTTATTGCAACTTTAGTAACCATTTTCTTTTCCTTAAGTTATATATTTTTTTTTATAATTTTTAATACGCTTTCTTCATTAATACCAAAATGAGTATACAGGTCGGTGGCTGGAGCGCTTGCTCCAAAACCTTTCATTCCAACAAAGAAACCATTATCACCTAAATATTTATCCCATCCAACACCGATAGATGCTTCAATACCTATTCGTATCCCGTCAGTTTCCAGAAGTGATTTTTTATACTCATCTGGTTGTTGATCAAATAACTCAAAGCATGGCATTGAAACAACCCTGCAAGAGATTCCCTCTTTAGCTAACTGTTTTTTTACATTACGAGCAATAGATACCTCGCTTCCACTAGCTATAATACATACTTTTGGCTTAGTGGAATCCGATTCTATTTCATATCCGCCTAACTTAGACTTATTTGATTCCTCAAAAGTAGTTCTGAAGTGCTCACAACCTTGTCTGCTAAGAGCAATAACACTTGGGTTTTTTGATTTAATGGCAATTGACCAACATTCTGCTACCTCTGTAGCATCTCCGGGCCGAAAAACATTAAGATTTGGTATTGTTCTAAGACTTGGAATCTGTTCAATCGGTTGGTGAGTTGGCCCATCCTCTCCAACACCTATAGAATCATGCGTCATTACATGAATAACTTTTATACTCATTAGAGCGGCCAGCCTTATCGAGGGCCTGCAGTAGTCCGAAAAGATTAGAAATGTTCCTGAGTAAGGAATCAAACCTTTGTGCAGAGCCATTCCGTTCATTGCAGCAGCCATTGCATGCTCTCTTATTCCGTAGTGAATAAAACGACCCTTAAAGTTATTCTTTGAAATAGGGTTAAGGGTTTTAGTTTTTGTATTATTCGAAGGCGTAAGGTCTGCAGATCCCCCTATCATTTCTTCTATAATAGGATTTATAATCTCCAGGACTTGCTGCGAAGATTGTCTTGTTGCAAGTTTTGGATTTTCCAAGGAGAATTTTTTCTTTAACTCATCTATTTCTTTATCTAAATTTTCTGAAATATCTCCATTGATAGCATGTAGGAATTTTATCTTTTTCTTATCATCTAAATTAGAAACTTTTTCTTCCCAGTTTTTTCTTTTACAGGTATTTTTTAATCCTACTAATCTCCATGCATCCTTAATGTTGGTCGGTACTTCAAATGGTTCGCTTTTCCAGTTAAGTTTTTCCTTCATCTTTTCTATATCTTCTTGACCTAGCGGAGCCCCATGAGCAGAAGATGTTCCTGCTTTTGAAGGAGATCCAAATCCTATTATTGTTTTACAGGCTATAAGGGAAGGGGAGTCAGTTTTTAATTCTTCATTTATTACATTTTCTATATCCTGATGATTATGACCATCAACCTCCCTCGTGCTCCAGCCTGAAGCTTCAAACCTTTTTAATTGATCTGTGGAATCTGATAAATTAAGCGGTCCATCTATAGAGATATCATTACTATCATATAAAACTATTAGTTTTGATAAGCCTAAATGACCGGCTAAACCAATTGCTTCATGGCTTATTCCCTCCATTAGATCTCCGTCTGATGCAATAACATAAGTGTTATGATTAACAATCTCATCCCCAAAACGAGCATTTAAAATTCTCTCAGCTAAAGCCATTCCAACTGCAGTAGATATTCCTTGACCAAGGGGTCCGGTAGTTGTTTCAATACCAAGAGTATGTCCGTACTCTGGGTGACCTGGTGTGATAGAGTTAAGTTGTCGGAATTTTTTTAATTGCTCGACGGTCATATCCTTGAAGCCAATTAGATAGTGTATTGCATATAAAAGCATAGATCCATGGCCTGCTGACAGCACGAGTCTATCTCTATCCTGCCAATCTGGCACCTTAGGATCAATCTTTAAAAACTTTGAGTATAATACCGTAGCAAAATCAGCGGCCCCCATGGGCATACCAGGGTGTCCAGAGTTTGCTTTTTGAACTGCATCAACAGCAAGAAATCTAATAGCGTTAGCCATATCAAGCTGAGTGACATCAGTTTCGTCCGCATCTATTTTTTCTAAATCATTCAATTTTTGTGACGTTTTTTACAGAATGTAATTTGAAGAAGGAATCTTAAAACGTCAATCTGAATTTTAATTTATTCGTTTTTTTAATATAATGTTGAACCAATTTAGTATTGGTGTAATTATTATAACATAATGAATAAAACGTTTAAAAATTTAAAAAATTATACAGATAAAGCCAATTCTAGCATTTCTAGACTATTGAAGCTTTATAAAAAACAGTCTTTAGATCTTGATAAAGCCAATCAAATGATTGAGGATCTCTCAAAGGAATTGCTAGCGAAAGAAAGTTCAAAAAATAATGCTAAAATGCAGGTTGAGTCGTTAATAGAGTTAATTAAGAGAAATTAGGAAAAATTTTTATAATGGCCAACGTATCTATTGAAATAAATAATCGTGAATTTCTAATTGCATGTGCCGATGGGGATGAGAAAAAAGTTAAGAAATTAGCTGAAAAATTTTCTCAAAGAGTAAAAGGTATAAGGGATAAAATAGGAGACCTCGACCAGCAAAGGCTTTTTTTATTGGCAGGAATTTTGGCTGAAGAAGAAAACCAAGAACTAAGTAATGACCTTAATATTGAAGAAATAACCTCTGTTCTAAAAGATATTACGGATAAAATCGATGATAATATCTAAGCACCTAATTTTAATAAAATGAAAGCTTTGAATGGATTACTCAAAAGAAAAAAATAAGAACCGTCTTATATGGAAAAAAAAGCGTAAAGAATTGTTTTTCTTATCTTCTAGCAAAGATCAGGAGTCATTTTTAAGTTTTTTTTCCTCTATTGCGGGAGTATTGGAAGGTAAGATTGTAGCTGGTTATAATTCTTTCGGGGGAGAAGTAAATTGTTTGGAATTATTAAAATTTTCATCCCTAAGGGGTGCCTTAACGGCACTACCATATGTGAATAGTAAAAAATTTATTGAGTTTAGGGAGTGGAGGGATGGTGATGATTTAGAGCCTGATTTTTATAATATTCTCTCACCTAAGAAGAATAATGTTTTAATCCCAGATATAATATTGATCCCTTTATTGTGCTTTGACTTAAATGGAATGAGGCTTGGAATGGGAGGGGGTATTTATGATAGAAGTCTTCCTTTTTTTAATTTAAGTGATAAGTTCGGCTTAGCTTTTTCTGGTCAAGAGGTTAAGTGTATTCAAAAAGAAGAGCATGATTTTTTAATTGATGGGGTTATTACAGAAAAAAAAGTTTTTATTTTTAAGGGGAAAAACAGTTGAGAATTTTATTTTTAGGGGATGTTGTTGGAAGAGCGGCAAGGGAATCTGTCGTCAAAAGAATGCCTGAAATTCGACGAGATTTTTCATTAGATTTTGTGATAGTAAATGGAGAAAATGCTGCTGGGGGATTTGGAATAACTGAAGATATATGTCAAAAATTTTTCTCTTCAGGGATTGATTGTGTAACTACTGGTAACCATGTTTGGGATCAAAAAGAGCTGTTTGAGTACATTAAGGATGAGGATAGATTGTTGAGGCCTATAAACTATCCAAATGAAACTCCAGGAAAAGGATCTAATATCTTTACTAACCAGTTTGGAAGGATATTAGTCGTTAATGTTATGGGAAGATTGTTTATGGAATCTCTAGATGACCCCTTTACTGCTATAGAAAAAGTCCTTACTGAAAATATTATGGGAGAATCCTGTGATGCAATTATTATTGATATTCATGCTGAAACAACTTCAGAAAAGACAGCAATGGGACATTTCTGTGATGGCCGAGCTAGTTTAGTAGTCGGAACTCATACACATATACCTACTGCAGATTTTCAGATTCTACCTTATGGGACTGCCTATCAAACTGATGCAGGTATGTGCGGTGACTATGATTCTGTTATTGGTATGGAGAAAACTGAACCAATAAGAAGATTTGTTGAAAAAACCCCAGGAGGAAGATTTAATCCAGCTCAAGGTAGCCCAACGTTATGTGGAGTGATTATTGAGACCGGAGGTGATGGACTTAGCGAGACGATTGAGCCATTTAGACTTGGTGGAGTATTGTCACAAACATAAAAGTAAAAATGGTGAAACTATATGATTATAGTATAGTAGAAAAATAAAGAGAAGTTGATTCGAAAATGGCAGGCCATTCAAAGTTTAAAAATATTCAATTTAGAAAAGGCGCTCAAGATAAAAAAAGAGCAAAACTTTTCGCCAAACTTTCTAAAGAAATTACTGTTGCTGCAAAGCTAGGTATGCTTGATCCAGCTTCGAATCCAAGATTACGTTCGGCAATAGCCTTGGGGCGAGCTCAGAATATGCCAAAAGATAATATCGAAAGAGCAATTAAAAAAAGCTACGATGAAAATTCTGAAAATTATGAAGAAGTTAGGTATGAAGGTTTTGGTATTGAAGGCGTAGGCATTATTATTGAAACCTTAACGGATAACCGGAATAGAACTGCTGGTGATATCAGATCTATATTTTCAAAGCATGGAGGAAACTTAGGTGAAATAGGCTCTGTTAGTTTTATGTTCAATCATATAGGGGTTATTAAATTTTCACACGATGCAGGTGAATTCGAGGATATTTTTGAAATTGCCACCGAATCAGGCGCTCTTGACTGTGATCTTTTAGAGGACAGCTATGAAATTTCTTGCTCCACGAATGATCTTCATCAGGTTGGGGAGGTTATTGAAAAAGAGATTAAAATACCTACCACAGCGCAGTTAACGTGGCGTCCAGTAACTCAAATTCCTTTAGACAAAGAAAAAGCAATAAAAGTACTCGCCATGATTGATGTCTTGGATGATCATGATGATGTACAGGAAGTTTTTGCAAATTTTGATATGCCAGAGGAAATCTTTAATGAACTATCATAAGGTTTTGTTTTAAATGCCATCCCCCCAAAAAGTTAAAGGAAAATCTTTTGAAAATTCTAAAGCAAAATTTCTTACTGAAATTTTTGGTGAAAAATTTATAAGAGTTCCAACTTCTGGAGCTTTTTTAGGCGGACAAAACTACGACAGAAGATTGTCTATGTCTCAAGGTCAAGTAATGGCCTTTAAGGGTGATATTATTCCTCCAGATGACTGGAAACTTTTTAATTGTGAGTGTAAGTTTTATAAAGACTTTAAATTTCATTTACTTTTAAATGAATCAAAAGTTTTAGATAGCTGGATTGATGAAACATTGGCCACAGCCAATAAAGACGATTTGAATATTATTTTTATGAAATTTAATAATATTGGCGAATATGTTGCATACCAACGTCATGAAAAATTCAAAGTTAAAAATTTTATAACATACTCAGCGGGGTGGAACTTCACCTCACATGAAAGTTTTTGGAATGAATTTAATGTTAATAGAGTAAGAGATAGATCTAGAGGGCTTGATGTTTAAATCAACTCCTCTTTAAAGGTCTGCAATAACCCAGATGGCAAATAAAGCAAAAGGCGGTAAGAATTTTTCTGAAATTAAGCTATTGGACAGATATGCTTCTTCTGAACCAATGGCTGTAGCGGTTTCTGGAGGACCCGACTCAACAGCTCTTATGTTTCTTGTTTCGCAATCCAAGAGTTTTAAGAATAATAATGTTACCATTTTAGTTGTAGATCATTCTTTAAGAAAGGATTCTGCTAATGAGGCTAGGATGGTTTGCTCGAATGCAAAAACCCTTGGATTCAAGTATAAAATATTACAATGGAGGGGGGATAAACCGCTCGCCGGTATCCAGGAAGCTGCAAGAATTGCAAGATATAATCTCATGTCGTCTTGGTGCGAAAATAATAACATTGATACTCTTTTCTTGGGGCATCATCTTGGGGATCAGGTTGAAACATTTTTAATGAGGCTGTCAAAGGGCTCGGGAATTGATGGCTTATCGTCTATGAGTAAGATTTCTTCTTATTCGAATACCACTCTGGTAAGGCCATTTTTAGAGGTTTCAAAAAAGAACCTTATTGAAATTGCAAAAGCCTCAAAGTTAAAATGGATTTCGGATCCCACCAATTTAAATTCACAATTTCAGAGAGCCCGTATAAGAAGAATTTTACCGATCCTATCTAAGGAAGGAATTGACCCACATCATATTAATCTAGTTATTAAAAGAATGGAATCGGCTAAACAAGCCCTGAACGATATCACAACGATTCACATCAGTTCATTTGTAAAAAATATGAGTGATATTTCTTATTCACTTTCTTATAGGTGCTTTAGTATATTACCTAAGGAAATTCTATTAAGAATTCTAGAAAGATTAATTATGGTCGCGTCAGGGTCTATTTACCCCCCTAGAAGAGCCAAGGTAGAAAGTATTCTTTCTTGGTTGGAGAAAGGGGGTGGCGTAAGCGCAAAAACTTTAAGCGGAACTATCATAAGAAGACGTAAAGATTATATCATCTTTTATAGAGAATTAAAGGGTTGTCAGTCTCAACCAGTTATTAACCCCTTAACAAATCGTTATTTATCATGGGATAATAGATTTAAAATTAAATTAAATAAATCAAAAAAAATTGAAGTTAAAGCCTTAGGTGACGAGGGTATTAAGATATTAAAATCAAAAAAAATTCTTAAAAAACAAGGTTTAAATAATATCCCTCTTTCTGCGTGGAAAAGCGTACCAGGCTTATGGTCAAAAAAAAGACTTATTTCAGTGCCATCTTTAGGCTATTGTGTTTCTGATGATTTGAAAGTTTATATAAAATCTATAAGACAGCCCTAGTAATTCTAAAAAAAATAACTATCTAACTAGATAGTTAGAAATTAAAAGGTAAAGAAATTGAATAATGGAAATATAAGAAATTTTATAGTCTGGACTATTCTAGCATTCTCTTTGCTAGGTTTATACAATCTTATTGATAACCCTGCTGTGATTAATGAGAAAACTGAAATAACCTTTTCTCAGCTCTTAGCAGAAGTTGATTCGGGCAATGTTGTAGATGTTGAAATTTCCGGTGATAATATTTCAGGTCATTATTCAGATGGAAGATCTTTTGAAACTTTCTCTCCTTCAGACCCAACGCTTATTGAGAGACTTTACAATCGAGGTGTATCAATCTCTGCGAAACCAACAAAGGAAGGAGGATCGGTACTTTTGAATATTTTAGTTTCTTGGTTTCCAATGCTCTTGCTTATTGCTGTATGGATATTCTTTATGCGCCAGATGCAAGGCGGCGGCGGAAAAGCTATGGGTTTTGGTAAATCGAAAGCAAAACTTTTAACTGAAAAAAATGGTAAAGTTACATTTGATGATGTTGCAGGTGTTGACGAAGCTAAAGATGATCTCCAGGAAATTGTTGAGTTTCTTAAAGACCCGTCTAGATTTCAAAAATTAGGGGGACGTATTCCCAAAGGAGCGTTGCTAGTAGGACCTCCCGGAACAGGAAAAACCCTTCTTGCTAGGGCTATTGCTGGTGAAGCCAATGTTCCGTTTTTTACTATATCTGGTTCAGACTTTGTTGAGATGTTTGTTGGAGTTGGCGCAAGCAGAGTAAGAGATATGTTTGAGCAAGCAAAGAAAAGTGCACCTTGTATTATTTTTATTGACGAAATAGACGCTGTTGGACGATCAAGAGGCGCAGGCCTTGGGGGCGGTAATGATGAAAGGGAGCAAACTCTTAATCAATTACTCGTTGAAATGGACGGATTTGAAACAAATGAAGGAATTATTTTGATTGCTGCAACAAACAGACCTGATGTTCTTGATCCAGCATTATTGAGACCTGGAAGATTTGATAGACAGGTTGTAGTTCCAAATCCTGATATTATTGGTCGAGAAAAGATTTTAAAAGTGCATATTAGAAAAGTTCCAATTTCATCAGATGTTAATATCAGGGCAATTGCTCGTGGTACGCCAGGATTCTCTGGTGCTGACTTGGCGAATATTGTAAATGAAGCAGCATTACTCGCTGCTAGAAGAGATTTAAAACTTGTTTCAAATGCGGAGTTTGAGGATTCAAGAGATAAAGTTATGATGGGACCTGAGAGAAGGTCTATGGTAATGACTCTCGAGGAAAAGACACTTACGGCATATCATGAGGCTGGGCATGCCTTGGTGTCGTTAAATTACTCTTCATCTGATCCTATTCATAAGGCCACCATTATTCCTCGCGGACGAGCGCTTGGGATGGTGATGAGACTACCTGAGCGTGATCAGATATCGATAACAAGAGAAAAAATGTTTGCCAACTTGGCAGTTGCCATGGGTGGAAGAATAGCGGAGGAAGAAGTTTTTGGTTATGAAAAGGTAACCTCAGGCGCTTCTTCGGATATAAAGCAAGCAACTCAATTAGCTAGGGCAATGGTGATGCAGTACGGCATGTCTGACAAGCTTGGTTTCTTGACATATGGCGACAATGAAGAAGAAGTATTTCTTGGAAGATCTGTGGCCCGAACTCAGAGTATGTCTGAGGAAACTCAAAAACTAGTCGATTCTGAAGTAAAGGTAATCGTTGATAAATCTTATAAAAATGCCGAAAAAATTATTCAAGATAAAAGAAAAGATTTGGATATTATAGCCAATGGTCTGCTTGATTATGAAACATTAACAGGCGATGAAATTACTAATCTTCTAAAAGGTATTAATCCAACAAGAGAAGAGCCCTCAGATGATGATACAGGGGCCACAACCCTATCTAGCTCTGTTCCTAAAGCAGGCAATAAAGGCTCTCCTAAAAATGAGCCTGGTCTTCAAGGAACTTAAGATTATAAATGTGACTTAAGGGGAGGGGTGTAGGTGAATAAAAAACTCTTTGGTACTGATGGTATAAGGGGCAGAGTAAATGAATCCTACCTGACTGCTGAAACAGCTTTAAAGTTAGGAATAGCAGCTGGTAAAGTGTTTACTCGTGGTCCTCACATTCATCGAGTAGTCATAGGTAAAGATACTAGAGTATCAGGGTATATGCTGGAGACAGCACTAACCTCTGGATTTACCTCTGTAGGGATGGATGTACTTTTATTTGGGCCATTGCCGACTCCGGGGGTTGCATTTCTCACCCAAGCCTTAAGAGCTGACCTTGGGGTAATGATAACGGCATCTCACAATACCTATGAAGACAATGGGTTTAAGTTATTTGGTCCTGATGGTTATAAGTTATCGGATGAAAATGAACTAAAAATTGAAGAATTAATTCTTTCTGAGAGCCTTTTAGAATTTCCAAAATCTAAATATATTGGCAAGGCAAAAAGAATAGATAATGCTCAGGCAAGATATATTGAATATGCAAAAAGATCCTTTCCTAAGGATATTATGCTTGACGATATCAAAATTGTTTTGGATTGTGCTAATGGAGCTTCATATAAAGTAGCACCTGAAACATTTTGGGAGTTGGGAGCAAATGTAATTGTTTTAGGTAACCAACCAAACGGCAAGAATATTAATTTAAATTGTGGATCAACAAATACAAAAAATCTTAAGAAAAGAGTTCTTGAAGAGGGTGCTGATATCGGGATTGCTCTTGATGGTGATGCCGACAGAGTTATTGTTATTGATGAGAAAGGCAATGAAGTTGACGGAAATTTGTTACTCGCGCTAATAATAAAAAATTTGAATGAAAGAAAATTATTAAATAACAAATCTGTTGTATCAACAATTATGGCTAATATAGGACTAGAAAAATATTTATCAGGAATTGGATTGAATTTAACTAGAACAAATGTCGGGGATAGATACTTAGCTGAAGGCATGAGAGAGGCTAATTCAAATATCGGAGGAGAACCTTCCGGTCATATAATAATGAGCAATTTTGGTAAAACAGGCGATGGTCTTATCGCTTCGCTTCAGGTTCTTTCCATTATGTGCGCTAGTGGAAAACCAGTAAGTGAAATAGTTAATTTGTTTGACCTATACCCTCAAAAAAATATCACCATTCCTCTAAATGGCAAGAATACATTGACTGATAGTGAAATTCAAAAAATCACTAGAGATGCTGATGACCTTTTAAGAGATGATGGAAGGGTTGTAGTCAGAAAAAGCGGAACTGAGCCCATTATGAGAATTATGGTAGAAAGTTTAGATAGTAAATTAGCAGATAGCGTCGCTGGCAAGCTAAGCGATTCAATAAAACATCTAATGGAGAAGAGTAACTAAAGTTTCGAATTTTATCAGTTTTAGTTTGACTAAAACTTTATTAAATTATATCTCCTTAGGTGGGTTACCCCTCCCCAACGGGGGGCTACTATCTGGAAGGATAGATTAAAATGAATGATATAAAACCAAATATTAAGCCAGAGTGTATTAATTTCTCATCTGGGCCTTGTACGAAAAGACCGGGATGGAGCGTAAACTCTCTTGATGGAGCTCTCTTAGGGCGAAGTCACCGTAGTAAAAAAGGTAAAGAAAAACTTCAAAAATCTATCGATGATACAATTGAGTTATTAGAGATTCCTGATGGCTATAAGGTAGGCATTGTTGCGGGCTCTGACACAGGCGCAATTGAGATGGCTATGTGGAATCTTCTTGGGTCTAAACCAGTTGAGATTTTGGCTTGGGAAGTTTTTGGAAATGATTGGAAGAAAGATATTCTTGAGCAGCTAAAGTTAACTAACTCAAATACTCATACTGCCGAGTTTGGCGAAGCACCGGATTTTTCAAAGATAAATTTTGATAATGACGTTATCTTTACTTGGAACGGAACTACCTCAGGTGTAAAAGTCCCAAATGCTGACTGGATTCCATTGGAACGAAAAGGCCTTGTCTTGTGCGACGCTACATCCGCTGTATTTGCTCAAAAAGTTGAATGGGATAAATTAGATGTTATTACCTTTAGTTGGCAGAAAGTTTTAGGCGGGGAAGCCGCTCATGGGATTATAGTTTTAAGCCCTAAGGCTCTAAAACACCTTGAAAAATTTTCTCCAAAATGGCCAATACCAAAAATTTTTAGGCTAACAAAGTCCAATAAAGTTATTGACGGTATCTTCAAGGGCGAAACGCTTAACACCCCCTCTATGCTTTGTGTCGAAGATTATTTAGATGCGCTAAATTGGGTTAGAAAAATTGGAGGGCTAGAGGCGTGTATTAATAGAGCAAATAGCAGCTTTAATCTGATAAAAGACTGGGTTGGTGATTCAGATTTTATAGAATTTTTGTGTAGCGAGCCATCAAATAGATCAAATACATCAGTTTGTTTAATGTTTAGCGATCCTCGGGTTGTTAATCAAAATGAGGAAAAACAAAGAGAGATAGCAAAAAAAATAGGTACTTTGTTGGAAAATGAGGGTGCTGCGTATGATATTGTCAATCACCGGAGTGCTCCCCCAGGGTTACGAATTTGGACTGGCGCAACTGTAGAAGCAAGTGATGTAAAGGCACTGTTGCCTTGGATTAACTGGGCTTATAATCAAGCGGTTAATGAAATTATCTTAAGTTAGGAGTTTACAATGTCAAGAGTATTAATATCGGATAAATTAAGCCCTAAAGCAGAACAAATTTTTCTTGATAGAGGAATAGAGGTTGATGTTATCACTGGTCTTGAGCGCGATGATCTGATTAAAATAATTGATAAATATGATGGTTTGGCGATTAGATCATCAACAAAGGTGACTGAAAAAGTTCTCGATGCTGCTAACAATTTAAAAGTTGTTGGAAGAGCCGGCATTGGAGTCGATAATGTTGATATACCTTACGCAACCTTAAAAGGTGTTGCCGTTATGAACACCCCTTTTGGCAATGCAATTACAACAGCTGAACACGCGATTTCAATGACTATGTCTTTGGTTAGAAATATCCCGCAAGCCAATCAATCAACTCACCTTGGTAAATGGGAAAAATCTAAATATATGGGTACTGAGATTACAGGAAAAACTATAGGAATTATTGGGTGTGGAAATATTGGATCAATAGTTGCCGACAGAGCTTTAGGATTAAAGATGAAGGTAATTGCTTATGATCCATTTTTAACTGAAGAAAAAGCCTTGGCAATAAAGGTAAGGAAGGTTGAATTAGATGAGCTATTAAAGATAAGTGACATAATCACCCTTCATGTTCCCTTAACAGATCAAACCGCAAACATAATTAATAAAAAAACATTAGAAAATTGTAAGGATGGTGTCTTTGTAATTAATTGTGCTAGGGGCGGTCTTATTGACGAGAAGGATTTAAAAGATTCTTTAGATTCAGGAAAAGTTGCTGGAGCAGCTATCGATGTGTATGAGGTTGAACCTGCCAAGAAAAGTATCTTTTTTGGAATGGAGAATGTAATATGTACTCCTCATCTAGGTGCGTCAACTTTAGAAGCTCAAGAAAATGTTGCGCTACAGGTGGCGGACCAGATGGCTGATTTTTTATCTACCGGGGCAGTTTCGAATGCGATTAATATGCCCTCTATTTCCGCTAGCGAAGCACCTGTTTTAAAGCCTTTTGTGAAAGTTGCTGAACAACTAGGTTTATTTGCAGGACAATTAATGCCTTCAGATTTTCACGAAATAGCAATTGATTATGTTGGAGATGTATCAGAATATAATTGTTCTCCAATAACTTCTGCAGCTGTAGCGGGAGTTCTTAGTTCAACGTTACCTGACATAAACATGGTCAGCGCCCCATCGATTGCTCGAGACAAAGGTATTGCAATTACTGAAACAAAAAAAGAAGAACACAGTGCGTATGAGAGCTATATACGAATAACTTTGATTTCTAAAAAAGAAAAATTTTCAATTGGCGGAACTACCTTTTCTGATGGAAATCCTAGGATAGTTCAAATTAATGGTATTGATTTAGAGGCCGGGTTGATGCCTAATATGCTGTATGTCACAAATAAAGATGTTCCAGGTTTGATTGGAAGTTTAGGAAATATTCTGGGTAATGAAAAAATTAACATAGGAAGCTTTAACTTAGGAAGAACAGGGCCCTTAAAGGACGCAATAGCCTTGATAGGGGTTGATAACTCTGTGGGTGAAAATGTAATAAAAGAAGTTGAAAAACTTGAGTCTGTAGTTCAAGTTAAAAGTCTAAGTTTTAATATCATTTAACAAGGTTAAGAAAAATGGCTAATGTTGCGGTTATAGGTTCTCAGTGGGGAGACGAGGGCAAAGGAAAAATTGTCGACTGGCTTTCCAGCAGATCTGACGTTGTGGTTCGGTTCCAGGGGGGTCACAATGCTGGGCACACATTAGTTATTGATGGTGTTACCTATAAGCTATCTTTGCTGCCATCTGGAATAGTTCGTGGTGGAAAAATATCTATCATTGGTAACGGTGTAGTGATCGATCCATGGGCTTTAGCAAAAGAAATTCAATATATTACTGATTTAGGAATAATGGTTAGTCCTGAAAGTCTTAAGATAGCTGAAAACGCTACTTTAATTTTACCGCTTCACCAAAGGCTTGATTCCTTAAGGGAGGGGCTTAGTGGTGATGACAAAATAGGTACTACTAAAAGGGGAATTGGTCCAGCCTATGAAGATAAGGTCGGAAGAAGGGCGATTCGAGTAACAGATTTAGCCAATGAAAAAACTCTAGTTAATAAAGTTAATAAACTTGTCAATCATCACAATATTGTTCTTAGGGGCATGGGCGAAAAAGAACTTAATCCCAGCGATGTTTTAAAGGAATTAATTGCAATAACGGATAAGATTTTACCCTATATGGCTAGAGTTTCCATTATTCTTTCAGAGGCAAGAAAAGCAGGAAAAAGGATTTTATTTGAAGGAGCTCAAGGTGTTATGTTGGATGTTGATCATGGGACATATCCATTTGTAACCTCGTCAAATACGATTTCGCCTACAGCTTTATCTGGTGTAGGTCAAAATTTAAAGGCCTTAAATTTTGTTTTAGGGATTACTAAGGCCTACACTACAAGGGTTGGTGAAGGCCCCTTCCCAACAGAACAAGAAAATGAAACAGGTGAAGAGCTTGGAAAAAAAGGTCACGAGTTCGGAACAAATACTGGAAGAAAAAGAAGATGTGGCTGGATAGACACTGTCATGGTTAGGCATGCAATTGAAGTTGGCGGAATAGATGGCATAGCTCTTACAAAACTTGATGTACTTGACGGATTTGAAACAATAAAAATATGTGTTGGATATAAATTAAATGGTAAGGTGATCGATTATTTTCCAATAGCATCAGAAGATCAATTTAATGTTATTCCTATATATGAAGATATAAAAGGGTGGAGCGATTCAACATATGGAGCAAGGAGCTGGAATGAACTTCCAGCTGAGGCAATAAAGTATGTTAAAAGGCTAGAAGAGCTTATTGGCTGTTCTGTATCTCTTTTATCAACAAGTCCTGAAAGAGATGATACTATTTTAGTTAAAGATCCTTTTGAAGATTAAAAAAACTTCTTGCAAGAAATTTTAAATAGTTGTATTTATCCTCTTGTCCAAGGGGTGCCTTTAAGGCTGAGATGGATTTTCCTATCCCTTTGAACCTGATCCGGTTAATGCCGGCGTAGGAATGGATTATTTTCTCTACAGCTGCATTAATAATCGTTTCTGCTTAATAATCTGTAGGAGTTTTTAATGAAGTATTTTTTTCTTGTATCGTTTTTAATTATAAATTGCCTCCACTTGGTTGCTGAAGAAGTGCAATCAAATACAGGAATCGATGAAATCCTTGTTACAGCAGAATTCAATAAGGGTAGCCTATTTAACCTCCCATTTAGTGTCTCAGTATTAAGTGCCAAGGATATTAAACAAAGAAATGCTAGTCATCTTGAAGATTTGTTGTCTATGACACCAAATGTAAATTACTCAACCGGCTCATCAAGAGGGAAATTTTATCAAATCAGAGGTACTGGTGAAAGAAGTGAATTTACTGAGCCAGTTAATTATTCTGTAGGGGTTATCATTGACGGTATAGACTTTACAGGCATAGCGCTAGGAGCTTCGACATTTGATATTAAACAAGTTGAGATATTAAGGGGTCCGCAAGGAACTTTGTATGGTGCGAATGCTCTTGCGGGGCTAGTTAATATGGTCAGTAATAATCCCACCGAGAATTTTTATTCTGAAATAACGGGATTGATTTCAGAATATGGTGGGAGAAGTATTGGCGCGATAATAAGCGGATCTTCTGATAGTAATTTTGGATATAGAATTGGAATAAATAGTTCGAAAAGTAATGGTTATGTCGATAATATTTATTTAAATAAAGATAACACTAATAATTTAGACGAAACGATTGCAAAAGCAAAATTCACTAAAAGTATTAATAATATTAATTTAACCTTAAATATATTTAATGCAGATATTGATAATGGCTATGATGCTTTTAGTCTCGATAACACTAGGATAACTTATTCTGATAAGCCAGGGCATGACAGACAAAAGACTTCGGCAGCATCACTAAAAATAGAAAAAACTTTTAAAAATAATAGTCGTATTGAAACTTTAGTCAGTTATGCCAAATCAGATCTTGAATATGCATACGATGAAGATTGGAGCAATATTGGTATTTGCAATGACTCACCATGCGCTTTTTCTATACATGGATTTGACTGGTGGTATTCTTCTTTTGATAGCTTTGAACGAGATAATAAAAATCATTCTTTAGACATTCGATATATCTCTGGCTCAGAAAATTTTCCATGGGTTATTGGTATTTATAATAGAGATCAGGATATAAATTTAGTTAGGGAATATACATACCTTGAAAATGATTTTAAGAGTTCTTTTGATACAAGAAGTTCTGCTATTTATAGCCAGATCGATAGCAATATTAGTAATGAAATTAAAATTACAGTAGGCCTAAGATTTGAAAAAAGAAAAGTCGATTATTTAGATAACAATGGACCTATTCCGGAAGGATTTTTTTGTATAGCTGTTTACCCCAGACCTGAAAGCTGTCTCTTTAATAATGAGTATTCTGACTCTGAAAATTTTTGGGGTGGAAAAATCGCAATACAAAATAAATTCAATGAAAAAACAATGGCCTATGCATTGATATCACGAGGTTTTAAACCGGGGGGTGTTAATATCGACGGTAAAATTAACCAGGAGAACCTTAATTACGAATCCGAATCAATGTGGAATTATGAGCTGGGAATAAAAACTAGCTTAATTGATAATACTTTTTTTGTACAAGCATCACTTTTTTATCAAGATCGTGACGACGTTCAAACAAAACAAAGTTTTGTTTCTTCTATAGCAAGTGAAATTGAGGGAGGTGAATGCCCATGCACCTTTGCTGATTACATTGGTAATGCAGCTTCGGGAAGTAATTATGGGTTTGAGTTAGAGCTTTTATGGCTCATTAACGATAAGCTTGAAATTTCTTCCTCACTAGGTATTCTTGAGACTGAATTTAAAAACTTTGCAAGTTACTCTCACGTTGATGCTGATCCATCGAATGGTGTAGCTGTTAATTTATCAGGAAGAGATCAGTCTCACGCACCAAATTATCAATTCAACTTCTTTCTAAACTATCAGCTTAATGAAAACATCTTTATCAACCTTAATGTTGAGTCAAAAGATAAATTCTATTTTTCTGACAGACACGATGCTCAATCAGATAGTTATACTCTTTTAAATTTTCTTATCGGATATAAGTTAGATTCTTGGGAAATAAGTTTATTTGGTAAAAATTTAACTGATGAAGATTATAAAACCAGGGGTTTTGGAAGTTTTGGTAATGACCCAAGAAAATTTTATGTTACTGAGCCCTACAATCAATATGCAGCACCAAGGGTTATAGGGGTTAGCGGAAAGAAGAGTTTTTAATATATAATATTTATGATGATTTTTTTTGAAATATTTGCTGTTATATTTGCATTATTATACCTTTTTCTGGCAACGAAACAGAGAATATCATGCTGGTATGCAGCATTTATTAGTACTGCTATCTATACTTTTTTATATTGGGACGTTGCTCTGTATATGGAATCTCTTTTAAATTTTTATTATCTATCAATGGCTGTTTATGGTTGGAGGGAATGGAGTAAAAGAGAAAAAGATAATCTCTCTCCAATAACAAATTGGTCTTCAAGTGAGCACTTTTTCGTTATCACTATAATCTTTATTTTAACTTTTTCTTCAGGTTATTTTTTAAGTAATACCGACGCTGTCAGACCTTATCTGGATTCTTTTACAACATGGGCCTCTGTTGTTACAACCTATATGGTCACACAAAAAGTACTATCAAATTGGCTCTATTGGATAGTAATTAATACCGTTGGTATTTTTCTTAATTTAGATAGAGAGCTTTATCTAACAGCACTACTATTGTTCTGTTATCAAATAATTTCTATCATAGGCTATTTTAATTGGCGAAAAACTTATCATGAGCAATCAACATCATATTGAAAAAATCTTAGGGAACATCCCTGGATTTGATATTAATCTAAGAAAAATTTATTTTGAAAGGCTGGGTGCTGGGAGAACAAATGTAAGTTACCTGGTTCAGGACGGTATTAGAAAGTATGTATTACGTTTAAATTCAGAAAAATCCAAAAATTACAATATTGATCGTAGCAGAGAGTTAAAGATACTTAATGTACTTAAAGATAGCGAGATTGGACCAAAAGTTGTGTATTGTGATCCTTCCTATAATTTTTTAATAACTGAGTTTATTGAAGGCTTGCCTTTGTTACCTAATGGAGTAACAGAGAAGAATAAAGAATATTTAACTAATTTAATTTCTATGTACCAGGGTATGGATATTGACTTACCTAAATTTAACTATTTTGATCACATAAAGAAATATGAGGTTTTTCTTTTAGAAAGAAGCGGCATTAACAAAAAAATATCTAAAAAATTAAAGGATTTTTATCCTCATTTAAAAGACTTTCAAAATGAAGATTGGAATCCAGTATTGTGTCATCATGATTTATCACCATCTAATATAATCAAAACTAGTAAAGGCCTGAGAATTATAGATTGGGAGTTTTCTGCGTACGGATACTCTAAGTTCGATAGAGAGTATCTAATTCCTTCGAAAAATAAGGATTCTTTTTTGGATAATTTATTTGAGATACTGGAAGAGATGTGGTTTGCGATAAGTAAAATTTAAATATCTACAATATTTTTATCATTCATATTTTTTTCAAGAGCTTCTTTCACCTTTTCTAAGGCCCTTACCTCTATCTGCCTAACTCTCTCTCGGCTAATATCGTATTTAATACTTAATTCCTCAAGTGTTGAAGGGGAATCAGTAAGTTTTCTAGTTTGTATTATATCTAGCTCCCTTTTATTTAAAACGAGAAGAGATTCATTTATTAACTCCTTTCTAAGTCCATCCTCTTCCTGTTCTGAGTAGGCCTCCTCTTGATTTGCTTCGTCAGATATTAACCACTCTTGCCATTCGCCACTCTTCTCACCATCAGAGCTTATTGGTGCGTTTAAAGAGGGATCTCCTCCTGAGAGCCTTCTGTTCATATTAACAACTTCTTTTTCAGGAACGTTAAGTTGAGTTGAAAGTTTCTTTAAATTTTCTGGCTTTAGATCACCATGCTCATAGGCTTGTATTCTATTTTTCGCGCTCCTCAGGTTGAAAAATAATTTTTTTTGAACAGCTGTTGTTCCTATTTTTACTAACGACCAAGACCTTAAGACATATTCTTGCATAGCGGCTTTTATCCACCACATAGCATACGTTGTTAATCGAAAACCCTTTTCCGGATCAAATTTTTGCGCTGCTTGCATTAGGCCAATATTACCTTCTGAAATAATATCAGTTATAGGTAGGCCATAACCTTTATATCCCATTGCGATTTTTGCAACCAACCTAAGGTGGCTTGTGACCAATTGGTGCGCAGCATCAGTATCTTTATGAACTTGCCAACGGTTAGCCAACGTATATTCTTCTGTAGCACTAAGCATTGGGAACTTTTTTATCTCTTCGAGATAATTTTTTAATCCAATATCGCCTGATAGAGCAGGAAGATTCATGTTTCTCTCTCATTCTGTTTATTATTATTATATGGGTATATTTTTGTTCCGTGTAAAGGGGGGAAGGGTTAAATTAATTTAATTACATTTAACATTTCTTTAGGGGGGTCTAGTTGGAATACAAGAATTTCTTTTGTTGCAGGGTGCTCAAAGCCCAAACTATTAGCGTGTAATGCTTGCTTGTTCCCAAGAGATTCGACAGCATTTATCATTTTACCGGTTAATTTGCTTATGCGAGTCTTATAACCCTGTCCGTACAACGGATCGCCTATGATAGGGTGTGATATATCATCTAGATGAACTCGTATTTGATGTGTTCTTCCAGTCTCCAATTTACATTCAATTAAGGAAATATTATTTGTAATATCTTTTTTTATTATTTTCCAATGGGTGATTGCAATTCTTCTTCCGGGTTTTTCAGCATTAAAAACAGCTATTTTTTTTCTATTCTTGGAGGATCTTCCTAGGAATGTTTGAATTGTTCCAGAAGAAAATTTTGGTACACCCCAGACGATAGCCTGGTAAGATCGAACTAATTTGCCATCTCTACCGTGATTTTTAAATTGTTCTGATAACCCGTTGTGTGATTTATCATTTTTAGCAACAACAATTAATCCGCTAGTATCCTTATCTAGACGATGAACAATTCCAGGTCTTTTTTCTCCGCCTATCCCAGATAAACTTGAACCACAATGTTTGATTAGGGCATTTACCAGAGTTTTATTAGGGTTACCGGGGGCAGGGTGAACCACTAAACCTTTAGGTTTATTTATAACTATTAGGTCATTATCTTCAAAAACAATATTCAAAGGAATGTCTTCACCTTTGGGAATGGGGTCCCTTGCTTCTGGAATTAGAAGTTGATAAACATCATCCTCCTTAACCTTATAAGAAGGATCGCTTATTGTTTCAATAGTTTTATTTAATAAATGAAGTGACCCCTCCAAGATAAGATTCTTTATTCTGGTTCTGCTAATACCATCTGCTTTTTGTGCAATAAACTGATCTATGCGTTTTCCAGAATCTTCATTTGTTACTTTATGTGATATTGTTTTTTCCATGGAACCTTCATGATGACCAAAGAACCAAAATTAAACAATAACTATATCTTTTTAAAGAAAATTGTCATTATTTTAGGAATAATTCTTATTCTAGGATTCTTTATTATTATTACAACTATAGTTTATCAGGTTTTATTTCTACCAACAGCGTAGAATGTAGACCACATCTTTAATCCAAAAAATAACGAAACTAACCATAGAATAAGTTCAATCCAATTTGGGTTACTGTTATATCCAAAGAAGCCTTTCAGAAATAACCCTACAGAGCCTTTATCATGGAGCATATGGTAATATTTTTCATCTGAATCATTGTAAGAATAAAATATTTCATGTCTTATTGAATCTATCTCTTTTGCTGGCTCGTAAATATTCCAAACTCTTGTGATATTAATTTTCTCTAATGTATTGCTTTTTACAAGATACTCTTCAGCTTCGTGAGTTCCGTAAGCCACCATACCAGCTGCAAAAAATACCAATAGTAAGGTAGTTGCTTTAAAGAATGTTCTTAAGTTAATTTTTCTACCTTGAATAACGACTAAATAACCTATTAAAATTGCAAGAACTGCGCCACCAAAGAATCCTAAGTATGAAAATATTCCAGTACTTGAAAAGCTTGCAATAAGAAATAAAGCAGTTTCAAACCCTTCCCTTAAAATAGAAAAAAATACCAATAGAAACAATGCAAGGCTCGATCCTGCGACAGCTGCTTTAACGGAGCTTTCTATTTCCCTTCGATCGCTCACATGTTTTGACAACCAAAAGATAACATAAAATAATATGCCCGCTGTTATATACATAAATATAACTTCAAATAACTTTTCGTATAAGGTGTTGCCAACGGCGCTGTTGATTGATGCAAGTCCAATTCCAACTATTACACTTGCCGTCAAAGACGACAAAACACCAAGCCAAAGAATATTTTTCTCATATGACAAATTATTTTTATCAAGAACTGTATAAATTATCCCAACTATTAGGGATGCCTCCAGACACTCTCTAAACGTAATAATAAACTCATTCATGACTGACCTCTTTTATATTTAGTATTGATTATCATTCTCAACTATAATACTTTTCTATTCTATGAAGCTATAATGATCAATAAAATAATTATAACATTTTTATAAGCTTTATAATGAGATAATGAGGTGAAAATGAGATTTTATATAAACTATTTTTTGTTAGTAATTATTTTTGCAAATTTTAATTTACTTCATTCTGAAGAAATGATTATAGGAAAAGAATGAATTTCTCCTGGGGCCAATATTATTTTTGAGTGTGCCATTAAGGGTAGTATTAAACCAACAGAATTATATTTAAAAGAAAGTGAATCCGACATTCATATAGAGGCTTTAGTTACATGGTCGGCTAATGGACCAAAGGGGTCCATTGAGGGAGGGTTTATAACATATTTAAATATAACAGCAAAAATTATAAGTCAAAATAGCCGAGATGAGGCTACTTATAACTTAATTCCTCATTTAAATATGTCTGATAACTTCCACTATGCAAACAACATAAAACTACCCGGAAAAATAAGCGATCTCTATACTGTTGTTTTTAGGATATCGCCCCCAAGAAAAGTGATGTTGGATTTCATTATGATTGGAGAAAAGAGGTTAATAATAATCTAATTACAGAAGAAAGCTTTATCTATAAAGATCAAAATTTTGAAAAATGGGCAAACCTATCTAGACGTTAACATCTATATTTCAACGAAATAAGCTTAATAAAAAAAATAATTAAATTTTTTGTATTTTTATATTGCGAATGATTATCAATTACATTATAACTTGCGAATAATTATTATTAACATAAACAATTTATTATAAATTGGGAAAAAAACTATGACAAAAACTAACCTAACAAAGTTTTTACTTATTGCATTGGTATTTAATCTATCAATGCCAATTAATATTTTTGCTCAAGACAACTTACCATCAGCTCCATTGGATGCTGTAGACGAACTTTTAGTTGTTAGTAGCAAAAGTGATATATTCAAAGTGCCTGGTTCAGTATCTTTTTTAGATAAAGAAGATTTGGCTGCACACAATTACATGGACATTCAAAGAATGCTTCAACAAATTCCTGGTATAAATTTTCAAGAAGAAGATGGCCTTGGTTTGAGACCAAATATTGGCCTTCGTGGAGCTCAAACAGAAAGAAATGGTAAAATTACAGTTATGGAAGATGGTATCCTTATCGCTCCAGCTGCATATGCTTCACCATCAGCTTATTACTTTCCAAGAGCAACACGAATGGAATCAATTGAAATAGTCAAAGGTCCTGCTGCTATTAAATATGGCCCTAGAACTGTTGGTGGATCAATTAATATGATCTCATCAAGAATTCCACAAGAATTTAGTGGCACTCTTAAGGCAAGATTTGGAACTGATGCTCAGTCTGTTGTTCACTTAACAATGGGTGGAACATCAGGTAAATGGGGTTTCTTAGTTGAGACACTTCAAGAAGAAGGAGATGGTTTTAAAAGTATATCTACGGGAACAGATGTAGGTTATGAGATCGAATCCTATGTTGCTAAATTAAGATTCCAGGATGTGATTATGGGTTTGGAGCAATCCTTTCAAGTTAAAGCTGAATGGACTGATGAAAATTCAAATGAAACTTACTTGGGTTTAACAGACGCTGATTATAATCTTAATCCATATTCTCGTTATGCAGCTAGTCAATTAGATAATATGGATAATGAACATCTTCAGGGTGTATTTACACATGTTGTTAAATTTAGCGAAAATACCACATTAACTACTGCCATCTACAATACCGAGACTGCAAGGAATTGGTATAAATTAGATAAGGTTGGGGGTGTGAAAATTGGTTCACTTCTTAAAGATCCTGCTAAATATCCTACCCAAATGCTTTCAGCAAAAGGCGGCGAATGCAGCTCATCTGATTGTGATTGGAAAGTAAAAGCCAACAACCGTGAGTACTTCACTAAAGGTTTCCAAATGACTTTAAAAACCTCTCTTGTGACTGGTTCTGCCACTCATGATATTGAAGTAGGCTTTAGAGAACATGAAGATGAAATGGATCGTTATCAGTTTGCTGATTATTATTATGTTAATACATCTGGTGACCCATCAAAATATAAACCTGGTGCTCCTGGCTCAGATTCTAATCGTCTTGAACAAGCTGAAGCTACTTCTATGTATATTTCAAACCAAATAACTATTGGTAAAACTTCTGTTCTTCTTGGTTTAAGAATGGAAGATATTGAAAGTCGTAGAGTTGATTACGGTAAAAGCGACCCTAGCAGAGCTACTTCTCCAACAATCAGTGCTGTTTCATATGACGAAGTTATGCCTAGTTTTGGTGTTACATATCAAGTAAATGATACACTGCAAATTCTTGGTGGAATTTACAAAGGATTCTCTCCAACATCAGTTAAATCTTCGATCTTTGAAGAGTCTACTAACTCTGAATTTGGCTTCCGTTATATCGGTAGTGGAGTTAGTCTTTCAGCAATTGCTTTTATGAGTGATTATGAAAATCTTACTGGTACTTGCACAGCTTCTACTGGTTGCGCTGGTGATATCGGTGATTCATTCTCAGCTGGTGAAGCTGAAGTTTCTGGTTTAGAAGTTTCTGCTGCTTGGGTATTTGATTTAAGGGGTCTTCAAGCTCCTGTTTCAATCGCATACACATATCAAGAAACTGAATTTTCAGATAGTTTCAAAAGTGGATATGGTCTGTGGGGTGAAGTTCAAAGTGGTGACGAATTTGCTTACATGCCTGAAAATATTCTTAACATAAACGTTGGATTAAGAGCTGATAATTGGGGTATGGACGCAACACTTAACTTTAAAGATAAAATGCGCACAAGTGGTGGCTCTGGATACGATCCATATCAAATCGAAGATAGAACTCTTATCGATTTAAGTGGATATTATTCTGGTACGCCAGAAATTGATTTCACTATCAATATTCAGAATCTCTTTGATGAAGAATATAGTGTTTCTTGGCACCCCGCTGGTAAACGTCCTGGCAAACCACAAACAGTACTCGTTGGTATTAGGGCTGCATTTTAATTATAAAAATAAGGTAGAAGAGGGATTAAATGAAAAAAAATATCAAGAATTTAGGAACTGCTGAAAATATTTTAATATTATGTTCAAGGTTTTAGGTTAAAGCTCATGTATTTAGATGTAATACACCTTTAATATTAATAGATCATACTTTCAAAGCTGCTAAACTTGATGATTGTGTAAGAGATTTTCATACTTTAATGATGGGCCTCTCGCATGTTAATAAATGTCATCTAAGAAGTGATTTCATGACATCCCCTTCTACCAGCAAAACTGAAGACTTATTGATAGAGATTGTTTCGTTAGCTCAAAAAGATATGACAGAAGAACTTCGTAGTATTTTTGGACCATATTTTCCTGAATCTGATGCAGAGCATTTTTTTAATTCTGGCTATAGGCTAGGAAAAAAATTCTTGAGTAGTGATCTTATTATCCATGAGAAATACAATGATAATATTTATTCGTTTTACGGTAATAATGACCAATTAAAAGCAATAAATTAAAGTTTATCTGATGTCTGGTCCTATTATACCCCCCCCAGGACAATACAGAGTTAGATAAGTTGTATACTTAAATAAAGTATACAACACCGGGGTCAGAGTCCAACCTCTGGCCCCATTTACCTTCTCAATAAATTAGATTAGATTAATTCTAAACTGTATTGACAAATACTTTTAATGATTCTAATAGTCATTCTTATTAATTAATAGACTATTGGAGAATAATTATGGGACTAGTCAATACACAAATTAAACCTTTTAACGCTGATGCATTTAAAGATGGTGAGTTTATAAAAATAAATAGTGATGACCTTAAGGGCCAGTGGTCTGTCTTTTTCTTTTACCCTGCTGACTTTACTTTTGTTTGCCCGACTGAGCTAGGTGATGTCGCTGACTATTACGACGAATTCAAGGCTCTGGGAGTAGAAATTTATAGTATCTCCACAGATAGCCATTTTTGTCATAAAGCTTGGCATGATTCTTCGGATACTATTAATAAAATCAAATACCCGATGATTAGTGATAATACATTTGAAATTTCAAATAATTTTGAAGTATTAAGGGATAATGAAGGTAGAGCAGATCGAGGGACCTTTATTGTTGATCCAGAAGGTATTATTCAAGCGATGGAAGTTACCTCTGAAGGCGTCGGAAGAGATGCAGGAGACCTAATGCGTAAGGTTAAAGCAGCTCAGTATGTTCGAGAGCACCCTGATGAGGTTTGTCCTGCAAAATGGAAAGAGGGCGAGGCCACATTAGCTCCTTCACTGGATTTAGTTGGTAAGATTTAGTTTTTTTTCAAGATGCCTCCAGGTGCCTTGATTTTAATAATTTAAATTATAGGTAATACATATGATAACTGACGAAATAATAAGTACTTTAAAAGGCTATACTTCTGATATGCAAAATAAAGTTAAATTTCTTTTGCAGACAGGGGTTCATGACAAAAGAAATGAGCTTGTTGAGTTTTTAAAGGCAGTTTCAAATGTCTCTGATAAGATTACTTTTGAAGAAAGGGATTTAGGTGGTTCATTAAAAAGCCCTGTTAGTTTTACCCTTGAGATTGACGGTCGATTATCTGGTGTAATATTTTCTGGGATACCTGGGGGGCATGAATTTAATTCATTTATCCTAGCATTACTTCAGTGTGGGGGGTCAGATATAAAGCTAGATCATTCTATAATAGAGCTAATCTCTAATATTAAAGAAGATCTGAAGTTTGAAGTTTTTATAAGCTTAAGTTGTCAAAATTGCCCTGAAGTTGTTCAAGCTCTTAATAAATTCGCCGTTTTAAATAAAAATATTAGCAACGAGATGATTGATGGCGGATTTTTTCAAGAAATAATAGATAAAAGAAATATCCAGGGTGTTCCAAGTGTCTATTTAAATGGCGAGCTCTTTTTGAACGGAAGAGTGGATATGGCAAAAATCGTAGATAAATTAAAGCAATTATATCCCTACCTTACAAAGAATAAGTTTGCTTCTCTTCCGCTTCAGGACGTCACTATAGTTGGCGGTGGTCCAGCAGGTATTAGTGCAGCAATTTATAGCGCTAGAAAGGGATTGAAGGTTACGTTAATCGCCGAGATAATGGGAGGCCAGGTTAAGGACACGATGGGGATAGAGAATCTTACCTCTGTTTCAAAAACAACCGGACCAGAGTTAACGGGAGCGATGTATAATCATTTAAATGATTATGATGTTTCATTAAAAGAACATCAAAGAGTAACAGAAATAACTAACGGAGAAGTAAAGAATATTAAACTATCATCAGGTGAAATTATTAAAAGTAAAACAGTTATTATTGCAACTGGTGCAAATTGGCGGGAGTTGAATATTCCTGGCGAAAAAGAAAATTTAGGAAATGGCGTTGCTTATTGCCCACATTGTGATGGCCCTTTTTTTAAGAATAAAGATATTTGCGTTGTTGGGGGCGGTAATTCAGGAATCGAAGCTGCACTTGATCTATCAGGTATAGTAAAATCAGTTAAAGTTTTAGAATTCCTACCAAACCTAAAAGCTGATAAAATTCTTATAGATCAGGCTATTTCTAGAGAAAATATTGATATCCTATGCAATGTCGAGTGTAAAGAAATTCACTCTATTAATGGAAAGGTTTCTTCGATTTCTTATAAGGACAGAGAAAGTGGTAAAGTAACTAGTTTGAATACAGATGGTATTTTTGTACAAATTGGCCTTATTCCAAATAGTAAATTTTTAAAAGATACTGTTGAGTTAAATGGTTATGGAGAGGTTATTGTGAGTGAAAAGGGGGAAACCTCTTGCCCTGGTATTTTTGCTTGTGGTGACGTTACTACCGTTCCGCACAAACAAATTATTATCTCAATGGGGGAAGGTGCTAAAGCCTCCATAACTGCAGCAGAATATTTACAGAAAAATAAAATCGAGGAGAAAGTCTCGTATTCTTCATAGTTTTTTATATTCATAAGATAATAAAATCTTTATGCGACATATTGTCTAAACAGTATTTAGTGAATGAATTGTAAAAATTATTAAGATAAAATATTTATATTTATTTATTATAAACGCTTAGGACGGAGAAAAAATGTATAAATTTTTACTATTAATTGGTCTAACCCTTTCAGTTTCGGGAAATTCTTTAATGGCTGCAACCATTGAGGTTGAAATGCTAAATAGATTGGGTAAGGAAAGCATGGTTTATTCTCAATCTGTTGTTAATGTTCAGTCAGGCGATACCGTTAAGTGGCTTGCTTCTAGCAAAGGTCATAATGTTCAATTTCTTACTACGCCTAATGGAGTTGATGCTTTTAAAAGTAAATTAAGTGTTGATGTAGAATATACATTTAATGTTCCCGGTATTTACCTTTATCAATGTACTCCTCATAAGAGCATGGGTATGATTGCGGTAGTAGTAGTTGGCGAAAATAAGGACAACATTGATTCAATAATGACTTCAAGAGTGGGAGGAAAAAGTAAAAAGAGGTTAGCTAGTATCCTTACTGCACTTAATTCCTAGTACTTAAGCAAGAGAATGCACATTTTTATTATTTTCTCGTTTGAGTTCTAAAATATCCCAAGCTTTATCGATACAAGAAATAAAGTTATCGATATCATTTTTCTTATGCTTTGGAGTGATAGTAACTCTTAGTCTCTCCTCACCCCTTGGAACAGTAGGGTAAAAAACAGGCTGAATATAAATACCAAAATCATCTAAAAGTAGTTTTGATATTTTTTTACATTGGAGTGGTCCGTCAACTAGGATTGGAATTATATGGCTGTCATTACTAATAAAAGGAACATTGATTGATCTTAAGCCCTCTCTAATTAATGAAGAGTTT
This sequence comes from alpha proteobacterium MED-G09, assembly GCA_905182015.1. Classification (GTDB taxonomy): domain Bacteria; phylum Pseudomonadota; class Alphaproteobacteria; order MED-G09; family MED-G09; genus MED-G09. The sequence continues at coordinate 45,084 of CAJIZT010000003.1, read as the reverse complement.
TGTTTTATTTTCAATCTGAGAGTTTCTGCCACTTTTGATATTTCTATACTTTTGATGGATGCAGCTGCAACTGATGGATTTATTGAGGATGTAAATATAAATCCTGGCGCGAAACTTCTTATATAGTCAATTATTTGACTATTTGCTGCAATATATCCTCCCATTTGACCAAAAGCCTTTGATAAGGTCCCGTTAATAATATCTATATCATTTGATATTCCTAGCTCTGCTGCAACGCCACTTCCCTCAGGGCCGTAAAGACCAACAGAGTGAACTTCATCTAAATAAGTAAGAGCGCTATATTCCTTTGCTAGCCTTACTATTTCTTTTAGCGGAGATCTTATTCCTTCCATTGAATAAATGGATTCGCAAATAATTAATTTTGGTGAATCCTTATCTGACTTTTTTAAAAGTCTATCAAGATCCTCAACATCATTATGTTTAAAGATGCTGTATTTGGCTTTACTGTTTCTAATTCCTTCAATTAAAGACGCATGATTTAGTTCGTCGGAAAATATTTCAATTCCATCAATATTCTTACATAGAATTGAAATAGTGGATTGGTTAGCAGTGTAAGCAGAAGGAAAAACTAGGGCTGACTCCTTACGATGTAGCTCTGCTAAGCACTTTTCTAGCCCTACATGATATGACGATGTACCTGATATATTTCTAGTACCGCCTGATCCTGTTCCAAGCTCTGAAATAACATCAATACATGTTTGCATTACTTCGGGGTGCTGGCTCATATTTAAATAATCGTTGGAACACCAAATTTCAACCTCCCTATTCTTTCCCTTGTTATATTCAAGAGCTTTAGGGAAAAGATTTTGGTGACGATCAATTTCACGGAAGGTTCTATAAAGGCCCTCATTCTTGAGATCATTTAATTTATCTTTAAAGAAATCTTCGTAGTTCAATTTTGTTGCTCCCTAAGATCCATAATAGTATAACCGTACTATTAATTAAGATAAAATAAGTAGAAATAATATCCTAAAAAAACTTTTAGACATTATGTCGCATATTTCTATCAAGAAGGGTAAAATAAGTCGATACTTTAAAATAAATTCATGAGAAATTACTTTATGATTAAAATTATTTCCAGAAAAAGTGATTTAGCTGTTATTCAAGCAAATCTTGTTGGTAAAGCTATTAAAGAGATGTATCCCGAATATAATATTGAGTATGTTCACAAGGAAACTAGAGGAGATATCGATCTTTCTACCCCACTAAGCAAGATGCCTGAAGCGGGAGTATTTACAACGGACCTAAGGGATGCTCTTATCGTTGGTGATGCTGATTTAGCAGTACACTCTTGGAAGGATCTACCGGTTAAGTTAGATAAAGGGACGGTGATCGCCGGGACATTACCTAGGGCCGATATGAGGGACATCCTCTTAGTAAAAAAAAGTAATCTTGGTTTAATTAAGAAAAGTAAATCTATTGATATTTCAACATCTTCTCCAAGAAGGTCTTACAATATTAATTCTTTTTTACCTCAAGCACTTCCAATCGAGGTGGATGAAATAATTTTCTCAGATATTAGGGGTAACATCCCAACTAGATTAGATAAATTTATTGCAGGTAAATCGGATGGTATTGTTCTTGCTAAAGCTGCTTTAGATAGAATTTTAATAAATAGCGATAAAAGCTTGTCAAAAAAGATAAGAAGTCTCCTTAAGAACGTCGAGTGGATGGTACTACCCTTATCGGAAAATCCATGTGCACCAGCGCAGGGCGCTTTAGCAATTGAGGTTAATGAGAAGAGGCATGAAATCATTAATATAATCAAAGATATTAATAATTTAGATACATTTAATGCTGTTCAGGTTGAGAGGGATACCCTTTCAAGGTTTGGAGGAGGGTGCCATCAAAAAATTGGAGTTAGTAATCAAAAAAGAACTTTTGGAGATATTTTTTCACTTAAGGGTATTTCAGATGAAGGTGAGATATTGGATAAAAGGGTTATAAACAGGGTAAGTAAGAATAAGGTTAGTTGGGGCAATATAGATGAGAGAGATATTTTTCCTTCTGACCTCAAGTCTTATAACTTATTTTCGCGAGCTAATCTAAAAGACAGCCTTTTAAAAATTTCAGCTCTTAAAAATAAAAATATTCTAGCTTCACGCGGTAATGTGCTCGAAGGTGTGCTCGATTTGGATTCCTCAAATAACTTATGGACAAGTGGTGTCCAGACTTGGTTTAATTTAGCAAAGAAAGGTTTTTGGGTTAATGGGACTTTTGATAGCCTAGGCGAAGCCGAGGATCCTCAGGTAAGTCTATTGTCTAATAATAATGATTGGCTAAAACTAACGCACGAAGACTCTATGGAGTTTTTTATTAAAGAAAAGCTTCCCACCTACAAACTAATAAGAAATAAGATAAAGGATGATTTATCAAAAAAAACTCATTTCTTTTGGATGAGCGGGTCTGCATTTTTATATGCCCTAGAGGAGTTTCCGGATATTATTAATAAATTTCATTCATGTGGTCCGGGCAATACCTATGAAATTATAAAAAAGAATGTTACGGAAGATCACATTAAGGTGTTTTTGAGCTATAATGACTGGAAAAGTGGAATTATCAATGAGTGAAATTAAAAAAAATCTTCATCGTATGAAGAGTAATAAGTTTCTTAGAGATCTGTGCTCAGAGACGAATTTTACGATAGCACACTTTGTCCAACCTTTATTTACTAGTGAATTAGTTGACGAGAAAGAAAAAATTGAAGGTCTCAAGGATAATTTTGTGATGAATATTGAGGATACTATTAGGCAAATTGATAATGATATTAACAGTGGGGTAAATAATTTTTTATTATTTATTTCATCAAAATCTAAATCTATTGATTCGTTTAATTTGGAATATCATCAGAAGGTTATAAGCTCTATTAAGGATCGGTTTCGGCATGATATTAATTTGTGGACTGATGTCTGCCTTTGCTCTTTAACTAGTCACGGACATTGTTGTCTTTTTGATGCAAAAGGGTCGATAGATTTAGATAAGACGTTATTAGAAATATCATCTATTGCACTTGCTTATGCAGAGGCTGGATCAGATATCATCGCGCCTAGCGACATGATGGATGGACGCACCTTAAGAATACGAGATACATTAGATAAATCAAATTTTTCTATGACACCTATAGTTAGCTATAGTACAAAATTTTCTAGTAATTTTTATGGACCATTTAGGAATGCCGCTAATTCAACTCCTTCATTTGGAGATAGAAAACAGTATCAACTAGATTACAGAAATAGATCAGAGGCTATTCGAGCAAGTATAAGGTGTGCTGAAGAAGGCGCTGATATGTTAATGGTTAAGCCCGGTATGACCTCAATTGATCTAATTAGAGATATTAAAATTAAAACTGGATTAATGGTTGGCTCTTATCAGGTAAGCGGGGAGTATGCAGGACTTTGTCTTTCAGAAGAAAGAGGATTATTGAATTTAGAGAATTCCCTTGAGGAAACATGGCACGTTATGAGAAGGGCAGAAGCACAATTTATAATTACATATGGTGCCCGGTTAGCAAAAAACATAGGATTTTAATGACAAATTTACTTTTCTCTAATGCCTTAAATCGTATTCCTCAGAAAGTACCGCCAGTTTGGTTTATGCGCCAAGCAGGTCGATACCATTCGCATTACCAGAATTTGAAAAAGAGTTATACATTTGAACAGCTATGTAAAGACCCAGAATTATCTGCTAAAACTGCTTTAGGACCGATAGATGATTTTGACTTTGATGTCTCAATATTATTCAGCGATATCCTCTTTCCACTCGAAGCTCTTGGCATGGGTCTTAAGTATGATCCTGGGCCCATTTTTAGTAAGTTTATTGACCCCTCAAATATCGAGGAGTTAAGATCAGTTGATGAGGCTATTCTTGATTTAAAATTCCAGGGTGATGCATTAAAAATAACCAGAGAAATACTGCCAGAAGATAAAAGTCTAATAGGTTTTATTGGCGGACCTTGGACGGTTGCATCTTATGGAACGGGGATGAATAAAGGAGTCGATTATCATGATGGTCTGAATAATCCCTTTATTAAAAAACTTTTAGGAAATGCAATATTTCCTCTTCTTAGAAAAAATATTGAACTTCAAATTCAATCAGGTGCTGAAGTTGTTATGATCTTTGATACTGATGCTTCACGTATGGGAAGTATAGAGAATTACAAGAAGTATTCTGAGACTGTATATACTAATTTAATATTACCTTTTGACAATAAGGTTGGATATTTTGCAAAATATCCCTTTGACTATGATTTTTATCTTGAAAATGACGCTCTTAATAATATGAGCGCCTTATCGGGTGTTGGAGTTGACCACACATATCCAATTAAGGATTGGTTTAAAAAGATTAAAAAAGGTTTTATTCAAGGTAATTTTAATCAAGAGAGTTTAACAAAACCATTTGACGATTATAGGCGTGACTTGGATTCCTACTTAAGGCCAATTGTTGGATTGACTATGGAAGATCGAGCTGGCTGGGTATGTGGACTAGGCCATGGAATCCTTAAAACAACACCTGAAAAGAATGTAAGGCATTTTATTAAGACTATTAGAGAAACTTTTAAATGAGTAATTTAGTAAATAGCAACTCTGATAGAAAAAAGAAAATAGCTAAAGATTGGTTTACTGATCTAAGGGAACGGTTTTGTAAGAAATTCGAAGAAATTGATGGTACAAAATTTTCAAGAAAAAATTGGAATCACTCTGGAGAAGGTGGAGGTGAGATGAGTACTCTTAAAGGTAATATTTTTGAAAAGGTTGGCGTCAATATATCAACTGTTAAAGGTTCGTTTAAAGAAGATTTTCGTAATCAAATATCAGGGACAGAAAAAAGTGCAAGTTATTGGGCAAGCGGAATAAGTGTTGTAGCTCACATGCAATCACCTTTTGTTCCAGCATTTCACTTTAATACTCGATTTATTGAAACTGGAAAAACATGGTTTGGAGGTGGATCCGATATGACTCCGGCAATTCCCAATAAGGAAGATGTCGAAATTTTTCATAATTCTATAGAAAAAGTTTGTAATAAACACAATGAAAGCTATTACGGCGACTTTAAAAAACAATGCGATGAATATTTTTATTTACCTCACCGAAATGAGCCAAGAGGCGAAGGAGGGATATTTTTTGATCATCTAAATAATAATGATTTTGACTCTGACTTTAGTTTTATCCATGATTTTGGTGAAGATACGTTGGATACGATGTCTGCCATTATCGAAAAACGAATGAGTAAGAAATGGTCTAAAGAAGAAAAAGACATCCAATTATATAAAAGAGGAAGGTATGTTGAGTTTAATCTTTTGTGGGATCGAGGAACATTATTTGGGCTTAAGACAGGTGGCTCTACAGAAGCTATTTTAATGTCCATGCCCCCAACTGCCAAGTGGAAGTAATGTTTATAATTTGGTTTAAAGTAATACATATTATAGCCGTAATCTCCTGGATGGCCGGACTTTTATATTTACCTAGGTTATTTGTATATCATTCAGAAAAATCAAATGATGAATCAGTTAACGTTATCTTTAAGGTTATGGAAGATAGGCTATTTCGTTTTATTATGAGCCCCGCTATGATGGTGGTCTGGTTTTCGGGGTTAGTTTTATTTTACAATACAGGGTTTCATCTGTGGCTTATTATAAAATTAACGCTTGTGGCGGTGATGACTATTTTTCATATATTTCTTAAAAAATGTGTTCAGAATTTTAAGAATAATTCAAACAAATTTTCCTCAAAATTTTTTCGAATAATTAATGAAGTACCAACATTAATAATGATTTTTATTGTTATACTTGTCGTTATAAAACCTTGGTCTTAGTCGCTTATTTTTTAGCATCCTGAATAGCCTGCCAAATTTTATTTGGTGTAGCTGGCATATCAAAATCCTTAACTCCCAGAGGCTTTAATGCATCAAGTACGGCATGAAGAACCGCTGGAGGAGCTGCAATTGCTCCTGCTTCTCCGCACCCTTTGACACCTAACCCGTGAAGCGATGGTGTAACCTCTGTTTTTACAATCATAGAAGGAATATTATCAGCTCTTGGCATAGCGTAATCCATAAAGGAACCATTTATCAATTGAGCTGTGCCCTCCTCATATATACAATGCTCTAGCATTGCCTGCCCTATTCCTTGGGCAACCCCACCATGAACTTGCCCTTCAACTATCATTGGGTTCATTATGATGCCGAAATCATCAGACACGGCATAATTCACAATATCAATTTTTCCAGTTTCAGGTTCAATCTCAATCTCACAAATATGAGCACCTGCTGGGAATGTTAAGTTTGGTGGGTCATAAAATGATGTTTCTTCAAGTCCTGGCTCTAATCTATCAAGAGGATAGTTTCCAGGGACGTATGCCGCCCCAATAACATCCGCCAAGCTAACAAATTTATTTGTCTCTTTAATTGAGAATTCACCATTCTCAAAAATTATCTCATCAGAAGATGTCTCTAAAAGATGGGCTGCTATTTCTTTTCCTTTGTTTATTATCTTATCCAACGACCTCATTAATGCGGGGCCACCTACAGCAAGAGATCGAGAGCCGACAGTCCCTACACCATAAGGAACTCTTCCTGTATCACCATGCACAACATCTACTGATTCAAATGGCACACCTAAAGTATCATGAACAATTTGAGCAAAAACTGTCTCATGACCCTGTCCGTGTGAATGAGAGCCGGTAAATACAGTGATTGAGCCAGTTGGATTTACCCTTACTGTTGAGGATTCGTAGTACCCACCTCGTCCTCCGGCCTCCAAAGTCATTTTTGATGGAGCTACACCGCATGCCTCAATATAACATGATATACCCAAACCCCTAACTTTCCCTTTTTCTAATGACTGCAGCTTTCTTGATTCATAACCATCGTAATTGATTGCAGAAAGAGCGGAGGTCAGGGTAGCGTCATAATCACCCGAGTCGTAGGTAAGGGTACCTGGTGATGAGTATGGAAATTGATTTGGTTGAATGAAGTTTTTTCGTCTAAGTTCAATTGCGTTAATCCCAGTTTTTTCTGCTGCGGCCTCAACTAGTCTTTCTGTAACGTAAGTCGCCTCAGGTCTTCCGGCACCCCTATAAGCATCTACAGGAACCGTATTGGTAAAAACACCCTTTACATCACAGTAATAATTTGGAGTTTTATAAGGCCCCGGAATTAATGGACCATAAAAAAAGGTTGGAATGGCTGGACCTGATCCGGACAGATAGCCCCCCAATGAAGCAATAGTATTAACCCTCATTGCTAAAAAATTTCCTTCCTTATCAAGAGCCGCCTCTGCTTTAGTTACATGATCTCGACCATGTCGATCGCTAATAAAGGCCTCGCTTCTTTCCGATGTCCATTTAATTGGACGAGCTAGTTTTCCTGCAACCCAAGTTACGATTGCCTCTTCTGCGTAGTGGAAAGCTTTAGATCCAAAACCACCTCCTACGTCCAAAGAAATAACCCTAACCTTATGCTCTTCTAAACCTAAGACGGTACATACAAGCATTCTAATAATATGAGGAAGTTGAGTCGTTGTATGAAGGGTGTATTCCCCCTTACCTTCTTCAAAGTTTCCAATATAAGACCTGGGCTCCATGGCATTTGGAACTAAACGATTATTTTTTAAATTGACCGTTATGTGATGCTCGGCTCCTTCAAATGCTTTGTCTGTATCATCCTTATTACCAATCTCCCACTCAAAACATAAATTATTTGGTATCTCACTCCAAATACTAGGGGCCCCATCCTCAAGTGCTTTTTGGGGTGATACGACGGCTGGAAGGTCTTCATATTCCATATTAATTAATTCGCACGCATCTTTTGCTTGATTAACTGTCTCTGCAATAACAACTGCAATTAGCTCACCTACAAACCTAATTTTTTCTTGAGCAAAAATAGGCCAGGGGGGCTCATGCATTGACGGCGTACCTTCTTTTGTAGGTGCTTCCCAACCACAAGGAAGTGAGGCGTCAATATCCCTACCTGTATAAACAGAGATAACACCTGGAGAATTAAGAGCTTCATCAGTAGTTACTGAAATTAAGTTCGCATGTGCCACTGGGGATCGTAAAAAGTATGCATATAACTGATTTGGCTGAGTGATATCATCAGTATATTGACCTTTCCCAGTAATAAATCGAAAGTCTTCTTTTCTTAAAACTGACGAGCCTATTCCATTTTCAGACATATTTGCATTTCCTCGGTAATAAAATAAATATTAATTTTTATGTTTTAAAGATTATATTAGTTATGATTCATTATATATATAATAAACTATAAAATTTGGAGCTAAAATGGATTTAGGACTCAATAATAAAATTGCAATTGTAACAGCGGCGAGTCAAGGCCTTGGAAAGGCATCTGCTATAGCTTTAGGAAATGAAGGTGTAAAATTAGTTATTTGTTCCAGAGATAAAAATAAAATCAATAAATCTGAAAAAGATATTAAGGAAGCAACTGATACAGATGTCATGTCTTTTGTAACAGATCTTAATTCTTCAAACGATATTGAGATCATGGTTAGGAGAGTAATAGAAAAATACGGAAGAGTTGATATTTTAGTTAACAACACGGGGGGCCCTAAGGCTGGTTTCTTTGAAGAATTAACTGACGATGATTGGTTATCTACCTTTGAATCAACATTTCTTTCAGCTGTAAGGATGACTCGAGCAGTTCTTCCCTCAATGAAAAGAAATAAGTGGGGACGAATTATCAACATTAGCTCAGTATCAGCGAAGCAACCGATTGATAATTTAATTTTATCAAATGGCATCAGAATGTCAGTACATGGGTGGGCAAAAACTCTTTCAAATCAAATGGCATCAGATAATATTTTAATAAATAATGTTTGTCCTGGTTTTACAAAAACTGAAAGGGTCGATGCTCTGGTTGCCTCTCAAGCGAGAGATCTCAATACTACAAAAGATAAAATAGTTGATTCTATAGCAGATAATATTCCTGCAAAACGTGTCGGAAGACCTGAAGAACTAGCTTCACTAGTTGCTTTTTTAGCATCTGAGAAAGCAAGTTATATTACGGGTCAATCAATCGCCGTAGATGGCGGTGTATCTAATTTACCAATTTAAACTAAACGTTGTTTAGTCCCAACCCAAGGCCGCCATCCACATCAAGTATCGCTCCTGTGGTCCATTCTGAGCAAATGAGATATTCTACCGCTTCAGCAATTTCTTCAGCAGTCCCAATCCTTCCTAAGGCATGCATTGAAGCCATTCCTTCCAACCTTCGTTTAGCCGATTCATCGTCAAAAAGTCCTGCCCTTTGATTAATTTCTGTAAAAACACCACCCGGAACGACACAATTAACTCGTATTTTTTCTGCACCTAATTCAGCAGCCAAGACTTTAGTGAGTGTTTCAAGAGCTCCTTTTGTTGCAGCATAAGGGGATGCTTCAGGAAAAGCCCTCCTATTATGAACTGACCCAATAAAGATATTAACCCCTTTAGTCTCAGCTAAATATTTTTTTGATTCCCCCAAGAGCATCATCCCTGAAATAACATTGGTATTAAAAATATTAATAAGCTCAGCCTGGTCTAGCTGATCAATTTTCCCTTTGTACATATTTCCAGCATTGTTAATGAGCGTATCGAGCTTGCCCCCATGATCAACTGATGCCTGAATTAATTTTTTTCTATCTTCAATATCTGTAATATCTGCAACAACCGCCTTAACATTCGAACCCAAATTATCTTGAGCTTCAAGTACTTTGTCTTTTCTTCTCCCGCATATTGTAACCTTTGCTCCTTCTGAACTAAATCGCTTTGCCATACCATATCCAAGTCCAGAGCAACCACCTGTAATAATTATAGACATATCTTTTATATCAAGCATTTTTTTCTCCAGAGACCCATTCTACAGATTTTTTAATGATTTCTATCATTTCTGTTTTAAGTAAAGAATTCGAATCGTGACCCAGGGCATTGTAGACAACTTTTCCTTGTTGATAGCTATATGTCCACCCCACGATATGCTCTTCGCTGGAATCCTTTGTTTTTGCTAGAAGAAATGGTTTTGATTCTGGTTCTAGAAGAAGGTTATGGTAAACTTCATCGTTCAAATCAAATTTTTTTAAGTGTTTAACCAGGAAATGACTATCAACCGGGTTTACCTCAATTGTACCTAGCGGGGGATGAAAAGATTTATCCCAAACCCATTTTCCGCCTAGTAACTTAGACCAACCGTCCCAATCATCAAAACAAATTGATGATGTATGAAACGCAATCATTGACCCACCTGTTTTTATATATCTATCGAGGATTTTTTTTGCATTCGATGACAGGCTAAATTGCCATTCATCAAGGTAAGGAATATATTTCTCATGATTTAGCATTCTCCAACGTAAAGCATTGAATGTTACCAAATCAAAATTATGAATATTTTTTATTCCCTCCTCAATATCTAATGTTATTTCAGATTCATAACCCAAGGTATTTAAAATTTCTTCTAGAGTTTTTGATGTCTCATCAAAAGGATGAAAAATTCCACCAGTAAGTATGAGGTTTTTCTTCATTACTCTCTTGGTAGCTGAGCAATTACACTATTGCTTACACCGCCATCCACAACTAAGTTGTGACCATTAACATATGATGCGTTTTCGGAATCTAAAAATAATACTGCATTCGCTATATCATCAGCCTCCCCCAACCTTCCGCTTGGTACGGCTCCACCCCTTAACTTTCTAACCTTAGGATCAGCATAAATTGGTTTTGACATTCCGGCATCGATAAAGCCTGGTGATATACAGTTAATTCGTAACCCAAATTTACCCCACTCTATTGCCATTTGCTGTGTCATTGAAATTATACCAGCTTTTGCAGCAGGGTAGGCACCGGTTCCCGGTCCTGGGTTTATTCCGTTAATTGACGACATATTGATAATAGATCCGCTCCCTCTTTTTATCATTCCCTCCGATAATATCCTAGAGGTAATAAAGGACCCCAAAAGATTAATATTTAAGCTTTTGCTAAAGTCAGCAATACTATGTTCTTCAAGAGGGTTGAAAAGCACTAAACCAGCATTATTCACCAACAGATCAGGAGTTTCACCGAACTTTTCAAAGGCCCTGGAGATAGAATCTTCTTTAGTGACATCCCCAAAGAGGGGTGTACTATTTTCTATTTTTTTTGATGCATTAACTACATTATCTTCATTTAGATCAAGCATTCCAACTCTATAGCCATTTTCACTTAGTTTTTTTGATATAGATTCGCCTATTCCTGCACCAGAACCTGTAACTATTGCACTTTTCATTTTTATTCTCCAAATATAATTGGGTATGATCCCCAGTTTGGTCTTTCTGTATTAACATCAACTTCTGGATTACTTTTAGGGTCTGGAAGACCTTTTTCATCTAGAATTTTTTTTACTAACAACGTAACTATACCATATTGATGTTTGCTGGGGTCAGTATTTTCATTTGAAACAACGCCTCCATCTAGGTCTCTTCCAAAGCACATATGAAGTCCTATTCCAAAAGTAAGACCCCATAGAAATTGATTTTTAGGAATAACTCTATGAGGATTAAAGATATCTGAATCTGTTCCAAAAATATCCTTATCTTGATTTGCCTTGTGCAGGTCCATAATAACTAAATCATCTTTCTTTAGTATTAAATTATTTTCTATTTCAACGGGACATTGCGATTTTCGCCATGCCACAGGGCTTGCTGGATGTAGCCTCATACTTTCATGAACACACGTTTGTAAAAAAAGTTTGTCATTTTTTAGTCTATTGAGCTCTGAAGGGTTGCTTTCTCCCCAAGTAAAAATTTCATGTAAGGCATGGGTCATTGAGTTAGCCGTACTATGAGACCCTGCTTGTAAATAGAAGGCTATTTCTCTTTTAATCAAATCATCATTAAGGGGGATATTATCTTCGTTGATCATTAGTATGGTTAAAACATCCCTAGGTAAATCAGCCTCTCTGATTTCATTATTTTTGTATTGTTTTATTAAGACTTCACGCCTTTTTTTTGATGGTAAAAGGAATTTTTCTTCAAATATATCCAAAGCCTTTAAAACCTCTTGATTCACTTCCTCGTGAGATCTTTTAGAGTGAACAAGGGTTGCTCCTTGGCTAAATATTTTTACCAATGATAAAAGATCTTCAGTTTCTTCAGGTGTTTTTTTAGATCGATCTATTCCAGCAAAGTCTGCTGTGAGATTCATGGTTATTCTATAACCAAAGTCTAATAGATCAGCACTTCCTTTATCTAGAAATGGTTTAATTGTTTCATTTAGAGTTCTTGGAAATAACTCATGCTCATAATATTTAAAAAAATCTCTTTGAAATATTTTATGTTCTAATTTTTTTCTTTTTCTATGATCATCACCATGAAGAGTAAGAAGAACGCCATCCATTATAACCTTGCCTTTGTCATAAAGAGCTTGTTTAAGATTCCTATTAACCAAGACAGATTTGATGGTATTGTAATCAGAGATCTCAAATTTACTCACTATTAACCTCCTTTAGCATTAAAGGTAATTGGATAATATCCCCAGTTTGGCCTTTTTGTTTTCTCATCCATTTTTGGAGTATTATTTGGATCGGGAAATGCATCGCAAGAAATTAACTTTCTCATTATCATTGTCACTGTTCCATAGTGATGATTATCTGGATTGGTATCCGGTTTTGAATTTACACCAGCAGCTAGATTTCTTCCAATACAAGAATGCATTCCCAGACCAAACGACAATCCATATAAATTTTGACCATCAGGAGTTTTTCGATCAGGATTAAATTTATCAGCATCATCACCAAATATTTTTTTATCACGATTGGATTTGTATAAATCGATCACAACATTATCGTCTGGCTGAGCATCTTTGTCTCCTGGAAGCTTAACAGGGCATACGGGCTTTCTTAATGCTACAGGACTAGATGGATGTAAACGTGTACTTTCCAAAAAGCATTTTTGTATAAAAATTGGATCATTTTTTATACTACTTTTTCTTTCTGGATTATCCTTTAACCAATTATGCATTTCATGAAAGGCGTGAACTAATGAATGAATTGAGGTTTGGGCTCCAGCCAAAAGATAAAAAGCTATTTCTCTTTGCAAAACATCATACGGAAGATTCAACTGGTCTTCATTTGCCAATAATATCGTTAGAATATCATTCGGAAGTTCATCAGAAGATTCTTTATTAATAATCATTTTTCTTCTACTAATCGAAGGAATAAGAAATTTCTGATCGAACTCTTTTAATGCGTCTCTTACTTCAGACTTTACCTCCTCATGATCCCTTGTTGAGTGATGGAGTGTTGCTCCAGAGGCAAAAACTTTTAATAATCTTAAAAGTGTTTCAGTTTCGCTTATAGATTTCTCTGGCCTATCTATGCCCGAGAAATCTGCTGTAAGATTTAAGAGAACCCGAAATCCATAATCTACCAGATCCATCTTCCCGGATTTTTTATATGGCTCTAATGTCTTGTTTATGGTTTTGGGGAAGATGGTATTTTCATAATACTGAAACACGTCTCTAGTAAATATTTTATTTTCTAATTTCCTTCTTTTTTTATGCTCATCACCATGTAGGCAAACTAATACTTGATCCATAATAATCTCACCATCGTCATAAAGTGACTGCTTGAGGTCTTTAATTCTTAGGGCGCTAGTTGCTTCGTTATAATCTGTAAAAATATGATCTACCATTAACTATCTTTTTTTGCTAAATCTTGTGTCAGAATTGACGAGGAGTAAGGAGAAACCCTCCATCCTGGGATTTTTTCAACATTAGGGACTTTAATTTTTTGATCCACTTCTTTTCCATCAAGAAAAATATGTGATAATTTAGATTTATTACCTAAAATTGTTATATCATCTAAAGGATTTCCATCCACTATGAGTATATCAGCCAGCATTCCCTTTTCTATTGTTCCAACCTTGCCTTCCATTTTCAGAGCAAAAGAATTCTTTTGTGTAGCGCACTGAATAGCCTCTAAATTTGTTAGACCGATTTCTTTAACGAAAACTTCCATTTCTCTATAATGCCACTCACCATAAGGAGTTAATGAAAAACCACTCTCAGTTCCGCATAAGATTGGCACTCCGGCGTCATGAACTCTTTTTAACATTTCAGAACTTTCTTCTATTTCTCTCTTAAAGATATCCTTGAGTCTTTCATCGGCGCCAACTTTTTCACCAAAATCAGCTAGATTTGCTTGAAATGTAAATGTTGGTACCAGTGGAGTTTTATGTTCACACACAGTTTCAAAGGCTTCTTCATTCATGAAGGTTGCATGAAGAACCATATCCATGCCTGCGCTTACACTATCAATAATACTTTTTGCGTTTCTACAATGCCCAACAACCGGAACTCCAAGGTCGTGAGCAACATCACATGCCAGTTTAAGTTCTTCATATGACCATGCAGAAATCTCGCCTGCATCTTTTTGCCTTGGCACTAATCCGGTAACATGGATTTTAATCCAATCAACTCCATTTTTAATTTGTCTTCTTATTTCCCTCACTATGTCATCTTTATCATGAACGACCTTTGCATAACCCCTTAAGCCATCATCAGGTATCAGTCGCCCAGCAGTACCTCCTACAGATGTTAAGAGAGCATTCCCTCCTGAAGACATCCTTGGTCCTTCAACATAGCCAGATTCAATAGCATCTCTTAGATCAACGCCAGTATCGAAGATACAATCTGCATCTAGAAAACCAGTTACACCCGATAGTAAAACCTTTCGAGCATTATGTGCTGCGACTATTGCTGCCAGACCTTCACGGCGATGAAAAAAAAGTTCATCGTTTGAGGTTGGTTCATCAAAAGTTATATGGCAATGAGAATCAATAAGGCCAGGCATAACTGTTTGTCCTGCAGCATTGATTTTTTTGAGAGTTGCATCACTAGAAAATGCTTCAGCGTCTTTACCTATCGCTGAAATTATACCATTTTCGATAAGAACACTATCTACATATTCCTTTGAGCCAGTTCCATCAATGATTGTTCCGTTCTCGATAAGGATTTTTTCTTTCATATTAACACCTCAGGGTTTTATAATGACTAAATTAGTTTATATTCACAATATAAATATTAATTTGATACTCTTAATTTATTATTAAATAATAATCAAAGGAACAAAATATGTCATCAAGACAATCAATTCAATCACTTGGGATTCTTAGGTCATTATTATTTTTCATGATTATTATTTTTGGGTTTTGGCTTTTAAACGAAAGGAGCCTTCTTTCTATCATTATAGAAGGTGATAAGAGTCACATTTCAAAAATTATTGGTTTTTTATGGTTGATTACTAGTGGTTACTGGTTAATTTTATCAAAAACCATTTCAGATGAAAAAGACTCCTTTAATACCTTGGATTTCAATAAAAGAGGCTTATCCACTACTAAGTTTTTTAATGGACTAAGGGCTGGCGAAGATAAGGATATTCTTTTAAATGCTTTGGAATCAGACCTTGATAAAAGGTTGAGCTATGGGATCTTGGCTGCAGAAATTGCATTAAAATTAGGTTTATTAGGAACAATTATTGGTTTTATTTTAATGTTACAACCTATAGCAAGTCTAGATAACACGAGCGCTGATAATTTAAAAATTGCATTAGCATCAATGAGCTCTGGAATGGCTGTAGCCTTATACACAACTTTAACTGGTATTGTTGTTAATACCCTGCTGCGTATTCAGTTTCATATTAGCGCTATTTCAATCACATCGTTATTAAATGATCTAGCTTTCTATGTGGAAGATGACATTGAGTAAAAAAATATTATTTCATGAAGATAATAGCGGTGATGCCTTTACGGACCTTTTATTTAATGCATTGCTAGGTTTTGCTTTTATGTTTTTTATAGCATTTTCTTTAATTCAGAATCCTCAGGATGGTGGAAATATAGAATCTAAAGCAGAGTTTATAATTTCAGCAGAGTGGGAAGATCATCATCCGGATGATGTGGACCTTATAGTTGAAGATCCAAAAGGTAATATAGTGTATTTTCAGAGACAACAAGCAGGTTTAATGCATCTAGACCGTGATGACAGGGGAACACTTGCGGATCGTTTAATTATTGATGGGGTTGAGGTGGAGAATCCATCTAACCAAGAGGTGGTAACAATTAGAGGGTTTATGTCAGGGGAGTATGTTGTTAATTTATTATATTATAAATCTAACTTTATTACCCCGCTTAAAGTGAAGGTAAAGATTGAGAAAATTAATCCAAAATTAGAGGTTGTATATTTTGGTGATTATTATTTAAAAAGAACTGGTGAAGAGGTAACGGCAGTAAGATTCTTATTAGACAATAAAGGTATTGTCGCTGATTTAAATTATCTACAAAAACCAATTATATCAGGTGGAGTAAAATAGATATGCTTAACCCTCTCATGATAGGCGTGTCATATGCAATTTTATTTTCTCTTTTATTAAGTTTGAATTTTTTTACTAAATTTTCGACTAAAGTAAAAATATTTTTTACGATTTTATCGCTTCTATTTTTCATAACGTCCTATACATCTGTTCGTGAAATGCAGGGTAGGCCTTATAAGGACAATCATCTTACTAAAGATAGTAAGCCTTATAAAATTTTATGGCATGGAGTTAATGAGCCCGATAAAATAAATAACACTAAAGGAAAAATTTATCTTTTGTTACAACCTGTCGATAATAAAGGTTTTATTAAAGATGAGCCTCGATTACTTGAGATTTTTTTCAACCCATTAATTTATGAAAAGATCACAGAAATTGAAAAGATCACTAAAAATGGAACACCTCTGGCAGTCCGCTTTACAAATCTTGAAATTAAACCATTCGATGGCGACTTGCCTGAAGATTTGCAAAGGGGTGCGGACAGATACAACAATCTTTCTGGAGAGATTGGAATAGAATTTGAAGAAATAAATAGAATTTCTCTTCCAAAAAAATAATTATTTATTGAGTTGCTTTGATCTTGCTTTGGTTGCTGTATTTATTATGTAAGAATGAATTTGTTCAGTTTCCTTTTTGTTTATAAGGCTTGAAAAGTTTGCCATACCACTTTCTTCTAGCATCCCACCTAAAACGATATCATTAAATATTTCATGTTTTTCTTTTGTAAGGTGTCTTAGGTCGACGATTGCTTTTCCTCGAACTCCAGCACCATGACAAGCGCCACAATAGTTTGAATAAAGTTTTTCTCCCATCAAAATATCCTCTGCGCCTGCGCTCATCAAGGGTTGTTCTGGAATTATTTGATCCCTTTTGTTCAGAATGGGTAGTTTTGACCTTCCGTTTATCTTAAAGGACAATAATCTGCCGTTGTTTCCGTAAAGTACTGCAGCTATTTCTTTATCAGCACCAAAGTTATCCCCCACTGAATTCCCTGCACCACCATCGCCAGCAAGTATAGCTATATATTGCTCACCATCCACCTCATATGTAATGGGTGGTGCAATCATTCCTGTTTGAACTTCCTTGCTCCATAAAATTGATCCGTCTTCTGAGTCATAGGCGACAAAACGCCCAGATGAATTTCCTTGAAGAGTAATTCCCCCTGCTGTTGATAAAGTCCCTCCGTTCCAAAAATGATTATGCGCTACAGACCATACTGTTTCTCCAGTTAAGGGGTTGAATGCCTTAATTGCTCCAGTGATAGGCGGTATACCTGACATTGTTGCAGCCGCATCATTTACATAAAAATCTGTTCCAGTGTTAAACGTCCCTGGTTTCATTTTATAGTGCCCCTTCAAGGGGACATAAACCGCTGCTACTTCATGGGTGGGGATATAAACTAACCCTAAATTAGGATCGTATGACATGGCTTGCCAATTGTGGCCACCATAACTTCCGGGTAAAACCCATTCAGGCTTCTTGGTATAATCTTTACCTTTATTAACTACGGGCCTTCCAGTTGTTAAGTCAACGTGGGTAGCCCAATTTGTTGGAACATAATTATGAGCCCTTAATAGCTTTCCACTCTTTCTGTTTATAACGTAAAAAAAACCATTCTTTGGTGCTTGCATTAAAACCTTCTGATCGACCCCATCAACAACCATATCCGCAAGCATGATATCTTGAGTTGCTGTAAAGTCCCACTTATCCTCTGGTGTTGTTTGATAGTACCAGTTCATATTTCCAGTATCTGCATCCAATGCAACGATTGACGATAGATAGAGATTGTCTCCTCCGCCAGGTGACCTTAATTCAATATTCCAAGGCTGACCATTCCCAGTTCCTAGATAGATTTGATTAAAATCAGGATCATATACTATAGAATTCCAAACTGTTCCACCACCACCCTTTAACCACCATTGACCGCTCCATGTCTTTGCCGCATCTTCTAGCTCTTCATGTTCAAACGGAAGAGATGGATTGCCTGGAATAGTATAAAATCGCCAAATTAATTTTCCGGTATTAGTATCATAGGCGGTTACATAACCTCTAACCCCTCCCATGTCTGCCCCTCCATTACCAATAAAAATTTTATTGTTAGCGATTCTAGGCGCGCCAGTTATGGTGTAATCAAGCTCTCTATTTATGATGGTATTGATTTCCCAAACAACGGCACCTGTGCCTGCCTTCAATTTTAATAAGCGACCATCTAAAGTTGCAAAGAAAACAAATCCTTTCCAAACTGCAGCACCTCTATTTACAACATCACAGCAAGCTTTCTTTGACCATGCTCTAGGTACCTCTGGATCATACCTCCATATTTCCTCTCCAGTTTTTGCGTCAATAGCATAAATAATACTCCATGCGCTTGTGACAAACATAATACCATTATCAACTATTGGAGTTGCTTCAAGCCCTCTTGTAGTATCCATGTCGAATGACCATTCAAGCTTTAGATTGTCTATGGTGGCTTTGTTAATTTTATTTAGCGGCGAGTACCTTTGTTCGTTATAATCCCTTCCATGAGAGAGCCAATTATGAGGCTCTTGATTAGCATTTATAATTCTTTGAGTATCAATATCACCAATTCCCTGGTTTACTATTATTTTAGTATTATGACTTGGTAGGGGGATATCTTTTTTTATTTCTGGTTTATTTATAGATGCTGTTTGTACAAGGATAATAAAAAAAATTATTAAAGCTAAAATAATATTAACAGTTGATGCACTTTTAGTTCCTAAAGTTGGATGACTCATTTTGCTTCCTTGTAATATTTTGGTTTTAAAAATTTAGCTTATAATCTTTTTTTAATTAATTCCTTGCTAAAAAAGAAGGGTTAATAAATTTTTTTTCTTTAAATCCATAGGTTAGCTCATTGCCGTCTAATGAGTATATATTGCCTCCCGCGGCCTTTAAAACTGCATGACCCGCCGCTGTATCCCACTCACATGTTGGTGCTAACCGCGGATAAATATCAGCCTTTCCTGAAGCTATAAGACAAAATTTATAAGATGATCCAGCAAAAAGGGTTTCTTTTATTTTATAGTCTTTTAAAAAATCTGTAGTTTCTTGATTGTTATGAGACCTACTAGTTATTGCCGTCAGATCACTTATCCTTGAAGAGTTAACTCTAATTCTCTTGGCTTCTGAAATTGAACCAGAGAAGTTAGGTTTAATTTTTAGTTCAAAGGCATTATTATTCTCATCGCAAAAATACATAAACCCTTTTTCTGGAGCATAAACAACACCTAATTTTGCAATATTGTCTTCAATTAAACCAATATTAACTGTGAATTCACCATTTCTTTTTATAAATTCTTTAGTTCCATCCAACGGGTCTACCAAAAAAAATTTTTTATCAAATTTCGGAACAAAACCTATTGAATAAGCTTCCTCTGAGATTACCGGAATATTAGGAAAAATATCGTCCAGCGCACTAAGTATTAACTTTTCTGCTTTTTGGTCAGCAATAGTTACAGGTGAGTTATCTTCTTTTAGGTTTACACCAAAGTCCTTTTGATAAATATTCATTATCAAGCTGCCTGCCTTAAATGCTAAATTAACCAATTCTAAGGGCATGTTTTTTTCTTTCATACGGAGATTATTATCAATTTTAGCAGCTAAGTGAAATAAATAATCATTTCATTAAGAGATTACTTCCTTAATTAATTGCATTAATTGAATAAATTTTATATCTAATTGGTATGATACCAAAAATTAATCTTGATATTGGGGGCAACTCAAAAAAAGGAAGGGTCGTTGTGGCGATGTCCGGCGGGGTTGACTCTTCTGTTGCTGCAACGCTTGCCAAGTCCTCTGGTTACGAAGTTATCGGTGTTACTCTTCAGCTTTATGATTCAGGTTCTTCTCCAAAAAAGAAAGGTTCTTGCTGTGCAGGTCAGGATATTTATGATGCAAAGAAAGTTGCCTCATTTTTAGATATCCCTCACTACGTTTTAGACTATGAAAAAATTTTTAAAGAAAAGGTAATCGATGATTTTGCACTTTCTTATGAAAGAGGTGAAACACCTATTCCCTGTGTTTTGTGTAATGAAAGAGTAAAATTTGATGACTTATTTAATTTCGCCAAGGACCTTGATGCTGATGCATTAGTGACTGGTCATTATATTTCTTCTCAGCGGGGTGAAAAAGGAAGGGAAATGTATCGGGCGAGAGATATTGAGAGAGATCAAAGCTATTTCTTATTCAAAACAACTCGAGAGCAGCTTGAGTTTCTCAGATTTCCTCTTGGCGAGTTTACAAAACTAGAAATCCGTAAAATTGCCGAGGAAGCAGGGTTAGAAGTTTCTAACAAGCCTGATAGTCAGGATATTTGTTTTGTTCCAGATGGAAAATATTCTGATGTCTTGTCTAGATTAAAACCTGAGGGTTATGAAAAAGGTAAAATTATATCAAAAAAAGGTGAAACCCTGGCTGATCACAATGGAATTATTAATTTTACAATAGGGCAGAGGCGAGGATTAGGAGTAGCCACAGGGGATCCACTTTATGTGATTGATATTAATCCAAAAACATTAGAGGTAACTGTAGGATCAAAAGACGATTTAAGAAAAGAGATGCTTTATCTTAGGGATGTAAACTGGATAGGTGATGATGATTTCACCAATGAAACTTACAAAGTAAAAGTTAAAATGGGTTCAACTCTTAATCTTGAAAGTGCAGACATTATTTCTGAAGGTGGAAAGGTCAGTATAAAACTAGAATCTGGGTTACGCGAAGGTATTTCACCTGGTCAGGCATGTGTCTTTTATGACAATCATAATTCTTCAAGGGTTTTAGGTGGGGGATGGATATACGATAATCGTTTATCTTGACATCATGTTATTAACAGCTTTATTGAACTATATAAATTCTATGGCGGGGTAGCTCAGTTGGTTAGAGCAGCGGAATCATAATCCGCGTGTCGGGGGTTCAAATCCCTCCCCCGCTACCAAGGAGACAGGATGACTAGTAGACTTTTAAATCTCGAAGGTGCATCTAATTTTAGAGATTTAGGTGGCTATGAAACTCAAGATGGAATGAAGCTAAAGTATGGTTTAATTTATAGATCAGACAGCCTCTCATACTTGACTGATAGCGATATAAAAAAAATTCAAAAAATTGGTATAAAAACCGTTTGTGATTTCCGAAGTGATGTTGAGGCGGAAGAAAACCCCTCACCTTTTACAGCCCTTTCTTCGCCTACGTTGAGACATCTTCCTATTAAAACTTTAGGTAAACAAGATTTAAAGGACTTGTCGACGAGGGAGGGCGTTACCAGCCAGGAATTAGCTGATGAGCTGCAAGAGCATTATGTTCTGTATGTAAATCAACATAAAGAAAAATATCGTGATTTTATCAATACTGTTGCCCATGGAGATATACCCTTAGTTTTTCATTGTTTTGCGGGTAAAGATCGAACCGGTTACGGCTCATTACTTCTTTTAAGTTTAATGGGCGTAAGGAAAGAAGCCATCATAGAAGATTATTTGTTAACCAATGATTTTTATAAAGGTCCTGTGATTAGTGAAGATTGGCGCGATTCTAGATCTGAAATTCTTAAGCCCTTATTTGAAGCAAGAGTTGATTACATAAATGCTGCCTTTAATGAAATCTATAGCAGGCATAAAAAGGTAGAAGACTTCATCTTGAATGAGCTTTATGTGAGCTCTAAAACAATCGATACAATGAAAAGTAAGATACTAGAATAATATTTTATTCTTTAACAAAAGTAACGGCGAAGTATTCTTCGCCAGAAAATAAATCTTTTGCATCTTCAACACCATCGATCATTTGGAATTTTCTGGGAACAATTGTGCCCTCCATCCTATAACCTCTAGCGCTCATATTTTTTCTATGAAATTCCATTGCAGCAGGGGTAAAATCTTTGGCTAAGACTGTTATTCGTTCAACTTTTTTATCACTTTCTGAGTTCATTTTTTCTCTCTTGTTTGGGTATATAGTATCATACAATTTTAATTTTTTCCGTAAAAAACAAATCCTGATGGTTTTTTTCCTTTTTTAAAGTCTTGTAGATTTTTCAAAATTGACTTTGAACGCCTTACATCAGAATCAATAGTATGTGCTGAATTATGCGGAGTCATTATAACATTATTTAATTCGTGGAAAGGAAAATCAGAAGGACGAGGTTTTTTTTCAGGTAAAAAGCCCTTTTTTGGTCGATTTGGGTAAATCCACCAAGTGTCAATGGCGGCGCCAGCAATATTTTTGTTTTCCAGGCATCTATATAAATCCTCTTCATTGCAAATATCACCCCTGGCAACGTTTATTAAAAAACTATTTTTTTTCATTTTGGATAAAGTTTTTTTATTAATTATATTATGAGTACTTTGATTTAAATCACACGCCAGAACTAGGAAATCACTATTGGATAAAATAAAATCTAGTTCATCAATACTGCCGTGCCAGTCTAGGTTTTCTGGGGTTTCTTTTTTAGCATTTCTATTAATGCCATATGTCGTCATCCCTAATGATTTTACTCTTTTGGCTGTCTCAACACCAATTTGTCCATAACCTAAAATCCCAACTGATTTGCCATAAATTTCATCATGCATACTATCAGGGTCGGATAGTGTACCTGTTTTTTCCCATGAGCCTAGCTTAAAGTTATTGTTTGTAGACACAAGTTCCAGACTTAAAGCCAGTATAGCACCTGTGATATATTCAGCCATAGCTACTTCATGGCCAGCTGCGTTCGCAACCATTAATTCTTTTGGCAGTAAATCAGGCTTAAGCCACTCGACACCAGCGAATGGAATCTGAAGTAACTTTAAGTTTTTTGATGAGGAGATGTATTTAAAAATATTACCATAAATTAAAGCATCTGATCCTGTTATTGCTACATCAGCGTTATTGAGTAACCTAACAAGATTTTCAGAACCTTCGGATGGATTCCAATTATAAATCTTCCAAGATTTATCAAGACCTTTTTCAAGGCCGCGCTGTATAGCTTCACCTTTTTTTCCAAGTATTAAAAGATTCATTTTTCACCTATGAAATTGTAACACCACCGTCAATTATGATATTTTGACCGGTTATAAATGCTCCTGCAGGACTAGCTAAATAAATAGCAGCCCCAGCAATCTCATCTGGAGAACCTATTCTTCTTAAAGGGGCTCGAGATGTTGTTTTATCTAGAATATCTGGATTGCTCCATAAGGCTTCAGCAAAGCGGGTTTTAACAATTCCGGGGGATATACAGTTTGCCCTAATATTACTTGGACCGTGTTCTACAGCAATATTTCTTACTAGCTGCATATCTGCAGCTTTTGAGATTGAGTAAGCTCCTAACATTTCAGACCCTTTTAAACCTCCGATCGATGAAATTATTACAATACTACCATCTTTTCTATCCTTCATTTGAGGTAATACAAGGTTTGATAACCAATGGTTAGATTTTATATTAGCGTTTAATATCTTATCAAAGGCTTCGTCTGAAATATCCATTGAGGAACCAAAAAAAGGATTCAGTGCAGCATTACATATTAAGATATCAATACCTCCAAATGCTTTATTAGTTTTTTTTACAAGATTCTCTAATTGATTTTTTTCATTAATATTACAAGGAATCGAGATTGCGTGATTAGGGAAATCTTCATTAATTTCATCTCTCACCTTTAAACACATATCCTCCTTCCTGCTTGAAATTACTACTTTTGCACCATGTTCTGCTAGTCTTTTGGCTATTGCCTTACCAATTCCTTTCGTTGAGCCAGTAACTAAAGCCCTTTTTCCAGTTAAATTAAATAATTCCATTCCTTCCCTCCGGTGAGTTAGAGTAACAGAGCTTTAAAACTAATTGAAGCCAATAGTTGACGAATTAGTTACATTATATTAGTGAATCCTTCATGACCTTAAACATACAAAAGCCTATTGAAGTTAATAATTTTTCTGAAATCAATGAAAAATATGATTCAATTATATGTGATATTTGGGGAGTTATTCATAATGGGCACAAGTTATTTAGCTCAAGCGTTGAGTGTTTGCTAAAGTATAAAAAAATTGGGTATCCGGTAATATTGGTTTCCAATGCCCCAAGACCAGGAAATGAAATTAAGCTTATATTAAAAAATATGGGCCTAGATGAACGGTGCTATGATGGAATTATTACGTCTGGAGATTTAACCCAGACTATCTTGAATAAAAAAGAGCTCGGATCTCGGTGTTATCATATTGGACCTGATAGGGACCTTAATGTGTTTGAGGGTGTTGACGTTGAAAGGGTTGAGTTTGACGATGCAGATTTTATTTTTGTAACAGGGCTTTTTGATGATAGAATAGAAAATGATGAAAGTTATTTACCATTACTTGAGGTAGGAAAGAAAAGGGGCCTTAAATTACTATGCGCTAATCCAGATATTTGGGTTCAGCGTGGAAAAGATTTAATTCCTTGCGCAGGTGCAATATCTGAAAAATACAAATCAATAGGTGGTGAAACGATAAATATCGGTAAACCTTTTTCTCCTATTTTTGATGAAGCAATGGCTCTAATTAAAGAGATTTCTAATAACGCCTCAGTGTCTACAATTGTTATTGGCGATGGAATTGATACCGACATTAAAGGTGCTAATAACTATAATCTTGATAGCTTATTGGTTTTGGGTGGACTTTTTTCAGGACAGAAAAATAAAGACATATTTGATTCAATGAATAAAAAGAATATTTTCCCGACTTACTATATCGGTGAATTAGTTTAATAAATATTAATATAATAAATTTTTAATGGTCATTAATTAATGAGAATTTTTAGAAATAATACTAAAGATTTTACCTCCGCCCGCGGAGGAGTATTTGCTTTGGGTAATTTCGATGGAGTACATTTAGGCCACAAGGAAATTATTTTAAAAGCTATCTCAATAGCTAATGAAAAAAAAATTTCTTCAGGGGTGTTAATTTTTGAACCTCACCCGCGTAAATTTTTCCGCCCAGAGAATGAAGATTTTATTATATCTGATATAAAAACTAGGTCGTATTTACTGGAACGGCAAGGTTTGGATTTTCTAGGTATTTTAGATTTTGATTTACATATGTCAAATCTCTCACCCTACGATTTTGTAGATAAAATTATCCATAGGGCAATTGGAGTCTCTCACCTAATTGTTGGGTATAATTTTAAATTTGGGAAAAATAGAAGTGGAGATGTTTCTGTACTAACAGAAATATGTAAGAATCTTGAAATACAATTGTCTGTTATTGATCAAGTGACGAATGGCGATTCTGTTCTGTCATCATCAAATATTAGGAGTTTTTTGAAAACTGGCGAGGTATTGAAGGCGAATAAAATTCTGGGTGATGATTGGACTGTAAAAGGTATGGTTTTAAAGGGGGACCAAAGGGGTAGAACGATAGGATTTCCAACAGCAAATATTTCAATGGAGGGCTGGATTAAACCATTATTTGGAGTCTATGCTGTTACTGTCGACGTTATGGGTGTTTCTTATAGTGGTGTGGCTAATCTAGGAGTGAGACCAACTTTTGAGGGTATACAACCCCTTCTTGAGGTTCATATTTTTGATTTTTCAGACGATCTGTATGAAGTTGAGATTATTGTTTCTTTTGTTGACTTTATTAGAAAAGAAAAGAAATTTGAAGGAGTAGATTCATTAAAAAAACAAATAAAGATTGATTCAACTAAAGCTATTGAATTAATAAATAGGAATAAAAATTAAATTTTCTTAATAGGCGAGCCATGTCAGATAATATTAAAAATACAATAGATTACAAAGAGACTCTTTTGTTGCCAAAAACAGATTTACCTATGAGGGCCAACTTATCAGAAAGGGAGCCTGGGTTTTTAGAAAGATGGGAAAAGGATAATTTATTTTCTAAAATAAGAGAATCCTCGGAGGGTAAGGAGAAGTTTATACTTCATGATGGACCTCCTTATGCAAATGGTAATCTCCATATGGGTACTGCTTTAAATAAAATCCTTAAGGATGTTATAGTTAGATCTAAGCAGCTAGAAGGGTTTAATGCCGAGTATAGACCAGGATGGGATTGTCATGGTCTACCGATTGAATGGAAGGTTGAAGAAAAATTTAGAGATGAAGGTAAAAATAAAGAAGAAATTCCTATTAATGACTTTAGAGAAGAATGCCGTATTTTTGCTAAGAAATGGATTGAAATTCAAAAGAAACAATTTATGAGACTTGGGGTTTTAGGTAACTGGGCTAACCCTTATACCACAATGGAGTTTTCCTCTGAATCAGCAATTGTAAAGGAATTTCATAAATTCTTGATGGCAGGAGACCTTTATAGAGGTTCAAAGCCTATAATGTGGTCGGTTGTAGAGAAAACTGCTCTAGCAGAAGCAGAGGTTGAGTATTTGGAGCATGTTTCGCCTACTATATGGGTTAATTTTCCTATTAAAAGTGATGATGATGACCTTAAAGGCGCAAGCATTTTGATTTGGACTACAACCCCATGGACTATTCCCGCTAATAGAGCAATTGCATATTCCTCTCGTTTTAGCTATGGGCTATATGAGGTAAGCTCAGTTGATGATGGGAGTTTAGCTACACCCGGAATGAGAATTATTATTAATTCTGGTCTTTTAGATAATGTAGAGAAGGCTTCAAAATCAAATTTATCTTTTATAAAAGAGATTCATACATTTGATAATTTAGTATGTGATCATCCGTTTAAAGATGGTGGTTATGATTTTAATATTCCCCTTCTTGAAGGAGACTTTCTAACTGATGATGCTGGGACAGGTTTTGTTCATATTGCACCCAGTCATGGTCAGGACGACTATGAGCTAGCAATTAAAAACGGTATAAAACCTCCTTTTATTTTAGATGACGAAGGAGTTTATTTGGAGAATGTAAAGTTATTTTCAGGTAAAAGAGTTTATAATTCAGATGGCTCTATGGGTGATGCAACAGGGTCTGTAATTTCTGAATTAATAAAATCAGGTAATTTATTCGCCAAAGGTAAGTTGCGTCATCAATATCCGCATAGCTGGCGCTCTAAGGCTCCTCTGATTTTTAGAAATACACCGCAATGGTTTATTTCAATGGAAGAGAATGAATTAAGAAGTAAATCTTTGAAGGCAATAGACGAGGTTCAGTGGATTCCTGAAAGAGGAAAGAATCGTATTAGATCAATGGTGGAATCACGACCTGATTGGGTGGTCTCTAGACAAAGAGCATGGGGTGTTCCCTTGGCTATATTTGTAAACAAAGGAACTGGTGAACCACTTAGGGATCAGGAGGTTAATGATAGAATCTCTAAATCATTTAATGAAACCGGTTCTGATGCCTGGTTTAGTACCAAAGCACAAGAGTATCTGGGTGATAAATATATTGCGGATGAGTGGGAAAAGGTTAATGATATTCTGGATGTCTGGTTCGATTCTGGTTCAACTCATTCATTTGTATTGGAAGGCGAGGATGGGTTGGGGTCACCAGCTAATTTATATCTAGAGGGCTCTGATCAGCACCGTGGATGGTTTCAATCCTCCCTAGTAGTATCCTGTGGTACCAGAGGAAAGGCTCCTTTTAAGCAAGTCCTAACTCATGGCTTTGTTATGGATAAGAATGGACGAAAAATGTCAAAATCTCTTGGCAACGTTATCCTTCCGGATGATCTCATAGATAAATATGGCGCAGATGTTGTTAGGCTGTGGGTAGTTTCATCAGATTTCACTGAGGACCTTAGGGTTGGTGAAGAAATAATGAAAGCCAATGTTGAATCCTATAGAAAGATTAGGAACACTTTTCGTTTTCTTTTAGGTAATTTACACAACTTTAATCAAGATGAAGTAGTTTCATATGATGAAATGCCTGAATTAGAAAAGTATATTTTACATAAACTATCAATTATCGATAGAAAGGTAAAAAAAGGTTACAAGGAATATGATTTAAAGTTTGTTTTTCAAACCTTATTAAATTTTTCAAATCTTGATTTGTCATCTTTTTATTTTGATATAAGAAAGGATTCACTCTATTGCGACAGTCCAAAGGCAATACCAAGAAGAGCAGCCAGAACAGTCTTAGATATTCTTTTTAATTATTTAACCACATTGTTTTCTCCTATTCTCTGCTTTACAGCTGAAGAAGTTATGCAATCTAGATTTCCAGATATTAAGACATCTATTCACGAGTCAAATTTTCCTCTCCCAAATGAAAAATGGATAAATAATTCGTTATTTGATAAATGGGAGAAAATTAGATCTGTAAGAAAAGTTGTAACAGGTGCTATTGAATTAGAAAGAAAAGAAAAAAGAATTGGATCAAGCCTTGAGGCATTTCCAACTGTTTTTATTTCAGACAAAGAGTATTCTGAAATTTTTAAAAATATTGATTTAGCTGAAATATTCATAACATCTCAAGCGGTTTTAAAGGAGGGTGAAGGTCCGGATAATGCCTTTAAGACTGGTGATATGAAAATGGTTTCAGTAGTTTGCGGTCTTTCGGAAGGCGGAAAATGCAGTCGCTCTTGGAAGATTTTACCTGAGGTAGGAACTGATCCGGATTACCCCGATTTAAGCATAAGAGACGCTGCGGTTATAAGGAAAATAAGTGAACAATAAGGTATTTAATTTAAATTTTTTCTTAGTAAGCTTAAGTATTTTTATTATTGATTTCTCTAGCAAGTTTTTTTTACTTTATTCTTTTAATTTAGAATCTAAGGGACGGCTGTATGTTACTCCCTTTATGGATTTTATAATGGTTTATAATCCGGGTATTAGTTATGGTATTTTTGGTGGCGGAGGGGAGATTCAGCGATGGATTCTTGTTGTGCTGTCAGGTTTAATAATTTCTTATTTGATTTATTGGATAAAAAATTCAAATTCTCAACTTGTTTCCTTTTCTCTTTGTTTAATAATAGGTGGTGCATTAGGAAATGTGATTGATAGGATTTTATATGGGAAGGTTATTGATTTTATTTCTCTTCATGTTTTTGATTATTACTGGTATGTATTTAACATTGCTGACATAGCAATAGTCTTTGGTGGATTGTTTATTTTAATATATTCCTTAAAAGATTCCTATAGAAACTCTTAAGGAGGCTGTAATGTTTTCGAGATTATTTTTTAGCTTAATTCTTTTATCTAATGTGTCTTTGCTTTCAGGGTGCGGAAGTGAGTTATCTGATGTTCTTGGTACTAATAAGATGCCGCCTGATGAATTTACAATACTTACAAAGCCTCCTTTGATTGTTCCGCCGGAATATAATCTAAGACCACCTGCTGAAGGTGAAATCAGGCCAAACTCTCAGGAACCAAATCGACAACTACAATCAATTTTATTTGGTCAAGATCAAACAGATGATTTTAGTTCGTCTGAAGTTAGCTTGATGACAGGATCAGGTGTTGCAGAGGCAATTCCTAATATTAAAGAGGTTATTGATTCTGAGATGAGAGATGTTGAGGAAGCGAGCCCTAATCTTGAGAGTCAGGTATTAAACTCACCCTCAAAAGTTTTAAAATGATTTAACTTTCCTCTGAGGAAAGTAAACTCTCGACTTCTAATGCGGCCATACATCCCATTCCAGCAGCTGTTACAGCTTGTCTGTATTTATCATCAGTAACATCACCGGCTGCAAAAACACCTGTGATTGATGTTGCCGTTGAGTCTGGATCAGTTAATATATAACCGGTATCACTAATTTTTAATTTATCTTTAAATATTTTGGATGATGGGCTGTGGCCTATTGCAATAAAAACACCATCTACGTCAATTTGTGATTCCGCATTCGAGATCATATTTCTTACTGTTATATTTTCCACACTTGGAGGATTGTCGCTTCCTAAAATTTCCTTAATTTCTGAATCCCAAATTACTTCAATCTTTGGGTGGTCAAAGAGTTTCTTCTGAAGAATTTTTTCTGCCCTCAATTCTTTTCGTCTATGAATAAGTGTTACTTTTTTAGCAAAGTTTGTTAAAAATAAAGCCTCTTCAACAGCGGTATTGCCTCCACCAACAACAACAACTTTCTTATCTTTATAAAAGAACCCGTCACATGTCGCACATGCTGAAACGCCATAACCTTTATATTTAGCCTCTGATTCTAGCCCCAGCCATTTTGCCTGAGCGCCGGTAGATATTATCAAAGAATCGCAAGAATAGACGACATCAGAATCTGACTTTAAGATAAAAGGCCTTTTTGAGAGATCTACATCAATAATTGTATCTAAGATAATTTTTGTACCAACTTTTTTTGCCTGATCACGCATCTCTTCCATAAGCCAAGGGCCTTGGACGACATCAGAAAACCCAGGATAGTTTTCTACGTCCGTTGTAATAGTCATTTGACCACCTGGCTCAATCCCCGTTAACAAGATTGGCTCTAACATAGCTCGTGATGCATATATTGCGGCTGTATATCCAGCAGGTCCAGAACCAAGTATTAGTAATTTTGAATGAATAATTTCTGACATTTATATCTCTTTTTAATTATTTTTATTATAGGGGATTCTTATTTTTAATGAATACTTTTTAAATGAGTATTTGTATTACTTATATGATTTGCGATTTGTTCTGTAGCGTTAATTACTTTTACATCAAAAATTTCAATATTTTTTTCAAATTTCTTTATATATTTTTTTTTTATTAAAGAGGATAAAAAATTATTAATTTTTCTTGATTTACAGTTTAAATCAAAAATATAAGTGGAAAGATTTGCTGTAAGTGTTTCGCTTATCATATTAACAGAATCGGGAGTAACCAAAGCGACATCAGATATTTCTAAGAAGGCATAGTAAGGATTGTTACCTTTAGTATCATAGAGGTAGTGGGGTTTATTGGCTATCAAACTCTTGATACTCTTAATTAACTTCTTTGGAGTTCTCCTTGAGGTCGATATTAGGGGAGTCCATCCTGATTTAATCACTTTTGATATTGAATCCAATACATGTAAGCACTCATCATTAGAAAATTTAAAACCCTTACTTTTTCCGCCTATTAAAATTGTTAAATATGGCTTCGGAAGCTTAGTCAGTTCTTTACTCCATTTTTCTTTTTCAAGCCTTAAAAGTTCATTAGACACCCTTCCTGGAGAAAGTAATGTGGATATAACATTATCTCCCTTAAGATTATCGTGATAAGGCGCCCACACAAGATCAAAATTATTTGTATTTATTTTTGGATCCTGAAGATAGACTGTAAAGCAGGAGTCTTTGGATTTCTTTTTAATATACCTCACATATGGAATAGTTCTTCTTCCAGCTCCAATTACAATATCGGGCCATGGGGCTTGGGTCTCATCACTTTTTCTTGGTATTCCGTAAGGAGCAATGATTGATAAAAGTATAGATGGGTTTATTTTCTTAATCTCATAATCAAGATTTAATTTTTCAGCAAGACCAATGCATTGATTCTCACAACCTATTAAGCCTGAGGATATTATCCAGCAATTTAAATCACCTTGGTTTGTCATTTTAAATTTATCCTTGTAATAATCTTGCGTGATTATATCACAATGTATAACATAATTTATATGAAACGAGATAGCTTAGATAAAATTGATATTAAAATTCTTTCAATTCTTCAAGAAAACGGAAGAATAACAAATGTCGAGCTTGCTGAGAAAGTAGAATTATCGGCCCCTCCTTGTCTAAGGAGAGTTAGATCTCTAGAAAAAAGCGGATTTATTAAGGGCTATCATGCTGATTTAGCATCAGATAAATTAGGTTTTGAAGTTACGGTTTTTGCCATGGTAGGTTTACATAATCAAGCTGAGTCGGACCTACGGCTGTTTGAGGAGAGAGTCTCATTGTTACCTTACGTAAGGGAATGTCACATGCTTAATGGGGAGATAGATTTTATACTAAAATGCGTTGCACCTGATCTAACGGCATTTCAAAGTTTTTTAACTAATGAGTTAACGTCAGCACCTAATGTTTCAAGCGTGAAAACTTCGCTAACAATACGGGAGTCTAAATATTCTCCAGGTATTCCTATTGACTTAAGAAATCAGTAATCAAAAATTTTTCCAGGATTCATAATATTTTTTTTATCGATAGATTCCTTTATTCCCTTCATAAGGATTAGTTTATCTTTTTTATATTTTTTTAAGTCACCTTTTCTGGCTAATCCTATGCCATGCTCAGCGCTAAACGACCCATCCAGACTCATTGTTAATTCTACAATTTTTTTCCTAAGATGATTTTCTTTTTTTAAAAATTCTTGCTTTTCAGCCTTAGGTGGTTGAGAAATATTGAAATGAATATTTCCATCTCCAATATGTCCAAATATAACGCATCGAGAATCAGGGATATTTTTTTTACTAATTGAGGTGGCATCATGAATGAACTTATTGATGAACTTTATTGGAACTGAAATATCATTTTTAATACTCCCTCCTTCTTTTTTTTGCGCTTCTGAAATACTCTCTCTTAACTTCCACATGTTTTTTGACTGACTTTTTGAGTTTGATAAAACTGCATCCTCGACTAAGCCTAGATCAATTAATCCATTAAGAGTTTTTTCTATCCTTTCTTTTTCAAGATCAGAAGATTCTAAGGATGAAAATTCAACTAAAACCATCCATTTGAATTTAGAAAATGGAGCAAAGGTTTTAGGTATATGCCTTATAACGAATTGGATGGAGCGATTATTCATTAGCTCAAATGCAGTTAATGGCGTCGAGATACTTTCCTGAATAATTCTTAATGCTTTAATTGATTTGTTTGGTGAATTAATCTTTAAAAATGCAGTATACTTTTCTTTTGGTTGAGGAAAAGCTTTTACTGTAGCCGCCGTTATAACCCCTAGAGTTCCTTCAGAGCCAATAAATAAATTTTTAATTGAATACCCAGTATTATCCTTAACAAGTGCTTGTAAGTTATTTATTATTTTACCATCAGGGAGAACCACCTCAAGCCCTAGCACTAATTCTCTAGTATTTCCGTAATACAGTACCCCAACTCCTCCTGCATTTGTTGCTATATTTCCTCCTATTGTGCAACTGCCTTCTGATGCCAATGATAGCGGGAAGAAAAGATTATTTTTCATACAAATATTTTGTAATTCAGATAACTTTATCCCAGCCTCTGCTGTAATAGAACGATCTATATTATTTACTTCCCTAACTTTATTTAGTTTTTCTAGACTTAGCAGAAGGTGATTTTTATCAAACGGTATCTGACCTCCCACAAGACCGGTATTCCCACCTTGAGTAATAATTGGAATATTATATTCATATGCAATTTTCAGCACCCTTGAGACTTCATTTGTTGATTTTGGCTTTATTACTGCCGCAGCTTTTCCGCTATAGACTCCTCTCCACTCGGTAAGGTAATTATGCATATCATCTTCTTGTAGAATAATATTTGATTTACCAACAACTTTTTGAATTTTATTTAGTATTTCTTTTTTCATATTAATACATTAGCAATTGCTTTCTTTTTATAAAAGAAAAAGGATCAAGAAACGTAAAATAATGTATTATCGCTAACGAAATGATTAGTCAGGTTAAAAATATTTTTCTTGCTGCAAAAGATATTGATAAATCAAGCAAAGCTTTCTCTATTTTCTTTTGTAAGGCGCCAAGCTATCAAGGTTTTTCTAGCGAGCTTGGTATAAAAATTCATATTTTTGATATTGGCAATGTTAATATAAGTATCATTAGCCCTTACGAAGATGGCCTGTGGTCTGAAGATTTAAGGAGAAATGGCGAGGGCTTGTTTGGGTTAGACTTTATTTCAGATGATATAGCCAGAGATCATAAAAATTTAAAACTATCAGGAGTTTTGGTTGGAGAAAAGAATATGTTTACCTTCCAGGGCAATGATAAAAGTATCACTAGGTTAAACCTATTCGGTCTTGACGAAAATTTAGTTACAAATCTGAATATCACTATCAGTGATAATTCACATATTTTTCCTAAAGAAGAGAAGGGCGAGGGTTATGAAAATATTACATCTGTGAATCAAGTTGTTATTCTAACAAAGGACTCTAATAAAATGCTAAATTTATTTGAAAAAGACCTAGGAATAAGGCTCGCTTTAGATAAAACTTTTAAAGAATGGTCTGGGCGTATGCTATTTTTTAGGCTTAAAGGGGTTACTCTGGAGGTTATTGAGGGCGAAGATTTTGTCGGAAAATGTAATTACTACGGACTTGGATGGCATACTGATAATTTTATAAAATCTTATGAGAATCTTGTTAAAAAAGGCTTTATTTTTTCTAAAATTAGAAAAGGTAGAAAAGTTGGTACCTTAGTTGCGACATTAAATGAACCCCCTCTAGGTATCCCAACAATTTTAATTGGCCAAGATGGAGGCGTTTCTTGATAAAAAAAATATTAATTATTTTGTTAATAACATTAAGTGCCTGTACAGAGCAGAGCGATGATATAGTTGAGGAAAATAATCTTATTAAGGTTGTCTTTGCTACGGACTGGAAGGCTCAGGCCGAGCAGGGTGGTTTTTACCAAGCTTTGGCCGCTGGCTTATATACAGAGAAAGGCTTAAATGTAAAAATTATTCAAGGTAATTCTAATGTCAACGTTCCAAGACTCATAGCATCAAATACTGTGGAGTTTGGTATTGGTTCTAATAGCTTTATTCCATTAAATATGGCTGAAAACAAGATACCCGGAAAAGCTATTATGGCAATTTTTCAAAAAGACCCTCAAATTATAATGACTCACTTAAGCTCGAATGTTGAGAGTTTAGAAGATATGGTTGGTTTACCGATAATGATTTCTGATGCGAGTATTGGAGCATTCTGGCTTTGGTTGAAATTTAAGTATGGATTTGACGATAGTCAGATTAGAAAAAAAACATTTAGTTTAGCCCCTTTCTTAAGTAATAAATCTTCTATTCAGCAAGGTTATCTTACTTCAGAACCATTTTTAGTAGAAAAAGAAACGGGTTTAGCTCCTAAGATTTTTCTTCTTTCTGATTATGGGTATCCTAGTTATGGAGCGATGGTGTTAGCGTCTCAGAAAATAATTGATGATCAGCCAATGATTGTTAAAAAATTTGTAGATGCAAGTATTGAGGGTTGGAGACAGTATATATACGAAGATCCAACGCTGGGTAATGAATTAATAATGATTGAGAATACAGAAATGAAAGAAGATATTTTGCTGCAAGCGATAAAAAAAATAAGATCCTATAATTTAATTTCGAATGAAATTTCCCAAGGTCGAAATATAGGTTTAATGACTGAAAAAAAATGGAATGATTTTTTTACAACAATGTCTAGAAATGGTGTTTATAAAAAAGATTTGCAGTGGAAGAATTCCTTTACCTTGGAATTTATTGAAGAGAGCAACTAATGTTAATTTTTAATAACATTGTTAAAAATTATGAAGAGCCAGTGTTAGGTCCCATTAATCTAAAGATTAAGAATAATAGCTTTGTTTCAATAATTGGTCCGTCAGGGTCGGGTAAATCAACTATTTTAAGGTTAGCCTCTGGTTTAATAAAGGAATCTTCAGGTCTTATAAGTTATGAAGATTGTGTGAAACCAAAAATGGGTTTTGTTTTTCAAGATTCCACCTTGCTTCCTTGGAGGACTGTAATTGATAACATTCTCCTGCCCCTGGAGTTAACAAACAAAAATATCTCAAAGCCTAAAGATAAATCACTTATGTGGCTTTCGAGAGTGGGACTTGACGGAAAAGAAAATTCCTTTCCAAACGAGTTATCTGGAGGCCAAAAAATGAGAGTATCGATAGCGAGGGCTATGATTCAAGGCGCTTCCCTTCTATTACTCGACGAACCCTTTTCTGCTCTTGATGAGGTCACAAGAAGAAAGCTTGAGGATGATCTTTTGGAGCTATGGAAGGTTAATAATATTACTGTTTTATTTGTTACTCATTCTGTAACAGAGGCTGTTTATTTATCTGAACGAGTTATCGTAATGTCATCTTCTCCCGGGACAGTTGTCGAAGATGTGGTAATTAAAAGAAAAGTTAATAATAATTTTGATCAAACGGAAGAGTTTATGTCTCAAGTAAGATACTTAAGTGGTATTCTCAGACAAGAGGGAGAAGGCAAGTGAGAAAATATATATCCTTTATTGCCCCAACTTTAACTTTTCTCTTTTTATTGATTTTATGGGAATGTTTGGTGATATATAACAAGACACCATTATATATACTTCCTGCTCCATCAGATATTGCCTTATCTTTGCTGTTAAATTATAATGATCTTTTATCATCAGCTTTTGTAACATTTAAGATAACGATTTTGGCATTTATTTTGGCATCATCGTTAGCCATTTCCTTAGCAATACTTTTCTCCCAATCACGATTTGTTGAGTTATCTCTATACCCTATTGCTGTAATTTTTCAGGTTACCCCAGTTGTAGCTATTGCTCCCCTTATATTAATTTGGGTTGGCCTAGATAATGCCGAATTTGCGATATTAATTTTAGCAACATTAGTTGCTTTCTTTCCGGTCTTAGCCAATACAAATTTAGGAATTAAGTCTGTTAATAAAAATCTTCATGAACTTTTTAGTTTGTATGGAGCAAGCCGATATCAAAGGTTAGTTAAGCTTCAAATACCTTTTGCTCTCCCCTTCATTCTTACAGGAATGAAAACATCTATTGGCCTTTCACTTATAGGTGCGGTTGTGGCTGAATTTGTTGCTGGCTCAGGAACATCAACTGGATTAGCTTGGAGAATAATTGAAGCGGGTAATCGCCTTGATATGGCAAAGCTATTTGCTGCATTGATTTTGTTAGTGATTTTAGGAGTATTTTTATTTCTTTTAATGTCATTTTTAGAAAAAATACTGCTTAAAAGATGGCATGATAGCTCTACTTTTTAATAGGGGAGTATAAGTAATGAAAGATAAATTTGGTAAATCAAAAAGTGTAAGTGACGCCCTGGATTCAAGAATGACGTGCAGGGCATTCTTGGATACAGAGATTAAGAAAGATATTATTTTTGACATTTTAAATAAGGCCAGGAGATCCCCTTCAGGCGGAAACCTTCAACCTTGGAGAGTCTGGGTAGTTTCGGGTGATCCTTTAAGGAAGTTTAAAGATGATATTAAAGGTAAAGCCTCCGAGAATCCACGAGGAGAAGGAACTGAATATAAAATATACCCCCCTAATCTTAAAAATCCATACGAGCAAAGGAGAAGGGATGTTGGAGAAGCTATGTATGGTGTTTTAGATATATCGAGAGAAAATAAAATTGGGAGAATACAACAGTTTATGAAAAACTTTGAATTCTTTGGGGCTCCAGTGGCTTTATTTTTCGCAATCGATAGAAATATGCAGGAAGGGCAATGGTCTGACTTAGGGATGTTTATCCAATCGATAATGCTTTTAGCTAGGGAGAGTGGTTTACATACTGCTCCACAGGAAGCTTGGGCAATATGGCACAAGTCTGTTGGAGAGTTTCTAGAAATACCAGATGATCTTATGCTATTCTGCGGTATGGGCCTAGGGTATGCCGATCCAACAAATCCAATTAACGCTTTCAGAAGTGAAAGAGAAGATGTTGATAAATTTACAAAGTTTATTGGTCTTTAAATAATTCTTTTATCTCTAAATTCTTTAATTTTATCAGTATCATAGCCTAAGCTAAGGAGTAGTTCATCCGTATGCTCACCCAAAAGTGGAGGTCGCTTTTTTATTGTATTATCAGAGTTAGACAATTTAATTGGCAAGCCCATAACAGGAGATTTACCAGGTACTCCAGGATATTCTATATCTTGAAAAAAATTCATAGCCTTTACGTGCGGATCATCTAGTGCACTTTGCAAGTCATTAACGGGCCCGGCTGGAACGCTTGCCTCAGCAAGTAGATCCAAGGCATCCTTATTTGTGAATTGAGAGGCCCACTCACTAGTCTTTTTGCTTAAAATTTTTCCATTAATTCCCCTATCACTATCTGTCTTAAACCTTTCATCAGTTAAGAGATCTTTAGCACCTATAAGATTTGCCCACCTCTTAAAAAGAGTATCACCTAAAACCTGAACAACTATCCAACCATCCTTTGTTTGCACCATATCAACAGGTCCAGCATAGGGGCTTCGGTTTCCGATTGCTTTTCTATTTTTTTTTGTAATAGACTGTTCAATTAAATGTGTATTCATAAATGCTAAAGATGTAGCGAAAAGAGCCCCTTCAACGATCTGCCCTTTTCCTGTTTTACCTTTTTCAATTATAGCTGCAAGCGTTCCCATTGCTGTTAATGATGCTGTTCCATAGTCAATATAGGGAGAATACGCTTTTATTGGCGTATCATCATTACCTGTTAGGTATGCGGCCCCTGACATTGCTTGACCAACACCATCAAAACCAACTCTTTCAGAATAAGGCCCTCCGGCACCAAATGCAGAAACGGTTGTTAGTATTATACCGGGGTTATATTTCGAAATTGTTTCGTAATCTATTCCCATTCTTTTAAGTGTTTGAGGGGGTAAATTAGCAACAACAACATCTGCAGATTTAACTAATTTTTCAACTATGTCAGAGGCCCCTTCCTTTGTTGGATTAAGTGTTATTCCTTTTTTATTTCGATTCATTTGCATAAACATTGCTCCTTCACCGCCATCATCCTTCAAGGGGTGAACAAACCTGTCTTCTGAGCCACTTAGTCTTTCAACTCTTATAACCTCCGCGCCTAGGTCTCCTAAAAGCGCTGCACAATAAGGGCCAGCAATATATCTACCAAAATCTAACACTCTTATATCTTTTAAAATATCCAATCTTAACCCCTTATTAAATAGTACCTAAACATTACAAATAATTAATAATACAGAAATGTCGTAGTAAACAATAATACTGCATTATCATCTTATTAAAAACATTTGACTGTACTTGTATATCTTAGCTCCCCAGAAAAATATAGGTGCAGTCAAATTAATCACTAACTTTTCTTGTATATATATATTATCCTAATAAACGGAGAAAAAAATGCATATTTTGCTTATTGAGGATGACATTGCTGCAGCTAAGTATGTTGTGAAGGGATTAAAGGAAAGTGGGCATGTTGTGGATCATGCTTCTGATGGTGAAATGGGCTTAGAAATGGCTTTATCGTCTAAATTTGATATAATAGTCGTAGATAGAATGCTTCCAAAGCTTGACGGATTATCTCTTATTATAAAATTAAGAGATGATAATATCAACACTCCTGTATTGATTCTATCGGCCTTGGGCGAGGTAGATGAAAAAGTTATAGGGCTCAAAGCAGGCGCCGATGATTATTTGGCCAAGCCATTTTCTTTTTCAGAGTTATTAGCTAGAATTGAGGTTCTTCACAGACGTGCTAGCCCTGATGAAAAAGAAGTTTTTATAAAGGTAGGGAATTTAACAATGAATCTTTTAACAAGGGAGGTTCATCGATCCGAAATAAAAATTGAATTACAACCACAAGAATTTAGACTCTTAGAATTTCTGATGAGAAGGTCAAACCAAGTAGTAACCCGAACTATGTTGCTAGAGGGAGTTTGGGAGTATCATTTCGACCCTCAAACTAATGTTATTGATGTTCATATATCTCGCTTACGTTCAAAAATTGATAAACCATTTGATGAAAATCAAATGCTTTTTACTGAAAGGGGGGCGGGGTACGCCTTAAGAAGTAATGGCTAGTTTATTTCGCTTAACAAGCTTTCGATTAATTTTCATTTATACAACCTTTCTAATTATTTCCTTTTGTCTAATTGCATTTTATCTGTATTGGACCACCGCAAGAGATCTTCAGGTTAGAGCTGATGATGATATTATTCAAGAAAGTAAAATGTTGGATCGCGTTTACCAAAGAAGAGGCGTTAATGGCCTTGCTCGAAGCATTAACGAATTATCTAAAATTCCCAATGCAAACCTTTATACACTTAGAGATAGCAAGGGTTTAATTGTTGCCGGTAATTTCAATGATTCTGATTCTTTGTGGAATTTAAAAAGACTAAATGACGATTGGGTGTCATTTTCTTCTGTTGAAAATAACAAGAATACTAATGCAAATAACCCCCCTCCAAGAAAGAAATTTTTTCGTGGAAAGGAATTTATTGTTCTTAATAGTTATAATCTTATTATTGGAAGAGATGTTAGTAATGAAGTGTACTTAAAAGAAAGATTTTTGAATACGATCATTAGCGCTACATTTCTTATTCTTATTCTTGGACTTATAGGTGGCTATGTTTTAAGTCGTAATGTTCTTAGTAGAATTTCAGCTATCAACAAAACAAGTATTGAGATAATGGAAGGTGATTTGCTTCAACGATTACCCACTGGGTCAACTAATGATGAGCTTAATGAGCTTTCAATAAACCTCAATACTATGCTGGATAGATTAAATAAGCTTATGACAGGAATGAAGGACGTAAGTGATAATATTGCCCATGATCTAAGAACGCCTTTAAATAAAATAAGAACAAATTTAGAAGTTACGCTAATGTCCAATCCAAGCTCTAAGAATTACAAGGATTCTATTGAAGAGGTTATTAAGGATATTGATGTAGTTATCAATACTTTTAACTCTTTATTAGCCATCTCTAGAGTAGAATCAGGGTCTTTAGGGCTTGATAAAGAGAAAATCAATATCAATATATTGATACAAAATGCAATTGGTTTATGGGAACCTCTAGCAGAAGAAAGGGATATTACTTTAATTAACCAATCCGATGAAGAAATTTTTATAAATGGTAATAAAAATTTATTATCACAGGCTGTTTCTAACCTTATTGATAATGCTATTAAATATGGTCCTGAAAAGAATAAAATCAATATTGGAGCTAAAATTGATAAAAGAGATTTAATATTGTGGGTGTCAGACAGTGGACCTGGTATTCCTGATGAGGATAAGAATAGGGTTCTTGATAGGTTTACTAGGTTAGATGCCAGCAGAAGTGCCCAAGGCACTGGACTGGGCCTTAGTCTTGTTGCGTCTAGTGTAAGGTTTCATAAAGGAAAGATTATACTATTGGATTCAAAGCCCAAGGGCTTGATAGTTAGAATTGAACTACCCTCAGACCTTTAAAGACCACCAGAAACAAACAAGCATTGTCCTGTTATCCATCCTGAAGAGGGTGCTGCCATAAATACAACTGCCGCACCAATATCCTCTGGTTTACCCCATCTTTTCAGCGGAATATTAATTTGTTTCTTTAGTTTTTCCTCTTTTTCACTCGAATCGATTCCCATAGATTCTATAAAATTTTCAGTTGGTATTGGACCAGGTGCAACCGCATTCACTCTGATGTGGGGCGCTAACTCAAGAGAAAATGTTGAAGTTAAACTATTAATTGCTGCCTTTGATGCTCCATAAGGACCATTTTTAATATTTGGACCCATATTTTTTGAAGACGTAGATGAAATATTGATAATAGAGCCACCTTCGCTACTCATATGACTTGCTGCGACAACACAGCCTGACCATGCAGCCTTTATATTCAGATCAAGCTGTGCATTAAATTGTTCAGGGGATGTCCTTGTAAGGTATCTTGGGGTTCCATCAGGAAGCCCACCTGCATTATTAACCCATATTGAGAGTTTTCCAAATCCATCAACAGCCTTTTGACCTAAGTTTTCCATTGATTTTATATCGGTTACATCTGTTGGTACTACCAAGGCCTTTCTTCCAATAGCCTCTATTTCTTTCGCCACTTTCTTTAGCTCATCTTCGCTCCTTGATGCAAGAACAATATCTGCTCCAGCCTGAGCAAGAGCAATAGCAATTCCTTTTCCTATTCCTTTTCCTGATCCAGTTACAACAGCCACTTGACCTTCAAGTTTAAATAAATCTAGTACTGACATTTCTCTTCCTTTCTTTTAATTATTTTATCTAAATTGTACTCGCTAAGACCTTTGATGATAAAATTTCAATCCAATATCCATCAGGATCTTTAATAAACGCTAATCCTTTCATATTTCCATCATCAGGTTTTTTTTGAAATTCTACTCCAAGGGATTCAAACCTTTCACAAGCTTTATAAACATCTGGAACTGTAATGCCAATATGACCAAAACCCCTAGGGTCTGAATTACCATCATGATGAGAAAAATTCTTATCTTTTTCTGTTCCCCAGTTATGTGTCAATTCAAGGACAGCTTTTTGATTTAGGGCATAAGCAAATCTATCCTTTTTATCCTCCGGAACGGGATCATCACTAGGTCTTAAATAAGCTAAAAAAAATAAAGAAAAGCTATAATCTTGGAAATCTAATTTTTTTAAAATAGTCATTCCTAAAATTCTGGTATAAAAATCCAATGATTTCTCAGGGTCTTTAATTCTAAGCATTGTCTGATTAAAGATATAACTTAAAGTTTCTTCATCAGGTGTCTGTGACATTTCTTTCATAGCTTTTCTCCTTTAAATTAAGATAAGATTATATGTTAGATAATAAAAAAGGGCTATACATAGTACAGCCCTTTTAATTTTTTATTTTTTTAAGCTTAGAAGTTAGCTGAAAGCGTAATTCCATAAACTGTTCCAACAGAAGGTGAGCCAAATATCATAAGGCTAGATATATCCCTTACAGGGGTAGTAATTTCATCTGTAAGATTTCTTCCAAAGAGACTAATTTTATAATTATCTTTTATAAAGGTGACAGAAGCATCAATTTTTTCTGTTGAAGATATCTTACCAACATCTCTATTGTCGGTAATTGTATAAACTTCGTCAACAAAACTATACTTTGCAAAAAGCTGTAATTCTCCATCACCTAATTTTGTAGTATAAGTTCCACCAAATGAAGCTGTCATTTCTGGAGCATATTTTGGTGTTAGATAATCATTATTGGTTGGCTCCACCAACCCTTCAGCATTCGCACCATCTAAGTCAGCAATAAAACCATCATACTCTGCATCAAGCAAACCAACGCTTACAAAGGCATCAAAACTTTCACTTACAAGAAATCTTGTTTCGATTTCAAGACCTTGATATAAAACACCTGCAACATTATCAATAACCGTTACAACTGTCTTAGTGGAAGGGTCTAATTTGATTGTGTCTTCTTGTTTGTCTTCAAAGTCATTTCTGAATGCGGCAATATTTAATTGAACTCTTTTGTCCATGAGCAAGCTTTTCATTCCAATCTCAAGTGTTTTTGCAAATTCAGGATCGTAAGTGTTTTTAAAGTCCGTAATATTTTGATTACGACCAAAGAACCCTCCACTTTGGAAGCCTTGAGAATAAGATGCATAGAACATTATATTTTCAGAATGTTGATATGTAGCTCCTAACCTACCTGATATTTCGTCATATTTTTTTGGTAATGTTACTAAGCCAACCTCACCAGGTAGACCAATGCTTGCAAAATTATCAAGATATGCTCTTTCAAGAGTTGTCATATAGGACTGGCCGCCTGTAAATGTCTTTTCCTCTTCAGTATATCTTAGACCAAACGTAATTCCAATTTTTTCAGTTGCAGCATAATCAACATTAGCAAATATCGCCTGAGACTCTGTTCCTTGAGTCTGAAGTAGCTTTTGAGCATAGTTTGGACCCAATGTTGAACCAAGACCAGGTTCACAACGAATAGCTCCTAAACCAAATTGTTCACAAATTGGATAAAGATCTGGAGAAACTAAAGTTGACCAAAAATTTCCTCTTGTAACCCAATCTTGCCTATAAGTACTATCCCAAAAATATGCGCCAGCCGTTATACTCGCTTTATCAGTTACTATTTCTAAACGAACCTCATGACTCTCTTGTTCATAAGCATTAAATGCGTCAATCCAAATCCAAGGCATAGCCGTACCGTCATATTCCCAGGTAGTCTGCTCGCCTTCCTCACGGTACCCACCAACATAAGTTAAAGTCATGGTATCGCTTAAGTCATAGGACATATTTAACGTATATGCATCAGTATTAAATTGCCCAGGGTTAGTGTCATTTGTGGCGTTTTCAGTCGGACCAAGACCTGCTGTACTTTTACAAGTAGAATGTCTTCCTGGATTGTATTGAGCTACAAGCGCAGGAACACCTTTTTCTGGATCATAAAGTGCACAAATTAAAGTAGAATCATCATTTTCATTTGTCCATGCACCAACATCACTTGAATCGTCGTATGTCTCCACAGTAAGAAGAGCTTCAAATCTTTCATTAGGTGTATAAAGAAAAGTTGCACCATAATTTACATAATCTTTTTTTGGTCCATCAACTTTTAAAAATGTATTATAAATATGACCGTCATTTTTTATTGTAGTTCCAAATACTTTTAGAGCA
The DNA here is from genome assembly GCA_905182015.1 of alpha proteobacterium MED-G09. Classification (GTDB taxonomy): domain Bacteria; phylum Pseudomonadota; class Alphaproteobacteria; order MED-G09; family MED-G09; genus MED-G09. The sequence continues at coordinate 621 of CAJIZT010000003.1, read as the reverse complement.
AGAATATCTTCTATTATCGGGGTATTTATTAAAGCCCTAAACTCTTCTTGGCCATTATCGCCAATTGTCATCTCTACTTTTCCTCCATATTCTCCGGTAGGTCTGGACCTCATAACACGGATAACACCGCCATTAGTATTTTTACCAAATAATGTACCCTGGGGTCCTCTTAGAATTTCAATTCTCTCTAAATCAAAATTTTCAATTATTTGACCAGAGTTTGTTCCTATAGCAACACCATCGAGTTCGACTAAAATTTTTGGATCCAAAGATTTATCCGATTCACTTGAATTGATACCTCTTACTGTAATAGCTGACCCACGTGCTCTTACTGAAGTTTCACCAATAACAACATTAGGTGCAAATGCACTTAAATCAGCAATATTTCTAATTGTTGCATCTTGAAGTTGCTCGGTTACTGCAGTGATGGCGATAGGAACATCTTGAAGTGACTCCTCTCTTTTCCTTGCTGTAACAATTATTTCTTCAATTCCAAGGCTAGATGCTTGTTCCCCATCTTGAGCTGAAACTGTTGAAAAACTAGTAAAGGCTAGTAAGCTTAATATTACTAAACCCATGAATAAACGATTAAATAAAATCAATAATTGTCTCCTTTTTTTT
>CAJIZT010000002.1 GCA_905182015.1 alpha proteobacterium MED-G09 | reverse complement strand
AGATCCAGTTAGTCCAATGTCAGATCCATTCTATATTATTGGAACACATGGTCACCCAAGAATGCTTTCTGCAAGTCTATCTTATAGATTTTAATTCTTGAAAAGATACTAAATTAAAAGGCCCTTTTTGAGGGCCTTTTTTTATAGTTATTATTTGGAGCTGAATTCTCTTTTTATATCCGTGGACATTTTCCTTGACCCATCATGACTCCACCCTGGGGGAGCAAAAAGATAAAAAAACTTTTGTTTAAGAGAGATATCAACCCTGACCATATCTTTTAAGATATTCCAATATTCGTGGAATGCTATTCTTATGGGATTAAAAGTTTCTAAATCCTTAACCAGTCCATAATCAGGGAACTCATTATTATCTTCTTCTGCAAAGGTGTTAAACAGTTTGTCCCAAATTATAAGCGTTCCTGCATAATTTTTATCTAAATATTGAGGGTTCTTTCCATGGTGTACTCGGTGATGGGAGGGTGTATTGAAGATAGCCTCAAACCAATTAGGAAGCTTTTTAATTGTCTCTGTATGAATAAAAAATTGATAGACTGCATTTAATGCGCCGCAGAAAATAACTAACACAGGATCAAAACCGATCAGGATTAAGGGAATTTTAAGATACATTGTTCCTGTGAAATGTTTTGTCCAACCTTGCCTCAGCGCAATAGCTAGGGATATTCTATTGCTTGAGTGGTGGGTAACATGCATGGCCCAGCCCCATCTAACTCTGTGAACTATTCTGTGGTGGGTATAATATCTTAAGTCGTCTAAAATAAAGCAAATAACTATAGTACTAACGGTTAAGGGAATATTGAATAATTGGTATTTTTCAAACCAAAAAAGAACATTTAAAGTTATAAAAGCAGCAAAGCCATTAACAACTACACTCATAAGGCCCATAAAAATTGATACAGAGTTATCTTTTGCATCTATTGATCCATTAGCCTTAAAAAATTTCACAAAAATTATCTCAATAAGGATTGCCAAGAAGAAAAAAGGAATTGCTATAAGCGTAACTTTTGCATTTATTAAATTATCTAAATTCACTTTTCATCCTTTTTTTATTCTTATTATTTTGGTGGGCCCGTGGGGATTCGAACCCCAGACCCGCTGATTAAGAGTCAGCTGCTCTACCAACTGAGCTACAGGCCCTTTAAAATATATCTTGCTAGAATATACGGATATTATTACTACAGTAAATAAACTTTAACAAATAAGAGAAAAAAAATGAATGCTGAACTTTATGATCTTTTTTTTACCATGGCTATTATTGGAGCTTTAACTGGAGTTCTTGGGTTTTTATCTGAGAAGTATCAAGAAACTAAGTATGGTAGGGTTTTAATGTCCTTAACCATAATGGTCAGTTTAATAATGTTTTATAAGGTCTATGAAGCTTTTGTAGTGTGGAATTCAATTTAAAAGAAAGCCAGATGTGATCTTTATTCACCTATGAATTTTTCTCTTAGCGCTCTAGACAATCGATCAATTATTGCAACCATAATAAGTATTAATAGAATTATAAAAAAGGCTTGATCCCAGTATTGTGCTTTCATCCTCTCTGATAGCTGTAAGCCTATTCCTCCTGCCCCAACAATTCCAAGAATAACAGCAGATCTAGAGTTTGACTCAAAGAAATACAAACTTTGCGAAATGAAAATTGGCATTACCTGGGGCATTAAACCAAAGCGAAGGGTTGCTATTTTTGTCGAACCTGAGGAAACAAGACCTTCAATTTGCTTATTATCAGCATTATCCGCCGCCTCAGAATAAAGCTTTGAAAGCGTCCCTGTATCAGCTACAAAAATTGCTAAGACGCCTGATAGAGGTCCTAAGCCAAAGGCCCGTACAAAGATCAAGGCCCAGATTAAGATATCTACACCGCGAATAAAATCTAAAAATCTTCTAATAATGAATCTTGTGAGCGAAGATTCTATAACTTTTCTAGAGGCCATTAAGCCTAGGGGGATGGATATAATAGAGGCTGCTATAGTGCCTAAAAATGCCATAGCGAGAGTCTGTAGCATACCTATTGCTATGGAATTAAAATTCCAAGAAAGGAAATCATTCCAAACTATCATAGACCTAAGAATGGGTTTCATTCTTCCGAAACCTTGTAAGAGTTGGGTAAAAGAAAAATTAAAGTAGTTTATTGAAAATAGTAAATACAAAACAGTAATTAGTGAAAAAATTATTACCCAAGGCGATCTCCTCCAAAGAGGAAGGAATATTTTGGGGTGAAGTAATGTAATGTCTTTATCAGTCATTATCCGCCTCAATAATATTCTTTCTTAGGTATTCAGAAAATAAGTCAATAGAAACTACGGTAAGTATTATCATCAAGATTATTGCACTAACCTCTTCATAATAATTAAAATTAATAACTAAATAGAGTTCCTGGCCTATTCCTCCTGCACCAACAAAGCCAAGTATTGTTGAGGCACGAATATTAATCTCAAACCTCAGTAATGCGTAGGATATGAGGTTTGGAAGAACTTGCGGTAACAAACCAAACCTCATTTCTGAAAACCAATTACCCCCAGATGCTTTTAGGGCTTCTCTGGTTTTATTATCTGAGTTTTCATGCACTTCTGAAAATAACTTACCTAATGACCCTGTTGTATGAAGAGTCATTGCTATAATGCCCGCAATAGGTCCAATACCAAGGGCCCAAACAAAAAGAATTGCAAAAATTATTTCTGGGACTCCTCTAAAGAACTCAAGGGATCGTCTTACTAGGTAGTAAAGAAATGAATTGGGAGAAGTATTCCTTGCAGCTAAAAAGCTTAGCAGTAAAGCAAATGTAGAGCCTAAAATTGTTGCTAAAAGAGCCATATTGAAAGTTTCGAAAAGTAATTTTATATACTTTGGTAGGTTAAAGTACCAATAGGAAAGAGAACCTTCAATTTGTGAGTTAAGAAATAATGATTGAGAATCTAGCTGGGGAAGAATTTGACTAATATAATCCCCAAGACGAGGGAGGCCATTTAACAATCGTGAGCTATCAACATCAACTACACTAGAGGAGAGAAGTATTCCTATTATAATTATAATTGCTAAAAAAAAGTTCCACAAACGTCTTTTATTTAGAAGACGATTCAATTCTTTGTTATGATTTTCTGCGGTGGCTTTAGTCATTATCTAAGTCATAAAGTTCTTTAGAAATTTCTAACGTCAATTCATCTGGAGAGCCATCAAAAACAACCTTTCCATCAGCAAGTCCAATTAGTCTATCACAGTATCTTTTTGCAACCTCGAGAGAGTGAAGATTACAAATTACCGTTATCCCGTCCTCTCTATTAATTTTACGCATATCATCCATAACTCTTTTTGCATTTTTAGGGTCAAGTGATGAAATAGGTTCGTCAGCAAGAAGAATTTTAGGGTTTTGCATTAAAGCCCTGGCTATTGCAACTCTTTGCTGCTGACCTCCTGATAGGGTACTGGCTCGTTGGAGTGCTTTTTCAGATAGATCAAACCTTTCTAAATTCCTTAAGGCACTGATTTTTTCTTCTTTTGAAAAAATTCCAAATAAATTTAAAATGCTATAATTTCTTCCTAAACTTCCGATTAAAACATTAGTTAAGACATCCAATCGCTCAATAAGGTTGAATTGCTGAAATATCATTGCACATTCTGAACGCCACTTTCTTAAGGCCCTTCCTTTCAGTGAGGTAACCTTTGTATCATCAAACTCTATTGAACCCTCACTAGGGTCTGTTAGCCTGTTAATCATTCTTAATAATGTTGATTTACCAGCGCCTGATCGCCCAATAATTCCAATCATCTTTCCTTCGTTTATTTCAATATTGATTCCATCAACGGCGTTAACATTTTTAAACTTTTTCTTAAGATTTTTTATTGTGAGTGATCTCATAATTTCTCATCTATGATTTGTGGATTTACAGACTCATTATAATGATTAAAGTAGTCTTATATTAGCTATATTCAAGCTTGGATCTAAAAAAAATGAAAAATTTTTCTCTTAAATTCTTAATTTTCTTAAGTGCACTTACTTTACCGTTAAAAGCTTTCGCGGGTGTTGATCAGAATATAAATGAATTTCTAGCACCACTTTCAAAAACAATCTCAAATATAGTTTTTTATTCATTACCTTTTGGTGAGGCAAATGTAGAGCTAATCGTGATTTGGCTGATCGCAGGAGGAGTATTCTGTACAGTGTACTTTAAATTTATTAATTTTACAGGCTTCAAGCATGCCATTCAGCTTGTTTCAGGAAAATTTTCAAATAAGGATTCAGTGGGTGAGGTTTCTCACTTTAGAGCTCTTGCTACAGCCTTATCTGGCACAGTAGGTCTTGGGAATATTGGTGGTGTTGCAGTGGCTATTTCACTTGGCGGACCAGGAGCAACTTTCTGGATGATATTATCTGGCTTTATTGGAATGTCGTTAAAGTTTTGTGAATGTACGTTGGGGGTTAAGTATAGGAAGATTAATGCTGATGGAAGTGTCTCTGGTGGGCCAATGTATTATTTATCCAAAGGGTTAAAAGAAAAGGGGTTGGGCGGCTTAGGTGTCATTCTTGCCTACACATTTGCAGTGTTTTGTATTTTAGCATCCCTAGGTGGGGGCAATATGTTTCAGGTAAACCAATCTTTAGATCTATTGATTTTTGTTACAGGAGGAAGTGGAAGCTTTCTTGATTTGCACTCCTGGGTTTATGGATTGATTATTGCTGTATTAGTTGGTTTAGTTATTATTGGAGGGATAACTAGGATTGGATCTGTTACATCCAAATTAGTACCTTCAATGGCTCTTATTTACGTAGTATCTTCCTTAATAATTATTATATCAAATTACAGCCAATTACCTTCAGCTATATCGTCAATTTTTACTGGAGCATTTTCACCTGAAGGAGTGACAGGGGGCTTTATGGGCGTTCTGATTTTAGGTTTTCGCAGAGCTGTATTTTCTAATGAAGCCGGTATTGGGTCTGCTCCAATAGCCCATTCAGCGGTTAAGACAGACCAGCCTGTGACTGAAGGTTTAGTTTCACTACTTGAGCCATTTGTTGATACAGTGGTTATTTGTACATTAACAGCTCTAGTGATCATCACTACCGGAGTTTACTCATCAGGACAGGGCATTGAAGGCGCGCGCCTTACATCGCAGGCATTTGGATCTGTTTTACCTAGTTTTCCTTATTTATTGGCCTTAGTTGCAACCCTTTTTGCGTTTTCAACAATGATTTCATGGTCGTACTATGGCGTTAAAGCGGTAACCTTCATTTTTGGTGAATCAAGGAATGTAGAAATTTTATACAAAATTATTTTTTGTGGATTTGCGGTAGTAGGTTCATCCCTTGATCTAGAAAAAGTAATAGATCTTTCTGATGCCGCTCTCTTTTTAATGGCGATCCCTAACCTTATTGGTGTTTATATTTTGGCGAGCATAGTCAAAAAAGAATATGCTAATTATTTTTTGAAATTTAATAATCGTGAAACTTCCTAGTAATTTTAATTTAGTTAAGGGCTTTATGGATCCGGAGGAGGGTGAGTGCCTTTATAGGACTGCTCTCAAGGCATCAAAAAGAGCGCCAGTAATTGAAATTGGATCTTATTGCGGTAAGTCGACAATTTATATCGGACTTGCATGCAAAGAAAATAATTCAATTCTTTATGCGATCGATCATCACATGGGGTCTGAGGAAAACCAAATTGGGTGGGAGTATCATGATGATCAGTTGTTTGATGAGGAAACAGGGAAGATTAATTCATTTCCAACATTTAGAACAAATATTAGAAATGCAAATTTAGAGAATACTGTAATTCCCATTGTCTCATCTTCATCGCTAGTTTCTAGATTCTGGACAATACAATCATCTATGATTTTTATTGATGGCGGTCACAGTATGGCCGCCGCTAAGTCTGATTTTGATAATTGGAACGGTAGGGTAATGAAGGGAGGGTTCTTAGCAATTCATGATGTTTTTCCAAACCCTGAAGATGGTGGTAGGCCGCCTTACGAGATTTATAAATTAGCTTTAGAATCAAATAATTTTAAAGAGATTAGTGCTGTAAAATCCCTCAGAATATTAAAAAGAATCTCTTAAGCCATCTTGTAAAAATAATTCCGATGCTTTGCTTATTTTAAAAATGGAATCATAGGCAAGGATAACAGCAGCAGATGTCCAGGGAGGTTTTTCTTTAGGCCAAAAAACATCCTGCTCATATTGTCTTCCCATCCAGTAAGCACCATTACTGTCTCTCCATTTATCGGCCCAAGATAACATCTTCTTCGCATCTGGCTCTTTACCCATCTTCATTAAAGTTATAGCCAATTCAGCTGTCTCCGCAACAGTAACCCAGGGCTGATCAGACACACACTTGCATCCAATGTTCTTAACAACAAAGGTATCCCATTTTTCTTTTAACTTATCTTCTGCCTCTTTATTTGATATTACTCCTGATAATATCGGATAATACCAGTCCATTGAAAAACGTTCTTTAGATTCCCATGTTCTGTCAAATAGATGTGGCCTATTTTTAATCGCCTCTCCAAGCATGGAAAGAGATTTCTTCCAATCTTCTTTTTTTATCTTTAGAATTGAAGCGCAATTGATTGCACATATAAGACTTTTATATATAGAGCAACATCCTGTAATTAGAGCGTCATCGTGAGGTGCTGATTCATCTTTTGCAGCCCACCTTATTTCTCCATTGACTGATTGGTGGTTAAGAACAAATGTAATCGCTTTTTCTATTGTGGGCCACATTTCTTCTAAAAATTCTGTAGATTGGCTTATAAGGTAATCATGCCAACAAGCAGTTGCTATGTATGCAGAAAAATTAGTATCCCTTATTGGTTTTCCAGCTTTTGTTTCATCACCTTTGAACACCCCATCATTTGCATCAATATTAACTGCGCTACCAAGTTGTCCGTACCATGAGCCATCACTTAATTGGGAATCTTTTAGGTAATTAAATCCTAGACTCGTCTCTTTTTTATATTGAAAAATATTTAAGGCCATCACAGACTCAAGATGATTCCACGAATCAAATACACCATTAGAGAACCATGTTATTGAACCATCTTGCCTTTGAAGCTTTATGATTCTATCAATCGATCCCTTAAAAAAATCTTGATATTTTAAATTCTTTTTCATTTATTACTTATTATTTTTCTTAAAATATAAAACTAATGATTTTCCAAGTAGAGGATCAAATATTTTTTCTAAGAACCTAGTTAAAAGTGGTCTTTGTAGAATATCCCACTCAAGAAATTTTTGATAAACCTTAACTAAAATATTTTTATCATTTTTAACTCCTACAAAACACTTTAACCACCAGTAGGGTGAATGAAGACCGTGTTTGTAGGATTTAAAGAGATAAGAGAATCCATTATTCTTAAAGTCCGCTCTTAAATCTTTAAAGTTAAAAATATGTACATGTCCACCTGGCTCATTATGATAATCATCTGAAAGGTACCAACATATTTTTTCTGGTAACCAGCGGGGCACAGAAATTCCAATTTGTGCATCTTTTTTTGTTACTCGAAAGATTTCCTTTATAACGTTTTCATAATCAGGTATGTGCTCGAGAACTTCTGAACAAATTACCCTATCGAACGTTTCATCAGGAAATGGAAGGTTGAGTGCATTACCTACCATTAAATTAAATTGTCGTTCTGGGTCATTTGAAGTATCGGGATATTTTTCAAATCCTTCATACGTCGTCTGAAGATCTCCGTAGGATAAGTCCAATCCAATTACATGACACTTTTTGTAATAATAGAGCTTATGAATGTGCCTACCCTTACCACAACCTAAATCAAGTATTGTGTGACCGTCTTTTATCTTTATCTTATTAAGATCTATTGTTAGCATTATCAATTGCCTCTCTATAGATCTCGACTAACTCTTTGGCTGCCCTTTTCCAGGTAAATTTTTCCAACACTCTTTTCCTTCCCCTTTCGCCAAGCTCCAATTGCCTCTCTGGTGATTTTAGTAATGATGATACTGCGTCTTTTAGAGCTTTTGGATCTGAGTGAGGAACTATAATGCCGGCATCACCTACAACCTCAGGAAGGGAGCCTCCGTTCGAAGAAATTAAAGGAATACCGCAAGACATGGCTTCTCCTGCAGGGAACCCAAAGCCTTCATAAACGGATGGAGAAATAGCAATTGTTGATTCCGCATATAGTTCAGCAATTTCTCGACCCGTAAGATCTGAAACAAATTTAACTTTATCTTTTATGCCTTCTTTTTTTAACTCTTGATCGGTGGGGCCTTCCCTTAGCCTTCCAATTACAGTTAATTTTAGGTCTGGAAATTCTTTTAAAAGAACTGAGTATGCTCTTATGAGATAAATAAGGCCCTTTAAAGGGACATCAGCGCTCGCGGTAGTAATTAATTGATTATTCTTTCTTTTTATAGATGGAATTGGATGAAAGGTTTCATGGTCAATACCGTGTAAGACTTTTCTAGTTTTCCCTGAATCAATTTTAAAATCTTTAATTAGGTCTTTTCTTGTATTTTCTGAAACAACTATTATGGGATCTAATTTTCTTGCAACCTTTATTTGCATTTTTAAAAAACTATACCATCGCCATTTAAGTATTTTTAATCCGATTGTGTCAGCATGCTTAATATCAATTCTTCTATCCATTGTAATTGGGTGATGAATCGTTCCAACAACTGGTAGTCCAAGTTTCTTTAACTTGAGAAGTCCGTAGGCCAGTGTTTGGTTATCATGAACAACATCGAATCGTTTGAAATTACTCTTACCCCACAATGCCATCCGTTCACCAAATGTGTAAGGCTCTGAAAAACCACCTGATAAGTGACTCAAGAATTCATATAAATTAATTGGCTCCTTAAGTAATCCCAGTCTAAAGGCATCTAAGGGGTTTTCATAAGAATATAGGTCAAGAGAGGGTAGTTTTGTAAGACCAATCCCTTTATCAAGAATTGGATACGGTTGTCCGGAGAGTACCTCAACTGTATGACCCAAATCAAGCATAGCCTTTGTAACCAAGCGCATGTAAATACCTTGTCCCCCGGTATATGGGTGACTTCTGTAGCTGGGCATTAAAATTCTTAGAGGTTTATCGTTTATTTTATTCATTGAGACTTGTATCATAATTTAATAAATTTTTATAAATTTTTAATAACCAGGACTTTATTACATTGATATAATAAATAATTATAATTGAATAAATCTACAGAACATTTATAAACATTCATTAATTGTTAACCTAAATAAGGAAAATAATAAAAATCATGACAAAAATAAATTTTATTGAATTTAGTGGTGCAGAGCATTCTATTGATGTTGATAACGGCAATACAGTAATGGAAGCTGCCATTCAAAATAATGTTCCTGGAATTGATGCTGACTGCGGAGGGGCTTGTGCTTGCGCAACATGTCATGTTTATGTAGACAAGGATTGGGTAGGAAAAATAGGTGAAGCAGAGGAAATGGAAAAGGATATGCTAGACTTTGCTTTTGATGTTGAAGAAAATAGCAGGCTTTCATGTCAAATAAAAGTTTCTGAAGAGCTGGACGGTTTGACTGTTCGATTACCAGAAAAACAATTCTAATTTTAAAGTATAATATATAAAATATTATGGAAAAAGAATTATTCGAAACAGATGTTGTTATAATTGGAGCAGGACCCGTTGGTCTTTTTTCTGTTTTTGAGTTAGGTCTTTTGGATATGAAGTGTCATGTGATCGATATCCTTGATAAACCCGGTGGTCAATGCGCAGAACTTTACCCTGAGAAACCTATATATGATATTCCTGGTATGCCCTCTGTTTTAGGTAGCGAATTGGTTGATTTGTTAATGAAGCAAATTGCGCCATTTAATCCAACTTTTCATTTCTCCAGTATGGTTCAAGAGATTACTAAACTCGATAATGTCTTTTGGGAGATAAAGACTGATCATAATGAAGTTTTTAAAGCTAAGGTTGTTGTTATTGCTGGGGGCGGAGGCAGCTTTCTTCCGAAAAAACCTCCAATTAAAGAAATTGAAAATTTTGAAAGTAATTCAGTTTTTTATTCAATAAAAAATAAAGAAATATTTAGAGATAAGGAGCTAGCAATTGTTGGGGGTGGTGATTCAGCTCTTGATTGGGTTATGAATCTTGAGGAAATTGCAAAGAAAATAACCCTTATCCATAGAAGGGATCAGTTTCGGGCGGCCCCAGACACTGTTAAAAAGATTTTTTCCTTAATAGAGTCAAAAAAGATAGATTTTATTATGGGGCAGGTATCAAAATTGAGTGGTGAGGGTGGTATTCTTGAATCTCTTACATGTAAAACAACAGAAGGTGATATTGAGGTAGGTTGTGATTCCTTGCTACCGTTCTTTGGCCTTACTATGAAATTAGGACCAATTGCTAACTGGGGGCTGAACTTAGACGAAAACCTTATAATGGTTGATACAGAGAAATTCGAAACCAATGAAAAAGGTATCTTTGCTATCGGTGATATAAATACGTATCCTGGTAAGTTGAAATTAATCTTATGCGGCTTTCATGAGGCCGCCTTAATGTCACAGCAAGCCTTTAGATATGTTTATCCTGATGAAAAATTAACTTTTCAGTACACAACTTCTAGCAGTAATTTAAAAAAGAAGCTTGGTGTATCTTAATTCTACCAACAATAAAACCTATTACAGAATCTGTTATTATCAAGACCATTTCTTCTTATAGCATCTGTATTTCTATTTTGAGCCCTGATGGATTTTAAGGTTAAGCGGCAGCTTCCATATGCCTCTGTTCCTTCGATAAAGCCAAGGGAGAAACATTCCTCTTGATCTATTTTGTCTCTAGCAGTTGCTCTTTCTTCTATCTCTAGCTGAGATGCGCAAGAAGAAAGAAAAATTATTGATATTAAAATAAAATATTTTTTCATATTATCCTCATTTATTTCGGCCTAGCTCTTTCATTCCATGATCTAAGCCTTCTAAAGTCAATGGAAACATCCTGTTAGAAAATATTTGATTTATAATCTGAGTAGAGGGTGTAAATTCCCAATGTTTTTTATCAACAGGGTTAATCCAAATAACGTTTTGGTATATATCGGTTATTCTTTGAAGCCACTCAGCTCCGGCCTCATCATTCCAATGCTCCACGCTACCTCCCGAGTAAGTAATTTCATAAGGACTCATAGAGGCGTCGCCAATAAATATAACTTTATAGTCTGAGGAATATTTGTGCAAAATATCCCAAGTATTAATTTTTTCTACATGACGTCTTTTATTATCCCTCCAGACTGATTCGTAAGGACAATTATGAAAGTAAAAATTTTCCATATTTTTGAACTCAGTCCTTGCAGCAGAAAACAATTCTTCGCATAATTTTACGTGAGGATCCATTGATCCACCTACATCAAAAAATAACAATACTTTAACTTTGTTTCTTCTTTCAGGAACTAAAGAGATATCAAGATAGCCTCTATCAGCAGTGTTTTTAATTGTTCCAGGAAGATCTAGCGTGTCTGCCGCACCATCTCTTGCAAATTTTCTTAACCTTCTTAGCGCAACCTTTATATTTCGTATTCCAATCTCCACATCCTTATCTAAATTTTTGAATTCTCTTTTGTCCCACACCTTTACAGCTTTGAAGTTTTTATTTTCCTTTTGACCAATCCTTACTCCTTCTGGATTATATCCATCAGAACCATATGGCGATGTTCCACCTGTACCAATCCACTTTGAACCACCTTCGTGTCTTTTTTCTTGTTCTTCCAGACGTTTTTTTAATTCATCCATAAGTTTTTCCCAGCCTCCCATGGCTTCTATTTTATCTTTTTCTTCTTCAGTTAGAAATTTTTCGTTTAATGTTTTAAGCCACTCCTCTGGAATTTCAGCTACCTGATCTGCCTCTAAAGATTCCAACCCCTTAAATACATGACCAAAAACCTGATCAAACTTATCAAGGTTTTTCTCATCCTTCACAAGCGTGGCTCTCGAAAGATAATAGAAATCTTCAACCTTTCTACTTGGCACACCTTTATCCATCGCCTCGAGCAGCGTTAGGTATTCCCTTAAAGAGACAGGAAGTTTAGCAGTCTTTAGTTCATGAAAAAAATTTACAAACATCTTACTAATTAACCATTATCCCTTCTTGCAAGAAAAGCTAGTCTTTCAAATAAATGAACATCTTGTTCATTTTTTAATAATGCACCGTGCAAAGGAGGGATTAAATTACTAGCATTTTTTTCTCTAAGCATTTCAGGTTTAATATCCTCATTCATCAGCAGCTTTAGCCAGTCAAGTAATTCAGATGTTGATGGTTTTTTCTTGATCCCAGGAACATCGCGGAGTTCATAAAAAACTTTCAGAGATTCTGAAACCAATTTAGATTTTATTTTTGGATAATGAACATCAACAATTTTTTCCATTGTCGAGGTATCTGGGAATGATATGTAATGAAAGAAACATCGTCGAAGAAAGGCATCGGGCAATTCTTTTTCATTATTTGAAGTTATAATAACAACAGGTCTCTTTATAGCCTTAATAGTTTCATTGGTCTCATATACATAGAACTCCATTCTATCCAGTTCCTGAAGTAAATCATTTGGAAACTCTATATCAGCTTTATCAATTTCATCGATAAGAAGTATCGGCCTTTCATCAGCCTCAAAAGATTCCCATAATTTTCCTCGTTTGATATAATTTTTAATATCCTTTACTTTCTCATCACCAAGTTGCGAATCTCTTAGCCTAGTTATGGCATCATACTCATATAGGCCTTGCTGAGCTTTTGTTGTAGATTTAACATGCCAGGTGATTAAGGGCATCTTAAGTGCCTTAGAAATCTCTTCTGCTAAAACAGTTTTTCCTGTACCGGGCTCCCCCTTTATAAGGAGTGGTCTTTCAAGAGTTATCGCCGCATTGACCGCAATACGTAAATCTTCTGTAGCAATATAATTTTCTGTACCTTCGAACCTCATTTTTCACCTCAAATAATATGTATAAAATAATTAAGTCGTTAATCTAATCAGCAAAATATTTAATATCAACAACGATTATTACGAATCTTACTTGAGATTTTAATATTTATGTTTTAAAACCCATTCTGATGTAAAGAGGTATCAATGGTTACTCGCTTACCAAAAGACTATACACCGTCAGAAGACGAACCTTTTATGAATGCAAAACAAAAAGAGTTCTTTAAGCGCAAACTCCTTGCATGGCGAGCTGATATTGTTCAAGAGACTAAAGAAACTTTAAACAGTCTCCAGAAAGAAGTGGTTAATTTTGCTGATTTGGCCGATAGAGCCTCATCTGAAACTGATCGTTCTCTAGAGCTTCGTTCACGCGACAGGCAAAGGAAGCTTATTTCAAAAATTGATGAAGCGCTTTCACGTATTGATGAGGGTTCCTACGGTTACTGCGAGGATACTGGTGAGATCATTGGCCTTAAACGCTTAACAGCAAGGCCTATAGCTACTTTATCGATAGATTCTCAAGAGAGACACGAACGAAAAGAAAGGGTTTATAGAGAGGATTAATAATAATTAATCGATTCGGTAAATATAATATAAAACTCCTATTATTCAGACTAAAATAAGAACATTCATAAATTTATCACTTTAAATCAATTACTTATTTTTTATTGCAAAATAAGAACAAAAGTAGTACAAAGTGAACAGATAAACCTTCTAAAAAATTGGAGCAACAAAAATGAAAGAATCACTTAAAGCTAAAGAAGCACTTAAAAGCGTAGTCGAAAAAGGAAATGGTATGGATAAATCAAAGTCACTAGAGGCAGCTCTTGGACAAATTGAAAAGCAATTTGGTAAAGGGTCTATTATGAAATTAGGAGGCGATAAAGCGATTGCCGAAATAGAAGGTATTTCATCCGGCTCTCTTGGACTTGATATTGCGTTAGGGATAGGCGGTTTTCCAAAAGGAAGGGTTGTTGAAATTTATGGTCCAGAAAGCTCTGGTAAGACAACTCTTGCACTTCATGCAATTGCAGAAGCTCAAAAAGCAGGTGGTACTTGTGGATTTATTGATGCTGAACACGCTCTTGATCCGATATATGCTCGTAATCTTGGTGTAAAAATTGAAGATTTATTGATCTCTCAACCTGACCATGGTGAGCAAGCTCTTGAGATAGCGGATACCTTGATTAGATCAGCTGCTGTAGATGTTATTGTTATTGACTCAGTTGCGGCACTAACTCCAAAAGCCGAGCTTGATGGTGAAATGGGCGATAGTTTACCTGGATTACAGGCTAGATTAATGAGTCAGGCATTAAGGAAATTAACAGCATCAATTTCAAAATCAAATTGTATGATAATTTTTATCAATCAAATTCGAATGAAGATTGGTGTTATGTTTGGAAGTCCTGAGACCACTACAGGAGGGAACGCTTTAAAATTCTATTCCACTGTACGGCTTGATATTCGTCGTATCGGAGCCCTAAAGGATCGAGAAGAAATCGTTGGCAATCAGACTAGGGTCAAGGTTGTTAAGAATAAAGTGGCGCCACCATTTAAAACTGTTGAATTTGATATTCTTTACGGGAAAGGTATTTCAAAAACAGGCGAAATCATTGATATTGGTGTTGAAGCAGGAATTATCGAAAAAGCTGGTACTTGGTATTCTTACGAAGGTGAACGTATGGGGCAAGGCAGAGAGAATGTAAAAGTATTCTTAGATGAAAATCCCGATATATCAGCTACAATCGAGATTGCCGTCAGAGAAAGTGCCGGTTTGAAGATAGATCAAGCGCTAATTAAAAGTAAGTCAGCCCTAAAGCCTAAGACTAAAGATATTGCGCCCTCAGAAGAGGATGTTGCTTTATCGCAGTAAATTATTGCAAGAAAGAACAAATCGTCTAATTATTGTGCTAAGAAATAATCTTAATATTATCTTGGCACAATATGACCGAATTAAATAAAATAAGAACGACATTTTTAGATTTCTTTGAAAAAAATAATCATGAGATTATTCAATCTAGCCCTCTAATTCCGCACAATGACCCAACGCTAATGTTTGTTAATGCGGGTATGGTTCCTTTTAAAAATTACTTTATAGGAAACGAATCTCCAAAAAATAAAAGAGTAGTCAGTTCTCAAAAATGTGTAAGAGCAGGCGGCAAGCATAATGACTTGGATAACGTCGGGCATACTGCAAGACATTTAACTTTTTTTGAAATGCTGGGTAATTTTTCTTTTGGCGATTACTTTAAAGAAGAAGCAATAGAGTTAGCCTGGAACCTTCTTGTAAAGGAACTCGGTCTTCCACCTGACAAACTTCTTATTACTGTTTTTAGTGAAGACGAAGAAGCTGCAGAAATATGGAAAAAAATATCAGGATTTCCTGATCATAAGATTATACGAATTTCTACAGAGGATAATTTTTGGTCAATGGGGGAGGAAGGTCCCTGCGGACCTTGTTCGGAGATTTTTTTTGATCATGGGGATGGCGTTCAGGGAGGCCTGCCAGGGTCCAAAGATGAAGATGGAGATAGATTTGTAGAAATCTGGAATCTAGTCTTTATGCAATTTTTAAAAACAATTGATTCCAAAAGAGTGCCACTACCAAAGCCTTCAATTGACACTGGTATGGGCCTTGAAAGAATATCAACAGTTCTTCAAGGTAAGACGAATAGCTTTCAGACCGATCTCTTTCTTTCGCTTATAGGGGGAATCGAAGATCAAATTAAAATTAAAAATACAGATCAAAATATAGCTAACTTTAGAGTTATAGCAGATCACTTGAGGTCTATATCATTTCTTATTGCAGATGGTGTCTTGCCTTCCAATGAGGGAAGGGGGTATGTCTTGAGAAGAATAATGCGAAGAGCTATGAGACATAATCATCTCTTGGGTTTTAAAGAACCTATTCTGTTCAAATTATCTCATATAGTTGTAAAATTAATGGCCCCTTCCTATCCTGAACTTCATCGAGCTGAAGAGTTAATTAAGTTAACATTATTTCATGAAGAAGAGAGGTTTCTTTCTACCTTATCAAAAGGAATTAAGATTCTAGACGAACAATCAAAGTTACTTAACCCCGGTGATACTTTTGATGGATTTTCTGCTTTTAAGCTCTACGATACCTTTGGATTTCCTCTAGATTTAACTGAAGATTTACTTAGAGATAAATCACTAAAACTCGATAAGAAATCTTTTGATATCGCGATGAAGAAACAAAAAGAAGACGCAAAAAAATCTTGGCTTGGCTCCGGTCAGAAAAAAACCGAAGAAATTTGGTTTGATGTTTCTGATCAATGCAACCCATCTGAATTTCTTGGTTACAAGGAAGATGAATCTATGGGCGAAGTTAATGCAATAATTCTGGATGGAAGAATGTCCGATCATATTAATGAGGGTGAAAATGCTACACTAGTTTTAAATCAAACACCTTTTTATGCAGAAAGCGGAGGGCAGGTTGGTGACAAGGGTGTAATTTTTTCTAAGGATGTTAATTTTAAGGTAATTGATACTCAGAAAAAGATTAATGGATTATATGCTCATACAGGTACATTAAGAAAAGGTAGCATTTCTAATGGGGATATAATGAGTTTAAAGGTAGATGCCGAGAATCGTAAGAAAATTAAAGCCAATCATTCTGCCACACACCTTCTTCACGAGGCCCTTAGAAGAGCTTTAGGTGGTCATGTGACCCAAAAAGGATCGCAAGTATCCTCTAAGAAGCTAAGATTTGATTTTAGCCACACTAAAGCCCTTAGCAACGAAGAGTTAATAAGTGTGGAAAGCAAAATTAATATGTTAATTGAAAAAAATTCATCGGTGAGTACTGATATTCTCTCTTATGATGATGCTGTTAAAAAAGGTGCTTTGGCTTTATTTGGAGAAAAGTATGATGACGAGGTTAGAGTTTTGTCTATGGGTGAAGACTCGTTCTCAGTAGAGTTGTGCGGAGGGACGCACGTTGATAATTTGAGTGAGATCGGTTCATTTAAATTAATAGCTCAGAGCTCTGTTGCTTCAGGGATAAGAAGAATTGAAGCTGTTACAGGCTCTGAAGCAAAATTATCTCTTTCAATAATGGATAAAATATCTGTAAAGAATGCTGAGGAAAAAGAAAAAAAATCCAAGAAGACTAAATCCCTCAAGGTTTCAAAGTCTATTTTAACTGGGGAGTTGTCTGAAATTAATGGAGTAAAGTTCTTTTATGATATCTTAGAGGGTGTTGATGGAAAGGATCTTAGATCCCTCATCGATGACTGTAAGAAAGATTTAAGCTCGGGAATTATTTGCTTAATTAGTCGTGATGATAAAAAAGCCACGATTGCCGTAGGGGTTACCGAAGATCTTTTGGATAATTTTGATTCAGTTGAGTTGGTAAGAATTGTCTCTGAGGCAATGTCAGGTAAGGGCGGTGGTGGAAGGCCCGATATGGCTTTGTCAGGAGGAACTGAACCACACAAAGCTGAGGATGCGGTTAAATCTTTAATCGATCGAATCAAATCAATCAAATAGAATTAATT
Organism: alpha proteobacterium MED-G09; assembly: GCA_905182015.1. GTDB lineage: Bacteria > Pseudomonadota > Alphaproteobacteria > MED-G09 > MED-G09 > MED-G09. The sequence goes on along the minus strand of CAJIZT010000002.1, from coordinate 49,803 downwards.
ACTGCCCATTTTTATCTGTAAATTACTATCAACTTTATCTAAAAATTCTTCTGTTGTTAACCACTTTTGTTGAGGTCCAACTAGTAAAGCTAGATCTTTTGTCATTGAGCCTTTTTCAACGGTATTTATACATACATTCTCTAGAGTTAGAGCAAAGTCTTTTAATTTTTCATTATCATCTAGCTTAGCTCTATGTTGAAGACCTCTCGTCCAAGCAAAGATTGATGCAATTGAGTTTGTTGATGTCGGCTTGCCTTGTTGATGCATTCTATAGTGACGTGTTACCGTGCCATGAGCTGCCTCAGCTTCAACTGTATTACCGTCTGGCGTCATTAAAACACTTGTCATTAAGCCAAGTGAGCCAAAACCCTGTGCCACAGTATCTGATTGGACGTCTCCATCGTAATTCTTAGTTGCCCAAACAAAGGCACCAGACCACTTCAATGCACATGCAACCATATCATCAATCAACCTATGCTCATAAGTTACATTATTTTCTTTAAAAAGCTCTTCGTATTCTTGTTCGTAAACCTCTTGAAACAGATCCTTAAAGCGCCCATCATAAGCTTTTAAAATTGTATTTTTTGTTGAAAGATATACTGGCCATTTTCTGTCTAGGCCATAATTCATGCAGGCTCTGGCAAAATTCCTTATAGAATCATCCAAGTTGTACATGCTGAGTGCTACACCACCACCAGGAAAATCATATACATCTCTTTCTATTTTTTCTTTACCATCTTCCGATTCCCATTTCATAGTCAGCTTACCTTTTCCAGGAACCACAAAGTCAGTGGCTCTGTACTGATCACCAAACGCATGTCGCCCAACAACTATAGGCTTTGTCCAACCAGGAACTAATCTTGGTATATTTTGACAAAGAATAGGTTCTCGAAAAACAGTTCCATCAAGAATATTCCTGATTGTCCCGTTAGGAGAGCGCCACATTTTTTTTAGATTAAATTCTTCAACTCTTTCTTCGTCAGGCGTAATTGTTGCACATTTAATTCCTACGCCACATTTTTTTATTGCCTCAGCTGAATCAATTGTTATTTGATCGTTAGTTTCATCACGGCTTTCGATCCCAAGGTCATAATATTGAATATCGAGATCAAGATAGGGGAGAATAAGCTTTTCTTTAATTAAACGCCATATGATCCTGGTCATTTCATCGCCATCAAGGTCAACAATAGGATTTTCTACTTTTATTTTAGACATTTACATTCCCACCCGATAATAATTAAATTAATGATACTCAATAACATATAGGGTTATTTTTTCAATAGTAATAAAAATCATATTTATAAATACAACGCAATGAATACAGAAAAATTTAAAAACAACATATCGGTTATCTTGGTTGAACCTCAATTAGGTGAGAATATAGGAACTACCGCTAGAGCAATGCTAAATTTTGGCTTTGAAAATCTTGTATTAATTAATCCAAGAGATGATTGGCCTAACGCTTATGCACTAAAGGCTTCTGCGGGGGCTAATAAAGTTATTAATGGTACCCTTGTTTTCGAAACTCTAGAAGACGCATTAGAGAGTTTTACGTATGCGTTTTCTACAACTATAAGACCCAGAGATATGGTAAAGCCCGTTTTCGGTCTTGAAAAAATGTCTGAAAAAGTTTTTCAAAAAACAGAGAGAAATGAAAAAGTTGCCTTAGTTTTTGGAAGGGAGAGGTCAGGACTAACCAATCATCAAATCTCCTTAACAGACGCTATTATTGAAATTCCAACAAATAAAGATTTTTCTTCACTTAATTTAGCGCAAGCCGTTATTCTAATTGTATCTGAAATCAATCGTTTAAATGTTAGTTATTCGAAGGAAGAGATGCCAATCCCCGATAGTTTTCCTGCAAAGAAAGGTGACCTTATTAGCTTCTTTGATCATCTGGAGAGGGCTTTAGACGCATCAGGATTCTTGAAACCTTTAGAAAAAAAGCCAACGATGGTGATGAATATTAGAAATATGTTTAATCGATCTAATTTAACTGATCAGGAAGTTAAAACATTGCGTGGAATCATCAATGCGCTTTTGAGATGGCCAAGTGATACTATGGATAATGATAAAACCAAAAGAATAAAAGTAATAGCAGGTGGAAATGATAAAAATAAACATGATAAAGACGATTGACTTAATGCTTCGTTATCTTTACTAAATCGCCAATACTATTAGATGATAGATGAGATATTTTCTTTTTAATAATTTGAGGTTTTAATGACTAAAAGAATTCAGGCTAAATATAAAATTGATCGACGTATGGGTGAGAATATATGGGGTAGACCCAAAAGCCCGATAAACCTTAGAGCCTATGGACCTGGTCAACACGGTCAAGGAAGAAAACAAAAACTATCTGATTTTGGTCTTCAAATGAGAGCAAAGCAAAAACTCAAGGGGTATTATGGAAATATCACCGAAAAGCAATTCAAAAAAATATTTAAAGAAGCAGAGAGAATCAAAGGTGATACTTCAGAAAATCTAATAGGTCTTTTAGAAAGACGGTTGGATGCTATCATATATAGAGCTAAATTTGTTCCTACTGTTTTTTCAGCTAGACAGTTTATTAATCATGGTCACGTTAAAATTAACGGTAGAAGAGTAAATATTGCATCCTACCGTGTCAAAACTGGTGATATAATAGAAATTAGAGATAAATCTCGTGGATTAGAGATTGTTCTTAGAGGAACGGAAAGTTCAGAGCGGGATATCCCAGACTACATTGAGGTTGACGGAAAAAAGATGTCAGCAAAAATTACAAAAATTCCTAGTCTTGGGGAGGTTCCTTATCCAGTTCAGATGGAGCCCAACCTTGTTGTTGAGTTTTACTCTAGAAACTAAATTACTTAGAGATTATACTTTTCTCTTTAAGAATTTTTTGTAACTCACCAGATTCAAACATTTCCTTGATTATATCGCAACCGCCCATAAGCTCACCTTTAACGTAGAGCTGAGGAATAGTTGGCCAGTTAGAGAATTCTTTTATTCCCTCTCTAACATTTTCGTCTTCAAGAACATTTGTACTTGTGAAGGGTGCTTCAAGATAAGTTAAGATTTGAACTACGGTGCTAGAAAAACCACATTGAGGAAAAAGCGGAGTTCCTTTCATGAATAAATGAACATCATTTGATGAAATTTCTTTTGTTATCATTTCTTTAGCATTCTTTTGCATTGCGGTCTAATCCTCTAGTATTTCTGTTTTTATTGATAAAGCATGAAGAGTATATCCCATCTTTTCGCCTAAGGCATCATATACTAATTTATGTTGTTGTATTTTATTTAATCCAATAAATTTTTTTGATTTTATTGTTGCCGCATAATGGTCGCCATCACCGGCTAAGTCTTCAATCTGTATCTCTGAGCCTGGCAAGCCATTGGAAAGGGTTTCTAAAAGTTCATCCTTTGTCATACTCATAATTTACTCATCCTTCCATGTACTCCTTAAACCATTTCTCATGAAGGTCTCTTAGAGTTTCAATTGAAATTTGATCTTGTTCATTGATAATAATTTTTTTGCCACGTGTCTCTCCGATATTTTGAGAATAAATACCCTTGCCTTCTAAAGTCTTTATAGTACTTGAAAGAAAACTTTTTGGAACTGAAATAATGTATCTTCCCTGATCTTCACCAAAAAGAAACCCGTGATTCATTTCTTCTTTATTTAAATCCAACTTAACTCCGATATTTCCAGCGATACACATTTCGGCTAAGGCTATTAAAAGGCCGCCATCGGAAATATCATGTACTGTGTCTATTTTTTGAATATTTATTAAATCCCTTACTACGTCACCAATCTTTTTTTCATTTTCCAGGTTAACTCGCGGAGGAAGTCCGGAGGTATTATTTAAAATCTCTTTGGCATAAATCGATTGACCTAAGTAGCCATCAGTCTTGCCTATCAATATTACAACATCATTCTCCCGCTTTATAAGCGGTGTAGAGAAGTGATTGAGGTCTTTTATTAGGCCTACACCTCCTATAACAGGAGTTGGATTGATACCCTTTCCATTCGTTTCATTATATAAAGATACATTTCCAGAAACAACAGGGAAATCTAAGGTATTACAAGCCTCTATCATTCCAGAAACAACTCCAGCAAATTGACCCATAATCTCTTCTTTCTCAGGATTACCAAAATTCATACAATCAGTTATTGCTATTGGAAGCGCGCCTACTGAGGTTAGATTTCTCCAGGATTCCGCAACTACCTGACGCCCTCCCTCTTGAGGATCTGCAGAGCAATAGCGAGGGGTAGAGTCTGCGCTTATAGCTAATCCCTTATTTGTTCCATGAACTCTGACTATTGCCGCATCACCCCCCGGCGTAAGTACGGTATCATTCATCACCATATGATCGTATTGTTCCCAAACCCATCTTCTGCTGCATAGATTAGGTGAGTTAATCAATATTCTTAAGATATCAATTGAGCTATCCAATACTTCTGATACTTTGCTTTTATCAAACTCAGGCTCTCTTATTATTTTATATGGACGATTATAAGAAGGGGCTCCACTTTCTAGAATATCTAACTTTATCTCGGCCTTTAGCTTTCCATGATGATTTATAACGAGATGATTTGTATCAGTTAAAATGCCAATTGTTGAAAAATCGAGTCCCCATTTATCAAAAACGGCCTTAGCCTCTTGCTCTCGATCGGGCTCAATAATCATAAGCATTCTTTCCTGACTCTCAGAAAGCATTATTTCGTAGGCGCTCATTTTACTTTCTCTGCAGGGAACCAGGTCAAGATTTAAATCAATTCCAACATCACCTTTACTCGCCATCTCAACTGCAGAAGACGTTAGGCCTGCCGCCCCCATATCTTGTATTGCTATAATCACATCCTTAGTCATTAACTCTAGACAGGCTTCTAATAATAATTTTTCAGCAAAAGGATCACCAACTTGAACAGTCGGTCTTTTTTCGTCCGAGTCATCGTCAAATTCAGCAGACGCCATCGTTGCCCCATGAATACCGTCTCTTCCAGTTTTAGATCCTACATATACAACTGAATTACCTATACCAGATGCTTTGGAGTAAAAAATTTTATCAATTTTTGCAACACCTACACACATTGCATTCACAAGTATATTATCATTATAGCAAGAGTTGAATTCAACCTCCCCACCAACTGTTGGGACACCCATACAGTTTCCATACCCACCTATTCCAGAAACAACTCCGCTGAGAAGATGCTTAGTTTTTGAGTGTTTAGGGTCTCCAAATCTTATAGAATTTAACAATGCTACCGGTCTTGCGCCCATGGTAAACACGTCTCTCATTATACCACCAACGCCCGTTGCAGCTCCCTGGTAAGGCTCGATAAAGGACGGATGGTTATGGCTCTCCATTTTAAAAATAGCTGCATCACCATCACCAATATCAATAACACCAGCATTTTCACCCGGACCCTGTATTACTTTATTATTTTTTGTAGGTAATTTTTTTAGCCAATTTTTTGATGACTTGTAGGAACAATGTTCAGACCACATAGCTGAGAATATTCCTAGCTCAGTGATAGTGGGTTCTCTATTTAAGGAATCTAAGATGAATTTATATTCATCGTTATTGATTCCATGCTCCTCAACAAGTTCTTTGGTAATTTCAGTCATTGCAGTGACTCAATGATGGATGTAAAGAATTTTTCACCATCATTTAGTCCAATGATACTATCAGCAGCTCTTTCGGGGTGAGGCATCATTCCCAGAACATTCCCATTTTTATTTAAAATCCCTGCGATATTTTTTATGGAGCCATTCGGATTTGTTTTGTTATTAATTTCACCGTCTTGGTCGCAATATCTAAACGCCACAAGCTCATTGTCTTCAATATCCTTAACAACATCATCACTAGCATAATAATTTCCTTCATTATGTGCGATAGGAATATTTATGACGTCATCTTTTTTATAATTGTGGGTAAAAAAAGAAGAATCATTCTCTACCTTCAGAGGAGTATTCTTACAGATAAAAGATAACCCTTGATTTTGTATGAGTGTCCCCGGAAGTAAACCTGATTCCGTTAAAATTTGAAAACCATTACAGATTCCTATCACGGTTGAACCATTGTTTGCACTTTTTACAACTTCTTTCATTATTGGGCTATTTGCAGCCATTGAACCACACCTAAGGTAGTCACCATAAGAAAAACCTCCAGGCAAAACGATGAGATCGGATTCGGGTAGAGAGTGATCCTGATGCCAGACCATTAAAGGATCTTTATTTGAGAATTTCTTTAATGATAAAGCAATGTCTCTATCACAATTAGAGCCAGGAAAAACAATTACTGATATATTCATTAATCTTCCTTTAAAAAACTAATCTCATAATCCTCTATAACTAAATTTGCCAAAAGCTTATTGCTTGCCTCTTCTATAATTTTTTTAGCTTCTTGCTCGTTATTTGAATTAATTTCAATTTCTATGATTTTTCCTTGCCTCACATTACCAACTTGAGAGAAACCTAGTTGGTTTAGTGAATTTTCTATAGCCTTTCCTTGCGGATCCAGGACACCATTTTTTGGCATTATTTTTACTAGTGCTTTCATAAATTTTCTTAATAGTTATGTTACTAAATACTTGAAAGATCTATTCCTAAACGAGTCGCTACTTCTTTGTAAGCCTCTATTAACCCACCTAGGTTTCTTCTAAATCTATCTTTATCAAGTTTTTCATTTGATTTCTTGTCCCATAATCTGCATGAATCTGGACTAATTTCATCTGCTAAGATAATTTCTTTTGTATTACCAGACTGTGTGCGCCCAAATTCTATTTTGAAATCAACTAATAAAATATCAATACTATTAAAAAGCTCAGTTAGATGGTTATTGATGGAGAGTGCTTTCAGCTTTATTTCATTTATTTCTAACTGATTTGCCCATTTAAAAACTTTTATGTGTTCGTCTGAAATTAAGGGATCGTCGTGCTCATCATCCTTTAAATTAAACTCTATTAAAGTTTCTGGTAATTTCTTCCCTTCTTCAATTCCAAAGCGTTGAGTAAATGTACCTGCGGCTATATTTCTTACAACTACCTCTATAGGAATTATTTCTACTTTCTTTATTAACTGCTCTCTTTCGTTCAGCCTTTTAATGAAATGATTTGGTATATTTTTGGAACCTAAATATTTAAAAATATTTTCACTTATTAGGTTATTTAAAACACCCTTACTATTTATTATCTCATGTTTTTTCTTATTGAATGCTGTGGCGTCATCTTTAAAAAACTGAATAAGTTCGAATTCATTTTCTGTCGCAAAAAGCTGCTTGGCCTTGCCTTCATATAAGATTTTATTTTCTGACATTTTTTCCTGCCTAAAATTAATTAAAACTTAAAGAATTTCTATCAAGAAAAGCTTTAAAATCTTTTGCTGCTTTAGATAATTTTTCTTTATCAACTGATTTTATAACAACATTTACACCAAAATCTAGTTCTGAATTAAAGAATGGATAGCTACCAATTTTTAGCTCATTCTCTTCTAAATCTAATGTTCTTAATATTTCGGCAATATCTCCCTCAACAGTATCAACCTTAATTGACAGGGAGTGCATTATACACCCTGTCTGGATGTATTTTAGAGAGTTTTTAAGCATTGCTTTCATAATTTTTGGGATACCTGCAAAGACAAAAACATTATCTAGCTTAAAACCTGGGGCTATTGATACTGGATTATTAATTAATATTGCTCCAACTGGTATCCTTGCCATTCGTTGCCTCACTTCGTTAAAAGGGGATCCCATTTCCTTATAATATTTTTCTAAGTCATTAAAGGCTGTAGCATTAACTTCAATATTAACATTTAATGCCTCAGCAATACTTTCTGAGGTTATATCATCGTGTGTTGGCCCTATACCACCTGTTGTAAAGAGATAATCATTTCTCTTCCTTAGCTCATTAACACTCGATACAATGGTTTCTTTTGTATCGGGTATAGCTCGAATTTCAGAGACATTAACACCCACCTCAGTCATTTTTTTAGAAATATAATTCGAATTTGTATCTTGTGTGCGACCAGACAATATTTCATCACCTATTACGAGTATCGACGCAGAGTATTTTTCTTTTTTAATCATATGACTGTATATCAGTATAGTTTCATGACAACAATACTTTGACGTACTAGTTCAGTTTTATTTTTTTTATTATGTGATATAAATGAATTAATTTATTGTAGTTTAGGGGGGTTTTGTTATTAGCGCTGAAAAAATAAAATTACACGGAGATGAGGATTTTAAAGGTATGAGGGCAGTCGGTAAGCTAGCTTCTGAGCTCTTAGACCTATTTGTGAATGAGGTTAAGCCCGGCATTACCACTAACTACCTGGATACTTTTGCATATGATTTTATATTTGACCATGGCGCTATTCCTGCTCCCTTAAATTATCGAGGATTTACGAAATCAATTTGCACATCTGTTAATCATGTAGTCTGTCACGGTATACCGGGTGAGCGCGTCCTGGATGAGGGCGATGTCGTTAATATAGATGTAACGTTAATACTAGATGGATGGCACGGCGACACATCAAGGATGTATTGTGCTGGAGTTCCATCTGTTAAAGCTAAGAATTTAATTAACAATACATACGAATCTATGATGAAAGGAATTAATTTAATTAAACCAGGCGTCCGACTGGGTGACTTAGGGTTTATTATACAAGAAAATGCTGAAAAAAATAACTATTCAGTGGTCAGAGAGTTCTGTGGGCATGGCCTTGGAAAAGTTTTTCATGATGAACCGAATATATTACATTACGGCACTGAGGGAACTGGAGAAGAACTAAAAGAAGGGATGTTTTTTACTGTTGAGCCAATGGTTAATATAGGCAGGCCTGATTCTAAAATATTGTCAGATGGATGGACTGCTGTTACAAGAGACAGGAGTCTTTCAGCTCAATTTGAACATTCAGTTGGTGTTACATCAAGCGGTGTTGAGATTTTTACCAATTCTTTAAATAACAGCGATAATCCTATTAATGCTTAAATTAAATAATTTATTCTTAATTCATATAAATAAAAGGCTTAAAAATGGTACCTAGATATTCAAGAAAGGAAATGGTCGATATTTGGAGCGATAGTTCTAAATATTCTATTTGGTTAGACATAGAGGTTTATGCTTTAGAGGGAATGGAATTAGTGGGTATTGTTCCAAAAGGTACGGCTGAGGTTGTTAAAAAAAATGCTACCTTTGATTCAAAAAGAATTGATGAAATAGAGGCCGAAATTAAACATGATGTTTTGGCTTTTTTAACAAATATATCTGAGTCAGTTGGACCTGAAGCAAGATTTATTCATCAAGGGATGACCTCTTCAGATGTTTTAGACACATGTTTAAATATTCAATTAAAAAAAGCCGGTGAATTAATTATTAACGACTTAGATTCCCTTTTGGCTTCGATTAAATTGCAGGCAATAAAACATAAAAGAACTATTTGCGTTGGGAGGAGCCACGGTATTCACGCTGAACCAACGACCTTTGGTTTGAAAATGTTGCAGGCGTATGCTGAATTTTCTCGTAATAAGGAAAGAATGATTGATGCTGTTGAGGAAATAAGTTCTTGTGCCATTTCTGGATCAGTAGGAACTTTTGCCAACATTGATCCAAGCGTTGAGGCTTATGTTGCTAAAGCATTGGGTCTAAAAATTGAACCAATTTCAACTCAAGTTATTCCAAGAGATCGCCATGCAGTTTTTTTTTCAACCTTAGCCATTGTTGCCAGCTCCATTGAAAGGCTATCAACTGAAATTAGACACTTACAAAGATCTGAGGTTTTAGAGGTGGAAGAATATTTTTCATCGAAACAAAAGGGCTCATCATCAATGCCCCATAAAAGAAACCCTGTTTTAACGGAAAACTTAACAGGCCTTGCAAGGGTTGTAAGGAGCTCAGTAATCCCTGCCTTAGAAAATATTTCTTTATGGCATGAGAGAGATATTTCTCACTCAAGCGTGGAAAGGTTTATTGGCCCCGATGCAACTATTACTTTGGATTTTGCCCTAAACCGTTTGACTAATGTTATTGAAAACATGGTTGTTTACCCTGACAATATGATGAAAAATTTAGAAAAATTTAATGGGTTAGTATTTTCCCAAAGAGTCCTCTTGTCATTAACGCAAAAAAATATAAGTAGAGAGAGTTCATACTCCATGGTTCAAAGAAATTCTATGAAAGTATGGAATGAAGAAGGAAGTTTTTATGATTTAATTAAGGCTGATAAAGAAATTTCGACAATTTTATCTAAAGAGGAAATTGACGATATCTTTGATCTGAACTATCACTTAAAACATATTGAAACTATCTTCCAGAGAGTTTTGGAATAATAAATGCGGCCATGGTGGAATAGGTAGACACAAGGGACTTAAAATCCCTCGGCAGATAATGCCATCCCGGTTCGACTCCGGGTGGCCGCACCATTCTTAGTTATCAACTTTTGTATTTGTATAAAGTGCCACAATAAGGGCAAGTAATATCTTCCTTTCTTCCTATATCCAGAAAGGTGTGAGGGTGATCATGTGGAGGCTTTGCTCCAAGGCATTTGAATTTTTTATATTCAACTACTATAGTTTTTTTACCTTTATCATTTGTAATTTTTGGTATTTTACTATTTTTCATAATAATTCCCGTGGTTATCTAGGCAATGAAAGGTGCATTCCTGCATCTGATACTAGAAGTTCGCCTGTAATATGCTCTCCGCCCTCAAGACAAAAGAAAATAACAGATTTGGCTATATCCTCAGGAGTACCTGCTCTTTTTAAAGGTGTTATTTCTTCTTGGTTTTTAATTATTTTATTAAATTTTTCTTCTCCAAATCTATCTAAAAACCAACCTGTTCCAATAAAGCCAGGGCAAACAGTATTAACCCTAATTTCAGGACCAAGTGCCTTCGCTAATGATAGGGTCATTGTATTAAGAGCTCCCTTTGATGCTGCATAGGCAATAGATGAGCCAATTCCAGTTATACCAGCAATCGATGAGACATTTACAATACTTCCAAATTTATTTTTTTTCATATGAGGCTCAACTGCTCTAGTCATTTGGTATGGACCTATAACATTTACTTTGTAAATATCAATAAAATCCTCATCACTTAATGCCTCGAGATTTTGGTGGTTTGCAAACTTTGTAGTTCCTGCGTTATTCACTAAAACATCTACTTTATTAAATTTTTTAATAGTTTCTTCAACTAAATGCCTGCAATCATTATCGTCTGAAACATTTGCCCTTATACATAAAGTTTTTACACCGTAATCATCGCAAATTTTTTGAACCTTAAGAGCTTCTTCTTTATTTTTAGAATAATTAATAACAACATTAACGTTTTTTTTAGCTAAACCGATTGCCACAGCTGCTCCTAAACCGGAGGAGGACCCTGTTACAATTGCTATTTTATCTTTATTTTCCATGCGCATTCCTTGCTTTAATGTTATATACGAATTTATTATAATTAACGTTAATTATTTTATAGAAAAATAGGATATAATATTAAAGATATTTTTATCCTTTTGTTAAAAATAATTATTTTGTGAGGCCTTATGTCTTCTATACAGGATTCAAAAAGAAACTGCCCGATATGGAAAAATCTTCTCGATGAAGCCAATCAGGTGATTGTCCGCGAACCGAATCTTAAAGAGTTTTTTACAAAAGCTATACTTGGTTTTAGTGATATAGAGTCTTCAATTTCTTACGTACTAGCTGACCAACTTCAGCAAAATGACTGTGATTTAGAAAAAACACAATCAATCATCTATAATGCATTAATATCTGAATCAGATAGCTATGAAAAAATCTCTACTGATATTAATACTGTTCTTAATAGAGACCCAGCTTGCATAACGACATATCAGCCTATTTTATTTTTTAAAGGTTTTCAGTCCCTCCAGGTCTATCGTGCAGCAAATCATTATTGGAAAATTGGGAATAAAGCAACTGCATTTTACCTTCAATCAAGAGCATCCCAAGTTTTTGATATAGATATTCATCCAGCTGCAGATATTGGAAAAGGTGTTCTTATGGATCACGCAACAGGCCTTGTTATTGGAGAAACATCGAGAGTTGGTAATGGAACTTCTATTCTACACGGCGTTACGTTGGGAGGAACAGGTACTGAACTAGGTGATAGACATCCAAAAATCGGTGAAAATGTTACTATCTCAGCGAATGTCTCTATTCTAGGCAATATTAATATTGGTGATAATGTTAAGATAGGAGCAGGATCTTTAGTGTTGGAAGATCTCCCTATGGGCTGTACCGCAGTAGGAGTCCCTGCGAAAATAATTAAATAATTGGAGAGGTTTTATGCATAATAATGAAATTCTTATATTACAAAATTATTTAAGAACAACCTTTTCTAGCGATGAAATACAAATTAGAAAGTCTGATTTAGGTGACGGATTGTGTGATATTTTTATTAACAGTATTTCGGTCGGTAATATTTCTCAAGATGATGATCCAGAAGATGATGAGGTTTCATACTCATTAAGTATACCAATATCACTATCATCAGAGAGTACCGTGACTCACAACGAGTATTTAAATAATCTTTTTAGTAACAATAGCATAAAATTAAGCAATAGAGGGTCGATTGGTGACTCTCAAGAGGTCTACTTAGATAACGCCGATGAAAAGGAATATATTGGAATCATTTACAAAGATGATAGCGCATCTTACACTTTTACGATGTCAATTTTAGATTTTGATTTATAGGCAGTTTTATGGCGATATACGAACTAGATAGTAAAAGGCCGATGCTTCCAAAAAAAGGTAATTATTGGATTGCTCCAAATGCAACTGTTATTGGGGATGTAACGTTGCACGAAAAGGCTAGTGTTTGGTTCAATACTGTAATTCGAGGTGATGCCGAACCGATAATAATAGGAAAAAAAACAAATATTCAGGATAGTAGTGTTCTTCACAATGACTATGGTTTTCCTTTAGTTATTGGTGAAGGAGTTACTGTGGGTCATCAGGTAATGCTGCATGGGTGTACCATAGGTAATAACTCCCTTATAGGAATTGGGGCGGTAATATTGAATGGTGCTAAAATAGGTAATAACTGTTTGATTGGATCAAAGACCTTGATTCCAGAAGGAAAGGTGATACCAGATAATTCTATGGTGGTAGGCATTCCAGGAAGGGTTATTAAGACAATTGATTCTGATATGGAAGTCTTTCTAAAGGCTTCGGCGGATCATTATTGTGAGAATTGGAAGCTATTTTTTAATAAATTAAAATTAATTGATGAGGAGTAATTATGGAGTACAAATATTCTAAGCTGGAAAAAGAAGGAAAGTTATGGATTATAACACTTAATAGACCAGAAAAAATGAACGCTCTTCATTCTCCTGCACATTTTGAGCTTGAAGAAATTTTCAATAACTTTTCCAGCGATGACGATGCTTGGGTTGCTATTATTACCGGAATTGGAGACAGAGCTTTTTGCGCAGGTAATGATTTACGATATCAGGCAGAGGGTGGAAAGTTAGAGAGAAACCCAATGGGGTTTGCAGGTCTAACATCACGATTTGATCTTAATAAGCCTCTGATTGCTGCCGTTAATGGCGTTGCTATGGGGGGAGGATTCGAAATTGCTTTAGCTTGCGACTTGATTATTGCATCTGAAAGTGCTCGCTTTGCTCTTCCTGAACCAAAAGTTGGCTTAGCTGCCTTAGCAGGTGGGATGCACCGCCTTCCTAGGCAGATAGGTATGAAGCGTGCGATGGGTATGATGCTTACAGGAAGAACAGTTGGTGCGATTGAGGGTCTAGACCTTGGGTTTGTTAATGAAATAACAAAACCAGAGGAACTTATGAATTCTGCAAAAAAATGGGCAAATTCTATTATGGAATGTTCGCCTACGTCAGTAAGAACAACTAAAGATGTCGCAATGTCAGGCCTTTCTTATTCCAGTGTAGAGGATGCAATGTCTCAAAAGTATGAATCAGTTGTAGGTCTTTTTACTGGAGAGGATTTTGTTGAGGGTCCATTAGCTTTTTCTGAAAAAAGAAAACCAAACTGGACCGGAAAGTAACCTCTTATGAGTAAAGTCGAATTCTTCTTTGATTGCTCATCCCCCTGGACTTACTTAGCATTCTGCAGAATTCAAGGGATTATCAAAGAAACGAATACTAATGTTTTATGGCGACCAATTCTTGTTGGTGGCGTTTTTAACGAGATAAATAAAGATATTTATGAAGCAAGGGAAAATCCAAATCCTGTTAAATTTAAGTACTTAAGAAAAGACTTACAGGATTGGGCAGATTCATACAGTGTGATAATTAATTGGCCAGAGGTTTTCCCCCTTAATGCTGTTAATGTAATGCGTGCCGTTTTAGTTGCAGAAAAATTTGATAAATTAGTTCCTTACAGTTTTTTATGCTTTGAAGAGTACTGGTCCAAAGGGGTAGATATTTCTGATTTAGAGATTTTATGTGAAATGGCCTACTCAATAGGGATTGATAGGACTGATTTTAAAGAAATGATTTTACGTCAAGAAACTAAAGATTTATTGCGAAAAAATACCAGTGAATTAATTGAGAGAGGTGGATTCGGATCCCCTACAGTTTTTATAAACAATAATGATATGTATTTTGGCAATGATAGACTCGAGTTGGTGAAACAAAAAATTCTAAGGCACAATAATAATTAGATTATAAAAACTTAAAAAAAGGCCAAATTTATGAAAGAGAAGAATCCAAAAAATTACTGGAGGGCTAATTTAATTATAATATTTTCTTTGCTTTGCATATGGTTCTTAGCATCATTTGGTGCTGGAATTTTATTTAGCGATTCTTTAGATAAAATTAAAATAGGCGGCTTTCGTCTAGGTTTTTGGTTTGCTCAGCAAGGATCTATCTTATTTTTTGTTATCATTATTGTAGTTTATTGTTTTTTAATGAACTGGTTGGATAAGAAATATAATGTAGAGGAGAGCTAGAATGGATCTTCAAGTTCTTACATATTTAATGGCAGGTGCTTCTTTTGCTCTATACATCGGGATAGCCCTATGGTCCAAGGCGTCTTCAACTAAAGAATTCTATATTGCTGGTGGTGGTGTTCACCCAATAGCTAATGGAATGGCTACAGCAGCTGATTGGATGTCTGCTGCATCATTTATCTCTATGGCAGGTATTATTTCTTTTATGGGAAGAGATGGCTCTGTTTATCTGATGGGCTGGACAGGAGGGTATGTTTTGTTGGCTCTTCTTCTTGCACCATACCTAAGAAAATTTGGTAAATTCACTGTTCCCGATTTTATAGGTGATCGTTACTACTCAAAAACAGCAAGATTTGTAGCTGTGCTTTGTCTTATCTTTATATCTTTTACTTATATTGCAGGGCAGATGCGAGGAGTTGGTATAGTTTTTTCTAGATTCTTAGAGGTAGATATTAATACAGGTGTGATAATTGGAATGCTTATAGTGTTCTTTTATGCCGTTCTTGGAGGAATGAAGGGAATAACCTACACTCAGGTTGCTCAGTATTGTGTATTAATCTTTGCTTATATGGTCCCTGCTATCTTTATGTCTCTTTTAATCACCGGAAACCCTATTCCTCAATTAGGCTTTGGATCAAAACTAATATCAGAGGATATATACCTGCTGGACAAATTAAATGCAGTCCTTAATGATCTTGGTTTTAACGATTATACAGAATCTACGAAATCTAAAATAGATGTCTTTTGCATTACTGGTGCATTGATGGCCGGAACTGCTGGATTACCTCATGTAATAGTTAGATTTTTTACTGTTCCAAAGGTTCGAGACGCAAGAGCTTCTGCAGGATGGGCTCTTTTATTTATCGCAATTCTTTATACGGCTGCACCAGCTGTCTCATCATTTTCTAGATTAAATTTTATTAATACGATTAATAGCTCCTCATATGAAACTACCCCCGCGTGGTTTAAGAATTGGGAAGATATTGGCTTAATATCTTGGGTAGATAAAAATAAAGATGGTTTGATTCAGTATGGTCCCGGTAGTTCACTTGATCCAGAAAAACCTTTTTTTACAAAAGAAAGAGGGGCGAGTGGAGAAAGAGTTGTTTCCAATAATTTAACTCAAAATGAAAATGAAATTTATATTGATAGAGATATAATGGTCTTGGCTAATCCTGAAATAGCAAATTTACCAAATTGGGTCATAGCTCTTGTAGCTTCGGGGGCATTAGCTGCAGCCTTATCTACAGCGGCAGGCCTACTTTTAGTTATCTCTTCTTCTGTTAGCCATGACTTAATGAAGAAAATTTTTCGACCAAGTATAACAGATAGACAAGAGTTATTTTTAGCCAGAGTAGCTGCTGCTATTGCAATTTGTGTAGCAGGAATTTTCGGAATTTACCCTCCTGCATTTGTTGCTCAAGTTGTAGCTTTTGCTTTTGGATTAGCTGCGTCATCAATTTTCCCCGCTCTAATTATGGGTATTTTTTCAAAAAGAGTTAATTCTATTGGCGCTATAACGGGAATGATTTCGGGGTTATTATTTACTGCGTCATATATTGTATTTTTTAAATTCATTTCTCCGGAAATTAATACTTTGGATTATTGGTTATTTGGAATTTCTCCTGAAGGAATAGGTGTTATTGGAATGCTAATTAATTTTAGTTTTGCAATTATTATTTCTCTTTTTACTAAGTCACCTTCAGAAAACGTTATTAAATTAATTGATGGCATTAGAAGTCCTAGATAAATACTACTTAGTGCAGTTTTTTATATAATTATTGCTAAAATAGTTAAGATGATTTATTTAAAGAAATACAATGACAGAAAAAAAGACAGAAAAAGATTCAAGTTCTTTAGAATCTTCCAAAAAATCAACAGACGACAAGGTTGCGTTAGTCGCAATGAGTTTTGTTGTTGATATATTCTTTAGCATATTTTTTATTGTTCTTGCCTACATGGCTTTTTGGGCAGTTGTTGTTCTTTCCGTTCTTGGATTTATCGTTAGAATCGTTGGGTCTGAACAGCCTGAGGAGCTAAAGGTTTTCTCTCAGAGGTTGGCTACTTATATATCTGATTGTTTGAATTTTTCTTCTAACAGTTTAAAAGAAAAGCCATTCCCATTCGGAAAATTTCCCGATTAATTATTAAAGCTTTGTTGGGTTGGGCGTATTGCCGTAAACTTCAATCGGATCAAATACTTTATTTTTTTCTTCCCACTTTAATTTTAAATCTTGAGTTACCTTGCTTTTTATTGGAATAGACCTATAGAAGCACGACCTATATCCAACATGGCAGCTCGCTCCGGAGCCCCCAATCTCGACAGACAGCCATATAGAATCTTGATCATCGTCGACTCTTATTTCTTTCACGGTCTGAGTTAATCCTGACGTTGCACCCTTATGCCAAACCTTTTGTCTGCTTCGACTAAAGTAATAAGCTTCAGCATTTTCAATTGTTTTGGTTAGGGCTTCGGCATTCATATAACCAACCATCAATACTTCTTTAGTTTTAAAGTCTGATGTGATGCAGGGGATTAATCCTTTGTCATCGAATTTTGGTGATAAAGTAGATCCTTCCTCTACTTCTTTAACAGAAACTCTTGGATAAAATTTTTTTTCAAACTCTTCAGACAAAATTATTCCTTCGTAAGCTGCATAAATCTTGTACGTAATTCCTGATCCCTTTGGAAGGACCCAGTAAATTGAGTTGTAACGGTTGAAACATCAGTTTTATGAATCCCTCTTGTAGTCATGCACTGGTGCTTAGCATCAATCATAATCGCCACACCATGCGGCTTAAGAGATTCTTCAATAGTTTGAGCAATTTGAGCCGTCATTGTTTCTTGTGTTTGGAGTCTTTTTGCGAATATTTCTATAACTCTAGCTAATTTTGATATTCCAACCACTTTTTTATTAGGCATATAACCAACATGAGCCACACCAAGAATTGGAGCCATATGATGCTCGCAATGAGATTCGATGTTTATATTCCTTAAAAAGACAATATCTTCATACCCACCGACTTCATCAAAGGTACGAGTTAATGCTTCGTGTGGATCTTGGGTATATCCTGAAAAATACTCTTCATAAGCCTTTACCACACGTTTAGGTGTATCGAGAAGGCCCTCGCGTTCAGGATTATCTCCTGCCCAAGAAATAAGTGTCTTTACTGCCTTCATTGCTTCTTCACGAGAAGGTTTTAATTTTTTATTGTTATTTGATTCAGTATGAACAGTTCTTTCTGAAACTTTTACATCCATCAGTAATCTCCTAAATTATTAGCTTAGCTTTACCCCCGCAAAAGCTATAGGGCAATATTTTTTTAAAATTATTTAATAATTAAATAAAAAACCTGTATTAAATTATCATAAATTAGTGATATTTAAACTATTATGGATCTTTTTTTATACAACTCATACACACGAAAGAAACAAATCTTTATTCCAGTTAAGGACGATAGTGTTACTATGTATGCATGTGGGCCAACAGTTTACGGACCTGGCCATATTGGAAACGGACGATCGGCAATAGTTTTTGATACCTTAGCGAGGGTGTTGCGTTATAAATATAAGAATTTAATTTACGTAAGAAACATAACGGATGTTGATGATAAAATCATAAATACTGCAAAAGAAGAAAAAGTAGAGACATCATTTGTAACAAAAAAATTCACTGAAGAATATCACAATGACTTTGCGAGGCTTCATGTTTTGCCTCCTGATATCGAACCTTATGCTACCGACCATATTACCCAAATGATAGATTTTATAAAAATTTTAATAAAAAATGGAAATGCTTATTTTTCTGAATCCCACGTACTTTTTAATGTTTCTAGCTTTACTGGCTATGGGGAGCTTTCAGGAAGAAAAACTGAAGATATGATTCCTGGGGCAAGGATTAAAGTTGCTTCTTATAAAAAAAATCCATCAGACTTTGTGCTGTGGAAGCCTTCACCGAATAATGAGGTGGGGTGGGAGAGTCCTTGGGGTAGAGGGAGACCAGGTTGGCATCTTGAATGCTCGGCAATGATTAAAGAACATTTAGGCGAAACTATTGATATCCACGGTGGAGGTGAAGATTTAACATTTCCACATCATGAAAATGAAATAGCGCAATCAGTTTGCTGTAACGACAAGCCCCTTGCAAAATTTTGGATTCATAATGGTCTTTTAAGAACAAATAAACTGAAAATGTCAAAATCTCTTGGTAATTTTATTCTTATGAAAGATCTTTTAAAGGAATACGATGGCGAGGCTATTCGTCTTGCGATATTAAGTTCTCACTACCGTCAGCCTCTAATCTGGAGTAGTGATTTGTTAATTCAATCCGTAAAAACTCTGAATAAATTATACTCGTCCATTAAAGGTTATGACCTTGAAGTCAGTAAGGATGAATGCACTCCTGATAAAAAGGTTCTTAAGGCACTCTATGATGATTTGAATACACCAAAGGCCCTTGCTGAGATTTTTTCTATCTCTAAGAAAATTTCTAAATCTGAAAATAAAGTTGAACTAACCCAATCATTGATAGGTTCAGCAAACTTACTTGGTTTATTGAACTTTAGTTCTGATGATAAAAAATTTAAAAAAACATCAGAATCCAATATTGACTATATTAAAGACCTTATTGAGGAAAGAAAAATTGCACGAGTTAAGAAGGATTACTTAGAGTCTGATAGAATAAGGGATATATTAATTAAATTAGGTGTGGAGATAAATGATAATTAAGCTAAGAAGCTTAAATTTAATTAGGAAATACAATGCTGACTGATCTTTATAATGATAAAATATTAAAACTTGCATCAAATATTTCAAGAAACGGAAGGCTTGATAAATTTGATTTTTCTTCAGTTGCCGTGAGTAAATTATGTGGTTCTAAGGTTATTGTTGATATAAAAATTAATAATAACTCTATATCGGACTTCTCGCACATAGTTAAAGCATGCGCTCTTGGACAAGCTGCATCGTCAGTAATGGCTGATAAAATTATAGGATCAGGCTTCAATGAGCTAAAAAAACTACACATAACAATGCAAAAAATGTTAAAAGAAGATGGCCCGCCTCCAAAAGGTAAATGGTCTGATTTAATGGTTTTAGAGCCTGTAAAAGATTATAAGGGTCGTCATGCATCTGTTATGCTGACTTTTGATGCGGTGGTGGATTGCATTAATCAATTTGAATTAATTGAGGTAGATAGGCTCAGTAGGGTTGAGGTTTGAATATTTTTGTTAAACTGAGTATCTTATTAATTAAGTTTTATAAAAATCTTATTTCGCCTTTTTTAATTAAATCATGCCGGTATGATCCTTCCTGCTCTTCATATGCAATGGAGGCGTTTAAAATGCACGGTTTTATGATTGGTTTGAAATTAACAACCAAAAGGATTATACGTTGTCATCCTTGGGGTGGGTTTGGTTATGATCCAGTTCCAGGCGCTCATGATTACATCAAAAGAAAAAAGGACTTATAGTTAAAATGCCAATTATTACTCTACCAGATGGTTCAAAAAAAAGTTTTGAAAAGAATGTTACTATAGATGAGTTATCCAGCTCTATAGGCTCAGGCCTTGCAAAAGCAACTGTTGCCGGAAGGGTTGATGGAAAATTAGTTGATGCATCGGAATTGATTTCTCAGGACTCCGAGGTAGTTATAATTACCAATTCTGATTCTGAAGGTTTAGAAATTATACGACATTCTTGTGCGCATTTATTTGGTCACGCGATTAAACAATTATATCCTAATGCAAAAATGGCTATAGGACCAACAATTGATAATGGTTTTTATTATGATATCGATCTAGAGAAGTCTCTAAACGATAAGGATTTAGATCTAATCGAAAAGAAAATGAAGGAGCTAGCTCAAACCAATTACTCGGTAATTCGCGAGGTTGTTGATAGAGAGACTGCTCTGAAAGCTTTCGAAGATAGAAATGAAGAATATAAAATTAAAATTATTAACGATATTCCTGAAGGTGAAGTTATCGCCCTTTATTATCATAATGAGTATACGGATATGTGCAGAGGTCCACATGTATCATCAACTAGGCATTTAAGATCTTTTAAATTAATGAAAATAGCGGGAGCATACTGGAGGGGTGACTCAAAAAATAAAATGCTCCAAAGGATTTATGGAACGGCATGGGCAAATGAAAAAGATTTAAAGAATCATCTCCATTTACTTGAGGAGGCTGAAAAACGTGACCATAGAAAGTTGGGAAAGGAATTAGATTTATTTCACTTTCAGGAAGAGGCGGTGGGTATGGTCTTTTGGCATCCAAAAGGATGGAGTATCTACAGAGAGCTAGAGGAATATGTCAGAAGAAAGATTACAAAAGGTGGCTATTCGGAAATTAAAACACCTCAGCTAATAGATAAAAAGCTATGGGAAGCCTCTGGTCACTGGGATAAGTATTCTGAGCACATGTATACATCCGAGGCTGACAACAGAGAGTTAATGTTGAAACCAATGAACTGCCCTGGTCATATTCAAGTATTTAATCAAGGTATAAAAAGTTATCGAGACCTTCCTTTGAGAATGGCTGAATTCGGATCATGTCACCGTTATGAGCCTTCAGGAGCATTGCACGGACTAATGAGGGTTAGAAATTTCGTTCAAGATGATGCTCATATCTTTTGTACGGAGGATCAAATTGAGGCCGAAACAATTCTTTTTTGCAATCTTCTGAAGGAAGTTTACGAAGAGCTTGGGTTCGATAAAGTTTCTATCATGTTTGCTGACAGACCTGAGGATAGAGTTGGTGAAGATTCTATTTGGGATAAGGCCGAGTCAGCATTGTCAAAAGCAGCGCAAGCGACAGGTCTTCCTTTTGACGAAAACAAAGGGGATGGAGCTTTTTATGGTCCAAAATTAGATTTTTATTTACATGATGCCATTGGAAGGGTTTGGCAATGTGGAACTTTACAGGTTGACTTTAATTTACCAAATCGATTGGGGGCATCCTACATTGGTGAAGACAATAACAAGCATACACCTGTTATGCTTCATCGAGCTATTTTAGGAAGTTTGGAGAGATTTTTGGGTATCCTTATTGAAAATTATGAAGGTAAATTCCCTTTATGGTTATCGCCTATTCAGGTAGCGCTAACAACAATCACATCTAACGCGGATGATACGGCGCAATCTATTTTAGAAAAATTACGGTCCAATGGTCTGAGGTCAATAATTGATCTAAGAAATGAAAAAATTAACTATAAGGTGAGAGAGCATTCTATAAATAAAATTCCTTATATTCTTGTGTTGGGAGATAGGGAGGTTGCTGAGAATACTATAACCTTAAGACGCCTTGGATCAAAAGACCAAACAACATTAAATGTCGATGAGTGTATAAAATTAATTAAAGATGAAGCTCTTGCGCCTGATTTAATCTAAAAACCTTATATATTGGGCTGGCCAACTATTCCATCGTTAATTAGTGAGTTTATTTCATCATCATTTATACCTAACTCCCCAAGAACTTGAAAATTATCCTGGCCTAACTTAGGGGCGGGTCCTTTTGGACCATCATCTGAGTTATGAAATTTAACTGGCGATGATACGGTTCTATAGTTTTCTATACATTCTTGATCTTCTACCTCAGAGAATGCACCACTAGCTATCACCTGCGAATCTACCGCAACCTCTTTTAAGTTCTGAACCGGAGACCAAACAAGGTCTTGAGCGTCTAGTTTATCTCCCCATTCCTCAAGGGAGTGTTTACTAAAAGCCTTATCCATCTCTTTAATAAATTCATTAGAATTTTCTCTTCTAGCCTGATTAGTATTAAATTTATCATTTTCTAACCATTCCTCTCTTTCTATAGCTCTAACAACTCTAGGAAAATCATAATCTCCTCCAGCTCTTGGACTTAAGCATATCCAACGATCATCCTTAGTTTTGAAAAAATTAAACAAAGGATTAATTTGCTGGTCTCGATTTTTGGTGGATGGGACCCTTCCAAATTTCAGCTGAAGAGCCATATCAGAGCCAATAGAATATATTCCAGTTCTAACCAATGATGTTTCAACAACCTTTCCTTTTCCTGTCCTATTCCTCTCATAAAGAGCTGCTAAAATTCCACTAACAGAAGATATTGCTGTTATATGATCGCCTGAAGCAGTCCGTATTGGCAGAGGTTCTTCACCTTTTCTTTGAGTCAAATGAGCCATTCCGGATCGGGACCAATAAGCTGCTATATCAAAACCTGGTTTATTTTTTTCTTCTCCGTCTAAGCCGTAACCAGTTAGTGAACAATAAATTAATTTTGGATTGATTTTTAAAAGAGTCTCGTGATCTAATTTTGCACTTTCTAAAGATTGAGGTCGCACATTTGTAAGAAAAACATCAGCATCTTTTATCATTTTTCTAACAATATCCGCACCCTTTTTATCGCTCGTATTAATCGTTACACCTCTCTTTCCTCTATTATCTAGAGTAAATATAGGATTGCCTTCGATTGGAACATTTGATTTCATTCCCTCAAAAAACCTTCTCATTGGACACCCGTTTAGTGGCTCTACCTTTGTTACATCAGCACCCCAATCCCTTAGCATAGCTCCTGCTGCTGGTGCAGCAACATAGGTTGCCATTTCAATAACTTTAAGTCCCTCAAGCATATGATTCCTCACTAGTAATTATTGTAGATAATAAATTTTGATTATTAATTTTATGATATATCATCATTACATGACCAACACCAATGCCAATAAATTAATTCCAGCAGCAACAGTTCTGATAGTTCGCAATGGACAATCTGGTTTAGAAGTCTTTATGGTTGTAAGGAATCATCAAATAGATTTTGCTTCAGGTGCTTTGGTTTTTCCTGGAGGAAAAGTTGATAAGAGTGATTATGATAAAAAACTTGTTCAGTTCTTAAGCAATAGTAACGTTAATGATAAAGATGATTTGCCTTATAGAATTGCGGCAATTAGAGAAAGTTTTGAAGAAGCTAATGTTTTATTTGCAAAAGAAAAAGGTGAATCTGAAAATATAAG
Source organism: alpha proteobacterium MED-G09 (assembly GCA_905182015.1). Taxonomy (GTDB): domain Bacteria; phylum Pseudomonadota; class Alphaproteobacteria; order MED-G09; family MED-G09; genus MED-G09. The sequence continues at coordinate 25,882 of CAJIZT010000002.1, read as the reverse complement.
CCCTGATAAGCTATTAAAATTAAGTGAATGGCGAGATAGATTTAATAATAAAAACGCCTCCATGTATGACTTTGCTAATTCTAAAAAAATATTTTTTTCAACAAATGATTTGATTCCTTTTGCGCATTGGGTAACTCCTAAGATGATGCCAAAAAGATTTGATACAAAGTTTTATATTGCTAAAGCTCCAGATGGTCAGGAAGGCAAGCATGACGGATTTGAATCAGTTGATTCAATTTGGATAAAACCTCAGGACGCACTCAATGATTGTTTTTCTGGAAAGAAAACTATTATTTTTCCAACGCGACTTAATTTAGAAAAGCTTAATCAATCCAAGACAGTGGAGGAAGCAATATCTAGTGCAAGAAAAAGTAAAGTTACTATAGTAATACCAACAATTGAAAAAGATATTAATGGTTCTTTTTTAACAATACCAAAAGATGCTGGGTATGGAGAGATTAGGGAGGTATTGAGCGAAGCCTCTACTCCTGGAGCTTTGGCGCCATCATTAAAAAAATAATTTAATTTAATAAATAAATTGTTCGTTAATAATTCTTTCTTCTAAATTTGTTTTTGGGTCAAATAACATTTTTAATTGAATATCTCTATTTTCTGATATCTCAACATATTCTACATCCCTAAATTCTGAATTATCAGCTACGGCGCTAACAGGTCTTTTATTTTTTTCTAATATAACAATTTTTACTTTAACATTTCTCGGAAGAAGGGCACCTTTCCACCTCCTTGGCCTAAATGCAGAAATTGGTGTTAAGGCTAATAAATTTGAAGTAAGCGGAAGAATTGGACCATGAGCAGAAAGATTATAAGCCGTGCTTCCGGCTGGCGTTGATAGAAGCAAGCCATCACAAACTAGTTCATTGAGTCTTTCCTTGCCATCAATGTAAATTTTTAATTTTGCTGCTTGATAAGTTTCTCTTAAGAGCGAAACCTCATTGATGGCTTGAGATGTATAAATTTTTTTCTTACTTTTTGCTTTCATCTTCAAGGGATGAAGGTTTGTTTGTGTAGACCTTTCTATTCTCTTTAATAAATTTTTTTCATTATATTTATTCATTAAAAATCCTATCGACCCTCTATTCATCCCATAGATAGGTAAATCTCTATCTATATTATCATGGAGTGTTTGAAGCATTAAACCGTCTCCTCCAAGCGCAACAATTGTATTTGCTTTACCGATAGAATAATTTTTATATATCTTTGCAAGATTAATTTTTGCTTTCTTAGCGATAAGATTATTACTTGCAACTATATGTATTTTTATTTCATTCATAAAAGTCCTTTAAGAATAATAATTATTTGGTAAGTTATTTTACTATGAATAAGAATAATTATCTACGGGGGTTTTTTGTTTCTTACTATTGATCAAGGTACGACCTCAAGTCGAGCAATCTTATTTGATGGCGAAGGTCAATTAATTGACAGTCATCAAATAGAATTTAAACAAATTTATCCAGACGAAGGATGGGTTGAACATAATCCTGAAGATATTATTTCCTCAGCTATCCTTTGTTGTGAGAATGTTCTGGAGCGTAATTCAGGTGAGAAAATTGAATCTTTGGGAATAACAAATCAAAGAGAAACAGTTGTTGCGTGGGACAAAAATAACGGCAAGCCTTTTTACAACGCGATTGTTTGGCAAGACAGAAGAACTTCAGAATTCTGTGGTAATTTAAAAAAAGATGGCCTTCAGGAAACCATTAATAAAAAAACAGGATTGTTACTTGATCCATATTTTTCTGCTTCAAAGATATCCTGGCTCCTTAATAATGTAACTGGATTAAGAAGTAAGGCTATTAAGGGGGAGGTTTGTTTCGGGACTATCGATAGTTGGCTGATATGGAATTTTACAAAGGGTAAGGTATTTGCCACAGACGCCACTAATGCATCACGGACTAGTTTGTTCAATATTAAGACTATGAATTGGGATAGTGATCTATTGGATATCTTTAACATACCCTTTCATTGCCTTCCTCAGGTAAAGAACTCGAGTGATTTTTTTGGTGAGACTGACCAATTGAGTAGATCACTAAAAATAACTGGAGTTATTGGAGATCAGCAGTCATCAGCTTTCGGACAGTTTTGCTATAAAGAAGGTGAGGTGAAGTCAACCTATGGAACCGGCTGCTTTGTTCTTGCCAATACTGGAAGTAAAATAATTTATTCAAAAAAAAATCTACTATCAACCATAGCTTATAAAATAGATAATGAGGTTAGCTACGCAATAGAGGGGTCTATATTTATGGCCGGAGGGTTAATGAATTGGGCAAAGTCTAATTTAGGAATTATTGATGATATTGCCGATAGCTCTGATATTGCCGCTAATGTTAATCCTGCATCGAAGGTTGTAATTGTACCCGCCTTTAGTGGATTGGGCGCGCCTCATTGGTCTTCGGATTCTAAGGGTACTATTTTTGGTATGTCCCAAGCCACTGGAAAGGAGGAGCTAATTCATTCTGCCCTTCAGTCAGTTTCTTTGCAAACATTAGATTTGATTAAAGCGATTAAGGATGATTTTTTGAATAATAATTTAACCTTATCCTCTTTGCTGAGAGTTGATGGTGGTATGGTGGAGAATAATTGGTTTATTCAAAACTTATCAAATATTTGCAATTATCAAATCCAAAAAGCTTTCACCAAAGAATCTACTGCCCTTGGGGCTGCATTAATTTCAGGACTGGGTGCCGGTTATTATTCTGGATTAGACGATTTAAGAAACTTATCAATTAAAAGAGATCAGGCCTCACCTGACATGGATGTTATTTTACGAAGAAATATTATATTAAATTGGGATAAGGCAATAAAACTTACCATTGATATGACAAAGTAGAGTATTAATTAATTTCTTTGATTCATGGTGAATATTTTATTATTTAGTATATAAATTAGATGAGTTTTTACTTAAGGGTTTAAAATGAATAAGAGCATGAAAGAAAAAGTCTCAGAGGGTGAATGGCAAGCAAGAGTTGATTTAGCAGCTTTATACCGGCTAGTTGCATTTTATGGCTGGGATGATTTGGTTTTTACTCATATTTCAACAAAAGTACCTGGCGAAGATAATCACTTTCTTTTAAATCCCTTTGGATTACTTTTTGAAGAAATAAGGGCCTCAGATTTAGTTAAAATTGATATGGATGGAAATATAGTTTCTGATACCGAGCATTCAGTTAACGCAGCTGGATTTACTATTCATTCGGCAGTACATAGTTCTGGTACTCACAACCATGCTGTAATTCATACTCATTCAAGCGATGGGGTAGCGGTGTCAGCTCAGGCTCAAGGTCTCTTGCCAATCTCTCAAACCGCGATGGTTATTAGAGATGAGTGCGCATATCATGATTATGAGGGAATAGCCTTTAACCACGACGAAAGGGCAAGGCTTGTAAGTGACCTAGGTGACAAGCACTGTATGATACTAAGGAACCATGGATTACTCACTACTGGAGCAAATTGCGCTGATGCTTGGTTGCGGTTGTTTTTCCTCGAAAGAGCATGCACTATGCAAATTAAAGCTTTATCAGGCGGTTCTAAGCTTAATATGGTAGAGGACAATGTGATTGAGCTTGTGAGTGACCAGGGTCAGATGGCTTCCGATAGAGGAATTGGTGGTTTAGCTTGGCCAGCCTTGATGCGAAAATTGGATAAGATAGATATTAGTTTTAGAGAATAAATTTAGGAGGTTTTATGAAATTTGCAGTTGGACAACCAGTAAGAAGAGTTGAAGATACAAGGCTTATAACTGGGAAAGGGAAGTTTACTGACGATTTAAAATTACCCAATACAGCGCATGGAATATTTGTAAGATCGCCATATGCGCATGCAAATATATCCTCAATTAACTTCGAAGAGGCCCTCAAGATGCCGGGTGTTGTTGATATCTATACTGGAGAAAAGTTGAAGAGCGAAGGTCTGAAACATATGTCGGTTATAGATTTTTTACAAAATAAAGATGGGAGTCCAATGAATGCAAGTAAGAGACCTATTCTTGCAACTGGAAAAGTTAGACATGTTGGAGATCCGGTTGTTTTTGTTGTTGCTGAATCAATGAATCAAGCCCTAGATGCATCTGAATTAATTGAGATTGATTATGACGAGCTGCCATGTGTTATTGATACTGGGAAAGCCCTTAATTCAGATTCTCCATTATTATTTGATGAATTTGGAACAAATTCTGCTGTTGATTGGGAGGCAGGATCTGAAAAAGAATGGAGTGATGTCGAAGAAAAAGCCCATCATATTTCAAAAGTTGATTTGGTAAATAATAGAATTGTTGTTAATCCGATTGAGCCTCGTTCCGCTACTTCAGATTTTAATAAAGATGATGATCGTTTTACTGTTTATGTAGAAAGTCAAGGCTCTCATGCGATGAGAGAAAGGCTAGCTGGCTCAATAGGAGTTGAGGAGAAGAATGTTAAAGTAGTTACCAATGATGTTGGCGGTGGATTTGGATTAAAAATGATGTGCTTTCCCGAATATATAGCAACAATGTTTGCAAGCAGAGCCCTTAACAGACCTGTTAAGTGGACCTCTACTAGATCAGAGGCGTTCTTAAGTGATTCCCAAGGAAGAGATCATGTTACTGAGGCATCAATTGCTATGGATAAAGAAGGAAATTTCCTTGGCGTTAAGGTTGATACAGTCGCTGCTGTGGGCGCTTATCTGTCTCAATATGGTATTTTTATACCCACCCTTGCTGGAGCGGGCATGCATGTTGGAGTTTATAAGATTCCAGTATTATATAATACAGTTAATGTTGTTTACACAAATACTGTTCCTGTTGATGCTTATAGAGGAGCCGGAAGACCAGAGGCTAGTTATGTAATTGAAAGGCTAGTTGATAAAGCTGCCGATGATTTGGGGATGGATCCTTTACAATTACGAATTAAGAATTTTGTTCAAACCGAGGACATAGGAAAGCACGAGGGTGCAATACTCCCTCTGGACAGTTGTGATTTTCAAAAGACCACAGAGATGTCTATAGTTAATTCATCTTACGACGGCTTTGCTAAAAGAAAAGAAAATTCAAAATTAGATAATAAGTTAAAGGGAATAGGAATTTCTTATTACATTGAGAGAACTCAAGGAGAGGGAGCCGAAAATTCTCGGGTAGTAGTTTCAGGCGAGGGTTCTGTAAAAGTTTTTGCAGGAACTCAGTCTACAGGGCAAGGCCATGAGACTGCATGGACTCAAATTTTAGTTGAAAAATTAGGCGTAAATCCTGAGGATGTTTCAGTTCACTTTGGTAATAGTGATGATTTACCTGGCGGAGGCGGTACAGGTGGATCGAAATCTCTGTATATGGCAGCTGGCGCAATTAATGATGCATCAAATATAATGTTAAAAAAGGGAATTGAGATTGCTGCAAACGAACTTGAGGCATCTGTGGATGATGTTGAGTATACGACAGATTCTGGACCGCTATTCCAAGTTAAAGGAACTAATAGAAATATTGACTTATACTCAGTAGCTAGATTGGCCGAAGGACAGTCTAATACTCAAATCCTTGATGGGGAGAGTGTCTATGAGCATAAGGACCCTACATTCCCTAATGGCTGCCATATTTGTGAATTATCAATTGATAAGGAAACAGGAAGAATTGAAATTGATAATTACTCAGCAACAGATGATTTTGGAAAAATAATTAATCCATTATTAGTTGCCGGTCAGGTTCATGGAGGCATTGTTCAGGGATTAGGGCAAGCCATGGGAGAGCACGCTCTTTATGAGGAAGAAACAGGGCAGTTAATAAATGGCTCATTTATGGACTATCATATGCCTAGGGCTGATGAATTCCCTGAGTTTGATTTAGACTTTAATCAAGATGCTGAGTGTACGACCAATACATTAGGTGCAAAAGGGTGTGGTGAGGCTGGAACTGTTGCCTCTACTACTGCTTATGTGAATGCAATTTACGATGCACTTTCTGAATATGATTTTAATGAATTAGACATGCCTATAACACCCATGAAGATATGGAAGATCATTAATGGGATTAATTAAAAAAATGGTTTAGAATTTTTTTATTTAGTATAATGTAAAAAAAAATAATAATAACAAAAGGTTAGAATGGACAAAAAAATTGAAATACCTGATGCTTATTCAGTTCCGCTTAATAAAATAAATCCGGCAGACCCTGCTTTATTTAAAAATAATGTTATGTGGTCTTATTTTGAGCGCTTAAGAAAGGAAGATCCTGTACATTATTGTGAGAGACCTTATGACATTGCCGACGACGTCTTTCGTGACGAAGAGATAGGCCCTTTTTGGTCTATTACAAAATACAATGATATTATGAGCGTTGATACTAATCACAAGGTTTTTTCATCTGAACCGGCCATTACTCTTTTTGATCCTACTGAAGACTTCACTACTCCTATGTTTATTGCTATGGACCCCCCTAAACATGATATTCAAAGAAAGGCTGTAAATCCAGTTGTTGCTCCAGGTAATTTAAAAAATATGGAGGGCCTGATTAGAGAAAGAACTCAAAATGTTTTAAATAGTCTTCCCAAAAATGAAACTTTTGACTGGGTCAGTAAAGTTTCTATTGAGCTAACAACACAAATGCTTGCAACACTATTTGATTTTCCATTTGAGGATAGGTCAAAATTAACTAGATGGTCAGACGTAGCAACTGCTAGACCAGGAGATGGAGTGATAGAGACTGAAGAGCAGAGATATGAAGAACTATATGAATGTCTTGAATACTTTACAAAGCTTTGGAATGAAAGAGTGAATTCTGAGCCTAAAACTGATTTAATTTCAATGCTAGCCCACAACCCCTTAACTAGAAATATGGAACCAATGGAGTATTTAGGTAATTTAATACTTTTAATAGTTGGAGGAAACGATACTACAAGAAACTCTATGACAGGTGGTATTTTAGCTTTAAATGAAAGTCCAGAGCAATATGAAAAATTAAGAAATAATCATGAGCTAATTTCTTCTATGGTTCCTGAAATTATTCGCTGGCAGACACCTCTGGCGTACATGAGAAGAACTGCTCTGGAGGATATAGAAATAAGAGGTAAGAAGATTAAAAAAGGTGATAAAGTAGTCATGTGGTATGTCTCAGGTAATCGAGACGAAGAGGTTATCGAGAATCCTAATTCATTTATAATCGATAGAGAGCGCCCTAGAAATCATTTATCTTTTGGCTTTGGAATTCATCGATGCGTTGGCAATCGTTTGGCTGATATGCAGCTTGAAATCTTATGGGAAGAAATAATGAAGAGATTTAAAAATATCAAGGTTATGGGTGAACCAGAGAGAGTTAACTCTTCTTTTGTAAAAGGTTACCTGTCTCTTCCTGTTAAAATAATAGAATAAATTATATTTATTTATTTTAATTAGAAACTAAGTTAAAGCTTAGCAATGAAAACTCAAATTGACAAAAATCTTAATCTTAGAAATACCTTTGGTAAATTTGCTACTGGCGTTTCTATAGTTTCTTTTTTAGGTAAAGGTAATCAACCTTTTGGAGTTACAGTTAACTCCTTCACGTCTGTGTCTTTAGATCCTCCAATAGCGTTGTGGTGTATCGATAAAAAATCTGAGTTATGTGAGAGTATAATTAATAAGAAGAATTATGTATTTAACTTTTTAGCGGACGATCAAATTAATCTCGCAGTCAAATTAGCAGAAAAAGATAACCATAACTTAATTGATGCCGATTGTGATATTCAGGAATATGGACCGATTCTAAAGAACTCGATTGGGTGGGTTGCGTGCTCAAAACGTGAAATTATTGAGGCAGGAGATCATTTTATAATACTTGGTGATGTAGAAGAAATTAGCTCTCTTAATGATAAAAGAAACCCCTTAGTATTCTGGTCAGGTAAATTTCAAAATTTAAAATAAGCAGTAATTGTCTGTATATTGATTACGAACCTATATTGTTTTTAATAGCATTTTTAAACAATGAGTTAAGGTCTTTATCATTGTCTGATAAAAGAATCTTATCTATCCATTGATGAAAGTGTTGGTTACCTTGCTCATTACGACCAAACAGAACATGATCAAGCCCGCCCTCTTTTAGGGCTGGCTGAGCAGAACTTCCCATTGCATAGTCTTCTTGCATAACCACCTGTTGGAAGAAATCAAATTGTTCTTCTGCTGCCTCCGGATCAATAGGCGGTTTTTCCATAATATAGTATTGAGTAGTTATACTTTCTCCGACCGATTCACCCGGAAGGATTTGTGATATCAACACCCCTCGGCCGCCCGCATCAAAAGATGCAATAGAGGTTGTAGGGAATACAGTCCAAACACCATAAGTGAGAGTCTCCGTATCCCATTCATCCTCAGGTTTATCTATTAAATCAGCCATATAGCCTAAAGTCTCCGTTGCTACGTGACCTTTTTCTGTTGCGGGTGACTTAATGTGCTGGTGAGGACCCCAGGCGTAATAAAGCCCTCGATTTGTCGCATCAATTCCAAAGGTTTCACGATGTAAAACTGGAACATGATAATATTCGAGATAACCGTCATAGGCTATTTTCCAGTTCGGTCCAGAAAATCTTCGCTTTGAAACATAAACCCAATCAGAAAAAGAAAATGTCTCAAGCATACTATCATAACCTGATAAAAAACTTGGTATATCAACCTCAGAATTCGGATTTAATATTGCCCATATTAATCCTGCTGACTCATAAACTGGAAGTGATATAAGTCCATAATCATCTTTACTTATAGTGCCGAAATCTTTTTCTGCACTAATCGCCATTAAGTCGCCTGTATTCGAAAAGCTCCAGCCATGATAAGGACAAGTAAAGCGTCGCCGATTTCCATTTTCTTCTTTTACTAAGCAAGCACCCCTATGGGAGCATGCATTTACCATTGCGTGAGCAGTTCCGTCCTCTGTCCTACTAATTATCAAAGACATACCTGCAACAGATAAAGTTTTAAAATCACCAGGTTTTGGAATTTCACATGAAGGCCCTAAAATAATGGGGACACGTTTTATAACCTTCTCTACCTCAAGCTCAAACCGTTTTGAATCAGTATAATGGGTTGCGGGTAGCCGCATAACATCTTTTGCTTGTTTTATAGTTCCTGCTCGTGCGTGCTCAATTACGTCTCGTACTATAGGAATAAGAGATTCTCTCCCAGTGTTTGATTTGCCCATAACCCCTCCACATTTTTATTAAGCAATCATATCTATTTATAATTATACCTTCTATCAGAAAAAGTTCTAACTCTCTTTCTCCATGACTTAAAGGATCTTTCTTTTAAGTTTTCTCTCATAAGTTTTTTTACGTCTTTTTCACCTATTCCATATAAATCTTGTATATTTTGAAAGCTAGCATGGTCAGAAAGTGCTAATTCAATAATTTCACTCTTTTCACTTTTAGAGAATATTTTTTCAATTTTTTTCATTATTTGAGTTTTAAGATTACCTCCAAAGCCTTAGCTAAAGAAAATTTCTGGGAAACCATTGTCAACAGATTCTCTTAATTTGTCGTAGTAAACGCCTGCGCCACCAAAATAAATTAGAACTCTTGACTTCTTATTCTCAATATTAGCACCCATCATCCAAGAATGAACTTGATCACCAACATCCATTAGAGTTTGTTTGTGTATTTCTGAAACATGAGCTGACCATTCTTCTTCAGCCTCTAGGATAGGTTGGCATAGATTATAGCCCTCATCCTCCATCTTTTTTATACAATCTGAAATCCATAATGCGTTTTGTTCAATGGAGGTTGGAAGGTTAGCAAAAGGTGCTTGTGGACCTGTTATTGTAAATAAGTTAGGAAAATCAGAAATACATACCCCCATGATCGATTTTGATTCCACTTCCCATTTATCTTTAATTGTAGTTCCGCTTTCTCCTCGAATATCGAATGCTTCTAAAGCCCCGGTATAAGCCTGAAACCCTGTTGCTAAAACAATAATATCAAAATCATAGTCATTTTGCGTAGTACGAACTCCGCTTTTAGTTATTTCAGAAATAGGCTCTTTATTCTTTATATCTACTAGATGAACGTTATCACGATTGAAAGCCTCATAAAATCCATGGTCTAAGGGAGGGCGTTTTGCAAACAATGGATAACCTTTGGGGGTTAGGAGGTCCGCTAATTCTGGATCATTAACTTTCTCTTTCATCTTTTTAATAACAAAATCCGCTGCCATTTTGTTAGCCTTAGGATCTGCTAACAGGTCATCAAAAGTTTCAAAAACCCAACGGAAACTCCCTTGCCATTTTTCTTCGAATATTTTTTCTCGTTCTTCAACCGGAGTATCAACTGCATTACGACCAACAGGGCTATCAAAGGCCATTCCAAAGACATGATTACGACATTTTGTAACTATCTCATCATAATTATCTTTAATCTCTTTTTCCCATTCTGGTGTCATTGGTTTTTGCATTGCAGGCAAAACAAAGTTCGGAGTTCTTTGAAATACAGTAACGCTTTCAGCAGTTTTAGCCATAATCGGTAACATTTGAACTGTAGAAGCCCCGCACCCAATAATACCAACCTTCTTGCCTGAATAATCTAAATCCTCTTGTGGCCATCGAGAAGAATGAAAACAAGGACCATCGAATTTTTCTCGTCCCTTAATATTAGGAACTACAGGCTGAGAAATCATCCCCATAGCACTTACAAAATATTTAGAAGTAAACTCTTTTCCATCTTCAGTTTTAACTAACCATGTACCGCTATCATTTTGAAAATCTGCGCTAATGATTTCAGTGTTAAGTTGAATATTTGGCCACATATCACATTTATCTGCAACAAAATGAAGGTATCTTTGTGTTTCTTCCCTGCCCGGATATCTTTCTGACCATGTCCATTCTTGCATAATTTCTTTAGAAAACGATAAACAATAATAGTACCCCTCGCTATCCGTTGCAGCGCCCGGATACCTGTTCCAAGTCCAAGTACCACCTATATCTGTTGCTCTATCAAAAACCTTTACAGAAATACCTATTTTTTTTAAATGATGTATTAGGGCGAGACCAGCAAACCCAGCACCAACGACAATAGCATCGTAATCTACCTTCAAAGACAAATCAGAATCTCCTTAAAAAACTTAAAAATGATACTTTATTCTTTTAAAAATTCACACAAAGCCAACTTGAAAAGACTTTATTTTTTAGCATAACATGTTGATTCAATCTTGCAATATTGAAAATCATTCAAATTATTCGACTTTTTATATTTTTTCTTTAGTATTTTTAATATTATTTATAAAGGAAATTTTAATTATGCATGTATCGTCTGCTAAACTTCAAAGAATTGTTGATGTTCCTAAAGATTATTTCTGGAAAAGGCTCGTTGCGTTTAAGGATGTTGGAAGCCTTCTTCCCCCTCCAATAATAGATAAAGTGGAATGTGATAGTAATGATATTGGATCGCTAAGACAATTAACGCTAGGAGAAAAACAACGCTTTCCTGGAAAAGTCATTGAGCGCTTAGAGTCTAAATATAAAGATTCTTTTTTTGTTTATTCAATTGTCGATGAATCCTGCCTGCCTGTAAGAAATTATATTGCAACAGTTTCACTTGATGCCATTTCAAATAACCAAACAGATATTTGTTTATCAAGCAATTGGGTGGATCACGGTGCAGAGCAGGGTGAAATGAAGTTAATGTTTGAATCTTTATATGAATTAATGTTCTCAAATGCAGAAAAGCAATATCAAAAAGAAGTTTAATTTTAAATTATGGGTATTGAAAAAAAAGATTTCAAGAAAATTTTAGATTTTTTAAATCTTAACGGCTTAAGGCTCAATGATATTTTTTTGCCAAAACCAATTGGAATAGGCCAGTCTAATCCAACTTTTTTGATTCAAGATAATAAATTAAACTTAAAGGTGCTGAGAATGCAGCCCCCCGGAGATCTTGTCAGAGGCGCTCACAGGGTCGATAGAGAATTTTTAGTTTTAAAAGCCCTAAGAGAAAAAAATTTTATTGTTCCTGAGCCAATTATTCATTGCGATGATACTTCTATTGTCGGAAGGCAGTTTTATGTAATGGAGTTTATTGATGGTGATATTTTTGACGATCCATTTATTAAGGGAAAATCTTCAATTGAAAAAATAAGTATTTACCATTCACTAGCGGAATCCTTGGGGAGGCTGCATAGCTTTGATACCAATGATTTGAATTTACCTTTTAAAAAAAATCATGGCTTTATGAAAAGAAATTTATCTGTTTGGTACAATCAAATTTTTAATGAAGATAATAAACCCGACAAGGATATAGAAAAAGTATTTAATACAATAATTGATGATTTACCTGAAAATGGAGACTTATCTCTTCTTCATGGTGACTATAAGTTAGACAATGTTGTCGTTAATAAAAATAATAATTGTATAGCCATACTTGATTGGGAGCTCTCTTCTTTCGGAGAACCTATGGCGGATATTAGCTTTCAAATGATAAATTGGTTAATACCTAGCGGTGTATTGTATGGAATAGGGGGTGATTGGAAAAAAAACGGAATTCCATCATCAGAAACCTTTCTTGGTTGGTATGAAAAATCATATGGAAAAACAGTTGATCTATTATCTTTAAGAAATGCCTGTATTTTTTCTTTAATTAAACTATTTTGTATTCTTAAGGGAATTGAAAATCGAATTAATCAAGGGAATGCTTTTTCTGAAGACGCTGATTTAAAAGCAAAGGCAGCTCCTAATATAAAAGATGTTTTGATGAATGCATTTGAGTCAAATCCAAAAGATTTAATAATTTCTTAAATTTTATAGCTTTAATGCATGTGGTTTTTATGATTTTATAAGTAAAATGAAAGGGGATACAATGACAAAATATAGATTTTCTGATGGTGCAGCTATTGTTTTTGGAGGTTCTGGTGGTCTAGGAACTGGTATTGTTAAATTATTGGCTGAAAGTGGAAGTGATGTTGCTTTTACTTATCATAAGAATAAGGAAGGCGCAGAAAATAATTTAAAGAGTATTGAGGATATTGGAAGGAATGGATTAATTGGTGGTGTCGATCTTCTAGACATAAAGAATGTGCAAAGTTTTGTAGATGAGGCAAAAGAAAAATTTGGCCGCATTCACTCTGTTATTTTTGCAACAGGGCCATTCTTAAATATTATGCCTGTTTTGGAGGCTGAGCCCGAAGATGTGTATCACACTTTGGATACGGACATAAAAGGTTTTTATCATGTATTAAGGGCGGTTGTTCCAGTCCTAAAAGAGGGCGGCGGGGGATCTATAACCGCGCTTACAACTGCTGCAATACATAAATACATCAGTACCGATGGATTATCATCTATTCCTAAAGCTGGGGTTCAGCACTTATGTACTGCCATTGCTAGAGAAGAAGGTCATCATGGCATAAGAGCTAATTGCGTTGCTGTCGGACTAATTGCGGTTGGATTATCGCAAGAAATTGACTCCCCTCCTGGAGGAATTCTAGATCAGTGGATGAGCCAAGTACCTTTAGGTAGAGCAGGTGATCCTAATGAATTATTTGACGCGGTAGTTTTTCTTGCCTCAGATAATGCTGGTTATATAAGCGGTCAATCACTTCCTGTTGATGGCGGGTATTCAGGTTAGGATATTTTAAAATGAATTTTGAATCAAAAAATATAGTTATTATTGGTGGTAGTAGTGGAATTGGAAGGGGAATTGCCTCTTCTTTTATCGATAAAGGAGCTAGCGTTTGTATTACGGGTACAAGAGAAAATATAGACGATTACGATGAGGATACCACAGATAATATAAAGAAATGTATTTATAGAAAGCTCGACCTTTCAGATGACAAAAACCTAAAAAACCTCTCTCTTCCGTTTGATGATATTCATACCTTAGTATGCTCACAAGGAATTGTTGCATATGACCGTAAAGAATTTGAAATGGATACATTTAAGAGTGTTATAAATTTAAATCTTAATTCTGTGATGGCATCTTGCACTTTTTTTCATGAAAATTTAGTTAAGAATAATGGTTCAATTGTTATTATTGGCTCTGGAGCTAGTTATCATGCAGTAAAGGGAAATCCAGCTTATTCTGCATCTAAAGGTGGATTATTAACTCTTATCAAAACGTTGGCTGAGGCTTGGGCAATCAATGGAATAAGGGTAAATGGAATAGCGCCTGGATATGTAGCAACTAAATTAACTGAGGTAACCTTCGGAAATGAAAAGCGGTATGAAAATTCATTAAAAAATATTCCATTAAGACGCTGGGGATCACCTAAGGATATGGGCGAGGTCTGTTGTTTCTTGTGCAGTGAAGGCGCTTCCTATGTTACTGGTCAAATGATTACAGTAGACGGTGGTATGAGTTTATCATAATCAATTATAAGGAAATAAAATGAGTTCAGAAGAAAGCAAAATTGTATTTAAGCATCAAGAAGATTTAGGTAAAACATTTTTCTCCATTACCGATGAAAGTATAGGATTGAAACATTTTAGGTATACTGTTGATGATTATTTTTCAGCAGACAAAAGTATCAAATCCTGCGGAATATCTTCACCAGTTGTTGCAAACGGCATATACGCACAATGGGTAACAACAGAAAACTCTGATCCTAATAAAAGGATTCTATATTTACATGGTGGTGGTTATGCGATCGGAACAATAAGAGGTTATTTATCCTTAGCAAGTCATTTAGCTAAAGCAACTGGTTGTTCGGTATTAGTTATTGACTATGGTTTGGCGCCAGAAGATAAATTCCCTGTTGCAATTAATGATACAAAAACAGCTTTTAAGTGGATGTTAGAAAATGGACCTAATGGAAATACAAGATGCGATAAATCTTTTATTTCAGGAGATTCTGCTGGAGGTGGTTTAGCTATAGGAGCAACATTAGCCCTTAAGGATGATAATTTTGATTTACCCAATGCTGTAATACCCCTGAGTCCTTGGGCTGAGCTGGATCCAGTTTCAGAGTTTTATGAAATTAATGAAAAATTAGATCCATATATTTCTAAAGACGCTATTTCTGCCTTTAAAGATCTTTATATAAAAAATGAATCAGATATTAAGCACCCTTATGCATCTCCTGTTCATGGAGATTTTGATGGTTTTCCACCTATGCTAATTCAGGTTGGAAGCAGGGAGGTTTTATTAGGTGACTCTAAAAAAATTGCTGAAAAAGCTAAAGAATCTGGATGTAATATAAGTTTGGAGATTTGGGACGATATGGTCCATGTTTTTCATGGTTATGCTCCATTTCTTCCTGAGGCCAATGAAGCTTTAGAGGCTATAGGTTCATTTATTTCTGATAAATGAAAAAATCTCTCAATTAAAAAATCCTATATGGTATTGCTATAGCAGATTTTAGGATAATAAAATAAATGGAAAATACATACACATACTCACCTCTTGATAGAGTTATTTGGGATACACCTGCGGCAGATGCAATTTTAAATGAAGTTGATCGATTGAGTGCTAAAAAGGTTTATATTGTTGCATCATCAACTTTATCAAAAAAAACTGATGAAATTTTGAAAATTAAAAATGTTTTAGGTGATAGCTTTGTAGGATTATTCGATAGTTGTATTCAGCATTCACCTCTTGAAAATGTAATTGACTGCGTAAAATCTGTTAAGAAAGAAAATCCTGATATTATCATTACTATCGGAGGTGGAACTCCGATTGATACAGTTAAAGTTGTTCAATTATGTCATTCTCTAGGAATTGAGACGGTTGAAGATCTAAAAAAAATATCAAATAAGCATCAAAAAAAACCTTCAAAAATTCGTCAAATAGCAATTCCAACTACATTATCGGGAGGTGAATATTCTATAATAGGTGGCGCCATGGATACAAAAACTCAGCTTAAAGAAAGGTATACAGGAAATGATATTTGCCCTCAGGTTGTTATTTTAGATCCAAAATTATCACTTCACACACCTGACTGGCTTTGGCTTTCTACAGCTATTCGTTCAGTCGATCATGCAATCGAAGGCTTGTGTTCATCATCAACAAACCCATTGATACCTCCAATGGCCTTAAATTCCCTTCAGTTATTCGCAAGATCATTAAGGGAAACGCATAAGGATAGAGAGGATGTTATCGCGAGATCATTTTCTCAAAAAGCGGTATGGATGATTGCTAAAAACTTAGGAAATACATCTATGGGAGCCAGTCATGGAATTGGCTATCTTTTAGGGTCAATAGGATCCGTTCCCCACGGCCACACGTCGTGCGTGATGCTTCCTGCGGTTTTAAAGTGGAATGAAGCTTTTAACAAAGAAAAACAAAAGTGGATATCAAATGCATTGGGCAGACCTAAGCTATCAGCCTCAGAGGCTGTCGCAGAACTAATCACAGACCTTGGACTGCCTATAACCTTAGGTGAGGTGGGAATCAAAGAGGATCAGTGGGATAAAATAGCCGAGTATGGTTTAAAGCACCCAACTGTCTTATCAAATCCAAGACCTATAACTAAAAAAGATGATATTATTCAGATTCTAAAACTAGCTAGTTAATTAATGGTTTCTTGAAACTAAAGGCTAATTGCTTTTTAATAGAGTAACAAAAAAAGGATATTTCAATTGGTAGGTTTTTTACTTTCTATGTTTGGAGTTTTAGTTGCGGTAGGAATATTATTTCTGATGGTTAAGTTACTCGATAGCTTAGACGGAAAATGAGCAGGCTAACTAAACTTTCAAGGTCTATTAAGGGGCATATTGTCTTAATTACCGGAGCAGCTAGTGGGATGGGGAAAGCTACAGCTCAATTATTTTCTGATGAAGGGGCGATAACGATAGTAACCGATTTAGATAAAAAAGCTGTCAATGATGTTGTTCAAGAAATCAATAGTAATGGAAATAAAGCCGATGGGTTTGTTTTAGATGTTAGTGATGAGAGAAGTGTTTCAAGTGCCTTAAGCGAAATTCTTGAAAAGTACACTAACCTTGATATTCTTATTAACAATGCTGGTATAGCAATATCAACTAGCATAGATAGTGATGATTATGAAATCTTCTGGGATAAGACCCATGATGTTTTGTTAAAGGGTCAAGTGCGTCTGATTAGAGCGTGTCTTCCTTCTTTAAAAAAATCTACCTTTCCTAGAATTGTCAATATATCTTCGACCGAAGGTCTCGGTGCGTCTCCAAAACATTCTCCATATACATCCGCTAAACACGGTGTGATTGGGTTAACAAGATCATTAGCGGTAGAGTTAGGAAGTCTTGGGATAACCGTTAATTGTATTTGTCCTGGGCCTATAAATACAGCCATGACTGAAAAAATACCTCAAAAAGATAAGGAAATTTACTCTAAGCGAAGAGTTCCCCTTAAAAGATATGGAGAGCCAGAGGAGGTTGCTCATGCAACGTTAAATTTCTGTCTCCCCTCTTCATCTTTTATTACTGGCTCTGTGTTGCAGGTAGATGGAGGTCTTACAGTTAAAAGGGCTTGATTTATTAAAAATAATGACCTCTTTTATTTATCAGTTGAATTTTGTAAAATAAGTAAGGTAGGTTTAGTTTAACTTTAGTCAAAGGTACTTAATGATATGAGTAAATCGCGTTTACTAGAAATTGCCCGTAATAACAAGAAGCACGCTGACGCGGGAACAATGGAGCTTGTTGATAATATTGTTAAAGTTCCTGCTGAAAATTATTATGATCCAACGATATGGCAAAAAGAGATTGATTTAATTTTTAAAAGAATTCCTTTGGTACTATCTGTGTCAAACGAGATACCAAACCCTGGTGACTATAAAGCTATGGATGTTGTTGGAGTGCCTGTTTTACTAGTAAGGGATTCTAGCGGTGAAATTAAAGCTTTCCTCAATGCATGCAGCCACAGAGGTTCGGCATTAGTAGAGAATGGTAATGGCAATAAAAAAAGATTTAGCTGCCCTTATCATGCATGGACTTATAACGATCAAGGTGCGCTGATTGGTATTTCATCAGCCCATGAGTTTGGTGAAATTGATAAATCATGTCACAGCTTAATCTCATTACCAGTATTGGAGAGAGCGGGGATCATCTGGGGTACTTTAAACCCTAAATCAGACTTATGTATTGAAAGTTTTCTATCAGGATATGATTCAATGTTAGAGTTATTTGATCTCAAAAATTGGCATGTGTTTGATCAAAGAACAGTAAAAGGGCCCAATTGGAAGGTTGCTTATGACGGGTACCTTGATTTATATCATCTACCTGTTTTACATAGTGAGACTTTTGGATCTGACATCTCCAATCAAGCTAATTATTACGAGTGGGGTCCTCATCAAAGAGTGATTTCACCCTACAGATCTCCTGAAAGAAATGGACAAGGTAAAGCCTTTGATAGCCTTGAGGTGGATGAATGGCCGATGGATGTATTAATGGCGGGTGTTTGGACAATTTTCCCGCATGTTTCGATTGCATCTTTCAATGGCGGTGGAAGAAGCATTCTTTTATCACAATTAATGCCGGGCGAAACACCAGGAGAATCTTATACTAATCAATATTATCTTATGGAAAATGAACCTAATGAAGAGCAAACAAAAGAAGCAAATAAGCAATTTGAATTATTAGAGTATGTTGTTCGCGAAGAAGATTATGCCACGGGTCTAAGACTTCAGAAAAGCCTGAAAACAGGAATGATTGATAGTGTAATGTTTGGTAAAAATGAAGGAGGCGGGCAAAGCTTTCATGGGTGGATTGATAAGATCCTAAAGACTAAAGATAAAGATTTAACATCATTATTCGAATAACTAATTTGGAGAATTAAAAATGAAAACTAAAATTACTGAACTTTTAAATATAGAGCACCCAATTATTCAAGGCGGAATGCATTTTGTTGGATTGGCTGAAATGGCTGCTGCTGTATCAAATGCAGGTGGTTTAGGAATAATAACCGGCTTAACACAAGGAACACCCGAAAAACTTGCAGCAGAAATAGCAAGGTGTCAGGAGATGACAGATAAGCCGATCGGTGTAAATATGACCTTTTTGCCAGCCCTTACTCCACCAGATTACCCAGCCTTATTTAAAGTAATTATTGATTCTGGTGTAAAGGTTGTTGAAACAGCAGGAAACAATCCTGCAAAGTACTTGCCAATGCTGAAAGAGGCGGATGTTAAAGTTATTCATAAATGCACAGCGGTAAGGCATGCCCTGAAAGCCCAATCAATTGGATGTGATGCAGTGTCTGTTGATGGTTTTGAGTGTGGTGGGCATCCGGGAGAAGACGATATTCCTAACTTTATTCTCCTTCCAAGGGCCGCGGATGAACTTGAAATACCTTTTGTTGCATCTGGCGGTATGGCTGATGCGAGAAGTCTTGTTGGTGCTTTGTCGATGGGTGCTGAAGGGATTAATATGGGGACAAGATTCATTGCGACAAAAGAAGCCCCTGTTCATGAAAATGTAAAGCAAGCAATTCTTAATGCTAGCGAATTAGATACAAGATTAGTGATGCGACCATTACGAAACACTGAAAGAGTTTTAAATAACCCTGCTGTTGAAAGATTGCTTCAAAAAGAAAAAGACCTAGGACCGAACCTTAAATTTGAAGATATCGTCGACGAAGTTGCAGGCATATACCCCAAAGTAATGATTGAAGGTAAGCCAGAATCTGGCGCTTGGTCTTGCGGAATGGTTGCTGGTTTAATTCACGATATTCCAACGTGTAAAGAATTAATTGATCAAATAATGGAAGAGTCTGAGATAATTATAAATAATCGGTTGGCCGGTTTCTTAAAAGATTAATTAATTTTAGCTTAAGGCAAACAATTAAACCTAAGTTATCTTCTTCATTAAGTCGAAATAGAACGGATTTTGCTTTCGTGAAAATATATTAAATGCCTAACCCAAGGTTAATATTTTTTAGATTGAAAAGTAACCTTTAGAAATAAAGGATACTTTTTTATTTACGATTAACTAATAAATAACTTTCGTATCACCTTAAATGCTTTTTCAACTTCACCTTTCCTAATATATGGTGTATCAAAATGTTCGTTTTTGAATTTATTGTTTAACGAGCGACTATTTTAATCATTAAGCCACTTAGAATAGCTAAATATGCCGACGTAGCTCAGCTGGTAGAGCACCTGATTTGTAATCAGGGGGTCGGGAGTTCGAATCTCTCCGTCGGCACCATTAAATTGTCATCCTATTTATTAATTATAAAAATATCGGGACGCTACTATGAAAACATTTCAAAATAAGGTCTCGGTTATTACTGGTGCAGGATCTGGTATGGGCCGATATTTGGCTCTAAACCTAGCTAAAGAGGGTTCTGATGTTGTTATATGCGATATTAACAAGACCTCCTTAAAAGAAACCGAAGATTTAATTAAAAATTATAATGTTTCATGCTCATCCCACCTTCTTGATTTAAGGGATAAGAGTAATATCGATATTTTGGTTGAAAAAACATTAACGAATCACGGAAAGGTGGATTTACTTTTTAATAACGCCGGCGTCGTTTCACCCTCAGCATTTTTAGCGATGGAGGAATCGGACTGGGATTGGTGTAATGATATTAATTATAATTCTTTAGTGTATTGCTCCAGAGCTTTCTTACCACATTTAATGAAAGGTGAAGAAACGGCACTAGTAAACACATCTTCAATTTTTGGAATAATAACCACACCAAACAATAGCGTTTATCATGCTTCAAAATTTGCTGTAAGGGGTTTTACTGAAAGTTTAGCAATGGAATTAAATGATGACCGGGTTCAGGTAAGTTGTGTTTACCCAGGTCATATAGGGACTAATATTGTTCTCGATGCAAGGTTTGGAAATGATATTCTTTTAACTAACGGTGAGTATGCAAAAGATACAAAAGGAAATTCTCTTACGGTTAAAGAGGTTGGTAATGCTTTTAAAGAATCTGGTATGAGCCCTGATAAAGCTGCAAAAATTATACTCAAAGGTGTTAAAAGAAATAAAAAAAGAATTTTTGTTGGGCTGGATGCAAAAATAATGGAGATAGCGCAAAGAATATCTCCATCACATTATTTCAAAATAATACCAATCTTAAATCTTTTAATTTTTCCATACTTTTTCAAAAGAATGAAAATGATAAAGATGTTTTACTCCTTACTAACATCAAATAAATAACTAATTTTCGTTGCGTAAACGCTCAACTTAATAAACTGATTAATTTATTACCACTCAATAATTACCTTTCCTAAAAACCACATAAGGTTAGTTTCTTAAAGGGGGGGCATTATATATTTTCTTGCTTATAAATTAAGTATGATCCTAAAGAGCATAATAAAAATAATAAAATTTCCCCGAAAAGAACGTCCATAAAACCTGTACTATAAATTGTTGCAGCTATGATGTGAGCTATAACTACAATTAGGAATATGAGTGCTGGAGCAGCGAGCCAAATATACTTCATTCTTAATGCCCCAATGATACACATGATAGAGATTCCAATAAAAAAAGCACTAAAGTCTCTAATTAATGTATTTTGGGCATGATTACTAAGTTCGTTAAAAATAAAACCAAAATCTAAAGCATTTTCGGCAGGATTTAAAACCCAACCTACTCCTCTTGGAAGAAGTAAAATTGCGGGTAATATTGAAATTATTCTAGCTAAAAACATATTAACTCCTTTTTTTAAACCGGTCTTTGAATTATACATATATTAAGATATTTCTTTTTTTAACCTTCTTTCTCAAAATTAATTTTTAACTCTAATGCGCCAAGCATAATACCTGGCTGATGATCAAAATTAGCATCCGGAGCGAATTCCATGCTTTCAACTCTATCCAACAAAAGGTTCCATGCAATTGTTTGCTCGAGTCTGGATATTCCGTTTCCAGGGCATGTCCTATGACCTTGTGAAAAAGTTAGGTGGCGAGTTAAAGCCTTTCTTTCTAAATTAATTTGATGAGGGCATTCAAATGTTTCTGCGTCAACGTTTGCGGCACCATAACGAAGATGTAAGATTGAACCAGCAGGAACCTTTACCCCTTGGAACTCTTCATCTTGTGTCGTCATTCTCGTTGAAAGTCCTTGTGTTGGGGCTCTGACTCTGAGAGTCTCTTCAACAAAAGACCTAACCTTAGACCTATCTTTCTTAATCTCCTTAAATAGCTCAGGAGTTTTACACAGTATTTGAGCTTGTTCAGATATAGCGTATTGCGTTGTTTCTAGGCCGCCAATTATCATAGCAAAAGCCACTCCAATAATTTCTGTATCCGTAAGCTTACGGTTATATGGCTCATAGTTAACAGTTGTTAAAAAAGAAAGCATATCATCCTTAGGGTTTTTCTTTTTTTCCTCGAGCTGGTCTACAACGTATTCACCAAATTCGGCCAACAAGACTTGCTGATCATCGGATTGCTCCTTGGTTAAGAGGTTTCTGTGACCTTGACCATAAACAAATGGCATGACCATAGCGTCCCCCCATTTTTTGAGTAAAGGTATATCTTTTAACGGAAACCCTATGACGTTAGCCATAACTATTTGAGGTAAAGGCATTGCAAATTCGGATATAAACTCGACACCATTCCCGTCGATCCATTTATCGATTAGACCGTTAGCAGACTTAGTTATCATTTCCTGATGTCTTTCGGCGCCGGTTCCTACCCAGGGATCAGTTAGCTGACGCTTATGGGCTTTCCATAACTCCTCATTAGGCCTTAGACTCATAATGGACACCTGGAAGGCATTCATTAGGCTCGGATCGTGTCTGCTTACAACAGTGCTTGCGGGCAGGGAAGGGGCTTCATCATCTTTATTTTCTGAGTTAAAACCGCTAGTTCCACTTTTTTCCAAGTCTGAGCTTTTCATTACAGGAGGAGGGAATCTTAAAATATCCTTAACTACAAAAGCAATATCTTCATATTTTGATAAAATAAAACCATCCGAATCTGGGGATGTTCCTTCTTCTGGAATACAGTGCACGGGGGATTCTTTATGAAGTATCTCATAAGACTCATACCAGTACTTTTGAGCGCCAGGGGCGAATAAATCAACATCCCCTAACGAAATAGGACATTTGGCCTCTTCATTGTTTTTGCTACTACTTTCTTTAGTCATCGTTATGCGCCCCTTTGATCTAGCAATAAATTTACTTAAACATTAATTAATGTATTTTAAAATTAATTAAACTCAAGGTTTATAGAAAATAAAACTTATATATTTACTATTATTTTATTTTTGAGCCGTATAAGTCATTTAGAGCTTCGCCGTAGATTTCTTTTACCTTATGTCGCCTTACTTTCATTGTAGGAGTAAGCAAGCCATTGTCTGTAGAAAAGGGCTCTAGAATAACAATAAATTTTCTTATTTTTTCTATCGAAGAAAGGCTTTCGTTAGCTTTTTTTACTTCCTCTGAAATCAAAGTATTGATCTCTTGGTCTGTAAGGTTTGAGACTTTTTCTTTTTCAGGAACAATTATTGCAACTAAGTAGGGCCTCCTGTCACCCTCTACCATTGCTTGAAAAATTGTATCTTGAAATATTAATGACCCCTCTGGTCTTGTAGGAGCTATATTATCACCGCCAGAATTGACAATTAATTCTTTTTTTCTTCCTATTATGGTAATAAATCCATCATCGGCAATAGATGCTATATCGCCCGTATAAAGCCAGCCGTCTATAATAGTTTCGGTTGTTGTTTTTTCATCCCTCCAGTAACCTTTCATCACGCAATCACCTCGAACTAGAAGCTCCCCATCATCACCAAGTCTTACCTCAACACCCCTTACCGGAGGGCCAACAGTTTCAATTTTTATATTTTCAGGACGATTTGCGCTAATCAAAGGACTTGCTTCAGTCTGACCATATCCTTGCAGTATCTTAATATTTAAGGCTAAAAAGAAGTTACCTATATCGGGATTAAGGGCGGCACCTCCTGAAACAAAGGCTCTTAACTTTCCACCAAGTTGCCTATTAATTTTTTTTCGAACAAGGTAAGCATAAGAATAGTACTCCATTAACTCAAAGACATTGATTTTGGTCGTCAATTTTTTCTTTCCAAGCTTTATCGATCTATTAAACATAGATCTTATTAGAAACCCCTTATTCTTTATTTGAATTTTAATCCTATCGTGTATTACCTCGAATATTCTAGGAACAGCTGTCGTGAGTGTTGGCGAGATTTCCAAGAGGTTGGAAGAAAATTTTTCAGGTCCTTCGCAGAAGTATATTTCTGACCCCAGGTTGACCTGAAGATATAACCCTGCGGTATGCTCATACGAGTGAGACAAAGGTACAAGAGAGAGATATTTGTTATTTTTTTTACCAATAATTTCCAATAAATCAGCGGCTCCGAGAAGATTTGAGTAAATATTTTTATGAGTTAGCATTACTCCTTTTGGTCTACCCCCGGTACCAGATGTATAAATTATACAAGAGACATCGTCAGGTTGAATTCGATCAAGGTGTTCTGATGAACTCTCTATTGTATTCCTTCCAAAGCTAACAACTTCATCAAAACTTATTATTTTAAGATCTTCTGGTTCAAATCCATTGTAATCATCTATAGTTATTAGTAGCTTACATATTTTTGTTCGGGTAATTGCCAAAGCCAGTCGATTAGCTAGTATATTGCTAGATGCTATTACAGCCTTTGCCTCTGAGTGTTTTATTATATACTGGTGATCGTCTTCAGTGTTTGTTGTGTAAGCAGGTACGGTTATTCCTCCAATTAGAGTGATTGCCAAATCTGCTATTATCCATTCTGGTCTATTTTCTGAAACTATTACAACTCTATCACCAGGCTTGATGCCGTGAGATTTCAAACCACTTGCAAGCTCTTTGACTTTTAGGGCTGCTTCTCCCCAAGTTACTGAGTTCCATATTTCATTTTTTTTTGACCAAAGAAATGGTTTGTCTTTGCTTTCTTTAACACGGTCGTAAAAAATTTGATTGAGGGATTGAAATTCCATTTAATTACTTATCCAACTTAATTGCCTATCGATAATTGATACAGTGAAATAGCAGCACTCACACTTACATTTAACGTTGAAAACTCATCGTTAGTTTTATTCTCAATAACAGCCATAATATCACATTTTGTTTTTGTTAATCGTCTCAGTCCCTTTCCCTCTGACCCCATCACTAATACCCTTGGCTGATCATGATCTAATTTTACATCGCTCATCATGGAATCTCCGAGTTCATCCAGTCCAATAATTATAAACCCCTTCTTGGACAATAAGGTTAGTGTTGCAGCTAAATTAGTAACCTCAACTATATTTATATACTCTAGCGCACCAGATGCAGCTTTAGCAAGAGAACCAGTCTCGCCTGGGCTATGTTTTTTTGTTGTTATTATCGATGATGCACCAAATACTTTAGCAGATCGCATGATTGCTCCAATATTTTGAGGATCAGTCACTTGATCAAGAGCGACCAGTAGTTTTGAATTTGTAATTTCATCTAAGGGTTTTTTTTGCAGAGGTAGTGTCTCCAAAACAAATCCTTGATGCGTAACCATTTGCTGATGAAACAACCTATCAATCTCACCGAGGTGTAGAATCTTAACTTGATGTTGAGATAAAATGTTAAGATCATTCAAATGGGCTTCATTTTTTTCTGTTAGGTATAATTTTTTTATAATTCTTTTAGGGTTTCCTAAAGCCGATACCACCGCGTGATGACCCCAGATATAGTGGGGAGGCTTTTTGTTCCTATTATCGTTGTTTTTTCTCATTATTTCACACTTTTTTAATTAGATGTTGTTATAAAATTTCTTATTAATAATAACAAGTAGCAGATATTTTATGGATTTTTTTAAAATTTAATATATTATTTTTTTTAATAAATGAATTCTAGGTATTGACTTTCATTGCAGAAGGCACAATAAACCAGTTCTGCTTTGGATTAAAGCACTGGTAAGCTCTCTAAACTTTGGAGGGGTGCCCGAGTGGTTAAAGGGGACGGGCTGTAAACCCGTTGGCTATGCCTACGTTGGTTCAAATCCAACTCCCTCCACCAGTTGAAGAGCTAGCAGGTGGTGAGTGATAGGCGG
>CAJIZT010000001.1 GCA_905182015.1 alpha proteobacterium MED-G09 | reverse complement strand
AAAGGGCCTTTTAATTTAGTATCTTTTCAAGAATTAAAATCTATAAGATAGACTTGCAGAAAGCATTCTTGGGTGACCATGTGTTCCAATAATATAGAATGGATCTGACATTGGACTAACTGGATCTAATGCACCGCCTGATCCAAGGTTTACCCAGTTTTCTAAGTCAGTGTAATACTGCTCATCCGTTAGATTTTCCGCATGAATCAAAAACTCCCAATTACCTGATCTGACACCTGTTGCTAGATTTAAAGTATAATAACTAGGAACATCTATATAACTGTGTGCAGGCATACTTGTGCTTGACCCACGTCTGTTATACTGAACGTCAGCAATGAATTCCATACCATTATCAAGAGGCTTTTCATAATTGATAGCTATAGAAGCTCCATTATCAATAGATCCTGAAGGAGTTCTTCCACCCATATCAACACCATTAATAACAGTTCCAGCATCCCACTCAGCATTTAAAGTACCAAATGCAGCTGCTAATGAAAGATTTTCTGTTGCTTGGAAAGCAAGTTCTAATTCAAAACCAACATTCTCTGAATTACCAGAATTACCAATGGATTCAAAAGGACCTGTCGCTGACTGGATAATAGTTGTAAACAGTCTATCTTCATAATCAATCATGAAGGCTGCAGCTGAAAAATTACCTCTACCATTCATAAATGAACCTTTTATACCAATCTCAGTCTGTACAGCTTCTTCTTTAGTATATGTAGAAAGAGATGGATTACCTGCAGAATCAAAAGTTACTGGCTCGTGTCTTAATCCACCAGGCTCATAACCTTTAGAGATAGTAAGGTATATCATTGTGTCATCATCCATAGTTCTAGATATTGAAAGTCTTGGAAGAACTTCGGTTCCATCAACTTTATTTGCATGATCTAGACCACTCTCAGTAACTTCGGCTGGAACAAGTTTTTCTCTTTCCCAAGAATCAACTCTTAAACCAAATCCGATTTCCCATGGACCAGTAGTATAAGTAAGGTTACCAAAGGCAGCCAAATGAGATGTTTCCGTATTATCGTGTTTAGCTGGAACGGTTAAATCAACACCAAATATTTGTGGACCAAACCTAGTTGTAGATCTCTCGACCCACTCCATTTTCGAAGAGTACAAACCTGCCTGCCATTGAAGATCATTGGTTGTGTTTGAAGAAAAACGTATCTCTTGAATAGTAGCTTCAAATGATTCATTTTGAAAAGCATTAAGCCATAATTGAGGCTCAAGATCGACATCTGTCAATCTGTCTGCTTCAGTATCAGTATAAGATGTTATACTTGTTATATCGTATCCATCAAGTTCCCATACTAGCTCTAAATGAGCTCCAAAAGTTTCTTTATCATTGTTTGAAGGAGTCTCAATATTATTGATATATGGATATTCAAAATTTGGAGGAGTTCCTCTTTCCATAGCCCAATTATTATTTGGTCCATCATACTGATTAGATCTTACAGAGGCATAAAGTGATAAATTATCAGACAAAGGTCCAGCAATTGCAATTCTTCCGCCACTTTCCTCATAGCCAGCAACGCTATCGTCACCCGTACTTGGATTGTACATAAAACCATCATCTTCTCTTGTAAATGCAAAAAGACGTACTGCCCAACCATCGCCTACTGGCATATTAATTGAACCTTCGATATCAGTTGAATTTTGTTCACCAACCATCATTTTAAAGTGTCCAGTTGTCTCATCAGGTGATGGTCTAGTGCTAATAAATTTAACAGCTCCACCAATATTACTTCCACCATATAAAACGCCCTGAGGACCTTTAAGAACTTCTATTCTATCTAGGTCACCAAATCTTGAAGATGCATCACCAAAAAGCTGAACATCATCAAGATAAAATCCAACACCTTGGGTAAGACTAAACGCCCCCATCCCTCTCATAGTAACATTTGGCCATCCATCTGCTCTAGTATTTAGATTCAGATTTGGAATAGACATCCCAATTTTATCTAAATTCTTAATATTTTGACGTGAGATAGTTTTACCAGAAATAGCAACAACAGTTTCAGGAATATCTAAAAGACTTTCCTCTCTTTTTCTAGCTGTTACGATAATTTCTTCTAGACCAAGACTGTTAGCCTCTTGACCAGACATATTGCCAGTTACTGCTTCATCAGCATTGGCAAAAGTTAGAAGAGATAAACTAACTAAGCCCATTGTAAATAGTTTGAAATGATTCATCATTTTCCCCCAAGAATTAATAAAATATAAAATAACAGAATATTTCTGTCATATTTTGATGTTTTAGGCAAATATATACTTGTATTTAAAGTATAATTTTCTCTAAAATAAATTGATAGCTAAGAAAATAATGGGTGACAGACATGCCCCCATTATTATCAATATAATAATTGCTAAGAATATCCTCTTCATTACTGCATGGAGCAGCTTTTGGGTACAGCATGGTTATCAACGTTTTCCATTACCTGAACAATACTTTCACCACCTGCAACAGCAAATTTAAGACCATCAACACAGTAAGTGGTAACACCTTTATCAGAATAAAGAGTTTTTACATGCGCATGGACATTAGTTGATAAAAAACTTGAGACCATTACGGCCAATAAGGCTACTTTTTTCATTTCATTCTCCTAAACTATAGAATTAATTGATTCATACTTTATTTAAAGTAAGATTTTAAATATGCGCAAAGAAATAATAATAATAAATTAAATACTTTCTAGCCAATTATTGAAAAAGCTGTCCTGGCCTTGAGAAATTTTTAAAAATCTTTGCTTTAATTTATCTGTTAAAGCTCCAATAGCCCCACTACCAATAGGGTTGTTGTCTATTTTGATGACTGGGCAAACAAGGTGGGAAGATGAAGTTATAAAAACTTCTTTAGCATTTTCTAATTCTGAAAGAGGTATTCTTTCTACTTTGGTTTTAATACCTTCATTATCGGCAATATCAAGAATACTTTTTCTTGTAATCCCATAAAGAACTTCTTCTTCGGGAGCGGTCAATAAAACATTATCTTCATTTACCAAAAAGACATTGGAGGTCGGGGCCTCAGTAATAAAACCATCCTCATCCGTAAGTATAATCTCATCATAACCATTCTTTCTTGCCTGCCACTTAGCCATCATTGATGATGTATAGTTCCCAGCGATTTTTATCTGAGGAGGAATGATATCAGGCCTTCTTTGATGCTTTTCTTTCTCTAACCAAACGCTTAACTCTTTTGATGAATGAAAAGGTTGTGTATGTTTAGATGCAATATCTGCTAGAGGCTCGTATGCTGCAATGGCAACAGTTGAAAAAGAATCTTGAGGCACAACATCAATTTCAATGGATGCTATATAAACACTTATTTTAACAAATTTACTTCCTGGATTCTTTGTAACAGTATCTTTTATTGCCACATGAATATCCTCAGAAGAATAGTCTAGAGAAATCCCAGCTGAAGCGCATGATGTAAAGAGTCTATCAATGTGATCTTTGAGGCGAAAGAGAGAGACCACCCCTTCATTTTCGAAAATCGGAATAAATCCAAAAATAAGCGATCCGCGTTGATGCGAATGAGAAAGAATATGAACTTGAGCGTCTTCCCAGTTAACATAATCTCCGTTCATCCAAATTTTTCTTTGCAAATACTTTCCCCTTCGTTAAGAATCAAATTTTAACTTAACCTAAAAATATTATGTTTCAAATTCTTATAAATTCTTGGATTGGTATTGGTGTTATAACCTTTTTTATTCTTCTTTTTATAAGCGCGCCTTATGGACGACATTTAAGGTCTGGATGGGGTCCTCTTCTTCCAAAAAGACTTGGGTGGATACTCATGGAAACCCCTGCTCTTTATGTCATGTGGTTGTTTTATTTTATTTATGGCGGGTTTAATAATATTGTTCTTATTGTCTTTCTGGCTCTTTGGTCCATTCACTATACAAACAGAAGTATTATATGGCCTTTCTTAATTGATAAAAATGGATCTATGCCATTAGTAGTTGCCCTTCTAGCCTTTATATTCAATATCTTTAATGCATCTTTTCATGGTTATTGGTTCTTATTGATGGACAATCAATATGATAGTTCTTGGTTTCTAACTCCAGCTTTCTTAATAGGCTTATGTATTTTTCTTTTTGGTATGATTATCAATATTCATTCCGATAAAATCTTATTAAAATTATCCAAACAAAAAAATGGTTATCAAATTCCTTATGGAGGATTTTATAAATGGATATCAAGTCCAAACTATTTTGGTGAAATAATAGAGTGGATTGGATGGGCAATAATGACATGGAGCTTTTCAGGTTTTGTATTTGCTCTATGGACAACCTTTAATCTTTTTCCAAGAGCCCTTAAGCATCACTCATGGTACAAAGAAAAATTCGATGATTATCCAAAGGAACGTAAGGCAATTATTCCAAAAATTTTATAATTAACCACCTGATGGGGTTGTAATATCGTCATCATCAATAGGAACCCAATCCTGCTGCTTAACCCACTCACTGAATGTTGTTAGTTTTATTGGAATCTCTTTAAGAACTTCATTCATATCAACTTCAAAAGGATTTAAATCATCAGTATTGTCATTATTATATTCATAAAACCCTTGCATAGCAGCAATATAATCCTCTCTTCCAATATCACTAACACCTTCAAAAATATCTGCCATTCGAATAGCAAATTCATTTGGAGTTAAGGTTTTTTGCTTGATTGATCGGCCAAGATGTCCTGATAAAGTATCTGCAATCCTTTGCGGTGTTAAAACTTCAGGGCCTCCAATAACCATTGCTCTTCCTATTAAGTCATCACGCTTTAAGGCTGCTACCATAAATTTAGCAACATCATCAAGGCAAATCCAGTTTGCTTCAAGTCCAGCTTTGTGAGGATAAGCAAATTCATTTTTTTCTAGAATATCGTTCCTTGCCCATTTTGTAAGAGTATTATCCATAAATAACACTGGTCTAAAAATAGTTGTTCGAGCTCCTCCTTGCTTTAAAGCTCTCTCCGTAGCTAAAACACGGTCATAATTATACTGCCCTATTTCTTCATCAGGAGCGTAAGCCGCAGTTTGATATACTAAACGAACATCAGCCCTAGCTGCAGCTGCGCCAACGGCAGCACAAAAATCTATCATTTTTGTTACTTGCTCAAAGGAAGGCTTATTATAAAAAGCAGCTTCTGAACCAGCTATCGCATCGTCAAGGCTTTGTGGATCGTTATAATCTGCTGAAACTTCTGTTACGTTACTGTCAGAAAATACACCTTTTTTTCGAGTAATCGCTCTTACCTTATAGTCAGCTAATAAAAGTTGCCTTACTTGAGCTTGCCCCATTCTTCCAGAGGCACCAAAAACTGTTACGGTTGTCATAAAAATTCCCTTTATTTAGTTATGCTTATTTTCAAGAACTTACTAATTTGATCCTAACTTAACAAGCCATTTAGGAGTTATTTTCATAAAAAAGACTAAAACTTTATAAAACCAACCATTAATAATAATGTCTTTTCCTGACATCGAAGCAGCGTAAGATTGTTCAACAACTTTTCTTGAATCCATCCACATAAAGGACGGAATAGAGCTTTTAAATTCACCCATATCTTTGTGAAATTCAGTATGCGTAAAGCCAGGGCATACTGCACATGAATATATGTTCCTAGATTTATATTCATTATGTATCATCTCTGAAAACTTAAGAATCATCAGTTTAGTTGCAATATACATTCCTCCTGAATTTGTATAAGGAGCAAATGCGGCAACAGATGAAATATTAATAATCCTCCCATACTTTTCTGCAAGCATACTGGGTAAGAGTAGCCTTGTTAAAGCTATGGCTGAGGTTGATAAAACATTAATAAAGGCATTATGCTTTTCCCAGGATAATTTATCAAATTCTCCAACCAGTCCATAACCTGCATTATTTATTAGAATGTCAATTTTCACATTATTTTCATTACAGAAACTAAAAATTTTGGACGGGGCATCTTGCTTCCCAAGGTCAGCGGAAATAATTAAAATATCTACCTTATGTTTTTCAATAAGATCAGCTGCAATTAATTTTAAATTATCCTCCCTTCTCGCAGTTAAAACTAGGTTATAACCTTTCTCGGCATAAAGATTTGCAAAATCCTTGCCTAAGCCAGAAGAAGCGCCCGTTATTAGTGCAGTTTTATTCATCAGGAAGAGCAAATGCCATAAGGTGATCGGAGGCAGGTGTTCCGATAGCCCAATGACCGCCGGCTGCAATTATAACAAATTGACGACCATTTTTATTTTTATATGTCATGGGTGTTGCGTGACCACCTGTCGGAAGTCTAAATTTTGCCAACTCATCACCAGTCTCGGTACTAAACGCCCTTAGATAATGATCGCTTGTCGCTGCGATAAACACTAACCCGGATGCCGTTACTGTTGGACCTCCAATATTTGGAGCACCTTTAATCCAGTGAAATGGAAAAGGAGCAAGATCCTTTGATGTTCCCAATGGAACATTCCACAAATGATCCCCTGTATCCAAGTCAATTGCTGTTAAAGTACCCCACGGAGGCTCTGTACAAGGAACTCCCAAAGGAGAGAAAAATCCCATAGATCGTAAATTACAATATGGCGCTCCTTCATTTGGCTCTATATTTGTAAACCTTTCTTGAGTTCTATTAACCGAGAGTTCTTTAAGAGATTTTTTACAATCTTCACGAGGAACCATGACAATTAAACTTGCCATATTATTAGTATTAACAACCATGATATTTCTTTCAGGGTCAATTGCCGGCCCGCCCCAATTATTTCCACCAACCCCACTTGGGTAATGAATACTTCCCTGAAGTGATGGTGGTGTGAAAAGACCCTCATTTCTTAATTTTTTAGCAGTTCTTTTGCAATGACCACGATCCCAAAAAGTGAAACCAAATGCTTTATCAGGATCAAAATATATCGGATTAAGTGGTGCTGGCTTAGTTGGAAAAGGTTGAGTTTTAGAAACATAATCACCCTCTACAGCACCTTGCGGAACCTCCCTTTCCTCAATAGGAAAAATGGGTTCACCCGTTTCTCTATTCAATAAAAAAACAAGGCCAGTTTTTGTTGTTTGCGCCAATGCTTTAATTATTTTTCCATCGCGTTCAAATTCATAGAAAGTTGGTTGGGACGGAACATCATAATCCCAAATATCATGGTGCACTGTTTGAAAGCTCCACTTCACTTTACCAGTATCGGCATCTAACGCAACAATAGAGCTAGAATATTCTTCCAGGCCCTCCCTATGGCCTCCAAAATAATCAGGGGATGCATTACCTGTGGGAAGATACACCATATTCAGCTCGGGGTCTGCAGATATAATAGACCAAACATTAGCTGTTCCTCGTCGATAAAGAGGGTCTCCATTGTCATCAATTACCGTTGCTTCTCCTGGAGGTATTGGATCCCAGTACCATTTCAACTCGCCTGTTCTAATATCAAAAGCTCTTACAACGCCACCTGGAATATCAGTTGATAAATTATCAATAACACTTCCTCCAACAATAAGACTTTCATTTATAATTGCTGGTGGAGATGTGCTCCAATAATACAAGTCTGGGTGCTCTCCCAGACCTTCCCTCAAGTCAACCCTACCCTTACTACCAAAATCTTCACACAGTTCACCATTACTTCCATCAATAGAAAATAATTCAGCGTCTACTGTTGCTCCAATTATTCGATGGAAACATTTATCACCTGGGGATTTTGTTTTATCTTTCCAGCTACTCAAACCTCTACAAGTTAAAAGCGCCCTACCATTTGTTTTTATCTTTGGGTCAAAAACCCATTTCTCTTCACCAGTTTCTGGATTTAAAGCAAAAACCCTATTGTATGGTGTACAATAAAAAAGAGTTTCATCAACTAAAAGCGGAGTTGCTTGGAAATTTGTTTGCAATTGGTCACCCTTAACTCCTGCTGCATTAGCTCCACCCTTGTAATCGCCGGAACGATGAGTCCAAACATTTTCTAATTTTTTAACATTATTTGGATTTATTTCTGAAGCTTTTGAATAATGGCCACCCCCTGTATCCTTACCGTAAGAAGTCCAATCATCCTCTTGCGCAAAGGAGGATACTGAAATAAAAGCACTAAAAATAAGAATAAAAGATTTCATAAAATTTTTCCTAACAATAAAATGAAGTTATTATAATATTTCAATTAAACAAAGCTGAAATTCGGAAAATGATCTTTTTTATACTCGCCCTCAAGTATAGAAATTTATAATATCGAGGGTGGTTTTCCTAAATCATATTCTACATAGTTCTGAATATCCTCAGTTTGTTTTTCTATATTTTCATTTAAATCATTAGGATAAATTGGTTTACCAAAAATTATTTTATAGTTAAAATCTTTTTTATTAATTAACTCTCGAAACAAACTTACATCCTTTAATTCTGTGTTTATCAATTCTAAAAAATAAAATAAAAGCGAATTTGATCCATCCATGTGAAAGGGGATTATTGGAACATTAAATTTTTTTGATAATTTTATAACCGTTGTTAACCAAGGTCTTTCATAAAGCTTTAAACCCCTTCTTTTTGAAAGTCTAGATGAGGGAAAGGTTAGAAGAGCTTTTTCGTTACTAAGCGTTTCTTTTGTTAATTTTAAAATAATTCTACTTTTTTTGGATGTTTTATTTTCCTGATTCCAGTCAACGGGAATAATTATATCTTGAAATCCTTTAGAAATTTTAACCATATCTGAATTAGCGTATAGAGTATAATCCGGCCTATGTTTTTTAAGAACATCGAACATCACTATACCGTCTGTTAGACCGGTTGGATGATTACCTGCCAAAATTATAGGACCTTTTTTGGGAACATTCGATAAATTTATTACTTTATTTTCAGCTTTTAAAAATTCTGTAAGATATGTAAAACATTCAAAACCTGATTTATTATTTATTTCATCAACAATTTTTTTTGCTTCTTCATATCTAAAAATTTTATAAATCGATGGTTTTATAAATGACCAAAAAATCTTATTTTTCATAAGATTAGGACATCTTTCTTCCATAATTTCGTCAATTGGATGCATAAATTACCATAGTGTTAAATTTTAATAAAACTTGGATTTACTTTTTTTCTTTTGATGATCAGTCGATTCAGTGCGCTAATATAAGCTCTAGCTGAAGCAACTAAAGTATCAGTATCCGCTCCTCGCCCAACCACTGTCTTACCACCCTCATGCAAACGAACACTTACTTCTGCTTGAGCATCAGTTCCTTGTGTCACAGCATGTACTTGATAAAGTTGAAGATCAGCATCATGAGGAAATAAATCTCTAATAGAATTAAAAATAGCGTCTACTGGTCCAGACCCCTCACAGACAGAATGTTTTTCTTTGTCATTTATGCTCAATACCAAATCAGCAATTTGAGGTCCTGATGTACCGGCTTGAATTTTTAATGATACAAGTTTTATTTGATCAACGCTTGAAGAAAACTCATCATCAATTATTGCGATAATATCATCATCAAAGATTTCTTTCTTTTTATCCGCAAGGTCCTTAAACCTATAAAAAGAATCATTCAATTGATTGTCACCCAGCTCATAACCAAGTTCACGTGCCTTTTCTTTAAAGGCGTGGCGACCCGAGTGCTTTCCCATCACAAGAGTAGATTCACTTAGACCCACACTCTCCGGTGTCATGATTTCATATGTCTCATTATTTTTAAGCATCCCATCTTGATGAATTCCTGATTCATGAGCAAATGCATTTTTTCCAACAATAGCTTTATTAAACTGAACCGGAAAGGATGTGACTGACGAAACTAATTTTGACGCACGGGTAAATAATTTAGTATCGACATTTGAATCATAGTTCAGAATATCCTTTCTTACCTTCATGGACATAACAATCTCTTCAAGTGCTGCGTTGCCCGCTCTTTCCCCAATCCCATTCATTGTACATTCAATTTGTCGAGCCCCTGCCCTTACTCCGGATAATGAGTTCGCAACTGCTAGCCCCAAATCATTATGGCAGTGTGTAGAAAAAGTTACTTTGTCGGATGACGGAATATTATTAATTAAAGACTCTATAATCTCATAATACTCTTCTGGTGTCGTATAACCTACGGTATCAGGTATATTGATTGTCGAGGCTCCTGAAAAGATAGCCGCTTCAACACATCTAAATAAAAATTCACGATCGGTTCTGGTGGCGTCTTCAGCGGACCATTGGACATCTTCGACTAAATTCCTTGCTCTTGAAACAGATTGATTTATAGCCTCTAAAACTTGCTCTTCATCCATCTGTAATTTAAACTTCATATGAATGGGGCTAGTGGCGATAAAAGTGTGTATTCTTGGGTGTACGGCATTTTTAACTGCAGCACCTGCTCGATCAACGTCTTTTTGTCCAGCTCTAGCCAATCCACATACTTGGACATTTTTTACAATTTTCGAAATCTCTGAAACTGCCTCAAAATCTCCTTCAGATGCTATAGGGAATCCAGCCTCGATTATATCAATACCCATTGTATCAAAAATTTCTGCAATTTGAATTTTTTCACTCAAAGACATCGAAGCGCCAGGCGATTGCTCTCCATCCCTTAATGTTGTATCAAAAATCTTAACGTAATTGTTTATTTTACTCATCACTATCTCCAAAAAATTAATTATTTTTGGCTTAAAAATTCTCCCCTAAGACACCTCGCCAAAAGACAGTCCTAGAGGCAAATAGTCAGCAGTGATAAAAGAGCTAAGGGCGTTAAAACAGCGTTAAGTAAAAAATTATTACTTTCTAAATACAAAATATTTGAACTGTTTTTATTCATACTTAATTTAAATGCCTTAATTTTTAATAACGATCAAGTTAAAATTAGTTTTTATCCTTATCAACCAATTTATTTTCACCAAGCCATGACATCATATTTCTTAGCTCTCCCCCAACTTCTTCGATCTGGTGATCGGCAGATTGAGCCCTCATCGAATGAAATTGCTTATTTGATCCAGATTTATTTTCATTCATCCAGTCTTTGACAAATTTACCTGATTGAATATTTTCAAGAACTTTTTTCATAGCTTTTTTTGAATCGTTACCAACCACAGCTGGTCCTGAAACATAACCACCATACTCGGCAGTATTGGATATAGAATAATTCATATTATTAATTCCACCCTCATACATTAAATCAACTATGAGCTTCATTTCGTGTAAACACTCGAAATAAGCCATTTCTGGAGCATATCCACCCTCTACAAGAGTTTCGAAACCATTTCGTATTAACTCAACAACACCTCCACAAAGAACAGCCTGCTCTCCAAATAAGTCGGTTTCGCACTCCTCTTTAAAGGTAGTTTCAATTATTGCCGCTCTTCCACCGCCAATTGCGGATGCATAAGATAAACCTAGATCAGTAGCGCTACCCGTTGAATCTTGATCAACAGCTATCAAACACGGAACTCCAGCGTTTCTTTCGTATTCTGATCGCACAGTATGCCCAGGTCCTTTAGGCGCAACCATCAGAACATCGAGATCATCTCTTGCATCAATTAGATCAAAATGAATATTCAACCCGTGAGCAAATAATAATGCAGACCCCTCTTTAAGATTATCTTTAATATCGGCATTATAAATATCAGCCTGAAGTTCGTCAGGTGTTAGCATCATCATTACATCAGCCCATTTAGCTGCATCAGCAACATTTTTAACATCAAACCCAGCATTCTTTGCCTTTTCTACAGAAGAAGAGTCTTCTCTGAGAGCAACACATACTTCTGAAACGCCACTGTCTCTTAAGTTTAACGCATGGGCATGTCCTTGACTTCCATACCCAATAACGGCAACTTTTTTAGACTGAATTAATTCTAAATTAGTATCTTTATCATAATAAACTTTCATTAATCATCTCCATAAAAAATAATTTTATTCTTTTGAACCACGTAAAATAGCAGCAAGACCAGTTCTAGATATATCGTTCAACCCTAGTGGGCGCAAAAGGTCAATGAATGAATTTATTTTATCCATTGCACCAGTTAATTCAAAAATAAATGAATTCTCAGTTGTATCAACAATTTTAGCCCTATAAATCTCAGACAGCCTTAAAATTTCTTCTTTCGTTTCGGGGGAGTATAAAACCTTTATCAGCGCCATCTCTCGCTCAACTGATGGACCTTGAATCGTAAGGTCAGTAACTTTATGAACAGGGACAAGTCGTTCTAGTTGACTTTTAATTTGCGCAATTGTTTTCGGGCTACCGAGTGTAACAATTGTTATTCTTGAGGTGTGAGAATCCTTATCAATTTCAGCAACTGTTAAACTTTCAATGTTATAGCCGCGCCCAGAGAAAAGGCCAATTACCCTAGCTAAAACTCCGGCCTCATTATCTACGAGAATAGAAAAAGTATGAGTTTCTTGAGCCCCCTCATTAATTGTTATCATATCAATACCTTGCCTTCGTCGCCAACTTCCATATTAATGCCCTCATCATTAAATAACATCTCATGGTGCCCGGCCCCAGAAGGTATCATTGGATAACAGTTTTCATTTTTATCAACAACACAATCAAATAAAACAGGTAGGTCAACATCAAGCATTTCATTTATTTTAGCATCTAATTCATCAGGCGTCTGAGCCCTTACGCCATAAGCGCCATAAGCCTCTGCTAATTTAACAAAATCAGGAAGAGATTCCGTATATGAATGTGAATACCTTCCTCCGTGAAGGAGTTCTTGCCATTGCCTTACCATACCCATGTATTGATTATTTATGATAAAGATCTTAACAGGCAGTTTGTGTTGAACAGCTGTCGAAAGCTCTTGCATATTCATTAATACAGATGCCTCACCAGCAATATCAATAACGGTTGCCTTTGGAAAAGCCACCTGAGTACCTACAGCTGCTGGCAATCCATAACCCATTGTTCCTAATCCGCCCGATGTCATCCACCTGTTTGGTTTATCAAAGTGATAGTGCTGAGCAGCCCACATTTGATGTTGCCCAACCTCTGTAGTTATATAGGTTTCCCTATCCTTGGTTAACTCATACAAGCGCTCAATTGCATATTGAGGTTTTATAGTTTTTTTAGATTTAGTGTAATTTAATGATTTTTTTTGTCTCCAGTAACTAATTTCTTTCCACCATTTTGATGTATCAGTCTTTATACCCTTCGATTTCCAAAGAATAAGCATATTCTCTAAAACATGAGCGCAATCTCCAATAACAGGAACATCTACATCAATCGTCTTGTTTATTGAAGAGGGATCAATATCGATATGAATTTTTTTTGAATTAGGTGAAAAAGCATCCAACCTACCAGTTACCCTATCGTCAAAACGAGCCCCAACATTAATAATCAAATCACAGTCGTGCATAGACATATTTGCTTCATATGTTCCGTGCATACCTAGCATGCCTAACCATTTATCATCAGATGCTGGAAAAGCTCCTAACCCCATTAATGTTGATGTAATTGGGAAACCAGTTATAGAAACAAGCTCTCTAAGAAGATGGCTAGCCTCAGGTCCTGAATTAATAACACCTCCACCAGTATAGAAGACAGGCTTTTTTGCTTTTGACATCAAATCAATAGCCTTTTCTATTTCTGATATCTCAGGCTTGATGACGGGTTTATAGCTAGAGTGCTCTACCTCAGTCATCGAGCAATAATCAGCATCAGCAAATTGCACATCCTTAGGGATATCAATTAAAACCGGCCCAGGGCGTCCAGTGGTAGCCACTAAAAAAGCTAAGTGTATTGTTTTTGCAAGATCTTCAGGTCGCCTGACTAGCCAATTATGTTTGGTGCAAGGTCTTGTTATCCCAACAGTATCGCACTCCTGAAAAGCATCCGTTCCAATTAAGTGACTTGGAACTTGCCCAGATATACACACCAAAGGTATAGAATCCATAAGCGCATCTGTTAGACCCGTAACAGCATTAGTGGCTCCAGGTCCAGATGTTACTAGAACAACGCCAGGCTTGCCTGATGAACGAGCATAGCCTTCTGCGGCATGAACAGCACCTTGCTCATGACGAACTAAAATATGTTCCGGGGCATCATTACTTTTAAATAATTCATCATACAAAGGAAGAACTGCACCTCCGGGGTATCCGAAAATATGATCAACGCCATGCTCTTTAAGCGCTTTAATAATTACCTCAGCTCCGGTCATTTTAGTCATTTAAAACCCCTTAAAATTAAAAAATATCTTCTCAATTAATAAATACATTAAAATATGCTGAAAATTAGCCAGTTCTATACCTAAGGTCAATATTTTTTTATAATTTTTTTATAATTTCATCTATAATTTTATCTGAATATTGCGTATTTATGTCATTCCACGTAATCATCTGATTATTAATCCAGGTAATTTGACGCTTAGCATACTGATGTGTTTTAAACTTTATAAGGTCAGAGGCTTTATCAATAGAAATATCTCCCTTAAGAAAAGATAGAATTTCCGCAACTCCAATAGCCTTCATTATAGGAGTCTTTAGGGGATACTTCTTTTTCCCCAACCCCTCAACCTCGTCAACAGCACCTTCTCGGAACATTTCATCGACCCTTAGGTCGCAATTATTGTAAATCCATTCTCTATCCGCTTCGATCTTAAAGTTAATAGTTGGATTCTCTATAATTTTTTCACGCTTTAGCAACCAGTAGTCAGAAATTTTTCTTTTTGTTCCTCTAAAGACCTCAAGCGCTCTAATTATTCTTTGTTTATCATTCGGATTAATTTTTTTTGAAGCATCGGGATCTGCTAATTGTAAATCCTTGTAAACGGATTCAAGGCCGTTTTTTAGAACACCCCTATTTAACTCCTCCCTTATAGAGGGGTTGATATCAGGTATTGGTGAAAGCCCATCAGTAATAGCCTTAAAATAGAATCCTGTACCCCCAACAATTATAGGAGTTTTATTGTTTTGGATAATTTCCTCACTAAGCACCTTTACTTCATTTACCCACCGTCCAACTGACCAACTTATTTCCGCATCCAAAACCCCGTACAAATGGTGTTTTATTTTTTCTTTTTCTAGAGAAGGGCGTGCAGTTAAAATAGTTAAATCCTTATATAGCTGGATAGAATCAGCATTGATGATTTCACCATCAACCAGTTCAGAAATTTTTATAGCTAAAGAGGATTTACCTGTTGCGGTTGGACCTGATATTAAAATAATTTTTTTTTTCATAAATTTTTTACTTCACTAGCTCATATTTTTATAATTAAAATATTTAAAATTATTATCAAACATTAATTATTATATATGTTAATTAAAATAAATTAAATTTCATTACAGGATTTCAAATGCAACTAATAAAATCATTTAAAGCGTTAAGACCTTCTCCAGAAAAAGCAGATGAAGTTATCGCCCCCCCTTATGACGTTTTAAACTCTGAAGAGGCAAGGGAAATGTCTATAAATAAACCTTACAGTTTTTTACACATATCAAAGCCTGAAATAGATTTACCCTTGGGAATAAAAACTGATAATCCTGAGGTATATAAGAAAGGTGCAGAAAACCTTTTAAAAATGATAAATGATAAAGTTTTGATTCAAGAGGAGAGTGAGTGCATCTATGTTTATGAAATTACGATTAATGATACAATGCAGACAGGTATCGCTTGTGTAGCATCAGTTGATGCTTATGAAAAAAATCATATTAAAAAACATGAGTTTACCAAACCAGTCAAAGAAGATGACAGAGTAATGAATATTACTGAGCTAAAGGCTCAAACTGGACCAGTTTTACTTGCTTATAAAAATACCATTATAATCTCAAAGCTCTTAACTAAAGCAAAGGAAGAAAAAGCCCTTTATAGTGTTAGTGCGCCAGATGGATCGAGTCATAAGGTATGGTTAGTGAGTGATCCGAAGGAAATTCAATCGATTTTAAGTGAAATTAACTCAATGGAATCTTTATTTATTGCCGATGGACACCATAGGTCAGCCGCAGCATCTAGAGTAAAAAACTCTATGTCAAAAGATAATGAAAATCATACCGGGGAGGAGGATTATAATTTTTTTCTATCAGTCGCTTTCCCACATTCAGAAATGACTATTTTGGATTATAATAGGATTATTAAAGAATTAAACAATCACACTGAAGATGAGTTACTTTTATCTATTGAAGAGAACTTCCATGTAACTAAGAGTTTAGAGCAATGTAGGCCTGCTCAAAAAGGTGAGTTTGGTATGTATATTAAAAAGGAATGGTATAAATTAAAAATTAAAGAAGATAAAATAGATAAAGAGGACCCAGTTAAGTCCTTAGATGTATCTATCCTCCATGATTTTTTAATTGAACCTTTTCTCGGAATTCAAGACGAAAGAACAGATCAAAGAATAGATTTTGTTGGAGGAGCAAGAGGTCTTAGTGAGCTTGAGAGGAGAGTTGATAACCAAGGATTTAAAGTTGCTTTTTCTCTATTTCCGACACCTATTGAAGCCTTAATAGACGTAGCTAATGCTAACAAAGTTATGCCACCAAAGTCCACATGGTTTGAACCAAAGTTGCTAGATGGGCTTTTATCACATAAAATTTAAAATTATTAACTTAATCTTCTGTACTAAATGACAAGGCAACAACTGAAACTAATCTAAGCTCAGGGCGCCAAACTTTTATATAAATTTTCTCATCGCCAGCTCTCTTTCTTTCAATAAGAAGGGCGTGCACTTGATTTGAATCTTTAGCTTTAACAGTAGATTGTAATGTCATATTTCCAGAAACTCTTTTATGAGTAAGACTAACAATGACGCTACCTTTAGTGATCTTTTTAGAAAAAGCCTCAGATTCCTCATTAACCTCTATAACAGCAACACCTTTAATGGTTCCAGGTACTTGATTTTCCCTTCTGAAGTCATCGGTTAAATCCCCTAAACCTAAACCTAGTATTTCTTTTATTTCACCGGAAGGTTTCGATTTTAAGGAATCTTCATTCCCCTCAAGTCTTCCAATCTTAACCTTCAAATCGATTATCTTTCCAAAACGAATAGCCTGAATTTTGACATTCTTGCCAATGTCTGTATTGGCAACTTTTGTTGTTAAGTCTCTTACATCCTTAATATCTTCTCCGTTATAAGAAATAATAACATCATTCTCTTCAATACCGGCCTTTTCAGCAGGTCCATTATCAGCAACTTTCGCTATTAACGCACCTCTGGCCTCCTCAAGATCCATATCTTTCGCTGATTCTTCAGTGACGTTTTGGATCATCACTCCGAGCCATCCTCTTCTCGTTTCACCATAGTCCTTAAGTTGCTCAATGACTGGCATCACGAGCTCTGAGGGAATTGAAAAACCTATACCAACTGAGCCACCTGTTTGTGAATATATCATAGTATTAACACCAATCACTTCACCGCTCATATTAAATAATGGCCCTCCAGAATTACCTTTATTGATTGGTGCATCTGTTTGAATAAATTTATCATATGGTCCTGAACCAATATTTCGTCCTAAAGCAGATATAATTCCTGCTGTAACAGTTCCGCCTAAACCAAAGGGATTTCCTATTGCTACCACCCATTCACCAACTCTTGATTCCTTACTATTACCAAATGTTATAAAGGGAAATTTTTCTTTAGAATCTATCTTTAATAATGCTAAATCCATTCTTGGGTCCAACCCAACAACCTCCGCATCATAAACTTTATCGTTACTTAGCGTTATCTTAATAGTAGCAGCATCTTCGACAACATGATTATTAGTAACAATATAGCCGTCATTTGAAATTATAAAACCTGAACCTGCTGTTTTTTGAGGGGCTCTTTTTTGTGGTTGATTGCGAAAAAAATCTTTTAATCTTTCATCATTAAAGTAGTCAAAGGGTGAGCTAGGTGGGATCTGCCTCATTTTATTCGAGGTTTCTTTTTCTTTTTGTTTTCTGACAACAGATACATTAACAACAGACGAGGAATACTCCTCTGCTAAAATTGTAAAATCAGGTAAAGACGAAATTGCAGGAGTGTTTAAAAACAAAACCACATTAAATACTATTGCTAGGACCTTAGATTTTAGGTTTTTCATTTTTTCTCTATTATTGTTGGCTAGATAGGTTAGGGCACAAAACATCCCTTAATCTACTATTATTATCAATAAGGTTGATAAGCTTCTTACTATCCGAACTTAACTTTTCAGTTGAGTTTGTGGTTATCGAAGATGCATTTGGATTATTAAGAA
Source organism: alpha proteobacterium MED-G09 (assembly GCA_905182015.1). Classification (GTDB taxonomy): domain Bacteria; phylum Pseudomonadota; class Alphaproteobacteria; order MED-G09; family MED-G09; genus MED-G09. Next base: position 78,821 of record CAJIZT010000001.1, on the reverse strand, counting down.
ATTTAAAAAACTCACTATCGGGTGATAAAACTATAGTGGTCTGATCATCCAAGGATTTCTCATAAGACATCATCGAACGATAAAAAGCAAAAAAGTCTTTATCCAAACCGTATGCTGTTGCAAAAATCCTATTTCGACAAGCATCACCAATACCTCTATTTATTTCAGCATCGCGTGTTGCCTCTGAAAGCAAGACAGTAACAGTTTTCTCAGCTTCAGCTCTAATTCCTCTAGATATCTCCTGCCCCTTACCTCTAAACTCAGCTGCTTCTTGCTGTCTTTCAGTCTGCATTCTTCTATATATGGCTTGACTATTTGCATCAGGTAAATCAGCGCGTTTAATTTTTATATCAACAATTTTAATACCAAGATCGAGAGCTTGCTCGTTTGCTCGCTCAGTAATTTGTTTCATTAGGTCGTCTCTGTTATCTCTAACAACAGCAGCAAATTCTTCAGCACCTAAAATTGACCTTAAACTTGATGAGACGATTGCCTGCAACCTAGAGCGGGCTATTCTCTCATCTCTAACACTTACATAAAATTGCAGAGGGTCAATGATTGTCCACCGAGTAAAGGAATCGACAACTAACCTCTTTTGATCAGCAGCTATTACTTCTTCGGCCGGTGAATCTAATGCCAATATTCTTTTATCTAAATATTTAACTTGTTGAATAAAGGGCATCTTTATCTTCAACCCTGGATCAGTTATTGGCGCACCCACTGGTCTACCAAACTGAAGAACTATTGCCTGACGAGTTTCATGAACAGAAAAAAATGTATTAAAAACTAATAATACAAATATTCCCAAAAAAACAACTGAAACGGTCTGTTTAATACCCATTATCTTTGACCTCTTTTATTAATTTCATTAAGCGGAAGATATGGGACAACACCTTGCCCACCTATCGATTCATTATCAACAATAATTTTATTCATACTCCCAAAAACTTTTTCCATTGTTTCTAAAAACATTCGTTGACGAGTAACATCTTTGGCCTGAATATATTCTGAATAAATTGAAACAAACCTTGTGGCCTGACCCTCGGCCTCGGCAACAGTTTGGGACTGATAAGCCTCTGATTCTCTTAATATTTTTGATGCCTCACCTTGGGCTTCAGGCACTATCTTATTTGCATATGCATTTGCTTCGTTTCTTGCTCGTTCCTGATCAGCCCTGGCTGCTTGCACATCTCTAAATGAATCTATTACCGCAGAAGGAGGGTCTACTTTTTGCATTTTTACTTCCCTGACTTGAATACCAGACCCATAAGAATCTAATGTAGATTGCATTAACGCCTTAACATCATCCTCTGTTTTTTGTCTAGCACCAGTAAGTATTGGCTGTATATCTGAGCCCCCAACAATCTCACGCATAGCGCTCTCTGAGACTGCTTTAATTGTTCTCTCTGGATATTGAATTTTAAATAAGAAAGCTCCAGCATCTTTAATTACCCAAAATACTGAAAAATCAATATCAACAATATTTTCATCGCCTGTTAACATTAAGCTTTCTTCTGGAACATCTCTCAAGGATCTTGATGGATTAGAAAATCCAGTTCCAGAAGGACTCCTCATCCCTATATCAATTCTATTAACCGTTGTAACTTTTGGTGTAAGGGCTGTTTCGATTGGAAACGGAAGGTGATAATGAAGGCCGGGACCAGTCTGACTGGTAAATTTTCCGAATCTTAAAACCACGCCTTGTTCATCGGCATTAACACGATACAGTCCACTTAAAGACCATAGACCAAATAACACAAGCAATATTGCAAAAAAACCTCTCCAACCTCTTCCTCCTCCCGGAAGAAATCTGGTTAATAATTTTTGAAGACCGTCAAACGCATTATCAAAATCTTGGCCAGGGTTACTTTTCCCCCATGGATTTTGATTATTTTCGTTCCAGCCGTTATTGTTTTTATTAATAATATTTTGTTTCATTTTTTTACTTTCTATTTCCTCTATTTGTCCTTATATGCCATCTTCAACCATTGAGTAAACGAAATTCATCAACATTAACAAAATTTAATAAAATAAATGACAGATATTACCAAAGAAATAATAGAAAAAAAATTAACTTCAATAGTTCTAGGAAATAAGAAAAGCTTAGTTGAGGAAAATATAATAGAGGGCATTAGCCATAAGGATGGCCATGTTCAAATCTCTCTTTATGCCAATAAGGATAATATTGAAGAAATTGAAAAGGTGGGAAAGCTAATTGAAAAGGAGCTGTCTTCAATCAAGGGAATGATAAGTGTTACTAGCGTCTTGACAAACGAACCATTAAAACAAAATGCATCTAAAGAGGCTAAACAGCCGAAAGAACCCAAGCCGGTTGAGAAAATACAAGGTATAAAAAATATTATAGCAATTGCGAGTGGTAAAGGTGGTGTTGGTAAGTCCACTATGTCTATTAATATTGCATCAGCACTATCTTCAATTGGAAAAAGGGTTGGTATTTTAGATGCCGATATTCACGGCCCATCTATTCCACACATGCTTGCGTTAAAAGGAAAGCCGGAAGTTAATGAAAATAAGAAAATAGTTCCATTTGAATTTGAGAATATGAAGGTGATGTCTATTGGCTTTTTGATAAACGAAGATCAGCCTGTAGTTTGGAGGGGTCCAATGGTTCATTCCGCAATCAAACAAATGGCCACAGATACTAACTGGGGTGAATTAGATTTTTTAATTATAGATATGCCGCCTGGCACTGGCGATGCTCAAATAACTGTATCACAACACTTACCATTGGATGGGGCCATAATAGTCTCAACCCCTCAGCCTGTTGCAGTGAATGATGCGGTTAAGGCAATAGGAATGTTCAAAAAAGTAAATATAGAGATTTTAGGAATAATAGAGAATATGTCTTACCTGGTTCTCAATGATGGAACTAAAGAGAATATATTCGGAGAAGATGGTGCTAAAGAAATGGCTAAAAAATTAAATATTGAGTTCATTGGTGAAATTCCATTAGACAAAGAAATAAGAGAAAGCTGTGATGACGGAATTCCTTTTGTTTTTTCTCAACCAAAAAGCCTTATAAAAGATATATTTATTTCTTTTGCTAAAAAAATTGACGAGATCTTATCAAAAAAATCTTAGTTATTGTTTTTTTCATAAATAACAAGACGATGAGAACAGCTATCCCCCTCTTCTTTAACGAAGGGACTTTTTGAAACCACCGTGAAATCATTCAAATTTAAGTTAGGGAAAAAAACATCACCCTCCGGTGAAGAATCAACCTCAGTCAAATATATTTTATGAGCAGTGTTAATGAATGACTTAAAAATATATTCACCACCAATTATCATAATTTCATCAGTATTTCTTTTGTTGGCACACTTGCTTGCTTCTAAAATTGCTGACTCAATATTATTACATAAAGTAACCCCTTCTATAAAAATATCAGGATTCCTACTAACTACTATATTGTCTCTGCCTGGAAGAGGCCTTCCTATTGAATCAAATGTTTTTCTACCCATAATCATTGGCTTATTCATTGTGATCCTTTTAAAATTTGATAAATCTGATGGTAAATCCCAAGGCATACCGCCCTCATGACCAATAACTTTATTCTTAGCAACGGCAACTATTAAACTATGTTTTTTCATATCATCAAACTGCTATTGGCGCGGGTATGTGGGGGTGAAAAATATAGTCTTCTAAAATAAAGTCCTCATATTTAAAATCAAAAATAGAACTATGGTTGGATTTAATTTTCATATTTGGTAACTTTTTAAAATCCCTACTTAGTTGCTCATTTGCTTGATTAAGATGATTTGAATATAAGTGAGCATCACCAAGAGTGTGAATAAAATCCCCTACCTCAAGATTAGTTACCTTTGCAATCATCATTGTTAAAAGTGCATATGATGCAATATTAAAAGGAACACCAAGAAATATATCAGCAGAGCGTTGGTATAATTGACATGAGAGTTTACCGTTAGCGACATAAAATTGAAAAAGACAATGACACGGAGGTAAGGCCATTTTTTCCACATCTGCAGGATTCCAAGCCGTTACAATTAACCTTCTAGAATCGGGGTTTGATTTAATTTGATCTATTAGTCCAGTTATTTGATCAATTTTTCCACCAGTCTCTGTTGGCCAGGAGCGCCATTGATGACCATAAACTGGGCCAAGCTCTCCACTTTTATCAGCCCAATCATCCCATATACTAACGTTGTTTTCTTTTAAATAACGTATATTTGTTTCGCCCTTGAGAAACCACAGTAACTCATAAATTATTGATTTTAAATGAACTTTTTTTGTTGTTAGTAAAGGAAAACCTTTCTGAAGGTCGAATCGCATCTGATGTCCAAAAATAGATCGCGTTCCAGTTCCGGTTCTGTCATTTTTGTCAGATCCGTTCTCTAATACTTGCTTTAGTAGGCTATGATATTCCTGCAAAATAAACTCCGATTCTTATTTTAATTATAAACTACCTTTTTGTCTCTTCAAATTTTAATTAATAGAATGTATAAAGAAAGTGCTGGTTTACCAGATATAGTGATAAACGGTTGATATAATAAACTATTCGGACCCGGGGGCGGTACCCGGCACCTCCACCATTTCAAAGTTTTGTTATGGGGGTGAAATAGGATCGACGAGAGTGTAAAAATCTTCTTTTTACTCGGCATTGTTCCGCCGTTATCGGGCTATTATATAGAAGCAAAAAGCGACTATGCAGAGTACGCTCTCGCAGCTTAATGTGTGAGTAACTCAACTTAACTCCTAATTATTTGCATAATTAGGCGGGGTTTGAGGGGCACCTGGCAACAGAAGCTCCTTGCTTAATTCTTACCGGATGAAACCTTTGGAGATAGCTATTGAAAGATAAAAGAGAAGAAACTGATGCGTTTGGCAAAATAAGTGTTCCTAATGACAAGTATTGGGGAGCACAAACACAAAGATCTCTAAAAAACTTTAAAATTGGTGGAGAAATAATGCCTACCCCTCTTATAAGGGCCTTAGGGGTTGTTAAGTTAGCGGCCTCATCAGTTAATAAAGAGATGGGAATTCTTCAACCCAAAATTGCAAATGCTATTAAAAAAGCAGCAAAAGAAATAATAAACGGTAAATTAGACGATCATTTTCCTTTAGTAGTTTGGCAAACAGGCTCAGGTACTCAATCAAATATGAATGCTAATGAGGTTATTTCCAATAGAGCAATTGAAAGTCTAGGTGGTAAAATTGGTTCAAAGACTCCAGTTCACCCCAATGATCATTGTAATTTATCACAGTCGTCAAACGATACCTTCCCAACAGCAATGCATATAGCTGCTGCATTAGAAATTTCCAATAATCTTATCCCTTCAATGGAAAAATTGTCTCTGTCATTAGAAAAAAAATCAAAAGAATTTAATAAAATAATTAAAATCGGACGAACTCATTTGCAAGATGCTACGCCAGTAACCCTGGGGCAAGAATTCTCAGGATATTTTACTCAGGTAAATAGAGGGATAGAGAGAATAAAAAAGTCATCTGAAGAACTTTACTATCTAGCGCAAGGAGGAACTGCTGTTGGGACAGGGTTAAATTCAAAAAAAGGCTTTGATAAGAAATTTGCATTAGAGTGTAAAAAAATAACAGGGTTGCCGTTCAAGACGGCTCCAAATAAATTTGAAGCGCTAGCAAGTCACGATTCCATGGTTGAGGTGTCTGGCAGCTTAAATACTGTAGCCATTTCATTATTCAAAATTGCAAATGACATAAGGCTCCTTGGTTCAGGACCAAGGTCTGGCTTAGGAGAAATTCAATTACCAGAAAATGAACCGGGCTCATCAATCATGCCGGGAAAGGTAAATCCAACTCAATGTGAGGCAATGACTATGCTTTGCCTTCAGGTAATGGGAAATCACTCAACAATAAGCATGGCAGGTAGTCAGGGTCATTTTGAATTAAATGTTTTTAAACCCGTCATAGCCTATAATATTCTTCAATCAATTAAGTTATTAGGTGATGGGTGCTTAAGCTTTACAAGTAATTGTATTGATGGGGTAAAGCCAAATAAAGAAAAAATTAAAGAGCTTTTAAATAGCTCTTTAATGCTTGTTACCGCTTTAGCCCCTGTAATTGGTTACGATAATGCTTCAAAAATAGCCAAAACATCTCATAAAAATGGAACAACACTAAAAGAAGAGGCTGTAAAATTAGGTTTTATTACTGAATCTGAATATGATAAAATAGTAAAACCTGAAAGGATGATTTCACCGTCCTAGGCTATGGTTAATCAAATAAAAAAATCTTTGATTTTATCTGGTCATAAAACAAGTGTAGCCATTGAAAAAGATTTCTGGATAGCCTTAGATAAGATTGCAAAAAATAAAAATATTACTATAGAATCCCTCATTCAAAATATAGATCAGGACGAGAGGGATGGAAGCTTAGCTTCGGCCATAAGAGTTTTTATTCTTAATTCTTTATAATAAGGTGAATTATTAATGAATCGATGTAGAGTAAAAAATTCATTAACAAATATAAAAATATTTATAAACTCAATGCTCTCTCAAAATACACAGTTAAAGAAATGCTAAATATAAATGAACTTGATTCATTCAAAAAATTTAATGATGCACAAAAGGAGGCAGTACTCCATAATGACGGGCCATTACTAGTACTAGCGGGTGCTGGAACAGGTAAGACTGGCGTTCTTACAACAAGATTAGCCAGATTGCTTATGGAAAATATGGCCCTGCCTGGTGAAATATTATCTGTAACCTTCACGAACAAAGCTGCTAATGAAATGAGGACCAGGGTTGCCAGTCATATAGGTGATATGGTTACTGGTTTAAAGTGGTTAGGAACTTTCCATTCTGTTGGGGCTCAAATTTTAAGGCAGTACCCTGAAAAAGTAGGCCTAAAAGATGGCTTTATTATATTAAACACCGATGATCAACTTAGGCTTCTAAAGCAACTTATTAGGGATGAGAATATTGATGAAAAAAAATGGTCTGCCAAAGGACTGTTATCTCTAATTGATCGATGGAAAAATAAAGGCTTGATTCCGGCAAACATTACCTCAGACGATGGTGATTATTTTGCAAACGGAAGAGGCAAGACCTTATATAAAAAATATCAAGATCAATTAAAGTTTTTCAATGCCGCTGACTTTGGCGATTTAATCCTTGAATGCATAAGGTTGTTTAATGAAAATAAAGATATTTTAGAGTCTTTTCAAAATCGTTTCAAATATATGCTTGTTGATGAATATCAAGATACCAATACATCTCAATACAATTTACTAAGGCTGCTATCAGGAAAATGGAAGAATATTTGTTGCGTTGGTGATGACGATCAATCAATTTATTCTTGGAGAGGGGCGGAAGTTACAAATATACTTAGGTTTGAAAAAGATTTTGCTGATGCGAAAGTTATTAGATTAGAGCAAAACTACAGATCAACAGGCAATATACTTGCCGCAGCATCAAAATTAATTGAATCCAATGAATCAAGATTTGGCAAAACATTGTGGACATCAGCGAGTGATGGAGAAAAAGTATCCGTAACTTCGACTTGGGATGGCGAGGAGGAAGCAAGAATTATAACCGATGAACTAGAACAACAGTCCCTTCAGCAAAAAAATTTAGATGAGACTGCTATTTTAGTTAGAGCAAGTTTTCAAATGAGGGAATTTGAGGATCGTTTTATATCAATTGGACTTCCTTACAAAGTTGTTGGAGGTCCAAGATTCTATGAAAGAAAGGAAATACGGGATGCAAACGCTTACTTCAGACTTGCAATTCAGCCAAGCGATAGTCTAGCAATTGAAAGGGTATTAAATGTTCCTAAGAGAGGCGTAGGAGAAACAACTATAAAAAAAATAAAAGAATATTCAAAAAATAATAATATTCCTACTATTAACTCCATTAAAGAATTAATTCAAACCTCCGAAATAAAACCCAAAACAAAAGCCTCCTTAAAGCATTTTGTTGATCTTACCGAGCGATGGAATGACCTAGTTGAAAACAGAAGCCATCATGAATTAGCAGAGATAATCTTAGAGGATTCCGGTTATTTAGAAATGTTGCGAAGCGATGACTCAATAACTGCTGGAGGAAAACTCGATAATATAAAGGAATTATTTAAATCGATAGAACCTTTTGAAAGCTTAAAAGCCTATCTTGAGCATATTTCTCTAGTTATGGAGATAGATAAAAATCCAGAAGGAAACAAGGTAAGCCTGATGACTCTTCATGCAGCTAAAGGTTTAGAGTTTGATTATGTGTACCTTCCTGGTTGGGAGGAAGGAGTTTTCCCAAACCAACGATCATTAGACGAAGGCGGAATTAAATCGCTAGAAGAAGAAAGAAGACTGGCTTATGTTGGGATAACAAGAGCAAAGATTAAATCATCCATCTTTTATTCAGCAAATAGAAAAATGCACAATCAGTGGCTTTCAAGCATACCATCAAGGTTTATTAATGAACTCCCAGAAGACAATATTGAAATAAATCTTTCACATTTTTCAGGGAATAGGGGTAATTTTACCGATATAAAAGAAGATATTTTTGATCAGTCAGATTATAGCACGCCAGGATGGAATAGAGCTAAAATGCAGAGCTCAGTCATTAGAAAGCTGCCGCAAGAAAAGGTCTCTAGTTCAATCAATTTAGACTCTAAATTTTCTTTAGGATCGGCTGTTGTTCATAAAAAGTTTGGTCGAGGTAAGGTGATGTCTGTGGACGGGAAGAAACTAACAATAAATTTTGGAAATAATGGCACTAGAAAGGTTATGGAAAATTTTATAGAGATAGCTGGATAAATCTCTATTTATTAGTTTTTCTTATTATGTGATATAAAAAATTATGATAAATAGTACAAAAAATAATATAATACAAATCCGCTCTTTTTTAGAAAAAGAAGAGATTGACGGCTTTATTATCCCTCACGAAGATGAGTTTCTTACAGAGTATATCCCTAAATCATCAGAGAGATTAGCTTGGGCTACCGGGTTTACAGGGTCTGCAGGTCTATCAATTATAACTAAAGACAGTGCTGTTATCTTTGTCGATGGAAGGTACACCACGCAAGTTAAAATGGAATGCTCTACAAGTTTGTTTAATTTTGAAAATCTTGATCCTGCTAGCCAAGAAAATTGGGTAGAGAGAAAATTTAAAGGTGGAGAGAGGGTTGGATTTAGTCCAAAAACATTATCATTAAGTAAACACCTCTTATTAAAAAAAATATTCGATAAAAAGAGTATAGCTCTTGTGGAAACTAAAAATATTATTGATAAAATATGGTTGGACAGACCAAAAGAGCCGAGCGGATTGGTGATTCATCATAGTATAGAGTTCTCGGGAAAGAGCTGTACTGAAAAATTTCATAGTTTAGTAAAAGAACTTACCGATGAAAAAGCTGATTCACTTTTTATATCAGAATCTGAAAACACTTGCTGGTTACTTAATATTAGAGGTAATGACCTTGATTACACACCAGTTCTAAGGTGCTTTGCAATTTTTGAGAAAAATGCCAAAACTACTCTTTTTTCCAATCATAATACCTCGGCAGAAATAGAAAAGCACTTTAATAAAAACAATATTACACACATGAAAATAGGTGATATCGAAAAATTTATAAAAATTAAAAATTACAAAAAAACTATATTTGATCCGAAAACGACTCCATTGGAAATAGCAAAGATAATTAAATTAAATACTGCTTCGCAAATTCAAAAATCTAATCCGTGCAGCCTAATGAAAGCCTGTAAAAACTCTACTGAAATTAACGGATCGAAAAATGCTCATCTACGAGATGGGGTTGCCTTAACTAGATTTTTATTTTGGCTTAGTTCTATTAGTGAAAAGGATGAAGTTGATGAGTTAACAGTTGAAAATAAACTTCTTGAATTTAGAAAGGAGAATAAAGAATTAAAATCTTTATCATTTAATACAATTGCTGGCACTGCAGAAAATGCTGCAATCGTTCACTATAAGGCTAATAAGAAAACAAATAAAATATTAAGAAGGGGTGATCTTTTATTGCTAGATTCTGGCGGACAATATTTTGACGGAACAACAGATGTTACTAGGACTGTAGCTGTTCTTAGCGGTGAAAAGGATATATGTGATGAAAAAAAAGATAGATTCACAAGGGTATTAAAAGGTCATATTGCGATCGCAAGCTCCATATTTATTAAAGGCACCAAGGGCTCTGACTTGGATCCATTAGCACGGAAATATCTTCTTGAAGTTGGATTAAACTATAGTCACGGAACAGGCCATGGGGTTGGTTCGTTTTTAGGGGTTCACGAGGGTCCACAAAATATATCCCCCTCAGGAACTCAGGAAATAAAAAAAGGTATGATTATCTCCAACGAACCGGGGTATTACAAAGAAAACGAATATGGAATTCGAATTGAAAATTTAGTTTTTACCAAAGAAAGTAGTGACAATAACAAGCTCTTGTATTTTGAGACTTTAACACTCTCACCTATAGACAAAACACTTATAGATCTAAATTTAATGAACACGAAAGAAAAAAAATGGCTAAATGATTACCATCAAGAAGTCTGTAGGTCGCTTTCGCCTTTTCTCAATAAAGATGAGGTTAAGTGGTTAAAAAAAAGCTGCGAACCTATTCGTTAATATAATTATTCCACTCATCCTCTAAAAAAACTTTTACGCCTAATTCTTTAGCTTTTTCAATTTTTGATAAAGTAGGCTTTATTCCCGCAATAAGAAAATCTGTTTTTTTAGATAAAGAGGAGGAAAGTTTAGCACCCAATATTTCGATTTTAACCTTTGCCTCCGCCCTGCTCATACTTTGCAAGCTTCCTGTTATTAAAATAATTTTATTTGATATTTTAGTTTCTTTTATTTCTCTATTAAATTTTTTAACGACAACTCCAGATTCAATTAGTTCTATGACTAAACTCCTAGTTTCAGAATTCTCAAAGAACTCAGTAATTGAAATTGCAACCTTCTCTCCTACACCACCCAAAGATTGAAGGTCTTCTAAAGAACTTGAGGAACGTTCAACAGAAAAGGTATCAAGCATAACTTTAATAGATTTGTAGTGATTAGCAATAAGACTAGCGGTGGATAATCCCAAGTGCCTTATCCCAAGTGCAAAAAGGAATCGATCTAAGTCAACCTCTCGTCTATCATCAATCGACTTGAATAATTTTAAGGCACTTTCCTTAATAGTCCCTATTTTTTCTTTAGGTCCAGATGTGTATTGCCAAAAAGAAGGCGGATTACTTTTATATCTATCCTCCAAAAAAAAGATGTCGACAGGTGACTTAATCATTTTATTTATAAAATAATCATCAATTTGTTTTTGACCAAGCCCTTCAATATCAAATGCGGCCTTAGAAGAAAAATGCTTAATTCTTTCAATTGCCTGAGCATCGCAGCTAAAACCTCCCATACAACGAATATACTTCTCATATTTTTTTGTATTACCTGATAAAACAAGTTCTTTTTCAGCAATAGAGCCACAAACAGGACAATGACTTGGCGCGTCTATAACTGAAAGATTTTCTAATCTTTTTTCTTTAATGGCGCTAATTACCTGAGGTATCACATCACCCGCTCTTTGAACCCAAACCATATCGCCTATACGAATATCTTTTCGTTGAATTTCTTCAAAATTATGAAGGCTAGCATTTGAAATTAAAGCACCTCCAATGGATATAGGTTGTAATCTTGCTACCGGGGTAAGGACACCAGTTCTTCCAACTTGTATATCAATATCAATTATTTTTGTAACTGCTCTTTCTGCAGGAAACTTGTGTGCAATAGCCCACCTAGGGTGATGATCTGTCGATTGCAATCTTTCACGCCAGTCTAGTCTATTAATCTTATAAACGATTCCATCAATATCATAACCAAGGCTCGGTCTTTTCTCCAAAACATTATTATAAAAAACAAGGAGCTCATCAATAGTTTCAAACACACCAAAATGAGAATTAATAGGAAACCCAAGTTCTTTAAAAAAAATCATTAAGTCATAATGATTGTCGTAGGGCAATGAAGATGTGCTTCCCCATGCATAAGCAAAAAACTCAAGTGATCTTTTTGCAGTTTCCTTAGGATCCAATTGTTTTAATGATCCTGCGGCAGCGTTACGAGGATTCTTAAAAGGCTCCTTGCCTTCAAGCTCTTGTGTTCTATTTAATGCATAAAAATTATCATGCGACATATACACTTCACCCCTAATTTCTAAAATTTTTGGAGCTTTATTTTTATCTATAGTTAAGGGAATCCCTCTAATTGTTTTAATATTTTCAGTTACATCCTCACCCAATGAACCATTGCCTCTTGTGGCTCCAACCTTAAGAACACCATCTACATAAATTATACTAGCGGATAGTCCATCGATTTTTGGTTCAGCAACATAGTCGATACTTATATTATCTTCAATTCTAAGAAAATTTTTTAAGCCGTCACTCCAAGATATAATCTCTTCTTTATTTTTAGCATTTTGTATTGAGAGCATTGGAACAGAATGCTTTATTTTTCCAAACTTCTCCGATGGATTAGCACCCACTCTTGATGATGGGGATAAGGATGAAATCAATAACGGAAAGTCTTTTTCTATTTTATCAATAGACCGTCTTAACTCATCATATTCGTTATCGGAAATTACAGGGTTATGTTTTTTATAATAAAGATCGTCATGCTTTTTTACTTCTGAGTATAGATTTGAAAGTTTATCTTTTACCTCGAGCTCGGAACCAAGACCTTCTGCACTTTTAAGTTTTTTCATTTTTTATTATTCAGTAGTATCCTTTATCAACTCGTAACTATCTTTATACCAAATACTTTCTGGAAAATTGTGACCTAGGACTGAAGCTGTTTTATAAGCCTCATCAAATAACCCCATCGATATGTAGGATTCGACAGTTCTATGAAGCGCCTCAGGGACGTGGCTTGTTGTTTGATAGTCAACTGTTACAGTTCGAAATCTATTAATAGCGGCAAGAAAGGCCTTTTTCTCTAGATAATATCTTCCAATATACATCTCCTTTCCAGCCAGGTGGTCTTGAGTTAAATCAACCTTCATCTGTGAATCTTTTGCATAATCAGTTTCAGGGTATCTTCTTATCACTTCAACAAAAGACTCTAAAGCCAGCTCAGTAATTCTTTGATCTCTAGCAACATCTTGAATTCTTTCATAATACGATTGAGCTATCAAATAATATGCATACACTGCATTTTTGTTTCCAGGATGTAAGGATATAAACCTCTGCGCCGTAGATATTGCCTGATCATATTTATTTTGTAGATAATAAGCATAGGCTGACATTAGCATGGAACGTCTCGCCCAAGAAGAATAGGGGTGCTGCCTTTCAACTTCATCAAATTCAAATGCAGCCTGCTGAACTCTTCCTCTCTCGAGGTTATAAACAGCATTATTATATATCGAAGCTAGAGATCTTTCTCTATACTCTGGTCGCTCTTCACTACCTGAGCAACCGACAAGAGTGAGTAAAAAGATTATTATAACTTTATTTAAATTTATTTTTTTCAAGATATCTCTTCTCAATAAAGACATTATTAAAGATTTAATAAAGAATCTATTATAAACCTCTACAAGGAATATGTCTTTATAAAATTAACTTACTAGCATTTTAGAACCCTTACCCAACTCATATTAATTTAAAGAAGGGTCAGGATAATCTATTATTTCATAATTTGAGGCTAGAGCGAATAACTCTTTCAAAAGAAGATTATTCATGTAATGCCCTGCCCTAATACCTCGGTACAAGCCCTGGATTCGGAATCCAGCAGTATAAATATCACCAACAGCATCAAGAAGTTTATGTCTAGAAAACTCATTTTTATGCCTCAAGCCACCGGGGTTAATAACTTCGTTATTATCAATGATAATACAATTATCTAAACTACCACCTAGTCCAAGACCTAATGACTTCATGTGTTCAACATCCTTCATGAACCCGAAGGTGCGTGCGTTGGCGGCAAATTCTTTAAACCCATACCCTTCTATAGATAAAGAAGCCTCCTGTTTACCTATAACAAGACTTTCGAAATCTATTTGAGCAGAAAAATCAGACCCATTACTTGGACTAAATGAACAAAATTTATCACCTTCACTAACTTCTATTACTTTAAGTATTTTTATTACTCGCCTCTTAGATGGCTGTTCAATAATTCCCGCATCCTCCATTATATTTAAGAATGGTAATGAGCTTCCGTCCATTATAGGAACCTCAGAGTTATCTATTTCAACTAAAGCGTTGTCAATACCGCTGCCATTGAAAGCCGCCATAATATGTTCGATTGTTGATACTTGTATACCAAAGCTATTTGTAATTGTTGTACACAAACTTGTATCAGAAACAAATTTATAGTTAGCCCTTATTGTACGTTTTTCTAGATCACCGTCTAAATCAGTTCTAACAAAAACAATCCCTGAATTTTCTGCTCCGGGTTTAATCGTAATATTAACTTTATTACCCGAGTGGAGACCAATTCCATTAAATTTCTTGACTAGCTTTAATGTTGTTTGCCAGCAATTTTTTCCTGTGGCTAAAAATGAATCAAAATGACTTCTATCTGAAATTCTTGAAATATCCATGCTTTTAAAATTATCTTCCAAATTAACATTATTTTTATTCATTATATTTATCTACCAGCAATTATACACTGGTATCATTAAGGATAAGCTATAACGAATAAATGATTGTCACTTATTGTAACTAAGAAAATTTCTAATTACCCTTTATTCTTCCTAAAAACCTTTGAAAGGCTGGTATTTCCAACTGGGATTCTTCTTCCTTATCATCCTCTGACGGGTCAAACCTATCATTATTAAAGAGGGGAACACCATCATCATTTTCCCAGTCTTCAGGATCAGGTAAGTTTGATATATTTTCATCCGCTAACAAATCAGTACCTTTGGAAAAGTCTTCTTCAAAAGAAAAATCCTCCTCTGAGGACATATTATGAGGTTCTTCAGAGGAAACTGTCTTAATCTCTAGGTCAATACTTTCATCATTATCGCCTAACAATGAATTTTTTTCTTCTATTATATCAATAAAATTTTGTCCTAAGGGATTCTTCTCAGCCTTATTAATATCAACAACGATTTCTTCTGAGCCCTGATTCATTCCAGTCGCAATGACTGCAGTTCTAAAATTATCACCAATTTCATCATCCGGGAAAACACCAAAAATAACTTCACAATCCTCCCCGACATCTTTTTGAATTAGAGATAATGCGCTATCAATTTCAAAAGGATTAATATCTGATCCTGCAGTAAGAGATACTAGCAATCCTTTTGTTCCTTTTAGGGATAAGTCGTCTAGCATTGGATTTGAAATCGCTGCTTCGGCCGATAAAACAGCTCTATCCTCTCCAGATGCTGTTCCAACACCAAATATCGCCTTACCTTTATGTTGCATGATAGTCTGAACATCTGCAAAATCAATATTAATAGAACCATTCTTCATAATTAAGGCGCTAATTGCAGAAACGCCATCATGTAGGGTTTTATTCACCAAATCCTCGCATTCTTTCATTGGAGTCTTTTCATTGATAACTCTAAAAATATTTTGATTAGGTATCACTATAACGGTATCAAGGATACTACACAATTCATCAACTCCAGCTTGAGCCGATACCATTCTTTTTTTACCTTCAAATCTCCATGGGGTGGTAACAATACCTACGGTAAGAATCCCCATATCTTTCGCCAGCTGGGCAATTACTGGTGCAGCACCAGTTCCAGTTCCACCGCCAAGACAGGCTGTGATAAAAAGCATATGAGTACCCTCAAGGTATCGCCTGATCTCTTCCTGGGACTCTTCTGCCGCCTTTTTACCAACCTTAGGATCAGCACCAGCCCCCATGCCTTGAGTAGAATGAGATCCAATAGGAATAGATGTTACGCCATTTAAATTTTCTAAGTCTTGGACGTCAGTATTGACTGCAAATAATTCCACCCCATCAAGCTCCTGATCGACCATGGTTTTTAGAGCATTTCCTCCTCCACCGCCAACTCCAATTAAGGAAATACGCGGTCTTAATTTTTCGACTTCGGGAGCCTCAAGAGTAATACTGCTATTTGAAACAAAATTTTCATCTTTATGCGTGGTCATAATACACCTCGTTTGAGAATACTTTAATTTTCAACTGATTCTATTCATTTATCAATAATAAGTTATTGATTAAAAACCAGAACCCATAATTTTTTGTATAAATTTAGAAGCAAAATTTTGTTGGTTAGGCTTATCATTCATATCTTTTTTCAAAGATAATATCGAATGAATAAGCATACCGGCACATGATGAAAAAGCTGGGCCAGAGATTTCTTCATTCAACCCATCAATATTTAATGGTTTACCTGACCGAACTCTGGATTCTAAAATTCTTTCAGAAAATTCAATACTACCTATTAATTCCGAACCTCCGCCTGTAATAACAGTGTTTCTTTTTGCAATATCGTAATATCCTGATTGCTCAATACACCTCTTTGCATGGATAAGTATTTCGTAGAAACGAGGCCGAATAATTGAAATTAATTTTGATCTTGAAAATGATAATCTTTCGTCGGAATCACTTCCCATTAGAGGTGTTTGATAAATATATTCTCCGTCATTTGGTCCCCTTAAAGCGCTGCCATAGAGAGTTTTTAAAGCTTCTGCTTGCTCAAAGGGTGTTGATAAAATTTTAGAAATGTCACTTGATATATACCACCCTCCAATATTAATAGATTTTGCAAAAACCATTGAACCATCAATAAAAATAGAAATAGAGGTACTTCCCGATCCAATATCAAGGCAAACAGCGCCCGAATGCTGCTCTTCCTTAGTTAGGGTAGATAAAGCTGAGACGTATGGCTTGGCTGTAAAATTTATTACATTTAAAAAACAATTTTTTACAATCATTTCAAGGTTATCTAGGTGGTTAGGCATTCCATATATAAAAAGTAATTTAACGCCAAGTTTATTTGCGCTCATACCGTTTGGGTTGGCGATGTTTTTAATACCGTCAGCTGTAAAGTGAGAAGGAATAACATGAAGCACTTTTTTATTTTTAGAATTAAACTTCTTTTTAGCTATACTAATCACCTGAGCAACATGGTTATGATTGATTATACTATTACCAATGATTATCTCGCCAAATAAACGTTCAGTTTTGATATAATTTCCTGAGATATTGACTGATACATTCTTAACTTCCACTCCTGCTGAATTTTCAGCTTGATTAACCGCTTTCCTTATCGACTTCTCCAGGTCGGTGATATCAGTAATACCAGCGTTCTTTAAACCCTTCGACTGGGAGCATCCAAAGCCTATTACACGAGGCTTTTTTTTATCTAAAATCCTATCAACTTTTGCTATAAAACAAATAATTTTATCCGAACCAATATCAATAGAGGTAATAATATTATCTGTCTGATAGTTAATCTTACTATCGATAAAAAAATCATGCTGTTTATTTTTTATATTAACCATTGATAAGAAAACCTAATTGAGAGTTAATCATTTTTCATTACTCTATCTGTTGTTATTTTTCCATCCACCCTTAAGTCTATTTTCTTATGACCTTTCTCAATCAGTCTATTATTTTTAATGTAAGATTGAAGGATGGAAAGTGAATCATTGACTTTATCCTGCGGTAGGAGAATTTTAACTCCAGTTTTGTAATGTAAATCCCAGCGCCTTCTTCCTATGAAGTTTGCATAATCTATTTGGTTATAAATTTCAGGAAAATTTTCAAGATTTTCAATTAGCATCATAAGGTTTAAATCTGCTTCTACTCCCTTGACTGTAAAATAATTTTTATACTCCTGATCAAATATTTTTTCTATTAAATAACCATTTCTATCTAGAACAAATCGGTCCCGACCTCTCACCCAAACTGCTTTTGGAATGAACTCTTCAATTGTTAGGCTTAATTTGTTAGGAAGAATTCTCCTAATGATAACCTTCTTAATCCAAGGAACTTTTTCAACTTCCATTTGAATGCTTTCTAGGTCTAAGGATAAAAGAGTGGTATTCTGATAATTTTTTAAAATAGACAATAACTTAGGCTTGGAGGCTCTCTTCCTGCCAATCGTTTCAATATTTTTAACTAAAAAGAATTCTTCTACTTTTTTTACTATATGATCGTTAAGAACTCCTTCCTTATAAAAAAGTATCCCAACAATTGATAGAATAATAATTAACGTTCCAGAAAGAATGAGGTATTTTTTTATTTTTAACGATTGCAAGATGCACCCTCCACTAGAGACAAGACAAGATCGTTAAAGCTGAAACCTAATTTCTTAACCAATTCAGGAACTAAAGATTTCGAAGTCATACCGGGCTGTGTATTTATTTCTAAAATGAATAACCCCTTTGAATTTAATTTATTATTCCATCGAAAATCAGATCTAGTAACACCTCTGCACCCAAATATTTTATGTGTTTTAAGGGAAATATCCTGAACTAAACTATAAATCTCAGAAGGAATTTCAGCAGGAATAATATGTTCAGAACCATCATCACTGTACTTGGAATCATAATCATAAAAATTATTTTTAGCTATTACCTCCATAACACCCGTAGGATTACCGTTGAAAACAGCACAAGTAAGCTCTTTTCCTTCTATATAGTCTTCAATCAAAACCTTATCTCCATAGCACCAAAAATTCTGAATGCTTGAAATACCGAGCTTATCTGATTCATTTAAAATAGCATAAACACCTTTACTTGAACCACCGTTAATGGGCTTTATAACAAAAGGATTTTTGCGCTGAATCATATTTAGTTTATCCACATTAACTATTTCATATGGAGGGGTATTGATATCGTTTTCTAAAAATAAATTCTTTGAAAAAAGCTTATTCATTGCATTCATCGATGCTGTAACTCCTGAATGAGTATAATGAATACCCTCTCTTTCAAGCAGCCTTTGCATAGAGCCATTCTCTCCGTCGCCCCCATGCAATGCATTAAAACAAATATCAGGGTTAACCTCCATTAAAACATCAAGAAAATCTTCTATACAATCTATCGCTGTGGTCTTAAACCCCATATTACTTAACGAATACAAAACATTATTTCCAGAAGAGAGGCTTACGTCTCTCTCTGATGAATCACCTCCCATTAAAACAGCAATATGCTTATTATGAACCCATCTACTCATTATCACCAACAATTTGAATTTCCCATTCGAGCAAAATACCTAATTCATTTTTAACTTCTTCAATAATCATATTACCTAGATTCTCAAAGTCTTTTGCGGTTGCTTTACCTTTATTGATTAAAAAATTGCTATGGACATTGGAGACAATTGCTTCCCCACAATAAGCTTTAGACATTCCAGATTTATTTATTAGCTCCCAAGCCTTATAGTTTTTAGTATTTTTAAAGGTACTGCCTCCAGTTGGTCGTCCTTGAGGTTGCGACAAAGTTCTCTGAAGATTGATATCTTTCATTATTTCTTTTATATCGAAGGAGTCTTTCAAAAACCCCTCCATTAATACTGAAGTTATAATCATATTATCGCAAAGATTGGTTTTTCTATATCCAAAATCTATTTCATCCCTTTTTTTTATAATTTTTTTTCCACTTTTCGAAATGAAATTTACCTCTAAAACAATATCCTTAAATTCCGAACCAAAAGAGCCGGCATTCATAAATACACCGCCACCTATACTGCCTGGAATTCCAGATAAAAATTCCATTCCTCCTATTCCTAGGCTAAGACATCTATTTGCCAAAACTTTATCAGAAACGCCTGATCCAACCTGAAGTTTTGTATCGCTCACCAGCTCAATACCGCAAAAAGAAGAAGGGATTAAGATAGTTAAGCCAGAAATACCACCATCTCGAATAAGTGTATTCGATAATTTTCCGAAAATATGCAAATTGATTTCATCATGAAGGGAGCCGAGTAGCAACGAAAGGTCCTCCTCATTAGAGGGGATGTAGAGGTATTCTGCTGATCCACCAACTTTTAGCCAGGAAAGACTTCCGACTGATTTATTACAAAAGCTTTTACCAGATAATTGAGAAAAAATTTCTGGATAGACCAATATATCTAGGAAACTTTTATTCATTATAAATTTTTCAATTTCATTTCTTCAGAAAAAATATTACACCAGGAAGAAATCGATCCAGCCCCCATAAAGACTACTGTGTCATGGGGTCTAAGCATCCCCAAAATTCTCTCCTTAACTTCAGAAAAGTTATCTACATAAATAGCCTCTGAGTAACCATTTTTAAATATATCGTTTACTAAAATATCTCCCCTTATACCTTCAATCATAGCTTCACCCGCTTCATATATTGGTAAAATAATAGTTATATCTGCTCCATTAAAGCAACTGCAATAATCCTTGTATGTATCTCTCAATCTGGAATATCGATGTGGTTGTAGAACACAAATCAACCTGCCTTTATTTGACTTTAGAGCCCTTATTGTTTCTTGAATTTCAGTAGGGTGATGGGCATAGTCATCATAAAAAAAAATATCATTATATTCGTATATTTTACTAAGTCTTCGACCTACACCACTAAAAGACTCCAATGCTTTTTTTATTACCTTATCATTAATCTTAAAATTATAAGCAACAGTTACAGCAGCAAGTGCGTTTTCAATATTGTGCTCTCCTAACATTGGAAAGTATATATTTTTGATATGAATTTCTTGTTCTTTTTTTTCTTTTATAACAATATTAAAGAAAGTCCCATTTCTGTCCTTACGAATAATTTCACCACGTACATCGCAGTCATCACTAAAGCCATATTTAAAAATATTCAAAGAATGAATATTTTTAATAAGATCTTTAATATGTTTATCTTTTTCCGAAACAGCGAGAAAACCGAAAGGTGAAATATTATTACAATAGGCGCGAAACGAATCTAGTAATTTACTATAGCTTCCATAATAATCTACATGCTCATTATCGATGGATGTTATAACCCCAGAAAAAGAAGGTAGAAAAGAAAAACTTCCGTCAGATTCATCTGTTTCAACAAGCATTAAATCACCAGACCCTAGTTTCGTATTTGACCCATAAGAATTAATAATTCCTCCGTTAATCACAGTTGGATCGAAGCTGGCTTGATCTAAAATTTCAGCGATAATTGACACTGTTGTAGTCTTCCCATGACTACCCGAAACTGTAATAGTTTGTTTCATTCTCATGAGCTCTCTCAACATATCGGAGCGCCCTATAATAGGAACATTAAGCTCTCGAGCACCTATTAACTCGCAGTTATCGTTTGGTATTGCTGAAGAATAAACAACCAAGGATGCGCCAGAAATATTATCAGGGTTATGTCCAAGAAAAATCTTTATTCCGTTAGCTTTTAGCCGTCTTACATTAGAATTATCCTCTTGGTCAGAGCCAGTTATGCTGTATCCGAGATTATTCATAATCTCAGCTATTCCACTCATACCAATTCCGCCAATTCCCACTAAGTGAATATTTTTCAAGATAATACCTTCATTTTAATTTAAAAACCCTCTAACTATTTTTCCAATATTGGCAGCTCCGTTTTTATGCTTATTAACATTTGTCTTTTTATTCATTTTTATCAAAGTATCTGGAGAATCTATTAATTTATCTATTGTCTTATAGAACCAATCAGAATTAGCCTCTTTCTCTTTTTGAACAATCGCTTGTCCGGATTTTTCTAACAAAGAAGCATTTAATTTTTGATCATTATCTATCGAGTGAGGGAGGGGAATAAATATAGCCGGTCTGCCAATTGCAGCAATCTCACTTACTGTAGAGGCGCCAGATCTAGAAATTATCAAATGAGATGAATTTAATAATGCTGGTAAATTATCAAAAAAACAAGAAACCTCAGCAATAATTTTATTTGAATTATAAAAATTCTTAATATTCTGAACCTCCTCAGGCCTTACTTGATGAAAAACTTCTAACGATAATCTCTTCTTGCTTGATAACATTTTTAAGCTGGCGGGAATGGTTTTTGAAAAAAAAGAAGCACCTTGACTACCTCCAAAAATAATTAACCTAAACTTACCGCTTCCGCTAAAAACTTTGTAGGGATTTATTGTGTTAATCAACTCATGTCGAATTGGGTTACCAGAAAAAGAAGTTTTATCTCTATGTTTGTCTGAAACCCCAGATGCATCAATAAAACCCAAGGTTATAATGTCTGCTAAATTAGCTAAAAGCTTATTGGCCCTACCAAGAATCATATTCTGTTCATGAATAATAATCTTTAACCCGAATACTTTTGCAGCAAGGATAACTGGTACAGTAGGATAACCTCCAAACCCAATAACTAATTTTGGTTTGAATTTTTTTATCCATATCAATGAAGATACAAAACCAAACAGTAATCTAGCGAATACTAATGGCCACTTATATATTCTCTCATTGGTGAAGGAGGCAGATGAAACCTCTTTAATATTATCTAGCTTGAAGCCCTTTATTAAGCTTTCAACCCTCCTGTCGGTTAGAAGATAAACATTACAGCCCTGAGAATCGAGCTCTAGTGCAACACTTTGCGCCCCATGAAGATGTCCCCCAGTTCCACCAGCTGCTAATAATATATTTTTATTTACACCATTCATTAGTTAAAATTGTATCCCCGAATAATTGTATTCTGTTTTTTCTTGCTCAGCCCTAGGATTATTTTTTTTGGTCAAAGATAAAAACATTCCCATACATATCCCTAATGCCATTATTGAAGATCCTCCATAAGAGATGAAGGGAAGTGTCATGCCTTTGGCGGGAACTAAGCTTAGATTAACAGCCATATGAAATAATGTTTGAAGTCCAAAAATTAATAGTAATCCTGAAGCAGCGAGTTGATTAAAATAATTTCTAATCCCTAGGATCTTTGAAAACCCTCTCATTATTAAAAATCCATAAACAAAAATAATTAATAAAATAATAAATAAGCCACCCTCCTCTGCGACAGCAGCAAAAATAAAATCTGTATACGCATCAGGTAAGTTATACTTCATCCAACCCTCTCCAATACCTTGGCCAAAAAGTCCGCCATTTTCAAATGCATCTATTGCAGACGATATTTGAGTTGGTCTAGTGTCCAATGATTCCGTTTTAAACCATACGTTTAGCCAATTATCAACTCGTAAAGATACATGTGAAAAGTTAAAATATAGAAAAATAAATCCTAAGATAACTGAGGAAACCAAACCAATGACAATTTTCCAAGGAAGACCATTAAAAAACATGAGTCCCATAACCGTTAGGACTATAAGAACTATTTGACCTATGTCCGGCTGCTGCAATAAAAGAATAACGGTTAATGATATTAGAAAGAGTGGAATAAGCTGTATCCACTTATTATTTTCGATTTGAGATCTAGCCAAAAACCAAGCAATGACAACAATTAAAGATGGCTTTAAAAATTCGGAAGGCTGAATGGTGAAACCAAAAAAGGGTAACCACCGAGATGCACCTCCGCTACTAATCCCTATAATTAACGTTAAAAAGACTCCAATTAAACTCATAAAAAAAATTAACAATGATAATTTTCTTGTGATATGTGGAGATAAAATAGAAATGAAAATCAAAAAAAACAAAGACACACAGCAATAAATAAGATGCCTTGTGAGAAAAAAATATGTATCGGCCTTTATGCTTATAGCTTCAGCAGGACTCACTGCTAGAGAAAAGAATAAACCAATACAGCCAAGAATAATTAATCCGAAGAGCATCCATCTATCAACAGTGTACCACCACAAGCCAACTGGCCCCATATTATTTCTAGAAATTCTTAGCATTTAATTTTTCATCTCAATTAACGATAGGGCAGTTTTTGAAAATATATCCCCCCTTTCCTCATAACCATCAAATTGATCATGAGAGCTACAGCCAGGGGAAAGGACAATGCTCCCACCCCCAGCCTTTTTTGCAGCTTTATATGCTGCCTCTAGGGCTAAAGTTAAGCTTTTAAAAATTAATGGTTTCTTAACTTCAGGTGTTAATGAAAGTAATTTCACTGCGGCAGACCCTATTAAAAAAACTCGCTTAAGGTTATCGGAATCTAAATTAATTTTTGATAAATCATTACCTTTATCATCCCCCCCTCCAATCCAAAAAATATTTTTATTTAGATCAAAGGCCATATTTGTTGCCGAAGGATTAGTTGCCTTTGAGTCATTAATAAACCTTATCTTTCCAGTATCATAAATTAACTCCATTCTGTGCTTTAATCCTTTAAAATTATTAAACCCATTTAAGATAGAGCTATTTGATATATTAAGAATTTTTAAAGTTTCCCATATTGCATTTAGGTTTTTTGAGTAATACCTTTCATCAAGAAAGTTACTGGATTCCTTGAGAACTATTTTTTTTGATAGAAACTTATTTTTAGAAACAGTCTCAGTATGTTTATCAGTATTGCATATTATAGAGTAGTCATTAGAATCTTGGTTACAAAATATCTGACTCTTAATATTTCTATACTCCTCAATAGTAATGTGCTTATCTAAATGATCTTCAGATATATTTAATAAGATTGCTATCTCAGGTTTAATATTTTTTGTTAATTCAAGCTGAAAAGATGAAACCTCTATAATGTATATAGTCTTTTCTGTACCCGGCTTCAGGCTAAGGATTGGTATTCCGATGTTACCAGCCAACCTCACATCAAATCCTTCATTTTTTAAGATCTCATATAGTAACGTTACAGTAGAAGATTTACCATTTGTTCCAGTTACGGCAATCATCTTCCCAGAAGGAAAAATTATACCCCTACCCTCTTCAAATAAAGAAATATCACTCATCAACTTAGTTTTTTTACAATTAAAATTTTTTGTTTTTTTATTATTATTTAAATTTAGACCAGGGGAAGGAAAAAAATAATCCAGTTTATCCCATGGCCATTTTATTGGATCCATTACTACCTGATGGCTCCTTGAATACTGGCTTCTTAGATTAGCACTATCATCCCATAGATAAATTTCAGCTCCACTAGAATCCAATGCTTTATTAATGGATTTCCCAGTTAGCCCAAGACCATAAATACCAACTTTTTTTGAATTAAATTTTTTTAAATTAATCATTTCACCTCACCTTAAGGGTAGCCAGTCCTATGATTGCTAATATTAAGGAAACAATCCAAAACCTTATTACTACTGTTGCTTCAGACCACCCCTTTTGTTCATAATGATGGTGTAATGGAGCCATCATAAAAACTCTTCTTCCTGTTAGTTTATATGACGAGACCTGAATAATCACAGAAGCCGCCTCTAAAACAAAAATACCGCCAATAATAAAAAGAACGATTTCATGTTTAACTGAAATAGCCACAGAAGCTAATAATGCGCCAAGAGACAGTGAGCCAGTATCCCCCATAAAGATCATAGCCGGAGGAGCATTAAACCATAAAAATCCTAACCCAGATCCAAAAAGGGCTGCGCATATGACAGTTAGTTCTCCAGCACCAGGAATAAATTGAATATAAAGATAATGTGAAAAAATATAATTACCTGCTAAATACGCTATCAATCCCATAGATGATGCAGTTATCATAACTGGAATAATAGCAAGCCCATCAAGACCGTCAGTAAGGTTCACGGCGTTAGAGGTTCCAACTAGAACACAAAGAGAAAATAATACAAAAACCCAATTATAAACCGCCCATGGAGATTTTAAAAAAGGAAGAGAAATAGAATAATTTATAAATTCAGGAACACTATTAATAATTAAATATATTACAGACAGGGAAATTAAAATTTGGAAAATTAATTTAATTTTCCACAACACTCCATCAGATGAAGAATTTAGAATCTTCTTCATATCATCAATAAAACCAAGAATTCCAAAACTCAAAGTTGAATACAGCACAATCCAAATAAAATTATTTTCTAGGTCTGACCAAATTAGTGTACTTACGATCAAAGAGAGGAGTATTAAAATTCCTCCCATAGTTGGTGTACCTTTTTTACTTAATAGATGTGACGGAGGTCCGTCAATTCTTATTGGTTGTCCTTTTTTTTGTTTATTCTCCATAAACTTTATGAATCTTGGCCCCACAATAAGACAAATCGATAGCGAAGTTAAAATAGCACATACCGACCTAACGGTTAGGTAATTGAATATTGCTAATCCAGGAATATCTGAAAAAAAATTATTTAAAAAATATAAAACCATTATATAATTTTCCTTTTTAAATTTTCTTCATTTAGAGAATTGAGAACTATTTTTATTCCGCTTTTATATGACCCTTTAATCAGTATTATATCATTTTTTTTAATTTTTTTTATCAAAGGCTTAATTATATCCCTTGGGTTACTTGAATAGTAACCCTTTTTATCAATAGAAAGGCTATTCCAAAGATTAAGCATCTCACTACCAGCACAAAAAACTGAATTAATATTAGACTTATTGATAACTGATGCCATCTCGCTGTGAAAGAATTTTGATAATTTTCCCAACTCAAACATATCTCCTAATATTATAATTTTATTTTTGAATTCCAAAAAATTAATCTCGGACAAAAGATTTATTGAGGCCATAATGGATTCTGGGTTAGCATTATAACTTTCATCAATAACCTTAATCCCCTTACCCATCACGCAATAATTGCTAATATTCCCGCGACCTTTTATAGGCTCGAATTTTAATAACTCTTTTATGATGATTTTTAGATCAACGTTTAATTCATTACAGATACCGATTACAGCTAAAGAATTCATTGCCATATGCTTACCTGGTATATTTAAATTAAAAGATATTTTTAATGATTTAATTAATACATCAACCAATGATAAATTAAGAAAATATTGATATTTTTTTAAAGAAAAATTAGAATCCCTTTTATCGCCGAAGTAAAATATTTCTATATTTTTCTGTTTTAAAGTTTTTTTAATTGATTCGCTTATTGACAATTGATCATGAAATAAAATTTTTCCATTTATAGTTACGCCGTCTATTATTTCAAGTTTAGCATTTTCAATTCCCTTTTTAGAATCAAAAAATCCTATATGAGCATTACCAACATTATTAATTAATGCAATATTAGGCTTAACCAACTTACTCAAAAAGGAAATTTCGCCTGGATGATTCATTCCAAGCTCATAAATAGAAAAGTCTGAGTCACTCGGCATTCGGGCCAAAGATAATGAAACGCCAATTTTATTATTATAAGATGCTTCGGAATAATGCAGCTTGCCAAATTTTCTAAGTGACAAAGCGAGCATTTCTTTAACCGTTGTTTTTCCTGAGCTTCCAGTTATAGCAATAATTTTTCCTTTATTTCTCTCCCTTGAAGCTCTTCCTAAGGCAATTAAAGCACTTAAAACATCGTTAACAATAATTATTTTATCATTAAATTCTATTGATGGAGCATTTGATACCACTGCGGAAGCTCCTTTTTTTATCGCTGAAGAGATAAACTGATGACCATCGTAATTAGGCCCAGATAACGCAAAAAATATATCACTTTTTTTTAAACTTCTTGTATCGATCGATACTCCAGATGCCGTCCAATTTGATGGTCCAGATCCATTAATTGCAGTTACAACTTCATCACCTTTCCACAAAATTTTACCCATGGGTTGTCCTTAAAATTTCTTCAACCACTTTATGATCAGAAAAGGGTAATTCTTGGCCACCAATAATTTGAAGCTCCTCGTGCCCTTTGCCTGCGATAAGCAAAGTATCTTGATTTCTTATCTTTGAAATACCAAGCTTGATCGCGCTAAACCTATCCAGAGAGATAATTGCTTTAGGGCACCCCTTGATAATTTGATTTGCTATATTCGAGGGGTCTTCATTTCTTGGATTATCGTTTGTTATAATTATTTCTTCACAGAATTTTTGAGCAACTCCTCCCATAAGAATTCTTTTTGATTTGTCTCGATCACCCCCGCATCCAAAAACAAGAACTATTTTTCCAGAAGTTTCTTTTTTGATGCTTTCCAAAACATGCCTTAGGGCATCAGGGGTGTGAGCATAATCAATAATTATATTAGAGCTATCATTTGTTGAAATTTTTTCTAACCGGCCCTTAACAGGTTTAATAAATTCCAAGCTCGAAAAAACTTTACTATAATTACATCCGGATTCTATTGCTAAGCCAGCAGCACATAAAATATTTAGGACCTCAAAATGAGCATTAACCTCTAAAAAAATTATATATGTTTTGTTTTTAAAAAGAATTTCAACTTTTTTACCATTACTATATTCCTCAACAGAAACTATGTTAATAAATTCAGCACCCTCGCCTACATCAAAAACCTTTCTATTTAATGATTTTATTTTTTTTGAAAATTTACCCCCTTGATCGCTATCAATACAAACAATAGAAGCATTTTTAGTTGGAAGAAGCTCTTCAAAGAGTTTAAATTTAACATCCGAATAACTCTTTAGGGATTTGTGATAATCTAAATGATCTTGGCTTAAATTTGTAAAACAGGCAGAGTGCAAATCAATAGAATCAATTCGGTTTTGATTGATGGCGTGACTTGATACCTCAAGAGCTAAATGGGAAACACCTAGTAAAGATAATTTATTTAACATCTTATGTAGCTCAATTGGACCAGGTGTTGTGTTTTCAGTAATACAATTTAAAGTTTTTGATTTTACACCAAGTGTTCCAATACTGGCAGCCTCCAGCCCTAAATGAGTCCATATTTGATATAAATAATCTACAGTTGAGGTTTTTCCATTTGTTCCTGTAACCGCGCAGATTATTTCTGGAGAATTAGGATAAAATAATTTTGATATTTTAGATAACCGCTTTCTAGGGCTAATATCGAAAATTATAGGTACCGTAAGTTTAGAGTTTTTTATTTTTTTATTTGAAGTTACCACTGCAATAGCTCCGGATTCAATTGATTCACCTATAAACTCTTCACCATTTTTTTTATCTCCATCAATTGCAATGAATAAATCGCCAGATTTTATTTTTTTACTATTATCCTGAACACCTGAAATAAAGATTTCCTTAGATAGCGATTTATCTATCTCATTCAAAGATATCATTATAAATTCTCTCTTGAAAACTGCTCTATACGTTTCGTTGATGAGGGGTATTCAATCTCTCTTACTTTATCGTATTCAACGCTTAGTAATGGAGCGGTTAACTTGATAATTGCTCCAGCAGCTGGTCCTGCATTCCAATATGAGCTATTACCGTTTACTCCTTCCTTAATGTTAGTTTTCGGTCTCTCAAAACTAACCAAAAGAATATACTGAGGATCCCACCCTGGAAAAGCACCAACAAATGCAGTTCTATTTCCGCACCCTCCATAAGAGCCATTGCAGGGTATGTCAGCCGTTCCCGTCTTACCTATGACTGCATAACCAGGAACATTTGCTTTGCTTCCAGATCCTTTAATCACAACTTGGCGCATTGCATATCGTATTTTTTCACTCACACCCTCACTGACTATAGATTTTCCTCTTAAATCGTTTTTGATTTGGCGGTAAAGTGTTGGTTGAATCCTGTATCCGCCATTAACAATTGATGCAACTCCAGATGCAAATGATAGGGGAACCACACTAAGGCCTTGACCAAAGGATATTGTAATCATGGAATTATCAGACCATTTTTTTGGTAAAATAGGTATTCCAGTCTCATGGATTTCAAGAAAATATTCGTCAAGAAGGCCTACTTCCTGCAAAAAGGATTGCTGCTTTGATCTTCCAACAATTTGAGCGATTTGAGCCATACAACGATTTGAAGATTTTACTAAACAGTCTACGGGGGTAATTAAAGTTTCTGCGCTCTGGTTTCTATAATTATTAAGACATCTGTTTTTAGAGATTTTAATACAAACTGTGTCATCAAAAACATCATCGAGTTTAATTTCATCTTCTTCTAAGGCCATTGCTAAAGTCATAATTTTCATGACTGATCCAAGCTCGTAACTACCCTGCATCACTTGATTAAATGTTGATTCCTTTATTTTATCTTTAGAGTAATTTTGGCTTATCCTGTTAGGATCAAAGGTTGGGAGTGACGCAGAGGCTATAATTTCTCCACTCTTTGCGTCTATAATTATTCCAAACCCGCTATCAGCATTATATAGCTCAATTCCTTTTTGTATTTCACTCTCCAGATGGAATTGAACTGTAATATCTATGCTGAGCTTTATATCCTCCTGAAGTAATTCTGATTTAGTAATTGTCTTTTCAATTCCAGATAAGCCAACCAAGTCCCTGCCTGAATACCCAATAATATGAGAAGCTAACTCTTGATTTGTATATATTCTTCGCCAAACTGGATGAAACTCTACCTCAGCAACACCTGAATTTAAAATATCGTAATACTCAATATCACTTATATTGTCAGCTAGCTCAACATAACTTTTTTTCTGTAGCTTTTTTATTAAACGACCCTCATCCCATGAAGGTAAAACAGCCTTAATCAATCTTGCTGTTTCCTCTGGGTTCACAGGGTTTCTTATCGAAGCTCTTTTTGTTTTAACAGTCGTGGCCAATAGTTTGTCATTTCGATCAAAAATTTCTGGTAAAGGATTTCTTATTGTCTTGGACACAACCTTTCTTGGTTCACTAAGAATTTCTCCAGGAAAAATTGCCAAAGTAGTGCTTCTTGTTATAAAAATAGCAAAAATAAAAATAAAGAAGAATTTAGCTAAATGTACTCTCTCCCTACTTACCTGAAGAATATTTGTATTAAGTAAATCATTATCTAAATCAATTTTCTCAGGGGCAAAGAGATGGACTAAATCATCTCCTGCAATAACTTTAGCTTTTCTTAGTTTGTTCTTAAAAATTCTTCCCATCTAATTATTTTCTTCTTTTAATTTTATAAATTTAATGTCTTCGCCTCGCGCAGGCACAAGCTTAAGGAGTACACGATGTTTTTCAGCCAACTCCATGAGTCTTGCAGGACTGGTTCTGACAACCCAGTCAGTTTTTAGAAGAGATTCCTTTCTCTCTTCGCTTCTAATTGAAAAATTAATTCCATTAAGATCACGAGATTTATTTTTTATTTCATGGCTAACTATCTGATTAAAAACTATTAAGCTGATAAAAGTGAAAAATAAGCTGTAAACAAAAACTCTAAACACTTACCCCTCCATAATTATTGTAACTATGACCCGCTTCCTGACCTTTATAATTAAATGATGTTTTGTAGGCATACCTTAGTCGAGCAGATCGAGCTCTTGGATTAATCTTTATCTCATCATCAGTAGGTTTGGAGGCTCTTCGATTTCTATAAAAAAAAGGCTTAGATACACCGCCTAAATTAAATTTTTTTTCAGAGACGGAATTGTATCTTAAAAAATTCTTAACAATTCGATCCTCCAGGGAATGAAATGCTATGACAATTAATCTACCACCCTCATTTAAAAGACTGTCGGACACTATTAATGCCTTATAAAGCTCTCTAAGCTCATCATTTAAATATATTCTTAAGGCTTGAAATGTTTTTGTGGATGGGTGGATCTTAGAGTATTTTTTTCCTAATGAATTTTTAATTATCTCTGATAACTCAAAGGTGGTCTCTATTCTTTTTATTTTTCTTCTTTCTACTATTCCGTGAGCTATTCTCCTAGACTTTCTTTCCTCTCCATATCCATAAATTATGTTTGCAAGATCTTCTTTCTTGAACTTATTAACTATATCGGAAGCGGTTTGACCATCGTTTCCCATGCGCATATCTAGAGGAGCATCAAACCTAAAAGAAAATCCCCTATCAACATTATCTAGTTGCATAGAAGAGACCCCTAGATCTAAAAAAATTGCATCAACTTTTTTTATACCAAGGCCATTAATATGTTTTTCTAAATCACCAAACCTTCCTTGTACAAGATCCAGCCTATCGCCATACGAATTATACTCATCATTATTCATAGAGAAAGCAAGAGGGTCTCTGTCGATACCTATCACCTTGCATTGAGCAGTTTTTAAAATTTCTTTAGTATGTCCACCTGCCCCAAGAGTACAGTCAACATAAATTTCATTTTCAGATGGCTCTATAATACCTAAAACCTCATTGAGCATAATCGATTTATGAGAAAACCTTTCTGATTCCATCAGTCATCAGTCTTATTATTTTTAATATCTATGGACGACGGTCCAATTAAATTTCTATTTTCCAGCGCTTTTATTTTTGCTTCTCGTTTGAATAACTTAAAATCATCCGGATTCCACATTTGAAATTTTCTACCTTGGCCAACAAATATTACACGTTCACGAAGATTAGCATGTTCTATTAGAAGCTCAGGTAATGAAATCCTTCCGTCTTGATCATACGAAAGACTGTAGGTGTCAGAAAATAATGCCGTTGAAAGGGCATCTGTTTCCTCTGAAAATAATTGCATTTTTTCTACACTCAATGAAATCTGATCTATTAGCTCCTGACCTCCACCATCTATTGCGCGTGAGGTAAAAGAAGGAAAAAGGTAGACACCTGGATAACCCTGAAACTCTAAAACAGATCTAAATGGTGCTGGAATAGATATTCTGCCTTTAGAATCTATCTTATTGACCGTGCTCGACATAAAGATCTTCAAAATAAAATCCTTTATTTTACTTAATCAAAATAATACCTAAGTCTTATTAACTAAGGCTTATATATGGATTATCATGGGATAATATGGGAGTCAATGGGAAATATGATAAAAAAAATCACTAATATCCCTTAAAGTATTGAAAATTTTGAATAATTTTTTTAAAAAGTGTCAGACGGTCTATAAGCCGGGTTCTGTCCGAATAAACGGTGATGATCATTCATCTTGAATATACGTTACCATATATCTCTAGCAACCTACCCGAATAACTAGAACGAGACATTCCTGGTTTTACCCATCGTTATTCCTATTTGGTCTTGCTCCCGATGGGGTTTACCCTGCCGTATATGTTACCATATACGCGGTGCGCTCTTACCGCACCATTTCACCCTTACCTTGCGGCGGTTTATTTTCTGTGGCACTTTCCCTGAGGTTACCCTCGCCGGGTGTTACCCGGCACCGTGTCCCATGGAGCCCGGACTTTCCTCTTTATAAAAGCGATCATCCAACCATCTGACACTTTTTTCTATTTAAAAAACTATTCTAGGTCAAGAACTTAAGAACTTTTAAGCTCTTGCGCTTGGCCGTTCCAATAACATTTCATAGTAATTTTTAAGATTCTGACAATCATCAGGAATATTTATTTTTGGCCATTTAGAAAATTCAAAACAAGTTAGTGCTGTAATATCTGCAAGGGTAAGCCTGTCTAAACATATAAATTTTTTATCCTTCATTTGCTTATCCAGCCACCTAAGAAAATTTATTACCTTCGGTCGATTGGATTCAGACCAATCTAAAACTTGGTCTTCAAGATGAGCCATTGCAGGATGCCCATGACGAAAAACAGCAGCTATTGGAGCCATTAAAAGTAGCTCTAAACGTCTTTGCCACATCTCTATTTGAGCAATCTCTCTAGGGTTAGCTCCCATTAGATTTGGTTCGGGATGTAAGGCTTCAAAATATCTGCATATAGCTATCGACTCAGTTATACAAAATCCATCGTCTAATTCTAAAGATGGAACTTGAGACAAAGGGCTTATTTTTTTATATTCAGCTGTCTTATGTTCACCCTTCATAATATCAATAACCTTCATTGGGACATCAATTCCCTTCTCTGAAAGATAAATCCTTACCCTGCGAGCATTTGGTGCACCGCCTCCATCAAAAAAAATCATACTCCTCTCCTTTTTTTAAAAACTTAAAAATTTTAATGACATTCTATCGTTAATTGTTAATTTAACTATTATTTATTTAATTACATAATCAGAATTATGGAGAAGAGGATGACTATTGATTTCAAGGGTAAGGTAGCGATTGTAACTGGTGCCGGAGGTGGGCTGGGGAAATCTCATGCATTAGAATTAGCCAGGAGAGGTGCGAAAGTGGTTGTCAACGATCTCGGCGGATCAGTAGATGGATCTGGAGGCTCCTCAGATTCAGCAGATCAGGTTGTAAGGGAGATTCTTAAATTAGGGGGTGAGGCTATATCTAATGGCTCTTCCGTTACAGATGATAAAGGTATAAAATTAATGATTGATCAGACCATAAGTGAATATGGTCGTATTGATATTTTAATTAATAACGCAGGTATATTGATTGATAAATCTTTTTCTAAAATGGAAATTAGTGATTTTGAAAAAGTCCTTAGCGTTCACCTTATTGGATCAGTTAAAGCAACTAAATCTGTTTGGGAGATTATGAAGGAACAAAATTATGGGAGAATAATTGTCACATCCTCATCGTCAGGGCTTTACGGAAACTTTGGCCAAACTAACTATGGCGCAGCAAAGCTTGGTCTTGTTGGTTTCATGAACACCCTTAAGCTCGAAGGTCAAAAATATAATGTTCATTGCAACGCTCTAACGCCTGTTGCATATACTAGAATGACTTCGAATCTTATGCCGCCAGAGGCTAAGAAACTTCTAACTCCAGAGAGTGTTACCCCTGCAGTAATATATTTAGCTTCAGAAAATGCTCCAAATGGAATTATTTTATGTGCTGGCGCGGGAGTGTATTCCGTATCAAAAATTATGGAATCTGATGGCTTAAGCTTAGGTTTGGATGCGACAGCAGAAGATATTGTAAAAAATTGGGATAAAATTTCTGATTTCTCCAACGCTAAACCTTTTAGTATGGGGGGAGAACAAACTGGTAAGGTTTTTGAAAAAGCTATGGAGACAATTAATAAATAATTGATAAGAAATTTTTATGAATAACGGTCAATTCAAGATTCAAGATTATTTAGAATCTCCAATTATATCTGAATTTGGATTTAGGGAGTATGATGCTAGATGGCAATACCCCAAACAAATAAACCTTAGTGGCATTAAGAAATTTGGAATGGGTTTAGGCGTTCTCATGTCCGAAAGAAAGATTCCACCTGAAATAATTGTTGGCCATGATTATAGATCCTATTCAGAAGATGTAAAAGAGGCCTTAATTTCGGGATTACTCTCGTCAGGTATAGATGTTTACGATATTGGGTTAACTGTTTCTCCTGGAGCATATTTTTCACAGTTTTATTTAGATTGTAAATCAGTAGCAATGGTAACAGCTAGTCACAATGCAAATGGTTGGACGGGATTCAAGATGGGTATTGAAAGACCTTTAACATTTGGCCCCGACCTCATGAAGCGCCTAAAAGAAATAAGCCTTGGGGAAAAAATATCTGAAAAAAATATTGGAAAATATAAATTTATTGAAGGCTTAAATAAGGAATACATAAAAGACTTAACTAAAAATATTATAATTAATAGAAAAATTAAGGCTGTTGTAGCCTGTGGGAATGGAACGGCTGGAATTTTTTCACCAGAGGTGTTGGAAAAAATAGGAATCGAGGTAATCAGACTACATTGTGACTTAGATTTTAATTTTCCATTTTATAACCCAAATCCAGAGGATTTAGTTATGTTAAAGGATCTCAGCAAAGAAGTTATTAAAAGCAATGCTGATATTGGGTTTGCGTTTGATGGAGATGGCGATAGATGTGGTTATGTTGATAATAACGGCAAAGAAATATTCTCTGATATAATGGGTCTTTTACTTGCAAGAAAATTATCTAAGAATTATAAAAATTCTCAGTTTATTGTAGATGTTAAGTCAACCGGTTTATTTAATACTGATGATGTATTGAGATCTAACAATGCCTCTGTTAAATTCTGGAAGACCGGACATAGTTACATCAAACAAAAAACCTCTGAGCTAGGAGCTTTGGCTGGCTTTGAAAGATCAGGGCATTATTTTTTTAATACCCCAATCGGAAGAGGTTATGATGACGCCTGTTTATCAGCCATAGAGGTATGCAAACTTTTAGATCAAAATCCAAAGAAAAATCTTTCTGATTTAATTGCCCAGCTTCCTAAAACTTATAATTCACCTACGATGTCACCTTCCTGTCCAGATGAAAATAAATATCAAGTAATAGAGGGGGTTGTTAAAATAATTAAAGAAAAGTACAAAAAAAATATAAAAATAGCTGATCAAGAAATTATATCCATCCTAACAGTTAACGGAATTAGGTTTACGCTAAGTGATGGAAGCTGGGGGTTAGTAAGAGCCTCATCAAATACTCCAAACCTTGTTGTGGTTTGCGAAAGCCTAGTATCAGAAAGTATAATGAAGGATATATTTATGTTTATAGATGGAGTGTTAAGAGAATTTAAAGATGTAGGGGATTACGATCAGTCTATCTAAAAATCTCTAGAAACATTCTTGCTGAGGTAAGGAGTAAAAAAAATGCAAAAATATTTGTCAAAAATTTCTTATTTAAATTATGCGCAGATCTTGCTCCAATCGGAGCCGAAAGTGAAGAAATAGGCGCTATCAATAATAGGCCAATAATATTTACATAACCTAGGGAGCCGGGGGGTAGATTTTGAACATTCCATCCGGTAATTATAAAAAATAATGTTCCCGGAATAGCTAAATAAAAACCTAACCCAGAAGCTGTTCCGACCGCTTTGTGAATTGGGTGACCAAATAAAGTCATAAGGCTAACATTAAAAGTCCCTCCCCCAATACCGAGCATTGCAGATAATGCTCCAACAGAGCAAGGTATACTAAATCCTAAGAATCCTTTTGGAATAGAATCTCCTAGTCTATAACCGTCTCTCGCGATAAATAGATTTATTGAAACAAGAAGAGCAATTAAAGCAAAAATAAATGTAAGCCAAAATCCAGAAATGAAACCAGCAATATTTGCACCAATAACCGATCCCACTAAGGTCGGTAACAACCAAAATCTGAGTACTTGAAAATCAACTCCATTCTTTTCTTTGTGCGATTTAAAAGATCTCCACCCGGTTGGAATTATCACCGCTAGAGATGTAGCCACAGAAATATGCATGATAAGATCTTGCTGTACTCCTGCCAGAGATAAAAAGTGATAAAGGAGAGGTACAATAATTATACCACCACCAACTCCTAAAAGACCGGCTATATAACCAGAAAGAAATCCTGATAAAGAAATAATTAAAGCAAAGGGCAATAAAGATAAAACCTCATCACCCATTAAGCAGCCTCATTTTGAATTTCAAGAACTTGATTAATGGCTTCGGAAAGAACCTTAGGATCATCTCTCCTTCTTGGAGCCTGATGGCTCAAATAACTTCTCCATAACTTTGCGCCACGA
This sequence comes from alpha proteobacterium MED-G09, assembly GCA_905182015.1. Lineage (GTDB taxonomy): Bacteria > Pseudomonadota > Alphaproteobacteria > MED-G09 > MED-G09 > MED-G09. Next base: position 41,789 of record CAJIZT010000001.1, on the reverse strand, counting down.
CAGCCGTGAAAAAGCCCTAACATATTCTGTGTAATAATATTAATCGGAACACCTTTTTGAACACAGATTTCGAGATAAGAAATCATTTCCTCAGCAATTTTAAATCTACTAGGCATCGCCCTACCATCATCATAAAATAATTTGTCTACATCAATTATTGAATACGGATTTTCTAAAACAGCCCTACCAATCATAGCACCGTCAAGTTCTACCCCTTTAGAGGCTGATATTTCATTTTTAGCAGAATAAGGATTAAGAAGGCCACCATTTAAAATGATATTTAAATATGGCCATCTTCTCTTGATCATTCTTACAATATCATAATCTAAGGGAGGAATTTCTCTGTTTTGCTTGGGGTCAAGGCCATCTAGCATTGCTTTTCGGGCATGTATAATAAAGGTTGAGACCCCGGCTTGAATTAAAGTTTCTACAAATTCAGGTAACATCTCATCTGGATTATACTCATCAATACCTATTCGACATTTGATTGTGACCGGTATTTTTACTTTTTCCTGAATTTTCTCTACACACCTCGCTACTAGATGAGGGTCAGCCATCAAACAAGCACCAAAATTACCTGCCTGAACTCTTTTGGAAGGACACCCAATATTTAAATTAATTTCGTCATAGCCATATTCTTCACCTAATACTGCTGCGCTAGCTAAAGCAGTAGGATCCGATCCAGCCAATTGAAGAGCTACAGGGTGTTCAATACTATCAAAATCTAAAAGGAAATCTTTATCCCCGTAGGTAATGGCATCAGCCACTATCATTTCAGTATAAAGTCTTGAGTGCTTGCTAAATTTTCTAAAGAAAAAACGACAATGTCTATTTGTAACATCTATCATTGGTGCTACACAAAATTTATGAGACATCTAGGATTTCCTTTCAGTTTTTGTACTTTTTCATAACATTTAATCAAAATTAAAAAACTTCTTTTATTAAATCACTCTATAGTTTATTTCTTTAATAAATAATACTAATTCATACTATTAATTAATAAAAATAATATAATTGTATTATAAATTTTACAATAATTTTATATAAACTGGTGAATTTAAGAAATATTTTTAATCCAAAAGGAAACCAATGAATTATCTCAAAAGACTAATGAAGCTATCTTTTTTAGCAATCTTTGTGTTTTTAACCTTATCGTTAAACTCATTGAATGTATCAGCTGAACAAACAACCGGAGTTATTAGAGGATCCGTCGTTGATGAGTCAGGGAGTCCCATCTCAGGAGCTTCAGTCCAAATAGTTCATATTCCTTCAGGAAGCAAATCTTCGACATCGTCTGGTAATACAGGGGCTTTCTATTCTAGAGGCCTTAGATTGGGCGGTCCATTTAAAGTGATGGTTACTAAATCAGGTGATTCCTCTACTCAATCAAATATTTTTACAACCTTGGGTAGTGAATCAAATATTTATTTTAAACTTGGATCAGGAGATATAGAAGAGATTATTGTTACAGCCAAATCAGTTGATTTTAAAAGCTTAGGTGTAGGTCCTGGATCAACATTTACTGCTGAGGATATTTCCAAATTTGCCTCTATAGATAGGGATATAAGAGATATTGCTAAACTTGATCCTTTTGTGACTGTTAGCTCAGACGGTGATTTGTCATTTGCAGGAGGAATGCCAAGGCTTGTTGGTTTTATTATCGATGGAATTAGTGCAGGTGATTCTTATGGACTTGGAGACAATAAAACATATCCAACAAATAGAATGCCGATATCCATGGATCTTATTGATCAAGTTTCAGTTAAATTGGCAAACTATGATGCGGAATTAGGAGAAGCTTCAAGTGGTAATATTGTTTTAACAACTAAAGCAGGTACAAATCAATTTCATGGGTCATTAACATTTGAATCAACTCAGGAAGCTGGTGATGAACCATTTGGTGAAAAATCTGATAACCCTAAGCCAGATCAAAAACTTTTCTCAGCGACTCTTAACGGTCCTATTATTGAAGATAAGATTTTCTTTTCTTTAGGTTTGGAAAGCTATGAGGGGTCAAAACCAGTATCAATGCTAGCTTTAGAATCTGGTCTGGTTACTATTGCAGAAGCAGACAGCGTTATTGCTGCAGCAAAAAGCGTGATTGGCTATGATGCTGGATCATATAATAAAGCAGAAGAGGAGGAGGAGGAAAAAATATTTTTAAGAATAGACGGTAATATTTCAGACACTCAAACTCTAACAGCAAGGTATATCTATGTTGATGGCTTTAAAGAAAGCCAATATTTTAATCAATCTTGGGGGCTTCCACTTTCAAGTGACTGGTACAGAATAAATAAAGAGTTTAAAACCATAAATTTTGAATTAAATTCTGATTGGAATGATAACTTTTCAACTAAAATAATGTTTGCAGATACAGATGTTACGAATTTAAATACTCCCGTTGGTTCAACTTCTATTGGTGAAGTTGGAATTAAAGTTCCTTCTGGAGGTACGGTGTTTTTTGGACCTGATCAATATAGACATGCTAACGAAATTATAACAAATAGAAAGCAATTTGAAGTTACTGGATATTACGATGTAGGAAATCATAGCTTTACTCTTGGTTATAAAAGTATTGAAAATGATATGTTTAATATGTTTTCAAGAAATAGCCTCGGTGAGTATGACTATAATTCAGTTGAAGATTTTGTTGCAGGTAATTTAAGGGAATTAGATTATAGAAATGCTGCATCAAACAATCCTAGAGATGCGGCAGCTCGTTTTAATACAGATTATACTATAATTTATTTCCAAGACACTTGGAATATTTCACCTGATTTAACAGTAAGACTTGGTTTCCGTTATGAGGAAATAAGTCAAGATAGTACTCCAGAAAAAAATACATTCTGGTACAACTGGACTGGTGATGCATCAGCTCCTCCTGAAAATGATGTGAACTTAGATGGCGAAGATATCTTAATGCCAAGATTTTCATTAGACTGGCAAGCAAAGGATAATTTATTAGTAACATTTGGATGGGGTGAATTTAGTGGTAACCTTCCTCCAGTTTGGTTTGGAGGTCCTTATAATGATAATGGTCTTCGTTTACCTGGAAATAAGCTTAAAAATGCTACAGGTGTTTTTCCCGGTGAGGCAGCAATTTCTCAAGTTTTAAATGAAGCTGGAGATACAGGCGGATACACTAATATGATGGATAAAGATTTTGGTATTCCATCAATTACCAAAATGAGCATAGGTTTAGTTGCAGACCTTTATTCAGGCTATACCATAAGAGCTAATTTTGTTCATATGGAAGAAGATAATCCCGTTGGTGCTTATATCGGAGGATGTGATCCAAAAGGTAATGCTTTAGCTGATAACCGACCTTTGTATGGTGGATGTAGTTATGTAGGTTACTTAACAACATTTAAAAATATTAAGCCTGAGACTAATGTGTTGGGCGTATCAGTAGAAAAATCTTTTGATAATGGTATTGATTTATATCTAGGTTATGCACACACAGATAGAGAAATGGCTCATATGATGACAAGTTCTATAATTTTTTCAAGCGCTGTAAGAATGCCTATTTTTGATCACCTTACTCCTGTTAATAGTCCATCACATTATGAAGTTGAACATTCTTTTGACTATGCGCTAACGTGGACCGGTAATGTTTTTGGAGATCTTGAAACAACTATTGGCATCAATGGGTTTAGGCAATCTGGAAATCCTTATAGTTATACATATCGAGGCGATATGTCAGGTTACAGAACTGATGGGGAGAATATAGAAATTCTATATATTCCAAAGGTTAATGATCCTAATGTCCTATACGGAGATGATTTTGATGCAGCAGCATTTGATCAATTCCTAACTGACTCAGGTCTTTCGGCTTACAGAGGATCGGTGGTTCCAAGAAATAGCTTTAACGGTCCATGGGAAGGAACATTTGATTTAAGAATTGCACAAGAAATCCCTTCAGGATCTATAGCTGGAAAGGCAATTATCTATTTCGATATTAAAAATGTCCTCAATTTCCTTAATTCCGACTGGGGTGGTTTTGAAAACTATAACGGTAACGGGACAACTAATACAAGGGGAATAGTTGAAGCGGAAGTAGATGATCAAGGTAGATACGTATACAATAAATTTAAAGTCTCTGATCAAAATCCTATCCAAAAAATAGATAAATCAGTTTGGCAAATTAAGGTTGGTGTTAAATATCAATTTTAATATCAGATAAATATATTTAGAAAAGGGCGCTATTAATTTGCGCCCTTTTTTTGTATATCTTAAAATATGAAACATGAAAAAAATTATAGTATAGATCGTCGATCATTTGTTCTTGCAAGCGCTATTATACTTCTTTCATCCCTTCCTGTAATCAATCAATTAGATGCTAAAGAAAAGAAAACGAAGATTACATTTGGATCATGTATATCTCAGGATGAAGAACAGCCTATTTGGAATAGCATAATTGATGAAAAATCAGATATGTTCATATTCATGGGAGATAACGTTTACGGTGATAATAAAAATAATGGGAAAACTGAAAAATTAAAGCAGGCCTACAAAAAGCAAAAAAAGAAAATACCCTTTGATCGACTAAAGCAAAGTAATGAAATTTTTGCTACATGGGATGATCATGATTACGGAAAGAATGATGGTGGTTCTGAATATATTTATAAAAAAGAATCAAAAGAATTATTTCTTGATTTCTGGGAAATACCAAAAAATGACCCACGAAGGTTTCGTGAGGGAATTTATTTTGAGACAAAAAAAAATATTAATAATTCAATAGTTCAATTTATATTTCTTGATACTAGATATTTTAGATCATCTCTAAAGCATACCGATAACTGGGGCGCCCCTTATAAGGAGAGGTTTCTTCAAGATAACGATTCATCAAAAACTTTTTTAGGGAAAGATCAGTGGAAATGGTTATCAAAAATTTTAGATGAAAAAGTTGACCTTAGAATTATTATATCGAGCATTCAGGTAATAGCTAATGGCCATGGATTTGAAAGATGGGGTAATTTTTCCCTAGAAAGAGAAAAACTTTACAACCTTATCGATAAAAAAGAAATTAAGAATGTTATTTTCTTATCTGGTGATAGGCATGTAAGCGGTATTTATAAAGACAAGACAAAACTAGGAACAGAAATATATGAAATTACTTCAAGCTCTCTAAATTTGCCTCTTGGTAGATTATTAAAAAAAGAAGATATTCGTCCTGAGCCAGGTCCTAATAGAATAGGGCCTTTGTACACAATGGAAAACTATGGACTAATTGAATTTTTTGGAAAGAAGAATGTTTCAATTTTTATAAAAGATATTGATGGGGAAAAAATCAATAAAATTGAATTGTCATACCAATAACAAGAATTTATGCTCATCAACTAATCAGCGCCCTGAAGGAAGCTCGTTGAATGGCACTGTTTTGTCTACACGAATATCCTGTGGAAGCCCTAAAACTCTCTCTGCTACAATATTTCTTAGAATTTCATCAGTTCCACCCGCTATCCTATAACCAGCAGCACTCATCCATTGATTTTGAAAAATTGAATGCATTAAGGCAATATCAGGATCATTAAGAATTCCAGCAGCCCCTTGTAAATCCATAGCAAAACTTGCTAAATCCTGCATCTTTGGAGCTGAGACAATCTTACCAATTGAACTTTCTGGTCCAGGGGTCTCTCCTTTTGATAGGGATGTTAAGGATCTCATTTTTGTATATTTTAAGCCCTCTGACTGAACATACCAATCAGCAATTTTTGATCTAACAAGATCATTCTTAATGGCAGGTTTATTATTTAAGATAACATTTTTTGCCAATTGAGTTAATGAAGAGTAATCAGCTGATTTTGGAACACCAATAGCAAGCCTTTCATTCATTAGAGTTGTTAAGGCTACCTTCCAGCCCTCACCGACCTCGCCAAGACGTTGGTTATCGGATACTTTTACGTCTGTAAAAAAAACTTCATTAAAGTTAGAACCGCCGGAAATTTGACGTATTGGTTTAATGTCAATACCTGGAGATTTCATGTCTAAAAAGAAAAATGACAGTCCTTTATGCTTTGGGGCTTTAGGATCGGTTCTAACAACAATAATCCCGAAGTCACAAAAATGAGCTCCCGATGTCCAAACTTTTTGTCCGTTAATTAGCCAATCATCTCCGTCTTTTTCAGCTTTTGTTCGAACACCAGCAACATCAGATCCAGCAGAAGGTTCTGAAAATAATTGACACCATATTTCTTTACCGTATAAAGCCGGCTCAACATATCTTTCATTTTGTTCTTTTGTTGCCCAGGCCATCATAGTGGGAATACACATTCCTAAACCAATATCATAGATACCAGATGGTACATTGTATTTTGCCTCTTCCTGAGAGTAAATTACAGAATGAATTGACGACGCCCCTAGACCACCATATTCTTTAGGCCATGTTATTGCGGCATATCCTGCATCGGCTTTTTTTGCTTGCCACTCTCTTGCTCTTTCTAGGGCGCTTTCTTCAACATCGATAGAATCATAACCACCAATTTTTTTATCTTTAGGTGCATTTTTTTCTAACCATTCCCTAACTTCTAATCGAAAATTATTTTCTTCTGCTGTATCATTAAAGTCCAAAGTAAACCTCCTTAACTAATGTTTTTTTCTTCTAACTGAGTAACTAACTTATCCTTCCATGAGGCAATACTTCCTAGAGCCAACCCAAGAACCTGACTTCTTCTATAATAAAATTGAGTATCAGCCTCCCAGGTAAATCCAATACCCCCATGAGTTTGAATATTTTCTTGAGAAGCGTAATTAAATGCATCAGTGGCAGCAACTCGAGAGGCAGCTGCGGCGATTTTTAAATCAGCACCATCATCATTCAACATCATTGCTCCAAAATAGCTATTAGACTTAGCAAGCTCTATCTTAATATACATATCAGCAAGCTTATGTTTTATGGCTTGATATGAACCAATTTGTCTACCAAAGGCAAATCTATTTAAAGCATACTCCTTTGCCATACTTAATGATGCTTCTGCACCACCAATTTGCTCGAACGCCATAAGAATGGCTGCAATATCAAAAATATGCTGAACATCATTCCAGCCGTCGTCTGAATTATTCATAAGCTCAGCATCAACGTTATCGAAAATGAGTTCGGCATGATCTCTAGTTTGATCCAATGTTTTAAGGCTTTTTTTATTAACACCTACCCCATCTAACGGAACTATTGCCATCTTAATCTTATCAGCGCCACCTTTTTGATCGTTTACAACTGTTATGCATAAATCTGCATAACTACCGTCTGGAACCGGCATTTTTATCCCATTGAGTTTACCAGAAGAGAATGAACATTTTATATTATTTGGATTTGGCTCTATTGCGCTTTCTGATAAAGCAAAAGTAGCGATAATTTCTCCAGAAGCTAATTTAGGTAACCATTTTTCTTTTTGCTGATCTGTTCCAAATAACTTTAACGACTCAGTTGCCATATAAACTGAAGATGAAAATGGAACAGGTGCCGATACTCTCCCCAATTCGCCCGCAATAACACATAACTCTAGAGGACCAAGTCCAAGGCCGCCATATTCTTCAGGAATAGTTGCACCCGTTAAACCTAAGTCAACCAATCCCTTCCACACCGAGCTTGAATAATAATCATCACCCTCTAAAACACCCCTCACAACCTCAATAGGACAATTATCCGAAAGATAACGAGCGACCTGTTCCTTTAAGAGCTTCTGATCTTCTGAAAAATCAAAATTCATTTATTCCTCATAAATTATTAAATTATATTGATAGTTAAATATTATTAAAATGTATATTCTTTATACATATTTACAAGATCTTTATCCCAATCTTCTAAAAACTTTTTAACTAGCTCATCACTAGGTGTTCTTTCTGTTTCTATAATTTTCCTTAAGGGATTTAAGAATATTGATTCATCTTGACCATTTCCATTAAAAACGTCTCTTCTTTTAAGACCTTCATTTGATAAATTTAAAACACTGGTAACTAAACTAAGAACAGTACTATTACCGAAAGATGATTTAAGTCCATTTTTTACAATCTGTAATCTCAGATCTTGTATTTTATCTACATCAAAATCCTTGATTAAGTCCCAAGAAGAATCAAGTGATATTTGGTCGTAAAGTAATCCGACCCAAAATGATGAGAGTGCACAAACACTCTCAAATTTTCCACCATCCGCACCTCTCATTTCTAAAAAGCTTTTTAGTCTTACTTCCGGAAAAATTGTAGTTAAATGATTTTCCCAGTCAAAAATAGTTGGCTTTTCACCCGGGAGTTCAGCAAGCCTCCCCTCTAAAAAATTCTCAAAAGAAAGACCTGAAACATCGATGTAGTTTCCATCTCTATAAATGAAATACATTGGAACCTTAAGCGCATAATCAACATATTTTTCATAACTCATGTCACCTTCAAAAACAAAAGGCAGGAATCCAGTTCTGTCAGGGTCCGTGTCTGTCCAAATATGACTTCTGTATGAATTATAGCCATTAAGTTTACCATTTAGAAATGGTGAATTGGAAAATAAAGCAGTAGCAATGGGCTGCAACGCTAATGAAACTTTAAATTTTTTTACCATATCAGCTTCACTTGAGTAATCTAAGTTGACTTGGATAGTTGTAGATCTAAACATCATATCCAGCCCTAAACTACCTTTTTTCGGCATATAGTTTCTCATAATTTCATATCGTTTCTTTGGCATCACAGGCATCTCGTCGATAGCCCAGTCGGGGGTTAAGCCAGCGCTCAAGAAGCCGATTCCTAACTCTGAACCTTCCTTACTGATCTGGATTCTATGCTCATTAAGCTCGTCAAAAGTTTCATGAAGGTTATTAAGGGGGGCACCTGATAATTCAAGCTGCCCAGCTGGCTCAAGGGTTATGGTTCCCCCACCTAAAGATTCTTTTCTTTTTAGACCGATTGTATTATTTCCTTCAAGAATACTTTCCCACCCATATTTTTTTAATGACAGGAGGAGGGCTTCAATGCCTTTTTTCTCTGAAAAAGATACGGGTTTTAATGTATTCAAATGAAAAGCAAATTTTTCATGCTCAGTTCCTATCCTAAAATCACAAGGTTTCTTTTCGCCATCCTCAAATGGTTTTATAAGATCCGCTTTTGATTCAATTTCTTTTGAATGTATACTCATTGCAATTATTCCATAAATGAAAGTGAAACTGAATATTTAATACTATAAAAAATAGATTTTTGCTAATTGTTCCAATCACCAATTATCATTTGAAAAGCAGCTAATGCTGCAACTACAGCAGTATCCGATCTTAAAACCCTAGGACCAAGCGAAATTCCTATGGAATTATTTTTTTCTTTTATAATACTTCTTTCACTATCACTAAAACCTCCCTCAGGTCCTATGATGATAGCCCACTTCTTTTGTTCTTTATTTTCTTCTGTATTTAAAGCCTCAAAAACCTCGGTTGATGATCTCTCGTCACAAAAAATAACCCTTCGATCATCAAAAATATTATCCCAGCCACTAAGAATGTGATCGAACTTTTTAGAATCAGCAATACTAGGAATAGAAGTAAGACCACATTGTTCTGCAGCCTCGATTAGATTAGATCTTATTCTAGTGATATTAATATTTTTTACCTGGGTATATTCGGTAAAAATTGGCCATAACTTTTTTACTCCCATTTCACAGGACTTTTGAGCTAAGTAATCAAGCCTTGCCTGTTTTACCGGAGCGAATAAAAGCCATACATCGTAAAAACTATCAGAAGATCTGCTAAAGCTATCAATCAGGATCTCACAACAATTTTTCTTTAATAGACAAATTACCCCAGTCCATTCACCATCAGCTTCATTAAAGATACAAATCCTATCATTAAGCGAAACCCTCATAACATTCTTTAAATAATGTGACTGCTTCCTGTTTAAGGTTATTTTACTTTTTTGCAGTTTATCATCTACATATATTCTAGTATATTCTTTCATTTAACCTTAACAATATAATGATTATATTTCCTTTAAAAAAATAGCATGTTATCAGATATTAGAAGGTAAATAATATGATTAATCAAATAAAATTGTTTAATAGCTTTATGATAATAATCAAGCCTTTTTATCAACTTGCTAGATATGATAAACCTATTGGTTTTAAACTTTTAATGTGGCCATGTTTATGGTCATACACTTTGGCTGCAGCACTCACATCTAAACCTCTAGATATTAAACATATTATACTATTTATTTTGGGATCGATAATAATGCGCGGAGCCGGATGTACTTGGAATGACTATTTAGATAAAAAGTATGATGCAAGAGTTGAGAGAACTAAGAATCGTCCTTTGGCAGCTAAAAAAATTTCATCGAAAGAGGCTTTAATATTTTTAGCTATACAGCTCTCGGTTGGATTTTTAATTTTAATGCAATTTAATCTGCTTACAATTTTAATTGGTCTTTTATCAATTTTACCAATTACGGTTTACCCTCTAATGAAGAGAATCACATGGTGGCCGCAATTATTTTTAGGAATAACATTTAACTGGGGTGCTGTAATTGGTTGGACAGCCCTAGCGAATAATCTTTCTACCTCATGCTTAATTCTCTATTTTGGATCAATTTTTTGGACAATAGGATATGACACAATATACGCACACCAGGATAAAAGGGATGATGATTTTTTAGGCTTAAAATCGTCTGCAATTTTTCTTGGAGATAAATCAAAACTCGCGATAAGTTCGTTTTATCTAATATTTTTTACAGCAATATCTTTTTTATCCATTATGCTTTTCTCATTATACACATTCTCAAACGTCTTGATGCTGATTGCCATTGCTTTTCATTTAATAATGCAAGTCTACTTTCTTGATATCAATAATCCTAAAAATTGCTATAAAATATTCAAATCAAATAATTCGATAGGGCTAATGATTTTTATTTTATTTTTTTCTAAAACTCTAATTAGCTAGAGGCGCTTCCACTTAAAAATTTAGTTCTCAAGTTATCTATTAGCTCGAGCTTTCCTTCTTTTTCTAGATGCCAAAAAGTCCAGCCATTTGAAGACTCCTTACCTTGAATTTTTGCACTCATTTGATGTATAGAGCCACTATCGCCATTTACAGACAAACTCCCATCAGCTCTCACTGTTGCCATAAATTTTTTTGATTTCAGATTCTTAGGTCCACGTAAAACAGACCCTGGTTTAATCAAGCCATTTTCTACTAGACTTCCAAAAGGCACTCTTTTTTGATTTTTCTTTGAAACTGTCGTTAATAAAGATTCTGTATCAGGGTGGTCTATATCCAAAATCCTTTTCTCTGCTGCATCAATATATACTTGCTCCCTCTCTAGCCCGATAAAATTTCTTCCTAACTTTTTAGCAACCGCACCTGTAGTTCCTGTTCCAAAAAATGGATCTAGCACAACATCACCAGCCTTCGATGATGATAGCAAGACTCTGTAAAGTAACGCTTCTGGCTTTTGAGTAGAGTGAATTTTATCACCATTAGAATCCTTAATGCGTTCTTTTCCAGAACAAATAGGTATATGCCAGTCTGACCGCATTTGTGTGCCTTCATTTAAAGATTTCATGGCTTGATAATTAAAATTATACTTACTATCAAAGTTTTTAGAGGCCCAAATGATTGTTTCATGGGCATTAGTAAACCTTGTTCCCTTAAAATTAGGCATAGGATTAGATTTATGCCAAATGATATCATTTAAGATCCAAAAACCCATATTTTGCATAGTGTTTCCAACCCTAAAGATATTATGATAGGAGCCTATAACCCATATTGTGCCCTCAGGCTTCAAAACCCTTTGAGCTTCAAACATCCACCCTTTGGTAAAATCATCATATTCTTCAAAACTTTTAAACCTATCCCAACCCTCAATAACTCCATGAACCTTGGAGGAGTCCGGACGAGATAACTCATTCTTTAATTGCAAGTTATACGGAGGGTCAGCAAAAATAACATCTATAGAGTTACTTGGGAGAGACCTCATAGACTCAATGCAATTACCTTTAACAATCTTATTTAATGGTAATATTTTTTTTTGATTTGTAGTTTCTTTTGACATATTAGTTGCATCCTCGGCATGCAGAGCCACAACGTCAATAAAAAATTTTAGATTTATTTTTTATACAAAATGTAGAGTCCTTGGATTCAATCAACCCCCAACATCTTGTTAATGGGTGAAAATGACTTCCTGTGATATTTACACGGGCCATAGATTTCAAGTGCATTCCTGTGCTCAGCAGTTCCATATCCCTTGTTTTTTTTCCACTTATAATCCGGATATTCCTTGTCCATCTCTAGCATTAAATTATCTCTTGTTACTTTTGCAATAATTGATGCAGCAGCAATCGATAGCGAAATATTATCACCTTTTATTATGCATTTTGTTTTTATTTCAAGACCTGGATCCAGGTTTCCATCCACCAAGACTAGCCCTGGAGAGAAATTTAAATTATTAACAGCTCTCTTCATCGAAAGGAATGTGGCTTGAAGTATATTTATTGAATCTATCTCTTCAATACTTGATGAACCAACCCCTACTGAATGAAACTTATTGATGGATGAAAAAAGTGAAACTCTTTTTTTTTCTGATAATTTCTTTGAATCGTTCAACCCCTCCGGAATATTTTCTATATTCAAAACTACGGCAGCAGATACTACTGGACCAGCCCAAGGACCTCTCCCCGCCTCATCTACACCCGCAACTAGAATCTCAGGCCACCCATAACTTCTTTCGGTAAGGATATCGGGCATTAAGCCTTAGCAGGAACTTCTTCCCTCCACCTCAATATAGGTTTTCTAGCTGCTTGGGTTTCATCTAAACGTCGGATCGGCGTAAAGATTGGAGCCTCTTTAAATGAATCAGAATCATTTTTAACCCTCGCCACTAAACCTTTTAAGGTCTCAATGAAATGATCGAGTGATTGTTTTGATTCAGTTTCTGTAGGCTCGACTAACAACGCCCCATGAATAACCAGTGGAAAGTATATAGTCATGGGATGATAACCTTCATCGATCATAGCCTTAGCAAAATCCAATGTCTCAACATTCGTATCACTAAGGAATTCATCACTAAAAAGTATCTCGTGCATACAGTAACCTTGAAAGGCTGGAGTTAAATGCATGCTTAAAGATTCCCTTAAGTAATTAGCATTTAAAACAGCATCCTCTGCAACTTGCCGCAAACCATCAGACCCGTGACTTAGCATATAAGACATAGCCCTCACAAACATTCCCATTTGACCGTGGAATACATTTAATCTCCCAAAAGAATTTGATAGCTCTTTATTGTCTAAATTTTCAATTAAATCATATTTGCCATTTATTTTTTTTACTAAAGGCGTTGGACAAAAATTTTCTAATCTCTTTGAAAAAACAACAGGTCCAGAGCCTGGGCCTCCACCTCCGTGAGGGGTAGAGAATGTTTTGTGAAGATTTATATGCATTGCGTCAATGCCTAGGTCCCCTGGTTTTAATTTTCCAACAACGGCATTGAAGTTTGCTCCATCACAATAAAGATAGCCGCCTGACTTGTGAGTTAACTCAGATATTTTAACAATATCACTTTCAAACAAACCACAAGTATTGGGATTAGTAATCATTACACCAGCAAAATGCTCATCAATATTCTCTTTAAAGTCTTCAAAATCAATGAGGCCTTCTTGAGTTGACTTTATAGTCCTAACATCAAAACCTAAGAAGGCAGCTGTAGCCGGATTTGTTCCATGGGCTGAATCAGGGACTAAAACAACTTTCCTATGAGATTCCTTTTTAAAAATTAGAGCTTGTTTTATAGCCATCATACCACAAAGCTCTCCTTGAGCCCCCGCTTTTGGCGTCATAGTGATAGCAGCCATTCCTGTTAACTCCTTAAGCCAAGTAGATATTAAATCAATAAGCTCTAGCGCTCCCTGACATGTCGAAATAGGCTGTAGGGGGTGAATCTCTGAAAACCCCTCTAAACGAGCCATTTTCTCATTAAGCCTCGGGTTATGCTTCATCGTACATGAACCCAAAGGGTATAAACCTGCATCAATTGAATAATTCTTTCTAGAAAGCCGAACATAATGCCTCAAAGTTTCCGGCTCACTTAACCCTGCTAGACCTATTTCGGTATCAGAGCAGCTACTCCCTAACATATTTTTTATATTTTCTGGATCAGGAAGATCGACCCCCGTCTTGCTAATATCACCCACTTCAAATAAAAGTTTTTCGTCGTGATCAAGCCCTCTGTTATTACTCATAACAAACCTCCTTAGCCAACCTAATAAACTCATCTCTATCAGAATCTAAATTAATTTCTGACGAGGCAACAACTAAGAGATTCAAAAAATTATCTTTTTTATTTAATAATCGAGAAACGGGAACTCCAGCTAATACTCCCTTACTAGCCATTTTTTCAACAAAAGTTTCTGCATCAATAGGTAATTTGATAGTAAATTCATTAAAAAAAGTTTTATTTATAACTTCAAAGCCATCTAAACATTCTAATCTCGAGTAAAGCTTGATAGCTGCCTCATGATTTAATTTTGATAATTTTTTAAAACCTTTTTCACCCAACAAACTAAGATGTATTGTAAAGGCTAAACTGCACAATCCAGAGTTAGTACATATGTTGGAGGTGGCTTTTTCTCTTCGAATATGTTGTTCCCTAGTGGCTAATGTTAATACAAAACCTTTTTCTCCATCTACGTCATTAGTTTCGCCAACAATCCTTCCAGGAAGCTGACGAACAAACTTATCTTTTGTAGACATCAGCCCAATATAGGGGCCTCCGAAATTCAAAGAGTTCCCTAAAGACTGCCCTTCGCACGCAACTATATCCGCACCCATAGAGCCCGGACTTTTCATCATACCCAATGAAACAACCTCATTTACAACAACAATCAGAAGAACTCCTTTGGATTGACAATACTTTGAAAGGTTTTCTAAGGAATAGCATTCACCAAAAAAGTCAGGGTTTTGAACAACTACACAAGAAACATCATCATCAATTTTTGAGATAAGTGAATCAACTTCAAAACATTCTGAAAATTTATATTCGACAGAATCTTCACTCGAGCTAATTAGAGTTTTTATTACTTCAGCATATTGAGGGTGAAGAGTTGGCGACAAAATGACTTTATTTCTTTTTGTAATTCTTTTTGCCATTGAAACAGCTTCAGCGGATGCAGTTGATCCATCGTACATAGAGGCATTTGAAACATCCATTCCTGTTAATAAAGAAACCTGAGTTTGAAACTCAAATAGATACTGAAGGGTCCCTTGAGAGATTTCAGGTTGATACGGTGTGTATGAGGTTAAAAATTCTGAACGTTGAATTATATGATCAACCGTTGCGGGAATGTGATGCTTATAGGCACCTGCACCTAAAAAAAATGGAACTTGATTGGAATTAATATTTTTACCTGCAATCTGAGAAAGGATTCTTCCAACTTCCATTTCAGTTTTATGATCTGGTAAATTAAAGCTTGGATCTAAGGGTACATTATTAGGTACGCTTGCAAATAATTGGTTTACATCTGTTATACCAATAACCTCTTTCATGTTTTTCCTGTCTTCATTTGTAAGGGGTAGATACCTCATTAACTTTTAGCTCCAATTAATTTATTGTAATCTTCTTCACTCATTAAGCTCTTTAACTCTTCAGGTTTGAGGACCCTCATTTTATAAAGCCATCCACTTCCCAATGGATCATTATTAATAACCTCAGGTCTTTCTTCTAAAGAGGAGTTAATTTCAAGAATTTCACCGGTTGCTGGAGTGTAAATTTCGCTTGCCGCCTTTACAGACTCAATTACAGCAACATCCTTACCTTGGTCAAAGGACATACCTTTTTGGGGCAACTCAACAAATACTATATCCCCAAGCTGTTCGCTAGCATAAGCCGTAATTCCTACCACACCTTCACCATTATCAACCTTTATCCACTCATGATCTTTAGTATAAAAAATATCAGCCATTTAATTCACCTTTTTAAAATAATTATGAGATAAAAAAGGAAGCCTAACCACTTCTGTGGGTATCTTTTTTCCACGCACATCCAGGAAGACTTCTTTTTGGTCAAGCAAAGAAGAGTTAATATACCCCATCGAGATAGGAATGCTTAATGATGGTGAAAAACCTCCACTAGTGACCTCGCCAATTAGATTATCTTGACTATCATATATCAAAGTTCCTTCCCTTGCAGGAGCTCTGCCCTTGGGAAGAAAGCCTAATAGATTTCTTTTTGACCCATTTATTAATTCGTCTTTGATTGCATATCCACCAATAAAGTCAGCATTATTTAGACGCTCTTTATCCAAAGACCACTTTAAGCCAGCCTCTAAAGGTGTAATTTCTTGACTAATATCGTGCCCATAAAGGCATAACCCCGCCTCCAAGCGAAGAGAATCTCTAGCCCCAAGGCCAGCCAACTTAACTTCTGGATTCTTTAAAAGAATCTCAGTAAATGAGGTAACATTCTTGTTAGGAATTGATATTTCAAATCCATCCTCACCTGTATACCCACACCTTGAAATAAGAACTTTATAATTTTTATAATTGACCCAAATACTTGACATAAATTCCATACTAGAAATACATGGAATTACCCTTGATAAAGCTAATTCTGATTTAGGTCCCTGAAGCGCAATTAGTGATAAATCGTCCCTTAAATTAATAGTAAAATTTTTATTTAAATTTTTCTTAAGGTGTCTCATATCTTTTTCTTTGCAAGCAGCATTAACTACAAGCCAAACACTGTTCTCATTGTTAGTTCTATGAATCATTAAATCATCAATAATCCTTCCTTCGCTATTTATAAATTGTGTGTATTTAATTTTTCCAGGCAACACCCTTGAAAAAGAAATAGGGAGAATTTTTTCCATTGCTTCCATTACAAAAGGACCATTAATTTCAATTTGACCCATATGAGAAACATCAAAGATACTTGCCTTAGATCTAGTATGCTTATGCTCAGAAATAATACCACCAGCATAATTTATTGGAAGATAATAACCCCCAAACGATACCATTTTTGCATTCATTTTATTATGGAAATCAAAAAGAGATGTTTTTTCAACATAAACATTTTCATTTAGTAATTCAGACATATCGACTCCAAGACAGGTGAAAGGCTTATAAATAAACCTGCCCTCCTCTGTCGTTGGAACCTGAGAGATTTCGTATTATAAAAATACTTACCCCGTGGGTGAAATCATTAAGATTTTCTTTCCAGAGTCAAATATCAGTGCGGTCCTTTTGCCTGAGAGTTTCCGAGGGCGGTTGCTCCTTCGGCGCTAAGAATAGTCTCTCCCGCACAGATTGGAAAATTCTACTACGATTCTTTAATTGGGAACCTTAATAATATAGTTATTTCTGAATACCTATTAATACCTTGTATGATGAGCCTGTTCTTCCTTCGAGAATATCGGATTGAAGGTTTTCAATTCCAATACTGAATGAAGAAATTTCCTTAGATACGACTTTAATAGTATTATTTTTAGTCCATTTATCTATAACAACATCATCGGGGCCCACGAAAGCTATAAATAAAGGTATCTCGATATCTTTAGCTATGTCTTTATTTCCACCAATAATATCGCCTATAACACCAACATTAAAATCAATTCTCTTTTTTCTAATATTATATTCACAAATCATAACAGTTCGATTTAATTCAATCTTAATTCCATTAAAAGAACTAGACTCAGACCCTTTCATGATCGCTGCGCGTGGGCATGCTCCTGGATCAAATTCAAAATTTGATGAACTACAAGAAGAAATAATAAGAATAATCGCCGTCACAAATATATTTTTTAGCATAATTAAC
The DNA here is from genome assembly GCA_905182015.1 of alpha proteobacterium MED-G09. Taxonomy (GTDB): domain Bacteria; phylum Pseudomonadota; class Alphaproteobacteria; order MED-G09; family MED-G09; genus MED-G09. Next base: position 24,029 of record CAJIZT010000001.1, on the reverse strand, counting down.
TTTTCCCAAACTCTATATCAAACTATAAAGAAAAAATTGTTTATAAATAATTAAAATGTACCGTAGTTTAACATGTGAATAAAATGAATAAAAAAATGGAAAAAATATTATATTTACCAAATCCAAGAGGTTTTTGTGCTGGAGTTGAAAGAGCCATTAATATAGTGGAGTTAAGTTTAAAAAAATACGGACCTCCGATATACGTTAGACATGAGATCGTTCACAATCCCTGGGTTGTAAAAGATCTAGAAGGTAAGGGTGTTGTTTTTGTTGATGAGTTAAGCGATATCCCAAAAGGATCCAGGGTAATATTTTCAGCTCATGGAGTGTCTTCATCCGTTAAAGACGAAGCTAAAGAGAAGGAAATCCCCTTTATAGACGCCACCTGTCCTCTTGTATTAAAAGTACATGTAGAAGCAAAGAGACATTTTGAGAATGGAGCTCATATCTTTCTTATCGGGCACAAGGGTCATCCTGAGGTTGATGGGACTATTGGTCAAATACCAGAGAAATCAATAACTCTAATAGAAGGTGAGGTTGATATAAGCCAATTAAATAAAGCAGATTACACTAAGGTCGCTTTAATAACTCAAACAACTTTATCTGTAGATGATACAGCGAAATTAATTCTATCTTTAAAGAAAAAATTTCCCGATTTAATCGAGCCACCTCGTGAAGATATTTGCTACGCAACAACAAATCGACAGACTGCAGTTAAGAGTATCGCAAAAAAATGTGATGCAATTTACGTAATAGGTGGAGAAAACTCATCAAACTCATTAAGGTTAGTTGAGGTAGCAATCCAATCTGGTTGCAAAAATACATTCCTAATATCAGAAATTAAATCAATTGATTGGAACCAGATGGAAAATTTTAATTCTATAGGTTTGACAGCTAGTGCAAGTGCTCCAGAGGTATTAATAAATGAATTTTTATATTTATTTAAAAGTAAATTTGAATCCAGAGTTGAAAAAAGTACAATTGCTAATGAAAATATTTCTTTTAAATTACCAAAAGAATTAAGAGAATAAAATATGGCCGTCTTTACACATATAGATAATTTAGATTTAATGGATTTTTTAAAAAACTACGATTTAAATGATATTAATTTTTTCAACGGTATCAATGAAGGTATACAAAATACTAATTATAAAATTGGAATTGATTCAAAGGAATTTATCTTAACAATATACGAAAATATGAGCGATATTAAGGATATTGAGTTCTTTTTAGAGTTAATGATGTATTTATCATCGAATAATATCAAGTGCCCAACCCCTATAAAAAATCTAGATTCTAAATTTATCGGTAAAATTAAATCAAAACCTGCGGCAATTTTAACCTTTCTAAAAGGCAAATCAATTTCAGCTGTTAGTAAAGGTAATACTTTTGAGCTTGGGAAGGCTCTCGCCGATATGCATTTAAATGTACAAAATTTTAACTTAAAAAAGAAAAATGACTTATCCTTAAGTGGCTGGAAAAATCTTTTAGGCGTAAATAAAGAAAAATTAAATAAGCTTGAGGTAAATCTTTATGAGAAATTAACAAAGGAATTTAAAAAAATACAAAATAATTGGCCCAATACTCTACCTTCCGGGATAATACATGCGGATTTATTTCCTGATAACGTTCTTTTTTTAGATAATAAGGTTTCTGGATTAATAGATTTTTATTTTTCATGTACTGACTTTTTTGCTTACGATTTAAGTATATGTGTAAATGCTTGGTGTTTTGATAATAATAATAAATTTTCTAAGGATAACGCAAGGGCTTTAATTAGTGGATATCAAGAAATTAGAGCCCTCTCTGAAGAAGAGTTAAATTCCTTGCCGATCTTGTGCTCAGGGTCTGCCCTTAGATTTTTACTAACTAGAGTCGATAATTTGGATAGCTCCAATAGTAAAGATATTGTAAACTATCAAGATCCAAACGAATTTTTATCGAGGTTACGCTTTCATCAAGAAATTAATAGTATCGAGGACTATGGATTGTAGTGAATAAAAAAATAGAAATTTATACCGATGGTGCCTGTTCCGGTAACCCAGGTCCAGGGGGTTGGGGTGCAACTATCAATATTAATGAAGAAAATTTTGATATTAATGGTGGCGAAGAAAATACAACAAATAATAGAATGGAGCTAATGGCTGCAATTAAAGCTTTAGAATATATTGACCAGAACGATGAAATTATACTGTTTACAGATTCTAACTATGTAAAGGATGGTATAACGAAATGGATTCATAATTGGAAAAAAAATAATTGGAAAACGGCGGCTAAAAAGCCAGTAAAAAATTCTGATTTATGGGAAAGATTAGATACCCTTCACAGCAAAAGAAATGTTGTATGGCGTTGGGTTAAAGGTCACTCTGGGCACCCCGGGAACGAGCGAGCAGACGAGCTCGCCCGAATGGGTATACCTAACAATAGTAAATTATAGTTGGCTTAAAATATTCTCAGCCGTTGATTCTACTATTTCAGCCGTTGATTCTAAATTTAATTTAGTTAAAGAGCCATCATCTACAATCATTGAATACCTTTGTGATCTAGAGCCTAAACCATAACCAGAACCATCCATTGTCAAACCTGCTGCTTCAGTAAAATGACCATTGCCATCACCTAACATTAAAATTTTATCGCCAACACTTTTATCCTTACCCCAAGCGTCCATGACAAATGAATCATTTACTGATAGGCAAATAATTTGGTCCACACCTTTATCTAAAATTTCTTGAGAGTGGGTTATAAATCCAGGCAAATGTTGCATGGAACAGCCGGGAGTAAATGCTCCGGGAACAGCAAAAAGAACAGTTCTTTTTCCGCTAAAAAGTTCAGATGTAGTGATGGGCGTTGGTCCCTTTTCAGTCATATGGTGTAATGTAACCTCTGGTAATTTATCACCTTCTTTTATAGTCATAATTTTTCTCCAAAATATTAAATAATTATTTATATAGACAATCTATAACATTTATATAAATAAAAGGTTATTAATTAATAGGTAATGAAAAAATTATTACTACTTTAGGTTTAAAATGACACAAGAAACATCACTAATTGGAAAATTCTTAATAGCCATGCCTGGCATGGATGATGAACGATTTAAAAAATCTGTTATCCTTATAACGGCCTTTTCTGATGAAGGGGCAAATGGTCTAATAATCAATAAACCAACTGATATATTGAGCTATCAAGATATAATAGAAAAGAATTCTGAAAACGAAGAATTAATAGCAGTTAATTTTGATAAAGAAATTAAAGTTTATTATGGTGGTCCAGTAGATTTTGAGAAGGTGGTAATTCTTCACTCCAATGATTACTCTATTCCTGAAACTAATAAAGTTATCAATACAGATTGCTCAATAACAGGATCAAAAAAGATTTTGCCTTTTCTGGGAAAAGAAAAATTCCCAATTAAATCAAAAGTAATACTTGGTTGTGCAGAATGGGAATCGGGGCAACTAGAATCTGAAATTAAATCAAGCGAATGGCTGATATGGGAATCAAATAATCATATTATTTTTGAGGAAAACCCGGATCTAATCTGGCTAAAGGTAATCTCAAGTATGGGAATAAATATAGGGTCCCTCTCTAATCAAAGAGGTCATGCATAGCTTCTCTGGAAGAAAAGTTATCTGCTTCAGTCCAAACTCTTAATATGTTTTCAGACCAAACTTTCTTAATATCACTTTTTGAATACCCTCTTTCTTTAAGGGCGAGCGTAATATTTTTTGTTTCAGAGGCATCTATCCATCCATCAATACCTCCCCCCCCTCCAAAATCTGATGCAATTCCAACATAATCTATACCGACTAAATTTATGATATACTCTATGTGATCAACAAAATCACTTACAGTAGGTAATGGAAAAATTTTATTAATAACCTTCATCTCTTCTTTATATTTTAAAGTTTTTGAATGCTTATTATAAATAAATCTCTCATCCCCAGATAAATGAGCAACCAAATTTCCAAGTTTTTTAATCGCGTTAGTTCTTTTAAGATTGAGTTCAATGTATGATGAAAATGCTACAACTTGTATAACACCATTTTTTTCAGCAATTCTTTTTATAATATTGTCTGGAAGATTTCTAGGGTGATTTGCAATGGATCGTACACTAGAATGTGACGCTATTACAGGAACCTTTGATAGCTCAATTGCCTGGATAGCAGCCTTATCGGATATATGACTGATATCTACCATTATCCCCAGATCATTCATTTTTGAAATTACTTTTTTTCCAAAAGGAGATAGACCGCCATGTAGCTCAGGTAAATCCTTGAGAGATTTTTTAGGAATAGAACTATCAGAAATTTGATTATGGCCTATATGAGATAACGTGATATAGCGAGCTCCGAGATCATAAAACGTTTGCAGTAAATTAATATTTTTTCCTATAATATAACCATTTTCAATACCTATTGCTGCGGAGAACTTACCATCTTTTTTTGCTTGCCTTATGTCTTCTGGCTTTAAGGCAAGGATGATTTTATCTGGATATACTTTGATCATTTTATGAATGGCTTTAAACTTGAGCATTGATAGTCTCTTAGCTTCGTTGTAGCCATGTGAAGTTAATTCGTCTTGCTTTACATAAACTATAAAAAAACCAGAATCCAAGCTACCAGATTGCATTTTAAAAAAATCAACCTGCATCTTAGTGAGCTTGCCAGGGTCGTGATTAACGTTATCCATATAATCGAAGGGAATATCAATATGGGAATCTAGAGTTAGATATTGTGAATAGGAGTTTGAGCTAAAAAACTGTAATAAAATGATAAAAATATATTTATAAAAGAAACTCAACACACCCACCACAAAGGGATTAAATATTTAAACTAATGAAGTCTTTAATTTTCTCTAAGTTAATACCCATTTTGGAAAATTTCTCATCGCCATCCATAACTTTTTTTAGTCTATCAGGAATTTCTGGAAGTCTTCCAATACTACTTTCAACAGCTAAAGGAAATTTAGCTGGGTGAGCGGTACCTAGAGTTATGACTGAACCACCAGAAGGCATGTCGCTTGCGGCATATCCAACGGCTGTATGAGGGTCCAATATATATCCAGTTTTTTTATATACATCTGCGATACAATTCCGAGTCTCATTTTCGGAAATGCTTTTTGCTAGAAAATCTTTTTTCATAAAACTAAGTGCACTCTCTTCGATTATAAATTTTTTATTTTCTTTTAGTTCGTTCATAAGATTCCTAACCTTTAAAGAGTCCCTGTTGTATGCTTCAAATAATAATCGTTCAAAGTTACTAGAAATTTGAATATCCATACTCGGCGACATAGTTGCCTTAGCGTTATCGATTGAATAAAGGCCGGTATCTAATGCTCTTGCTAAAATGTCATTCTCATTAGTTGCAATCACAAGAGTATCAATAGGAAGTCCCATTTTTTTAGCGGCCCATCCAGCAAGAATATCACCAAAATTTCCAGTTGGTACAGAGTACGATACAGGCCCATTCTTTAGTAACCTAAAGGAGGTAAAATAGTAAACTATTTGAGCTGCTATTCTTCCCCAGTTAATAGAGTTAATAGCCCCAAGATTAACACTTTTATTAAAATCTGAATCATTAAAAAGAGATTTAACAATATTTTGACAGTCATCAAATGTTCCGTCTATCTCGACTGGAAAGACACCATTTCCATTAGTAGATGTCATTTGTTTTCTTTGAATTTCAGAAACTCTATCTTTAGGAAAAAAGATAAAAATGTTTACATTTTGACTTCCCTTAAAAGCCTCAATAGCTGCGCTACCTGTATCACCAGATGTGGCGCCAACAATTGTAACTTTCTTATTTTTCTTTTCTAAGGACAAGTCAAATAGCTCGGCAAGCAGGAGCATTGCGAAATCCTTAAAAGCAAGAGTAGGTCCATGAAAAAGTTCCAAAATATACTTATTATCATCCAGCTGGATTAATGGCGTCATTTCATCTGTATCAAATGACTTATAAGCTTTCTTAGTTAAATTACTTAACTCATCCTTGGTAATAAAATCATTGAAAAAAGGATGTAAAATATCAGCAGCATTTTTCCAATAAGGCTCGTCAGAAAGTTTTTTAAAGTCAATTACTGGCCATTCATCAGGAACATAGAGACCCCCGTCAGGAGCTAAACCCCTTAAAAGCGCATCTTCAAACCCAAGCTTCTTGGATTCTCCTCTAGTAGAAATATATTTCATAGTTAGTAATTATATCGTATCCATAGTAAATGGAATATTTTATTATGAAAAATATTCAACTAAAAATTTTAAGGAAGATTATTTATGGATAATATATTTGACGATATTGAGAAAGACCAAGTTTCCCATATGGTTCAAGAAGCCCTGCATGGCTCAGATGAAGGGGAGCTTTTTTTTGAAAATACTCCAAGCGAATCATTTCTTTTTGATGATGGTAGATTAAAAAATGCAAATTTTGATATAAATAGTGGCTATGGAGCCAGGTTGGTTTCAGGAGAGGTCACTGGTTATGCAAACTCTACAATGTTAAATAAAAAATCAATTAAATCTTCTTTGGATGCCATTCAAGCTGCAAGAGGCGGCAATGAGGTATTTATTTCTGATAAAAAAATTTTACTGCCACAAGACAGGGGAAATACTTACGAAGATCTTTATCTTAGAAATAATCCACTAGAATCGATAACTTTTGACCAAAAAATTAAATTAGTTGAAAATATCGATGAATTTTTGAGAGCTTACGATAATAGAGTCCAGCAAGTTAGTGTGAGCTTGGCCGGTAACTATCAGTCGATAATCATTTTTAATAAAGAGGGTGAAATAATTGCTGATGAAAGGCCTTTAGTTAGATTAAATATTTCGGTCATCGTTAATAATGGGAAAAGACAAGAGTCAGGATCTTACGGTACTGGTGGAAGGTGGGATTATACAAGATTAATCTCAAAAGATTTTTATGAAATTGCTGCAAAAAAGGCACTTACCCAAGCCTTAACAAACCTTGACTCAATTGACACACCTGCTGGAGAAATGACTGTAGTTTTAGCTTCAGGGTGGCCAGGAGTTCTTTTGCATGAGGCGGTTGGACATGGTTTAGAGGGAGATTTTAATAGGAAAGGAACATCAGCATTTTCAAATATGATTGGTCAAAAAGTTGCTGATGAACAAGTATCGGTAATTGATAATGGAAAAATACCTAACAGAAGAGGTTCGCTAAATATTGATGATGAAGGAACTCCTACTGAAGAAACTGTTTTAATTGAAAATGGAATTTTAAAGGGTTATCTCCAAGATAATATGAATGCTCGATTAATGAATGACAGACCCACAGGTAACGGAAGAAGGGAAAGCTTCATGCATCAGCCAATGCCCAGAATGACAAACACATACATGACTAATGGAAACTATGAACCTGGTGAAATTTTAAAATCAGTAAAGAAGGGTCTGTATATGGTCAATTTTGGTGGCGGACAAGTTGACATTACATCTGGAAAATTTGTTTTCAGCTGTACCGAGGGGTATGAAATAGAGGATGGAAAGATTTGCTCACCAATCAAGGGTGCGACCTTAATAGGGGATGGACCAAAGGCTCTAAAAAAAATAAGAATGGTAGGCAATGATTCCGCTCTAGATGATGGGATCGGCACTTGCGGTAAAGCAGGTCAAAGTGTTCCTGTTGGCGTTGGTCAGCCAACACTAAGAATAGACGGAATAACAGTAGGAGGTACTTCTTGAAATGAATAACTTTAATTCGATAGATTTTTCTTTTGAGTACGGAGCTTGCGATCAAGTAACTCCATTGGTCAGGAGAGTTATAGCGAATAATCCTGGTCCATTTACCTACACTGGAACCGGAACATATATAGTGGGGTCAAAAGAATTAGCGGTTATTGATCCTGGTCCATTAGATGATAACCACCTTGAGGCCATATTAACTGCAACAAAAAATGAAAAAATTACACATATTATGGTCACCCACACTCACAATGATCACTCCCCACTTGCAAAATCACTCAAAGAAAGAACTGGAGCGCTCATATATTCTTTCGATCAAAATTCTATAAATATAGGTGAAAACAATAAGTTTGAAGAAGGTTACGACAGTAAATTTAGTTGCGATATTAAACTTAAAGACGGCGACCTAATAAGAGGTGGTGACTGGACTCTCGAAGCTATTCATACACCCGGTCATACTTCAAATCATTTATGCTATTCATTAAAAGAAGAAAAAATTTTATTTTCCGGTGATCATGTTATGGGGTGGTCAACAACTGTTATTATTCCTCCTGACGGTGATATGGAAGACTACATTCAATCGTTAGAAAAATTACTGAAGCGCGACGATAAAAACTATCTTCCAACTCATGGAAAGATGATAGAAAAGCCTAAAGAATTAGTAAAAAAATATATTAACCACCGCTCATCAAGAGAGGATCAGATAATAAAAACTATTAAATCAGGAAATAATAAAATTATTGATATTGTTAAGGTAATTTACGTTGATGTTGATAAAAGGCTTTACCCTGCAGCATCAATGTCAACGCTAGCTCATTTAACGAGAATGATAAATAAGAGGCAAATAAAGACTGACCAGTTAAATTTAGATGGTTTTTATGAAATCAATTAAGGAAACAAATTAAAAGAAGTCCATTTTCCTTTTTTTAGTTCAAAAACCAACCTTTCATGTAATCGGTAGGGCCTATTATCCCAGAATTCAATTGATTTAGGTTTAATTATATACCCTCCCCAGTGAGGCGGTCTGGGTATTTCTTTATTCTTATAATTTAAAGATATTTCATTATATCTTTTTTCTAAATCTTCTCTTTTTTGTAATTTCTTGGACTGTAATGAGGCCCAAGCACCTATTTGCGATTTTCTATCTCTAGTAGAAAAATACCTATCTGATTCAGCTTTAGGTATTTTTTTAACACCTCCCCTAAGTCTTACTTGTCTCCCTAATGATTTCCAATAGAAGCAGGCTGCAATTTTTGAGTTTGATTCAATTTCTCTGCCCTTTGCACTTGTGGAGTTTGAAAAAAAAATCAGACCATCGTGATTAAACTTCTTCATAAGGACTATTCTAACATTAGGAAATCCGCTTGAGTCAGTGGTTGATAATGAAATAGCATTTGGATCAGAAAACTCACGTTTTGAAGCTAACGCAAACCACTTATCAAATAAAATAAACGGATCTTCTTCTGTTAACCTGGGTAATCCAATTTTCATTAGGATATTTCCTTATGTAAATAACAAGTTTTGATTATACAATTCTATTTTTAGGCTGTATTGCTTAAATTTGATTTTTTATAAAAAATCTCTAATAATATTAAAATAAATATAGTCAAAAGAAGAGAAAAATGGAAATTAAAACAGATATTTTATCAGGAAAACGTGGTTTAATCATGGGAGTTGCTAACAATAGGTCTATAGCCTGGGGCATAGCAAAAGCATGTTCAAACAATGGTGCGGAATTAGCGTTTACTTACCAAGGGGATGCTATTAAGAAAAGGATAGTACCCTTGGCCGATAAATTGAATTCTCCAAATGTTTTTGAGTGCGATGTTTCAAACCCAGAAAGTATCGATGAAACATTTGCAAAGCTAGAGAAGTTATGGGGTAAGATTGATTTTGTCGTTCATGCCATCGGATTTTCCGATAAAAATGAATTAGATGGGAGATATATTGATACAACTGAACAAAACTTTATTAATACATTAAATATATCTTGTTATTCTTTTACGGCCGTAGCTCAAAGGGCTGAGAAATTAATGAAAGATGGTGGTTCGCTGTTAACCCTAACTTATTATGGTGCAGAAAAAGTTATGCCTCACTATAACGTTATGGGTATTGCTAAGGCCGGATTAGAAACAAGCGTAAAGTATCTAGCAAAAGACTTAGGATCTCAAAATATAAGGGTCAATGCAATATCTGCAGGCCCAATTAAGACCCTAGCTGCTTCAGGTATTGGGGACTTTAGGTATATCTTAAAATGGAATGAATATAACTCACCACTAAAAAGAACTGTATCAATTGATGAGGTTGGTAATTCAGCTATGTACCTTCTTTCTGACCTTTCGTCAGGGGTTACTGGCGAGATTCATCACGTTGATTCAGGTTATAATATAATAGGGATGAAATCAGAAGATGCTCCTGATATCTCAACTGTATAAGGTATAGAATAAATGTCTCACAATTCATTCGGTCATCTTTTTCGTTTTACAACTTGGGGTGAATCTCATGGTCCATCAATTGGATGTGTGGTTGATGGAACTCCTCCAAGAATAGAACTAAAAGAAGAGGATATTCAGTTCTGGTTGGATAGAAGAAGGCCTGGACAGAGTAAATTTACAAGTCCAAGACAAGAGCTTGACCAAGTTAGAATATTATCAGGAGTAATCGAAGAGGATGGAAAGCAATTAACTACCGGGACACCTATTTCTTTGGTAATTGAAAACCAAGATCAAAGGTCCAAGGACTATTCAGATATTAAAGATAAATTTCGTCCAGGGCATGCGGATTTCACTTACCAATCAAAGTACGGAATACGAGATGTTCGAGGTGGTGGTAGGCAATCAGCAAGAGAAACTGCAATGAGAGTGGCTGCTGGAGCAATTGCAAGGAAAGTTCTTCCAAATATAAAAATTGAAGGCGCATTAATTCAGTTGGGAAAACATAAGATTAATAAAGAAAACTGGGATTCTAGTTTTATAAGTCAAAATCCATTTTGGTCGCCAGATTCAAGCACAGTCAGTATTTGGGAAAACTATATAGAAGAATTAATAAATGACGGAGACAGTTGTGGCGCAATCATAGAGGTAAGAGTAAAAAATGTACCTGTTGGTCTTGGCGCTCCAATCTACGGGAAGCTTGATTCTGATATATCCAACGCAATTATGAGTATTAATGCGGTGAAGGGTGTTGAGATCGGTAATGGTTTCGCAGCGGCTGCAATTAGAGGAAGTGAAAATTCGGATGAAATGTTTATAGATGACAAAAGCCCATCCTTTAAATCTAATAATTCTGGAGGAATTTTAGGAGGAATATCTTCTGGTCAAGATATTGTTGTAAGGTTTGCAATCAAACCCACCTCGTCAATAAGAAGTAACCAGAAAACAATTGATAAAGACGGAAAGGAAACTGAAATTTCAACGAAGGGTAGACATGATCCTTGCGTTGGAATGAGAGCAGTACCAGTTGGCGAGGCCATGGTTGCATGTGTTATAGCAGACCATTTTTTAAGGAATAGGGCACAGAACGGTTAATAAATTTTATTTAGGACTAACCACTTTTAGCTCCGATGATTTTATTTTTAAAACACTAAGAACTTTTTCTACTATATTTTCGTTTATTAACTCAGCTGCGATATACATTTCTTCTGGAGTGGAGTGGGAAATAAATTTATCGGGAAGAGTTAAGCTTCTAATCTTTAATCCATTGTCCAATAAAGCGTTCTCAGACAATAAGGACATGACAGAAGACCCGAACCCGCCAGACGAACCCTCCTCGATAGTAAGTACCAGCTCATGATTCTTAGCTGCATCAATTATTAAACTTTGATCAAGAGGTTTAGCAAAACGAGCATCTATTATTGTTGTTGACAAACCTAATGAATTTAGCTTTTCAGCTGCCTTTTTAACTTCCTTCAATCTGGTACCTAAGTTTATAATTACAACCTTATTGCCTTCTGAGATTATCCTTCCTTTACCAATTTCAATAGGTCTATAAATCTCAGGAACCTTCTTTCCTTCACCAGTTCCTCTTGGATACCTAAATGAAATAGGCCCATCATTGTATAATGCTGCAGTTTTTACCATTCTGGCTAGTTCAGTTTCATCAGAAGCAGCCATAACTACAAAATTAGGAAGTGTGGAGAGAAACGATATATCAAAACTACCCGCATGCGTTGGCCCGTCTGCGCCAACTAAACCAGCTCTATCAATTGCAAATTTTACAGGTAAGTTTTGAATAGCTACATCATGAATTATTTGATCATAAGCCCTTTGAAGAAAAGTTGAATAAATTGCAACAAAGGGCTTTAATCCCTCGGTGGATAAGCCTGCAGCAAAAGTTACAGCATGTTGCTCTGCAATCCCTACATCAAAAAATCTTTTTGGAAATTTTTCCTGAAACTTATCCAACCCTGTCCCAGAAGGCATGGCAGCGGAAATACCTACTATACTTTTATCAATTTCAGCTTCTTTAATTAAGGCTTCTGAAAAAATACTAGTATAGGATTTAGCAATATTTGATGATTTTTGTTGCTTTCCAGTTGCTATATTAAACTTTGAAACACCATGATACTTTTCATTAGATTCTTCAGCGGGAAGATATCCCTTTCCTTTTTGAGTAACAACGTGAACTAAGATAGGCCCATGATCTAAATCCTTTACATTTCTCATAACGGGCAATAAATGGTCTAAGTTATGGCCGTCAATTGGACCAATATAATAAAATCCCATGGCCTCAAAAAAAGTCCCATCACCAGACATTGTTCTCGTTAGTTCGTCAGCTTTTTTTGCACTCTTTTCTAATGATTTAGGTAATTTTTCAATTATATTTTTAGCAATATTCCTAAGTCCTAAATATTTTTCACTCGATATTAATTTTGCTAAATAAGCGCTCATTGCACCTGTGGGAGGAGCAATCGACATATCGTTATCATTCAAAACGACAATAAGTCGAGACTTCAAAGCTCCTGCATTATTCATGGCCTCGTAAGCTTGCCCGGCACTCATTGCGCCGTCACCTAGAATACATATAATATTATTATCTTCATTCTTTAGATCCCTGGCGATTGACATCCCTAGGCCTGACGAAACTGATGTTGAGCTGTGACCGGCGCCAAAAGCATCGAACTCGCTTTCATCTCGTTTAGCGAATCCTGATAAGCCATTTTTTTGCCTTAGGGTACGCATAGATTTACGCCGACCTGTTAAAATTTTATGCGGATAACTTTGATGGCCAACATCCCATATAACTTTATCTTTGGGCGTATCAAAAACACTGTGCAATGCAACAGTTAGCTCCACAACACCTAATCCAGCACCGAGATGCCCTCCCGTCTTAGAGACTGATTCAATAGTTTCCTGCCTAAGCTCATCAGCAAGAGATTTTAATTCCTCATCCGAAAAAAATTTTAAATCCTTAGGGGAATTAACCTTATCTAATAATGGTGTATCTTTTATATTCATTTTTCTAATTTTTATTGAATATTGAAATTAATATTCCCTTTCCTTAATAAAATTAACCACATCAATTAAATTTGATGGTATTTCATCAAATACACTTAGAGAAGAAATCGAATAATCGCAATATTTATTAACCTCTAATCTAGAACCTTTCAAACCATAGTGATCTAAAAAAGTAATTTTTTTATTCTTAATATCGCTTCCTGATTCTTTACCTATTACCTCAGAATCACCAACTACATCTAGAATATCGTCGGTAATTTGGAAGGCCATACCAAGATTATCACCAAAACTTTTTAAAGCTTTTTTTTTTGAATGATCTGCATTAGATATAATTGCACCCACCTGGCATGAGAAGCTAATTAAGTTTGCTGTTTTCATTTTATACATCTTTAGTAATTCATCCAAGCTCAGTCCTATGCCTTGACTAGACCTTATATCAATAGCTTGTCCTCCTACCATGCCTTGCCAGCCTACCATACTAGAAAAGAGGTTTATTAGGTTAACCTGGCTAATAGGCTTAATACTATTAAAGGATCCTGAAAGAACCTCAAAAGCCAATGACTGAAGTCCATCTCCAGCTAATATAGCTGTTGCTTCGTCAAAGTACTTATGATTTGATTCCTTTCCCCTTCTTAAATCATCATTATCAATAGCGGGTAAATCATCATGCACTAAAGAATACACATGAAGTAATTCAATGGCCGAGGAAATTTTAATTAAATCTTCACTGTCAGTATTAAAAAAAGAAGCACACTCAATTGCTAGGTAGGGTCGCAATCTCTTTCCCCCTCCGAGAGCTGAATATCTCATCGCATCATTTAAAACCTTATCTCCATCTGTTGATGAAGGTAGTATTTCCTCTAAACTCTTTTCGATTTTTTCAGCTGTTAATTCTAGAGATTTTTTAAAAATTTCATTCATTAGATTTAAATATCATCTAAGGGCTCTGTACTAAAATCACCATCAGGCTGAGTTATAATTTTATCAACCTTCATTTTTGCTGTTTTTAGTTTAGATTCACAGTGTGTTTTTAAAACCACACCCCTTTCATAAATTGATATTGAATCCTCTAGTTCAATATCCCCTCTCTCAAGACGTTCTACGATTTGTTCTAACTCAGAAAGAGCCTCTTCAAAGGATAACTTTTTTATATCATTTGTAATTTCAACTTTTTTATTCATTTTAATTCATCACCATTTTTATACTTTTATATAGGTTATAACTCCACTTGAGTCTTTTTCTGAAACAATTAATTTACGCATTAGGAGACAGTTTAAATGAGCAATACTTTCACCAGTAGCCATTAAAAGAACATTGTCAGAAATTGTTCTTTTAAATAAAACAGAAAAAACATCTATAGCCCTCTTAGGTTCTTTACACAAATCAAGAAGACGCTCCAGGCTTCTTTCATGCCCCTCGATTAAGCTATCCAAGCGTTCGTGAAGACCCCGGAAAGGTTCGTTGTGTGCGGGAAGAACCAACACATTGTTAGGAACCCTTTTTTTTATATAATGGCAACTCTCTATCCAGTCCTCGAGAGGATTCGATAAGGGTTCGGTAGGGAATACGCTTACATTCGAAGATATCTTAGGTAGCACCTGATCTCCTGATATAAGAATATTTAGCTCATTACTATACAGGCAAGCATGTTCTGGGCAATGGCCGCTACCGACTACAACTTCCCAATCGTATTTACCTATAGTTATTTTTTCCTTATCACGAATGCGCCTATAATTATCAGGTAGTTTTGATACAGCTCTTCCAAAACCACCAAATCGCTCGGCATAGGCGTCTAGCTGATCCTCATTAAAACCAGCACCTTTATACAAATCTTTTCCTTCCTGAGGCGCCTCTCTTCCTGTATCAGCCACTAAAACCCTGCACATCAAATACTCCGATCTCGACATATAAAGTGGAGCTGAAAATTTTCTTGTAATCCAGCCTGCTAAACCAACATGATCGGGGTGCAAATGAGTAACAATAACTTTTTTTACTTTTTTAGAATCCATATCGCCACTAAAACATTTCCTCCAATTTGACTTTATTTCAGCAGATGCAATGCCAGTATCGACTACTGCCCAGCCGTCACCGTCCTCTAAAACCCATAAATTAATATGGTCAAGGGCAAAAGGAAGAGGCATTCTCAACCAATATACTCCATCCGCAACCTTTAGCATTCTTCCTGCATCAGGCACTTCATTAAAAGTGTATGAAATATTGTGAGCTCCTTTTATTTCAACCTCCTGAAGTTGCTTCATTAAAAATCTCCCAATATATTATTTATTCTCTTACTATCTAACTCAGAATTTTCTAAACAAATAGTCCTCGACAAACCCGCTGTATTTGTTAAAATTTGTGATGAAAAAAATACTGCCATATCTTTTTTGCTTTGTGCAAAACCTTTATTTTCATCATCTTTTGATGATATAGCACCCCTTATAAGATAATAAGCTCCCGAAACTATAGCGAGCAGTTCAAGATAGTTAGAAGCTAGAAACAAAACTGAATAATTTTCATTAGCCTTAATTCGTTTGGATAGTTGATAAGTTGCTAATTTTAGGTTCTCAATAGCTTCTGAAAAAGCTTGTGATATTAATGCAAAATTATTATCTTTTTCTTTTGCACACAACGATAAAACATCTTCAAATTCAATTATAAGATTTTTTACACCGTCACCATTAGATAAAGATAATTTTCTCATTACTAAATCAATTGCCTGAATGCCATTTGTTCCTTCATAGATAGGCGCTATTCTTGAATCTCTAAAATACTGCGCAACTCCTGTTTCTTCTATAAAGCCCATTCCACCATGAACCTGTATACCCAGGGATGCGACCTCTACACCAATATCAGTAGACCATGATTTAGAAACTGGGGTCAGAAGATCAGCCTTAAGCTTATACCTCTCTCTTACAATTTTACTGGGGTGGGATTCTGATAAATCAATTGCAATTGCATTATCGTAGCACAAGGCTCTGGCAGCCTCGGTAAGAGTCTTCATCCTTAATAACATTTTAGAAACATCTGGATGTTTTATTATTGCAACACTTATAGATTCATTATTATTATAATCTTTTCCTTGCTTTCTCTCTCTTGCGTAGATTATTGCTTGCTGCAGAGCTCTTTCGGCGATACCAACCCCTTGCATACCAACATTTAATCTCGCATTATTCATCATTGTAAACATACAAGCTAAACCATTATTTTCTTGTCCTAATAAATATCCTTTTGCCTTATCTTTTTCGCCAAATGACATTACGCATGTTGGTGATGCATGAATACCGAGTTTTTTCTCTAGACCAATACATTTCAGATCATTTCTTTTTGTTTCATTAGTTGAATCATTGGTTAAAAATTTTGGCACAATAAAAAGTGATACACCTTTATTACCTTTTGGAGCGCCTTCAATTCTAGCTAAGACTAAATGGATAATATTCTCGGACATATCGTGTTCGCCAAAAGTTATATAAATCTTAGTGCCTTTAATTCCATAACTTCCATCATCATTCTTTATTGCGCTAGAATTTAAGGCCCCCACATCCGAGCCAGCTTGAGATTCTGTAAGATTCATTGTTCCTGACCATTCGCCTGTTAGAAGCTTAGGTAAATATTTCTTTTTTTGAGATTCAGTTCCATGCTGATTTATTGCCTCAATTGCACCTTGAGTTAACATAGGGCAAAGAGAGAAACTCATGTTAGCCGAATTCCATAATTCCTGAATCATTACAGCTAAAGTCCTTGGTAGTCCTTGCCCCCCGTATTCAGGTAAACCTGAAATTGTTCCCCATGATGAATCTATAAATTTTTTATAAGCATCTTTGAAACCTGGGGGAGTTAAGACATTGTTATCTAAAAGTTTTGATCCAAGCTTATCACCGTTATGATTTAAGGGTGCAATAGTTGTATCAGCAAGCTTAGCAGCTTCAATAAGTAATGATTCAATAAAATCATCTTTGATTTCCGGCCATACACCTGATTCTTCTATATCAGAAAAGCTCGCCATATTTTTCAAAGCAAAAATCATTTGCTTAACTGGTGATGCAAATGTCATAAGTACCTCTAGACTGCCTACATTAGTTAACTTTAGATATCGAGTGTAGTATACACAAGTTATTTTAAATGAAGGACTTTTATAAATTTTAAATAATGGTAAAAATAAAAAAAATTAATAATGATTCCATAAGTCTTGCTTCTAAAGAAATGCTCAAAGGAAATCTCATCGCCTTTCCAACAGAAACTGTTTATGGATTAGGCGCTGATGCGACAAATGATAAAGCCATAGCAAAAATTTTTTCCAACAAAAATAGGCCTTCTTTTAACCCGTTAATAGTTCATGTTTCATCAAGCGATGAGGCCGAGAAGATTTCCTTATTTAATAAGAAAGTTGAAAAAATTACTAATAGTTTTTGGCCAGGACCATTAACTATAGTTTTAGAAAGAAAAAAAGAGTGTAAAATTAGCTTACTTGTGAGTCCGGGGTTAAATACAGTAGCATTAAGACAGCCGAATAATAAAATAGCGCTAGACCTTATTAAAAATTTAAATAGCCCAATAGCAGCTCCTAGTGCAAATAAGTTTGGTTTCTTAAGTCCCACATTAGCAAAGCATGTCAAAAAACAGTTTGAGGGTCATAATGATATATCTTTCATACTGGATGGAGGGAAAACAAGTATTGGTATCGAAAGTACGGTCATAGGTTTTGATAAAGAAAATAATTTAGTAATTTATCGACATGGCGGCATTACTAAAGAAGAGATTGAGGATATAGCGGGGGAGAAGATTATAGAATTCATTGATGACGGGAGTATTGATAAAAGTAAAATATCGCCAGGTATGATAAAAAAACACTACGCACCTAAGGTACCTTTGAGAATAAATATTTTAAAACCACAAAAAAATGAAACCTTTATTGGTTTTGGACCAAATTATAATGAACCAAACCTCAGCAAGGGGGGTGATCTAGATGAAGCTGCAGCAAACCTATTCCTTCTTTTAGAAAAATATGAAAACACAGGAAAACCAATCTCTATTGCACCAATTCCCAATATAGGGATTGGCGTAGCAATCAATGATAGACTAAAAAGAGCGACTTACTAATTACCTTTGAGATGGTAAAACATAATCCTTAAACTGCTCTCTTAAGGTAATTTTTTGGATTTTTCCTGTGGCTGTATGAGGAATCTCATCAACAAATACAACATCATCCGGCATCCACCATTTTGCAAGTTTATCACTAAGAAATAGTAAGATTTCGTCTGAATTTGGAGTTTTACCTTCGTTTGCGATACATATAAGCAATGGTCTTTCATCCCACTTGGGGTGAAAAACTCCAATCACAGCTGCTTCTGCAATATCTGGATGCCCGACAGCAATATTTTCTAGCTCAATAGAGGAAATCCATTCACCTCCCGACTTAATTACATCTTTAGATCTATCGGTAATTTGCATAAAACCCAATTCATCTATAGTCGCTACATCGCCTGTATCAAAGTACCCATCTTCATCAAGAATCTTTCCTCCATCACCCTTCATATATTGACTTGATATAAAAGGTCCTCGAACCTTTAGGTGACCAAAATCTTTTCCATTCCAGGATAGGTCATTGTTACTGTCATCTGTTATTTTCATCTCAACCATATAGGATGCGCGTCCTTGTTTTAACTTGATATCAACCTTCTCCTCAAAAGATAAATCTTCCATTCCGTGCTTAAATGCACCAATAGTTCCCAGCGGAGACATTTCTGTCATTCCCCAGGCATGCATAACAGAGACATTGTAATTTTTTTCAAATTTTTCAAGCATCACTCTTGGGACAGCTGAACCTCCAATAGCCACTCGCTCCAGGTAAGGTAATTCAAGATTATTCGCTTCTAAATATTGCAAAAGCATAAGCCATACCGTCGGAACTGCTGCTGTGAATGTTACTTTTTCATCAGTTAGAAGTTGGTAAATGCTCTTACCATCCATATTCATTCCTGGCATAACAATTTTACAGCCAGACATTGGTGCAGAGAACGAAAGCCCCCAAGCATTTGCATGAAACATCGGAACAACAGGCATTACTGAATCTGTAGACTTAATTCCCATTGCGTCAGCATTGTTTGCTACTAAGGTATGGAGAACATTTGACCTATGAGAATAAAGAACTCCCTTTGGATTACCTGTAGTTCCGGATGTATAACAAAGCCCGCAAGCATCACCCTCCTCAACTCTGAGCCAGTTATAATTATCATCCTCTGAATCAATCATTTCTTCGTAGCAAAAGGTATTTTTTAAATTTGTTTCAGGCATATTATCTTTGTCAGTTAGGAATATAATTCCTTTAACACTTGGTATCTTAGATTCGATATTTTCAAGAATTTTTACAAAACTTATATCCGCAATAATGTACTTATTGCTAGCATGATTAATAATGTACTCAAGTTGTTCAAGGAAGAGTCTTGGGTTGAGAGTGTGATAAATAGCACCTACACCAGTAATTCCATACCAAGTCTCTAAATGTCTATGGGTGTTCCATGCTAGCGTCCCTATTATATCAGATTTTTCGACGCCTAACTTTAATAATGCTTTTGAAAACTTTCGTGCTCTAGAATGTATTTCAGAGTAATTGGTTCTATGTATATCACCTTCAACTTTTCGAGTAACAATTTCTCTCTCACCGTGATGTAAGCTAGCATGATCAATAAATGTGTGAACAAGTAGCGGCCAATCTTGCATTAAACCTTTCATGAGAAACTCCTTTTTTTTATTCCAAATAATATCATATTCAGAAATTCTTATTCATCAACTGTTTTAGAAACATAAATACACAACTGCGTATCACCTACGATTTTTTTCTTAGTAATCTCAAATCCTGAAATAAGTTCTACCTCATCTCGAGATGAAGACTCGGCTATGAGGGTAGCTCCATTATTAATCCATCCTCTATTTGCAAAATCCTCGATAGCAACTTTAGTTTTAAATGCGTCCTTGTACGGGGGATCTGAAAATATCAAATCAACAGGCTTTTGACCTTTCATAATATACTGATCCACTTTGGATACATCCGATCTTCTTACATTAGATTTTTCTTCTAAATTAAGTGATCTTATATTACTCTCAATTGTTGAAATAGCTTGGCTTTCGATATCAATAAAATTACAAAATCTTGCGCCTCTTGATAATGCCTCAATTCCAAGAGATCCAGAGCCAGCAAAAATATCTAAGATATGCAATCCATTAAAATCAATACCAGCACCGTGGGCAAGAAAATTAAAAAGAGACTCCTTAACTCTTGAGCTTGTTGGTCTGGTATTTTTTCCTTTTGGGGAATGAATAACCCGTCCAGAGAATGTTCCTCCAATAATCTTCATTAAACTAATCCTTTTATAGGTTATAGGTAAAAATGGTCTTTAAAATTACTCTTCAGGAAACTATCAGGAACTTCCCTTACCTCTTCTTTTTCTAAATCACTTAGGCTAAAAGGACCATAGGATAATCGAATCAATCGATTAACCTCTAGACCCATATAGCTGCATACCTTTCTAATTTCTCTATTCTTACCTTCACGCAAACTCATAGTTAGCCAAGAGTTAGTTCCCGTGGCTTTTCCTATAGAAATTTTAATTGGTAAATACTTTATACCCTCAATCGAAGCGCCCTTTTCAAGAGTCTTAATTCTTCTTAAGTTTAACTTTCCATGCACCCTGACCTTATACTCTCTTTCAAAATCATTCTTGGGTAATTCCATATATCTTGAAAAACTACCATTATTAGTAAGTAATATGAGACCTTCGCTATTCATATCAAGCCTACCTACACTAATTATATTTCTTAAATTTTTAGGAAGAACGTTATAAATTGTCTTCCTATCCTTAGGATCTTTACTTGTAACAAGAGTTCCTACTGGCTTATAAAAAAGCCATACTCGAAGATATTTAGGTTTGGATACTTCCTTTCCATCGACTCTAACTATGGACTTACTGTTAATATTTATTGCTGGAGATACTATTGTTTGGTCATCAATCTCAACACGCCCGTCCAATATCATTTGTTCAGCAGCCCTTCTGCTTGCTAGTCCAGAATTTGCTATAAATTTAGCAATCCTTTGATTTTCTTTTCCTGATTCATTTGTCATAATTAATCTTATACTATCTTATTGAAAAAAAACTAAAGGAAACAAATTGAAAACTAGTATAGCCCAAACAACTCATTTCATGGAAATTGCACTAAAGGAAGCGATAAAAGCTAAAGGAAGAGATGAGGTGCCTGTAGGATCAATTATTATTGATAAAAAAAATAATATTATAACTACGAATGGAAATCGTATTAACGAACTATCAGATCCGACTGCACATGCAGAAATTCTTTGTATTAGAGAGGCTTCAAGGAAATTAAATAACAAAAGATTATTTGATTGTAAAATTTTTACAACATTAGAACCGTGCACGATGTGTGCTTCTGCTATATCTCTTGCTAGAATTAGAACACTTTACTTTGGAGCATTCGATTTTAAGGGTGGTGCAATTGAAAATGGTGTTCAATTTTATAACTCCAGTGCATGCAATCACAAACCAGAGTTTTATGGAGGTTTTAATGAAAAAGAGTCTTCAATTTTATTAAAATCTTATTTTGAAAAAAAAAGAGTCTGATTTAAGATTGATTTTAAGCTCTATGAAAGCTAACTAATTACAACAACTAAATAATATTCAAAAAGGGAAAGAAAATGAATTTTGATCATAATGATAAGACGAAAGAATTAATTGCTCGTGTCGAAAAATTTATGGATGATCACGTTTATCCAAATGAAAAAGTCTATGAAGAACAAATGGCTGCTTTTGGAAATAATAGATGGCAAATTCCTCAAATACTTGAAGATCTAAAAGAAAAAGCAAGAGCCGAAGGTTTATGGAATTTATTTTTACCTGAATCTGACAAAGGCGCTGGATTAACAAATGTTGAATACGCTCCATTATGTGAAATTTTTGGCAGAGTTGGATTTGCTGGTGAAGTATTTAATTGCTCAGCTCCAGATACCGGGAACATGGAAGTTATTGATAAATACGGTAATGAAGAACAAAAAGAAAAATGGTTAAAGCCACTTCTTGCTGGAGAAATGCGCTCTGCATATCTTATGACTGAACCAGATGTAGCTTCTTCAGATGCTACGAATATCTCAACAACAATAGAAAAAGATGGCGATGAATACGTGATCAACGGAAGAAAGTGGTGGTCATCCGGTGTTATGGATCCTAGATGTAAAATCGCAATACTGATGGGCAAAACCAATCCAGAAGCTCCAAGACATCAACAGCAAAGTCAAATTTTAGTTCCACTGGATACTCCTGGAATTACAATAGTGCGTCACTTACCTGTTTTTGGTTTTGATGATGCGCCTCATGGTCATTCCGAGGTTCTTTTAGAGAATGTCAGAGTTCCAAAAGAAAATCTTTTCCTTGGTGAAGGGCGTGGTTTTGAAATTAGTCAAGGACGTCTTGGCCCTGGTAGAATCCATCATTGTATGCGTGCAATTGGTGTAGCTGAAAGAACTCTTGCTAAAATGGCAAAAAGATTACTAACAAGAGAGACTTTTGGTAAAAAAATTGCTGAACATTCTGTTTGGGAAGAAAGAGTTGCAAAAGCTAGAATTGAAATAGAAAGCTCAAGGTTACTTACCATGAAAGCAGCATATATGATGGATACTGTGGGAAATAAAGTTGCTCGTGCAGAAATTGCTATGATTAAAGTTTTAGCACCAAAAATGCTTTGTAGTATCGTTGACGATGCTATTCAGGCACACGGCGGCGGCGGCGTAACTACTGATTTTGGTCTTGGTAAAACATATGCAGCTGCAAGAGTTTTAAGGTTAGTTGATGGCCCTGATGAGGTTCATAGTAGAACCATCGCAAGAATTGAGTTTAAGAAGTACAAAGAAGAATTAGAATCTGCTTTAAAATAGTTCTATCTAGTCTTAAGCAATATCTAATTGTTTAGGTTTTAGGTTTTAGGTTTTAGGTTTTAGGTTTTAGGTTTTAGATTCTCATTCTGGAAGATTATGTGCTTGCTTTAGATCATTGCCAATAGATTTCTGGCTGGGTGAGATTAAAAAGAAAACTACAGCAAGATTTAAGTTCAATAATTACTACTAATCATAATAAAAAAGGGGAAATTAATGAGCAAAGATCCTATAATAGTTTCTCAAGATTCTTCTACCTCAATAATAAAAATTCATGAACATCAATACGGTCAGACACTTCTTGATTTAACATTCTTAGAGATTGATGAAGGTACTGTAGAGTTTACAGTAATATTGCAGGATGAGGAAACTTATGGTTACGGCCCTGAGGAAGTATATAAACGATTTTCAGCAGATAAAGATTCACTAAAACTTCAAGAAGATGCTTCATTTATTGGCAGAGATCTATCATATATTTATGATGCCGAAGATAGCGATCCTTTTGAAACTACTCAATTTATAACAGCTGTTACATTTAAATATAAATCAAATGGTATAGAAAAAAACCATACTTTAAAAATTGATGAAGTTATTGATGATATAGATCGTTCCGGTTCATTTGAAAATAATAATTATACTATTGATATTTACGGAAAAGAAGTAGGTCAATTAAATGAAGAAACTAAGAAACTCATTTTGGATAATACCGAGTATGTCATTAAAGACTTATCAACTAAAATGTCATGGAAAGGTTCTATGGATTTTGGAATTAATGTTAA
Organism: alpha proteobacterium MED-G09; assembly: GCA_905182015.1. Taxonomy (GTDB): domain Bacteria; phylum Pseudomonadota; class Alphaproteobacteria; order MED-G09; family MED-G09; genus MED-G09. The sequence goes on along the minus strand of CAJIZT010000001.1, from coordinate 167 downwards.
TACAGACGCCAATAAAACTGATGGAGTAGTGTCAGCTGCTGCTTTTAATTTTGCAGAAAATTCATTAGGGGAAAGCGTACATTCGGCAACACATGAGCAAAGGACAGGAGAAGATCTAAATGGTATAACAATCGATTTAGGTTTTAATCTTTCTCTTCAAGATGATT